>JAPOWH010000008.1 GCA_026707735.1 Gammaproteobacteria bacterium | reverse complement strand
CGCATGATGTCAAGGCAGTCAGCTGTCCATACGGTTTGGTTCGACCAATTCTGTGGGGGGGGGGGTAGGAGGCACTACAGGATGATCAAAGTGAGCAGGAGAGCAATCGCTGCAACTGTAGCGAGGAAGCTGATCAGGAATGCAGCGATTGCTCGAAAGGCAATGCGTCGATACGACACACTACGACCAGCGAGCTTGTGCTGCTTGTCTGGCTATCTCTGACCTTCGTTCCGCAGTGAGTGCCTTGGCTCGTGCTTTGCCGCTTCGCACCTTGCCTGATGTCTTTTCAGGCTCATTGCTTGTTTCACCAGTGGCAATGTCCACGACCATCTTGGCACGCTGGTTGATGTCATTAGGTCGATTTGGCATGATGCCTTGTCCTTGTGAATGATGGTGCATTGTATATCAAATGTATCCTATGGATATCATTTTGAATTCAATTTACCCGGTGAATCAGGTTCAAACTATCGATTCATGCTTAAAATTCAAAATGAGCCACTACCGCATTTTTGTTAGCTAGTCTGTCTCTTGACCTAATGAGTGAGTTTGATTGGTCCAACGAGGCTCACTGGAAAAGAATCAAAATCGTTGACTTAGCATGCGGAAGCGGCACGTTGTTGGCGGCATGTCTTGCAGAAATGCGGCGACGCGCTCGCAAAACACAGGCAAGCTCGGATCGCATAAGCCGCCTGCATCGAATCGCAGTGGAGCAAGTTCTCAAAGGCTTTGACATCAACCCTGTTTCCCTTCAGTTGGCTGCCGCCCAGTTGAGTATTGGCAACGCTGAGGTCAGATTTAACCGCATGGGGTTGCATCGGATGCCTTACGGTCAAAATCAAAGCAATTTGACCGTGAATGCCGGAACTTTGGAACTGTTAGATCAGAGTGAGATTGTTCCCAAGCAGCTACTTAGACTCGAGCATTCTATTGAATCGGAACAGGTTTGGAAGACTTCTGACAAGAATCTCGATGCAAGAATTGCTTCGGCTGTTGAAGAGGCAAGCGACGCAAGCATAGTGATCATGAATCCCCCTTTTACGAATCGAGAAAAAATGGGAGAGAAATTTTCAAGAGAAGAACAAAACGCTTTACGGGACCGTATAGATGTACTCCAGGACACTTTAGAAACTGAACATCCTAGTACAAAGCAAATTACAGATAAGAATACTGTCCGCCCCTTGTTTACAGCTTTAGCCGGTTTTTGCCTGCAATCCAATGGGATCTTCGCATCAGTAGTTCCGACCGTGGCCCTATGTGCGCCTTCAGGACTCAAAGAGAGGAGATTTCTTGCTTCTAAATACCACATTCACACCGTTGTGACTTGTCACAAGCCTCGCCAATTGAACATGAGCCAAGGCAGCAATATTAACGAGAGTTTGATCATCGCTCGCAAGTGCGATGAAGCAAGAAAGCAAGATACTCGATTCGTGAGTTTGGACCGATTTCCGATGAATGAAGATGAGGCAACCGAACTTTGTGATCGGTTGCGTTTGGGAAATCGCATAGAAGAGAGCTGGGGAAGAGTGTCGACTTGGCCGGCGTCCCGAATGGAGGCGGGAGATTGGTCGCCCGGGATTTGGCGGGATCCCGAATTGGCCAAAGCGAGTTGGGATTTCTTTCAGGGTGGTTCTCTGATTCCGTTGGCGAGTATTGAAAGCGTTCGAGTCCATGCTACAGGTCAAGTTTTGCGTGGCAGTTTCCAAAAGTCAGATGAGCACATCATTGGAAGCTTTCCAATTGTTAGATCTAAAGGATCGGACGGACAGGAAAGTCTTCACACGCGTCCAGACGAATTCTGGATTTCAAAGAAAGACGATCCAATACAACATAGGACTAAGTTGCTGCAAAAGGCGGGTCACTTGCTCATCACTGCTGGTCAAGATCCGTCAACTGCACGGGTTTGTGCTGTGGCGGGAGATAGATTTGTCGGAAATGGATGGATGCCAGTTACTGGTCTTAGTCTTGAAGAATCGCAAGCTCTTGCAGTCTTCCTTAATTCAACGGTTGGCCGTCTTCTAATCATGCGAAGTCGTGGTAGGAAATTGCATTTTCCCACGTATAGTGGTGCCGATCTGAGCAATGTCGTTGTTCCAAATGTTCGTGATGATGACTATGCGCGGGGAATATTGGTTGCATGCTACAAGGACACACACACGATTCAGGTACCACAGTTCCGCGAGGGCGAGTGTAAGGTTCGAGCTCACTGGGATCAAGCAGTTTCAGAGGTGTCAAGCTGGGACTCAGGGTATCTTAGCGATCTCCGCGAAAAATTGCACCGAGAACCTTGTGTTAGTGGATTAGGTTATGGGCAATGCAGAATTGCCATTGACGAGGAATATACCGACTAGAAGCAGATGACGCATTAACAGAGGGTAAATGGAAAGTACATAAGAGTTCTCCAAATTTCAATAGCAAAGAAGCTTGTGATCGACTAACAACTTTTGCAAGAAGTACCAATATAGAGGAAATGTTACAAACATGAACTTCGAGAAAATGAAAGTAAATAGCCTTCCCATGAGTTCTCCAGATGGCATCCCGACCGTTATTGCACTGCCATTGGAGAGACAAGAAGTACTCATTGGTGATGAGGCTGTCGATGCGCCAGACCAACAATTTCTAAAACTTGGCAATTGGAAAATGTTGCTAGGGAAATCCGAGGCGGAGCTTAGGACCGAGTTGATTTCCAATACTGAACTCGCCCGAGTAATGGATAGACAAGACTTACCGTTACTAGCCAAGAAATATTTCAAGATTTTGCTAGAACAATCAATTGCACAATTGGATGAATTGACGGAGAAACCTCAGATAATTATTGGGATTCCACCAACTACATCGGAAAATCAGATTCAATGGCGTCAAAAATACAAAAAACAGATTGAAACAATATTTCAGGAACTAGGCTATCCCAAACCGAAGTTTTGGCCGGAACCGTTTGCGGTTTTTCAGTTTCACATTAACGATATGGATAACTTAGAGGAACAGAAAAATGTGCTAATCATCGACATTGGAGGTGGTACCACTGATGTCTGTCTAATCCAAACTACGAAATTTGGCAAACTTGCTAGAGGTGGTCAAAACCATGTCCCTCATGGAGTGACATCCGCAGAAATCGGTGGAACTACACTTGATTCATGCTTAGCCGAAGTGTTACAAGTGGAGGGATCTGTCGGTGCAATGCAGCAAATTAAGAAATCTAAAGAGACTTTGTCTAACTCGATAACTGAAAAAGTCAATAAGAGCAATCTCCAAAGACATTCCTTTTATTGGAATAATCGAAATGTTGAAGTAAGTCAGACTCTAGTTGAGACAGTGTTTGAGGAGAGAGTATGGCCGGCGGTTGATGCCGTCATAGATGAAAGCCTTGACAACGTTCAATCATCGAATTTGGGTGTCAAGGAGGTGCACTTTGTAATTTTGGCTGGTGGGACATGTCAAATGAGTTTTGTTAGGAAACTCATTGAAAGCAAATTGGGAAAGGACACACTATTTAAAGATGCCGAATATATAGTATCTCCTGATTACAAGAAAGCTGTTGCTCATGGATTAGCAATAGAGGCGGCAGCAAATTCCCGTCACCACGGAATGAAGCCGGCCAGAGTAGAACCCTTTCTCCAAGAGGACGTCAGATTTCAGTGTGGTCACAATGCCGGTGAGCTGTATCTACCTCTGAAGATGAATAGTCCATTTGGCGTGAAAAGTGATCTTCGGAAAGGGATTTTGTTAAAGGCTCCAATGAGTCTAAACAAACTGATGAATAAAACAAGATCATGGGAGTTCAACCTGCGCCAAGACTCAAGAAATCTGTTTTATCGATTCTGCAAAATTACGGGTGCCGAAACCGAAGATGAACTCGGAAATCACTGGCAACGAATTTCCCGTTATCGCAATCAACGATCCAAAAGACATCTGCAACTCTCGATGACACTGCAGGAAGACGGTTTTGCTAAATTTGAAGTGGATACTTCCGAAAACCTCCGCTTCGCTCTTGATCCCCCCATAGATTTACACGACTTGTCAGGGATTGAGGGGGAAACTTTTTTCTCTATAGACTTTGGTACTGACAACACTCAACTTGCCTTTGCTAAATTGAAAGATCTAGACCTATTGCAAGCATTGCCTACAAACTACTTTTGTGATCAGCGTACTCAGAGTCGAACTAATGATTTAGTGCGTCGGCTCGAAGAGGTATTGGAAAACAATGTCAACCGTCAAGACCTAATCACTAGCTTGAATAAGGAGGAAGAAATTGACTATGTTTACCATTCAAATCGCATTGAAGGTAGTCAGTTGGACCGTGGTCAAACAGAGATGGTGCTTCAAATATCTGGCCCAAACAACGATAACGTAAGAGCGAATAGTATCAGTCAATTTGCAAAGCCTGGCATGATCATCGATGGCAAAATCGTGGCAGGAAAAATGGTAAAGGACTGTGGCGCTGCGCAGAGTTTACGGAATGCTTTCCGGCTTGTTGCTGAATACGCAACCGACCATGAGGTGCCTCTGCACGTAACCATGATTAGAGAGATTCACCAGCAAACAATGTTAGGTGACGAAGATGCGGATCCCGGCAACTTTCGGAAGGCCAATGTAGAGATATCAGGGAGTGCTTTTGTTCCACCTGATCACATACAAATCGAACAATTCTGTGAAGAAATGTTGGCTCGTTTTCGTTCCTCCGAGTTTACAGCACTCAATCCTATTAGACAAGCGGTTGAAGCTCATGTGCGATTTGTTTCGATTCATCCATTTAAGGACGGAAATGGTAGGGTAGCCCGACTCTTAGCGAATTATTTTATGTGGCGTGCAAATTTACCGGGATTACTATTGCCATGGCTACACAGAGAAAGGTATTATGACGCGTTGGAGCTTTGCAATAGTAAAGAAGCTACTAAAATAGGTAATTTAACAGAACTAACAAATCTATTCTGCGATGTCCTTGAGGACACTATAACAAAACTGGAAAATTCCGTAGAACAAAATGTAGAAGATGCACAGAGATCTGTAGTCATCGATGAGGTTGAACCAGATTCAGAATTTGGGCGTTTGATTGAACGATTAACGTCGAATCAAGCATCAGTGGTTCCGCTAAGACTTGAAGAACAGTATGATGATTGGTATAATGCAATGTCAGGAGTAGTAGCTGAGTTGAAGGAACTTTCGGGGCAGTTGTCTCGGACACTCAGAGGTTTGAGAGCAGGTGAGGTTCGAGTTAGAGACTTTCCATTTATTGATTTTGAGACGTACCGTTCAATTAGGGAAAGAAGGACTATGGAAAGGGCTTGGTGCCTAAAGATCACGTTTGAGTTTCCCGAAGAAGAAGAAGAGCTTGTATTTCACTTTGGTCCTAGCTCGAAAATGGCGGAGGAGACAAATGCAGACCTAAGACAAACGTGTTCGCTTCACTTATCAAGGCTGGTACCTGAGGAGCTTAGACATATACATGTAGCTGAACAAGATTGGTCACGTATAGTCGAGATTACTCACGATGGAGGTAAAATGGGCATTATCACGAGATCTCCTGATACTGAGACTTACGTTTACCAAACTGGTGAGGCATCTATGGTCAAGAATTGGTTTGGAATTCTTGTACAAGACTTCTTAGACTCCCGCAACTAACGTTCAGCCTATTTGCTATTTAGAATTGGAATTTGTACCAACTTACTGAGGCCCTAGTGTAGTTGTCGTCGGTCGACCAAAACATAGAGGAATTACTGCTTTAAATAGACGGGTATACTACCTTTGGGATTGAGAGGGATTGACTGGCTAATTCTGACTCGAAGTGGACAAAGGATCACAATTAGGGTGTGTGGCAGGCAGATTCCTGCTTTTTTGGAGTGGTCCACGGCGGACCGTTGCTTGCTCGACCGCACTCATCTGTGTTGCGCATGCGACATTTGCCCCAGGCAAATAGCTTGTTTATTCAATGCAGTAATTCCCATTTTCTTTAGAGTTTACGGGCGCATTCTAATCACACTAGAATCTTATCGATGAACAAGCTCACTGATGGAATCATACACTTTATCTCTCGCATTGGGCTTCGTACATTTGGGAATCGAACACGTGTATATTGGTGGATTAGGTGGGCGTTAAAGCGCTTGGTTTTTTGGGTAGAGACCAACGCGTTTGGGGTTCGAACTGGACTACGAAAACAAAAGACAAAATTTTATTCAATACGACAAATTTTTGGTACAGCTGTATGGCCCGTGATATTTGCGATTACTCTAGCCATTGTGCTTCAGTTTTTCGACTCACACGCAAAATTGCTGTATGCAAGATTCGGAGTTAGTGTCCCGAATGACGCAGATTATATAGCCTTTCTCGCCACAGTTGCTGGCATCGGTAGTGTCTTTATTGGTTTGTATTACGCTGGTGTGAGTGCAATAGGCAGTGCTATTTATGCAACAGTACCGAACAACATTCGCGACTTGTTAGCTGAGGAACGCTACGGAAACACATACATGCGGTTCCTGGCGTTCTTGACGGTACTAAGCCTAATATTCATCGCATTCAGATTGATTGGATTGGCATACAATCATTCGGCAATACCGATTGTCGCACTATGTTCCGCTGTAGGTGTAATTGCATTTGTGCAACTTGGACGGCGAGCATTCTATTTATTCGATCCCACGAAACTTTCATTTCACATATTTGAACGACTAAATCATTGGCTTCGAACAGTCAGAGTAGGTGGATTTCAATGGTCAAATAGGTCGTTTCAAGAGCACGCGCATCGAAATGCTAGTGCGACACTTGAAACTCTTCAAACGCTGACGGATATAACAGCAGAAGCACGCCACTTACGAGGCAAGCCCTTCATCGAGCTCTCACAACAACTCGTGCAATTCTTGACACAGTACGAACAATCCAAGGCAGGCATTCCATTCGATAGCCTCTGGTATGAGCAGCAATTTCAACAGCGCGATTGGTTCCGGACAGAGTATTCTCAAGTCTCAGTTGCTCATGAAACGGGTACTTTGCTTCAGCCAACGACCGTAACCAATAAGGAATGGGTAGAAGCCAGAGTATTGCCTATTGTGATGAGGTGTGTGAAAGTCAACCTCGGAGACAAAAAGTACTCCGATGTACATGGATTATTTGCACTCGTTAATATTTACATAGGAATTCTTGGGCGTGCCGGCGAAGTTCAGAGAGCATTAGAGACTATAAGCACTTTAGGGGTTGTTGTCTTGGACCAAGTTGTGGTACCAGGTGACAGCAGACCTGGGACCAACGATACGCTAGAAAAAATTGCAATCATAGAGAGTTTAGCGTCTCTTCTGGTTTCGCTCGCGATAGCGTATAGAGAACACATAGCTTCGATTGGCAAACGTCAGATCCACAAAAAAGTTGCATCCATCAATTGGCGTAGTAACCGCAGCATTTACAGCCATGGGATTCCGGGATATTGTTTACCACAGCTTGAATGGCTTAGACCACGATTAGTGTTTGAGTTCAACATTGAGGGAAAGTATGTAACACCTCGGTGGTACCAATCTGAGTTGGTCGTTCGGTCCGCGGCCGGACGATTCACAGAAAATTGTAATGCCTTGGTAGATAAGGGTATTGCATTGTTCGAAAAAATGATCACGACTGTTTTGAATCAAGAACATCCTTGGCTAGCTGCAGCATTAATGAGTCGAGAATGGGAATACTGGCACAAACTGCACGACCAATTCAAAGTCTGGGAAAAATCGTGGAGTGATCTGGCTAGTGACCGAAGAATTAGAGGTTTACGTTGGTCGGAATTTGATGCTGATCGGATCGAGGCCCGAATCAATCGCAGGAAATCAAATTTAGTGTCATCAATGTCTCACCACAGCGTCAAGTTGGACCTATCGACGCGTCCCGCTAAATTTCCCGATTATGCAGGACAGTTCTTGCATATTTCAGGCGAAGTTGTACTTGATTCACTAGTTAACAATGATAGCGACTTGCTAGAAAACGTCTTTGAGTTCTACTTGGTGGGTTGCATAAACAAATTTCAAAATCTCCTCCCTAAAGGGGGCAATATTGATTGGCAAGAACGCCAGGCCATCAAGATTGCTGCAGCACCGCTATTGGATGCAATGGACGTTAGTGGTTACACACGACTCCTGGCAGACTTTCATGAGAACGACAAGCTATGGAATACGGTCTATACTATTTGGAGTCAGTGCCTTACTTCCAAGGAAAGTCGACTTTCTGTCCCGATGCTTGTGGCTGCCTTGAATATTACGGACGCAGCCTTTGAAATTCCACATCGAGGCATTCACCGAACCACATGGAACCAAAAAATTTCTGAAAAGCTAATGGATGTTCCCCGCCATGAGGAATATCACGAAGATTCAATTGTTTCCTATACAGTAATAGACCACAAGAGTTCGCTGGTAAGAGCTTATGCAAAGAGTGACCTTGGCTGTCTTTACGATGGAATTGATGCTTTCATCGAATTCTACTTGAATAAATTTAAAAGTGCTTCTTGCCTCGAATTTGGATCTAAGCGACGGTCACTAAGAGATTCAATAGCTCTAGAAGAGAAACGAATAAGAAAGACTAATGACGGTGGTTTCATATGAAGAAAATTCATTTGGATCCGTCGAAACCAATTTGTGCAACCCATTTTCCTAGTCTGGGGAGAAGGGAAGAATTTAGCAACAACATCGCCATGTTCACGGAGGATGTTTGGAACGGCGTAATGCCTATTAGACCTTGGACGGACAAGCATAAGAACTTACGTGTCGATCTCGAAGGAGACCGTGTTGCATGCGAAACCGCGATTCGTCTTCTCAATGGAATTGATAAGTATGCACGCCAAGATTCAACGCGAGCAGTTTGTGGGGCCGTAGAACAAGTTGCCAAAAGCTTGTCCAGGGAAGGAAGCGCAGCGTATGAGATTCTTTGTACACGTGAGGAAGGTAAACGCCTTAGTGAATTTACCACTCGACGTCTCTGGAAGTCAACAAAGCACTTCTTCCAGATTGTTCCCCGAAAGGAGTGGAAAACCATTGACAGGAAGATTATAACTGTGCCAACTGACCGAGTTTGGTATATCGAAATGCCAATAGCATTAGGTGGTCGTCGGCGCTATAGGAATATTCTCCGACAACTAGTAAAGAATGAGATTACGGGGCCCGACTTTTGGCGGAAAGGTCTGGAGCGGGGTATGCAATCCCGTATTTTCGACTACGAGTCATATCGGCTAGACATTGACATTTGTTGTTGGAAAGCGACTAATAGGTGGGGTTGGAATCGTCGCGATTGGGAGCAGGAAAGGACAACAGAGTTCTTTGTGTTCTATCGAATGATTTCCCGCACTCTAGCTCAAGCCATACTGCGAGAGCATATCGTCAACGCACTGAACGAGTTGTTCGTTCGACTAGGTGTCTTGTGCAATGTCTGTGTAGATGGCCTACCGACCATAGGAACTATCAAACGTGTGAGGAGTGAAATGGTGGAAGGAAAAATATCGTTCAATGATGTCGCGGATCAAGTAATGCTGTAGGCAAACTAGCAGTTTGAATAGCATGCTAGATTGAAAGAGTCTTAGAGGTAGTAGATCCGTAGGGGGAATCACCAATATAAGTAAATAAAGTCCATGACGGCACCCTGACGATCACCTCACACAGACAGGAACTCGCCGGGGATGACTGGCAGTGACGAACAACACGACAATGGGAGAGCTGGATTTTCTGAGCTGGATCGCCAACGAGGACAAAGCCGTACGGTTCTTCGAGTCGCGTCGCTGGCCGAACGGCCGATTCTGCCCTGAATGCGGGAGTTCGGACACCTATCGGCACAACTCCCGCAAGCGCTACTACCACTGCAAGTATTGCCGCAAGCAGTTCTCGCGCAAGGTGGGCACGGTCATGAAATCGTCTCAAATATCCATTCGGGAGTGGCTGTTCGTGATGTACAAGATCAGCGTGTCGCGCAAGGGCGTCTCCTCGCTGCAGCTCGCCAAGGAGCTGGACCGGCCTCAGAAGACGACCTGGCACATGCTCCAGCGGATCAAGGAGGCGTGCGGCAACAAGGAGCCGTTTCTCTCGGGCGTAGTGGAGGACGACGAGAAATATGTCGGAGGCAGCGAGTTCAACAAGCACGAATCCTGGAAGCGCCATCTCGGAAGGTAATGGGTTGGCAAGCAGGCAGTCCTGGGAATGCGCGAGCGACAGGGAGACGTCGTGGCTTTGCCCGTGGCGTGTTCGGGCGCGAACATGGTGCAGGAACAGATCCACGAGCATGTCGTCGACGGCAGCACGATCTACACCGACGAGCATGGTGCCTACAAGGGGCTGGACGACTTGCCCTACCAGCACGAGACCGTGAAGCACAAGGCCAAGGAGTTCGTTCGGGGCGATGTCCACACCAATTCGATAGAGAGCATCGGGGCCATCCTCGAGCGAACGGCCATGGGAGAGCACCATCACGTATCCGTGAACCATCTCAAGAGATATCTGAACGACGTTTGCTACAGACTGAACGAAGGCAGCGTGGAGGTCCACGTGAAGGACCGAGTGAGCGCGCTCTGCCGCATGTGCGCAGGAGTCACCCTACCACGAAAGAAGCTGACAGGAAGCCGCCGAAGAATAGAACTTGCTTGAATCGCAGGTCATGTGGACTGATATGCGTCGAAACCCAGGAAATCGATCCCTTTTCGACCCAATTTCCCTCAGCGGAGCGTCTCGTGTCTATTTATGATAGTAATTCCCTATTTTCTTGAGTGAAGTAATCCCTAATCAAATTGGTATGCTACAATTTATCTATACTTAGTTGTGAGTTTGAATACATATGAAACTTTCAAAGATGATAAAGGTAGCACGCGAGAAGAAGGGATGGACGCAACAACAACTTGCAGAAGAATTAGGTGTCTCATCTGGATATGTATCCAATTGGGAAAATGCACATGCTTATCCAAGCAATTTTCTCAACGAATTGGAAGAGATATTAGAAATCCCTCTGCACATCGGAAGTTGGCTACGCGAAACTCGTAAAGAAAGGAACATCTCAGTTAAGGAACTTTCAAACAAGAGCGGATACTCGACTGGATACATTTACAATATTGAAAATCGGACTATAGTCAATCCCAAATCTGAAACTCTACAAAACTTAGCTGAGATTTTAGGGACTGATGAACTGCCAATTGATCCTAGGAAAACTACGCTAGATGAAGATGTAGAGGAATCAGAAGGTTCGAGTATTGGAGAATATTATACAGTAGATTTGGAATATCTAGAAGAGGTTTCTGGCGTATCTGGAGTGTATATATTTTGGAGTGCTAACGATTTACCAACCTATATAGGACAGTCGGGAAATATTGCAACTCGATACAGACAACACAGAGACAAATTTTGGTTTAAAGAACCCATTGTTTCTTATATGACCGTGATAGAAATTGAGGACGAGCGAGTTCGCAAGTCTGTTGAACGTATATTGATCGATATTTTGCGAAACACATTGCTCATAAATTCGGTTTAGGTTTTTGAATGCATTGGATTAGTTTGGCTGATTTTGATCCGAGGATTAACTACCTCATTACAGGTGTGCTGAAATATCGTCGCTCATTTGTAGTTAAGTTAAGTGTTTAAAACGGGATAAATTGACTGCATATATGTTGCAAGCGATTGATTTGCAAGGCCAAGTTGTCTATGGACAGACAGACATTTTCGTTTACGCTGGATCTTCTGGGGGATATGTCCTCGGAAGAGCTGCAAGAGCTGGAAGATTGTGCTGGTTCGTTGATCGACAGTCGGAAGGGACTGGAAGCCCTCAAGAATTTCGACCAGTTGGTGACCGAATTCAGGCGGTGTCCGCACTGCGGGAAGGACAAGGCATATCGGCACGGCCGAGACTCCCCAGGAGCACAGCGCTTTCGATGCCGCCTTCCGTCGCGGGGAGGCTGCGGACGCACCTTCAACGGAAGGACGGTCACACCGTTCACGATAAAGAGCCCAAGCTATTCGTTCCTGCTGACGAATTAAGCTCGGTAGATAGTCAATTCTCGACGCTGTCTTTACTTGCTTCCGCGGTGCGATCTGTATGTTAGTAATTGAGAGAATATTGGCGTCTTGGAAAAGGGGTTTGTGATATGTTTAATAGGCACGCTCCTATCTAGCCCTTTCCTCCACGAAATCCAAAAAGAGGTCCAGCTCGATTTCTGTTTCGAATGCATTCGCGCCGACGAGTTTGGTATGTGGTACCCACCGCCAATACGCTCTTCTCATCAAATTGTGCAATCTGACGATGTCGTCGTTGTTGGGGGAAGCGGGCGTGGGTCGCGGAACATTGTGAACGGCATGGACGAGGTCGCGCTTGAACAGTCTGAAGAAGCTTTTCGCCGACGTGTAGTCAGCGCTGGTCCCGACCGCTCCCTTAGAACTGACTGTCTGAAGTGCGGTTTGTAGCAGTACTTTGAAGTTTGCTTGTTGCTCTCGGAGAGATGTCATGAAACAAGAGCGAGAGGCTACCATGGTGTCTACCGGGTCGAGCAAGGAGGGCCGCCGAACCATGAGCCGAACCATGAGAAGGCACGAGAGCAAGTGGCGTACATGCTGCGTCTTCGTCGTCGTGGGCTCGCGCTCTACCGCATTGCCACCGTGCTGGGCAATGCAATCGAAACCCATATACACTGGACTACGATGATAAATTACGTCCAAGTATTCAGTAGTTAACTCCTACAAGAACTGTCCAAGATTGTGAGGCAGTTGACACAACCCGAAGAAATGCGCCTGCAACCGGATAGTGCGCCTCCAAGCGACTACTACGCGGGCAATCTATGTGTCTTGATCCGTTCCGTAATCGAGCAATACAAAGACCTCTTGACTCAATCCGAACTTGCCTACGGACGGTCTATTCTCAACCTTTCACCAGATGGACGACGTCTGTATGCGCGTATCGTTGGGCGCACGGTGGCAGTGCTGTTAGTCGAGAAGCTGCAGTATGCAGAAGTCAAAGACCTTGACGGCGCGGTCAGAGAACTTGAGGACTGTGGATTGATTGAGTTGAACGGATGCCTTCCCGCAGACATAGTTCTCGACCGATTGACAGTGCCTCAATTAGGACAAGCGTTCGCCTATGTGAAGCCTCACACTCCCAAGGCAAACTATGTGAACTCCATTGCTTGTAAGTATCCAGATTGGCGACTTCGCGCATTTCTGAGGTCACGGCATCCCTGGCTCACACTACAAAGCAAGGAACTGCTCGAGCGCTACCTGTTCTTGTTTTTCGGCAATAGAGCTACAGACTTGAGCGCGTTTGTAACCAGGGATTTGGGAATCTTGCGATATGAGTCTTACGTGCTCAACGCGCACGATAGGCAATTTAGCTCGCGTGAGGAATTGTCTAAGTACTTTGAGTGGGTCTCCTTGAGCGATTCGATAGCTGAAAGCGAAGTATCTTTCAATCCTAGTCGCGTTCAGACCTATATCGATGCACTTCGAACAGATGTTAAGAATCGTACGCTCGAACGCTACAGAAGCCGAATTCTCAATCGATTGGGGCACAAACTAGAACGCAGTAAATATTGGAGACTTGCCTTCAGAGCATATCGATATTCCAAGCGGCATCCTGCTCGGGAACGAATGGTACGCATTCTCGTTCGAACGGGTAGGCAACGAACGGCGACTAGACTCAAGCAGGCACTAGTAGTAGACCCCTGGTGCAAAGAAGAGGAGGATTTTGCACGGCGGTTTCAAGAACCGCGGCAACTGACTCAGCAGTATCCAATTGACGAGCTCGAACTTGCACGCCCACCGCAAACTCCCATTGAACAACATGCATTGCAGACACTAGTCGAAGATGGCGGCGATGGGTGGCATTTTGAAAATGCTCTGCCGTTGTCGTTGTTTGGCCTTGCATATTGGGAATGGATGTATGTCTCCGTTCCTGGGGCATTTACCAATCAATTCCAATCCGGTCCACGTGACTTGTTCTGGCCGGAGTTCTTTGATGTCAGAAAACGAATGTGTGCGGACCCATTGAGCGGCGGGATGTCCATCAGCGAAACGATATTGACCACGGCTGCTACAAAACGAGGACTTGCCAATCGTCTTGTGAATTGGTCAATCATGTCGGACGAAGTTCTGCGAGCTGTTGTACGTGCTATAGGCGATTCTGGCTTGAGAAGACTACTGGAAATTGTCAAATCAGACTTGAACCAGATGCGGTCAGGGTTTCCCGACCTAACGCTTGTGCATTCCGATGGAAGCTACGAGTTTGTGGAAGTGAAAGCGCCTGGCGATCAAGTTCAACGAAACCAGAGAATCTGGTTGAGTTCCCTCGTAGAAGTTAATCTCCCAGTTCGTGTAGTGCGATTCTCCTACAGAACGTGAAGTCTTCAATTTCAGTCCGCGAGCTTGCAGAGTTTGTGCATCGCGCAGGCGACATAAACCACAGGTTAGATGAACGGTTGGATCTCCAAGAGGGATTGATTGCTCAGCAATCCTACCAAGCAAGAATAAGATCAGACAACGCAGGCTACGAGACTGAGAAAGTCTGTCGGGGCGAGTACACAGCGCATGGAGTTCGATTGAAGATTTCGGGGAGAGCAGACGGAGTTGTACTCGAACCGGAATTGCTTGTGGAGGAGATCAAAGCTTCGCGGCTCCCTGCCGCCGAAGTTCATGCACGTATGGGGTCCATGCATCTGGCTCAGGCACGCATCTACGCTGCGATGCTATTGGAAAAACAAGATGCAGCGCAGTGCAGTGTCCAATTGACCTATGTTCATCCCGATTCGATGCAAGCGGAGTCTATCTGCGAGGAATTCACGAGCGAGGAGTTGCAGGAATTCTTGAGTCGCACAGTAGAGATCTACACGGAGTTTCTGTCTCGCAGTCTGAAACGCGTCCAAGCACGAAACGAAATCGCGAAAGACCAACCGTTTCCCTTCAGGGATGTTGGAGCTGAACAGATGCGAATTGCACGACGAGCGTATGTGTCGTTTAGGGACCGGGACAACCTGATGATGGAAGCCCCAACTGGGACCGGCAAGACAATGGCGACTCTATATCCCGCTGTAAAAGCAATGAGTCTGGAACGCATTGATCGAGTGTACTTCGCCACCGCTCGAACTACCGGCCAGAGAATCGCGATTGAGACGATGCGGACATTGCATGCCGACAACGAGCCACTAACAACAATTTCGATTACAGCAAAAGACAGAATTTGTTTTACGCCCGGTGCAACCTGTGCTCCGGAGCACTGCGAGTTCGCAAAGGGACACTACGACAGAGTTCCACAAGCCAGAAAGGACTTGCTAGCACGCAGAACAATCGATCGACAAGATGTTGAATTGGTAGCCCGTGCACATTGCGTCTGTCCCTACGAACTGTCATTGGACGTTGCAGCCTGGGTGGATGTAGCCATTGGCGACTACAACTACGTTTTCGATCCCATGATTTCGCTGCGAAATTTGCAGTCGAAGCACTTTCGTCACATTGCACTGCTGGTCGATGAATCGCATCGTCTTGGCGAACGCGTTGCCGATATGCTCTCGGTGCGATTGGAGCAGACTCTCTTAGAGGAAACAATTGGTGCCAAAGCCAGCCCCAACGTGGAAAGGCTGGCACAAGGACTTCTGCGCCAATTGAGTGCGCTTGCGCATGACAAATTGGACAAAGATGAAGAGGCGGTTGTCGAAGCGATACCAGACGAGTTGTGGTCGTTGGCAAATGCCATGCAGGAAGCGTTGCTGGAAGTAAACCTCGAGTCGACAGGTGATGTGCTATTCAGATGTCTAAACACAGTATCTCGGCTAGTCGCCGCAAAGGACCGCTACGACAGCAAATCGTATGTTTGGTTTATCGGTCGCGAAGCCGAATCGACAGTGTTGCGGCTGCGCTGTCTAGCACCTGGACCGTGGATCCGCAAAGTAGTAGGGGACTATCAAGGCAGCGTTCGTTTTTCGGGAACACTCTCGCCTCCCGACGTCTACGTCGAACATCACGGATTGGAAGGTCCATTTGAAAGAGCGCAAGTAGCGCCGGATCCAAAGAGATATGGAGTGATGTTGGTTCCTGACATTTCGACCTATTGGAAAGATCGAAAACGTACGTCCCAAGCCATCTTGGACGTCGTGCACATTGCGCGAGAATCAGCTACTGCAAACTGGTTGGTAGCGTTCCCTTCCTTCGAGTACTTGGAGATGGTTTTTCGATTGACCAAAACGAGTGACCAATTTCGGCGGCAGCAGCAAGAAATGTCCATTTTGGAGCGGACGGAGTTTATTGAATGGTTGAATGACGGACGACAAAGGGTGGCCTTTGTTACCACGGGAGGCGTTTTCGCTGAATCAGTCGACTTCGATAGTGAATCGCTCGGTGGTGTGATCGTAGTTGGTCCCGCCATTCCGCCGTCGAGTCTGGAGCGCGAACTCATCCGCGACAAGTCAGATCTGGGCTACGAGCTCGCATATCGACGGCCGGCTCTAACTCGGGTGGTTCAAGCGGCGGGTCGCGTGGTGCGCCATAGCGCAGACCGAGGTGCGATACTACTCGTAGACCCGAGATTCACTCACCGTGAGGTGCAATGCTACTTTCCTCAGCATTGGCTACCGAAAATCGTTCGATCCCACGATTTGCGAATTGCATTAACTGAATTCTGGAACGGTTGTTGAACCTCTCGTTCAGATCCGCAGGAGTGGTAAGTTCAGGTGGGTTCATGCTGAATCGCGCCGTTTAGGCCATGCGGTTTGCGTCATAGCAACCGAGGCATTTTCTCTGAGAGAACTAATCGGCTGACTCGCCGTTGCACTCAATATTGAGCAATTGACGTGGAACTCTGGTAGCGACACAAATTGTCGCATCTCCTTTGACAATAGTTCCTTGCCAAGGATGCGGGACATTAGGCCGGCTAGTTTAGTTCCGGTCTTGTTGACGCGACTAGGGCAAACAACCTTCAAAGGAGGAATGGTCAATGAACTCTAGGCGTGATGGACACCGACGCTTGCGACGAAAGCATTCGCGCCGAGCATTAAGCCTGTTTAGTGGAATGGCATTGGATCCAATCTGTAGGCTTTGGCTACTGCGCTTCATGCATCTATGCGAAGGAAAGTGCGACTTTATCGAAGACTATGGCTTCGAAGACGATCGCCTCGCCCGAAAACTTGGATTCTCGGACTGTCGGGAAAAAGATGAGTTTAGACCCAGACAGGCATTTGTGGAATTGCGCAAATTGTTGGAGAAGGCTGAAACGTCCGCAGACAAACTGCAGCCTTCCAAAGTTCTGCTCGAGAATCTCAACCGTCTAAGCGGTCGGATTCCTCTAACAAACTGTGAGCAGAGCATTCTCGCGTTTGCCGTGCTTGCCCATACAGATGTCAATCTGCGGACAATCTTCGATGGTTCGCACAAAGTAAATAGCGGAACTCTAGCCCATGTCCTTTCATTCGTAATTGGACTAGATCGGCTAGAAGTGTCGTCTGCGTTAGAAAAGGAGGGCACACTCTACAAATCGGGCTTGCTCAAGGCTGATAGCTACGAAAGCGATGGGAGTGTAAGAGACTTTCTAACTCCCATGAGCGACAAATTCGCGAACAGTCTGGTGTTCGACTCCGTCGACATGTCTACCTTGTTTGAGAGCGCATTTCGAGCAGCTCCGCGCAGTTCCTTGAAATTGGAGGATTTTGAGCACTTGACGCGAGACGTAGTACCACTGCTTCAGCATGCTCATACGACCCTTGCAAACAAGCGACCTGGTGTCAACTATCTACTTCATGGCGCACCTGGAACAGGTAAGACAGAATTGAGCAGAGTATTGGGGCAAGAGCTGGCGGTGCAAAACTTCGAGGTAGTAGTCTCAGACGAAGACGGCGACCCAATCAGCACAAAGGACCGAGCCTGCGCCTACAGGTGTGCACAGAGTTATCTCGGAACGAGCAAGTCGCTTGTTGTATTCGACGAAGCAGACGATCTAATCAATGGCGGTGGAGGGATGCAACATTTGTTTGGCTTGTTCCCGTCTTTGCGTTCGAGCACTTCCAAGGCTTGGCTCAATCGTGCATTGGAGTCAAATGACGTTCCAACCATTTGGATTGCCAACAATATTTGTGGAGTAGTCGACGCAGTCCTTCGGCGCTTTGATCGCATAGTCGAAGTTCCAGTTCCGCCACAAAAGCAACGCAAGCGTATTGTCAATCGCATGATTCCGAATGCGGAACAGGAACTTGTTGACGCATTGGCGTCGTCGACCGATCTAGTGCCTGCGGTTATCCAAAATGGCGTAGATTTTGCTACATTGGCAATAGACGACACGAAGTCAACCGCTTGGCGCGATGCGTTGTTGGACACAGTGAATGCTACGTTGCGTAGCCAATCCCATAGCACAGTCAAAATAAATGACCCGGCACGTCTCCCGCCCACCTACGACATCGCATTCGTTAATGCAAATGCAGACTTGAGCACAGTCGCAAAACAGGTGCGCCGCACCAAAAATGCACGAATCTGCCTCAACGGACCTTCGGGAACCGGCAAGACCGCCTACGCCCGCTGGTTGGCACAAGATCTTGGAGTGTCGCTGATGCGATTGAACGCCTCGGACCTCATTGGGCCGTTTGTAGGCCAAACCGAAGCGCAGATTCGAGCTGCATTTGGTGGTGCAGAGCGATCCGGAGATCTTCTGCTGATCGACGAAATTGACAGCTTCCTGATGTCTCGCGGCGGAGCCAAAAACCATTGGGAAGTCACTCAGGTAAACGAGTTTCTCGCGCAATTGGAGTGTTTCGATGGAATCTTCGTTGGTACGACAAATTTCCACCAGTCCTTAGACGTTGCATCCTTCCGGCGATTTGATTTGAAAGTCGAATTTTCCTATTCGAATCAGCATCAAGTCCAAGAGATGCTAGCGGCGTACTGCCGTCACATGAAAATCCTGCCTCCGACCTTGCAGGAACTGGCAAGAATTGGTCAGCTTGGCCAATTGACGCCAGGAGATTTTGCTACCGTTGAACGAAGAAGTCAGTTCACTCCTATGAGTAGCGCGACTGAATTCATTGACGGATTGGTGTTGGAGTGCAAAACGAAGTTCGGAGACGACCAGAAGATGGGGTTTGGCTAGCTGAGCAGAGAGTATAGACTTCAAGTGCAATAAACTCCGGCGCTTGTGCATATTTGAGTGAACGGACACCGTTCAAAGTCACAGACGATGGTTTGATGTAATGGAAAGCTAGGAATCTTCCGATTTGGGTATGGTTGGCACTAATGGTTAGCGATGTGAGGTGAGAGATGCCTGCTCGTAGTTCTACTTTGGACACCATCCAGTTAGCGTTGGCAACCATGCAACGAATTCCTCGTCGTCGCTACACGAGTACTGCGGAATTGCAGGCTCAATTGCGAAATTCCGGTATAGATCGAAGCCTCCGTACAGTGCAGCGCACTCTAAGATTTCTAGTACAACACTTTGACATTGAGTGTCGAGATGATTCGAAGCCATATGGCTATCGCTGGAAGGAAAGTGCAGCTGGAATCCTGATTCCTTCGCTTGGACGTAACGAAGCACTAGTCTTGTCCCTCGCAGAGAGGTTTCTGCGAAATCTGGTGCCTTCGGGTACGCTACCCTCGCTTGAAACTGTGCTGGCGAGCGCAAACGATCGTATTGGTAGGGACGAACTGCATAAGCAATGGCTCAATAAGGTTCGCTATGCCTATCCGACCCCTTTGCTAATTCCGCCAACAATACAACAGCAAACTTTAGACACGGTAACTGAATGCCTGTATAGCAACCTCAAAATGCGTGTTGAGTACACAAACCGACTAGGAGCGACCAGAGAGTTCATTGTTCTACCGCTTGGGTTAGTCAGCCGGGCTCTAGTCTTGTACGTGATTGTGAAATTCGAAGATCGAGACACACCCTATAGGCTTGCACTACATCGCATGGATTCCGTTCAAGCCACCACTCTTTCATTCGCGCCGCCTCCCGACTTTGATATCGACGAAACCATAGCCACCTATGGATTTTCACCTGGCAGCCAAGAGCCGATCAGGTTGGACTTCTACATCGACGAAGGGTCTGGGCAACATCTAACAGAATCCAAACTCGCTGAAGATCAGAAATGTGAACTAGTCGACGGACAATACCACATCGTCGCGACTGTTCGCGATTCAGTCGAGCTTCGTCATTGGCTCCGCGGCTTTGGCGACGAAGTTCAATCAGTCCTCCTCGACGGAGAACCGCTTGACCTTACCGAGTCAACACAATGGTCGAGTGGCGAGGAAATGAGTCCAGTCGAACCAACCAAAATGGCATAGAGGGAACTATACATAAGGAGCAGAGATGAGCGATCAGCAACTGACTAACGACACCGAAGCCGAAAAGCGAAAGAAGAAAAAGCTCCGTAAGAATTTCACCGTTATTGCTCTTTCCGTAGCTATTGTCTTGACAAGTGCAGTTCTGTTGCATGTGATGTTCAGTGCCAATGTGTCGGAGTTGACAATTGAGATTCTCGCGGCGGTTGTCGCCGTCGTAATGGTCGTGGCATCCGTAGCCGTGACCCTTCACTTTCAGTCGGAGTATGAAACTGAACGGGAATTTAAGACCGAATTGTTCCGCCAAAGGCTTGATCTTTACCACAATCTGCTTGTTGAGTTTTCCAAGGCTGACGACGACAACCACATAAGTCCTGAAGAGATAACCAAGATGAAGAACTTGGCGCGAAGCATATCTTTGATCGCGTCCACGGATGTAATCGTTACTCTTGCGAACTACATTCGACTGATCGATGAGTACGGCAGTCTCTACATTACCGAGGAACAAGCAGCCGACGGAACAGCAATCTCTGACAAAGTAGCGCTGAGAGGCACGTTTCGCAATCTTGTCACGCAAATGAGAGAAGACTTGATGGTGGTTGAAGGCCGTGGGACGGAGGTAACTGATTCTGTTGCGCTGCTAGTTTCGGGCGAAGGGTGGAAACGCTACGAGAACAAGTGAGATATCGGTTGTTGTCTGCTTGATGTAAGGCTCGTGGGCACCTTGCCTACTAGTGACAAACTCCAAATCATGTGATTGACCGTATGGTCATTTAAATAAAGGATCTTTCGAGCTTTTTCGATTCGAATTGGACACTGGCTATACTGATTTGAAATTGGCGAGGCAATCGGAGCTAGTTACGTTGAACGCATTGGCGGAGTTTCGACTCGACACACGCGAGTGGTTGGAAACCAATTGTCCCGAGGGTGCACGGGGACCGGGACCGATTTCAACTGGTAGCACCAAGACCCCGTTGAGAGATGCCACCACGCGACTGTGGCTGGATCGAATGATTGAGAAGGGGTGGACGGCGCCTACATGGCCAGTTGAGTATGGCGGCGGCGGACTCAAGACCGACCAATACATGGTCTTGATCGAGGAAATGCGCAGAATGAATGCCAGAGCTCCTCTTGCTGGAATGGGGATTTCTCTAATTGGCCCCACCCTTCTGGAATTTGGAACTGAAGATCAAAAGCAAAGACATCTCCCTCGCATTGTTCGCGCAGAAGTCGCTTGGTGTCAAGGCTATAGTGAACCCAACGCTGGTTCCGATTTGGCTTCGCTGCAAACACGCGCCGTCGACAATGGCGATCACTTTATAGTCAATGGATCAAAGATCTGGACGTCGGGCGCACAGGTCGCCGACTGGATATTCGTACTTGTTCGCACCAATCCCGATGTACCCAAGCATGAAGGCATTAGCTTTGTTCTTATGGACATGTCACAGGCAGGGATTACTGTAAAACCAATTCGCCTCATTTCCGGCGAGTCGCCCTTTTGTGAGACGTTTTTTGACAACGCGATAGCCATGAAGGAAGACTTGTTGGGCGATTTGAACAAGGGGTGGACTGTCGGAAAGCGACTCTTGCAGCATGAACGAGGAAGTATGGCTTCTTTGGTAGGTGGTGGCGCGACCCGAGACCCCGGTCCATCGCTGGAGCAAGAAGCAAAATCGTATGTTGGAGAAATCGACCACAAGATTGCGGACCAAGTGCTGCGAAGCAGAGTTGTGGTCGCCAATATGAACTCACATGCTTTTCAATTGACACAACGTCGTACTGTAGAAGAAACGGAAGACGGCAAAACTCCTGGTCCCCAGACTTCAATATTCAAGATGTATGGCACTGAACTGCAACAGCAACGCTCTCAGCTGTTTGTCGAAATGCGAGGTTGTGAAGGTCTTGGCTGGAGCGGAGCTGGATTTTCTCCACGCAACATAGGTGACACTCGCGCTTGGTTGGCCGGTCGGGCCTCATCTATATATAGTGGTAGCAATGAAATTCAAAGGAATATCGTCGCCAAACGAGTGTTGGGTTTGCCGGACTAGCTGTTTGGACAACTACGCCGGCAGAATGGGTTCAGTCCCAATCTGAGGAGGGTTGCAGATAGCGGCGAGGCCGCCAAAGCTTGTCTTGGAAATCCATTCCCAAAACCAACAGGCACCCTCACTTGTCTTGCAACACTCACACAGCATTCTTCGCCACAAATGAAACCACCGCAGATCATTCTTGTGCTCGTAGTCGTGAGCGTCGTGGTTCTTTTCTTTGCCCTCGATATCTCAGATTACTTTTCCCTTGCATACCTCCAGGAACAGAGAGCGAAGCTAGTCGAGTTCTATAGTGAGAATCCTGTGGTCACAATACTTCTATTCGCATTGGTTTACATAGGATTGACATCGCTTTCGATTCCAAGCGCAACTGGACTTACGTTGCTCGCCGGAGCGATATTCGACTTAGTCACTGGCGTTATTGTTGTATCGATCGTAAGTACAGTCGGTGCAGGTCTCGCATTTCTGCTTGCCCGCTATTTGTTCAGAGACGTGGTCCAAAATAAGTTCGCAACTCAGTTGGGACCCATTAACGATGGCATCGACAGGGATGGAATCTTCTATCTGTTTGCAATTAGGTTGGTTCCGACGATTCCTTACTTTGTTGTTAACGCTGCCATGGGCCTCACGACCATTAAGTTCTGGTCATTCGTTTGGGTAAGCCAAATTGGCATGCTTGCAACAACCATAGTGTTCGTAAATGCTGGTAGTCAACTTGGACAGTTGGAATCGCTTTCAGGGATTCTTTCTCCGACATTGATTGTTGCATTAGTTTTGCTGGGCATCTTTCCGCTTGTGGCGAAGTGGACAGTTTCGTACTTGCGGTCTCGACGACAAAGAGCTTAGCGAAATTGCAGCAAGCGCTAACTCTCGACGTAAATTCTCTGATGGTCGCGATACGCTGGAGTCGTTCGGGCAAGCAGTGGAAAGTAGGGACTTGATCTAGCTGACTCGTCGTTGATTTCGTCTATGACTAACGTCCTCGCGTCACTTACTGTAGATGGAAACTCTTTGAACAATTCGCTAAGGCGTGCGTCATCAGCGTCCACGTATACCTTTAGCTTTCTGCCATTCGCCAAGCTTGTACAAAGTACTTCGTCACCAGCAACCCCAATGAAGGTGCCACTTCGCCGCGCGGGAAGTTCTGACCAGTTCAATCCCATTCCACAAGGACTTGCCGGATCATATGCAGCCAACCAACGGGGTTCACAAGACCTGCAATTCGTGAGCAACCGTAGTGCATCTTGTCGTGCAAACTGGGGTCCGGACAACTCTGAGAAAAACAGACCCACCGTTACCTCTCCGGCCAACTCCATGATTCTTAATGCTGGAAAAACCAGCGACCAGCGAAACTCCCCACCATCTCGATTTGCGATTTCCCTTGTAACGAACCCGTAGCGGTCTAGCAACAAACGAGCACGCTCCTTTGCATCTTCAAGCTCGCCAATTGGGTCCTCCAAAGTACCTTGAGACTCGATCCAATACCAGGTGCCTGGCCAAATGGTCCTTCGAATCTTTGAGTTGCGGCGAGTTGCACGAAAGGTTCGAGGTGTAGCGCGAGTACTGACGGAACCGCACTTGAACCTTCTTTCTAGACCCGATTTGAGGGAGCTCATATTGTCAGACGAAATGTCTCCGCTCCAAACGGACTCCCAGAATAGATCGTTGAATTCGCTTAGAGAATTCTGGCTGCGAGCGTAAAGTTGAGAGAACGTGTACCTTGCATTTGGATCTACAAAAAGGTTCCTGAGTACTTTGGAGCCAGTTTGTGATTTGCGAGGAAACGCGATGTCGTCGGGTTGTCCCACGCACACTTTTTCGCGACCCGTGCCCCTCCAACAGATTTCCTGAGAAGCAAGGGATTCGCTCAATCTCTCCGCAGGAATAGATCCACATCGGGGCAACCACACATCACGCAGCCAGAAGGACACCGGCGCACTATAGCCTCGAAGATAGTCAACAACGTCGAGTACGGGGTCTGTCTCATCTTTACTCAGTCCGAACTCTTGCCATTCGGACACGAAGCTTGTCCACTTGCGTATCGACACTGGTTCGACGATCGGTCTATTCGCCAAGCGCTGGTAGCGCAGCAGAGCGTCCAAGTTCTCGCGGTCACACAATTGAAATGACGCGCGATCTGCGACGCGAACATCGTCTGTCAAGGTCTCGCTATCAATCAACTCCCCAAGGATTGGGCCGAGGTCATCATCGTCTATTGGGATGAACCCATTGAGTTCATTGCGGGAGTGCGGACCGTAGAACTGTAGTGCGTTGGCAACAGCTTGCAGGGGATTGTTTTGAATTAGTTCTCGGTTTTCCACATGGACTAAACCGGTCCAATCTCGAATCTCTATTCGCTCAACATTCGCGGGAATTTCTGTGTCAGCGAACCACTGGTCTATGGGAATCCACACCCGAGTCTTCACCCACTCTTCAACTTCAAGCGGCTCGATCGGCTCGTAAGATGGGAACCGTCTCTGAATTTTTAGCTCGAAGTCGTTTACGACGTTTTCGTCGAGCAATGGTCGAAGTTCGGGATTTCGGATCGCACCCTCAATCAAATCACCGGCTACGGCCGAATGCCTCTTCTTTTCTGGCTCATCGTCGGCATACATGTACCTTCCAATCTGATCGAACGTGATGTCGGTTGCAAAGGGACTGGGAAGCTTGTTTCTGACAACCTGAATATCAATGGAGCCTTGCTGGATTTTGTGAAGCACCTGCATTGCAGCATCAAGGTCGAACTCATCTCTGTAGCAGGTACGGAGTGCTTCGATAAGTATGGGGAAATCCTTGTAGGTCTGCGCGGCCGCAAGCAGTTTTTTGGACTGCATTCGAGTCATCCATAGCGGCACGCGCTGATCAAACCTGTTCTTGTTTAGCAACAATGCTCGACCAGCGCATTCGCGAAATCTTGCACCAAAGAATCCGGACTTCTCCAGCGACTCGGACAATCGCTGCTTGAATCTTGTTGGTTCGAGAAATCCCAAAATGGATTCGATGGATGCCCCCTGCTTGAGTTGGATTGCGATGCAGTAGTTGTCGCAGGTGATGTCGGGTTCGCTAGCAAACGTCTCTCTCCACGCTGACTCCATTGCAAGCGCAATAGGACGGTTTACTTTTCCTCCCCAACTCGTATGGAGGACAGCTTGATCGTCGCTAGCTCCTGAAACGTAACCGCCTGGTCCAGAGGTCAACCACTCGACAATCAGATTGTTTGTATGTGGTAGAACGCCTGTGCTTTGCTTTTGTCGTTCAAGTAGCTCTATCAGGTTTGAAGCGGCTGTAGTTTCAAATCCGCGTTCAGTTAGGAGATTGAGGAGCGATTCCTTTTTGTCTTGGTTAAGGAAATGTTCGGCGGTTTCAAGAAAATTCCCGACTAGACGCGCGAAATGGAATTCTCTATTGGTAAATTCGGATCGATAGAACGGGATTGGCGCAGATGACGAGCCTTTCGATCTCACATTTACGTCATTGTGTGTTATTGACGCTATCTCCCATTGCTGTGAACCAAAGGTCAGATGCTGTCCGATCTTTGCCTCCCAGACGTACTCCTCGTCAAGCTCTCCAATCAACGCGCCGGAGTCCACATGACGCAGACGATAGTAACCACGATCTGGAATGGTGCCACCAGAGGAATACAGAGCAAGCGATGCGCCCTTGCGGACAGTGAGTTTGCCACTAGCGCGGTCATGAGAAATGCGTGGCTGCAAGCTTCTGATGCGGGCATCTTCGTACCTGCCGGTCAGCATTCCCACGACGAGATCAAAATGCTTTCGGCTAAGTTCAGCGAACGGGAAGCTACGTGTGAGAGTGGCGAAGATCGCGTCCTTCCGAGTGCCACTAGCAACGCAATGCGAGACGATCAGCTGAGCCAAGAGGTCCAATGGGCAAACCAATGGACTCATTGGCTCTATGTCTCGGGTTTCTACTGCTTGCATAAGAGCCGCGGCATCAACCAAGTCTCTCGCGTGCGTTGGGTAGAGCTTTGCGCGTGAGACATCGCCGACTTTATGACCTGATCGGCCGATTCTCTGTAGAGTGGACGACACGCTAGGCGGAGACTGGACCAGCAACACTTCATCGAGATAGCCGATGTCGATTCCCATTTCCAGTGAGCTTGTTGCCACGATGGCTTTGAGTTCGCCACGTTTCAGTCGTGATTCGACCTCCTCTCGGATTTCACGTGAGAGGGAGCCATGGTGAGAATAGGCAAGTACCGACTCGGCTTCGCGATTTACGTCGTGAGTGATCTTTTCGGCCATGCGTCGGGAGCCAACAAAGACCAACGTCGAGCGGTTTGTTTGGATTGCCGTATTGAATTCGCTGATCAAGTGCTCCCAGATCGGCTGGCCTTGCTCGTATGCTTCTATGGCCTTCTTGGGCAAATGCACCGAAAGCTCTAGTCTCTTGGCTCCTCGGACGTCAATCGAGTCAACAATTCTTGGTTGGCCGTGGTGATCGTAGCCTGCGACATATTTGACGATTGTTGACATGGGTCGCACGGTAGCCGAAAGCGCTATGCGCTGAAATTCTCCTGACATGTCGACGATTCGTTCAAGGCATGCCATAAGCATCGCGCCGCGCCTGTTTTCGACCAGTGCGTGAATCTCGTCCAAAATCACGGTCTCGACATGATCAAACAGATCTTGGCTGCGACGAGCCGTGAGCATGAACATCAAGCTCTCGGGCGTTGTTACGAGAATCTCCGGTGGCTGTCGGAGCATTCGTTGTCGTACGGATTGTGGCGTATCTCCGCTGCGTGTTTGTACTTGAATAGATGGGAACGGGTATCCAGAACGAGCAAATGTGGCTCGGAGTTCGCCTAGGGGCTCTAGCAGATTGCGTTGTATGTCGTTGTTGAGTGCTTTGAGTGGCGACACGTACACCACTCTAATCGCACCTGATTCCAAGTCGTTTCGGGCGAATTGATCGATTAGCGCGAGGAATGCGGTAAGAGTCTTTCCACTTCCGGTCGGTGCAGAAACCACCAGGTTTTCGCCGTTTGCGATGCGGGGCCAGCTCTGACTTTGTACGGCAGTGGGCTCTCCATACTTGTTGTGAAACCACTCCTCAATTAAAGGATGGAAGCTATGAGTGTTCTGAAGTTGCGCGGAGGTCACAACTGAGCGTTAGTTTCGAATAGATCTGGCTAGTTGGCTTCGGAAGGCAATGTGCACGAGTTGATTTAGTACCACTCATAGTCGACCGTGCCACCAGCATTGAACGGAATGCGGGCTCCGGTCATATAGGAGTTTTCAGACGACACAAGGAACGCCACGAGCTTTGCCACTTCACTTGGTTTGCAGACATGCGCAAACGGTGAGACGCTGTCAAGTTCGCTAATGTTCAATACTCCTGCGCGAGCTCGCATTAGCCGTCGTCCCATTTCGGTATCCACCAGACCGGGCGCTACGACATTTGCGCGAATGCCCTGTTCGCGCTCTTCGCGAGACACTGTATACGCCAACATCTCCAATGCTGCTTTCGCCATGTTGTACGGTGCGCCGTTGGCGATGGGATCGGACGTTGTGGCGCTTGAGATCATCACGATGTCAGCCCGCTCCGCTGTACGCATGTGTGGAATGAGAAGTCGGCACAGAGTATGTGCGGCAAAAGCGTGAATGGCCATGACCTCCGCGACCTCCGCGGAGTTAGTCTCGGCGACTGACAATCCGCGACTCGCAATCCCGGCGTTATTGATGAGAATAGTTGGAATTCCGAAATCGCCTAGAACCTGCTGCACCAATGAATCGCAGTCTTCTTCGACTTGCAGCTGTGCGCAATACGCTTTAGATCGCCGGCCTTCCTGGGCAATTTCGGCTACGGCGTCCGATGCCGCCGACTGGTCGCGTCTGTAGCTGATTGCTACATCGGCCCCAGCCGAACCAAGGGCCAGCGAGATGGCTCGCCCAATGCCGCGTCCTCCACCCGTAACAAGCGCAATTCTGCCTTCGAGCGATGTCATCAATGTCCTTTGAAATCGGGTTCTCGCTTCTGCAAGAAAGCTCTCACTCCCTCGGCGTTGTCTTGAGTCTTGCCTGCTTCGGATTGTAAGCGAGCTTCCATGTCGAGTTGTTGTTCGTAGGCACTGTGCCATGTAGCCCAGTAGAGTCGGCGGATCATGGCAAGGGACGCGGGTCCCTTTGCCAGTCTCGTAGCGAGCTCCATTGCCCCAGTCATCAATTCGTCAGTGTCGTCGTATAGCCGATTAACCAAACCCCATTCAAAACCCTTGGTTGCAGGCAGGCGTTCAGCAAGCATCGAAAGCTCGACAGCGCGACCCCAGCCAATCAAGCGAGGAAGTAGGAAAGTTGCGCCTCCATCGGGAACCAGACCAATTTTCGCAAAGGCTTGAAGAAAAAACGCGTCTCTCGAGGCACACACGATGTCGCCCATCATGGCGAAACTCATGCCAACACCCGCTGCTGCACCGTTGACTGCTGTCACAATCGGCATGTTCATGTCCCTCAATGCGAGCAGCACTGGGTGGTAACCGCCCCGCAGACTGCCATCAACTTTCTTGGTAGTACTTGTATCGGCGAGATTCGCACCGGAACAGAATCCTCGACCAACACCAGTGAGTAGCAAGCATCGTGCACCACTGTCGGACCGTGCTATCGAGGCAACGACTTGCGAAAGTTCACCAAGCATTTCATTGCCGATAGCGTTCATTACAGAGGGATCGTTGAAACGAACTATGGCCACTCCATTGCGAATCTCGTATTCGATCTTGCTGAATTCCACGATTCTCCCTATATTCCAGATTTGGTGTCGCCCTTAGGATTGTGCACGAAGTTGTCGCCGTATCGAAATACAAGCTTATGAGAGTGAGTTCGTGAATCTCGACCTGACGTTAGTCAAAGCCAAATGGATCGTACAAGAGAGCACCGATCTTGAAGTAGTCAAAGCTTCTCTCTTGGGGGAGGGTAATGACTTTGTCTCGTACTTGATCAACGACGAATGGGTTTTTCGGTTTCCCAAATCGTGGGCCAATGCCGATAAGCTCCTGCATGAGCGAGAGTTTCTGAAAGCGTTAACGATTCCAGTTCGCACACCTAGGTTCAAGTATTGGGAGACCAATCCTTCGGGCTATCCTGTTCCGGTTGCTGGCTATCGGATCATTCGTGGAGATATCTTGGAGAGCCTGCAACCTGAATCCTGTGATGCTGCATCGCTTGCAATTGAAATTGCCGACGTGCTCGGCGTGCTGCACGGGCACAGAACGAAGTCGGTGCCAAACCAATCTGAACGAACGGACTATTGGTTGCAACAGTCGAATGATGATCTTTGGATTGGGCTAGATGAGTTCTCCCGCGAGGAAATAGAGGAGGCTCAAGCATTCTTGAACCAATACCGAAACGACTCCAACCAAGCAAGCAAAGACGTGGTGGTAATACACGGGGATTTGGGCGTCGAACACATCATTACAGACGGAGCACGGCACTTGCGGGGCATCATTGATTGGTCCAACTCGTGTTTGGGGAATCGGTTCTTCGACTTCATAGGTTTGTGGGGTTGGGGCGGAGACGAGTTTGTGGTGGAGTCTCTCTGCCACTACGGCGCAATGCCGGACTCTAGCGAATGGGCGCTTATTCGCTCTTGGGGACTGATCTATTGCATCGGCCGATATAAACTTGCACATGCTAGGAATAGAACAACAAACATTGCTACTCGAACTCGATTGCGCAAGAGAATAGAAGAAGTAGCAGGAACTAGGTTGTATGCCGAACCATGAGTGACCAAGCGATTGTCGTCGAACTAGCCGATGAACGGGATGCGTTGGCTCTTTCTCTACTGACTCGCGACGAGATTGAATCTGGATTCGGTTGGAACTATCGTCCTGACAGATTCAAGGCGTTGATGCGCGAAAAAGAAACAGTTGTCCTTGTTGCGCGCGCAGAACCGTCCCAAACGTCGGATGTTGCCGGATTTGGCGTCATGAACTATGGTGTCAAGGACGCTCACTTACGACTGTTGGCTACCGCACCGACGCATAGACGGAGAGGTATTGCGAGACGTCTCCTTGCGTGGTTGGAAAAGACAGCACGATACGCTGGAATTCAATCCATACATCTAGAGGTCCGTCAAGGCAATAGTTCTGCATTGGCGTTCTATCACTCGCTAGGCTATCTCAAGAAGAAGCTAATTGCTGACTATTACCGCGGTCCCAATGGACTCTCAGAGAATGCATGGCATATGGTCAAAAACTTGTCGACGACTAGATCGCTCGAGCTATAGCGCTTTTAATGGGAGGTCTTGAGGAGTCTTCGAATACCCTAGCCGAGCAATTCAAGCGCTCTGTCGATGAGTGGCTTCATCGACAGCTTGGTCTGTTCCCAGCTTGGGTCTGGTCTCTTTCCGCGGCGATGCAGACTTAGGTTGAACCCTGTAATAATCGCGAACTTGTACGCTGCCAGTGCACGATACCACCTGATGTCTGGCAGTGGATCACCATATGCGTCTACATAAAGCGTTGAGAGTGTTTCCGGGTCTAAGAAGATCGGCCTGCTAATTGATCCCTGATGCCAAGCCGCTCTGTCGCTGAACGTACATATCCAACCAACATCGTTTAGCGTAGCTCCTACGCCCGTCAATTCCCAATCGATGACCGCTTTGAGATGACCGTCCAAGCTACAAAAGAGATTGGATGTTTGGAAGTCTCCATGGAAAATTCCTATGGGAGCAGAGCTGGGGAGCGTATTTAGTAATTTTTCTCGGCATTCGGGCACGAGAGCCAACAAGTGCGGATCTGCGGCACGATCATAAAACCGATCCCACCTCTTAACATCCTCGTCAAACGGTACTGGAGCACCGAGGTACGACGCTCTTGCAGGATCAACCCTGTGTATGTTTGCTAGAGCTTCCATGATCTCTCTACCAAGTTGGAGGCATTGGTCCTCGGAAAGTCTCGATCCCCATTCGCCTGGACCCACGCGAAGCACGTCCCCATCCAAGAGCGGAACAACAAAATAGGGACATCCAAACCACTTGAGATCGTCTCCAGACCACTGGATCGTGCAATGAGGGACCTCTGTTCCGTCGAGCGCGTTCAATACAGCCACTTGTCTCAGCACATCTGCAGTTCCTCGCCAATTCACGTTTGGAGGTGGCAATCGTATGAACCAACGAGACGTCTCGCCGTGGGATTTGACGCTGAATCCGTAGGAAAAGCCTGCATGACCCGGCATTGTGTCAACATCAAGCACCTCAGCGTTCTCGTCTTCGAGATGGTGCCTGCAAAAGGGAATCAACCGGTGGTGCAAGTCTTGAGTGTGCATTGAAGCTGGGCCTTGTTTTGCTGTGGTACTACTAGATGCATTGACGAAACTGCCGCTTCCATTCCTGGAGAATGGACTACTACTGAGTCTCTACAGTTCTCAACAGTCTTACACAAGTCTCAATCTGATTCTCAAGTTAAACCAATTTGGATTGCACTTTCAAGTGTCATTCGCTTCTTGCCTATCTCTCGGCACACTACGTTGAGAAGGACACAGTACTTTTTGCGCGATGAGCTGTAGCTGGGAGCGCAAAACGCATTGACGTCGCTCTCACAAGATTTCAATATTGTCGACAACTCTACGTCATCCGTTGGCTAAAGGACAAGAATCATGGACGGGCTCATTGGATTGCATTGTGTGTTCAATTGGCGAAGACGCCTTCGTGGATTCTGTCAGGGAACCATTAGCTGTCCGAACATCGGCTAACAATTGATTTTGATATCTGCCTTTTCTAGTGCTACAATCTATACAAAACCTGTACAAGGAAGGTAAAAAGAGTATCCGTTTGTACGGACACGCAGCCAGGAAGGTATCGTGCAAAAGCAACTTTATAAGATTGGTGCCGTCGCTCAAAGGACTGGATTGTCTGTTGAGCGGCTCCGTGCATGGGAACGCCGACACGGCGTTGAACCAGCGCACAAAGTCAATCGGACTCGGTACTACGACAAGGATCAACTCGAGCGGCTTTCTTTGATCAAAGAGCTACTTGATCAAGGCCATTCGATTGGGCACCTTGTTGAACTCGCTTCTCCAGAATTGCAGGAATTGCTCAATACACGTCGAACTGCACCCGATGCACCGCAGCTTAGATTGGTGATCGCTGGCCAAGGCGTGCAAGACATGGCAGATACGGACGTTTCAGAGCCTGGCGAAATTGCACAACGATTTTGTTCGCTGGATGAAATGGAATCACGGCTCGACGACTTGCCAGAATTCGACGCGTTAGTTCTTGAAGTTCCTAGTCTCGACGCTGATCGTATTGAGCAGATTGTCAGTGTGCTGTCAGTGCCATTTGTCGTCGTTTATCGTCTTGCCAGCAAAGACGACACGATCGAGGCAAAGGAAAGGGGCATGCGCGTCTTTAAGTTTGGTAACGTCAGTTGGTCCGATCTAATGACTGAGCTCAGCAAGAGTGTGATAAGCAAGGTCGATCACGGTGTCGGACACAACCTCTACAAGGACGAGGAGCTTTATCACTTGAGTCGTACACGTTCAAGTGGTACGTTCGCACCAAAGGATTTCGTCGACATAGTGCTTTCGCAACGCGCGCTGGTCGATCACATTCAGCGTCACACCAATGGTGCATTTGAGGTCGAACTCGCTGGTTTGGTCAGGCTTTCCACCACAAGAATGGAGGAGGCCTTACAGCGCGTTGCAAAAGAATATGAACTTTTTGTTGAAAGTTAGGCGAAAATAGTGTACAGTACACAAACTGGACAAACTTGATCAAAAACGATTTTTGATTTAGTATTCAGTTTTGGGGGACCGTTGACTGGGGTATGGAAGGAAGAACCAAACGACCAATGCTTGACAAGGAAGTCTGGAGCACTGGTCGGGATGGTGTTTCGGAGTGCAACGCAGTTGCCTCCACATGCGGGTCGCATGTTACGCAGTCAATAGTTAGCCCGGCGGAAATAGACACAGGAGTGCAACGAGCCAAGGAAGTCACCTATCGAGACATGGATGTCTCCTCGCACGACATGGATAGGCTCCTATTTCCGTCGTTTTGACGCGTTACGCCTTGCGTTTGACGAACGCCTCAGGGGTATTGTAGCAATTTCGGTTGCAGTGCAATACCCCTTTAGCGTTGTGTAATTCTTGCTCTGCATTTGAACGATTTTCATTTCGCAACAGTTCTTTCGGACCGTGCGTTGCGTATTGAAACGCTCCTAGGGCTTGTTCTTGTGTTGAATTAACTCAGATCGCTTGTAGGTTCAAGCGTATTTGTTGGGTGAACGGGAATCTAATGTGAGTTCATTCATAATTTGTTGAGTCTTTCATCTAACAGCAACAAGGCACGTCTTAAATCGCCGAGAGTCCCCCAACAATCTTGACCGAGAGTCAATGCAACTCGTGTCTGATTGGGGTGCGCTAGTTCTATTCCGACCCTAAATTCTGCAAGTTCCTAGTTGTGATTCCGTTGGTGTGGAGTCTGACTCGCATAATTACGCTTAGGAACATGCTGGCGCACAACAATGCGATTGAAGTCCATCAGCCTTTCAGGGTTTAAGTCGTTTGTCGATCCTACGGAGATTGAACTACCCCACGACATAAGCGTGTTTGTAGGGCCAAACGGGTGTGGAAAATCGAACGTTGTCGATGCAGTCCGCCTAGTGATCGGTGAAAGTCGAGCCACTCAGATTCGGGGCGATTCGCTTTCCGACGTGATTTTTGAAGGAACCGATTCGCGACCTCCTACGGTCCAGGCGAGCGTGGAACTGCTCTTTGACAATTCCGACAAAGGACTTGCTGGGCCATATGCAAAGTATTCCGAAGTCTCGTTGCGTCGCGAGATATACAAAGACATGCGTTCAAAGTTCCTTCTGAACGGTCGAGTCTGTCGTCGCAAGGATATACAGGATCTTTTTTTGGGGTCGGGGTTTGGCGCAAGAGGCTATGCCATTGTTGAGCAGGGATTTGTCGAACACTTGGTTGACGCGCGTCCCGAAGAGGTTCGCGAACACATCGAGGAAGTTGCTGGAATCTCAAAGTACCGTGACCGCAGACGAGACACCGAAAAACGTATTCGGATTACAAACGAGAACTTGGAGCGAGTTAGAGACAACAGTGCTGAATTGGCGCGGCACATCGCCCGTCTGAAACGTCAAGCACGGGAGGCGCAGCGCTACACAGAACTCAAAGACCGCGAAAGATTAGCTCAAGCGCGATTGTTGGCTTTTCAAATACGCTCCCTTGATTCCGTCATATCCGAGCAAGACGCCCTCGTTCAAGAATCGCAACTAGAGCTGCAAAGACAACAAACGGAGCTTCAATCGACCAGAACCGCCATAGACGGCCTGCGCGAAGAGGAAGTTCAGATCAACGAACTGTTCAACAAGGTTCAAGGCGAAGCGTTTGAAGCTCGGTCGCGAAGTAGCCGCATCGAGGACGAAATCTCAAGCAGACGTTCGCGAATCGGCGAATTGGAGGGGGAAGCAGATCTACTGAGCCGACGAAAAGACGAGCTTGAGACTGAACTTGCCGAAGATAAGCAAGCAATAGAAGAAATTGACCTTGAACATGAACACGTCGAAAAGTCTTTGCATGCAGCACGTGAAAGAGCAACAGCGGCTAGTACGAGGGTTGGCGAAGCACAAGAGAACCTCAATCATTGGCAAGAACGGTGGAACCAACTACTTCAAGAAATTGGAGACTTGGAGCGCGACAAACAGTTCGCGCAGGCACGTCTGACCAACATCGCATCGACGCTTGAGGATCTCAAACTTCGCAAGCAACGCTCTCAAAACGATGCCGATTTGCAAGTGGACATTGAGAGAGTAAATCTGATCAGACAGGAACTGTCGGAGGCTGAACTTCACCGCGACTCGATGCAAGAGTCTCTCCAGGCTTTGGAAGAGGAAGCGACGCAGATTGAGAACCAACACAACATTGACCAACTTGCACACAACGAATCAAAAGAACTCCTGCAATCCACGCGAGATCAATTGACGGCGAACAATGCGTTCCTGGAAAGTGCATTAGGTCGAGGATCGACGTCAACAAATGACGATTGGCTCACGAGCCATGGTCTAGCGGAGAGGCCACGCTTGGTCGAGAAAGTCAAGGTGTCCTCTAAGTGGCAGAAAGCTGTGGAGCTAGTTCTTGGCGACAACATCAAAGCAATACCAGTCCCTGATCTCACAGCAATAGCTTCTCGATTGAATGAAGAAATTGATGGAAGTTTCACATTGTTGGAGTCCGCTGCGTCGACGTCATCGATTCCACAACACTCTCTGCTGAACCACATTTTGGAAGGACGCGAGCTCGTTGAAGCGATGTGTAGGTCAATTCGTGCCTGCGAATCAGTTGAGGAAGCGCTGAAAGTGCGCACCACTTTGGCCGAACATGAGAGTGCTATCACTCAGAGCGGAGTTTGGATAGGGCGACATTGGATTAGAGTGGCTGGTTCAGGCATAAAAAGGCAAGGCGTCATGGAGATTCGAGAGTCAATTGCCGGGCTGGAATCGCGGCTTGCCGATTTAGAGTCGGACTACTCAAAAATGCAAGATGACCTGAACGAGCGCCACGAACGAAGTGTTCAACTACGCGTCGAGTCTCGGAAACTTCAAACAGCTCTCAACGAACAGTCTTCAAAATGTGCATCGCTGCAACTTGATCTGCAGCGTGAGCAAATGCGGACGGCAGAGAGCGAGGAACGCAGAGAGAGAGCATTCGTCGACCTTGAACGAATTGGCGGCCAGGAAGACGAGCTAGCCTTTGATTCCGAGAAACAGTCGAAAATCTACGATCACTCCTCCAAAGAAGTGGAATTGCTAGAGGCGGAACGAGAGCTTTTGGAGGGCCAGCGGGAGCGAAACGCAAAGGATCTGGAGTCCGTGTTGCTAGAAGCTCAAAATGCCGGTGAGGAGTTTCGTGAGCTCGACGTAAAGTTCAACACGATGACATCGAGCAGGAGTTCATTGGAACGATCGTGCATTCGACGTGAAAGCGATATTAGTGAACTAAACCGCCAAGTGGAGCGATTGCGGTCTAGTTGCGTTGATTTGAACAAAGAAGTTGAGAAGTTCTCTCAAGAACGTGAAATTGCTCTCCAAGCTTTCACTCAGACTGAGCAAAGACTAAGAGAGACCCAGAGTACACGCGACACTATATCGTTCAGTATTCGGGAAAAGTCGAATGCCGCTGTTCTGCAAGAAAGGACGGCACAAGACTCTCAGCACGAACTCGAATCACATCGCGAACGACAGATTCAGTTAAATGCCGAGCGACGACACTTGCTTGACGGAATTGTGTCCACTCAATGCACATTTGAAGAAGCTTCCAATTCGCTAACGGAACTAGACAACGAAGAGACTCTAGAGAGAGCTCGCACGAGGATTTCAAATCGAATCGAGAGATTGGGCGCCGTCAATCTGGCAGCTGTCGAAGACTTGGCAGTGCTTAGCGAGGAGCACGACTTAGTCGTCAGACAGATCGAAGATCTGGAAACGTCGCAGACAACGTTGCTGGAGGCAATTCAGAAGATTGATCGCGAGACTTTGAGCATGTTTGAAGAGACACTTGAACAAGCCAACGACAAGCTGCAGTCCGTCTTCAGCAAGCTCTTCGACGGAGGCTCTGCCCGGCTAGTCTTGACAGAACAAGATCCTCTCACATCTGGAATTTCAATTCATGCTCAGCCGCCTGGCAAGAGAAACAAGAGCGTCAATCAATTGTCCGGCGGAGAAAAGACTTTGACTGCCATTGCCTTCATATTTGCAATGTTCGAGCTAAATCCTAGCCCGGTCTGCGTTCTAGATGAGGTAGATGCGGCGTTGGACGACTCAAACGTCGCTCGGTTTTTGTCCTTAATACGTGAAATGTCGCAGGAGGTGCAATTCTTGCTCATTTCTCATAATCGGGCTACAATGCAGGTTGCCGAATCCCTGATCGGGGTGACCATGCAGGAAGCTGGAGTCTCCCGATTGGTGACCGTCGATTTAGAGACAGCATTCGAAGCGGCGGCATAAGAACCAAGGGGATTTTCATTGTGGGCAATGTCAGAGGTGATAGATATGGATGTCTTTCAGGTACTTACCCTTTGTTTCCTGTTGAGTGTGATGTTCCTTGGGGTACTAAGCTACGGCTTATACCGCAATTGGCAGCGGAACCAATTGGAGTTGGTTCGCGTCCCCGCGGGAAGAGACGAATTCTCCGACTTGACTGAAACGCCAGAGCGCATCTACCCGCGTGTAAACGTTTCCGAACCAAGCACATCCTTGGATGTGGACAGGGAACCAGTGGTATCTCCTAGTGTGTCAGTTCGGCGAAATAGCTTTGTTGAATTACGCGAAAACAATCGCGCAACAGGGTCAATCGAAGACTCGCCGACAGCAAGCCCGGAAGAACCGGTCGAAGATAAGGCTTCAGCGCCTTCGGATGGCGACCACACGACGGATTCACTATTGGGACCCTTGAGCAAGCGACCGCAACTTGTACAAGACAAGATCGCGGTTGAAGCAAATGACAGTTCAGAGAGTTCGGAAGAGTCGAATGCGGTAGACGATGGTTTGGATCGGTTCAGGTACCCTCGCGGAGTACCAACGACGAAGGAAATCAAGAAGCGAACCTCTAGAAAGCAGTCTTTCTCTTCCAAAAAGGCAACTCGAATTGAACGAAAACCACCACTGCGTTCCAAACGAAAGAAGGAGAAGCAGGAGGGATCGTCGCATTCCGATTCGGCGGGACGCCACGCACGGGACGAGTTCATTGTGTTGTTTGTATTAGGCGAGCATGACACGTCTTTTCGCATGAGCGAGATTAGCCGATTCTTGCTTTCGAAGGATTTGGTCGTTGATGATATGGGGCTCTTTTGCAAGAAGGATCAATCTACTGGTGAGGTCCTATTTAAGGTCGCAGACGTGTTCTATCCAGGAACTTTTGACGTCGATTCTTTCGAAACCTATCGCACGGCTGGCATCTCGTTGGTCATGAGGACCTCGAATGTAAGCAATGCCCGAGATGTGTTCGAGCACATGCTTGTTCTTGCGAATGGTTGCGCCGAGACGTTTTCAGGCGCTGTGAAAGACGAAAATTACAATGCAATGAGCAATCAAACTTTGGCGCACTATCGACAGCGAGTGTCAGAATTTAGACGCAGACAGCTTACGATGTTTGCGTAGCTCAGCCTTTGTTAGCCTTAAGAATTGGTCTCCAAGGAAGTAGTACAGCGTCTTCATTCTCTTCGCGAAGACATCGAACACCACGATCATCGCTATTACGTACTTGATGAACCAGAAATCTCCGATGCGGAGTACGACCGTCTATTCGATGAGTTGCTCCGCATCGAATCCAATCATCCAGAGCTAGTTACACAAGACTCCCCAACCCAGAGGGTTGGAGGGAAGCCCAGCGAGAGATTCCAGTCGGTCGAGCACGCTCGGCCCATGCTCTCTCTCGAAAAAAGCACTTCAATCTCAGAATTGCAAAGCTGGTTGCAGCGAAACCAAGACTTCCTAGACACGAAGATTCAGGAATTTGTCTGTGAACCGAAGATTGATGGCGTCGCCGTCAGTCTCGTATACAACGACGGGCGGCTTGTTAGGGGCGCGACGCGGGGCGACGGTTCGGTGGGCGAAGACATAACCGCAAACGTCCGAACGATCAAGTCGGTCCCCCTGCGTTTGAGGGGTGAGAAAATCCCTTCGCTGGTGGAAATTCGAGGAGAGGTGTATATACCTCTCGACGAATTCAACAATTACAACGCCAAGGCCATCGAACGCGGCGACAAGCCCATGCTAAACCCAAGAAATGGAGCTGCAGGCAGCTTGCGCCAAATTGACCCCAATGTGTCGGCATCGCGACCTTTGACGATGTTTTGCTACTCACTTGGCGATGCAAGCGAGGAATTCATCCCGCAATCTCATGCAGCTGCAATCGAATCGATCAGATCGTGGGGCTGCAGGACCAATCCGCTCGTCCAAGTTGTGAAGGGCTTAGACGCGTGTAAGGGGTACATTGACGAAATCTATGAAAAACGAGTCGATCTTCCCTATGAAATCGACGGCGTTGTTATCAAAGTAAATGATCTCAGCTTTCAGCGAAATCTAGGCAATATGTCGCGTCGGCCGCGGTGGGCTATTGCTTTCAAGTATCCTCCCGAAGAAGCCACTACATCGCTCAATGGAATCGACTTTCAGGTAGGGCGAACCGGCGTATTGACGCCAGTGGCGCGATTGGAACCTGTGCAGGTCAGCGGCGTCACGGTTTCCAACGCAACACTGCACAACATTGACGAGATTGAGCGTCTGGGACTCAAAATTGGATCCAAAATCGTCATTCGTCGCGCAGGCGACATCATTCCGCAGGTAGTTCGCGTTCTTGAACGCGGCGCGGAGGAGGTTCAACCACCTAGCACATGTCCCGCTTGCAACACGCCAGTAGTTCGCCTTGAGGACGAGGTTGCTTTGCGATGCCCGAACGGATTGAGCTGCCCTGCTCAGCTAAAGGAGTCGATCCAGCATTTTGCCTCCCGAACAGCATTGGACATTACAGGACTTGGGGACAAACTTGTAGCCCAGCTTGTCGATGCTGGCAAAGTGAAGAATCCCGCTGACCTCTTTCGATTGACCGTTGAAGAACTGTCCGAGTTTGAGAGGTTGGGAGAGAAGTCGGCAACAAACATCGTTGAATCGATTCAAAACAGCAAGAAAACGACCTTCGCCAAGTTCATACATTCCCTCGGCATTCGTGGAGTGGGTGAAACCACAGCACAGACTCTAGCAACAAGATTTCAAACGCTACCAGTGCTGATCGAAGCCACGGTAGAGACACTGACAGACTTGGAAGACGTGGGACCAATCCTTGCATCCAACATTCGTGCCTTCTTTGACGACGATGGGAATCGATCCGTTGCCACGGACTTGACAGAGCAAGGTGTGCAGTGGACGGTAGAGGAAGTTCTCGAGGTAAGGCCTTGCGAAGGCGAGACTTGGGTGCTTACTGGCACATTGGAGTCCATGCCGCGCCAGGACGCCAAGGCGAAGCTCTTGCGACTTGGCGCAAAAGTAGCGGGTTCAGTCTCTAGGAAGACATCTCGCGTTGTCGCTGGAGCAGAAGCGGGCAGTAAGCTCGCCAAGGCGATTGAGCTGGAAGTCCCGGTTCTCAATGAGGAAGAGTTTCTGGCGTTTGTTAATGAACACTTGTCTGAAGGATCTGACTAAGCCGAGTGCTAAAGCGCGCTCGCGGCCTCGACACTTTTGGCTTCAAGAATCCTATTCCAATCTACTTGTCCGTTTTGTGGCGTCTCTCCGCAATTGGAGCCATTCGCATTGCAATTCACGCAGTCGAGGTCACAGGAGCTCTTCGACTTCTTAACACAGTGACTCGATTTCACTAGCTGGGGTCGAGTAAGGTATAGTTGTGTCCGAACTTGAAAAGTCAATTCTGTCTAGGAACAAATCATAGGATAGGGAATCTCTATGCAGCTACAGTTCACAAGAGAGGAGTTGCTCCAGAGCCATGAATACGCTCGGCCGAACGTCCTTGGAACAAAGACGATGCACGGTGGATTTGATAAATCAGGCAAGTATGTTCCCCCACGAATAAAGGGACGATCCAAAGCGATTGCGAACTGGACACAAGCTTTGAGAGAACGCGGCGGAGACCTGCTCGCTGCAGACTCTAGTTTGTTGTCTGGTTCCCGTTGTCCTAACGTGGAGCAGCAGTGTTTACTTATTCGGGAGGGAATGAGTCGCGTTTTTTGGAACACGCTGACGATTACGGGCAAGATTGAAGGACGCGGGCGTATGCTTGCTACGATGCCACTGCCCGACCTCCAATCCTACATCGTAGAAGACATTTCGAGCATGGCCATTGGCCACCTAGACAAAGGGCTAATGTTCGCCCATGGCATTGACGAGGGCGGCGAACCGGAAAAGCAGATTGGTGGGCACGATGTCATGTGGTTTGTAGCGCGTGACCTAGCTCTAGGGGAAAGTGCATGGCCTGATGTAGAGCCGCCCGAGCGAATATCTCGCCCCGATACTGGCGAGAGAAAGATGCCTCAGATCGCACCGGAAATTGAAGCTTTCCTCGCATTTCTCATGAATCTTCTCTTAATCGAGTTTAGAGCGGAGAACGGTTTTGCAGCGACGCAGCAGACATTGCGAGCCAAGGGACTATTCGCGGACCGCAGAGAGGAGGCCGAATTGGCGGCTGAAATCGTCGAGCGAATACGAGAGGACGAGAAAATCCATGTCGAGTCCCTCTGTCTCTACTTGGGAGAGTTGCGGGAATTGAATCTTAGCACGATTGCTGGAGGCACCGTCAAGGGGTCGACGTTAATCGACCCATATTGGAGTGATCTTGTCTCATGGGCTACCGGAGGACAGTCGCTACTGGCTGCACGCCAAGTCTACGAGGGTATCTTAGAGCAGATCAAGGATATGCCTGGCCACGATCGCGTACGACAGGAATTCGATGCCTTGATGGACGAAGGCGTGTTGGAAGCCGCAATAGCCTAATCGATCGGCCGAATCCGGAGTTAGCTGTAGCTTACTGCCATGCCGTCCCGCACGTCGTTGTTTATTCCATATTGTGGAATGGGATAGCGCAATCCATTTCGGGAAAGCCGATTTAGTCCCTCAATAATCGAAGGCAGATAAGAAGGAGGGATTGCCATGAGCAATTCGTCCTCCAACACGCCGCCGTAGCGTCTCTCCGCGAAGCAGGGAATCGACAGGCTCGGCTCCCCAGTTAGCAGCGCACGTCCCCAGCTGTCCGCACATGAACTTTCGCCAACGCAACCCCATTCGAGTTTCTTGAATCCTGTCCACTGCAATCCATTGATGAATAGGATCATCTGTGCGGGAGTTGCATAGATTAGGCAAATGTCTGGCGGGTCGAGACGACCCGAAACCAACGGACTTACTGCCATGGCCTTGTACCTTCCGTATGGCACTACATCCATCGAGTGCTGGTGCAGAGAAGCTTCGTTTTCATTCTCATACCAGACACCGGCCATGTGCTTGCCCGAGAGCCATTCTTCGCTTCGAGGCGAGAGTCCGATAACGGTGCGGCACTGCGCTCCAACTAAGTCTTCGGCAGTTATGCCTACGGTCCAGCCGTTTCTGCTTGCCTGGCCAATGATTTGATCGGTTGTATGAATGGCTTTTGGTCGACGTATGCGTTCGATTTGCTCCATCTCTTCAGTGCGCTCAAACATCTTTAAACCAACGGGTGTGGTTCGCAATCTAAGGAATCGGTTCAGCTCGCCGACGAGATTTGGCCAGTCGATGTTCTCAACATCGGATGCAATGGCAACCATAAACTTCACCTCGCTCCAGCTATCACTCAATCTGCCACTTCGATGCGCGAGAACTTCGGATCCCGCCTCTCTACAAAGGACTGGACACCTTCCTTGAAGTCTGAATGCTTGAGACTCTCGTCCATCCACTCAATGGATTCTTGCATCGCCGGCCCCAGTTCCCGATTGAGATGACGAAATACCTGCTTTTTCATCATCATGATTGACGCGGGCGCGCATCTAAGGGCGATTTCTCGGAGATACTCAACCGCATCAGACACACATTGACCCGGTTTGCACAGCCTATTTGCATAACCGATGCGAAATGCCTCTTCGCCATTGAATTTCTTGGATGTCCAGAACAGATCCAATGCATTTGCTGGACCTATCAATCGCGGCAGCATCCAGCTAGTGCCATGTTCCGCAATCAATCCTCTCTGGGCAAACGACGTCGTCAATCTTGCGTTCCGATCCACGAATCGCAAGTCTGCGAAAGTTGCGTAACTGAACCCTAATCCTGCACAAGCACCATTGATTGCGGCGATCAAAGGCTTCCGCAGTGCCAGGAAATAGGTTGGGCTAGCGGTGAAGTTTGGGTCTTTGTCCGGATTGCCCGGGTTGGCCGCTAGATGTTCGTGCGTCGAACCAAGTCGTCGGCCGGCTTCCGACATTTTCCCGAGCGCGTTCATGTCCACCCCAGAGCAGAATCCTCTGCCGGCGCCAGTAAGAACGGTTCCAATTACTCCTGCGTTCCGCTCAGACTGATCGAGAGCATGCCTAATTTCTGCCTGTGTCAGGTCGGTCAGAGCATTCAACGTTTCCGGTCGATTCATCGTGATGACTGCCACCGAACCGTCTATTTCGTACAAGATTTCCGCGTACATGAAATTCTCTTTGCAGATTTGAATCGAAGATCATAACCTGCCCCATTAACATTTGCTTTTTGCCAAAGACCTCCCGTTGTGTCTCGATTGCGAAAGTGGAGCCTATTGGGATTGATTGCCCTAGGTTGTTGTTGGTGGGTCTACGACAGTTTGGCCACGGGTTCCAATTTCGTTCGATTCTCTTTCAACTCCTACTGGCAGACTACGCCTGTCACAATCATCCATTTGGAGAGATTTCTTGCCTTTGCCGATCTGCAAACGCAATTGCCGCAACGCACACCCTTGTGGAACGATGTGGTGGCTAGATACGGTGGGACGTTCATGGATGTTGAATTCGCAAAGTCTCTCGAGCTTGGATCGGACCACAAAGAATGGGACAAAGCTAGCATCTTTTGGATGCAACGCGGCAGCGACTATTCCCATTTTGCTGCGAGCGTCGCACTGCGCGAACACACATCAAGACACTCAACTCTAGTGCAAAGTAGCGTGGACGTCGTTGTCCCAATCACATGGCCAGCGAACTCCGCGAACACGCAATTGGTGTTGCTATTGGACGTCAAGGATCGTCGGAGAATAGAGAGTCTTCGAGTCAAGTGTGCAACGCTTGCCCGCGACGATGCAACGTTGATTGCGGCGGAGAGGGGGATTGCCTTACGGGGTAAACGATTTTTCGATCCCAATCTAGTACTGATTTTTGGATTCGAGTCGCCCCTAGAGATGGCAGGCTGGTTTGAGTCGATTGCCATCCAAACTGAATTGGCGCTGATCGATAGAGACATCGATCGAATGCATGCGCTCGTGTTCCATGCGACGTCCGCCAATCCATCTCATTGACTCGTCATGCATCGTTACAATTAGCTCCGTCGTCTAAACGACACTGCATGAGCATGTGGCCGGCCACACGATTCCGGCGGATCACGAACGTAGGGGATGGAGCGCGTTCTGCCGCGCCGTCAAGAAGGAGGCTGCTCGACTAGTAGCAGACATCGCAATATGCCAATGATTCTCAATGAAGATCAAACCATTCTTAGGGATACGGCCCGTGAATTCTGTTCTGAGAAAGCTCCAATCTCTCAGCTGAGAAAGCTCCGTGACGACAATTCGGTCGATGGCTTTGATCCCGAAACTTGGAAATCGATGGTCGAGCTTGGCTGGGCTGCGATTCCGTTTCCGGAAAGTGTTGGCGGGCTGAATTTCGGCTACAAGGGGCTGGGAGTAGTAACTGAGGAGACAGGAAGAACGTTGACGGCTAGCCCTCTATTTGCCACAGTGTGGGTTGGAGGCACAGCTGTGAGCATGGGAGGAACTGAAACGCAGAAGTCGGAGTTGCTCGGAGGAGTCGTCACCGGGGAAACGCTGCTGGCCCTCGCTCTGGAAGAGAGCCACAAGCATGACCCTTACGGCGTAGCTGCTACAGCAACAAGAAACTCAGAGGGTTTTTTGTTGTCCGGAAAGAAGACATTTGTGCTTGACGGACATGTGGCCAATCAATTGCTTGTCGCTGCTCGTACCTCGGGAAACCCCGGTGAGCGAGCAGGAATTTCGCTGTTCGTAGTTGATGCCGCTAGCGAAGGACTAAACGTTACCCGCACGATCATGGTGGACAGTCGGAACGCGGCCAATATCGAGTTTGACAACGTTCATGTAGGCGCGGACAGCGTGATTGGAGAAATCGACAACGGTGCAGAAGTTCTTGATCCAACACTCGACATCGCTCGTATTGGACTTGCAGCCGAAATGCTCGGAAGTGCGCAAGAATGTTTTGAACGAACTGTTCAATATTTGAAGGATCGAGTGCAATTTGGCGTTCCTATCGGCTCTTTTCAAGCGCTGAAGCATCGTGCAGCCAACATGTTTTGCGAGGTTGAACTGTCTAAGTCAGTGGTTTTGGAAGCGCTAACCGCCTTGGACGAAGGCCGCGACGCCAAAGAAATTGCCATATTGGCGAGTTTGGCCAAGGCTAAGATCGGAGAGATGTTTCACACCGTTTCCCGCGAAGGCATTCAGATGCACGGTGGCATAGGAATGACTGACGAGTTTGACATCGGATTCTTTATCAAGCGTGCTGCTGTAGCGGAACAGACGTTTGGAGACATGTATTTTCATCGCAATCGTTACGGAGAGCTCAACGGATACTAGGTTGAGCCCAGTGTCTGTGCGGGTCAGCAAGGACAGTTTCGTTCCCGTGATACCATCGAATTGCGTTCAATTAACTGGGCAATAAGCTGTAGAACCATTATCTGAAACTGAATACAAACCATGAGCGAAATACATACCCGCGACTATCAAGCACCCATCAACGAACGATTTGCAACCTCCAACGAGGAGATCAAAGCTGAGTTTGCAATAGATCCACATCGAGATCCCTACGAAATACCCTTGGATCAGCTGGATCCTTCTCATCCCAGTCTTTTCGAGTCCGACACAATTTTTCCGTACTTTGAACGACTGCGAAAGGAAGATCCGCTGCATTTTTGCCCGGGTGGAATGTACGGTGCCCATTGGTCGGTTACGAAATACAACGATATCGTTGAAATGGAGAAGCGCTACGACCTTTTCTCTTCTGAGCAGAGATACGGCGGGATTCAAATTGGAGGTCAGCCCTACGACTCCGATCAACCGGATCCAAAATTCAATTTGCCGATGTTCATCATGATGGATCCACCTAAGCACGGGGAGCAACGCGGTGTGGTTCAGCCTTTGTTCTTGCAACGTCCATTGCAACTGCTGGAACCTGTAATCCGGGAGCGTGCCGCGGAGATTCTCGATGGGTTGCCCCTGAACGAGGAGTTTGACTGGGTGCCGAATGTTTCGATCGATTTGACGGGTCGGATGTTGGCGACGTTATTTGACATTCCCCAAGAGGACCGCAATCTTCTCATTCATTGGTCAGACACTGTCCAAAACATGTCCAATCCACTTGCGTTCAAGTCTGTTGGGCTTGCGTTCGAGGAACTTTGGAAGTGCCACGCATATTTTTCAGAAGTTTTCGAAGCGCGCAAGAAAGAAAAGCAAGTCGGGAACGACCTCATTTCAATGCTGGCGCACGGCGAAGCAACGCGAAACATGCCGCCGAACGAGTTGTTAGGAAACCTGCTTCTGTTGATCGTGGGGGGCAACGACACAACGCGTAATTCGATCTCCGGTGGCGTTCTCTTCCTCAATCAGTTTCCAGAGGAGTACCAAAAGCTGCTGGAAGATCCCAATTTGATCCCCAACATGGTGTCAGAAATAGTGCGATTCCAATCGCCCACATGGCGAGGACCGCGACGCAGGACTGCGAATTTCGCGGAAAGTCAATCAAACAAGGGGACAGGTTCGCGCTGTGGTACATATCCGGCAATCGTGACGAAGACGCGATTCCCAACGCAAATGTCTTTCAAATTGATCGCGAGAATGCTCGTAAGCACTTGGGATTTGGGATTGGCATTCATCGATGCCTTGGCTACAGGCTGGCAGAGATGCAATTGCGCGTTCTATGGGAAGAAATCCACAAGCGGTTTGCACAGGTTGAGGTTGTAGGAGACCCAGTCTACGTTTGGTCCAACTTCCTCCATAGCATCAAGCATTTGCCCGTGAAGCTACGTCCAAGGTTCTAGCCCGGACGTCTTTGCCTTAGTTCGCAAGCCTATCTTTGTCGTGCGGCGATGTTGCCGTCTTGGTCCAAGTACGCTAAACCACTAGCTACGATCACACGATCAGCCGCGTAGCAAACGGCTTGGTAAATGTGGTCAATGCAGCTCGTTGTCGAAAGTTCCTTGTTGCTTCGGGGGCGGGGCGACGAGAAACCTGCCAGGAATTGAGTCCGTCATACCAAGTGACAAGCAGCATTAGACCGTGTTCCTTTTGCCGATCGGTTTCGCAGAACAAGCCTTGTGGTTCCGCTTTGTAACTGGTGGAGTCCTCAAAGTACGTCCAAGCTTCCTTGGAGAGCTGCGCGATCTTATCGATGTCCTTGCTATGCACGCCAAAGAACCTGAACACATAGAGACCACTCTTGGTCACGGGCTGTTCGTTAGAAGGTCGCACAGTAGGCTCAAGGTTAATGGACCGAATCACTCTGGTAGTCTCCATTGCGTCCAGAACGGTGTGCGCTCCTGCATTGTCACCGACTGACATGACAATGAGCTCGTTGGACCCTAGGCCGAACAAACCGTAGAAAGCTCCCCACAATTGTGCAGGAGCAAGCGCAGCTCTGTTGTCTAGGGAAATTTCGTCGTAGATTCGCGGGTATGGTTGCGAGCCCTTTACGAAGTGGAATGTAAATGCCAAGAAAGCGCTCCAAGGAAACTCTTTGCTAGTGTAGCGCAGTCTACTCACCGGCCCTAGGCTAACCTACATGCGTAGCACGCCATTGGATCCCGGAACATGTGGAGATCTAACAAAATTGAGGACTTAATTCAATGCGTCTTGTCAGCAATGCGGGACACCTGCATGAAAGGTGAGCTTGACGACAAGATTGAACTAGTAGCTCTAGGCTTCTCTATCCAATGGCCTGTGCAGAACCGATCAGACAAGGACTCCTCCCTACAATCATGTGCAGAATTCGAGCAGCAGACGATCGATTGATGCGGTTTCCCAAGAAATTCGTTGAAGTGGGAGGAGTGAACATTGCGTATGTCGAAATCGGCGACGGAATGCCCGTTGTCTTTCAACATGGCAACCCAACTTCTAGCTATCTATGGCGCAAAATCATGCCTGCATTGGCTAATCAGTTCCGTTGCATAGCCTTGGATCTGCTCGGCATGGGCGATTCTGACAAGCTAGCCAAATCCACAGCATCAAGTTATGGATTTCAGGAGCAATTTCACTATTTCGAACTGGCGTTGAACAAGCTCGTGGGACGCCAGAAAGTCGTGTTTGTCGTTCACGATTGGGGATCGGCTTTGGCATTTCATTGGTGCCATATTCATCCACGGCAAGTCCGAGGCATTTGCTATATGGAAGCATTGGTTAGGCAGCTGACTTGGGATGAGTGGCCCGTAGAGGCGCGACGGATATTTCAGGGATTCCGATCTGAAGCTGGCGAGGAAATGATTCTTGAGAAAAACCTCTTTGTCGAACGTGTGCTTCCTGGCTCTGTGTTGAGCACCCTTGCGCCCGAGGTGATGGATGAGTATCGTCGACCCTTCTTACGCAACGGTGAGGCCCGGCGTCCAACGTTGACCTGGCCAAGACAGATTCCAATAGAAGGAGCCCCTTCAGACGTGTGCGAAATTGCAGATCGCTATTCTGATTGGCTACGCTCAAGCGTGGTACCAAAACTTTTCATAAATGCCGCGCCTGGCGCGATCCTAACAGGATCGCAACGCGAGTTCTGCAGGAGCTGGGCCAATCAAACTGAAATAACCGTCAATGCCGGGCACTTCGTGCCGGAAGATGCTCCGACCGAAGTCGCTAAGGCATTAACAGATTGGTTGCGAGACGTGCCAAAAACCATGCAGAAAAATTGATTACTCATAGCGAGAAAGTGAAATTCTGGGTCGATCAATGGGCTGATAGATGCAAGAGCCCGAATTTGAGAGACCTGTAGAGTCCAAGGAGCGACAAATGCTTGATAGATTCAAGGTACCCGATGAAATCGCGGTTCGCGTTGACCAGAGCGTCATGCGCAACGCCGTCGAAGGAATATTCAAGGCATTTGAGATGCCAGATGAAGACGCCAAAGCCGCCGCGGATGTCCTCATGTATGCGGACATCCGCGGCATCGACTCGCACGGTGTCTCAAACATGATGCGCGCATATGTCGCGGGGTTTCGTGCTGGCCAGATAAATCCAACTCCAAAGTTGACTCGTACGCTGGACCATGTCGCTGCAATTTCATACGACTGCGACAGGGGACTTGGACTGGCGCAGAGTCGCGAAATGATGCAAGCTGCCTGCGACCGGGCAAGGGACACAGGAACTGCTGTAGTCACCGCCTACAACGGAAGGCACTACGGTGCGTGTGCCTACTATGCTCACATTGGTCTTGACAATGACATGGTGGGCATCTCGATGACTGCGGGAGGAGTGTTGGTTGCCCCGACTCACGGAGCAGAACGCCTATTAGGATTGAATCCTATCGGAATAGGGGTGCCATCCAATAAGGAGGCTCCATTCATTTTTGATGCTTCGATGAGCAGTGTCGCTGGCAATAAGATCGAGCTGCTCAAGCGGGTAGGTGGAAACGTGCTGCCTGGTTGGATCACTGACTCGGATGGCACACCCATCATGGCTGAGTCTCAAGTGCCGCAGGACTTCATGATGTTGCCTCTAGGTGCTACTCGCGAAATCGGCTCACACAAGGGATTCGGCCTTTCAATGATGATCGAAGTTCTTTGCGGCGTGCTACTTGGCACAGGTGGAGGCCCTTTTCGTCGTCGCGGTGTGGGACATTACTTCATGGCGCTGGACATAAGCAGATTTACCGAGCTGGACACATTCAGGAACGACATGGATGAGTACCTACGGGCTTTGCTAGATTGCCGAACTGCACCGGGCGAGGATCGAGTCATCTATCCCGGGATCGTAGAGCACGAAGCCGAAATTGATCGGATGGCGAATGGAATTCCCTACCATCCAGAAGTTATTCAGTGGTTCCGCAACATGACTGAGCAACTCGACATAGAGCACGAATTTCCCAGCGTGTGAAAATGAGAGAGAGACCAATCGTGCACCCGTAGGATAGGTGTAGGTTGCATGTCTTGGCATAATCATAGATATTGCGGAATCTGGTTGCCTATTGCACGCATACTTGTACCGAGGCAATGCCAGACGACCCAAATGTCCAATTTTGAATTTTGGTTGAGGAAGAAAAATGTCGATTGAAGAAGGTGATCGTCTGCCAGATGCGGACCTGCATGTGATGAGAGATGGTCGGCCTCAGGCAGTATCCGTTGCGGAGCTCACAGCTGGCAAGAAAGTCGTAATCTTTGCGGTGCCAGGCGCGTTTACGCCAACTTGTTCAGAGCACCACTTGCCCGGATTCGTTCGTCACGCTGAGGAGATCAAGTCAAAAGGCGTTTCTGACATTGTTTGTGTAGCCGTGAACGACGCCTTTGTAATGGATGCATGGGGAAGAGACCGCGATGCAGACGCCATCATCATGGCGGGAGATGGCAATGGTACCTTTACCGAAGCCTTAGGACTTGTCTTGGATGGGAGCGGCTTTGGTCTTGGGAAACGCTCTGAACGATATGCAATGATTGTCGACGATGGCGTGGTAACAAAACTGGCAGTGGAAGGACCCGGAAAGTTCGACGTCAGCAAAGCGGAATCCATCTTAGAAGCACTCTAGCTTGATTCAAGTATTGTTGGCGCCAATGCGATTCGTGTAGTACAAGACGCTTGGAACAAGGATCAATCGCGCAATCGTGTCTCTAACTATCTACGGCTACGCACAGAGTCGAACATTTCGAACGCTATGGATGGCCGAAGAGCTTCGGATTGCAAAGGGCGTCAGATATGTTCACGACGGACGCATTTTTTCATCTGATGAGGAACGCAGCCTATTGCTGTCCTTGAATCCGATGGGGAAGGTTCCAGTAATCGACCAAGAAGGATTTGTACTTCATGAGTCGATGGCCATCAACCTGTACCTTGCGCGGAAATACGATTGCCTGGCGCCAAAGTCTCTGGAACAGGAAGCTCTTGCTTGGCAGTGGTCGTTTTGGGTTATGACTTCTGTGGATTCGCACTTGCTCGATTGCCTTCGCTACACACTAGGCATCCTGGGAGCTACAAAGGATGATCAACGTGCCGCCCAGATTCAAGAGCAACTTGACAGACCATTTACTGTCTTGAACGGGGAACTCGCAAAGAGTACCTATCTATTGGGAGACGAGTTTTCTGTGGCAGACTTAAACGTGGCCAGCGTCTTCGCTTGGGCTCGCATGGCGAATCTGCCCATGTCCCATCTACCCAGCCTAGACGATTGGTTGACGCGTTGCATGGACCGACCAGCAACGCGTGCAACTAATTCCTGAGCACGAACGCACAACAGCAGTCTGCCGCGTCCGCGCACATCTCTCACATGGGAACGGTGGCAAGATCTAGCAGTGAGATTCGTTAGAGCCGGTCGCCTCCGCCGCTTCCGTTCGCGGCACGGATAGCTGGCTTGAGCGACGTCATGGACCGAATCCACGGCTTGTCCGAACCAATATGCTTGGAAATACTGCTAACGGCCCGTTCGGCACGGGTTCGAGTCTCATATATCCCGAGCAAGATCACGTAGTAGGTTTTTCCGCCAGATGCGGTCTTGACGCCACGTGGTTCGACCAACCAGGATGCATTGCTAGCATAATTGTTTGCCTTTTGCATGTCGCTAAATGCCGCAAGCTGAACGGCATAGAACGTGTCCGGCAAATTCTCGATTAATGTTGGTGCATCTGGTCGATGGGACAGCCACAGATATTCTGGTTCGTCCCCTCGTGCATTTGAGGTCGCCCCTGATTGGGCAATTGTTTCCTGAATCGTGCCAGTCCCTGGAGGTTCGTACCTATGTACTCTTACGGGTACCTGCTGCAATGAATTGGTGGGCGTTTCGTCAGTGTAGACCGCGGGCATTGCCACATCACCGGCGTCCGGTTCGGAAACAGCAAAGGAAGCTTCCTCCTCGTCCGATGCTCGCTGACAATCCCAGTCGCCGTTGGCTTTACTGCCAGTGCACTCCCACTCGCCCTTGGCACCAGCGGTCGGAGAGTGGAATTGATCGGGTGGAACCTGGCGAAACATCGCGCAGCTGGAGAGTGAAACGGCTAGAAGGGCTATGACAAGCCACTGAAGCTTTTTCATGGGATTACCTCGTAAACATCCATGTTGAGATAAGTCAGTAAGCAATATTAGCACTTTTGGCGTAGAGCTTCACACTTGATCCGATTTGTTAGTAGAGAAGAGGCTAACCATTGCACTGTTGTGCTACCCCAACCGGGGCTTTAGCGTAAAGTCCGATCCTCGTAGTCAATTGATGCGGATTGTTTCGAATATCCGTAAATAGGCTGGTACCCACCGACGAGTGTTGACACAATGGCAATTGGGCCATAATGTAGGTTTTGCTGCGTAGCGTTGTCCAAGAACGATTGAATTGGGATTCTTTAGATGTCTTTGAGATTAGAAGCAACCAGCGCAACGCTGGGTGCATACGTTACGGGCGTAAGCCTTGACAGTCTATCTGACGACGATGCATTTCGTATCAAGGAAGCATTCCTCGAATTCGGAGTGTTGATTTTTCCGAATCAGCATGCCTCAAAAGAAGTGCAGATAAATTTTTGCGAGCGATTTGGCAGTATCGAGTATTTGGATCCCTCAAAGACACTAAAGGCCGTGATGATTTCTAACGTCCGAAAGGATGGTGATGTATTGGACAAGAAGGCATTCTCTGTGAGTTTGTTGCGCGGCAATGAGGGTTGGCATACAGACAGTTCATACATGCCCCTCTCAGCCAAGGCCTCGTGCCTAAGTGCATTGAGGATGCCGGAGAATGGAGGAGGCACTGGTTGGGCGGATATGCGGGCGGCGTATCACGAACTGTCGGAACCAATGAAGAAACGAATTGAGAAGCTGTCTGCTCTGCACTCTCTCTATTACTCGCAGTCGAAGATAGGACACATAGCCCAGACCGGATCGAGCTACGGATTCCATACTTTGGGAGCGCCCCTGCGGCCCCTCGTCAAGACGCATCCGGAAACTGGTCGACAAGCGCTTTATATTGGCCGCCACGCCTACCACATCCCTGGAATGGACGATAGCGACGCACAATCGTTGCTCCGAGAGTTACTGGATTTTGCGTGCCAGCCTCCACGCATCTACGAGCACAGTTGGCAGGCGGGAGACCTGGCGATTTGGGACAATCGATGTGTGCTGCATCGAGCCCGTCCTTACAATACGGGGGAACCTCGTGTGCTGCGACATGTCAGAATTGCGGGCGAACCGGAGACAGAGTCTGCACCTACCATGCCTGACGTTCGAGCTAATCGAGTTGAAGCGGTGATCTAACCAGCGAAGTTTGACCACTAGTGGTCGACTGGTCACCTGCTTGTTATAAAAAACCTTACACTATGGAATCTTGCTAAAGTCGTTGGATCTGCAAGGTAAAGGCAAAGACCACAATTCAGGACAATGTTGGCCACACTAGATCAGTTCAGACGCGTTCCGCGCATTTTGCGTTTGAATATTGCTGGGCAACCGATTGGTTGGATTAGCTGGCAAAACGCTGTGTGTCTCTACACGCGAGAAATAGTGCGGTGGACCTTGGGCGAATCAGTTCTCAGGATTCGTGGGGGTTATTCGCGGCTCGATGGAAGTCGAACAATCATTGACGTGAACAGCATTATTGCGTGCGATGGCGAAATATTTTCTAGCTACAAAACCGTGCCTCCCTTGACTAATCGAGCTCTTTTTGCCCGGGATCACAATTTTTGCATGTATTGTGGTTTCAAACAGCGAGATTCCAACTTGACTCGAGATCACGTGGTTCCCAAGTCCCTCGGTGGACTAGATCAGTGGGACAATGTCGTGGCCGCCTGCAAGAGGTGCAATCATCGAAAGGGAAATAGGTTGCTGGAAGATTGCGATTGGGAATTGATTGCGCTGCCGTATACGCCCAACCTACCTGAATACTTGGCTCTGACGAATTCAGGGCGCATACTTGGGGACCAAATGTCCTTCTTGGAAGCTCAATTTAGTTCGGGTCGTCGACACAGAGAGTCGAACGGGGGTTTCATTGGCGACTAGTGAGTTCGCTCAGTGGTCTGGGCATCAATTCGCCTGAGCTAGTGTGGCCAAGACATAGGCCACACAGCTTGTCACCCGTTCCCCTGTTTTGAGATCCAGGAACTCGTTTGGACCATGTGCGTTCGAATGCGGACCCAATACTCCAGTAACCATGAACTCGCAATTCGGGTATTGCTCCCCTAGCATTTTCATGAACGGAATTGTGCCGCCTGTTCCCATTCGCCGATAGGGTTTACTGAAGAAGTGGTTGGATGCGCGATCCAACGAATTGTGTAGCCACTGGCTGACGGGTTTAGAGTGCCATCCGGACTCGGCTGCATCGCAATTGAACTCTACAACTGCTCCATAGTTCGGATCTCGTTCAAGCTCGGCTTTGACGAATTCTGCACATTCACCTGCGTTGGCATTGGGTGGCAAGCGGAAAACTAGCTTCGCAGACGTTGAGGGTCTAAGAGTGTTGCCCGCATTTTGCGGCAAAGGGGCGCCGCCGATTCCAACAGTCGCGAGACTTGGTTGCCAAGTATTGGAGATTAGAAGCTCGCTCAGATTGTCCGTCTTTGCAGTCGGTTCTCGAGCCCATGGATAGCGCTCAATAACGGTATGGCCAAGGGTCGCTGCTACTTCAGAGGATTGTTCCCTAGCCCACGAGGGAATGTCGGTATACAACCTGTCGTGGAGTTGGCCCGTTTCGCTTGTTTCAATTCTCTCAATCAGTGAGCGCAGGATTCGGAAACTCGAGGGAACAATGCCACCAGCTGCACCGGAGTGCACACCTTCATTGAGAATCTCCACATTTAGCGTTCCACTCAACATTCCGCGAAGCGAAGTAGTCAACCACAGCTGGTCGTAGTTTCCACACTCAGCATCCAGGCAAACAACTAAATCTGGCGTGCCGATTTCGTCGGCTAGAAGCTCGATGTAGTGTGGCAGATCGTAGCTTCCGCTCTCTTCGCAGCCCTCGATAACAATTGTGCATCTCGGCACAGGTGCACCTGTCTGCTGCAACGCTGCAATTGCTGACAAACTAGAAAAAAGAGCGTAGCCGTCGTCGCCGCCGCCTCGTCCGTAGAGACGCCCGTTTTCCAATACAGGAATCCACGGACCCTTTCCAGCATGCCAACCTGTGAATTCAGGTTGCTTGTCGTAGTGCCCGTAAAGTAGGACGTTGCCACTACCACCATTCATTGCTGGTACCACCAAGAAGAGCAGCGGTGTTTTTTGTGGAATTTCTACGATTCGAGTGTCAATATTCTCGATCGAGTATTGTTCGACCGCGTCGTGAAAGAGCTGAACCGCCTTGTGCATGTGACCGTTTTGCTCCCAATCGGGGTCAAATACGGGAGACACATTGGGGATTGTGATGTATTCCGTCAACACATCGAGAATATGCCCCTCCCAATGACTAGCGACAATTTCCTCAATGCGTTGAACATTCATAGTGTGAGCCTAATTCCTCCTCTTACACTCAAGCCAGGACCAGCGTAATTCAATACTTCCTCATACTCAACATCCATCGCATTTTCGACGATCAGGCTCAATTTGAGCAAATCCGAAATGGCTCGTTCCGCTTCGATTGTTACTAGGTTGAATGGGTCCAACTCGACCTGTTTGCTTGGAAAAGTACCAAAATCTGTATCGTTTTGTGATCCGTGGTGGACAACCCCAACCGAAACTCTCCACTGAAAGAAGTCAGGCACCAGCGCTCTTGCGCTAGCACTGTGCCGCGGTCGGCGGATTTCGTGCATTCCTTGTGCTTCAGAATCGATAAACGCGTACCCAAATCGCAGGTCTACTTCGCGCCACTGAGACTCCAGGCTGAATTCGATTCCCCTACGCGAACTCTCACCCGTGACGTTTTGGGCTGTGAACGTACCTGCTTCCGGGGAGTAGACGAAACCATTGATTTCGCTCTCCAGCGAGGCGGCAAAGCATGTAGCTTCAATGTGCGCACTACCAACATTGAACTGCGATCCTAGCTGCCACTGCAAGGAAGTCTCGGGTTCAAGTTGTGGATTGCCTACAAAGGAACCTGGGAAGTAACCGTACAGTTCGGTGAAAGAAGGATTCTTGTTGCCCACTCCGACCGCGGCGAACCAGTTAATGTATGAGATTGGAGCGTGAACTCTTACGCTCCAGGTGGTTGAGTCTCTGAAATTGGAGTTCAAGTCCCTACGTAGGGACGTTTGGAACGTAACAGGCTCGATGGATACTTTGTACTCAATCGCCACTCCCCATCGATCAATGTCCTGGTCCTGGTTCGGGTCTCCAAAAATTGAAGCTGGTGAACGTTGGCTGTATCCTTCATGAATGTTTTCCAATACGGCATGTGCGAGACCGTGGTCGCCGAGGTCAATGCGATTTTCCCAAGAAATTGCTCTACGTGACCCGACGTTGTGATTTGTACGACTACCACGGGATAGGTTACCTACATAGGTCCGAGACTTGGCGAACCGTAGTCTTGGCGTCCATGTCTTCGAAACGGCGTATGACGTTTTCGCCATGAACGTTGTGCGTTGGGTATCTACCTGAAGTGGTCCGTCTCCAAGATATGGATCGTAGTCCGAGATTGAATCCAGCCAGCGGATAGCTGCTGAACTCTCCCAGCGCGATTTGGTTACACCTCCATGCAGATTGATTGAACGTTGCTCTAGACCATCGGACTCATCGCCAATCGGGTTTGCATTAAATCCCGAGTTCCTGCGATCCAGAAGGGAGACTCGAGCAAATCGGCTCGTCTCTTTAAGGGACCAATCGGCTGAAACACCTCTGTGATCTTGCGTTCCCAGATCGACATTCATCAGAGCTTGGTTGCGAGTGGGTCGAGTGTCCAAGTAGACGACTCCAGCTAGTGCGTCGCTTCCCCAAATGGAACTACTAGGTCCCTTAAGTACCTCGATTCTTTCGATGCCGGCCGGAGTTAAAGCTCCGAAGTTGAACTCCGATGCTGGATCATTGGCGTTGATTCCATCGATGAGCACAAGCGTATGGTTTGCTTCAGCACCGCGTATGCGCACTTGGGCTAACGTGGCTGGATTTCCCGTCGACGAAACGGCAATGCCCGGAATTGACCGGAGCAAATCTACAACGTTAAGGTGGTTGGGTTCAACACCAGGACGAATTACAACAACCGCCCGATCTTCAGTTTCAGATCTGCTGGCGCTCACGATTGTTGTGGTGATTTCTCCCGCAGAATCTTCCGATTCAGTCGAGCTCTCCGTTTGGGCATTGAGACATCCCGCAACCATTGTTGCACCAGCTATAAGGCTGAGTAGCCGTAGCGGAGTCAATCTGAGTTTGGAGCAATAAGTGGTTGATTCCATTGTTTGCCTGACACCTTCGTCTAGATTCGAACGAGAGAGCATAGCAAACATAGTATGAATTGAATGTTAGGAATCTGGGTGTATGAATGAATCTGCTTCATACTAATCGAGTCTTCGAACAGGCGATTTGCGCGCACAGGTTTCCAATGTCAGATGTTTTCCTTCAGAACCGAAGACCTCTCAGGATCCTTAGTCCAGGTCATCCTCGCACAGTGAACTCACTTGATTGGAAGACGAAATGACCGGGTATGAAGGAAAGAGCTGGGCATCGTTGAAATAGTAGACAATCATTCCGTTCGGCATTAGAAAAACCCGAATTCCTGATAGGCCACTCATGTTTGGCACCCAGGTCTCACAATCTTCGAGATCCGTGCCTAGCTCGTGCGCGGGAATGGCCCACATACCGTTGTTGTAGCGCATGCCCACTACCCGGGTATCTATGCCTGGATCAGATTCAAGACGTTGCAGAGTTGCGTTCAGGAGCGTCGGGTCGATGAGTGTCTCGTCATTCACGGTTCCATCGCTCAACAACATGAAACGAGCAAGCTTGACGATGGAGTCGGTATCCCACCACATGCCGTAGCCGCCATACGCTCTTCCCGTGTTGGGTTGATCGGCTTCATAGGTTCTACGAGTGGCTAATACAGCTGGCGACAGCCCTAGCGGACGGTAAATGCGGTCGACCACGAACGCAAACGAATCGCTATAACCGTATCCATTGGATTGCAGAAATCGATCCAAAGCTGTAACGAGAATGTAGGTGTCAGCGGTTTGGTAGATAAATCGAGTTCCAGCTTCTGCCCCGTTCTCCCATGACAAAGCGGCTTGAAGTTTTGTTGCTGCGTCAACCAAACCATAGAAGTTTCCAGGTGCGGGATCAATCAACGGAAAGTCGACTTCAAAGTTTCCTGATGTCATGTCCACTAAGTGATCAAACGTTACGTTGTCCCAAGATCCTGGAGAGTCTCCAGTTTCTGGCAAGTAGTCAACGACATTCTCATCATTGACAGGAGGCTGCCTATTCAATGAGAGGTGCATCAATACAAGCGGCGGATAGACGGATTTTGCTGTGGAAAACGAAGTCAACAGCATGTGATCACAATAGGGGTATGGTTCGTTGCGAGTCCGACATTCCGTGCGGTAGTGGACTCCTTCGTAGAAAATTCCCGCCACGGCGAGATCGTGGTCGCGGGGCAATCCAACCAAGAAATCTTCGGCGTCTACTTCGTACGTTGCAGTAAAGTCGTCGAAAGTCGCGGTTGGCAATCGACCGTCAGTCTCGATCAGAAATTCTTCACGCAGTTCTTCCTTGTCGTCGATTTCGCGCAATGCGAAATCGATTTGAACATCTCCTGACATATCGAATTTGTGAAAGTGGCACGTCTCTTGATCAATCCGAATTGACGCCTGATCGATTTGAGATTCGTCGAATCGAAACTTCAAGAGGCCGTTGTGCGTGCAATTCACCCACCGGTTTATGAGTGTGAATGGAAGGCTAGCCCAGTTCTCGTCGCCATCGGACCAAGACTTTCCGGGACTCACAATGTAGTCGAATAGCGAATGGGTCGAGATTTGGAGCGAACGCGGTCGTGGAACGACGGAACGATCGACAGAAATCACATCAAATTCCATTACCGGCAACGTGGTTCCGGCTGACGGTAGCCACGTATCCCTGTGTACCTCAGTAAGGTTTAGATCAGTGCCGATGACTTTGATTGTCCCTTCAAGAGGCATTGACGCAGGAGTGTCTAGGGGTGCATACGTGCCTGCGGCAACTGCATTTAGCGCAAAACCGAGCAAACCGACCAAAACTGCGACACGAGTTGGTCGTCCGAAGTTTGAACCCGAGTTGAGCATGTTGCCGAGCGCTTCAGACATGAAGTGATCGCTTTCCACTGTCTTTAGTCATTGAAGTGCCCATTGCCAACACGGTACCCGCTAGGCTTTGTACGTCGTAGGATCGAGTCCTTCAAAGACAGTACCCACAACAAACGAATTACACGGAAAGGGAACCCAATCCCTATCGATCACGATTCGACCACCTTGTTCCGTCTTTCGTATCTTCGATTTCGATCCCACGCAAAGCGAGTTCCGCTCTAATCTCGTCGGCTCTCGCAAAGTCTCTCCTCGCGCGCGCTTCATCCCGTTCTACCAGCATGCTCTCGATAGTTTCTGCATCTATCTGTTCGGACGATCCGAAGTAGTCTGATGGGGTGCGGTTCAAGAGGCCTAACAACCAGGCCCCAGCAAGCAGTTTCTCACCTAGTTGGCGCATCGTGCCAGTATTTTGCGTCTGTTGAATCTCCCTTGCAATTGCATGAAGTTCAGCAAGAGCCTTTGGCGTATGCAAGTCGTTGGACAGAGCCGCCACCACGGAATCAGGAAAGATCTCCAAAGGCGACTGGCTGAAATCCGCGCACGTTCGCTCTTCTGCGCCGGTCTTCTCCGCCACATGACGTAAGGATCGGTAGAGCGTATCAATACTCCTTCGAGATTGGTCAAGAAGGCGTTCATTCCAAAGAAGGCTTTGTCGGTAGTGTCCGGTCAATAGGGCGTAACGAATAGTTTCGTTGCTATGCAACGATCGCAGGTGCTTGATTGAAACAACATTGCCTAGGCTCTTGGACATTTTGCGCCCACCTAGATTTAGCATTCCGTTGTGCATCCAGTAATTGACATAGTCGACACCGTCTTCAACGCAGCGTCCCTGTGCAATCTCATTTTCGTTGTGAGGGAAGACGAGGTCGCTGCCCGCGCCGTGTATATCGATCGTAGGACCCAAGTGTTCTCGAATCATGGCTGAGCACTCTATGTGCCAACCTGGCCGGCCTCGGCCCCACGGACTCGCCCAACCTGGCAATTCTGCGGACGATGGCTTCCACAATACGAAGTCCTTGGGGTCTCGCTTGTAGGGCGCAACCTCAACCCTGGCGCCATCAATCATGTCTTCCAGAGATCGATTTGACAGTTTGCCATATTCGGGAAATGACTGCACACTGAATAACACATGGCCCTCTGCTACGTATGCGTGGCCCCGTTCCAATAGCCTCTCGATCATGTCGGTAATTTCTGGAAGAAGCATTGTGGGACGTGGCTCTACGTCGGGAGCAAGTACATACAGTGCGTCCATGTCTTCGTGGAATGCCTCAACGAATCGCTCTGTTAGTTCGTCGTACGGTTCATTGTTTTCCAACGATGCAGCGATTATTTTGTCTTCAATGTCGGTGATGTTGCGCACGTAGGTTACTGTTGGATACACGATACGCATCAATCGCACAAACACATCGAACACGACCGCTGACAGTCCGTTACCGATGTGAATGTAGTCGTAGACCGTTGGTCCGCAAACGTAGATGGTCACGTTGCTTGAGTCGATGGGTTCGAACACACGCTTGCGGCGCGCTCTGGTGTCGTAAATGTAGACCTTCACCATGAAAGAGTTTCAGTGCATAAGTAAGGGGTAGTACCGGGCCCGCCGAAATGGCCGGACCACACTATGGACAATCTGAGTCTGTTTTTGTTCGCTGTGGTTAGCTTGCGACACCATACCGTTGTTGTAGGTAGTGGAAGACGGCGCGCAATGCCATCGCCTCTCCACCGGACGGATGTGCAGGTCTCGTGCTAGTGTTGCTGCCCATTAAATCGAAGTGAACCCATGGAGTACCCGCTACAAAGTGCTCCAAGAACAAAGCCGCTGTTATAGCACCGCCCATCGATTGGCTACCGATGTTTGACAGATCGGCGATGGACTTTTTCAACGACTCTCGATAGCCGGCGTATAGAGGCAAGCGCCAAATTGGATCAAGAACGTCGTTTCCCGCCTCCAAAAGGCCATTGGCAACTTCGTCGTCGTTCGAGAACATTGCTGATATGTCGGCTCCAACTGCTGTTCGGGCAGCACCTGTCAGGGTTGAAAAATCGATCATGAGTTCTGGTTGAGATTCGGCAGCAAGAGCCAACGCGTCGCAGAGAATCAGGCGACCCTCGGCGTCTGTATTACCAACCTCCACGGTGGTTCCCTTGTATGTCGTTATGACGTCACCGGGATGGTAGGCATTGCTGGAGACGGCATTTTCTACTGCAGGAATCAAGACGCGAAGATGTACGTTTAAGTTGCGGTACATAATGAGCTGAGCAAGTCCTAGCGTAATTGCAGCACCGGCCATGTCCTTCTTCATCTCTCGCATTCCGGCTGCAGACTTGAGATCTAGTCCTCCTGAATCAAAGCACACACCCTTGCCGAGAATTGCCACTTTGGGCGAGTCGTCGTTTCCCCATGTGAAGTCCAAAAGTCTTGGGTCGGAGCAACTTGCCCGTCCCACACTGTGAATTGTTCGAAATCCTGCTCGCAACAACTCATCACCACGAGTAACGTTCAGGCTCACGTCAAACTTCGAGCAGACATCCTCCACAGCACTTTCTAGTTGATCGGGCAACAGGTCGCCGGCTGAGGTGTTGATAAGGTCGCGAGCCAGGTTCATTGAACTCAGTTCTTCGTTGATCGATGCGTGATCGGGACCAACAAAGAGACGAGGCTTGTCGTCGGGCTTCTTTTCCTTAGTTTTGTACTTGGAAAACTGGTAAGAACCCATTCCCCAGCCCAACGCCAGTGTATAGATAGATGCGGGATCTACATCGTCGAGACAGTACTCGCCAGCGGGCAATCTTTGTGAGAGTGATCCGATGCTCTCAACATTAACGGACTTGCCGATTCCAGCAACAACTCGTGCTGGGAAACCACGCTCATCGGGAACAGTGAAGTAGTGATTGGCAGAACCTTTGAACTTTGAGCGATCAGCCCAAGCCAACACAAGGTCGCTTTGGTTCTTGCGCCATTCCTTGATGTCACTCGCCGAAACCAGCTCGATGGGTGTGGCATTTTCCGAAGATTCAAAAACTAACATGTAGACTCCCGATTCAGGTTGGCGATTGAGTTGGCAGAATTGCGAATACTACACTAACAATTTGCCCTTGGATGGTAGTGCCAATGGTAATTGGATCATGGATGTTCAATGTGCATTGGCATCCGCGCACTTGCACACTGGATTGCTTTACGGGACGGCATCGCCTTAGCTACACATCTTCGCTGCGAGCTGGTCTGCGCGATAGCTTGAGCGAACGAGAGGTCCCGCTGCAACGTCCCTGAATCCCAAGGACAATGCGATTTCTCGGTAGTTGGCGAATTCATCGGGGTGCACCCATTTGGCTACGGGCAAGTGATTTTTCGTGGGTCGCAAGTATTGTCCGATTGTCAAGAAATCGACCTCATGACTTCGCAAGTCTTCAAATGCCTCAATCACGTCGCTTTCGCTCTCGCCCAGTCCGAGCATCAGGCTTGACTTCGTGAAGACCTCTCCAGATCGCTTGGCATGACGCAGCACCTCTAACGTCTGTTCGTATCCTGCTTTAGGATCCCGCACTCTTCTCGTTAGGCCTCGCACAGTCTCCAAGTTTTGGGCAAATACCTTTACCGACGTGCTAACCACGGTGTCGACCGAATCGAGATTCCCTCGAAAGTCTGGCGTTAACGCTTCAATCGTCGTGCTTGGATTTTTGTCGTGAATGGCTTCAATGCAAGCTGCGTAGTGCGAAGCGCCTCCGTCCGGTAGGTCATCACGATCCACGGAGGTCAATACAACATACGTGAGATTCATTAGCAACACTGCCTTAGCACAATTTTCGGGCTCATTCTCATCCAGCCAACCGCGGGGGTTCCCGGTGTCGACCGCGCAGAATCGACAAGCTCGTGTACACACAGCCCCCATAAGCATTAGAGTTGCCGTTCCATTGCTCCAACACTCGCCGATGTTGGGGCAGTGCGATTCCGAGCAGACGGTGTTGAGCGAATTTTGAACTACTGCCTGATGCACTTTGCGGTACTTGCTGCCGCTTGGAAGGCGGACACGGAGCCACTCTGGCTTGCGTACTGCCATGCCTACGCTGACGGAAGGTATTAGCTTCGCGGCGCCACTCGACGGGATGCCGTCGCGGATTGCGGTAAAACCTTGAGCAGTCGTGTATTTGAGACCGCTTTGCACTTTAGAGTCCATTACATGATTGTAAGAACGCCCGACTATACATCGCCCCATGAAATTTGGGATACAACTTCAGCGGGGGAGGGTGGATTGGGATTGCGAATAGTGAGAATCTTACGCAACTAAGAAAATCTACAGTTAACGACTATCCAAGCTTGCGTACAAAAATTCTAGTCTTTGCCCTTGCCAAATAGTCGACTCTCTAGCTCAACTCGTTTCAAATACGCATGCTGCTCATTTAGCTTTCCCTCAGCCAATGCGGCGTCTATTTCATCCAAGCCCGATTGGTATTGCTTCAGAAGCTCAATCCAATGCTCCAGGTTTTCTCTCTGTTCCTTTGCTTCTTCTGACGTAAGCGAGCCACTTTTCTCTGCGTGCTCAATCTCTTCAATTGCAGCCTCTATATCACCAAGTTCCTGCTTGATATTGAACCCGTCGTCTCCTTTACTCTTTTCCAATCCAGGCAAATTGAACTCCGCCTTGAAGGGATAGTCATCTCCGACAATTCGTCCCGGTGCGGAGCCGGCGGGAGGAACAATCCAATCACAGTCTTCAGTCTTCTCTGGAGTGTTTGTCCAACAATCCATCAACTCCTCGAAGTCGTCCCTGAACTTTCCGGGATTAGCTGGTGGCATTTCCTCATGTGGATTCCAACCGGTCCGCATATACATGTTGAGTGTTGCCATTCCTATCCTATGACACCCTACGCACCCATTCCTCTCGATGTAGATCGTTCTCATGTCCCAATTTTCGCCGCCTATTACGTAATAGGGCAAATCACTCTCAAATTCCAAGTCTCGTGTGCGTACGACCGGTACTACGGGTCTTCCAGTCTCTGGATTCCTCGCAGCGTCGATGAAGGAGTTGTGAACGAATGGGTCGTTTTGGTGGCAACCCACACACTGAATCTCTCCAGGAGTGCGGAATGCTCGATTGAACTCAGCGGGATCGTCGATCCAAGGCATGACTCCCTTCAATCGCTGCGTTTCCTCGTCTAGATAGGCCCACGGCTCAATTGCATCGCTGCTCTCAAAGAAAGCTGTTGCACCCGTAACCTTGTGATAACCGATCATTTGCACAGACCCAGCTATCCCCATGTCAAGCTGAGTAGAGTTTCGACCAAATGCTACCCAGACAACCTCTGGTAACGGGCTTCCCTCCGCTGTCCTTCCTTCATAGCTCTGTACAACAGAACCTGATATACACCCCTTGCCAAGTCTGCTTGGATTGTCGCAATCTTTGAAAACACCGTGAACCTGTACGCCCTCGACGTACAAGGGCATTTCTATTGCTTCGCCAAGGTCTACCTTGGGTGGAACTCCCAAGATTGGTTCTACCAACTGCGCGTAGTCCCAAGCCGTTGGCGGGAAATTGTGTCCACCTTCCTTGGCTGAAGTTTTCAGATGAGCGTCTTTGTTGCCTGCAAGTCCAGCAATGGCTACTAGACTCAACATGATTGCGGCTAACGCCAATAGCGCACGTTTTCTGGGATTTCTTGATGGAGTGCGAGTCTTCAGCGCTCTAGTCATGAGTGTCGACTGGAATAGTCCATTCAAGTGCTTGCAATCTCTGAGGAGTGCATGCCACGCAGTAAACACCGTGGTTTGCACTCACGGTGCTGAGTCGGATAGTGAATTGGACCTCTACATAACGGGTTGCACAAGTATAAGAGCACGCTCACGCGAGGACAAAGTGGTAGCCAAGTTTCGTCATTGAGGAGACCCCTTCGTGCATCGGAACGACTCGAGCCTCAGCGCTATGCATTACCCATTTATGATCATGATTCGACTACAAGATTTCGTGTACTATCGAATGAGAATCGCTCTGGGTTGCCTTGCGAGAGAGTCGAAATGTTAGATCTGGGAACAACTGCTGCCGTCTACGCGTTTCTTACGCCATTTGTCGTTTTCGGGTTGCTTGTCCTTCTGCATGTAACTCTTCCAGCACTGAAAGTTGAGGGGTATGTTCGAAACGAGCAAACCGGAGAGCTACTGAACTACCGATTGAATGGGTTGCTTGTATTTGCCGTCGCTTTGGGGGTTTGGTGGTTCGAAGTTGGCGGGATTCCCAGAGACTGGCTTTTTCGAGCAACCTTCTACTCTGTAGCGGGATCAACCGTGTTGGCTTTCCTGATCACTTTGGTTCTGATGCTTGGCGTACGCGACAAGGGTCGCAATGGCTTACGCAAGTTTTGGAACGGCTGGGAATTGAATCCAAAGCTGGGCAATCGCGTGGATGTCAAAATGGTTCTGTACATTTTTGGCGGAACGCTTCTTTCCTTGAATGCTCTGTCTGGGGCCGCCTACCATGCTGGTCTGTATGGCGAGAGTTTTAATTTAGGTGTGCTCGTATATGCCGGAATGTGGACATTCTTCGTTATTGACTACTTCAGTTTCGAGCGAGTTCAGCTCTATACCTACGACATCATTCATGAGACGCTTGGTTTCAAGCTCATTTGGGGTTGTCTAGTTGTCTATGCGTATCTCTACCTAATTCCTCTATGGGGACTATCTCACTTTCCCGCCCCTGGATTTTTGGAGGGCGGTTCACTGTATTACCTTGGTGGTATCTGCCTACTGTTCTTGATTGGCTGGGTCATCTCTCGGGGGTCCAATTGGCAAAAATACACATTCAAGAGATGGCCTGATCGGAAATTCTTGGGCTTTATCGCGCCACGAACACTAGGCAGTGGCGAAGCAAAGATCTTGTGCAGCGGTTTTTGGGGGGCGTCGCGGCACATGAACTACTTTGGTGAATTTCTGATGGCGTTGGCGATGGCGTTGGCTTTCGGACACTTTCTCAACGTCTGGGCATGGATCTATGTGGTTTTCATTGTGGGGCTATTCATTCATCGGCAACGTACCGACGATCAGTTCTGTGCCAAGAAGTATGGAGAAGCATGGGCTCAATACTGCAAGAAAACTCCGAAGAGGATCATACCGGGCATCTACTAAATTGATACGCCGAGGAATACCACGCTAATTCGTTTCGCGCCTGTCTCGTGTTTCCCCACGCGCTAGTTGCAATAAAACGGAGCAACGTTCTCGAGTTCTCGACTAGTCGATTCGCGACTCTGGAGTCCAACGAGCAGGAGAGCGCATCTCAATGAGCGGACCTTGGTGGAGTAGGAGTTTGTGCTGTTTTAAAATCCGCCTGCTTTTGGAGTGCCTGGCCGCATAGATGACGGCTTCGCTTTGGAGAAGCTTGTCAACAAGAAACCCAAGAGATCAAAATACTTGTGGAAAGCTACTACGCGTGACGTTGGCGTAGACACTAGAATTGTGGCCAACCAACTACTGTCTGGCAATCTGCATAGGGCTCGTCGTTTAGCTGACGTCTGAATCGATTGCATCCGGCGAATCCTGTAGTCCCCCCACCTTCAATTCTCAAGAGGCTCGAGTTTGTTAAAGAAAGTTCAGACATTGGCAGCGAGGATCGTGAATTCTGGCTGGTTTACCCACGGAATCACGATCATAATCCTCTTCAATGCACTAGTCGTCGGGCTCGACACCTCAAGCTACCTGCATGATCGTTTCTCATACATATTTCAGTGGATTAACGACATAATTCTGGTTGTCTTCATCTTGGAAGCAATTACCAAGATGATGGCAACGTATCCGCGCAGTCATTTGTACTTCAAGGATGGATGGAACATATTCGACTTCGTGATTATTGTGTTCTGTCTCATCCCAACAACAGGACAACTCGCGACAATCGCTCGGCTAGCCCGCGTGCTACGAGTCTTGAGGCTCGTATCGGCACTTCCTCAGTTGCGGGTCTTGGTGACCGCTCTCATCCACTCGGTTCCAGGTATGTTCAACATTGTCCTTTTGATGTCGATCATCTTCTATGTGTATGGAGTTACTGGTTACCACTTGTTCCACGATATCGATCCCACTCATTGGCGCACACTGGGTATAGCAATGCTCTCGCTGTTTCGGATAGTTACCTTGGAGGATTGGACTGACATCATGTACACCGCTCTGGAACACTACTGGTGGGCGTGGGCTTACTTCCTCAGCTTCGTTGTGGTTGGAACATTCGTGGTAATCAACCTCTTCATTGGCATAGTGATTACAAATGTACAAGAAGCGCGTGAAAAGTCGCTACAGGAGCTCAAGGCGGCTATTCACTCGGACGAAGTGATTGCCGAGTTGCAGCAAACTCGCGATGCCTTGCGGCGTGTCCAGGAAAGTCTGGAAACTCAGGGACGCCCACAGTCCGTTGCGGACTGAACCCATCCCCGAATTTTCTTTAAAGCAGTTAGCGCTGGTGCCGCTGCTGTAATTCGTCGTGATCAACGGGTTGGAATTGCAGCGAATGCAGGGTATAGAAGATTCCGTGCTTCGCCAAGAGCTCGTCATGGGTTCCAATCTCTGCCACTTCGCCGTCGTCCAATACCAACACGCGGTCAGAGTCCTGAATGGTCTGGAGACGATGCGCAATGATTATTGATGTTCTTCCTCGGGTAAGCGTCTTCAGCGCGTCCTGAATAAGTAGCTCTGTGTCCGTGTCAATATTTGCGGTGGCTTCATCGAGCACAAGTATTTCGGGATCGGTTGTAAGAATGCGTGCAAACGCGAGCAGTTGTCTTTGGCCCTGCGAGAGGTTCTGCCCTCTTTCCGCAAGCTTTGTGTGGTAGCCGTCTGGCAAAGCCATGATGAAATCATGTGCGTTTGCTGTCTTGGCGGCTTTGACGACAGCCTCTTCGTCGACGTTTGGCTTGCCTAGCCAAATGTTGCTGTAGATCGTTCCGGAGAACATGTGGAAATCTTGAAGAACCACTCCTATGCGACTGCGCAGATCATGTGTATGTATTCGGTTGACATCAATGCCATCTACAAATATCGACTGGTCGGAAATGTCGTAGAACCGGCTGAGTAGCCGAATGAGAGTGCTTTTTCCTGAGCCGGTCGTGCCAACGATGGCAAGTTTTTCTCCGGGTTCAATAGAAAACGAAACGTCCTTTATTACGGGCGAGTCGCCGTAGCTGAATATGACATTTCGAAACTCGACAGATCCTTTCAGTCGAGCAGGGAGCTTAACGGCAACTTCGGGTTCGTGGATGGCTTCATCCCAATCTAACGCTTGAAATATTCGTTCGCCGCTCGCCATTGCGCGGAACAAGATGTTGATTTGCTCTCCGAGGACGACGATAGGGTGGAACAACATGTCGATGAACCTAGTGAACAGAACCATGCCGCCCAGCGAGATTTCTTCCTGAATGACTTGACCACCCGCGTACCAAAGGATTACGCCGGTTGCCACAGATGCCATGCTGTCATTGAATGACGAATAGAGAGTTTCCAATCGCATGGAACGAGATTCAAACAAGAGATTGTTTCCATTGATTCTGTGGTAGCGCCGCAGGTTGTAGTCTTCTCTCGTTGACAACTGAACAACCTGAAGTCCGCTGAGGTTTTCTTGCAGATTTTGGTTCAGCGCCGACACCGACTGTCGAACTAGGCGAAAGAGGCGTCGCGTGTAGCGTCGAAACACAAGTGTCACCGCTACCAGAATCGGAATGTAGAGCATCAAGATCAGGGACATTTCGATGTTCAGCGTCAGCATGACGACGAGAGCAAATGCAAATGGCATCAATTCACCGACCAACGTACCCAAGCCTCGAAGCAGCTCGTACAGAGACTCCACATCGTTGGTAACGCGAGTCATGACTCGACCCACAGCAACATTGTCGTAAAACGTGAATGGCCGAGTCTCGAGATGCTTAAACAGGTCGTGTCGAAGGTCGCGGAGTCCGTTTATGACGGTCTGCGTGAGAGTCATTCGATGGAGGTGGGATGTAAACGCCCAGATCAACTGTGCAGCTATGTAGAGCGCGCAAGCTGAAATGAGCAGGGACCAGCCGGTATTGGACGCTATCCACTCAGTCAGCCAGACCATGCCGAAACTTGGCGCGACCACTGTGGATTGCGGGTGAAGAACATGGTCGATCACGACTACTGAAATAATGATTGGCAGCGCGATCGCCAGCAATGACGTTGCGCATACGGCAATCAAGCTAGTAGCGAGCGTTTTCCAATAGGGTCGCATCCATTTGAGGAGACGTAGGAGCAGTCGGGTGTTAAGCACAGCCCCAGACAGCTCCGCATCAAAAAGCTCATAGTTGCGACGTGGTTCCGCGGCTTCGCTCATCGGCTTACAAGGCCTATTTGCGATTGCAAAGACCGGTCTTCATCCGAACCTTCTCGTTGAATGCGTTCGAATTCAGCGTAGATGCCTTCGTGCTTCAGCAATTCATCATGAGTTCCAACCTCTTCAACTTGGCCATCATCAAGCACAACGATGCGATCTGCGTGCCGAGCTGTCGAGACGCGGTGCGACACCAATAGCGTCGTCTTGTTGCTACGCACCGCGGCAAGGTGGGACAGAATCTGCTCCTCGGTCTCCGTGTCGACCGAAGAAAAGCAGTCATCGAGGATCAGCACAGGAGAATGACGAATCAAGCCGCGAGCCAGAGTTGCGCGCTGCTTTTGTCCACCCGAAAGCGTTACCCCTCTCTCGCCAACTATTGTCTCCATCTTGAATGCCATTTCATCAATCGACTGGGCGAAGTTTGCCGCTTCGGCTGCTTGCCACACCTGGTCGATCTTGCGTCGCGGCTGATCGTAGGAAATATTGGTTCTCAGAGGTTCGCCAAACAGAAATGGGTCTTGAGGTACGTAGGCGATTTGCGTCCGCAATTGATTCAGCGAGTAGTCGCAGACGTCAAAGTCGTCAATAAATACCGCATCCTTGGGCGTGTCGACCAACCGGACAATCTGCTTAAGCAACGTGGTCTTTCCAGATCCAATTCGTCCCATGAACGCAACCATTTCTCCACGTTGGATGGTTAGATTGATGTTGGCAATTGCGGGCTGATTGGACCCCCGATAGGTGAAAGTCAAATCGTTGAGGAAAATGGACCCTCGTATGGTCTCCGGCACCCAGGGGATTCCTTGGTCAGGAATTTCCGGTTCGTAGTCAAAAACCGCAAACAATCTTCGAGACGCGACCGCTGCACGCTGTAGCATGCTGATGATCATGCCAGCAACTCGAAATGGTTGAACAACCATAGTGACGTAGGCAAAAAAGGCAGTAAACGCTCCAATGCTCAATGTCCCCTGCAGTACTTTGTGCCCGCCATAGCCCAAAATGGCCACAGCAGAAGCGGCAGCCAGCGTGGGCATGACCGAATGCATAATCGAGTGGATTCTGGCATGGGAATAGAACGCATCCGTATATGCCTGATTGTGATCGTCAAACCGCCGCACTTCCTCGTCTTCAAGTGCCATTGCTTGAATTGTTCGGATTCCCGACAGGTTCTCCTGAACCTGGGCACCCAATGACGATAGTTTTTCTTGTACCTTGCGGGAGGCCAGTCCTAGCTTGAGAGAGGAACGCCATGTATAGAAAAACAGAATTGGAAGAGGAGGCAGAACGAAAAGCGTCAATGTTGGCGAAAGCAATGTCATGCAGGAGAATCCCACAATGGTTGCAAAGCAAAAAATCACGATCATGGTCGTACCATTGCCAACAAGCCGTCTTATTAGCTGAATGTCAGCGACCGCCCGCGTCATTAGATCGCCAATTGCGTATTGGCGGAAGAAATTAGGCCCCATGTATTGAAGGTGCTTGTAGAAGGCGTCACGCAGATCGAATTGCACAAGGAAGCCAGCCCTGCGCACGGCTATTCGCGCCCAGCTCACGATTACGAACCTTCCCGCCACTGCGCCAACGATTCCGAGGACGGGCAACAGCAAGTCGGCTTCGCCACGTTCCAGCCTGTTGATTCCCACCATCAGACACAGCGGAACTGCTGCCTCAAATAAACGTGCAATGAAAAAGAGGGTTATTCCGCCTATCAGCCGTCCCTTATATTTGCGAATAAACGGTACAAGGCGTAGAAGATCACGAAACATACTGGCAGTTGCGAAGAACTAACTAGAAGGAGGCGTTTTTCGGCACCCTAGGAAACGGTGCGATATCTCGAATGTTTTCCATTCCAGAGAGGTATAAAACCAGACGCTCGAATCCTACGCCGAACCCTGCATGAGGAACCGTCCCATACTTTCTCAATTCACGGTACCACCACAATTCATCCCGCATTTCGTCGTTCATGCGAGCATCGAGCACGTCAAGACGTTCTTCACGTTGGCTGCCGCCAATGATCTCTCCGACTCCAGGTACCAACACATCCATTGCAGCGACCGTCTTTTCGTCGTCGTTCAGTCGCATATAGAACGCTTTGATGCCCGCTGGATAGTTCGTAACGATTACTGGCGCATCGGCGATCTCAGTAAGGTAACGTTCGTGTTCGGATTGCAAATCGAGGCCCCACTCTACCGGAAACTCGAACTCTTTAGTCGCCTTTTGAAGCTCTGCAATGGCATCTGTGTAGTCGATTCGTACGAACGGGCGTTCTATTACCTGCTGGATGCGAGCGCCCACTTGTTTGTCGATGCGTTGCTGGAAGAAGTCGATGTCCTCTGGTACAGCCTTGATGATGGATGTAAACACGCACTTCAAGAAGTCCTCTGCGAGATCTGCATTTTCCTTAAGTGAGGCAAATGCAATTTCTGGTTCGACCATCCAGAACTCTGCAAGATGTCGGCTTGTGTTGCTGTTTTCGGCTCTAAAGGTGGGCCCAAACGTATACACCCGAGACAAGGCTAGGCAAAACGACTCAACATTCAACTGACCCGAAACTGTGAGAAAAGTCTCTTGGCCAAAAAAGTCGTCCGTATAGTCAATTTGATCTCGATTGGCTGTTTCTAGGGTACTAACTCGGAAGAGGTCGCCAGCACCCTCACAATCGCTTGCTGTAATGATCGGAGTGCTAATCCAGACAAATTCCCGCGAATGGAAGTATTCGTGGATTGCAATTGATGTGGCATGTCTAAGACGAGCTATCGCTCCAAACGTGTTGGTTCGAGGGCGTAAATGCGCGACGGTTCTCAAGTACTCAAAGGTATGGCGTTTCTTGGCGATTGGATACTGGTCCGGCTCCGCAACCCTACCCACGATTTGCACGTCTGTAGCCTGCAATTCCCTGTCTTGCCCTCGACCCTGTGATTCGACCAGAGTCCCAATTATTCTGACAGCGGCACCGGTTGTTAGAGATTGGATGTCGGCGTAGTTGGATAGGGATCCATCCGCGACAGCTTGCAGGTGGCCAAAACTTGATCCATCGTGGATCGCGAGGAACGAAAAGCCTCCTTTTGAATGCCGTACGGAGCGCAACCAGCCATTGACTGCAACAGTGCTATCAATGGCCACTTCATTCTGCAGGATTTCCCTTATAGTGTGAGTAGACATGGGTAGAGTTCGTTTTGAGTAGACTTGTGACCGACTAGTTAGTGGGTCTAGCCTAGTTAGGTGTCGCTATTGTAGTGCAGCAAGCTGAAACTAGGGATCGATTACTACACCTAATTGATTTTGCGAGTTTTTCTTCGCAATAGACCTTTAGAGATCCTCGCTAAGAGCACTATGCAATGCGATAAACGCGATTCAGTCAATTAGTCGCTGAGGTCGAGTGCTCACCTGCGGAAAGTTTTCCTAGATCTAGCACAGCCGTTCGAGCAAGGCGATCATGAATCGTTCTGCGCTCGTCACCGAAAATAAAGCAAGCATCTATAACCACATACAGTACATAGACAATGGGGGAAATCACTATTGCGCCCCAAAAAGGCAAATAACGAAACAGAAACAAGTTAGGAAAAGACGACAATTCAATGGATCGTGCGTCGACTATTACAATGTTCATGGCCATTTTCCCCAACGACTGACCTCGAGTATAAAGAAAATAGCCATTTATCGAAAAGAAAATTAGCATTTCCGATATTACTCCGAAGTATACAGCGGGTTCAAGCAACCCTGATTCAAGCCAAAAGGATCCATCATCTTGTGCAGAGTCACTCCAAAACTCTTCAAAAAGATTGGTACTAAAGATTTGGTCTATAACAATAAGAATCAGCATCTCAATTAGTCCAAGAAGTAGAAAGTCAATAGTAATTGCTACCAGCCTCTTGAACCGTGAGGCCTTTGGGTGATGAGAGTAGTTTCTCTCTTCTACTCCAAGATCTGTTGTAGGAGTAGCGTAAGGGTTTATTGAGTTTGAAGGGTTTGAGTCCATGCGGCTCTACGAAGTCTGGCGCACCAATTAATCTCTAACACAGCGAGTATTCGGCAATCTACTCATACAAAAATTACGCATATTAAACTTTTATAACAATTGTATTGGCAGCAAGATCATGTAGCATTCTCTTGTCTTCTCTAAATATTGACAAGACATCAGAGAAAAATATGAGAAGTTGTAGAACGACGTTTACAATAGCCATCGAGTTGAAGGGAATGTATCTACGCAGTAATATAGTACTAATAGGTGGAATCTCCTGTGAGTCCTTGTCAATTATTGCGATTGACATCAGAGACTTTCCTAAGGTCTGTCCTCTCGTTTGTAACAAATAGCCATTGATAAGGAAGTAAAGAACCAATGGAGTGATCACCTGTAAATAAACCCATTTGTCAAGTATGTTTATAGCCCAAAGGGAAGGTGCTGGTGCATTCATTTGCTCGATAACATACTCAAATAAGACTTGCGGATTTTGCGAAGTATTGACCAAAATTATGACACCTACCATGGCGCCAATGAACATTGCCAAAGAGAGAATTAGCACGTCGAGCACGTACGCAAGGAGTCGTTCGCCACGAGAGGCAAGCACGATTTCTGTGGGGCGTGCGAGCTTCTTTGATAGCCTAGCAGTAGGTATGGCGTATGGATTATCGGTCTGCTCGGGTGGCTCTGTCATGTCTTAGGACATTCGTGTACCGTGTTAATTACTGAACCCTGGACGTTACTCGCGGGGTAAACGTTATACGGCTCAATTCCCACACTCCATACTCTACAAGAGGATGGAATTAAAGGCCAGAGCAAGACGAATCGCAGATCAAAAGGCAACATCAAGGTAGTGTATGAAATCAAGCGGTGCTGGTGATGGGTAGGGACTTTGCGCCGAAGCGTTGCCCGAAAGTCTAAAACTGGCCCGATCTCTTCATTTGCCAGTAGGCGTTGACTATTCTAACGGGAAAGTCCTGAGGTCTAGAGTCCACTACCATGTGGCACGAGTTCTTGCAATTGCCCAACACGTTGCTTCTTTCCTCTACATACTTTGCCGCACCAAGAACCGCCAGGGCATCGTCAATGTCTTGGACATCCATGTTTAGCGACTCTTCGAGCACGTTTTCTCGAAGGCTTGCAAGCAATACGCTATGACGGGTGGCTAGCAATCGTAGAGCCGATGGCAACTCTTGGTCGTCGTCCCGCAGAGACGTAAGCAAGACTACCAGCGAGCGTTTTCGTTGCCGTACTAGCGTTGCTTCCGCAGCCGCGATATAGTCTGATGCAACTGTGCCGGTGTGAAGATCGTATGTGTGATGCAGCAATTCACTTATGGAAGAAAGGCTGGACAGACTAGGTATCCACCTCTGTTCGTTACCGAAACACAATACGGCCACTCGGTCGCCTTGGCGCAATGCAATGAATGACAATAGAGTCATCGCATCTAGCGTCCTATCGAACAAGGACACCTCGCTATCATGGCTATGCATACGGCGACCCGTGTCGACAAGAAACAATATTTGCTGTGAACGTTCGTCTTGGAACTCACGAGATATTAGGCTTCGTCTCTTGGACGTTGCCTTCCAATCGATGCGGTTCAGCGGATCGGCCTGCCGGTATTCCCTTAGCTGCAGGAACTCGAGCCCTTCACCTCGCCGAATTTGCTTCTTTATCCCGAGTTGGATTGTTTGATGAACCATGAGAAGCTTGAGATAGGTGGTAATCTGGGAAAAGTCTGGATAGACGCGTACATGGTCTTCACAGCCAATGTGCAACACTCGTTGCCAAAAACCGATCCGTGAGTCCACTGCAATGTCTACATAGTGGAAGTCGAAGTCGCCCCTCAATGCAGGTCTTATCGTGTAGTCGATAACAAGTGCATTGTCGGTCTGGACGCTTTCAGTCAAGGGCATCCCTGTCGGATTTAGCTCAAGAGGACACCTATCGTTGACAGTCAATCTGATTTTGTGCTTGCATTCATTGTTGATTTCTAAGTGCACCGTCGACTCTTGTCCGAAAGCCAGACTTGAAGAAATCCGCCGTTTCACGGTTGGAATGCTTTGAGTAAACACGGCCACTGCGTCAAAGACTGTCATGCCGGCAACTACAACAGACAGCACAATTGCAATTGTCCGCAGCTCTTCAAAAAAGAACAAGCCTGCTAATAGAAGAATTGCAAGGGCTAGATTTTTGGTTGGCTTCACGTCCGCGGTGCTTCGACGCTTTGAATTGCACTTGTCAGGATTTGATCCTTTGACATGCCCTCGATCTGATACTCGGGGCTAAGGGCAATCCGATGCCGCATCGCGGGAATTGCAACTTCACGAACGTCATCAGGTGTAACGAATCCTCGCCCGGAAAGCAACGCAAGCGCTCGTGCGACTCGAACTATCGCAATGGCAGCACGCGGACTCGCACCATTGGTTATTCCTTCGTATTCACGAGAGGTTCTCACAATGCTAACGACGTAACGCAGTACCGCTTCATCAATCAGCACTTCAGAAGCTATACGCTGTGCTTTCTCAACAATTTCCGACGTTGCGACAGACTGAATTGCCGACGTATCCAGTGAATCCGTAGGTCTCCCCGTTGTTACTTGGTCCACAAGTGTGACCTCATCCTCAAAATCGGGAAAATCGATGAAAACGTTTAGCATGAATCGATCTAGTTGCGCTTCGGGAAGCGGATAGGTCCCTTCGAATTCAATGGGGTTTTTTGTGGCAAGCACCATATAGGGTCGATTAACTAGAAAGCTCTCTCCCTCAATCGTGGCTTGACGTTCCTGCATTACTTCAAGCAATGCGGACTGGGTTTTTGCGGGCGCTCTGTTGATTTCGTCGGCAAGCAACAGATTGGTGAACACGGGCCCCTTTCTTATTACAAAACGCTCCTCCTTCATGTTGTATTGGGCGTGCCCCGTAACGTCGCTGGGCATTAGGTCTGGAGTAAATTGAATTCGTGTGGTCGAGCACTCTATGCTCGTTGCAAGTGCTCGTACCAAGAGCGTCTTGCCCAGTCCTGGCACACCCTCCAATAGCACATGGCCATTGGCTACCAAGCAACAAAGAACCTGTGCAACAACGTTTTCTTGTCCAACGAGAATGGCATTGACATTTCGCGAAATCTCTTCGAAGCTCTCTGCGCACTCCAAAATATCTGCTTCGGAGGGTCCTTGGAGGTTCTGGCTTGGTGCCGGTGTCCATTCTTCGTTCATTGAATTACCTAAAAGAAGTGGTTGCTAAGATCGGGAAGGCTCGTCTAGGGCAGGTTCTTTGCTCTTGTAGAAGGCTTGAACGAGCCGCACGCGCTCAATCAGGGAACCTTCTTTCACAGGAGTGGATTGCGAGTGTATCGCCTCTTTCACAAATGTCTCGGGAACCCCCATGGTTTGTGCAGCCTGCTTTGTATGTCTTTCCTTTTCCAAATCCGAACGATTGTGCAAGGCATACGAACACAGCGCCTTTAGGTAGGGACCCAAATGTCGTGTTCGCCACGCAAATTTCGCACCGCTAGTTGCGTACTCGAATGCACTACGTCGAGGTCTGAAGATCTCGTATTTTGGAGGCGAGAGCCTTACATTCCAGTTGATGAGGACCATCACCAACGCGAGGGCCAACCCAACTATTACGAATGGATAGCGATTCCACAGCATGAGTGCTAAAGAAGGAACTTCCACAAGCGGCAATATCCACAAACTTATTGGTTCCCCGGCTCTAGTGTCGGGAGCTGAGTTAGTTAGGATCGAGTGCAATATGTATGCGTGGTCGAAACACGCAACATTGGCATTGTTCCAACGCCTTAAGTCGGAAAAGACATAGACTTCGCCAATGCCGTAGGGAATTCTAAGCATCAGGTCCTTTGCCAATACTTGCACGCCAAGGTCACCTGGCACATTGCTGAGGTCAAATGTGTCGACGCGGGGGCTTGTGGCGCTTTGCAATTCAGCTGTATCACCATTGGCTAACGTGACCTCTGTTGATGCACTCTGACACTCTCCGAACTCTAGGAATGGCCTGAAATCCGATTCCGCAGACGTGCGTTGGCGGTATATGTTCAGATTCATTGGAAAGAGATCGTGGTAGTCGCGTATGACCCGTTCTTCATTCACGACATCTTTGGCTGCGTAAATGAGCGTCCCACCACTGCGAACCCACTCCTCTAGTTCGTCGCTCTGGGACTTTTGAACTATAGACAGAGGTCCATCGACAATTGCCACGGTGTCTGAGTACGACGGAACGGACTCCTCGTTGAACGGTGTCTCTCTATGAAGGGAAATGTTGTGCGTTTCAAGAAACGTTGAAACCGCCAACCAAGGATTTGACCTAGCTTTTTCCGTAGGAATTTGTATGTACTCACTATCCCCTCGGGGCCACCACACCACAGCGAGAACAATGACCGCAAAAAGTGCGGCCAAGAGAAGCACGTAGACTATGACCAAGCCTTTAGTCGAAGTCTTGGACATAGCTGTCCCTCAATGACACGAAATCGCTATCGGCTATCGGCCTGTTGGCATACGCAAGTTGCTGCCACCCGGATGTGATCAAATCGAAGGACTTCGATCTGGATGGCACGGTTGCTTTTACTTCCCGCTTGCAGGCCGCTTCTGTGAAACTAATGTCAATCTTGCAGCGGTGATGCGTAACCAATGCATAGAGTGCACCTCGGTACAGCAACGACAGCGCTTCGCGACACTGTCCACTATTCCACAGCGCAGTTGCCTCTCGCGAGACATTGTCGGGCAGATTCAGCTCGCGCTTGAGCTGGGGCACATTGCTATGAATTCGACGAGAATTCGCGCCTTCTTTGCGAAAGAACCTCGCATACTCCCAGACACGAAGCTGATAGAGCAGAAACACAACAGCAGCGATGAGCAAGCCCCATGCAAGAATCTTGAGGATCGGCTGCAGAAACGGATAGGATCGAGCTTCGATTGGTGTCGGCTCAATATCGAATGCCGTTCGAACTCTCTTTTTGGAAATGACGTCACTGTCAACAATTTCTCTTATCTCGTGCTGCATGGCGGATTTTTGCGCATCTTCTCCTCCTGGTTGGTCGGATTGCGCCCACGAGGAGTCAAAACACAGCACAACTAAGATCATTGCAAGAATGGGAGCGATTCGCTGAATCAACTTACGAAATCCGATGTCAATATCCCAGCCTTCGAGTTCGATGCGACGGTTTAGGTACAGAGAAAAGCCACAGCAAATGTAAAAGGGCGCTACTACCGCATACGCGACGAAAAATAATGTGAGCACAAGCTTCGCCGTCCAATATTGGAAAGCGTCGGTTGTAAACATCCCTGTGAATCCTGTGTCTGGATCGTTGAGAAGGTCATCGGGTATCTCGATGCCCATCATGCTCGACACAGTAAACAACAAGAAGATAACAATGCACACCTCCAAGAACCAACCCAAGATGAGAAGCCATATGTAGGTTCCCATAGTGCGCTCTCTAATTAGAGAACGTCGCGTCGAGACGATGCCTTCCCTAGTGTGATTGCCTTCCAATGCTGCAACTGGCGACAGCGTGCTACGCCCCGGGGAAAGCCGGAAAAGCGTGAGCCACAGCCAGCAGTCAGCAGACAGAATATTTTTTCGAATCGTTCTCCACGTCGCGTGTCCTTTGAATATCGACGCGGCGATTATCGTCAGAGGTATGCGCTCATAGAGCGGTTTGAACCACCACAGCAGCATTAGAGCAAACAACAGGTTTGGTACGAGCCACGCTCCAATGAAGACGGGAACAGCAAGAATCAACCATCCTGCGAGCAGCGACCACCAATAGCGGCGCGCCATCATTACTCCCAGATCCAATGCCTCCATGCTCGATCGCTGGCGGATTTCAATTTGAGCGTTGTCGAATTGCATTCTGGGTTAAGTAGTGAATTGCGACGATGCGGTGGTGCTCGATTGGTCACCTCGGCGACCGATAAACATGAAGTAGCCGATTACCAGCAACCACATGACTATACCTACGGTGTATTTGATAGTCGGTAGCAACTGCAGCGCCGACCAAAAGGCTTCGATGAATGCGGCAGCCACAAACATAAGAAAGGAACCGAATGCAAGTACAACCGCTTTTCGACCACCTTGCAGAATCGCCGTTGATCTTGACAATTCGCCTGGGGCAACCGTCGCTTTGCCAAGTCGGAGACCGGCCGCTCCGGCTATAGCGACTGCCGTCAGTTCCATTGCGCTGTGTCCAGCGACAAATGGCAAGAGAGTGGAACTGTATCCTGCGACTAGTAGGTGGGTGAAAATCGCAGAAAGAATTACGCCGTTGTAGACCAGAACATACACGGTGCCCAAGCCGAAAAAAATGCCAAGCGCGAACGTCCTCAATCCAATGGAAGCGTTGTTTAGAATGTAGAGTCCGAACGCGTGGACCCTAGAATCGGCTTCGGTAATTTGGCCTGGGCTTCTAGCGTTTGGGTCGTACATTGTTTCGATTTGTTCAATCATTCCTGCAGAGAGGACTGAGTGGACGTTTTGGTCGTCCTCAACGATGAGTGCACTGACGATCAACGCTGGGATCATCACCAAGCACACAGACAGTAATAGAATTCTTCCGTGTTCGCGAACGCTCTGAGGAAACCCATGAGAAAGGAACTCAAGGAACTTTGCCATCCATCCGGATCGGCTCACATAGACAATGTTGTGCCCCCGAACTGCCAAATCGTTTAGTCGATTTACTAGATCGTTGCTGTAGTTGCGAGAGTGTGCAACCGCAAGGTCTCTGGCAATGTTCCGATAGCTGGCAACGAATTCCTGTGGAGCAAGTCTCCTTGCATGCGACGGTTTCTTCTCATACTCTGCTAGTGCTTCAAGATAGTCGTCCCAGCTTTTCGATCGAGATTTGACAAAGTAGTCCTGTTTCATTGGCCGCGAATACCTTGCGCATACCCCAGCGTCGCGTCGACTGCTTCCTCTCCGGATTCACCGTGAAGCACTTCTAGGATTTCCGCCAGTTCCGTGGCACGCGGACGGGAAAAGGATGCCGATCGAGATTGATACTCCAACAGAATGACCTGCTCCTCTGCCGTGAGGTTCGTAGGCAGCGGCTTTGCCGCAACGGCTGCCGAATTTTTCAATACTGGTGGTTTGTCATCGTAGACCACGATAGTATTGGCTACGACATCTCCGATTCTCTTGAAATTCTTGGTGATGGCCATGCTTGCTACAGCGGGGATGCCGAGAAGTGGAATCCCTTCCACAACTTTGAAGATATTGCGAATAAGCGATGCGGGCAGTCGAATGGGAGTGCCGTCAGCATTTACGGTCTTCAAGTTGACCATGGCTTTGCCAGGTGTGCGTCCGTCGTTGAAGATCTCGAAAAGAACCCCGTAGAACCACATCACGAGAAACATCGTGAGAACGAATATCATCATGCCAAGCCGTCCAGACAGAATGATTCCCGCCAGAAACCAGACAGCTGCATTGATGCACATCTTTATCATTTCATCCACTAGGAAGGCGCCGGCGCGAATTGCAATCCCAGCAGGCCGGACGTGCATGATTGCTCCTTCCGGAGTCTCTAGATCCTCTCGCGTATCGATCACAACACCTGCAAGGGGTGACGCATAGGACCAATACGTTCCGCCTACCTCCTCCAATGGGACGTTTTGGCTGGGTATTGACGTCGATTGCGCGGTCATGCTACTTAATCGCTAGAACGAAACGCTGCCTATGAGTTGGAGTCAGAATTTGGTTTGACGGCGATACTCGCTAAGGTCGACATCGTGGCGAAACGGCGAATGCGTTTCGATATATTCAATGTCGTGTGCAACGTATTGCTTCTCCTCGTTCAGAAATCGATGCACAGCGTCTCGAAAGCTGTCGTTAACAATGTAGTGTGCCGAGTATGTGGGTTGAGGCAGGTAACCTCGAGCAATCTTGTGCCCTCCTTGTGCACCAGCTTCTACAGTCTTCAAACCACGATTTATGGCGAAATCGATCGCCTGATAGTAGCAGGTCTCAAAATGCAGGAACTTGTGATCTTCGATACATCCCCAGTTTCTTCCATACAACGTTTCGCCGCCTATGAAATTGATAGCGCCGGCAATGTACTTGCTCCCGCGTCGGCACATTATTAGTAGCGTTTGATGGGGCATTGCCTCAGAAATTCGACTGAAGAATTCTCTGTTGAGATAGGGTTGTCCCCACTTCCGATAGCCAGTGTCAGCGTAGAAATCATAGAACGCGTCCCAGTGATATTCGCAGAGATCGGAACCTGTAATCCACTCGATGGAAATTCCTTGGTTCATCGCATCACGGCGTTCGCGTCGTATGTTTTTGCGTTTCTTTGATGACAAGTCCGCCAAGAATTCTTCGAAAGTTTGGTAGCCCGCGTTGTACCAGTGGAACTGAGTGTCGACTCTCTGCAGAAATCCTAGTTCGCCCGCTCTGTCCCACTGGTCCTTTGTCATGAATGTAATGTGGGCAGAGCTGAGCTTGAGTTTACGAGTTACCTGCACCATGGTTCCGAGCAGCTGACTCTCGATCAGTTTTCTGGCGCCAGATTGCGCAGTCAGTAACCGGGGTCCCGTTGCAGGTGTAAAGGGAATGCTTGACTGCAATTTGGGATAGTACTCGCCGCCCGCAGAGTACCAGGCGTTCGCCCAACTCCCGTCGAATACAAACTCTCCCCGTGAGTGGGATTTTAGGTACATGGGAATGACGCCCAAAGTACTTCGCTGCCGTCGTAGTTCGATGTGGAATGGTTGCCAGCCTGTATTCGCGGACACGCAACCGCTTTGCTCTAAAGCAGCTAGGAATCGGTGATCTATGAAGGGGTTGTAGGGACGATTCGAGGGATTTGCACACGCGTCCCAAGTCGTGGATGGTATGTCTGTAATCGAATGCCGAACATAGCCTTCAAGCTTTATGTCGCTGCTTCCCACGATACTTGCGCTAAACGATTTGCATTTACCACACCGCCGGTAGTATTCGCTAGTAGCGGCTTGTTGCTAGCCGTTCTGGCTGCAAAGTGCCCGTCAAATCTCGATCCGGCGCAATCGCGAATTCGCCTCCCGGTCCAATGAATTGATGCACCATGAGGTTTTCGACCTCGCGTTTTTCTCTCTCGTTGGCCTGCTCGAAGACCTCACTGTCGCGAAACGCTAGGTAAGCCCTACTAGTGTCATTTTTAGGGAAGACATATATGGGCGTCATGGCCAAGAGCATGGCAGCTCGCTTGTGATTAGTTCTGTTTACCCCTGCGCGATGCCACGTCCTGGAATCGAAAAGTATGATGCTTCCACCCGGTGCTTCGATGACATCTGCCTCGGTACCAGAATAGGGAAGCCCGTTCTGCGATCGATAGTCCGGACGCGCGTGCAACTTCGCTGATCCCCATGCGTTTGGCGGTGGTTCATCTAGTTCGTGCGAACCAAGCTTGAAGGCTGTGGCTCCACGTTCCTTGCTAAAGTCCGAAATGCAGACATTGCGTTGCACCCCTAGGATGGTATTGCCCGAGGGGGAGGGAACTTGACCCTTATGTCCGGTTCCCCAGTGGTAGGGGAAGTCGGAATGCCATCCCTGAACGTTGCGGCTTCCGTCATCCCGGTGTAAGACTGCAATACCCGGCGCGTGTGATAGACGAACATCGGGTGATCGCAGGTATTGCCTGATCAACCACAATGAAATAGGTTCCGCGACAGTCCTCGCGACGGAAATGTGCTGAGCAATCGCCGTTTCTCGAGTCCGTTCACGATTCGCGTATCGATCTGTGCAGGCAACCCACTCCAGGCCATCCAACGTATCCGGGCTCAAAATACAAGCAAGGCATACCCACCCGTCAGACCTAAGGCGACGCAAATATGCCGAAGGCAATTCAGCCGGACCGTGAACAGTCTTAAGAGCAACAGAGGAAATCTTGTTTTCTACGTTTAGTGTTGAGGACAGCACCCCAATACTGAAACCTGAGTCTGAAGGAACTCTTTCGACCTGCAACCCCGCCTTCACGTGAACAAAATGGTTGTCGCCGTGCAAATCCCAAATAATGTTGTCGTCACCGACGTTGGATAGTTCCAGCTTGGCACCATTGAACGATGCAAACCTGCCGTCCGCGCATTCTAGGAGGACATGGTGATGCTTAGGACGATCTACGACTACAGCTCTTTCGTTGAAGGTCTCGGTTTCAGCCACCGTCTCGTTCATTGTTCAAGGAAAGTCGATTTGCCGATTAGCCAAGTTAGCTGGCCGAACCACCTTGACCTGCACTTGTCGTTTGCAGCTCCACAAAACGCCTGTAATGCCCGTCAGGTATTTCCAACAATTCTTCGTGGCTTCCTTGTTCGAGGATGGATCCTTGTTCCAGGAAGACGATCTTGCTGGCTTGAGCTATGGTGGACAAACGATGAGCAATGATGATCACCAATCTGTCTTTCGCTGCTTCATGCAGCGCATTTACCAAATGTTCTTCGGTTTCAGGATCGAGAGCCGAAGTAGGTTCATCCAATACAAGAACTTTCGAGTCGCGAATTAGCCCTCGGGCAATTGCGATTCTTTGCTTTTGCCCAACCGAAAGCTTGCTAGCCGTAGACGCTCCAAGTTTAGTCTCGTAGCCTTCCGGCAGCGAGACTATGAAGTCGTGTATGCCAGCAATTTTGGCGACACGCTCAACTTCCTCTTGCGTTGCGTCTAGTTTTCCGTAGCAAATGTTGTCCCGAATCGTCTCTGAGAACAGTTGGGTCTCTTGAAACACATAGCTAACCTGGCTCCGCAAGCTGTCTAGAGTGAGCGTATTCACGTTGCGGTTGTCGATGAGGACTTCGCCCTCGGTGACGGTGTGAAAGCGTGGAATCAAGTAGGCCAAGCTTGTCTTACCGGCTCCAGTGGGTCCGACGAAAGCAACAATTTCACCGATTTTCGCCTCCAAATTGACGCCTTCCAGTGCGCGCCGCCCATCGGGATATACAAGGCCTGCATCGCGCAGTGTTATGCCATCTTGGATCATTGGGAGATTTGTATTCCCCATGTCGGCTTCTGGTTCGATGTCCATAATTGCGAAGACTCGGCGCATCGCAACGACGTTGTCCATGAACCTAATCCAAAGCCACCCCAATGCCATGGCTGGTCCGCGCAGATAACCAAAGATCAGGCCGATTGCTCCTACGTCGCCGGGAGTCAGATCGCCTTGTATTACCTTGTGGACTATGTAGCACATGAAGGCAATCCACGTTAAATGGCTCACCATGTCGCTCATTGTGATCACTATGATCCACAACAGTGTTACACGGCGGTAGCGCGAAAAGGATTCTTTGCTGTCGGCATCGAATCGGCCCTTTTCTTCAGTGTTTCCGCCGAGACTTTGCACGGCGTATACGTTGTCCATTCCTTCTTCGATAGTGGCTGTAGTTATTGCACCGGATGCACGAGCGGCTTGTCCGCGCCGTCGTATCACCCGGCCAAACACTGCCGATATCAATGCCCAAGTTGGCATGATGAATACGGTCAGTATGGCAATTTCTGGCATACCGGAGTAGGCATTCATCAGCATGAAGAACGCTTGTGCCCAAAGCACAGTTGACATGAACGGCGTATGTGTTATTTCGTAGAAGATCTCGTTGATTTGCGGAGTGTCGTACATCACGCGATAGATCGAATCGCCGATGCGCTGCTCCTCATGTTTTGTCATGGAGAACGAAGTTATCCGCGCAAACAGATTTGATCTAAGGGTGTGGTTTAGGGATTGGTTCAGGCGCATATGCAGCTTGAATTCGAGGTATCCGTAGATCCCGCCCGCCGTGCTATGTCCA
>JAPOWH010000015.1 GCA_026707735.1 Gammaproteobacteria bacterium | reverse complement strand
TGCTTAGCTTGCGCATCACGCTCAATGAGCCGTCAGCGACAACATCGTTGGTGCATTGACGACCAACTATTGCCGCGCAATTTAGCTTAGAAACTCGTGCTTGATCGTGTGTGGCGCATCAGTGAAGACTCCGGCTGCGCCCATGTCCTTTAACGATTGAACGCGTTCTAGTTCGTTTACTGTATACACGTAAACCTTGAAGCCCGACCGCTGGGCAATGGCGATCACTTCGGCATTTACGGACCAATCAGCCAAACTAATCGCGGACGCGCCGACTTGATGAGCCTCATCGATGGTTCCATCGGCCAGTTCCAAACGCAGATAGGCAAGGGCCACGTTAGGCAATTTGGGTTTCCGTGCTGCAAAGTCCTGCAACTCCGCTAAACGAAACGAGGAGACCATGAAGTGGCGATCATTGTGGTCCCTGAGAGCGATGGCCGTCTCGGTGCCAGTGCATTTCCCTTTGAGTTCGATGTTTACCAAGGTAGTTTTGGGTATTGACTGTAGGGCTTCATCCAACAGAGGGATCTGCTGTCCGCAGCCAAAATCCAGTCGGCGAAGAGCTTCGAACGAGTAGGCACTGGCGGATCCCTTTCCATTGCTAGTGCGACCCAATGTCTCATCGTGCAATACGAGCAATCGACCATCGAGAAGTTGTATGTCGAATTCGATGCCGTCGACTCCCTCTGCAACAGCACGGGCAAACGAACGGAGCGTGTTTTCCGGTTCTAACGCGGCAGCGCCTCGGTGCCCAATGATTTGAAACTTTTCGCTTGTGGTCCTGCTCACGACGCATTCCTGAAGTGCAATACAATGTGAACGCATGAGTTACTTGGTTCTAGCACGCAAGTATAGACCTCGCACTTTCCACGACGTCAAGGGACAAGAGCACACGGTACGTGCACTTGTTAATGCACTAGACAACGGCAGATTGCACCATGCCTACCTCTTTTCGGGCACACGCGGTGTAGGTAAGACGACGCTTGGTCGCATCTTGGCGAATTGCCTTAATTGCGAAGCAGGTGTCTCTTCCCAACCCTGTTTTGAGTGTGCTTCCTGCAACGCGTTTGCCGACGGGAGCTTCATAGATTTAGTGGAAGTCGATGCTGCATCGCGGACTGGTGTTGACGATATGCGTCAACTCTTAGAGAACGCAAGTTTGAGACCGTCCATGGGACGCTTTCGGGTCTATTTAATCGACGAAGTGCACATGCTCTCCAACTCGAGCTTCAACGCGTTGCTTAAGACCTTGGAGGAGCCTCCGGACCACGTCAAGTTCGTCCTAGCGACTACTGACCCCAAGAAGATACCGGTCACTGTGCTCTCCAGGTGTCTGCAGTTTCACCTTACCAATATATCTCCCGAAACAGTCAGGGAGCAACTCACAGAGGTACTTGATCAGGAAGATGTGAGTGCTGAGCAAGAAGCATTGGAAGTTATTGCCCGTGCCGCTGATGGAAGCATGCGTGATGCGCTATCAATCGTCGATCAAGCAATCTCGCACGGCGGAGGTTCAATAGCCTTAGAGAATGTGTCCGAAATGCTAGGAACCGCTAGGACCGATGAGGTAGAGCGGATACTTGAGCTCATTGTTGCTGGCGAGCGCAAAGACATTCTCGAGTTCATTCAGGGGATTTCAACTCGAGCTGTGAACTACAGCGACTTGATTGCTAGTCTACAACGCGCAATTCATGCCATGTCGCTCTATCACATTACTGGAGAGATTGACGACGAAAGCTTGATTCCATGTGCCGAGAGGTTGTCTCCGGAGTGGCTTCAGGTTGCCTATCAGATCCTTGTGATTGGAATGCGAGACCTGCGATTTGCCCCGGATCACCGTACAGGATTCGACATGACGATCCTGCGTTTGCTTGATTTTGAACCGGTAGCAGCCTATCCGACTACGACACAATCGAGCAGGGGTGAACGGCATCCATCGGCAGAGGACGATAACACGAACAGCAGCAATGTCGAGGGGTTGGAAAGAACTGAGTCGGGTGCTGCAAAGTCGAATTCGCCCGCATCGCCAGATTCAGCAAGCGAAGTGCAACGAGCCCAAGTAGAGAGTTCGGCGCCAAGTGCGGAGATTCGTGCTGACACAAGTCCGACAGGGTGGACGGAATCGCAACCATGGCATGAAACCGTCGCGAATTTGGACCTTCAAATGGAGTTGAGGCAGCATTTGATTTTCACAGAGCTGGTCGAGCGCAATGGCATGGAAGTTTCGTTGCGAGCGCCTCCCAACCATGAGGAGTTCTGGACTGACTCGAGGATTGAAGAGGTCAATTCGGCATTGAAGAAGCTCTACCGGTCGAAGTATTCGACATCTCTAGAGTATGCGGAGACTCAGAGCGAAACGCCCGCACAATACTTGGATCGCGTTCGCATCGAAGCTGCCCAGAAAGCTCGAGAACGTCGTCGACAGGAAGCCCGCGATCTCGATGAACGAAAAAAGCTTGCTCAGGAAGAACTGGAAAACGATTCGTTCGTTCAATCCTTGAAGAAGCACTTTGGCGCACGTATTCTTGACATTCAGCTTCACTGACTCCAAGAATGGAGCCCTTTAGTCCACGCATGGCGCGGCTTGTCCGCGCCCTTCAAGCATTGCCCGGAGTCGGATCAAAGACAGCGTCGCGGATTGCTCTGCACCTTGTGCACAAGGACCGTTCCGGTGGAGAGGCTCTGGCAGATGCGTTGCATGATGCTGTTGCCAATACTACGGTGTGCAAGAAGTGTCGCAACATTTCGGACGTCGAAGTTTGCGGCCTGTGCGCAAATGAGAAACGCGACGCCAAACAGCTATGTGTAGTGGAGACTCCAGCTGACGTAGTAGCCATCGAACGTTCAGGCGGCTACTCCGGTAGGTACTTTGTACTGCATGGTCATCTCTCTCCTATTGACGGGGTGGGACCGTCGGAACTAGGTGTGGAAGTGATGTCAGCGCGTGTCAAGACAGAAGGCATTTCCGAAGTGATCGTAGCGACAAGTACGACTGCCGAAGGGGAAGCCACCGCGATCTACATATCAGATATGTTCGAAGAATCGGACGTGGTCGTTTCAAGAATCGCCCATGGAGTTCCAGTCGGAGGGGAGTTGGAGTACGTGGACATGTCCACGATATCGCATGCATTGCGTGGAAGGAAGCCAATCGACAGTGGCTGATCGACTCATTGACACGCAAAAGGACCTGGATCGCCTTGCCGCCGAAGTAACAAACGTAATAGGCATAGATACTGAGTTCTATTCGAGGCGGACCTACTTTCGCGTGCCTTGCCTATTTCAGCTCGCAACGGCCAAACGAGTTTGCGCTATAGATCTCTTGGCGCCTCTAGATCTTCGGGCGATAGAAGCGCTGCTGTATGATCCAAAGATTCGAAAGGTCATGCATGCGAGCAGTGAAGACCTGAGGCTACTCTACTACTTATTTGGCGAATTGCCGAATAACGTAGTGGATACACAAGTGGCGTGTGAATTCGTTTCACTGGAGGAGCAGCCCCCCTACCAACGCATGGTTAGCCAGTTTCTGGATGTTGATTTGAGCAAGTCTTCATCCATAACCACTTCAGACTGGCAAGCGCGTCCCTTGGCGTCGGAACAGTTGAATTACGCAATTGACGACGTGCGTTACTTGTTGCCGTTGTGGCGCACTCTGGACCAGAAATTGGCGTTGCTCGACCGAAAAACATGGTTTCACGAGGAGATGAGCAACCACATTTTGGCCCAGCGCCGAAACATGTCCAATGGCATTCCTAGCCTGAGCGGATTAGGAAACTTGCCGCGGAAAGACCGCGCGCTTGCAAGAATTCTGACCGGATGGCGAGAGAGGGTGGCTCGTCGATCAAACGTCCCTCGTCAGTGGGTTGCGCGCGACGAACAAATTGTGTTGGCTCTGCGAAATCGCAAGCAATCCGCCGAACACTTTCGTGAGCTGTTCGGAAAGAAACTCGGGCCGACACTTTACAAGGCCATCAAACGAGCCAAGAAGGACTTGGCGCGAGGCAAATTAGCAGAGTCCTCGTCTGTGGAATTCCCCTGGAGCATAAAACAGGGTCAGCTTCTTTCGCGTCGGCTGCGGTCGGTCGTTCAGCAACACTCCGAGAAACAGCAAATGTCTCGCACAATGCTTGCAACACAAAACAACATGCTAGATTGGAGCTCGACTTATTTGAGAAAAGGCTCGTTTCCATCTTCGTTTGGACGCTGGCGCGAGAATTTGCTGGGCAACGAATTCAAGCAAGTGATTGAGGAAGTGAGATGATCGCAGAAAAGAGCGAGGAGCTTCCCTTCTGGCGCACCAAGAAACTCGACGCGATGACGGACAAGGAATGGGAGAGCCTGTGCGACGGTTGCGCTCAATGCTGTCGCATACGGTATCGCGATGACGCCAGTGGTGCTGTCTCGGAAACCCCTGTGGTTTGTGGATTGTTAGACACATCCACATGCAGGTGCACGCACTACGAAGATCGCTTGCGTCTTGTCGAAGATTGCATTGAGATTACGCCGGAAAATATTGGTGAATTGACATGGTTACCTGATACATGTGCATATCGACTGATTGCAGAAGGAAGGGACCTTTACGACTGGCACCCGCTGGTAGCCGGGAACCGGCAGGAGATGGACAAGTTGGGAATATCTGTGAAGGGAAAGGTATTGTCGGAGCGAGATGTCCATCCGGAGGACTTGGAAGTGCAATTGGTCAAGTGGATCAAATGAATTGTGTAGCTCCGCAATTCAGCCCTAGTGCCATAAGGCTATGTCGTATCTAGTCGCGTGGCTTGTGGCTTTCGTAGCGACAGCGATCTTAGCTTTTCTTGTCTACTACCCCTTGCGTCGTCGAAAACTTCTTGCACTATTGCTCATCGCATTGGGATGCTTTTGGGCGTTGTGGCCCATGAACTTCGAAGAAGGACATTTGGCACCCCTGTTCGTAGTCTTCGTGTTCTGGACATTCTTAGAACCGGAAGTGGATCCAACTCCAGCTATTGTCGTTGGCTTGATCGGATCCATGGGAATCGTTGTTGCGTACGTAGCGCTTCTGCTTATACGTCGCGCATTCGATCGCCCAAAGCGTCAGAATATTGGCGAACTTGGCTCGCCGAGACGAGCAGGTGACCGAAGGTGAACGTCCGACACAAATCATTTCACGCAGTTGTTATAAGCGCTATCGGGTACCCTATCAGTCGGCAAAACAGGCTGACTCGCGCACAAAATATCGTAAAGGGATAGCTGAATTTCATGATTTTTGACAGTACGGATACCTACATTTCGACCGACGAGCTATCCATGGCAGTGGATGCTGCTGTAAAGCTCGAGCGACCGTTGTTGGTGAAGGGCGAACCTGGAACCGGCAAGACAGTTCTTGCAATAGAGGTTGCTAAAACGTTGGATTTGCCGCTGATTGAGTGGCACATTAAGTCGCAAACAAAGGCTAGCCAAGGTCTGTACGAATACGATGCAGTTTCTCGACTTCGCGATTCTCAACTTGGAGACGAACGAGTCGGAGACATTCGCAACTACATAAAGCGAGGAAAACTTTGGGATGCGTTCGATTCGGATCAACGGGTCGTATTGCTCATTGACGAGATAGACAAGGCGGATATTGAGTTTCCGAACGATTTGCTGCAGGAACTCGACCGCATGGAGTTCTTCGTGTATGAGACGCAGGAAACTATTCAAGCCAAACATCGCCCCATCGTGGTGATAACGTCCAATAACGAGAAAGAGCTTCCCGACGCCTTCCTGCGCAGATGCTTCTTCCACTACATCAACTTTCCAGACCGGGAGACCATGCAGGAGATCATTGAATTGCACTATCCGCAAATTAAGCAGGGCCTGGTCAAGGAAGCAATGGAAATCTTCTTTGACGTGCGCAAGGTGCCCGGATTGAAAAAGAAGCCCTCCACATCGGAATTGATCGATTGGCTGAAACTTCTGATGGCCGACGACATTCCAGACGAAATACTCACGAACAGGGACACGACAAAGGCGATTCCTCCACTCTACGGTGCGCTAGTAAAAAACGAACAAGACGTGCAACTGCTTGAGCGACTTGCATTCATGAATAGGAGAGACAGTCGCGGGTGAGCTAGCGACGCATTGAGAGCGGTCAAATGCTGATCAATTTCTTTCTGACACTTCGACGCTACAAGGTTCCCGTAACCCTTCGGGAGCTGATGGATCTGCTTGCTGCATTGGACAACCATATCGTCTACGGAAGCATGGATGATTTCTATCTGCTAGCTAGAACTTGCCTAGTCAAGGACGAGACCAACTACGACAAGTTCGACAGGGCGTTTGGCGCGTATTTCAAAGGACTCGAGGACTTGCACGGATTGCTGGAAGCCCTTGTGCCCGACGAGTGGCTACGACGGGAGATAGAAAAGACACTTTCGGATGCAGACCTGAAGGAAATCAACTCTCTCGGCGGGCTTGAAGCCTTCATTAACGCAGTGCGCAAACAGCGAGAGGAAGAGGAGCGGCGATTGGCGGAGCAGCGAGCCCAAGAGGAACGCGAGAGAGAAGGAGACCGCGACGGCAACGGAAGAAATGGTCCTGGGGGAACGGGTCGCGGCCGGAAACGCAAGGCTCGACGTGTGTGGGACCAAAGGCAATACAAGAATCTCGACGATTCGGTCGAATTGGGCACCCGCAACATCAAGATGGCGCTTAGACGACTGCGGAAATTTGCGCGAGCGGGAATGCCTGACGAGCTTGACATGGACTCGACCATCAAGGCTACAGCAGACAATGGAGGTTTGCTCGACATCAAGATGCGTCCCGAACGCCGAAACACCGTCAAGGTATTGACGTTTTTCGATATCGGCGGCTCCATGGATGCACATGTGAAGATTTGCGAGGAACTGTTTTCGGCTACAAAGACCGAATTCAAGCACCTAGGCAGCTACTACTTCCACAATTTCATCTATGAGTCGGTGTGGAAGGACAATCGTCGTCGCATGAACGAACGAATTTCAACGTGGGACATACTGAACAAATTCGGCGCCGACTACCGGATTGTGTTTGTCGGAGATGCAACGATGGCTCCCTACGAGATCACACATTCTGGCGGCAGTGTGGAGCACTGGAACGATGAGCCAGGCGCAGTGTGGATCGAGAGATTCAACAACCACTACGACAAGCTGATTTGGATAAATCCCACCCCGCAGGAGACATGGGAATATTCCTCGTCAGTAGGCATGACCCAACAGCTCGTCGATGGCCGCATGTTTCCGTTGACTATTCGCGGATTGGAAGAGGGAATGAGCATCCTCTCCAAGTAGAGCAATTGTGTTGCTTGTGGCTCGTGTTCAGCCGATGCCCACTTCAATACTGCTAGATCTTCTGTTACTCCCATGAAACACTTGGATCCTTCGCTGCTTATGGCACGGGATGCTTTTGCCGCAGAGCGCGTGGCTAACAAATCCAGGTTCAGTAAGAAGGAAACCGTCAGGTTTCAGAAGAGCATGAAGGAAGTCGGGCAACGCAAGGAGCGCATCCCGAATATAAGCTACCAATCGGATCTTCCAATCAGGGACTCGCTGCCGACGATTGAGAGTCTACTGAAGTCGCACCAAGTGCTCATTGTCGCCGGTGAAACCGGTTCCGGAAAAACTACACAGATTCCCCTAGCTTGCCTTAAAGCTGGACTGGGTGTCCGGGGCATGATTGGACACACGCAGCCTAGGAGGCTTGCAGCTCGAAGCGTTGCCAGTCGCATCGCTTCAGTTCTCGGCGTAGAACTGGGGGATGAAGTTGGATACGCAGTTCGCTTTGAAGATAGGGTGAGTCCAGACACACTCGTCAAGGTCGTAACGGATGGACTATTGCTCACTGAAATACGTCACGACCGATATTTGACATCGTACGATACAGTGATCGTAGACGAAGCACACGAACGAAGTCTCAATATCGACTTTCTATTGGGGTATTTGAAGACTTTGCTCGCACGAAGAAGTGATCTGCGAGTTGTTGTGACAAGCGCAACAATTGACGTTGAGGCGTTCTCGCAATACTTCGACGGTGCTCCGGTAGTTCGCGTTGAAGGTAGAAGCTATCCCGTCGACATTCGTTATCGTCCCGTTGACGATGACATTGAAGACACGATCAAGGATTGTGTCGAGGAAATTGCTTCGGAACAGTCCTCAAGAGTCAGAGATGTTCTCATGTTTCTGTCCGGAGAACGCGAAATCCTGGAGTGGTCGCACTGGTTCCGCAAAAACTGTCCAGGACAGTTCGAAGTGCTTCCGCTTTACGCGCGACTGCCACCAAAGGAGCAAGCCAAGATCTTTGCGAAATCAGACAAGCAGCGAGTCCTGTTGTCGACGAATGTCGCGGAGACTAGCCTAACGGTTCCCAACATTCGCTATGTCGTTGACCTGGGCAATGCCCGAATCAGCCGCTACAGCTTGCAGTCAAGAATTCAACGGTTGCCGATTGAGCCAATCTCTCAAGCGAGCGCAAATCAGCGAGCTGGTCGGTGCGGAAGGCTTGCACCGGGTATTTGCTTTCGGCTCTATGACGAGCACGACTTTCAACGCAGAAGCGAATATTCCATTCCTGAGATTCGGCGAACCAACCTTGCGTCCGTTGTGTTGCAGATGCTATTAATGAATCTCGGCGACATTGCCGAATTTCCCTTTCTAGATCCTCCGGACAGCAGGGCGATCACATCGGCCAAGCGCACACTGCAAGAGCTTGGAGCGACTCGCGACGGCAAGCTCACGAGAATTGGTAGGCAGATGGCAGTTTTGCCTGTGGACCCACGTTTGGCGCGTATGTTGATCGAAGCGAACCTTCGCAAATCGCTAACGGAAGTCTTGATCATTGTGGCTGCGCTCGCTGCTCAGGACCCGCGTCTGCGTCCGCTCGACAAACGACAACTGGCAGACGAGGCACATGGCACGTTTGTCCACCAGCAATCGGACTTTCTGACATTCGTCAACCTGTGGCAATGGGCAGAAAAAGAGCGTCAAACACACTCGCGTGGCAAATTTAGGCGACAACTGGAATCGGTGTTTGTGTCGCCCACTCGTTACTTAGAGTGGCGCTCGCTACACCGACAGCTGCTGCTTGCCTGCACGCGATTGGGAATGAAACTCAACACGACTGATGCTGATTTGACGAACGTGCACCTCTCGCTTTTGAGTGGATCGCTTAGCTTCATCGGTCTGCGAATTGAGAATGACATGTATCTGGGACAGCGCAACCTTAGGTTCAAGTTGTTTCCTGGTTCCGCATTGGCAAAACGCAAACCAAAGTGGATTGTTGCCGCGGAGATTGTGGAGACTACGCAGACCTTCGCCAGGTGCTTAGCGCCCATCGAGCCGAGATGGCTTGAGCAATTCGCTAAAGAATTATTCAAGTACCAACCACACGATCCCTTCTGGGATTCCAAGAGCGGCAAGGCTCTGGTGTTGCTCGACGCTAGTTTGTCCGGACTCCCCGTATATCAGAACCGTCGTGTGGACTATTGTGATTTTGATTGGAACGGCGCACGCCGCCTATTCGTGCGACATGCGTTGGTTGGAAAATCCGCCAAGATTGATGTAGCAGTCGTCAAGGCAAACAGAGGACTAGTTAGTTCGCTTGAAGAAATTCAAAACCGAGAACGTCGCCGCAACGTAGTGGTCGATGCGTCGCGCTTGATCGACTTCTACCTGTCTAAGCTCCCAGAGCAAGTGTACGACGTCAAATCATTTCGTAAGTGGTACTCACAATCCAGCAAGCCTGCTCGCGAAACACTGCGAATGTCGCTGGAAGACATCCTCCTTGAACAGAAAGTGCATTTGCGCAGCGATGCATTTCCTTCTGAATTGCAATTCGATGGAGTTTCTTATGCGCTCAAGTACCGATTCAGTCCAGGAGACGCTGACGATGGAATTTCCATACAGGTTCCACAGCACGAGCTGAATTGTCTTAACCAAGAGGTTCTCGATTGGCTCGTGCCGGGTTTTCTGGAATCCAAGTGCCTCGAACTTGTGCGGTCGCTTCCGAAACAGGTTCGCAAGAAGCTTGTACCGGTATCCGATCGCGTCGAACAAATGCTGCCAGAACTGCTAGAGGACGGGGTTTACCGTTCTGGGAATCTCTTTGCTTCGATCTCAAGGTGTGTAGGTCACCAGTTTGGCTTTGGCATCGATGGACATGCGTGGGACCAGAGCAAGCTCTCTCCACATCTGTTGATGAATATTCAAGTGGTGGATGGACGTGGTCGAGTGATTGACCAGGATCGGGATCTGCAAGCTCTTCGAGACCGAACAAGCGATCAGTCCCTAAGTCGGCTTGGTAGTACAGACATTTCGAGATTTGAACTAAAGGGAGTAAGGGAGTTTCCAAGCGAGGGGATTGAATGGTCGCGAAAGATTGCGACGCCCAAGGGACCAGTTGAGACCTACACGTGTATCGTAGACCGTCGCGAGTCAGTCGACATTACTTTGTCGCACGAACTAGGGGTTTCAACCGAACGATCATTGATGGGAATGTGCAGGCTTGTGTATTTTTCCGAGCACCAATCCGTGAAGTATCTCAGCAAACTCTTCGATCAATATGGAGAGATGCAAATGCAATGGATCGCCGTGGGCAAAGTCGCGGATCTAAAGGATTCCGTGTTGTTGAAAGCGATTGAGCACCTGTATTTTCGTGATCGTGTTCTGCCAGCCTCGAAGAAGGATTTTGACCGCATGCTGGAGGCGAAAAGAGGCAAGCTTGTCGAGTCCGGAACTCAATTGCTAGATTCAGTGGCAGGGATAGTCAAGGATCGCTATCAGATAGTGCTTAGCCTCGAAGCGCTAAAGTCGAGCGCTTACGAAATAGCTAGGTGCGACGTTCTAGACCAGATCAACTCCCTGATTTCCGAGAAGTTTCCACTTGGTGTTGACTTTGACAGATTGAGCGACATTCCACGCTATCTGGATGGAATACGGATACGGCTCGGCAATTTGCCTGGCAAGGTCAATCGAGATAAAGCGTTAACAGCTGACATACAAGCCTGGGATGGGCGTCTAGACCGTTTGAGGGAACGGGGATGTTCGGCCAGGGATTCGGATCACCTCTTTCACCTCGTTCAGGAATTCAGACTAGCGCAGTTTTGCCAGACTATGAAGACGCGAGTTCGCATTTCTGCCAAGCGTTTAGAGGAGGAGTTCCAGCGAGTGGAGCAGAGCCACTTCTCGATTGCCTAATTCTTGATGCAATCTGCAAAGAAAATGGAGGAACTATTTGTTACTATCTTAGTCTTAACGTTACACCGACAACACAGTGCAATTCCCTCTGGTCGTTGCGCTTGAGCGGCAATTCCTATTCGGTTCTACAGGAGGAGATACCTAATGGAAATACGTAATACGAAGCCTGCCATGATCGGAATTGGCTCTTTTCTGGCTGCATCACTTGGCGTTTCAGTATCCGCATCGATCGATGAAGATTCCTCAAACCTATTCCTAGCTGAAGCATTGGACGACGCTAACAACATTCTCACATCCGAAGAAGAGGAAGGTGAGTGTGGCGAAGGCAAGTGCGGTGAGGACGACTCGGAAGGCGAATGCGGCGAAGGTAAGTGCGGCGAAGACGGCGAAGACTCCGACGAAGGCGACGAAGGCGACGAGGACGGCGAAGACTCTGACGACGAGGAATCTGAAGAAGAGTAGTCGCTACTCGCCAACAAAAACTCGGTCACGTCGTGTTTCATCTAACGGATCTCGACGTGACCAACCCTCCTACCTATGAGAAATTTCCCGATCAGTGGGTCCGGAATCGGATTGCGTCGGGGAATGTTCGAGCAATTGAGACAATACGAGTCTCTTGTAGCGAAAACTGTAGATTTCTTTGAGGTAGCCCCCGAAAACTGGATTGATGTAGGCGGTCGATACGGCAAGCAGTTTCGCGAATTCGCGGAACAATTCCCTCTTGTCTGTCACGGATTGTCGCTATCAATTGGAAGCCCAGATCCACTGGACTTTGAGCTATTGCGCAGGGTCAAGCGGTTCCTGCAAGAATTCGACGTCCGTTGCTATTCAGATCACCTCAGTGCCTGTAGCGATCAGGGACATCTATACAACCTCATGCCTATTCCGTTCACCGAAGAAGCTGTAGAGTACGTCGCTGATCGAATCCGCACGGTGCAAGACGTTTTGGAGCAACGAATCGCCGTTGAGCACATTTCCTACTACGCCGCACCCGGCCAGCAGATGAGCGAAATTGAGTTTGTCAACTCGATCGTGGCCGAGGCAGACTGCAATCTGTTGCTGGACGTGAACAACGCCTATGTCAACGGCATTAACTTCTCCTACGATCCGGTTGCCTTCATCGACTCGATGCCGATAGAACGCGTGTCCTACATTCATATAGCTGGACACTACGTTGAAGCTGAGGATCTTCGCATCGACACGCATGCGACAAAGGTAATCGAACCGGTGTGGGAACTCCTGGAGCACGCCTATTCAAAGCATGGTGTTATTCCCACGCTTTTGGAGCGAGATTTCAACTTCCCCCCATTGCCCAAGCTGATGACTGAAGTGCAACGTATTAGAGATCTTCAACAGTCATATGCAGTTGGATCCGATGTCGTTGAAGCGAGTGTCTAATTCTCCGTCTAATCCAAGCCGACATCCGTTCCAAGCCGACCAGAACGCTTTTTCGGCACATATAAGGGATCCAGAAAACAAGCCAGGTCCACAAGGAATTGAGCCGCGGCGTTTAGCCATCTACGAGCGTCTTTTCTATGACAATGTAGAGGCGTTTTGCTCGAAGACGTTTAGAGCGTTTCGCGAAGTCGTGGACGAGACCTACTGGCATGCGCTCATCCGAGAGTTCATCCGTTCGCATGAATGCAAGACTCCGTTTTTCCGCGAAATACCCAATGAGTTTCTTCACTTTCTTGTGTCGCGAAATGCTCAAGAACAGAGATATCCCTACATTGTTGAGCTTTGCCATTTCGACTTGGTGAGGGTCGAACTCTACTTCGCGCCGGACACAGAGTCGGAAGACGGCGCTGAGTTGAATGATTTGGAGCAACTCGTGGTTGCGTCACCCGTTGTTCGACTGCTGAGCTACCAATGGCCCGTTCATCGCATTGACCTTCAATTCTCTGCAACAACACCCCCAGAGCAACCAACGTGGCTAATCGGATTTCGCAATCGAGCAGATAGGGTCGAGTTCCTTGTATCGAACCCGCGCACGGTTCGAATGATCGAACTGCTTAAAGAGGCTCGACGTGGTCGCCAGCTAATCGAGGAATTAGCCCGCGAATTTAATGTGAAAGAGGAATTGCTTCGCGAACAAACACTGCCAGCATTGAAGGCATTTGCCAAAGCAGGGGTTGTTTGTGTGCCTGCCGAGTCTAGTCCCGCCGATCCCTACTAGCGCTTACGCAATTTGCGGTTTGCCGCGGTCTAGAGCAACCCCAATCGGTAATAGGAGTTTCCTGTCTCGCGCAATGTGTCGTCGATATCGTAGGGCTCGAGCCCAAGCTCTTGCATTGCCAATAGACAATACGAACGCGGCGAATCGTAGGTGCTTTCAGCCGGATGACCGTTGTTCATTTCCTCTCCGCCAACACTCTCTATATTGGGAAACAGCTCGCCAAGCCGTTCTTGCATTTGCCAAGTAAAGAGTTCACCGTCTCGGTCCTTTGCCGAGAGTATGTAGCGAGATCCATTCTTGGCAACTATGCTCTCGGCGCATAGCCTGTGCGCTCGCGCAACATCTCTCACATCGACGTTGTTCCATAGCATTCTGCCACCACGCGCCTTCTTGTAGGGCTGGCCTTGCAGCATGTACTTGATGCAATTTTGCCAACTCCATCCCTGATCATGATTCTTGCACATCAATGGGCCGATGACGTGCAAGGGGAGAATGGCAATTGCATCCCAGGTCCCGTCGTCCTCGGCCTTCTCGTATAGCATCTTCTCGGATGCAGCTTTGGCCATCGCGTACGCAATGTCACGATTTTTGGGAATCATTTCGTCGGTCCATCGACCTCGATATCCCTCAATGTTGTCTCCGCACCAATCTCGTTCGGTGAATACATAGCCTTGGGGCCGTGGATGCCCCACCGCCGCAAATGAACTCGTGAACACGAACCGCCGCATGGTTCCAGAGCGGAGAGCTGAATCGAGCACGTGCTGGTTCTCTGTGAAGCAGCCGTCGTAGACTTCCTGTGGCGTTTCTCGGTTGTAGCCAACAGCTGCGCCAGCGTGAATGATCGCGGAGCAGTCAGCAAAGGCTTCATCGTAGCTTCCGGCTTTCCAGATATCGCCCTGAAACAACTCGACTCTTCCTCGCAGTCCTTCGTCGTTTAGCGCTTTCAAGTGATCGACCTTATCGGAATTGTTGAGATCGCGGACGCATGCGCGTACCGTGTATCCCACTTCCGCAAAATCCTGAACAATCCAGGAACCGATGTAGCCCGACGCTCCAGTTACAGCTACAGGTCCGTCGTTTGGACCAATTGCGCGATTGTTGTTAGCCATTCCAGTCCTCCTCACAGTCGATGGTCAATGCCTTTTACAGGGCGGAATACATTAGCACAGGCGCTTACCTAAGCGCCCGCCCGCCACCTTAGGAAGGATCTTGCGCTCTCAATTTGGCTTCAATGAACTCCGAGTGTCGGAGGTTCAGGAGCTCAGCTGTCGTCCGAATTACGCTTTCTTCGTAGTGGAACGGCGAACCGTCGAATGCATTCAGACGCCATAGGTGCATTAGTAGCTCTTTTCGTTCCTCAATGGACAAGCTTTCATTGAGCTGGCGCGTAAAGGGATACATGCTGGTATTCGTCTTGTGTTCAAGTTGTGCACGACTAACAATTGCGTTTGCCTTGTCGGAGCTAATTCCATAGAGTGCCAGCAGGGAATCTCGTATGAGATCTAGCTCGTGCTGCTCAAGATTGTGGTCAGCCCATGCCACCTCAAGTAGTATCATTGCTGCTGCAAGAGGCACTATCTCTTGCCTTGTGGATTCAGCGTCTGCTTCTAATGTGCTTTGGTTGCCTTGGGAAAACAGCTCTCGAAGTCGATCCAACAATTGCTTTTACCGAGAAATCGAGTAGAATGAATACGTAAAGTGGACAAAATTCATTAAGGCTTCATTTTTTCTTCATTTTCTTGGCGTTTTCGTTTATAGTACGCTCGGAATCACAAAGGTATCGGTCGCATGCTGCTGCAACGTACAATTGTAACGCCCGTAAATGCCATCGGAATAGGCGTTCATACTGGCAAACGGGCTAGAGTTTCCTTGCGACCAGCTGCCGCAAACTTCGGAATCCAATTTGTACGCGACGACTTTCCGAACACATTCATCCGAGCTTCAGGGTGGCATGTCTCAGACACTACCCTCTCCACTAGTATCGCATACAACGATGTAGAGATCTCCACCATTGAACATCTCATGTCCGCCCTTTGGGGAATGGACATCGACAACGTAATCGTTCATGTGGGAGGAGAGGAGGTGCCAATTCTGGATGGCAGCGCCGGGCAGTTTGTTGATCTGATAGAGACCGTCGGTACGCGATACTGTTCTGCACCGCGGAGGTATTTGAAGCTTGAACGTGAAGTGACGGTTACTCAGGGGGACGCGGTGGCGTCCCTTCGTCCATTCGATGGTTTCAAAGTCTGCTATTCATACGTCTACAACCACCCCGTATTCAATCGGTGCCCCAAGTATGTCGAGATTGATTTTTCCAAGACTTCCTACGTGGATGAAGTGAGCCGCGCACGTTCGTTTGGGTTGGTGCGTGAGCTCGAAATGGCCCAGTCCGTGAACCGGTGCCTCGGGTCAAGCTTGGACAACGCTGTGGGCATTGATGATGCCAAGATCCTGAATCCGGAAGGACTTCGCTACCCTGACGAATTCGTGAAACACAAGATACTGGACGCAATCGGCGACCTCTATTTGTTGGGCATGCCCGTACTAGGCGAGTTTGAGGGATACAAATCTGGTCATGCCTTGAACAATCGTCTGGTGCGAGCAGTATTGCGAACACCTGAGGCGTGGAGCGTGGTCGACTCGGAGGGTGCCGTCGTAGACGATTTTGATAGCGCGTCGCGTCCAGTCCGCCTAATGTAGAGCATCAAGAGTTTCTCGCTTTCTTTAGGCAACCACAAACTAATTAGTACGTATTAGCTCTAACGGCTTCACGGACGTGAAGCATTCGATTTGGAATCAGCGATAGTTTGAGTATCCTGCACATGTCCAGGGACCGTATGCTTTTTGTCTGTTGATTGAATTCCAATCATGGTTGTACGCACTCGCCTAGCTCCATCTCCCACAGGTGCCCCACATCTAGGCAGCGCCTATGCCGCGCTTTTCAATCGGGCATTTGCTCACCAACACGGCGGCCAATTCATACTTAGGATTGAAGATACCGACAAGGCTCGTTCGAGCGATGCATCGGAGTCGGCCATTCTCGAGGCTCTGCGGTGGTTGGGGTTGGATTGGGACGAAGGTCCCATCGTTGGCGGCCCAAAGGGACCCTATAGGCAAAGCGAAAGGATTTCCACATACGAGCAGCACATTCAGAAACTATGCAAACTCGAAGGGGCGTTCCATTGCTTTTGTACCAAAGAACGGCTGGATCAGATACGCAGGCAGCAAATGCTGGAAGGCAAAGTACCCAAATACGACGGGCTTTGCCTCTCATTGAGCGAATCGGAAGTTGAAGCAAGATTGGAACAAGGCGTCCCGCACGTCATACGTCTTCGGGTGCCTGATGAAGGGACGTGCCAATTCACTGACGGAGTGCGAGGTGAAATAGAAATCCCCTGGAGCCAAGTCGACATGCAGGTGCTCATCAAGTCCGATGGATTTCCAACCTATCACTTTGCCTCCACCGTGGACGACCACTTGATGGAAATTAGTCACGTTTTCCGAGGCGAAGAGTGGATAAGTTCCTACCCCAAGCACCAGCTCGTGTACAAGTACTTCGATTGGAAGATGCCGCAACACTATCACTTGCCGTTGTTGCGCAATGTGGACCAGTCCAAGATGTCAAAGCGCAGGAATGCGACGTCCATCAACTACTACCGACGTTGCGGTTATCTTCCGGAAGCTCTGCTCAACTACCTAGCCACCATGGGCTGGTCAATGCCGGAGGAAAGGGAGAAATTCTCGCTCGAAGAGTTCTATGCCAAATTCGATCCGAACCGGCTATCTTCGCGGGGACCCGTGTTTGATACGGAGAAATTGAGCTGGCTAAACGGTCTGTACATCCGCGAGCTGAGCCATGACGAGCTCAAGCGACGTATCTACGATTGGGCATTCGGTGAAAATCGACTTGATGCGCTGCTAACTCTGGTTCAGGAACGTTCGGAAAGATTCGACGACCTTTTTCGCCAAGCGGACTACATTCTGGGCGACCGCAGTGCCTTGGATAGTCAACAGTTCGATCACAAGTCAGTTTCGCAACAAGACTGTCTTAGGATTCTTGACTTCGCGGACCGTAGGTTCGAGAGCATCGAAGAATGGGACAGAGAGATACTTTACAGTGCACTCAAGACGCTGTCGGAAGCCATGAGTTTGAAATTTCGCGACTTTCTATTTCCTCTATTCGTGGCCATTGCAGGCAGATCTGTTGCGCTGCCATTGTTCGACTCTCTCGTGCTCTTGGGAAGCGATGTGACACGGGTTCGATTGCGTTCCGCCATTCAAACTCTTGGCGGCATATCAAAGAAACAGCGCAAGATACTGGATAGGGAATGGCAAGGTTTGAGCCGGGAGTGAGTGGGAACCCTGGCCCGATTTAGTCGTCTATTCGTTGGGTAGAATGATAAGAAACTAGGGGCCATAGCTCAGCTGGGAGAGCGCGACAATGGCATTGTCGAGGTCGGGGGTTCGATCCCCCCTGGCTCCACCATCCCTTCAAAGTTCAGAATCTCATTCGGCGTATTAGTGTGATCCGAATCGAAATTTCAATGCAACGTTAATTCCCTGTTGCTATATCAAGCCTGCCAGCAACAGCGCAATACCCAAAAACACAAAGAATCCCACAACATCAGTGATGGTCGTCAAGATAATGGACGACGCCGTTGCGGGATCTTGACCAAATCGACTGAGCAGCATTGGCACAAGCGCCCCTGCAATCCCTGCAACAGCCATTGAAATCACCATGGCAAGCGCAATGATTATGGTCAAGCCAATTGATTGGCCGCTCCAAAGGAAGACTGCGCCAGCACATACAAGAGCTATCAGGAACCCGTTGGCAATGCCGACAAACAGTTCTTTGCTGGATAGCTTGAACCATTGGCGAATGCTTATTTCGCGCAATGCAAGACCTCGAATGGCAACAGCCATCGCTTGTGACCCCGCGTTGCCGCTTTGTCCCGCTACCACCGGCAGCAGGACGGCAAGCGCTGTGAATTGTGCGATTAGGTTTTCAAAGAGGCCAACAACCGCTGCGGCAAGAAAAGCGGTGAAGAGATTGATAAACAACCAAGGGAACCTATGGCGTATGGACAACGTACCTGATGACAGTGCATGTTCCTCTACGCTAACGCCAACCATACGTTGAAGATCGGCTTGTGCGTCAGACTCCACAACGTCGCGAAGCTGTTCGTGACGGACAACACCTAGCAGTCTTTGCTGGTCATCGACAACCGGCAACGCATCTATTTCGCGATCATCTATCAGCTCGGCTACGGATTCGTAGGGATCGGACACGCGAACCGCCAAGGCGATTTCGGTTTCGTCCATGAGTTCCCTGATTGGGGTGATTCCATTTGCCAATGCCAGGTCCTGCATTGACACACGACCCACAAAGCAGTTGTTCTCATCGGTGACAAAAGCAAAGGAATCCTGCTCCTCGGCTGCTTCCACCCTAATCTGATGCAACGCTTCATCGACTGTCATGCCCATGTGAATGCTTCCTATCGAGGATTCCATGAACGTTGCAACTGAATTGGGCGGAAATTGGAGCAATCGCGTTACTTCCTGACGTTCAGATTCGCGAAGTGGGTCCAGCCACTTGCCGCGGCGCTCCTCGTCGCTCGACAAGAGCACCTTTAGAAGTAGCCGAGGCGGGGCATGAACCAGAAACTCTTGCTGGATTTCGGTTGAGGTGTTATCAAACAACGAAACCGATTGAACTGGCGGGAGCAAATCGATCACGTCTTCGAACGATCGGCTATCTAGCCCCGAGGTCTCTTCGACTAACTGATCGTCAGACAACGATTGCAGAAACTGTCCAGCTTCCGCTGGAAAGAACTCTACGTAGTGTTGCCGTAGCGTTGCCAGGGTGGCGAGTGTCATGAAACTACTGCCTACCTTGTGCCGTGAGCATGTCTCGACCTAGTTCGATCATAGTGTCGAGAATTTCGTAAAAGATGCCTTGATCCTTCGCTTCAGTTTCATCGACCGCAGTTTCCATCTCGGCGATCTGTCCCCAACGGAGCACACCTACTGGCATAGATTCGTGGTCGACTACAGGAAGGCGGTTCACTCGATGCCAGTCCTCCAAGTAGAGTACTGCTTGGGGTCGAGCGTGAATAGGAATGAGTGTTGTGTGTATAGCGCAGGTGCGCACCAGCGCATCGTCGGCAGCTTGGGTCAAGCTTACATAGTCAAGCAATCCCACAACGGTATCGTCGTCATTCACGACAATGGCTGACTCTATGGCATCTCGGTCGCTAGATTTCTTGATTTCGGCGCGAACTTGGTCAATTCGCGTTGATGCTGCAAACCAAAGAAAGTCTTTGTCGGCGATTTCTCCCACGGAGTCCTTTCCCGATGCAAGGGACCTGTTGAGCACTCGTTTTCTGTGCGCATTGGGGATTCGTGAGACGAGTTTGGCACGCTCCTGGGCCGGCAAACGCTGGACAAGACGCATAGCGTCGTCCATGGTTGCGTCGTGCAACCACGCTACCACTTGGTCCCGTTCCTGTTCTTGAAGAAAGTCACGAGCGATGTCTTGCGTCAGGTGGGCGGCAACAGGAATCACGGACGCTTGTGGAAGCGACTGAAGTATTGTTCTGGCCTCGACAGAGTCGCAATGCGACAGAACTCGGGCGAATTCACTTGGGTGCTTTTGTGCGAATTGTGACACCAAACTAGGCGCCTCAAGATTAAGGGTCGACGGGTCTATGCTCACTTGGCCAGCCATTACTTGGTCTCTGAAAGAACCTCTGCGACAGACTGAGAGAATCGTGCGGCTGGAACGGATGCTGTTCCCTCATTGGTGACGAGAATTACTCGCGTACGTTGGATGTCTGCCACGGTTCCTTCCACATCGTCGATCCGAATGCGATCTCCGACGTTCAAGCGTGTCAATTCCTGCCGAGCGATCAGATTTGCGATGTGATGTTGAGCGCCGACTGCAAAAGAAAGTCCTAGAGTCACCAGGAATGCGCCGGCCACTACCAGCATCCCTATCCCAACAACGGAAATATCGATTCCAAATTGCTGGAACGCGACAATCAAACCAGTCAGCAATACCACGATGTAAGCAATCGTTCCCGATGGGCGTGCGATTCGAGTGTCGTGAATCGTTCTGCGCACGATGTCGCGCACGGCAATGCCCAGAAAGTGCGCCAATAGCACAATGGCTATGGCCAAAACGATCCGTGGCACTTGGTCGGAGATCAATGTGTAGAACTCCCATTCGCGCGCGATTTCCAACACTTGGAATGACCAAAGAACGGATACGATGAGGATCGTCCAAAAGGCAATGGGTCCCGCTCGTCGAAAAGCAAGCTCGAAGCTCTTGAAGTAACCTTCGCCCCGCTCTCCTATGCGATCGCTCAGACGCACCAGCACAATACGGACAACCAGCGCTACGGCGAATCCCACTACGAGTATTGCAGCCGCAATGAATTCCTTTGATCCAAAGATCGCCAATAGAAACTCGCCAAACTGAAACGAATCCGGTGCCTTCACGTCAAACTTGCCCGTCGTGCGAAGTGGAAGTGTTGACGTGGCGTGAATATTGCATTACGCATCTCGTCAACGCTTGGCTTGGACAAGTTCGATGCTCACTCCATCAGGACCACTCAGGTAGCAGATAAGTGAACCCGGGCTAAATTCCCAGGGCTCTACCAGAAGCTCGGCGCCTTTGGATTTGATCTCCTCACAGAACTTTTCAAGATCCCCGTGGTAGGTAAAGCCAAAGTGATCTGTTCCCCAGACATTGTGGCTCGAGTAGTCTTCAAACTCTTGCATAGGCGAGCGGTCTTTCGGTGTTTCGCCTGGCCTTTTGCCTCGAATGAGCAGAGTCGCGCTGCCGACCTTAACGTTGATTTGCGGAGCATTGCGCAATTCATAGTGTGCCTCGATGGCCCCGCCGAGCACATCAACATACCACCGTGCAGCTTCGTCTGGATTTTCACTGATCAAATGAATATGGTCGAATCTGAGCAGATCACTTGTCATTGGAGGACCGCACGAGATGATTGTCCAATCATTTTAATGGCACTCAATTGGTGTAGTGGCGTGCGCGCTGTAACGACGCGACATGCATTTTTTCAATAATTTCTTGGGAGACGCGTCTTTCGGTTCTGACTCATGTTGAAGCTGAATCAGTTCTCAAATCAAGCGACGCCCTACAGTATCAACTGGCTAATTGTGGATTGACCTGCCGGTCGCGACCCCACTGAGCCAGTCTATCCGCTTCTACAACGCCCTTTTGGCTAGTCCAGCATTTGTTGAAAGACCGGAGGGAGTAATTTCCTTAGCACTTCTTTTTGCTCTTTGGTGAGTTGAGATGCACTGATTGCTGCCAAAGAAACACTTAGATTCCGCTTGATGTCGTCGGAGGGCAACTCGTCCAACTTGTCGAACAAGTCATGCGGCTCGTACTCTGCCCATCGGCTTCCTATCCCGTAGAAGTACGAGACTTGGTACTCCATCGATTGTTCGCTAACAAGTTCAATAGCCTGAGATGACCGGCCTTCCCGGATGAGGGCGTTTCCGATCCCAACATAGGCAGATCTGCGCAATTCTGGGTCAGAAATGTGCTGCAACTCACTTAGAGCGCTATCCGAACCATAGAGGTCAGCGACGTCCTCTACTATCGATCCAACGTTGAAGACATCGGGCTGTTCAAGCGCTACGTTGATTGCCAGTCTCACATCTCCAACTCGTACTGCCTCTCTCATCATGATCGAGAAAAGAGTTTGCTGGAAATCCACAATAGTGGGGTCCCCATTAGACTGGAGCCAATGCACGCCTGCACGAAGGTCGCGCCCAGCCATGCCGCGAGCGACTGCCATTGCAATAGACCTTTTTGCATTCTCGTCTGACAGTTCAGGTAGCGACTCTGCTGCAGCTTGGGGATTTGAAAGAGCAAGGCCCTTTAGTCCTTCCACGTGGCCGTATTCGCGCAATTGCGCAGGGAGACGATCCACCATTATTAGTAGCGACGATGGATCGGAATTTGCCCACTCCCCAACGACGATCCTCTGATAGCGTGATCGAGCGACGTCGTCTTCGATAGAAGTTGCTGCGGCGAGAGCTCGAAGCCCATCCATGCGCGCCCAATTTTCCATAACTCGATCCATTACACGCACGCCGACTCGCCGACTAAGTTCGCCCGCGACGGATGCGAGTTCGAATGCGAGTTGCGGTTGTTCTTCAACAATCGATTCGACCAACTTGCGGATCACGAGAATGCGGCTAGCATCATTTCCTAGTGTCGAGAAGATTTCCCCCACTGCTTCGGTTCCATTGCCCTGTGCGACCCAGGATTCGGTAATCTGGGACAATAGCGCCCGTTGCGGCTCACCGAGTAGCATAGCGTCCGCACCATGGCGGCTCACAAAATCATTCAAGGCAACGCCATGGTCGTCTATGGGCAATCCAGTCATCGAGCTTGCGAACATGTCCATTACCAGCTGCTCGTCGCCGAGGGTGCGACCAATTTCGCGGAGTTCGGACTCAGGCAAATCGTGTCGTGTTCGCACAATGCCTGTTAGCGCTGCGCTCCGCTCGACGCGTGAGAGTTCTTGCGCGTGTTCGATTGCCGCTTGCATATCAGTTGCTGCCCATTCCTCAAAGACGATTTCAATGAAACCTCTCTCTTGGCGAGGCGGGAATTCTGCTGCCAGACCCAAAGACTGAAAAGGATCGAGTAGCGCGAGTTTGCGAAGGGATACTTGCTGCAACTCGTCGCGAATGCTCGCGTCGGCGAGTTCTTTGCTCTCCTGGAAGAGACTCGAAAGCTTGTTGGTTTCCGCTGAAGCGACTAGACGGTGCAAGGCGGCCCTTCTCAGATATATGCTCTTATTGAGCAACGCCTTTTCGATTTCGCCTGAAGTCGAGGCTTCTAGTATTCGATTAGCCGTTTGCTCTATTTCAATAGCAAGGTCGCTGGAGAGCTCGTCTTCATCGGCACATGCGGCAATTTGCCAACTGATTGCTAGCCAGCAAAACATCAGCGACTTGGATGCCAACACGACGCTACGCTTGGCTTTTCGAGAGCAGCCGTCGCGGCGATAGGAGACCACAGTGGTTCGATCCATCACACTACTAATCCACAGTGTGCTTCATTAGGTCGAGGTCCTTTTCGGCCACGTATTCCTTGATTTTTTCCATGTCTTTCTTTGTCATGAACGGATCGATGGAATTTTCGACCAAGAGGTATCGAGCACATTTCCGTTTCACCTCGTCGAAGGGCACCGAATCAAACTTTGACAAGAGGTCTTCGGAATGAGAGCCTGCCCAGATCCACGCAATCTCTTCGAAGTGGGTGAGCTGATCTTCTTCCGATTCCTTGAAGATCAGTTGAATTGCACGATCTGAGTTCCCGCGCCGAACCAAATTTGTCGCGATGCTTGAGAGGGCCTGGCGACGGGTAGCGGAATTGCGCGCGGATTCCAGCATGTCGATCGCCAAGTCGACATCTTCCGTTGTCATCGAACCAATCACCACGGCTTCTGGACCTACGCCATTCTCATCCAAAGGCAGAGCAAGTGCCATTGGCAATGCGGAATGGGGATTCTTTCGTACGGCTTCGTAGAAAATTGTGCCAACACGACTCCCTCCAGACTGAGCCTGCAAGCTCTTGTCTCCAGACTTCGTCCATTCGTAGGTGGCGAGTGGGTCAATGCGTGCCCAATCCCTCACTAGGTTGTCGACGATCATGCGCACTTCACGCTCGTCCTCAATGCCACCAAGAAACTCCGGGACCGACTCGGGATACGTAAATCTCATTTTGAGTAGGGCAGTCTCTCTGCTCCATTCGAAGAGTGAAGCTGGAAGTTTCGGCAATGCGGCGATTAGTGTGTGTGCGTCATTCTCTGCCCACGCGATGATGGCGGAGCGCTGCATTCGGTCCGACTGGACTTTTGATTCCCCGTCGAAGAGCTGTGCTGCTTGGAATGCAGTCCAGCCGTCTGTTTCGGCCCAATTCCCTACCGCCCGATTCAAGACTTCGCGATCTGTGTTCGCAACATGTTCTGTGTAGGCAAGGGACCGTGCGGGATCTTCATCGCAAAACCGTTGCAAGAGCGCGCTGACAATCGCGGCGCGATCTTCCTTGTTGGATAGAGTTCTCATGACATTCCGATGGGCTTCAAGGCTGCCTTCGCGGATCCACATGCCAGCTACGTGGACCAATGCCTCTCGCTGGGCTTCGCTAAGTTGATTCAGGTTGTTTCCGTAGTCGCGCATGAGTTGGTTCCACACACTCTTTGGATTCTCAATCTCTTGGTCGACCAGTGAATTGGCATTCAGGTCAACAAGGAGTTGCTCCTCGTCAAATCGACGGGCGATTGCTAGTCGATCTTCCGCCGCAAGATCATCGCGAGCCGACAAGATCGCCTGTAGGGCCCACGTATAGGTAGGATGCGGGAGTTGCTCTGCATGCTCCATTGCCTTGTCCAATTCATGGAATGACCACTCCTCGAAAACCGCTTCAATCAACAGCTTCTGATGGTTCTCAGGTAAATCAACGACTAGACCAAGAGCCTTTGCAGGGTCGTCCGAGCTGAGCCGGCGTACCAGAGATTCTTGAAGTTCGCGGCGCACGTGGCTTGGCGTAATGTTGCGCGACCGAAACAGAAGGCTAGCGAGCGCGCTGTCAGACGCGCTTTCAAGTAGATCATTCAACGCGCCTTGTCGCTCGAAGGGACTGAGAATTTCAGTGATTGCCTCAAGCTCGGCACTTACGTCGACAGAATGTACATCTAACACCTCACTTTGGCGCAATGCGGCGTCCTGATGCGTCTCTGCCGATAGGTTGCCGTAGCTTTGAACTGTGAAAATCAACAATCCAAGCCAAACAGTCACGCCACTCCGTACGATCTGACGCGGTGCACCCGTCCTACGCTGGCGATTCTTTCTAGGTCCCAAAGGAGCTCTTTGCCTCATGGTTTCATCGACTCGTCGGCCGCTGAAACTGTAAATGACTCGTCCATGAATTGCAAGGATGACGCAGTGAGCAACATTGATTCCAAGCAACGCGACTCGATTGGCTTGGCTATGCACAAGAAGAGCTGGGCCGTACTACTTATTGGGTGTTCGTCGTTCGTGGTCCAACGAAGTTGATCGCAATTCAACCCATCTGTTTCGCAGGTGGCGATCTAGCAACGGCACTTGTTCCTTGATGTTTCCGTGCTATGCAGTCATTTCATGGAGTTACGGCGAAGCAATACTTGAAACTAGCTCGGGCGTATCAGAACAATACAATGCCAATCCAACTCGCCGAACCGAGTAGGATTCCCTTTGCTGTGTTTACTCTTACGTCTGTACAACGGGAAAGGAACAATGAATCGGCGTAAAAAATTTGATGCGGTCGTGGTTGGAGCTGGTATAGCCGGTCTCTACATGCTGCATCGTCTACGAGAATGCGGACTAGCCGTCGTAGTTCTCGAACGAGCCGATGGAGTTGGAGGCACTTGGTACTGGAATAGGTATCCAGGAGCACGATGCGACGTAGAGAGCTTGGAGTATTCGTACACCTTTTCCGAAGAGCTGCAGCAGGAGTGGAGTTGGAGCGAGCGGTATGCCGGTCAACCCGAGATACTGCGCTACATCGAGCATGTCGCTGACAGGTTTGATCTAGAGCCTCACATCGAATTCAACACTGAAGTCGAGAGCGCCCGTTTCGACGAGCAGGAGTCGCAGTGGCTGGTCCGCACCAATGGAAGTGTCTGCTACGTCTCCCAATTCTTGATCATGGCTACAGGTTGCCTTTCGTCAGCCAACATTCCAGTGATTGAGGGCATCGAGAGTTTCAAGGGCAATGCCTACCACACTGGCAAGTGGCCACATGAACCTGTCGATTTCAGTGGACAAAGTGTGGGGATTGTCGGTACGGGATCGTCGGCCATTCAGGCAATCCCTCACATTGCAGATCAGTGTAAGTCACTGACTGTGTTTCAGAGAACTCCCAACTACTCCATTCCCGCTCGCAACGGCTCTTTGGATCTTGATTACGAAGCAAGGATAAAGGCCAGGTATCCGCAATTCAGGCAGAGGAATCGTGCCATGCCGGCTGCGCTGGGCTGCTTTCATGCGGCGAACAACCAGTCGGTGCTTGATGCCACTGAACCTGAACGACGCCGAGAGTTTTCTAAGCGGTGGGAAATAGGGGGTTTTGGCTTTCTTGGCGCTTTCAACGACCTGACGCTGAATCTTGATGCCAATGACATCGCAGCAGAATACGTACGGGGAAGGATTCGCGAAACGGTCAGCGACCCAAGAGTAGCCGAAACTCTCTGTCCTGACTCAACTATTGGTTGCAAGAGGTTGTGCTTGGACACCGAATACTTCGAGACGTACAACCTTCCGCACGTTGATTTGGTGGATCTCAGAACAAATCCCATCGAGCGGTTGACTGGGAGCGGGATTCAGTGCGCGAAGAGTCAATTTGAGTTTGACAGCATCGTATTCGCCACCGGATTCGATGCCATGACTGGCACTCTTCTGCGAATCGACATTTCGGGACGTCAGGGAACCCGTTTGGAACAGGCGTGGAATGAAGGGCCCAAGACTTACTTAGGACTTATGACTCACGGCTTTCCCAATATATTCTTTATATCTGGACCGGGAAGTCCTTCGGTGCTGACCAACATGATCATTTCCATTGAGCAACATGTCGAATGGATTGAACGGTGTTTGTCGTACATGCAATCCCACTCCTATACGACTGTAGAAGCAGAAGAGGAGAGCCAGGTAGCCTGGGTGGAGCATGTAAACGCCATTGCCGACAAGACGCTATATCCAACATGCAATTCCTGGTATTTGGGAGCCAATATCCCCGGGAAACCGAGAGTTTTCATGCCACACGTAGGTTTTCCAAGCTATGTAGAAAAATGCGAGCACGTCGTAGCCAACGGCTACGAGGGATTCTCGTTCGCCTAAGCTAGTCGATCAAGTAGCGGAAACACTCAAGTGATCAAGCTTGAGAACTGCGGAATGCGATCGTGAGGCTATACCGCCCACTCATTTGTAGGGTCATCGCCAGCAACGGTTGTACGAACCATCGAGCGTCCTTCGTTGGGCGGATGCGCTCTGGCACGGTGCAGCACACACCGGTTGTCCCAGATTGCCACATCTCCTTCTTGCCACTTGTGAGAGCAAGTTCGTGGCGGTTGAGCGGCATCAAACGTTAGTTCGCGAAGAAGCTTTCGACTGCTGCGAAACTCCTCTCCAACTATGTGGCTGGAGTGTCTCCCGACAAATAGCACTTTGCGCATCGAATGTGGGTGCGTTTTGACTATCGGATGCTCGACGGGAGGTAGATCGTCCAGTTCTTCGTCGGAGAGTATGTCCAATCCACGATGCCAAGCATGACTGAACCGATAACTATGGACGGCAACTTTATCGTGAAGCCAATTCTTCATTGATTTACTTAGAGCGTCGTAGCCTTGACGCATGTCTGCCCATTCGGTATGACCACCGGAAGAGGGGACAACCTTAGCGGAAAGTATGGAAGCCATGGCTGCCACTCGCTTATAGGAACTGTCGGTGTGCCAGACCGAGTTGCCAATGTTGAATTGACGACCAATGTCTGACTCTGGCAGCAGGTTTCCTTGACTGTCGATATTTGAAATGAAACCAGCCCCTGCTCCGCGACTACGTTTCAATCCACGCTCAAGACGGCCAAATCGGCGTGTAAACGCAAGTTGCTCATCGCGACTCAAATTTTGCGCGGGGAAAACCAGGACCGAATACTTGTACCACCAAACCAAGACTTGCCGGAATTCAACCTCGGACAGATTTGCTAGGTGAGTGTCCCGAACGTATGCGCCAAATTGCTCTGTTGCCGGCTCGACAACCATGGAAAGTGTATCGCTATTGCGCGTACAAACGAGCAGCTACAGTGCGTCGATTTTTTCTCGCAATATGCTGCGCTGATCGGTGACTATGGCTTCTAAGGCCTGTAGTCGCTGTTCGACAGACTCGTCGCCAACCTTTTTCTCGAGTACTTCCAATCGCCGGAGAAGCTGATTTCGTGATGTGATACGCCGCGCTTTCAGATGGGAACCCAAAATGCCACCACCAACGCCTATAGCCACAATAAGTACGACCATAAGGAACACGTCTTCCATTAGGCTTATCTCGAGAATTGCTTCAGTGCATTAAGTATACGGCAGTCGGTAAGTTTTCAGTTTTGGTTGGCTCGCTCACATATCAATCATTACGAGATTGAAAAACAACTTGCCGAGCTTCGATGAATTGGTCCAAAACTGAGGTGCTGCAGGCAGCGGAGAGATGAACGAGCAGCCTGCCAACGACTATGAATTCGACATGCTGGGCCGCATGCCAAACTCAAATGTTCACCTGTCCACTGGCAATATAATGCTCGTAGATGTAAGACTGTCCAATTTGCTAAATTTGTGGGAATATTCCGGCGTTTAACAGAGAAACCGTGGCTGCCAACCGACGACCGCATTGTGCGGTTGAACACGGCCGCGATCGGTACTCATAACCGCAGAGTGGCTCTCATAGTCTTTCTCTGTGTGGTGGGAAGCGTTTTCTTTCTTCTCTTCGCCGCGACTCACATGAGACTTGCAATGGCAACAGATTGGGTTCCAATGCCCGAACCACCACTAATCTGGGTCAACACTTTGGTGCTTATAGGCGTCAGTGTGTTGCTTGAGGTAGCCAGAAACGCCGCAAACGCTATGGATCTTGAGAGGACGCGCACCTACTTCATCATTGCTGGGTTCGCAACGATTGCCTTCATGCTGCTTCAGCTCTTCGTCTGGCAGCAATTGCTCGAACTGGGCTATGCTGCGTCGAAAAACCCTGCGAACGCCTTCTTCTATTTGCTGACGGCCGCCCACGCAGTACATTTGCTTGGTGGACTAGTGGCATGGTGGCGCGCCATAAAGAAAATGCGAAGAACTGACAAAATCGAGTATTCGAAAATACGAGTAAGCGTTGGTCTTTGCGCGATTTACTGGCACTTCCTACTATTCATTTGGGTGGCTATGGTGGCGTCCTTCGTCAGCACCTAACATGACAACTGGCACAGCCAGCAGCCAACGACTAGAGCTCGATGTAGAAGGCATGACGTGCAGCGCGTGTGCCACGCGTCTGGAACGAGCGCTCAGCAAATCTGGCGGAATCGAGGCAGTTTCCGTTAGTCTGCCGCTAGAGCGAGCTTCGCTGCAATTCGACCCCGGCACCATCTCCTTCGAGGATGTTGCCAAAGTAGTTCGTCGTACGGGGTTCAATGTAGGTCGTTCCAAACGGGATTACGTTGTTAGCGGTCTGAACGATGAACACAGTGCCGCACGGGTGCGCGAGGTACTTCTGAACTGTCCGGGCGTTCTAGATGCAAACGTAGCCTTGGAAGGCGGACGCGTTAACGTGGAGTACATAAATCGCGTGGTCGAAGATTCCACTCTCGCATCAGTCGTCGCGAATGCTGGTTTCGAGTTGCGTGCGGAGGTGGACGGCAACGAACTCTCGGAGTTCGAACGCAAGGTTCAAGTCGAACGCAGGAATGCACTACTTGCCTCTCTGCTGACACTGCCACTCGTCCTTCAGATGATTGCGCAGTTCTTGGGATGGGAGCGTGTTCATCTCATGCCAGCAGCCGAGGTCGCGTTGGCTACGCCGGTTCAGCTGTGGTTTGGTCTTCGGTTCTACAAGGCGGCATACAACGCGTTGCGCTCTGGCGGGACCAACATGGATGTCCTCGTTGCGCTGGGGACGACTGCCGCCTACGCATACAGTTGGTATCTGATTGTGGCATTGGGCGAAGCGGCCGAAGGAGAGCTCTACTTCGAGGCAAGCGCAGTGATCATCTCGCTAGTACTTTGGGGCAAGTACCTCGAAGCAGGAGCAAAACGACGAACTTCAGCGGCTATTCGAGAATTGCTTGCGCTGCGCCCGACGACTGCACGCGTAGTTTTGGACACTGGAGAACTCGCCGAACGTCCGTTACGGCAATTGAGGGTTGGCGATATCGTTCGATGCTTTCCTGGTGAACGCATTCCAGCGGACGGTCGAATCAAACAAGGAACTGCAAGCATCGACGAATCGTTGGTAACAGGCGAGAGCAAGCCACAAATACGGGACCAAGAGGAGCACGTGCTGGAAGGATCGTTCAACTTGGACGGGATGGTAGACATCGTTGTAACCCAAGTTGGAGAGGGCTCAACCTTGAGCAAGATCGCCAAGTTGGTGGAGCAAGCTCAGCTCGGCAAAGCGAGCGTCCAACGCCTAGTTGACAGAGTCAGCGGGATTTTTGTACCTATCGTCGTAGTCATTTCACTAGGCACCTTTGCCATATGGCTATTGATAGCCGCAGATTTCGAAGTGGCTCTAGTAAATGCCGTCTCCGTTCTAGTTATTGCCTGTCCCTGTGCATTAGGACTTGCTACACCAACCGCTGTGATGACGGGGACTGGCGTCGCCGCTCGCCATGGAATCCTGTTTAGAGACATAGAAGCGTTGGAAATAGGACATCGCATAACGCATGTTGTGTTTGACAAGACGGGCACGCTGACACGAGGCAAACCAGCACTCACGGACATTGCGATCAGTCACAAGCTAGAGGATTCAGACCGGTCACATTTTTTGAGATTGGCTGCGTCCGTGCAGTCCGCAAGCGAGCACCCTATTGCTACTGCCTTCACTAGTCATGCCAAATCTCTCGACATGCCCTTGGGAGAAGTCAGAGAATTCCGTTCGTTCGTTGGCGAAGGTGTAGTTGGCAAAGTCGATGGGACAACATGCCTTGTAGGCAACCAAAAGCTTCTGCACCGGTTCGGCGTTACTACAGAATCCATTGACAATGACAGTGGTGCATGGAATGTGGTTTGGTTGGCTTGCGACGGACAGCTTGCCGCGTCCTTCACATTTGAGGATGACTTGCGGGAGAGCGCTAATTCAGCAATCTCTCAACTTCACGACGCTCGCATTGAAGTGCATGTATTGTCTGGCGACAACGAAAACGTGACTTCACGCATGGCCGACCGATTGGGCATTCAGTCGTATTGGGCAAATTCGACGCCGGATTCGAAGGCCGAGTGCATTCGCAAGCTGAAGGAACAGGGAAGTTTCGTAGCGATGGTGGGAGATGGAGTAAATGATGCTCCAGCACTCGCCGAAGCCAATTTGGGAATTGCGATGGGTTCCGGAACCGATGTTGCTATAGAGGTGGCTCCTGTAACTCTGATGCACTCCGATCCTCGTTTAGTTCCAGCCGCACTGCAGGCTAGCAAGAGAACCTTCCGGAAGATTCAGCAGAATCTGTTCTGGGCGTTCATCTACAACGTGATAATGATCCCATTGGCTGTCCTAGGCCACCTGGACCCGACGATTGCTGGAGCGGCCATGGCTTTCTCGAGCGTGAGCGTAGTCTGCAACTCGCTGCTATTGAAGCGTTGGTCACCAAAACTGGAGACATGAATACATGGCAAATGCGAATACATCAGTGGTAGGCGTTTTGGGCATGGAATGCGATGCATGCACGCGGAGCGTAGAGCGTGCTGTTGGAGATCTTCACGGCGTTCTTCAAGTTAGTGTGTCCTTGGACGATGAAGAGGCGCGAATTTCTTACGATTCCTCTCTAGTTGACGAAGCCGCTATTCGAAATGCGATTCTGGATTTGGGATTTGACGTTCAGGATTAACAGAATGGGGGCTATCCGCTCCTAAACCACAGGTGGCGACTCATCAGGTAATTCAGAATCAGATGTACAACGCCAGAAGTTGGATTGGCTACAGCGACGACTCACGAAAAGTGACAGGTTCGAATGCGCCGGCTTCCAAAGCGGCCACAAGATCCTGCTCGTTGAGGATTGAATTATTGAATCGCGTAGCACACCGGCCTATGTGGCTGACAATATGGGCGTCGCTACCGCCAATCCCAAGATATCCTTGGGTCCGCGCCATTTCCTGCGCGATTTCGTCTTCCGCCCCACGGCTGCCTCCGTTGTAGACCTCGACAATCCTTACGCCCATAGGTACACCCAGCTCCTGAAGATGGGCACTCATCCCGACTCGTGGGCGTCCGGGATGGCAGGGCACGGGGACTGCCCCGTGCCTCTCGCAGGACTCAATGACCGTAGCTAACGGAATTCTGATGCTAGAAAAGTCAAACTCCTCCACCAAGTCTTCAGTAACCCCAAAAACCAGTACGTGCCCGTACTCGGTTTCCACTTCGCTTCCCTTCAATATCGTGAGTGAGTGCTCCTCGGCCAGCTCCGAGTAGTCGGATTCAAAGTCGAACTGGCGGTGCTCGGTCAAAACGAAACCGTCTATGGGAATACTACGCGCGTGAATCCACTTGCAGTAGTTGTCCACTTTTGCTCGACCATCATCAGACTTGATCGAGTGTGTATGCAGGTCGAGAATCATGTGCGACTCCTCGCTGCCAACAAATCAAGCTCACTGTCTACTCGATTGCAAAGATCGTCGACGCTTCCTCTGTTGTGTATGTGTACATCTGAAGCGGCGATTCGTTCTTCATTGCTGATCTGTGCGGTGATGCGAGCCTCCACTGCTTCCCGCGAAGAGCCATCCCGAACGCACGCTCGACTAATTGCCGTCTCAGGATCGACCGAGACAACCCAGACCTCATCGACAATGTCTTCCCAACCTGCCTCGATCATTACAGCTGCTTCCAACACTATATGCTCACTACTGCCATTTGATTTAGCTTGATTGATTTCACCGATGGCTAGCTGCTTGATCTCTGGCCAAACAATCTCGGTTAGTTTCTTCAAGGAGTCTGGATCGCCAAAGACCAATGCACCAAGTTTCTTGCGGTCGATCATTCCATCGGAACCGACAATGTCGCGTCCGAATTCATCCACTACTTTGCTGAAGCCGGAAGTTGAGGGCGAATAGACTTGATGCCCTAGCAGGTCGGCGTCGATGACCGTATACCCACGTTCCTCGAAATACCGCGCAACAGTTGATTTGCCTGACGCAATTCCACCGGTCAACCCTATGACCGCCAAAATTTTCTCCGTTTTTTCGGCAAGGCATTTTAGCAACCGAGTCAAAACTGGCGAAAAGCTAGAATCGACGGCTGAGCTGCCGACAGGACATTTCTTAACTAGCGCTGAAAATCGCAAGTAGTTCTTAATGGAAAGAGAAATACGGGTCGTATTTGTTCATTCAAATGGGCGCAGAGAGTGCCATTTGGGAAGAGATGGGGAAAGTGTGATGGACGTTGCGCTCGACAACGGTGTTCCCGGCATTCTCGCCCAATGCGGAGGGGGATGTACTTGCTCGACTTGCCATTGCTACGTGGATCAATCTTGGTACGCCAAGTGTGGTGAAATGCACCCCGACGAAGTTGACATACTCTCATTTACCCCAAACCGTCGATCAAACAGCAGACTGTCGTGCCAGATTTCGCTAACACGCCCATTGGATGGAATTTGCATATACACAATCGACGAATCTGACAAGGAATAACAGCATGGAAGATTTCCAAGGAAAGATTGCAGTAGTTACCGGCGGAGGCACAGGCATGGGTCGGGAGCTAGTGCGACAGCTCGCCACACAGGGCTGCCACGTCGCATCCTGTGATGTCATCGATGCCAATCTCAACGAAACGTTGGATCTTGTACGCTCAGAATCGCCCGATGTGCGAGTGAGCGGCCACCACTGCGATGTTGGGATAGAAGAGGACATCGTGCGGTTCGCCAATGAAGTGCAGGAAGAACACGAGACATCTCACATTAACCTCTTGTTCAACAACGCAGGTATTGGCGGCGCGGGGAGTTTCATCAACGATCCTCGAGAAAACTGGGAGCGTACGTTCAACATTTGCTGGAACGGTGTCTACTGGTGTCTGCGGGCGTTTCTTCCGCTACTCAAGGCGAGCGAGGAAGCGCACGTCGTTAATACAAGCAGTGTGAATGGATTTTGGGCGTCCATCGGTTCACAAACTCCCCATACTGCCTATTCAGCGGCGAAATTTGCTGTCAAGGGTTTGAGCGAAGCGCTGATCACCGACTTTCGACTGAATGCTCCGCACATTGGCGTATCCGTAGTCATGCCTGGCCACATTGGCACATCGATTGCCAGCAACAGCCAGCTGATCATGTCTGGCAAATCAGAGTGGGAGTTTTCTCCGGAGCAGGTCAAACGCTTGCGAGAGTGGCTGACCAACTCTGGAGAGCCCGTGCACAACGAAAGTGACCAGCAGATCATCGATCGAATGAAGCAGCGGATGAATTTCTTCCGAGACAATGCTCCAACGACTGCGGCGGAAGCGTCAGGGATCATTCTCGACGGCGTCAAGCAAGGTCGTTGGCGAATTCTTGTAGGCGACGATGCTCACCGACTCGACGAGAGAGTTCGAAATACTCCCGAAAAAGCTTACGACGAAGATTTCTTCTATCGAATTATCTAGGAATCGCTCGAGCCGATAAACAGGCGTTACGAGGAAAATCCAATCCAGCGACCAGCGCCAGCGACGGTAAACCACAAGCCGAGCGACACCAGACCTAGGACGAAAAGCACGTATCGGGGTGTCCGTTCATTGCGAATCAACGGGTGTTTCAGTGTGTAGGTATAGACAATGGCGATTGCAAGCGCCGTCACCTTTACCCAAAATGAACGGTTGTAGTAGAGCTTGATCATTTCTGACAACGCTAACGGTATACCAGTGGCGAACATGAGTGCGAGACTTCCCAGCAGGTAGGGACTTGCACTTGCAGCAACTCGTTGAATGGGCTGTTTGGTCAGACCCAAGCCAAGAAGACGAAGGTCCACAATAATCACTGCGCCACCCAAGAGCGAAAGACCGATGAGGTGAACGGCTTCGATTGCTGGGAATAACCAATAGGAATTGCGTATGGCATCCCCGATGGGTCCTCGTTCAAGCATATCGAAGATGTCGTAGAGAGTCATGGCACGGCTGCCTCGGCAATGCAGCCAGCTAGGAAGTTGACCCAGGCAGGCTGAGGCTTGTCGCAGTCGAACCAGTTGTAGGCAATCATTCTTCCGCAAATGATCACGCCGGCCCAAGCGGCTAAAGAAACTCCGGCGGACATTCGAACTAGCAACGGAGGCTTACGATCATTGTCCCATTCGACACGCGTACGCGTCATTCTTCGATGAAGCAACCAGGCATTGATGCCTGCGGCAACAATCAAAATGACCTTTAGTCGAAACCAGACGCTGTGGAAGGTGCGAATTGGAATCGCATAGAACAGCATGACACCCGTGGAAACAATGACCACGAATCCCAACGCAGTCCATGGCAGGACTCTGCTTGTAACCTGCGAGACAGGTACATTGCGGAAAGCTACTCCCAGAAGCCGGAAATCGACTATGGCCAATGTGCCAACGAAGACCATTAGCGAGAGCACGTGTGTGGTCTCCACTATGGGATACATGTGCAACGACTCGTGAAGAGCTGTGCTCCACGCATGTGTGTCCAGCCACTCTACGAAACTGCGCATCGCGGTGTCTTAGTCAAATGAAACAGTTGCTGCTAGCTGGCTTTGCGTAGCTTAAGTCAACGAATGGTCCAATAAACATCGTGACATTCGACGCATGACTGGTAGAGACTTGCGCCGACTTGGAATAGGGCATCTCCGTCGCGATCCAAGGCAGCTTGTCGAGCCAATCTACCTTGATCTGACATGTTGGTCGAATACTCCAACCACGATGCGGCTCTATCGCTAGACCGTTCAGGTAGTTTGAGAAGATTCCCAGATTCGATAATGACGCTTGCAGCGCTTTCCACAGCAAACCATCCGTCGTCGTCGGTGGGAACAAGCGAATACTCGCCCTCGAGAGTCATGATCCATCCAGCAGAGTCCCACAGGACATCCGCAGAAGGTTCGACGACCAGATGCATTAGCTCGAGCGTGGTCAGAGCGGTATCGTAGGAGACGTCGAGTGCTGTCGACGGTGCGTCGCGACTACATCCAGCACAGAGCAACAGCGCCATGCAGGCAATGAAAAAACGGGTGTGTTTCAACCTTCAGCCGAATCGTCAGTTGTTTCCTCGGTCGTTTCGTCTCCGTCTGCTGCCGAATCTTCAGTCTCTGAGTCGCCGGATTCGGAATCCGGCTCAGTCTCGGCTTCCGCTTCCTCTCGCACCTGCTCCAGTCTCTCTTGGTCTTCGTCGGTCGCTCGTTCCGTTGGGTCTGCACCGTCGCGGGGCGCACCGGTTCCTGACGAACCCATGAAAAGAGTTCGGCCGTCGTCATAGGTTATGTTCCGGCCATTTGCCCGCTTGGATCGATCCTTTGATTGATAGCCGTCGACCACAATCTTAGTGCCTGGTTTCAGCGAGTTCCTAGTGATGCCGCGTCTGAGAAGAGTATTCGGCGTTCCTCCCTCGACCATCCACTTCTCGGTCGTTCCATCCTCCTTTTCGTGCTCAAGATGAATCCAAGCATGCGGATTGACCCACTCAACCTTTACAACTTTGCCCTTGAGAATAAGTGGACGATTTGGATCGAATTCGGCACCGAAAGCATGATGCGCTAACGCGCTGGTGCCAGATAGCGCTACTACGGCGAAAAGCGCCGCTGAGACGATCTTCATTCACCGGTCTCCTCTTGTTCCTTTTGCGCGTACCAATCTTCCTCTAGTACACGTGCGCCTTTGAGAATTCCCTGCATGGAGTAGTTGCCTTCATGGCAGGCGTACTCATACATTTGATCATCAGTCTTGGGCCACGTGTAACGGCCCGACCATTTGTCTTTCCATGCGCCTGGATCAGTCACAGTGAAGTCGTAATGCAATGTGTCATCGTCAACCATGGAAAATCGCTCGACGACGTGCAATTCCCGTGTAGCTCCGCCCAAAGCTGGAGTGTCGTTGAAATTCGTGGTGTCCACGACAAGTGTGTCGTCTTCCCACCACGCGACCGAATCGCCAAGCCATTTGCGGACGTCGTCGGGGACATGTTCACCACCAATTCGAATAATCCGCGCATCGTGCACCATCTCAATCAGGATCATGAGAGTGTCTTCTGATTGCACAACCCTCTTTATGTTGTTGTAAAGCGCTGGAAGCATCGGCGGACCTCCAGTCGATGAGAAACCCAACAGGCAACGATCTGAAAGCGTCAGATACTCGGGATGATCGCTTGGTCCTGCTATGCCTTCCTCCAACCAATATGCGGTGCCCGTATTTTGACGCCAATGTGCTCTGAATTGGCTCCATCGTCCAATGGCAGCCTCTGTCCACCCGGGTCGACGTCCGTTCTCTGGATAGTAGACAATCGATGTTGGATATTCGCCGTCGACCTTTGTAAATTCGTCACCATTGTCAATCCAGAAGCGGTTGTAGCCGCCAACGTTTCCAGCGGGACCGCGAGATCCATCCCCGCCTTCAGGAGGTGCCGAGCGATTTGGGTCCGAAACACGATTGTCGGCTGCTTGATTGCGTGCCTTTACTCCCTTTGAGTAGTTTTCTGCATCTGTTGCATCAATAACCAAACTGTTAGGATCGCTTCGTTCTAGCGGTGTGATGGTCTTGGTGTCGTAAGTTCCGCTAAAGTCCGGTTTTCCCGAAGCAGTGCGGGGTACGTCTTCAGCAGCCGCCAATGGGATGGCGAAAAGTGACGTAATGGCTGCGATTGCAAGTGTTTTCATTGATTTCTACCTCTATTCCTCTGGCTGAACGGATTCCCGCCGCCATTGCCCATAGAGCAATTCCTCTACGAATTGTACGCACTTGAAGTCCATTAGTATCAGGTTTTCTTCCATTCTGCGATACAGTGGCATCTCAATGGTCCATGGCTCGGTGAAGGTTTCGGGATCGTCAATTGTCGCTTCATATTTGATGTGATTCGGACCCATCGGCGACCACTTTTCTGTCACGACCATTTTGTCTGAGTGGTGATTGCCCGACCGGTCAAACCATGTTGAGGCAAGCTGGGCTGTTACTGTCACTTCCAACGTGTCGCCGTTCCAATTGCCAACGGATTGTCCCATCCAGGAGTCGACCGGTGCGGGGCCCGGATCCTCGTAGAAGATATCGCGTACAGCTCCAGCGTACTCGTAGGCTATGAAGAACGAATTCTCGCTTTGAACTATCTGAAATGGAAAAGGCATGTAGTTGGCTCGCGGCACGCCGGGCAAGTAGCATTTGACTTCCGGATCGCGGTCGGCCCAGTTCTCTCTATTTTCCTCGCGTATGGCAGCGGCTTCCGGCTTGTAGGGAATCTTGTTGCCGTCCTTGACGACGCCAAGTCCTCCCGGTACAGCGCCAACGGCGCCCATCGCTAGTACACGAAAATGCGGTACGGGTCCACGTGGCCCTTCAACAGTCATCAACGCTGGGGCGGCAAGATGTCGCTCCACGTTGTAGTTTGCCGTGTTTAGGGCTTGCCATATGCCATTGAGATCCGGGTGGTCGGTACCTGGCACACGCTTGATTGCAGGCGTAGATTCCTCCTCTTGGCCTACCGTTGAGTTCCCAAATATCAGGTAGAGACCAAGCAGACTTGCAAGGCATGAGAACTTCAATAGTTGTCTGGATTTAGGATCGATTCGCATGTTGATTCCTCGATTGCAGCTTCGACTACGCACAGCCATTGGCGGGTGCGTATTGCTTTGGCACCACGTGTAAGTTTACTTGGCTTAGAGCACAATGCTCAGGGTGACAAGGGCTGGTTGGCTGTCGTCTCGGTGTTCGCAAGCGAAAGCGGGCGTCGATTTTTTAGGGCTCTACCGGCACGCTCTGCGCATCTAAAACTGCGGTGGTGACTTCTGAGCGTTGACGCTCTGCGTTCGTAGAACTGTCGGACGAGTAGTTAGCAATGTTGGCGTCTGTGTCGACTGTGCCTTGCGGCGCACTACAGTCGCGAATCATTAGGGCGCATCCGCCCATAGTCCCAACACAAAGCCCCAAGAGCACCAATGATCCTGCAATTCGAAGTCTAGCTGATTGCATTTTTCCCCTCAATCCCATCAATTGCGTAAAGAGCGCAATAGAGTAACGCACATTTGGTGATTCTACTAACTAGTACCAATCATTCGTTGGCACTTGCCTTTGCAATTCATACTCCAATCTAATGAACCAACTTCAAACTGTCGCGGTCTTTCGGTAGATTGCCGGCATCCATCGCAATTCTTCACCCAATTGCAGCGGGTACTTGGAAGACCCGTTCCAAAACCAAACTATCATTTCCAATATGTAATAAATGGAATATAGGTATACATTTTTCACGTAAAATTGTTACCTATGTATACAAGATTACTGAAGAGTCCCCAACAGTCTGCGTTTGTCTTTGGCCCGAGAGCGGTCGGGAAGTCCACGTGGGCTCGGTCGCGATTTCCCGATGCGACCTACTACGATCTCTTGGATACCAGCTTGTACCTAGATCTCTCGAGAGACCCAAACAGCCTTTACCGCGAGATATCCGCTAGACCAAGGCATAGTTGGATAGTCATAGACGAAATTCAACGTGCGCCCGCCTTATTGAACGAGATTCACCGATTGATCGAAGATCGACAAGCGAATGTCATTATGACGGGGTCTAGCGCACGCAAGCTACGGCGCGGCGGCGTCAATCTACTTGGAGGGCGTGCACTCACGCGCACGATGTTTCCTCTCACATCACCGGAGCTCGAATATAGTCTTGAACTTGATCGAACGCTGCAATATGGCACACTGCCCGAGGCGCTGAACCGGGCAAACCCCACAGATTACCTACGCTCGTATGTCGAGACGTATCTAGCCCAAGAAGTGATTGCAGAAGCCCTTGTTCGTGATGTAGGGAGGTTCGCACGATTCCTTGAAGTTGCGGCGAGGCAAAATGCTCAACCCACGAATATCACTTCGATTGCGCGCGACACCGGCACGAACCGAAAGACTGTAAACACACATTTCGAGATTTTGATTGACACGCTAATAGGCAGTTGGCTTACTCCTTGGAAACTGAAATCAAGCAATAGGCAACTTCACCAGAGCAAGTTCTACTTTTGCGACACTGGAATCGTGCGCGGATTGTCCAACAGGCTTCCTTATCCTCCCGCTCCAGAGGAGAGTGGATTTCTTTTGGAAACTTTTATATTCCATGAGTTGCGTGCATATTTGTCTTATTCAAATCTCCACTACCCCCTGCACTATTGGCGTTCCTACGACGGCGCGGAGGTGGATTTCGTGCTCGAATCGCGTGACCGCTACATTGGAATAGAAGTCAAGGCAGCTGGTCGCTGGTCTAACAAGTTCAACCGAGGATTCAATCGTCTAGCGGCACTGCTGCCTCCGCAATCGGCGTTTGATCGAATCGGAGTCTACACCGGCTCAAGAGAGGAACGTTGGGACACAGTTAGGTTGTTTCCGATAGTGAAATTCCTCAAAAATCTCTGGGGAAACGAACTGATCCAATAGTTGAAGACTACTCCGCTACTGGCGCGGAATCGCGGTCTCTTAGGCGTGTTATAGAGCTCGTTCCAACAGCAACAGCACCGACGACGCGAACGCTCGTGCGTCGCTCTCAATTCGCTAGTTGCACGGACGCAATTGCTATCATACAAATCCAATTCATGGCGCAGGAACCGTGGTGTCAAAGGTGCTTCAATCAGCGCTCGTGTTAGTGCTTTTTTCCGCTTCTAGTTTTGCGGTCGCAGGGGTAGACAACTTCACTTTGCTTGACCACCGCGGCGACGCGCACAAGCTGTACTACTTGTCGGATTCCGACGCCGTAGTAATCATGATCCATGGCAACGGTTGCCCGATCGTGCGAAATGCTCTGCCAGATTTCCGCGAACTTAGGGATCAGTTTGCCGAGAATGACGTTCATTTTCTGCTTCTGAATCCAGTCAGCCACGACAATCGCACGACTATTCAAGAGGAAGCTAAGGAATGGGAAATCGACTTCCCCATACTCGATGACGAGTCCCAGATCGTTGGAATGGGACTTGGGTTGACTCGAACCGCGGAAGTACTTGTCATTGACCCCTCGAACTGGACGTTGAAGTATCGCGGTCCCATCAACGATCGTCTTGAATACGAACGGCAAAAAGCCGAAGCTAGCGAGCACTATGTAGCCGACGTTTTGGATGCCATGCTAGGTGGAGAGACAGTCGAATATCGAGAAGTAGCCACCAAGGGCTGCCTGATCAACTTCCCAGATCGGACAAACGACACGGAAATCTCCTACTCGGAGCAGATAGCGCCGCTGCTTCTGGAAAACTGTGGTGGGTGCCATGTCAAGGGAGGCATTGGTCCTTGGGCTATGGAGAACTATGAGATGGTACGCGGCTTTGCTCCAATGATGCGGCAAGTGCTGCGGGAGCAGCGGATGCCTCCATGGCACGCGGACCCACATGTAGGGCAGTGGAAGAATGACCGCAACATCACGCCAGAGGAACGACAGCTCATCGTGCGATGGATCGAGGCAGGCGCACCACGCGGATCAGGTCCTGATCCTCTGTTGGAACGTTCACAACCCGCGGAAGATTGGCCATTGGGACCTCCGGACTACGTCATCGAGTTCCCAGCCTACGAAGTGCCCGCAACGGGCGTGGTCGAGTACCAATACTTCACCGTAGACAACAACATGGAAGAGGATGCCTGGTTGCAGGCACTGACCGTTGTGCCCGGCGATTCACGTGTTTTGCACCATGTTCTCATGGGCACGGTAAACGCTAATGCCGGCCCGGCCCGCGGGGCGCTTTTTAGCCAATTCATGGGCGGCTATGCACCTGGTACGGAGGCTAGTGGAGTGAGCGGACCAGAAAACGCGGGGATTTTGGTGCGTGCCGGCACAAAGTTTCGTGCCCAGATGCACTACACTCCTATTGGAAAAGCCGTCACGGACGTAACGCGTGTGGGTTTGTACTTCTTCGAGGAGCCGCCAGAGACCATCAAGCGTTCCGGCGTAGTCTTGAACACCATCTTCGAAATTCCTTCGAACACGAAGGACCATTTGGTGCGGTCGTACTTGACGTTCCCCAGAGACGCTACGCTCTATTCGCTGCTACCTCATTCACACTATCGAGGCAAGAATTCGAGCTATACACTCGAATATCCAGATGGACGAAAGGAATTGCTGCTGTCTGTTCCCAACTACGACTTCAATTGGCAAACAAGCTATGAATTCGTTGAACCGGTGGCCGTGCCCGCGGGTTCTCGCTTACACCATCAAACCACCTACGACAATTCCAAGCAAAACCCAGGAAATCCCGATCCAAATCGGGCAGTCCGTTGGGGGCAACAGTCGTGGGATGAAATGCTCTACGGGAGCTTCGTTTATACCTGGGATGGTGAAACAGTCGAGAACCAGATAAACGAAGGTCAGCGGATGCGACTTTCTCAGTCGTTTGGCTTCTTGGATCGGGACATCGATGGAAAACTCGTTCAAGAGGAGATTCCTGGACGTTGGGCTACTTTCATTCGAGAAAATTTCGCTTCTCTGGATGAGAACGAAAGTGGCGGTCTCGAGCTCGATGAATTTGTTGCGGCCATGGATCCAACGAATCGATGAGACGATACTCCGCGTTTTGTGGGAGTCGCCGAAACCAAGCTTGTTGTGTTGATCGCTTTTGAAACGGCGCACCACCACCGTTAGGTCACATACTTAGGATTGTCCGTCACCGGACAACGTTTCGATGTTTCCCGAAGTTCCCTATGTTCGAGACCTTGTGATTCTTGGTGGAGGGCACTCAAACGTCGAAGTGTTGCGCCGCTACGGAATGAAGCCCGAACCTGGCGTCCGTGTAACCGTGGTGGCGCGAGAGCCTCACACTCCGTACTCTGGCATGCTCCCTGGCTACTTGGCAGGAAAATATAGCTGGGACGAGATCCACATAGATGTATTGAAACTCTCGTCGTTTGCCAACGCACGGTTTATTCCGGACGAAGTTACATGCGTCGACTTGGATGAGCAGACACTAAGATTTCGCTCGAGACCGGACCTTCGATTTGACGTACTCGCGTTGAATACGGGAGGCGCGCCGGGAAAGAAATTTCAAAACCACGAGTTGGTGATCCCCGTCAAGCCAATCGGGCGATTCATCCCCGCGTGGGAGCGTGTCACCAAAGAACACGGGTCGGGTACGGGATGCCGACTTACGGTCGTTGGTGGAGGTCCCGGCAGCGTAGAAGTTGCGCTGGCGGTAAGGGAATGCTACGGGAATGCATTTGACATCCACCTAGTCTCAGCTAACGACTACCTGCTAAAGGAACACAATCGATTCCTCCGCCGGACAGTTGATCGAGAGTTGCGTCGGAACAATATCACCGTTTCGTGCGACTTCAATGTCGTGGATGCAACAAGCGACGCGGTGATAGCGCAGGACGGACGAAGTCTCGACTCGGATTGCGTTCTGTGGGTTGCAGGCGTGGAAGCGCCGGATTGGATTCGCGAATCAGGATTTGCCGTGGACGAAGGCGGATTTCTGCGTGTCAACAAGCAGCTTCAAAGTGTTTCACACCCCAATGTGTTTGCTGCAGGGGACATAGTTTGTCTAGATGGTCAGGAAAGGCCCAAGTCGGGTGTGTACGCCGTCCGCGAGGGTCCGCTTTTGGCTCGCAACACCCGGGCAGCCTTAAGAGGTAGGCGATTGCGCAACTTTCGTGCGCAACGGCTTGCTATGGCGATTCTGCGGCTGCCACGTGATCGCGCCGTTGCATCCAAAGGCCCGTTCACCCTCAAATCAAAACCGATCGCCATTTGGAAGGATTGGATCGATCGGAAATTCATGACGCGTTTTTCCGATGTTCCCATTATGAAATTGGGTCGCAGTCGCAGGCTTCCCCCGCGAATTGCTGAGGAACAGCCCAAACAGCTTCGATGCGGCGGATGTGGATCAAAATTGGGGGCTGACTTGCTGGAACAGGTCTTGCGTCGCCTGAACCTCGGACCTGACAGCGAGTTCATTGAGGGAATTGGCGACGACGCTGCAGTGATTGACTGGAATTCGTCAAGTCTAGTTACGACATGCGACAGCTTTCGTGCCATGATCACGGACCCCTATCAGTTTGGGAGGATTGCTGCAAATCACGCGCTAAACGATCTGTACGCAATGGGGTCGAAGCCGAGAATAGCGCTTGCTGTGGTAACGGTCCCTTTGATGTCGCAGACCATGATGCAGGAAGAGTTGTTCCAGTCCATGTCGGGTGCCGTTGCGGCGTTTCGCGAAGCTAACGTCAAGCTCGTAGGTGGTCATTCGGCTGAAGGAAGTGAGCTGTCTCTTGGATTCGCGGTCACTGGTACGGCTCCCTCCGAACCCATTCGCAACTCGTCAATGGAACCCGATCACGCGTTGGTTCTAACTAAGCCATTGGGCACCGGGCTGCTTCTCGCTGGAGTCATGCGTGGAACCACAACGGCTCGGGAATTAGTTTCCGCTGTGACTGTTATGGATCAATCCAATGCTGTAGCAGCTGACATATTTCTTGCCAATAGTCCGAGCGCGATGACCGACGTTACAGGTTTTGGCTTGCTAGGGCACTTGTCAGTTCTTGCCAAACACTCGAGCGTGGGGATAGAGCTCTTTGTTGATCAAATACCCACGTTGCCCGGGGTGGCGGACGCGGTTCAAAGCAATGTCAGAAGCTCACTGCATGAAAACAATGCACAAGCACTCAACGACTTCGAAAACGGAGGCGAAATTTCGCAAGAAGAGCTTGTTCCATTGGTGGATCCACAGACTTGCGGAGGGTTGGTTGCCGCAATTCCGCATGCTCGCGTGTATCAGTGCATTAGCGATCTGAAAAATGCAGGCTTTGGTGACGCTTGTCAAATTGGAGTCTCATGCGCCGAACAAAAACTAAGTCTGGTTCGGAACGCTGCGTAGCCTTTGACAACGTGAATCTAGGAAGCAGCTAGCTCCTGATCACTGAAGTCCCACGGTTCGAGGAAATAGCACACACAGTCCTGTAACGCAATGCGCGGGTCCTCGGTGTACATGGACATGATTACGTCGCGCGCTAGCAGTACCTCGTCGCCCTTGTATTCCAAGAATTCATTCGTGACGTCGTGCATATGGTCGTCGTGAGCGACGAGTCTGCCTCCACCCGGTTTCAATTGCGCAATGGACGTGCCTTTCTCCAATGTCGTGAAGTTCCACTGATTTAGATCCGGGGTGAAGTTTGGAACCTGCCAATCCTTCTTTTCGTGCGCCTTTTCGATCACTACCCTAATGTTGTTGCGATAGATGCGCAGGTCTTCCCCACTAGTTGTGGGTAGGCTTCCTCGTTTGATCAGCGAGGATAGGAACGCTTTTGCTCGTGCAGCACTTTCTAGTTCCCAGGGGGTACCGACTTCGATGGTAATTGCCGTGCAAAACTGAGAACATCGTCGCGACAGTACTCCCGGGGGCTGAGCCGCGAAGATGGCAATGTCGCTGAATTCTCTTGCGACAGAAAGAGTGGCTGGATCCATATCGGTGATTACCGAGTGATGGGGATTTGGGCAGGTGTTGTTGTGGATGTCGAGAGCAAACCATGGCTCGCCAGACGCAACCTCCGCGATTACATCCTGAGTCCAGTCGGACTCCGTTGGGTGGTTGCCCTGCCAAATGCGGTTGAAGTCCGGCTGTTCGTCAAGAGCTCGAACATTCTGACTGGCGGCTTGAACGTTGCCGATCAAGATGTACATCGATGCGGACTCGCCAGCTTGGAGTTGCTCTTTGAGTAGTGAGCGAAGAGCGTCCCAACCGGAAATCTCGTTCCCGTGGAGCAGCACCGATACAAAGACGGGAGGCACATTCGGATTTCTGAGGTCGAACAGCGTGGGTCCTTCGAAAACGCTCGACAGATCGGAAGCATGGAAATCCAGTATTTCTGGATCGAGCGAAGTCTCCTTTCGCAGCTTCATTTCGTGTCCCAAGTGTGAACAGGTTCATTGGATTCCTGTCGTTCCCCATATGCACGAGTGAGCAACGCTAGATCTGGACCGTGAGTATCGACCCACTTGCGTTGCCAAGTTGCACCGTTCTGACCAGAACTCACGCGGTCGCGAATAATTCCTAAGAACCTTTCGATCTCCTCTTCGGGGACCTCTTCGGCCAATAATGCTTCGTTTGCACGTGGAAGCAAGTCTTCCAAGATGAGTTCCTTGACTGGCACCTGTTTGCCATCGGTCCACACGATGGATGCATCCAAACCAAGTTTTGCCGCGGTGTAAAAATTTTCGCGCGCGGATTGAAACGGAATCTTGGATTCAATCGGGTAGGGAAGACGAGACATTGCTCTAACAAATCCTACAAATGCTGCACAGTTGGCTACGCAATCAACAATGGAAGGTCCTGCTGGCACAACGCGGTGCTCGATCCGCAAATGGGGTTGTCCGTCATAGTCAAACCCGATTAAGGGTCGATTCCACCGCCAAATGGTTCCGTTTTGAAAGCGCAGATGAGCGTACTTGTTTATCGGTTCTGGTTGAACGAACGGCAGAAGAATTGAGTGGCTTAGTCTATTCTCAGCGAAAATTTCACACAATGAGTCCTGAGCATAGCTCGATCCGAAAATTACGCGCTGCAGATGCCGCTCGCCGATGTCAATCGCCTGTTCGAACAGTGGAATGCGTGTTTCGGCCCACAGATCTCGTCCAAATAGGTAAGGCGAGTTTGCGCTGAGGGCTACCATCGGTGCTGATAGTGCTATGGCGGCATTGAAGTCCCTTACCGCTCTGTGTGGCTTGCATTGCAGATGGATTTGAAAGCTCGTTGTTGCGGCCTCCAACATTACGTCCTCGTGTGTTAGCGTTAGCTTCTCACGCCCCTCAATTTCGAGTTTGATATCCGCGCCGTCGCGCATGCCAATGATCCGATCATTGAGAGCCTTGTAGCGAACCATGTCAGTCATGTGTGTGGAATTGAGCAGGTCCCGTCGCATTGTCGGAAGAATGCCGACCTGCACGAGCTTGCTGTTATTGGCCTGTGCTGTTGATTGGCACGCGGTCCAGGTGGTATTTAGCTCATCGTGCAAGCGCGAGAATACTCTGCCGGTCAGCGAGCAAGGGCTGCCATTGAGTTCGACATTGAACTCCGACAGCTCAGGAACAACCAGAGGGTTGTCAATGGTTTCGAGAATGTCCTTGTTGATGCCTTTCGGATGACCAGTCTCGTCCACAATGCAGGCTTCCAGCTCGAAGCCCACGATGTCGCCACGGGTACTGAACCCATTGTTTTCAAATAATCTTGTAACGTGGTCGGTTTCCTCTTCCAATAAGCGGCGGAACCGGCTGTAGTCAACGGCCTCGAAATGTCGAACGCTGATTTCGTCTCCCACGCAAACCTCCCAATCGAACGATTTCCGTTCGATTCAAAAGAATTTCGGTGAAATTGTAAGGTTTCGAAATTTCGTCGCGTTTCTCGAACTACACACCTTCAGTTATAGGCTCACGTTTCTTAACCGGTCGGCTTCGGGTCCTAGCAGGGAATCTGCGATTGGATATGGGCAGCTGTGCAATACTAGACGCATGAACAACGAACCGACGGAATGGACTCTGGTTAGTTCCTCGCGAAGCCACAGGGCGATCATAGAGTGTGAGCTAGTTCTTACCTCGATTGGCATCGAGACCCGGCTCGAACGGAATTCCGACGGTTGGTTGCTCCTTACACGTTCAGAGATGGCTACCGCTGCAAGGCAGCAGCTAGCGCTCTATCGTCAAGAGAACCGGCATTCCGGAAGACAACGCGATCCTTCACCGAAAATCGATAGCGGCATAGTAGGGTGCATTGCCTATCTTGGAATCATTTGGGCGATCTCGTTGTTGGAGTACCTTGGACTCGCCACCCGACTGTCTCAGGATGGCGCAATGTGGGCATTGGCGGTGCGGGAGCAAGGAGAATGGTGGAGAACAATTACCGCATTGCTACTACATGCGGATGTCGCTCACATAATTGGAAATTCCGCTTTTGGCTTGCTTTTTGGCATTCTGGCAGGTCGATACTACGGTAGCGGAGTGGCTTGGCTGCTTATCGTTCTATGCGGTGCATTTGGCAATTACCTCAACGCCCAAGTTCAAAATGACATGTTTGTCTCGATTGGAGCTTCGACCTCAATGTTTGCCGCGGTTGGGTTGATCGGCGGAATGTTCTTTCGAAGAAGATTTTTGCCGGGAAGAGGGTGGAAGTACAACGCAATCCCCATCGCCGGCGCCATAGGTATTTTTGCCTTCATGGGGATAGGCACTGAGCGCACTGATGTTGTGGCCCACTTTACTGGGTTGATCTGCGGGTTACTAGCTGGGGTGATTGTTTCTAGTTTCGATCTTCGGCGAATAGGGAGATCGGGTCAGATATTGGCCGGCATTACAACTCTTGCCATCTTGGGCATTGCAATCGCCCATGTATGAAGTGGTGGCGGAAGAGGTAGGAGTCGAACCCACCAGACGCAGGTTAAGCGTCTCAACGGCTTTGAAGGCCGCGCGCCTCACCGGAGACGATGCTCTTCCGGACAACATTAGAGTACAGACTCGAACTAGTTTCAAGAATTGAAACTAGCCCAAAGCGTTGAGGCTAACGCAGAGACCTAATTGGCTTGCCCCACAGTCGGGAAGAAAATTCACCTACTAGCCGTGCCTTCAAGCAATGGGGTTCAATATCGTCAGGCATTTCAATGTACTGGCAGCGCTCTATGTCACCACCACAGGAATTGGGCGATGCACTATCCCACGATCATGTTGGCACTTCAACTGTCCAACATTACAATGAACATACAAAACACGGAAAGCTTTGATTGCTCGCAATGCACAAACACAACATTGCACCCAGTCTCCTCCTGCTATTGCCGGTCTAGCCGGCGAACTTCTTCTACATTCTCAACCACACTGCTAGTACCCCAATCAACCTCTCTTGAGAAATGATGTAGCCATGAAGTCCTACTCAGCCTCCGGTGGCAAATCCGGCATGATGCCATTCAACAAGTACTCGGCTTTCGCGGCGGTCGACCTACCCGAGCGCCAGTGGCCATCTCGGCGACTGTCGCAAGCACCTCGCTGGTGTAGTGTGGATCTTCGTGATGGGAACCAAGCGCTTATCGAGCCTATGAGCGTCGACGAGAAGCTGCGAATGTACGAGCTTCTATTGGAGGTTGGCTTTCTTGAAATCGAGGTGGGTTTTCCCGCTGCATCGCAACCTGATTTTGATTTCATCCGCAAGATCATTGACGACGGACTGGTGCCCGACGAGGTTACCGTTCAAGTCTTGTGTCAAGCCCGTAGAGAGCTGATAGAACGAACTGTTGAAGCTCTCGAAGGAACTTCTAAGGCAATTTTTCATCTTTACAACTCTACGTCAGCACTGCAGCGACGGGTCGTTTTCGAAATGTCACAGAGTCAAATTGTCGATCTGGCAGTGTCGGGTACCCAGCTGGTTCGGGATATGACGCAACATTTATCGGGCACTCAGGTCGAGTTTGAGTATTCGCCTGAGAGTTTCACAGGAACAGAGCTCGACTTTGCTATCGAGATCAGTTCTGCAGTTTGCGCAACTTGGGGCGCGACGCCAGAACGAAAGGTCATCATCAATTTACCTTCTACCGTGGAATTGGCGACTCCCAACGTATACGCTGACCAAATCGAGTACTTTTGCGAGAACTTCGAGCACCGAGATTCCTCCATCATTAGCCTTCATACGCACAATGACCGAGGCACGGGCATCGCTGCCACCGAGTTAGCCCTTATGGCGGGGGCCGAACGAGTCGAAGGAACGTTATTTGGGAACGGCGAGCGTACCGGCAACTGCGACTTGGTCACAGTCGCCATGAACTTGTTCTCGCAGGGCGTAGACCCTGAGCTCGATTTACGCGACATGCCCCGAATCAGGGAGACTGTTGAGGCCATCAACAAGCTGCCAGTGCATCCGCGACATCCCTATGCCGGAGATCTTGTTTTTACAGCTTTTTCTGGATCACATCAGGACGCGATCCGCAAGGGGATGGCCCATGTAGATAGCGTTCGGTGGGAAGTTCCCTATTTGCCGATCGACCCAGGCGACGTCGGTTCGTCTTACAAGGAGTCAGTCAGGGTCAATAGCCAGTCGGGCAAGGGTGGCGTAGGGTTCGTGCTTGAAGAGCGCTATGGAATCTATTTGCCGAGAGACATGTTGATTGAGTTTTCTGGAGCAGTGCAAAAGCTAACGGAAGACACCCAGAGCGAAGTTTCACCGCAAGAAATGTTCGATTGCCTAGTGGCTGAGTATCAATTCATCGATGGGCCGTACAAGCTGGAGACGTTTTCAAAATCGAGCGAGAGCGACGACGCGATCACGATATATGCAAACATTCTTGTTGCTGCGAATCGCATGGCTATTTCTGGCATGGGTGTGCGCCTCATCGACGCGTTTGTCAATGGACTGGTTGAGACATTGAATGAGCCGTTGAAATTGCTCGAGTCTCAGCTGCTCGAAGTCGATACTTCGGGATCTCAAGCGGGTGGAGAAAGGCTGGTTGGGCTAGTGGCAATTGAATTCGAAAACCAGCCCGTCTATGGGATTGGAGTCAGTCAGGATTCGGATAGGGCTTCGCTTGTCGCGGTTATGGCTGCCCTGAACCGCAGATGGCGGTTAGCCGAGCAGTAGGATCTATATCAGGAAGCATCCATCCTAGCGTTCTCGGCGGAATGTTCCTGCTCGCTGACATTGTCGGGCGGCGACTCAATTCTTAGAACACGAATGCTCGGGAGTGAATTCTCTCCAACCTTCACCGTCTCGCATACGTAATTTCCTATCTTCAATCCGACGTTGGCATCGGGAATATCTTCTAGATGTTCCAACATCAGACCGTTCAACGTTCTGGGTCCGTCGGTGGGTAGATCCCAGCCTAGACGTGTGTTGACGTCGCGCAGCAAAACATACCCATTGATAACGTACGAATCGTCGTCCTGTGGATATATTTCGGCCAGTTCTGCGGCTGAGTCGGTTGTGAAATCTCCGACGATCTCCTCCAAGATGTCCTCGAGTGTGACTATTCCCTCTATCGCTCCGTATTCATCTACCACAAAGGCAAACCTCTCCTTTTTGGACTGAAAATTAATGAGTTGGGTGGACAGTCTTGTTCCATCGGGAACGAAATAGGGCTCCTCCAATTGATCTCTTAACTTCTCGATGTCAAAGTCATCGGGATGCAATACAACACCAGATCGCTTCAAATGCAGAACTCCCACTACATTTTCGATTTCGCCTTCGTACACCGGCAACTTCGTGTGAGTGGCGTGAAGCAAGTCATCAATGATCTCGCGGTTAGGCAGGGCAAGATCTATTCCTTCCACTTCGGAACGCCGAATCATGATGTCAGCGACTTTGGCTTCGCCTAGGTTGAGAATTCCAAGCAACATCTCCTGAGGTCGGTTGCCGATATCGATTTCCGACCCAACCACCGTTCGGAGTTCATCTAGGGAGAGCGACGAGGACTTAGCTTTAGTGTGCTTTACAAATGGGTTGATGAGAATGCTGGCACAGAACTTGAGCAGGGTCACTACTGGCGACAGCAGTTTCTCGAGCGGGGTCAATACATAACTTGAAGGGAACGCAATTAATTCTGGTCGTTCGGCAGCAATTGTCTTGGGTGCCATTTCCGCGAATACCAGCATTATGAGAGTGATACCAATTGCTCCGACTACGGGACCAACGGTATCGCCAAACAGCTGAATGCAGATAATGGCGCTTATGATCGCCGCGAAGTTGTTTACCAGATTGTTTCCTATGAGGATTACTCCCAACAATCTGTCTTGACGCTGTAGCAATTTGTCCGCCTTTCTAGCTCCTCTATTACCCTCTGACACCATGTGTTTCAAGCGGTAATGATTGAGCTTCATCATGGCCGTTTCCGAACTGGAAAAGTAAGCGCTTATGAATATCAAAACAACGGTGGCGGCTAGTAGTAATGTGAGCATGGTGGAGTGCTAATCGTGTGTCTTTTAGGTCAATAGACCGTCGGTTATGAGCTTGGTACCGAAGTATCCAAATAGCAGCACGGCGAATGCTGACAGCGAGAGTTTCGTCGTGAGTTTTCCACGCCACCCACGAAGCACATGCCCCAACATGAGAAGCGCGTAGATCAACCAAGCCGCAAAGGTAACTACGACATGCAAGTGGCTAGGATGAGTGAAGAGCTCTCCCCAAAAAAATAGAAAACCAGTGGCATTCGCAACGGTCAACAATGCCAATCCAGTCCACAATGCATTGAACAAGGTTCCCTCCGCAGACTCGAGGGGAGGAAAGATCCGAAGGAAGGCGTTGAACTTGTGCTTCCGTATCGCAGTGTCAAGCCAGATTAACAAGGCCGCTTGGCAGGCCGCGTAGGCTAGGATCGAATACGATGCCACGCTCACAATAACGTGCAATGTGAGACCCGGGCTCAATTCAGAGGGATGCAATGATCCCCGATGAAATACACCTGCTACTAGCAAGAGAAAAGCGATCAACGGATAAGCAACAACGACGATCGGAGTAGCTCTTGTTGGCTTGTAGAGGTGCTCCGCGACTGTTATAAGAGCCGCGGAAACCGTAACTAGCATCGCAAGGGGAACGATTGCCAAGTCAACCCCATTGCCGATCCAGAATATCTGTATCGCGTAGACAATGTGACAGACGCACCCAATCACTGCTGATGCTGGTGCAATACGCAGCGCCATGCCATCGTCGATCTCTCGATTCCTAAAGGCCAAGAGTGCCGCAATCACATAAAAAATTGCCGCAATTGCTGCAAGCGTCATTGCATTAGCCGCTCAAAGATTGCTATGGGTTAGACTGCCAAACCTAAAAGGAATCTCTTGTCCTATACTTGCCAGCGAGTCGGTGTCCATCGACCAGCGGTTCCCATGAGTCATGAATTGATCTGAGATGTTTGACAACTTAAGCGAAAAAATCTCTGGTGTTCTCGCTCCATTACGGAGCCGGAGACTGACCGAAGCCAATATTCAGGAAGCCATGCGGGAAGTGCGCAACGCGCTTCTCGATGCAGATGTAGCGTTCACCGTGGTATCGGAGTTTGTTCAGGATGTTCAGAAACAAGCGATTGGACAAACTGTATCGCGTCGTGTTCAACCGGGAGATGCCTTTGTCGGAATAGTACACGATTCACTCGTCGATTTGATGGGGAAATCCAACGACAAGCTCGACTTGGACGGGGGCAATCGTCCCAACGTGGTACTGCTGGCCGGACTTCAGGGAGTGGGCAAGACCACCACCGTCGTCAAACTCGCCAAGTGGCTCAAGGAGCGGGAGTCAAAGAAGGTCGCCGTAGTTTCAGCCGATACCTATAGGTCTGCCGCAATCGAGCAGCTTCGGAGCCTTGCGGAGCAAGCCGATGTGCGATTCATTCATAGCGGAGACACTGAAAAGCCGGAGTCCATTGTCAAACGGGCGTTGAGGGATGGCCGCAAGAATTTTGACGACGTGTTGCTTGTTGACACAGCTGGCCGACTCGCTATCGACGACACCATGATGCAGGAAATACAACGGATTCACTCCATTCTCAATCCAAGGGAGACGCTGTTCGTTGTAGATGCCATGACAGGGCAGGACGCTGCCAATACGGCGCGAGCATTTGGCCAAGCCTTGCCACTAACTGGCGTTGTATTGGCGAAAGCTGATGGTGATGCAAGAGGCGGCGCCGCTCTTTCTGTAAGGTCCATAACAGGTAAGCCGATCAAGTTCTTGGGCGTAGGTGAAGACCTAGACGGTTTGGAGCCGTTCCATCCGGATCGAATAGCCTCCCGAATATTAGGAATGGGCGATGTCCTTTCCTACTTGGAAGAGGCCGAGCGCAAAGTAGACAAGAAGAAAGCTGAACGACTTACCAAGAAGGTGTTCAGCGGCAGCAAATTCAATCTTGAAGACATGCGCGAGCAACTGCAGCAATTCAAAGACATGGGTGGAATGGACAGTGTCAAGGACATGTTGCCAAACATTGACCCTTCGCAAGCACGGATCAAGAACGTCGACGACGACCAAATCCGGAAGCAATGCGTGATCATAGACTCCATGACCCTCCGCGAGCGAAGATACCCCGCAATTCTTGACAGTTCTAGAAAACGCCGCATTGCCGTGGGAAGTGGAACCCAAATTCACGACGTGAACATACTTTTGCGCAAATATCGCCAGCTCGAGAAGCAAATGAAGAGAGTTGGTCGCAAGGGAGGCAAAATGATGAAGCGTCTAGAGGGAATGGAGGCCTTGGGATCGCCAGGTTCCAGCACACGACGTCCAAGATGAGCGTATCTACTCGGTAAAGCTCAACTCGTAGGGAGCGATCCCTCAGACTGGCAGCGCTCTTAGATTGAAATTACAGGCTACATCGGCATGTTGCGCACGTTTGCGCTATTGAAGCGCTGATTGGTCGGGCACATGGAGGCGTCTTAACAAACGTCGGCAATTCCATTAAAATGCGCGCCCTCGCATCTGACCCCCTTGTTCGCCATGGTCGTAATACGCTTGGCTCGCGCCGGCACAAAGAAGAAACCCTTCTATCACCTTTCCGTTACGGACAAGCGGAATCCTAGGGATGGTCGCTTTATAGAGCGCGTTGGCTACTACAACCCAATTGCTCGGGGCGAGGCCGTGCGAACATGGGTGAACTTGGAACGCGTCGATTATTGGATTGGTAATGGTGCGAAACCGAGTCCGAAGGTGCGCAGCCTCATTGCGGCGGCGCGCATCGACCAATCTAGAGTCGACGAACCAGTCGCCGCCGAGGAGCACGACGAGCAAGTGGCAACGGAGCTGACAGACTCGGAAGAGACTGCCGCTGACGCAGCTGCCGAAGAGACGCAGGCGGAGGAGGCCGAAGCTGTTTCGACCGAAGAGGAAGAAACGGCACCTGAAGCGAGTTCTGAGGGACCGGCCGACGATGGTGCCACTGAATCTTCATCGGAAGAGGAAGAACCTGAGTCCGAGTCGGATGCAGAAGATTCGGGAGAGGAAGAAGTAGCAGCAGAAGAGGCCGCCTCGCAAGACGAGGAAGAGGCTGTTGTTGAAGAAGCCGATCAGGATTCGAGTGAAGAAGAGACCGAAGACACGAGTGACGCGTCGACCAGTGTAGAAGATCAAGAATCGGAGTCCGATTCCACGGCTACTGACACCGTCGAAGAAGACAAAGACGAGGAATCTAAAGACAAGGACGCCGCGAAGTAGACCGCTGGGCAAGTTGCTCACTGCTTTTCTCAATACACAATTACTACTTTGTCGGCCAGGAATTTCTATTGCGTGGTAGGTGTGTGCCTGAATTTCCACACCAAGACTTCGTAGTTGTTGGGCGGATTTCCAAACCTTTTGGATTGAAGGGATGGTCGCATATCACGTCCTACACCGAACCGCCAAGCAACTTGGTGCAGTATCGGCCGTGGGCTTTAGGAACCGAATGCGGAACCACACTTCGCTGGGAGATTGTGGAGAGCCTCGAAATTCGCGAACACGCGGACGGATTTGTTGCGCGAGTGAAAGAGTGCGGTTCACGGGACTTGGCGCGCGAATACACAGGTCGTTTTATCGGAGTACGGAAAAGCTCTCTTCCCGACCTGTCGGACTTGGAGTTTTACTGGGTAGACTTGATTGGTTGCTCAATCGTGAATGAGTCCGACAAGTGCCTAGGCAAAGTCATAGATGTGTTCGAGAACGGTGCACATTCCGTGTTGCAAGTACGCGGTGACATTGGAGAACTAATGATTCCCTTTGTTGAAGGAGTAATCAAAGAAGTCAAGGCGGGTACTGAAATACGCGTTTCGTGGGAAATTGATTGGTGATTGGTCGGTATGTGGATTGGCGTGATCACAATATTTCCCGAGCTAGTTCAGGCGGCATTGAACGAAGGTGTGGTGGGACGTGCCATTCGTAGCGGTTCAATATGCCTGGAATTGATTAATCCTAGAGACTTTGCGCAGGATTCGGCCAAGACAATTGATGATCGGCCTTTTGGCGGCGGTCCAGGAATGGTAATGATGGCGGAACCTTTAGCAGATTGCGTCAGGCATGCACGGACACTGGCGTCCAATAAAGGGACAACTACGGTAATGCTCTCGCCTCAAGGCGAGACATTCGACCAGTCCATGGCCCGGAAATTGTCTGAGATTGATTCGCTGCTATTGATCGCGGGACGCTATGAAGGAGTGGATGAACGGTTTGTAGAACGCTACGTGGACAGGGAAGTCTCAATAGGCGATTACGTTCTCAGCGGAGGTGAACTTCCAGCTCTGGTAATTATTGATGCGGTCGGGCGACTGATTTCTGGTACATTAAGCAATCCGGAATCGGTCGGTACGGAATCGTACTCTGACGGATTGCTGGATTATCCCCAGTTCACGCGACCTCGGTGTTTCGAGGGAAGCAGCGTGCCGGACGTGTTGCTCAGTGGCGATCACAAGGCAATAGAAACATGGCGTCATAACGAAGCCATCAAGCGTACCTGGGAGCGTCGACCTGACCTATTGCTTAGCCGCAGATGGACTGAGTCTGAGCAGGCAGTGGTCAGGGCTCTGCACCAAACTGACAAGATGTCGGACGAACCCACGGTATAGGAGAAAAACATTGAGAAACAATAAGATCATCGAGCAACTCGAAAATGAGCAAATTCGAGATTCCATACCGGACTTTCATACCGGCGATACCGTGTCGGTTCGGGTAGTCGTGCGCGAGGGCTCCCGTGATCGATTGCAGGCCTTTGAGGGCGTAGTCATTGGAAAACGCAACCGTGGATTGAATTCGTCGTTTACTGTACGAAAGATCTCTCACGGCGTTGGAGTGGAAAGAACCTTTCAATCCCATAGTCCGTTGATCGACTCAATACGAGTGGTTCGGCGGGGTGACGTTCGCAAGGCAAAGTTGTATTATTTGCGAGAACGTTCCGGCAGGTCGGCTCGGATCAAGGAGAAGGTTTAGCAAGCCGCACTGCAACGAACGTTTTGCGCGCAGCGACTGATCTGAGTTCGCGCTATGTAGACAGGATGTCAGTACAACGGCATGGAGGCCGACATGGAACAGCAACGGATTGGCGAGCCACCCCAAGAGATTCGCAGGTACATCAACAGCGTCTGGCTTGAAAAGGGTCTATCTGAAGCCACCTGCGAAGCTTATCAACGAGACTTGACTCAATTCGAGCAGTGGTCGGATTGCGGCTTGTTATCGAGTCGCGAATCCAACATTCTGGGCTTTTTGGCTTATAAGCAAGAGCAAGGATGTTCGGCTCGATCCTCGGCGCGAATTCTTTCTACATTTCGAGGCTTCTTTAGACACGCTATCGAACGTGGAGACATTGATCACGATCCCTGTGCAAAGATTCAGAATCCAAAACTGGGGCGTCCGATCCCCGATGTGCTCACCGAACAGGACGTTGAGGATTTGCTTCATGCACCAGACATTAATAAAAACGCGGTGGAATATCGCGACCGGGTGATGCTCGAGGTGTTGTACGCGACGGGATTGCGAGTCAGCGAAATAGTTGCCTTGACCCTACTTTCTGTGAATTTGAGACAGAACGTGGTCCGAGTGATGGGAAAGGGCTCGAAGGAACGCATTGTGCCGCTCGGCGAATATGCATCTAGTTGGCTTGAAAGGTACATCCATGAAGCCCGCTCACAATTGATGAACGGCCACCGCTGCAATGCTCTTTTCCCAAGCAATCGAGGGCAAAGAATGTGCCGACAGACGTTTTGGCATGCAATCAAGCGCTACGCCGCTCGGGCAGGAGTAGCGAAACCACTGTCACCGCACACTCTTCGACATGCGTTTGCAACGCATCTTTTGAATCATGGAGCGGACCTTCGTACGGTACAATTAATGCTTGGACATGCGAATCTATCGACAACACAGATTTATACGCATGTTGCAACTGAGAGGCTAAAAGAGCTACATGCTCATCACCACCCGCGAGGTTGAATGTCTAATGCAATCATTTCGAAAGAAATTCAGGGGCCTATCGATTGTTTCCTTGCCCGTCGCCATATTGGCCATGGCTCTAGCCATAGGTTCGTCAGCCCAGCAAGTTGAAGGGAACGAGCAAGGGTCCGAAAGTGGCAAGAATGCCATCAAGGAAATATCGAAAGTCTTGGGGACCACTACCAAGGAAATCTCGGATGCGCCGCTGTCCGATTTTCAAATGGTAGAAATGGACAATGGCCGCATTGCCTATACGAAGACCGACGGCGAGTACGCATTCGTTGGAGACCTGTATGGATGGACTGACCAACGATTCGTCAACTTGACGCAGATTCAGAAGAGCAAGGCACTATTGTCGATGTTCACTTCGCTACCGGAAGTGAGCACGATCAACTATTCACCAGAAGAAGGTGAGGACCCAGCTGTAGTGTATGTGTTCACGGATGTCGATTGTGGCTACTGCCGATTGCTGCATGAGCACATGGCCGAGTATCACGCACAGAACATCGAGATTCGCTACCTCGGCTATCCACGCGCAGGAATTAATTCGCGCGCCTACAACAGGCTGGTTTCCGCGTGGTGCGCCGAAGACCGACACGATGTCTTGGCTCGCGTCAAGAATGGCACTGCCGTCAACGAGGAAGAGTATTCAGTAAACCCTGAGTGCGCTGAAAACGTTGATAAGCACTATGAGCTCGGCCAGAAAATCGAGATTACTGGTACGCCGACCAACGTACTTCCCAACGGAAAAGTTGTTCCAGGATTCACGCAAGCAGCGGATCTTAGGGACATGATCGATTCTTAGAATCACCACGATTCCGGGCGCATTTGGGTCGGCAATCCCGTAGTGCGTCTTGGAGTCGCTGGATTAGGTACAGTCGCGCAAGGGCTCTTCAAGCTCTTGCGCGAAAACGCCAATCGAATTGCGCGCCAAATCGGCGAACCGATCTCGGTTTCACGCGTTGCTAGTCGGACCCCAAAGCCAGAGATTGACATCCTCGGTGCCGAATTCAGTACTAGCCTTGAATCGCTAATATCTCCAGACGTCGACATCGTAGTCGAACTGATCGGCGGGGTCGACGCAGCCAACAAGTTAATTGCCGACGCTCTCCAGAGTGGCAAACCCGTGGTTACCGCCAACAAGGCGGTGCTAGCACGCTTCGGCAACTCGCACATTGCATGTGCTAACAAGCACAACGTGCCACTGGGATTCGAAGCGTCCGTCGCAGGCGGCATCCCGATTGTGGCAACCATCAAGGATGGTCTAGCGGGAAACCACATCGATTCCATCTATGGCGTATTGAACGGAACTTGCAACTTCATTCTCACGGAAATGGACCGTCACGGCTCCGCATTCGACGCTGCGTTGCACCAGGCACAGCAGCTCGGATACGCCGAGAGTGACCCAAGCTTCGACATTGATGGTGTAGACGCGGCTCAGAAGCTTGCGATTCTGGGCTCGATCGCATTTGATCAGCCAATCGATATGGACGATGTCTATATTGAGGGCATAACCAAGGTTGATGCGGAGGATCTCAAATACGCGCGAGAATTGGGTTACCGGGTTAAGCATTTGGCATTGGCGCGCATTTTCAATTCTTCGGTCGAAATGCGTGTGCATCCAGCGTTGGTCTCGGAGCACAATCTTCTAGCGTTTGTAGACGGCGTGGAGAACGCTATATCGATAGCGGGCAATGGAGTGGGAAGTTTATTGCTCAAAGGGCCCGGTGCTGGAGCGCGCCCGACTGCTTCCGCCGTTTTGAGCGACATAATTGAGATTGCCCGAGGCAAGTCGTCGTTGCCGGCAACTACCGGAATTGCTCGTATTGCCAGTTCAATGGAAGAATTGGAATGCGCCTACTACTTGTATATTCCGGTTTTCGACGAGCCTGGCGTGATGGCGACACTAGCAGACGTATTTGGAAAGCACCGGATATCGATGGAGGCGGTCATTCAGAAGTCTGATGCAATCCGCTACTCGGAGGACACTCGATGGGTTCCTGTCGTTGTGCTAACAGACCGAACCAGCGAATCTGTAATGAACGCCACCGAGCAAGACCTGCAAAATCTAGACTATGTGCAAGGTCAAATCAGACGCATTCGCGTCGTCGAACTCAATTGAGCGTTAGGAGATCCCAACCTCGCGAATTCAAGGCTCGACCGTTGCCCGAGAACTGGGAGCAACTGCAGCGAGAACTGAACGTTTCTCCGGTTCTCGCACGAGTCCTGAGTGCAAGGGGTGTAGCGTCCGGTTCGGATGTTGATCTCACGTTGGCGTGTATGTTGCCCCCCGACGGACTGGCTGGCATACAGCATGCCGCTGCAAGGTTGGTTTACGCCATTGACAACCACGAGAGGATTTTCGTCTCTGGCGACTTCGACGCGGATGGAGCAACCGCAAGCGCATTGTGCGTTTCCCTTCTCCGTGAGTTTGGCGCAAAGCACGTAGGCTATGTCGTTCCAAATCGATTTCAATTTGGATACGGATTGACGAGACCCTATGTGGAATCTCTGCTTGAGCAGAATCCGGACGTCATAATCACTGTTGACAACGGCATCAGCTCCAACGACGGCATTGCGTTTGCTCGGGACCAGGGCATCGATGTCATCGTTACGGACCATCACCTCCCCCCGGAACATTTGCCTGCAGCCAACGTAATTGTCAATCCCCAGCTAGACAAAGGCTCATTTCCAAGTGCTCCCGCTGGAGTAGGTGTAGCGTTCTATCTCATGGTAGAACTGCGACGTCAGCTTCGTAATGCCGACCACTTTGGCAAAAACCGATTGGAAGAGCCCAACGTTGCTTCATATTTGGATCTAGTTGCCCTTGGAACAATCGTAGATCTCGTTCCACTGGATCAGAACAACCGGATTTTGGTCGGGAACGGTTTGCAGCGAATGCGCAGTGGACGATGTCGACCGGGGATTGCCGCGCTTTGCGAAGCCAGCAATGTAGATTCGGCAACCATCAATGAGGAAGATTTGGGCTATCGACTGGGACCTCGCATCAACGCTGCAGGAAGACTAGAGGACATCAGCCTAGGCATCCAAGCGCTGATCGCCAACGATTTGCGAGAAGCAAGAAAGTTCGTCTCGAAACTAAACGCCATCAACGTTGAACGAAGAGAAATCCAAACCGAAATGACCGACATGGCCCTGCGCTACTTGGATACGGTTGCGGCCGACGATCGAAAAGGCATTTGCATCCACGAGGCGAGCTTTCACGAAGGCGTAGTCGGGCTCGTAGCAAATCAGATAGTGACAAAGCTGAGTCGACCAGCGGTTGTCTTCGCAGTAGCGAATGATGGCAAATCGGAAATGCTGAAAGGATCGGCTCGGAGCACGCCCAATGTGCACATTCGAGATGTACTAGCTGACATCGATGCACGATATCCGCACCTCATCAAGTCTTTCGGCGGACACGCGATGGCTGCAGGATTAACCATTCACGGCTCTAGCTTGGATCGATTCTCTAATTTGTTTGAATCTGCTGTTGCTGCCCGTACGCCGGCAGAATCCTTTGGGTCTACTGTGCATACCGACGGAGAACTCAAACCCAACGAACTCTCCATGGACCTTGTGCGAGAGATCGATAGATGGGGACCTTGGGGTCAAGAGTTTGAACGCCCGTTGTTCCATGGTTCGTTTAACGTCGTGAGCGAAGTTCCTGTTGGCAATAGGAAACATGTCAAGTTGGTCCTCAAGATGGATGCAAGAGTAGTGGACGCAATAGCTTTCAATCAGCGACCAGTGGAAGCTCCAGCTGTGGAAATTTCTTATAGACCGTCCGCGAATCGTTTTGCGGGCGTCACAACTCTGCAGTTGATCGTGGAGTCCCTGCAGCCAAGTGCCATGTGAGTGGGTGTAGATTTGCAACTGTTCTACACACAAGAAATTGTGCTACGTAGCGGAGCGAAGAGTGTGTTAGTTTGCCTGCGACATTAGCGGCAACTTCAGATGTTTCGAACAAGTCGAACGTCGATTGGTCTAATCGAAATATTGGGGACAGGTAGTTCGAATTACATTCACAGAACTTCTTGGGGGTATGAAAATGAAAGGGATTCTTCTGCCTGCACTCGTACTGTCGTTATTGGGTGCGTGTCTCAACGCTCAGGATGAAAAGCCAAGACAAAACGACCGAATTGATCCATACGTATTTGGCGGATGTACTGCATGGTTCAACTACGAGGATGCCGTAACGTCCGAAATTGGTGGCGACTCTGACGACTCCTCCGTGGGGTGCAGCGTTGGATTTGGGTTTCCCACCTTTGACAGTTGGGGATTGGAATTTAGCTATGGTCAACCGCCAAACATACAGACTTTACAGACTGTTCCAAGTCCAAGTAACAACGAGGTTAAGGTTCAATCCAAACAGGGCACTGAATACTGGTCATTGAAAACCTTAGTAGAACGCGGGTTTAACGACCGGATATCGGGAATTGCCAAACTTGGTATCTCCTATACATCTCAATCTTTGACGGCAAGACCAGTTACGGAGGACACTGACGATCTGCCGGTCGTTTCTGAGAAAAAGAGCTACATGGATCCAACTATTTCTCTTGGTTTGAAGTTCCGGGTGATTGAAGCGAAAACTGCACCGAGAGGAGCGCTTGATTTGGTGGTCCTCTATACCAAACATTTGAATGCAGATATTTTTTCGGATGGGGTAGAGATAAACTTTAGAGTGTCATTCACTAATCGACGACGTTTGTAATTGAATGTGACTCTTAGACACTGATCTGGCACAAGCCCTTGACTGACCACTAAATACCCCTGGTTGATCATTCCTAAGCCCCACAGTACTCCTTGAGATTCGTCGGGGTGTCGTTCTGGGCACTTTTTTGCGTTGGAGGAGGCATCGGTCTGGCTAGCAGTGCGAACTTTCGAGGTCTTAGTTGATTGAGAAGCTCGCTCCTGAGCGGTGCTAAAATTCCGCACTCCGCAAAACGCAAATGTTGTAGTTGGTAACGCTTGGGTCTACGCTCCTACCGTAGCGTTCCCCACACGGCAGATCTATAGGCTCGGTCTCTTAGGGTCAAGGACGAATGCACACTCACCAGTCTCATTGGCAAGAGGCAAATGACGGACGACGAGTACCTAGGATCGCTGTGAATTGGAGAATCCCAACAGAAAGACAGTTTTTCTATTTTGTGGGCAGCGAATGTGATTATTGGGACATCCATGGCAGAAATTACTTCAATAAGAGACAAAATCAAGGACATACGCACGCGCATCTACGTGCTTAGGGACTCTCTTTGACTATCAAGTAAGTAAGGATCGACTGCAGGAAGTTGAGCTCCAACTAGCAGACGCCGAAACATGGACTGATCTGGAACGGTCGCAAGAACTCGCCAAAGAGCGATCAGTGTTGGCTGAATTGGTTGAAGGCATGGATAGCATAGTTCATCGCCTTGAGGAAGCGGACGAGCTTGCTGAGATGGCTGCCGACGAGGAGGATTCTGACGTCTTGACGGATATGGCAGCCGAGTTGGAGTCGATCGAATCTCACCTAAAGTCCCTTGAGTTCCAGCGTATGTTTTCCAATGAACTCGATCCGCAAAATGCATACGTGGATATTCAGTTTGGCGAAGGTGGGACCGAATCGCAGGATTGGTCGAACATGCTTCTTCGCATGTACCTACAGTGGTGCGAAAAGCGAGGTTTCAAAGCAACGATTGTGGAATTGTCGGAAGGCGATGTGGCGGGAATTCGAAGCTCGACGATTTTGGTCGTCGGTGCCCATGCGTTTGGATGGTTGCGTACAGAGGCAGGAGTCCACCGATTGGTTAGAAACTCTCCTTTCGACTCGAATCATCGAAGGCACACCTCGTTTGCTTCGGTCTACGTGTACGCAGAAATTGACGAGGATGTTGAGGTAGAAATTGACCCAAGCGACGTGCGAACGGATACCTACCGAGCAAGCGGAGCTGGAGGCCAACATGTCAATCAGACGGACTCGGCGGTGCGATTGACTCACCTACCGACAAGTACTGTCGTGCAATGTCAGAGCGAACGGTCGCAGCACAAGAATCGAGCCCAAGCGTGGAAGCAATTGCGAGCGAAACTCCACAGTTTGGCATTGGAGGAGAAACAAGGTGAGAAGCAGGCGATTGAAGACTCCAAGCCGAACATAGGCTTTGGAAGCCAGATTCGATCGTATGTGTTGGACCAATCTCGCGTAAAGGATCATAGGACGGGAATGGAACGCGGCGATCCGAATCGAGTCCTCGACGGGGACATAACATCGTTTATGGAAGCAAGTCTGATAGCTGGGATTTAATGGAAGATCGGAACGAAACAGCCGTAAGAAGGCGGAAGCTTGCGCAATTGCGCGAGATTTCTCTTGCATATCCCAACGGGTTCAAACGAACCCATTGGGCAAACGACTTGCACGAAGCATTCTCCAACTCTACCAAGGAGGACTTGCAGCAGGAATCTACGCATGTCACGGTTGCTGGACGCATCGTGCTTCGACGTGTCATGGGAAAAGCGAGTTTTCTGACTTTGCGAGACGGATCGGGAGAAATACAGTGCTACCTTCGTCAGGACGGAATTGGACTTGACGAATACGGCAACTTTGTTGAGTTGTCGGATCTCGGCGATGTCGTTGGCATTAGAGGCACGTTGATGCGCACAAACAAAGGAGAGCTCACCGTTGAAGCAGGTGCGTATCTCATGCTTGCTAAGTCCCTGCAGCCATTTCCTGATAAGTTTCATGGAATTGAGGATTCTGAGCTCAAGTACCGCAGAAGGTATGCCGACTTGATTGCCAACGAAGATTCACGGCAGATATTTGAGACGCGAAGCACCATCGTGAGGGAATTGCGAGCCTTCTTTGACTCTAGAAACTTCATGGAAGTGGAAACTCCCATGATGCATCCGATTCCAGGTGGCGCATTGGCAAACCCGTTTACAACGCACCACAAAGCTCTGGACATGCATTTGTACATGCGAATTGCGCCTGAGTTGTATCTGAAACGATTGGTCGTTGGAGGATTTGAACGTGTGTACGAGATCAATCGCAATTTCAGGAACGAAGGATTGTCGACCAAGCACAATCCGGAGTTCACGATGCTTGAGTTCTATCAAGCGTTTGCAACCTACCATGACATGATCGACTTAACAACCGATCTGATGAAGAGCTTGTGCGAGAGAGTTTGCGGATCCACAAAAATCAAGTGGGATGGCCATAGCATTGATTTCGCTGCTTCACCGATAAGAACTACCATGCGGGAGGCAGTAGCCACCGAACTTTCACTTGCAAACACAGACGAATCCTCGGATGAAGGGCTATTGCGGAAAATAGCAAAAGAACGCTCAGTTCACCTACCAAGAGGATGCGGTTGGGGAGGTGTTCTGAACGAGTTGTTCGAAGCGCTGGTGGAACCAAAGTTGATTCAACCGACTTTCATAACCGAGCATCCCACTGAGATTTCCCCTCTCGCACGGCGCAACGACGAAAACTCTCTTGTAGCCGATCGATTTGAATATTTCGTCGGAGGTCGCGAGATTGCCAATGGATTCTCCGAGCTCAATGATCCTGACGATCAGGAAGAACGGTTCCGGTTGCAGTCTGAGAGATTGGAGACGGGTGATCTTGAGGCAATGCATTTCGATGCCGACTACATTACGGCTTTGCAATACGCTATGCCTCCAACGGCAGGGGAAGGAATTGGAATCGACCGTCTGGCCATGCTCTTGACAAATACCACCACAATTCGCGACGTATTGCTCTTTCCCCTACTCAAGCCAGCAGCGAGATGAATGACGCACTTGACCGCGTAAAGTTGCATTCTTCTTGGAAGAATGCCTTGCGCCAGGAGTTCACGTCAGACTACATGGTGCGACTAAGGGAGTTTCTCGTCGCAGAAATTGCTGCGGGCAAACGTCTGCATCCGGCGATGTCGAAAATCTTCTTGGCACTGGACCTATGCCCATTGGACAAAGTGCGTGTAGTCATCATTGGCCAAGATCCCTACCACGGACCAAATCAAGCCCATGGATTGTGTTTTAGCGTGAATCAAGGTGTGCCCGTTCCTCCCTCGCTCGTGAACATACTTTCAGAAATCCAACGCGACACTGCTCCCTCTCAACATTCGAGCAACTTACGGCCGAATCAAGGTTGCCTAGTACCGTGGGCGACGCAGGGGGTGTTGTTACTCAACGCGGTTCTCACCGTTGTCGAAGGAAATGCCGGTTCTCATCAGGGACGCGGCTGGGAACGGTTTACCGATCAGGTTGTCAAGTTGGTCAACGATCAATGCGAGAATGTCGTATTCTTGCTATGGGGACAGCAAGCCCAACGCAAAGCTGAGATCGTCGACCGAGAGAGGCATTTTGTATTGGAGGCTCCCCATCCTTCGCCATTGTCCGCAAACAGAGGCTTCTTCGGTTGCGGACATTTCTCAGCAGCCAATAGATACTTGAAGTCCAAGGGACACGACCCGATCGATTGGTTGGCCATAGAGTGAACTAGGTACGAACGTGAGCCAATACTTCGAGATTCATCCCACTCATCCGCAGGAAAGACTGACTAGGCAAGCTGCCGAGATCGTACGTGACGGCGGCATTATTGTGTATCCCACGGATGCGACCTATGCATTGGGTTGCGGATTGCTTAATGGATCGGGACTCAATCGCATCAGAACGATTCGCCAATTGAAGGCGAATCATCTCTTGACTATTGTCTGCAAGGACCTGTCGGAGTTGTCCACCTACGCGCATGTGGACAACGCAACCTATAGGATGTTGAGACGAAACACGCCGGGGCCGTTTACATTTATTTTGAGGGCAACGCGTGATGTTCCGCGAAAGATTGCGGGAAGCAATAGAGGAACAATAGGATTGCGCATACCTGCATCGCCCATAGCCATGAGCTTTCTCGCCGCACTTGATGCACCACTGCTGTCCACTTCACTAATATTGCCGGGTCAGGAACATGCAATGACTGATCCGCAACAAATGCGCGATGTGTTAGAGCACCACGTGGACGTGATTATCGATGGAGGCATTCTCGGTTCTGATCCCACTACGCTGGTGCAAGTAGACGACGCTATACCAACTGTGAAGAGGCAGGGAATCGGAACTCTCAACAGCTATGAATAAATTCAATGATCGTGCACACACTGCAAATTTGGACCTAGCGTGAGCAACAGCTAAATGGAAAACCGAGTCGTATCAGGCATGCGGCCCACAGGCCGAGTACACCTTGCACACTACCACGGTGCATTGAAGAACTGGGCTAAATTGCAGCACGAATACGAGTGCTTTTTCTTTGTCGCTGATTGGCATGCACTGACGACAGCGTACTCGGAAACAGAGAACATTGAACAGAACACCTACGACATGTTGATTGACTGGTTTGCAAGTGGAGTTTCACCCTCTGCAAGCACGGTGTTCGTGCAGAGTCGCGTGCCGGAACATGCAGAACTGCATGTGCTTCTATCCATGGTCACGCCTCTTCCGTGGCTGGAGCGAGTGCCCACTTACAAGGACACGATTACGCGCCTAAACGACAAGAATCTCAACACGTTTGGTTTCCTCGGCTATCCGCTGCTGCAAGCGGCGGACATCCTGATGTACAAAGGCACCAAAGTGCCCGTCGGTGCGGACCAGGTCGCGCATGTCGAATTGACAAGGGACATTGCGCGGGCGTTTAACCGGAACTATGGAAGAGACGCTGAGTGGTTGGATCTGGCTAAGCGAGCTCTTGGAAAGGTTCCGAAGAAGATCGCAAAGCAATACGCCGAGTGGCGCAAACAATACACTGAACAGGGCGTTTCGGAAAGGCTCGAGGCTGCTCGTGCGCTGATCTATGACCAGACGCACCTGTCCGTTGATGAAATGGACCGACTTGTCGGCTACCTGGAGGATGGCGGACGAAGAATTCTGCCAGAGCCAGAGGTTCTTCTAACAGATACTCCATTGGTGCCAGGACTAGACGGTGAAAAAATGTCGAAGTCCTACAACAATACGGTCTTACTTAGAGAAGAGCCAAGTGTGCTAGAGAAGAAAATACAAACAATGCAGACGGACCCTGCTCGAGTCCGCCGACGAGATCCGGGCGACCCCCGGAAGTGCCCAGTGTACTCATTGCACAAGATCTACTCCGAAACCGCAACTGTGAATTGGGTTGACGATGGCTGTCGCTCAGCGAGTATCGGTTGCTTAGACTGCAAAAGCCCACTCATCGATTCTCTCAAGAAGGAACAAGATGGATTCCACGAACGGGCAGCGCCCTTCATCGAAGATCGTAGCCTTGTTCACAATGTCATTGAGAAAGGATCCGAGAAGGCTCGAGTCATTGCGCGCGAGACGTTGGATGACGTCCGATCAGCGATCGGGATTTCCTATCGCTAATGGCTGAAGTGGAGGACACAAGGAAAGAGGAGCCCGTGGACTCGGTGGGGCCTAGTGAAGGCACCTACAAGCTTCCGGACGACCTCTATATTCCGCCGGATGCGCTAATTGTGATACTGGAGGCTTTTGAAGGCCCCCTGGACTTGCTGCTGTATCTGATCAAGCGCCGAAATCTTGACATTTTGGACATTCCGGTTGCCGAGGTCACCGATCAATACATGGCCTATATCGACCTCATGACATCGTTGCGAGTAGAACTTGCCGGGGACTACCTTGTCATGGCCGCAACTTTGGCTGAGCTCAAGTCGCGTATGCTGCTTCCCCGTCCTTCTGAAGACGAAGACGAAGAGGATCCTCGAGCCGAACTCGTGCGCAGACTCATGGAATATGAGGTTTTTCAGCATGCCGCCGAGCAGATTGACGAATTGCCGCGACTTGAGCGAGACGTGTTTCCTGCCGCGCTTTTGCGACCCGATCACTTGACACACCTGGAACCTCCTAGAGTCGAGCTGCGGGAGTTGCTTGCTGCATTTGCCGAAGTTCTGGAGCGTGTGAAACTGCGGAAACCACATGCTGTGGAAACGGAATCCCTTTCGGTTCGTGAGAGGATGACCCAATTGCTGGATCGGCTTGCCAGCACTGGCGGCTACGTGCCGTTTTCTGACTTGTTCAGTCGATCTGAACATCGACAGGGAGCGGTAGTAACTCTCTTGGCGTTGCTTGAATTGTTGCGAGACGGATTGGTAAATGTGGTTCAGCATGGTTTCCATCAGCCCATCTACGTTGCCCATGCTTCGAGCCAGAGCTGAATGCCTCCACGTCCCATGCACGCAGCGTCCGAAATAAAGCAAGCAATCGAATCTCTCCTTTTCGTTGCGGAAGATCCGCTAAGCAAGGAGCAGCTTGTGAGCCTACTTAAGGACAGCGAAATTGATGTAGACTCGGGGCGTCTTCCGCAAGAGGTAGAAGCTGCTTTGGCCTCGTTGCATGTAGATTGCGCACAAAGAGCCTATGAGCTTGTAGAGGTCGGGTCCGGATATCGATTCCAAGTACGAAGCGAACACAACAAGTGGGTCGCGAGGCTCTTGCTTCACAGGCCTCGACGCTATTCTCGTGCATTGTTGGAGACGTTAGCGCTCATAGCGTATCGACAACCCATCACGCGCGGGGAAATCGAGCAAGTCCGAGGCGTTGCCGTCAGCACACAGACCATGAGAACGCTCTTAGACAGGGGATGGGTGCGCGAATTGGGTGTCAAGGACCTTCCAGGTCGTCCCATGATGTACGGAACGACATCTACGTTTCTCGATTACTTCAGTTTGCGTTCACTTGAAGAACTGCCGCCGCTGCGTGATATAGCGGAATCTGGTTCGGGAGCCATGAACGACGAAGTCGTCACAGACCGAGACTGACCTCCAATGGGTTCCAAAATTTCCCTAGACGATTCCTCGCCAGGAGTTACCCAAAAACTGCACAAGGTTCTGGCCGAACGCGGATTGGGTTCGCGTAGGCAAATGGAAGACTGGATTCAGGCAGGGCGTGTGACAGTGGAGGGCAAGACAGCTCACGTTGGTCAGCGTGTTGCAGGTGATTCAATAATAGAAGTTGACGGCAAACGACTACGAGAGCCTAACAGTTCGGAGTTTCCGCGAATCTTGGTCATGAACAAGCGAGTGGGCGAAATAGTCTCCAGAAAAGATCCGCAGGGACGCCCATCGATCTTCTCCCACTTGCCAGCACTGAATCAGGGAAGATGGATATCGGTGGGCCGGCTAGACATCAATACCAGCGGTCTTCTGCTACTAACCAACAATGGACAATTGGCACACCGACTCATGCATCCTAGTTCGACAATCGATAGAGAGTACGCCGTTCGCATTATCGGGGAGTTGTCCGATGATCGCGTGGACCGACTAAGGCAGGGCTTTGAGATTGAAGGCGCGATCCAGAGGTTCTCGGACATTCAATACTACGGTGGCTCAGGCTTGAATCACTGGTACCACGTTGTCTTGCTGGAGGGTAGGAACAACGAAGTTCGAAGACTGTTTGAACGAGTCGGAACGAAAGTTTCGAGACTCAAACGCGTGCGCTTTGGGCCGGTTGTGCTTCCGCGCGCGACGCCAGTAGGGAGGACCCGTGAAATGCGGGAACGCGACGTGCAAGCCATTTGCTCTTGGCTCGGGGTCAGTGTTCCTAGAGGTCGCCATACCCACTCCACAACACTGGAATCGGAAACAGTCCTGATTCCGTTTCCTGGATTGTCGATGCCCCAGTAGGGCACATCACGCCCGCTCGACATACTTCCAAGTTTGGGCGTCGAACTTCTGACCGCTGACACCTCGGGAGTCCGGACCCATAAGGTACAAGTACAACGGCATGTGGTCTGCAGGTGGAGGAAGCGAGTTTGGATCTTCCGCAGGAAATGCCTGTGCGCGCATTGACGTACGCGTTCCACCGGGGTTTAGCGAATTGACCCGAAGGTTGGATTCAATCTCCAATTCGTCTGCAAGGATCTCTGTGAGCGCTTCCGTAGCAAATTTCGACGCAGAGTAGGCGCCCCAGAATGCCCGGCCCTGCCTGCCAACGCCCGAGGAAGTGAAGATGATTGAGGCGTCCTTCGATTCTCGAAGCAGCGGCAGGAGCGATTTCGTTAGCAGAAATTGCGAATGCACGTTTACTTGAAACACTTCCAGCCATTGTGTATAAGAGTAGTGTTCCAGGGGCACTTTCGCACCAAGTAAGGATGCATTGTGGAGAATTCCGTCTAGGTGTCCGTAGACTTCTTGAATCGCATTGCTTAGCTGAAGAACATTCTCCTCATCCAGTTGAGCAAGGTCGACCGGAACGATAAGTGGCTTGGTGGATGTCTCGGAGACGATCTCATCATTCACGCTCTCCAACTTGCCTCGAGTGCGACCAACTAGCACAACATCTGCTCCAAATTGTGCGTAGGTCTTGGCTGCTACTCGACCAATCCCGTCTCCGGAACCGGTTACAACGATTGTTCGATCTCTTAGTAGATCTTGGGGAGGCTGGTAAATGCTATTCCGGTTTGATTGCATGCATTAGGTAGTTCACGTTCGCATCACTGGCAAGAGTCGCAGAACGTGTTAGCGGATTGTAGCGATAGCCGGCGACACGTTTTACGACTAATCCGGCAGTCCGAACCGCGCTCGAGAGTTCGGAGGGCTTTATGAACTTGCGGTAGTCATGAGTCCCTCTCGGCAACACATTGAGGGCGTACTCAGCGCCCAGAATTGCAATGAGGTAGGCGAGGGGATTCCGACTGATGGTTGAGAGAAACAAATGTCCCCCTGGGCGAATCAGTCCTGCTAGCGCGTGAACGGTTTGACTGAAGTCGGGAACGTGTTCAAGGATTTCGAGACAGGTGACGATGTCGTAGCTACTTGGTTCAATCTCTACGAATTCTTCCGCGGTTGTTTGCAGGTATCTAATGCGATTCTCTAGACCCATTTCGATAGCGTGGAGCTTTGCAACTGTCAGGGAACCTTGCGCAGGGTCTATTCCAGTCGTGTGGGCTCCAAGATTTGCTAGGCTCTCAGTGAGAATCCCGCCGCCGCAGCCAACATCCAAGATGTCCGCGCCGTCGATGAGAGAGTGATCGGCGATGAAACGAAGACGAACGTTATTTATGTCGTGGAGGGGCCGAAACTCACTATCGGGGTCCCACCATCGCTGCGCGAGAGACTCAAATTTCTCGACTTCTGTTGGATCCAGGTTTACTGCAGGCATCGGACCGGAAACGGGTTGAATCGCTTGTAGCAGATTTTATGGACAACCTAAGGTTGGAGAAAAGAACTGCTGAAACGGACGCAGTATCGGATTTCGGAACTAGTATGTCCAGGTACTCGATTGAGCACTTTACGCCAACTTCCTGACAGTTTGCATTTGATTGGTCTCAGTCTGATCGACTAGACCAATTGGTTTTGGTCCAGTTCTAACAAGCAGACAACACGAATTGTCTTGTACGCGACAACTCTAGATTTGTGCTTTCAGGATGTCTAGCTGCGTGTTTATGCTTCGAAAAACCAAAAGGCCAATTGGGCAGGCTATTGCTACAGTGATCGGTATCGCAGCAAGAAAAATTGTCAAATCGCCCAACCCATAGGATTGCTTGCCCGCTAGGAAAAGTATCGAACCTGTCAATCCTCCATACAGCAAAAAAGTTGTCACGCTAACGGATATCGCAAAGGTAAGAGGCGTGCCTAAGTAACGGTTTTGATTCTCGAGTCCGTTCAAGTAGTCCCTAGCCGTACGCTTTTGCAAACTCCGACCAATAACTATTGGCGCTAGGGCGAACATGACAACCATTAGAGGGGCCAGGTAAATCGTTCCTTGCGTAAACTCAGCGAGAATGCTTTCGGTCTCTCCAAGCACTCCCAATCTGAGTGCCTTGTAGGAAAGTAGGTAGACAAGCACCGTTACGAAGGCTAGAAGCGCTTGGCCTCGATAGATTCCAATAGCGCTTTTTCGCATGGAATCGCTCCATGAATAAATGTTCGTGCTGTCACTCATAGGGTTCTTTGTACTTGAGGAAATCGTTCCGTTAGAGGTATTGTGAATTGTGCACAAATGTCCTGTGCCCTGTCAATTGCGCACCGCCTCTCAAGGTGCTTCAAGCCTGTACTTTCGATCCCTCGTCAGCTAAAATAACAGTTCCCCTGGCTACCTCTCCTTTGCGCACATTTGTGCCTTGTTATGAGTGACGACGACCTGCCCAGTGGGTCCGATGAAGGACCTAATGGAGACGATGGAATAGATCAGTCCGCACCGACCAAACCAGACGGCGATATTGTACGGGTGTTCATAGAAGACGAGATGCGGCACTCGTATCTCGGCTACGCGATGAGCGTGATTGTCGGTCGTGCGCTACCGGATGTCAGAGACGGATTGAAACCGGTGCATCGCCGCTGCCTCTTTGGTATGGATCAACTCAATAACAGGCATGATCGCCCGACGATCAAGTCGGCACGGATCTGTGGCGAAGTTGTTGGCAAATACCACCCACATGATGAACAAACGATCTACGGGACGATTGTTCATATGGCACAGGACTTCAAGATGCGCTATCCATTGGTGGAGGGACAGGGCAACTTTGGTTCGATAGACAACGATCCCGCCGCGGCCCCGCGATATACGGAGGCCCGCATGTCCCGAATTGCCTCAATGATGTTGGCGGATCTCGACAAAGAGACCGTCGATATGGGTCTCAACTACGACGACACACTGCTGATGCCGTTGGTGCTGCCAACTCGCGTGCCAAATCTGCTCGTAAATGGTTCGTACGGAATCGCTGTAGCAGTTGCCACCAACATTCCACCGCACAACCTAGGCGAAGTCATAGATGCCTGCATTGCGTTGGTCGACGATGAGGAACTCACTGTCGACGACTTGATGGAATACGTAAAGGGACCAGACTTTCCTACTGGTGGAATCATCAATGGCAGAGCTGGAATTGTTCAGGCATACCGAACGGGAAAGGGACGAATTCTCGTGCGTGCCCGTGCAACGATAGAACAGGAAAAGTCCGGTCGCGAAACGATCATTGTCACCGAAATTCCGTTTCAGTTGTACAAATCCAAACTGGTGGAGTCAATTGCCGACCTAGTAAGGGAAAAGCGCTTGAGCGGCATTTCCGACTTGCGCGATGAGTCAAGCAAGAATGGAATGAGAATTGTCATCGAGGTGAGCCGGGGAGAGCCTGCTGACGTGGTACTGAACAATCTCTACACCCACACACAGCTCCAGTCGGCCGTGAATGTGAATTGCGTAGCGCTGGTCCGAGGGCAGCCGCGCACTGTAAACCTCAAGGACATGCTGATGGAATTTGTTCAGCATCGACGAGAGGTTGTGGTCCGTCGTTCAACCTACCTGCTTAGGGAGTCCCGCCGACGCGCGCACACCCTCGAGGGGCAAGCGGTTGCTCTGGCGGATATCGATGAAATCGTTGAATTGATCCGCAAGTCTGCATCAAGACAGGAAGCCCAAGCAGCACTAACTGAAAGAACATGGCTCAATCCCACTGACGAGGCGATTGCCAGTGATGATCGGCAATCACGGGTGTCCGCGGTTCAAACCTTGCTGCGCCGTGCAGACGTGAGACTTGCACGAATCGAGAATCTGCCCCCTGAATTTGGCTTTGACCAAGAGACGGAACGGTATCGACTCTCAGCTGAGCAGGCTGATGCAATCCTCAGTTTGCAACTTCATCGCTTGGTTAGCTTGGAACAGGATCGATTGATTGGCGAATATGAGGGCCTTATTACGGACATCAAGGAGCTACAGGAAATTCTGGACTCCGACGAGCGCATGAACCAAGTCATCAAGGAGGAATTGCTAGAAGTTCGGGAGCAATTTGCCGATGATCGGCAAACCGAGATTCTGGCTACGCAGGAAGACTTCACTACGATCGACATGATTGTTCCCAAGACCGTAGTGGTTACGATTTCACATGGAGGCTACGCCAAGATCCAGGGAATCGACGTATACGACACACAGCGTCGTGGCGGCAGAGGCAAGGTAGCGGCGACGACGAAGGACGATGACTTCATCGAACACCTTTTGGTTACCCATAACCACGCAACTTTGCTGTGCTTCAGCAATCGGGGACGAGCTTATTGGTTGCCTACCTACCTGATACCTGAAACCAGCAGAAACGCGCGTGGTCGGCCATTGGTCAACATGCTGGAACTGGACGAAGACGAAAGGATTTCCGCCATTCTGCCTATCAAGGAATTCACTGATGATCTATTTGTTGTCATGGCGACTCAGCAGGGCTATGTAAAGCGCGTTGAGTTGAACAGATTCAGTAGACCGCGACGTATGGGCTTGATTGCGATCGGTTTAGGCGAGAATGATCGGCTCATTGGCGCCGATCTGACCGATGGTCAGCAAGAGATTGTGTTAGTTCAGAACAAAGCACGAGCCGTCAAGTTCATGGAATCCGATGTGCGAGTCATGGGTCGATCTGCTCGTGGCGTCCGGGGCATGCGGCTGCGCGAGGGCGCCGAAGTCATTTCGCTTGTTATTCCGCACGATGACGGCTATTTGCTCTGTGCAACTGAAAACGGCTACGGCAAGAGAACCGACTTGAAGGCTTTCCGAAAGACTGGTCGTGGAGGATTGGGAACCTATGCTATAGGCCGTTCAGAACGCAACGGCGATCTGACAGGCGCGATTCAAGTGATGGACTCTGACGAGGTTATGTTCATCAACAACCGCGGGACCCTCATTCGCACTTCCGTGGATCAAATTCGCATCGCGGGCCGCCACGCTCAAGGCGTACGCCTTATTAGGCTGGGCGAGGACGAGAGGCTAATCGGCATAGGACGAATCGCAGAATCGGTGATTTCACAAACCGAGTCTTCAATTTCCGAGGCAGAGCATGCCAGTTCACAGGAATCCTCTGCCGACCCCGAGGCAGGTCAAGAAACGGACGCACCAGACGAAAACTAACGACATTGGCGGATTCGCCGATTCCATTTCCTCCTGATGGATTGTCCTGATGTCACGAGCGTTTAACTTTTCGGCTGGCCCTGCTACGCTCCCGGAGCCTGTAATGCTTGAAGTCCAGCGTGATTTGCTGGACTATCAAGGTTCAGGTACATCCGTTGTGGAAATCAGCCACCGTTCGCCGGCGTTCATGGACATTGCACAGCGCGCCGAGGCCTCGCTGAGAAGACTCTTGAATGTCAGCGAAGACTACTTGGTGCTGTTCCTGCAAGGAGGAGCGACGCTGCAATTTGCGATGGTACCTCTGAACTTGTCAGTGCAGGGAGAAACCGTCGAATACTTGGATACTGGATTGTGGTCGCAAAAGGCAATCAGTGAAGCCAGCTACCTGCGCAACGTCCACGTGGTGGCATCGTCCACAGATTCCGTTCCGGATGCTAGCACTTGGGATAGAAGTTCAAACTCGCAGTACCTTCACATAACCTCCAACGAGACAATTAGCGGGGTTCAGATTCCCGATTATCCGTTAGATGATGGAGTAACACTTGTTGCCGACATGACATCCGATATTCTGACTAGACACTTAGACATAGACAAGTTTGGGTTGGTGTATGCCGGGACGCAAAAGAACATGGGCCCTTCAGGCGTTTCAATCGTAATTGTTCGGAAGGATCTTTGTCGAGAGCCTAGGCAGGGCGAACCCTTGTACTTGAACTACCGTATCCACGCTGAGAACGATTCAATGTACAACACCCCAAATACGTTTGCGTGGTACGTTTCTGGTCTTGTATTCGATTGGTTGCTTTACGAAGGTGGGGTTGCTGAAATGCAGCGACGGTGTGAGGAAAAGTCAAGGAAAATTTACAGAGTAATCAACGATAGCAGTCTGTACTTTTCAACCGTCGAACCCGCTTTTCGGTCCAAAGTTAACGTTACGTTTTCTATTAGGGACGAGTCTCTAACAGACAAGTTTCTAACAAAAGCCGCTGAAGCAAACATAGTCAACATAAAGGGGCATCGAAAAGTAGGGGGATTCAGAGTGAGTCTCTACAACGGAGTGACTATTGAGGCGGTCGATGCCTTGGTTGATTTCATGGAAACATTTGAGAGAGAGATTGCATAGCCGTGAGTGAGGAGAAGTTGGGCGACCTGCGTTCGCGAATCGACGAGATCGACGACCAGATTCTTGGGTTGCTAAACGAAAGAGCGACTTGTGCGACAGAGATCGCCAGCGCGAAACTGGAATCTGCAGAGCATGGACCGCCTGCGTTCTATAGACCTGATCGAGAGTCGCAATTGTTGACGCGATTGCGGGAAGTAAATAAGGGTCCCTTGACAAATGAGCAGATCGAGCAGTTGTTTAGCGAGATTATTTCCTGCTGCCTCTCCCTCGAGCAACCCCTTACGATCGGATATTTGGGACCACGTGGCACGTATACGGAGTCGGCAGCTGTAAAGCAATTTGGGCACTTTGCGGTAACAAAGTCTTATTCGTCCATCGACGAAATATTTCGCGAAGTCGCTTCTGGAAACTGTCACTACGGTGTTGTTCCAGTAGAAAACAGCACCGAAGGCATGGTCAATCACACGCTAGATTGCCTCATTGAAAACGAAGTGAAGATCTGTGCTGAAGTTGAGCTGCCAATTCACCACGCGTTGATTTTGAGAAGAGACGCCAAGCCGAAGTCATTGAAGAAAATCTTTTCACACGAGCAATCTCTTGCACAGTGTCGTAAATGGTTGGATGGGAACTATCGGGACGTGGAGCGCATTGCTGTAGCCAGCAACGCCGAAGCCGCGCGACTGGCTTCGGGACGACGCGACTCAGCCGCAATAGCCGGGATTCTTGCTGCAGAACAGTACAACCTCAAAGTATTGCACCGCAATATAGAGGACGAGAGTGGCAACACTACGAGATTCTTGGTGTTGGGAATGCAAGACGTTGGTGCAAGCGGCAACGACAAGACGTCAATCCTAGTAATGGCCAGCGATCAGCCGGGCGCACTGTTCAAAGTGCTGGGACCGTTTCAAAAGCATGAAATCAATTTGTCAAGGATCGAAACTCGGCCTTCCAGTAGAAGCACTTGGTCATATGTATTTTTCATCGACTTTGATGGCCACGAAACGTTAGATGTCATACAAACAGTGCTTCAGGAAATCAGGGATGTCGCCATTGATGTGAGATCTCTTGGTTCCTATCCAAAGGCTATGAAGACATGACTGCAACGGTGAATGAGCGTGTTTTGGGCCTCTCACCATATACGCCCGGCAAGGCAATGGAGGAGTTGGAACGGGAGCTTGGAATCGTCGACTCCATCAAATTGGCAAGCAACGAGAATCCCCGTGGACCCAGCTCTACCGTTCGTGTAGCTCTTCAAGAGTCAATTGAATCCATTTCGCGCTACCCAGATGCAGCTGGTTTTCGTCTTAAGCGATTGCTCGCTCAGCAATTAGATGTTTCAACCGATCAAATTACGTTGGGAAATGGTTCGAACGATGTGCTGGAGCTAGCGGCGCGCGTAGCATTGTCGCCTGGCACCAAGGGGATCGTGGGCGAGCATTGTTTCGTTGTTTACCCTTTGGCAATTGCCGGTGCCCATGGGCAGATGGTCGTCGTTCCGTCTATTGAATGGAGAGACGATTTGTCCAAGATTGCAGAAGTCGTGGATGGAGAAACTCGAATCATCTATCTTGCAAATCCGAACAATCCAACTGGGACGTACTTCACCGATTTGGAGATACGCACGCTCTTGGACGAAGTACCGTCCAACGTTTGGGTTGTTATAGATGAAGCCTACTTCGAATATGTGTCCGAAGATGACTATCCAAATGGTGTTGATCTTGCCAAGGAGTACCCCAATGTCATTGCAACCCGTACTTTTTCGAAGGCATACGGGTTGGCTTCTCTGAGAGTGGGTTATTGCGTTTCGTCAAGCTACTTTGCAGACCTACTAAACCGAATTAGGCAACCATTCAACGTGAATAGCATGGCTTTGGCGGCAGCCGAAGCGGCGATTCAAGATACTGACTACTTGACCGAGAGCGTGCAAATGAACTCTGCAGGAATGAGCTATCTGGAGACTTCCTTGCGTGAGCTGGGCTACCAGTTCATCCCTTCAGTCGCGAATTTCATAACGTTCGACTGTGGCGAAGACGCTACTTCAACCTATGACAGGTTGCTTAGGTTGGGAGTTATTGTTCGGCCCATCGCGAGCTACGACATGCCCAACCATCTTCGCGTGACCATTGGAACGCATGCGGAAAATGCGCGATTTATCGAGGCACTGGAATCCATTCACTGAACGCAGACTGAATTGTTAGCTTTTGGATTGGCCACGAACGGTGTCATCTAACGTTCCCGTCATAACAATCGATGGATTGTCGGCATCGGGCAAAGGTACGGTTGCGAATGCAATTTCCTTGAAACTAGGCTGGAACTTGCTGGACAGCGGACTTCTTTACCGAATAGTTGCGTTTCTCGTTGACCATTTTGGGATGAACCTCAACGACGAAGAGGGAATTGAGCACTTAGTCACCCAACGGGTACGGATTGACTACTCCGACCGTGGCGTTCAAGCCAGTCTCGATGAGCTTGGTCGTCCACTTCGAGATGGAGTAATGATTCTGTCAGACTCACTGCATAGGAAGACTGTGCAATGGAAAGGCGACGACGTGACCAATACCGTACGAGGAAACGAAATCTCTCGGCTTGCTGCACGTGTAGCAGCTTCGCGCCGTATCAGAAACGTGCTGGTTCCCAAACAGCGTGAGCAGCGAGTCATGCCCGGTCTGGTGGCGGACGGTCGTGACATGGGTACGGTAATTTTCCCCGATGCTCAATTGAAGATTTTCTTGGAAGCCTCTCCCGAGACCAGGGCTCGTCGACGCATGGCACAGCTGGGAGCCGCGGAGACTGAGGCAAGTTTTCGACATGTCCTGCAAAGTCTGCAGGAGCGAGACGAACGCGACAGTCTGCGTGAAGTCGCACCCGCCAAACCTGCGCCAGATGCGGTTCGCATAGACAGTTCCGAACTATCGGTGGACGATACGGTAGCTCGTGTTATGGATCTTGCTAGACAACGAAAAATGATTGTTTAATTGGGAGTACACCAATGATGGATTGGCGCACGTAGCAGCGGAAGATCGGTGTCATTCGGAACGAAAATAAGGTCTATTGGTTCGCAAGTGCTTGGTTTACTAGAACTCTAGAAATTCAAGCTACTATACGGGCTAACACTACGATGCTGTTTGGAAAATGTGGAGGGAGTGATGCCACCCTAGGGCAGGCGACTGCGATTTCCAAAGCGTCAAGACAAAATCCTTGAATTAGGCGTGCAAATACTTGATCAGTATTGGGACCGGAACCGGTGTGAAATAGACGGGGGAACGGTTCCTGCCGCGCGGTGGCATCATCGACACAGCAGAGACGTTGATCTATTCATTGAGCAAGACGTTTATAAGTGAAGGGTATTCAAGAAGTGTCGACGACATGCGAAGAGAGCTACATAGACCGAAGCCGCTGGCCAACTCCTCGTAACCCAGCTGGACGAGAGGACTTTGGCAGTCGAGATAGTCGAGTGGATTCTTGGACGGGATTCGATCTCTGGGTAGTACACGTACATTCGGGATGTACGATCTACGAAATTGCGAACGCGATGAAGGTGTCTGGAGCAATGGCGCCCCTGCCTATTCACCACATAAATTCATTGGCAAAGGGATATTGTGGAGGCGCCGACGAGCCCGGCGACCATGAGTTCCGCATTAATAAAGGACCGAGGGGAGTCTCTCCTCTCTCTGGATGGAGTGGATTCTCCATCGTTCGAGAGGATGCGATGCTCTCATAGAAGCCATTGGAAGGACCACTTAATTTTGAATTTCAATCTCTTGACCACAGAGCGACTTTGGCTCGATAGCCTACTGCTAGTCTGCGTTTAGGTCCTCGCTATCGGATTCGTTCGAAGACTCACCTGTGGCTGAACCATTGACCAATTTCTGATCGCTGCCCAACGGCGTCAGATCAACCGCGTCAAACGCATCCTTCATTTCTTGTCGGGCAGACTGCATTAGTTCCTTGACTTCTTCAACAGTTACCTTTCCGTCCGCATTGATGTCCATTTCCGCGAACCGACTCTTAACCAGCTCTTGCTGCTCGTGGAGGGACAGAGATTTGAATTCCTCCTCTTCGCTTTCCTCGGGGGGAATGCTCTGCATCTCTTCCAGAGTAAGCGCATTGTCATTGTCGGCATCGTACTTGACAATCTTGGCTGACCACTGGGCATCGACCTGTTCTTCGATCGCTTGATCAAGGATCGAATCGGATGTCTCCAGCGCGAAACCTGCGAGTGTTGTCGCGAGCTCTCCAAATGCTTTGCCTAGTTCAAGCGCTTTCGAAGCTGCAATCGATTCTTTTGTATTTTCGCTCTCGTCTACAGCAACAGCCGTTGTTTCGAGGTCGACGACGACCGCTTCCTCGTTGGACTCATTTGCGTTTAGAGCAAATCCCCATGCGATGGCAAATGCCGCAAAAACGGAAGTCAGAGATCGTAGTTTTTTCATGGTTTGTTCCTCAAATCGAATACCGAACGAATTGCGGCAATGCTATGCAAGATACCTATCCACAGATGCAGACAACTGTCGATTGGTTACATTGTTTGCAACAGTGCCATCCACGTTGGCTTATCCCGTTTACGCGCTGCAACAGACTTTGGGCTTTGTCCTTTGTCATTTTCCCGGTTGGCGTTTGCTCCTGCATCGAGTAGTTGGGAGACCACCTCCTGTAGACGCTCTCGACTCTTGATGTTCGATTGTACAGCGGCCATGAGCGGCGTGTTGCCGTCCCGGTCTTGCCTATCGACAGAAGCGCCGTGACTCAACAACAATTCCACAATATCAACAAATCCGGCTTTAGCAGCACAGTGCAATGCAGTTTGGTCTTTGTAGTTGCAACAATTCACATCAGCCCCTTGCTCAAGAAGCTGCTTAATAACATTCAAGTTGCCACCTCGGTCGCCTCGAGCCGCATACACCAAGGGAGGCCAGCCGCCTTCTGGAAGGTTTGGTTGATAGGGAATACCGTACTTGTTAAGGATTGCACTAATTTCTGGATTTGTTACGCCCGATCGAGGGACTGCGGCAACATCGCGTTCCGCTCCTGCGTCGAAGAGCATGGCAAGAATGGCAGAGTTCTCACGCCAGATAGCAAATCGAATTAGCCAATAGGAATACGGTTTCGGGTCTGCGCCTTTGGACAGCAGCAATTCCAAAATCTCTCTGCGGCCAGTGCTCACAGCGTAGTGAAGCGCGGTGGCGGATACATTGCGGTCGTTTTGTGGATTCTCTTGTTTCGCCAGCCTTGCATCAGCCGCGAGCATTTCCTCTACTTGAGAATAGTTTCCCAAGTAGACGTGTGTGAAAAAATCCAATTCGGCACCGAGTTTCAGCAATAGGCAAGCGGTGGGCTCTCTCTTTTTGAATTTTGCTGCGCAGTACGCTGAAATGTCGACAAGTAGTGGAGTGAAATGGCAGGCGCATACATTAATGTCTGCACCACGCTGGGATAGGAACTCGACCATTTCTGTCCGCCCTCGATAAGCGGCTTCCCACAGCATTGTTCGTCCATGCGAGCCAATTTGATGAATCCAACTTGGACGCAAGCTCAGAATCTGCTTAACTGACTGCAGGTCGCCGCGCCCTGCCGCCGCGACCCCAATCTTCAAGAAATCACTTGTCTTGCCAGTAAGGGTTACTTCCTTGGATGCCATGGAATATCGTGAAAACCTTGATACTTCAAGCTATTTAGCACTGTGTAACCAACAGAGTTGGTCAGAATGGTGCAGTGTCACTATTTGAGCTCGAGCTCCGTGCATTATGGCTGCAAAATTAATCAAAAACGGCAAAAAACAACGCCGGATTACTAACCAGCGTGTAGAATATGCAACCCTTTTGCGCATGCCCGCTCAATTCTGATTCATATTGGAAGAGTTGATATCGTATTGCACGATAGCGGGCCACCCATGGTGAGTGCGTGTCCAGTTGTTTTGGATATTGCGGATTGCTATGCCGTGGGTGAGTGCTAGAAGGAACTAACTGGTAAATACCGTCATGGGAGTATATGGCAGAGTCGTTTGAGTCGCTGTTTGAGCAAAGTGTTCAAACAGTAGAAATGACACCGGGATCCATTGTCGTGGGTACCGTGGTCGACATTGATGCAGAATTCGTCACGATGCACGTGGGCTTGAAGTCCGAAGGCGTGATCCCGAGAGAGCAATTTCTCGACGCAAATGGTGATTTCGAGCTTGACATTGGCGATCAGGTGAAGGTTGCCATGGAAGTCGTAGACGATGGCTTCGGGGAAACCCGTCTGTCCCGGGAAAAAGCCAAGCGTGCAGAGACTTGGGATGCCCTTGAAGAGTCCTTCGAAAAGAAAGAGCCGGTAAAGGGAATACTCAACGGAAAGGTAAAGGGCGGATTTACAGTAGCTATTGATGACATAAGAGCGTTCCTGCCTGGATCGCTGGTCGATACGCGTCCCGTTAGAGACGCCGTCGACCTTGAAGGGCAGGAGCTAGAGTTTCAAGTCATCAAACTGGATCAGCGTCGAAACAATGTCGTTGTTTCTCGTAGAGCAGTTCTCGAGTTGGAAAACAGCGAAGAACGAGAGGCGTTACTGAATTCTCTAGGCGAAGGCCAGGTCAAGCAAGGTGTTGTCAAGAATCTAACCGAATATGGAGCCTTTGTAGACCTAGGCGGCATCGACGGGCTGCTGCATGTAACCGACATGGCGTGGAAGCGCGTCCGACACCCGAGCGAGGTAGTTACTGTTGGACAGGAAATAACCGTAAAGGTACTCTCGTTCGATTCTGAGCGCAATCGAGTTTCGCTAGGTGTTAAGCAGTTGGGAGACGATCCCTGGGTAGATATCACGCGACGCTATCCCAAGGGAACGAAGGTCTATGCCACAGTCACCAACATCCAGGACTATGGGTGTTTCGCTGAAATCGAGGAAGGCGTTGAAGGCCTTGTGCACGTCTCCGAGATGGATTGGACTAGCAGAAACGTAATTCCCTCGAAAGTGGTTACCACGGGCGACACCATCGAAGTCATGATCCTTGACATCGACGAGGACCGGCGTCGAGTGTCGTTGGGTATCAAGCAGTGTCGAGAGAATCCTTGGGAGGCATTTGATCGCATTCATTCGGTTGGAGACAAGGTATCCGGAACTATCAAGTCCATCACCGACTTCGGAATATTCGTAGGATTGGAAGGCCATGTCGACGGACTTGTACACCTCTCCGATATGTCGTGGACGGAACCTGGAGATGTTGTAGTCCGACGCTTCAGCAAGGGTGAGCAAGTGGATGCCGTCGTGCTTGCAATCGATGTTGATCGAGAGCGCATAGGGCTTGGGATAAAGCAGTTGGATTCCGATGTATTCGGCGATTACACCAAAGCTAATCCGAAGGGCACAATCGTTACTGGTGAGGTAAAAGAAGTGGACGCCAAGGATGCAACCATTCAGCTTGCGCCAGAAGTTCAAGGAATGATCAAGGCGGCCGAGATATCTCAGGACAGAATTGAGGACGTACGTCAAGAATTAAAGGTTGGCGAGTCCATTCGTGCCAAGATCATCAACGTTGACCTGCGAAACCGGGTAGTCTGGCTGTCCATCAAGCAGAGCGATCAGGATTCTGAAGCGGAAGCGCATCGTGAATACCAACGACAGACCGCGGAAGAGTCCAAGACAACCACCTTTGGTGAATTGATTCGCTCTCAAATGAAGAAGCGAGGCAGTGCTTCCGAAGACGTCGACGATGTGTCCGAACCCGCTGCAGGGGAAGCTCCGGAGGAGACGGTTGTAGAGGCATCGGCTTCCGAGGATGTTGAAGCGATTGCTGGAGACGCTATTGAGGAAAGCGAAGAAACCCAAATGGAATCCACTAGCGAAGACGATGTGGAATCCTCCGACGAGAGTTCAGAGAACTCTGAACCCTCAACGGTAGCTCAGGCTGATGTACAAGCGGAGTCTCAAGAGGAGACTAATTCTTCTGATGATTCGACGCAGTCGAGTTCGGCGAGCAAACCATCTAAAGCCAAGTCGACCAAGTCTTCTGGCACGAAGAAGAGCGACGAAGCATCTGACGAATAGGAACCATTGCACCGAGAGCTACGGTTAGACACTCCTATCGAGTTACGCCGTAAAATGCAATGGTGCGTATTCAGTTAAACGGACCCACATACTAGACAAGCATGACTCGATCCGAGTTAGAACAGCGAATCGCTGAACAACAACCAGAATTGTCACCTCAAGCTATACGGCAGTGTGTCGAGCTCATTCTCCAGAATATCTCCGACGCTCTAGTGCTTGGCAAACGCGTCGAGATCCGGGGATTTGGCTCTTTTGGTCTTCGTCGCAGAGCAAGTAGGGTCGGTCGAAATCCGCGAACTGGCGAGCCTGTGGTAGTTCCAGAACGCCACGCCCCATATTTCAGACCAGGGCGCATTCTGCGTGAGCGGATCAATGATGCGCGACTGCGGGACAACTCGACCTATCTCCGTCTTGAAGAGGGATGGAAAAACCGGACAGGTGAAAACTCTGACGCGTAGCGTGTTACGCTTCTGTTAGTTCTGTTCCACCTGCGCCAAACATGGACATTCATGGTGCTCTGAAAGTCACCAAGCGCGTGGCAATGATCAGCGTGATTTTGCTTGCGTCGGCGTTTGTGACCGTGCTAGTGATTGAGAATCAGGCTCCCACAGTTATTGGAATGTGGCTGTTTGACTCGAATGAGCTACCGCTCATTGTTTGGCTTGCAACGTCGTTCCTCTTGGGAGTTTTGGTGGCTGCGAGCATAGCGTTGTACATGTACCTTCGCCACGCGAAGCCGTATTCCAACAACCAACCTCCAGATCCAGAGCAACAGCCAGAGGATGCCTGAACCCCTAGGTTCGAATTGCATTTCTATCCCAGACCACCGTTTCTATTGCTCTTTGAGACTAAAGTTGATGGATGAGCGAAATTTAAGCTCGTCGATTCCTCTATTGAGCATTGAATTCGAAAACTTCGGAAATGGCGTTGCTCTTTCCACCATTCGTAGGGCTTCTGCATCCAATTCGGTGAATCCTGAAGACTTCACAATTCGAACCGAGTCCACACTACCGTCGGAAAACACGGTAAGTGCTACTTCCACGCGTCCTTCCTCTCCAGCTCTTCGCGAGGTCTTCGGATATTTCTTATGCCGGTTCAAGTGAGCCGCCACACGCGCCAAGTAGGATCGGGAGAGTCGTTTGCTATTCCCTACTTGGTCCGAGGAGCCAGTACCAGTAGTAGCAGCTTGAGCTGGGGTTTCATGAAGCACTTGAGGGGAGATATCCAAGTTTGGCATTGCCAGTTGAAGATCGGGCATTTCAAAATCGGTTAGAGGTTGAGGTGGATCTACCGTCAACAAATCCGGATCCGGGAGTTTACGTTCAATTTCTGGCGTGACCACAGGCTCTGTGAATTGAGGAATCGGTTCAGGCTCAAGCCGCGGCTCTTCAATTGGTTCCTCAGGTTGAAGCACTTGCGTTGGGTCGCTTAGGTCGCCAACGAGCTTTAACCCGACTTCGACTCCCTGGTTGCCGAACTCCGCACCCAACTGCGATTCGAAACCTATCCAGGCTATTACGGCGACTGAATGCAACGAAAACGCAATGAGTACTGCAATGGCCCATCGAGGTAAGCTCTTTAGTGAAGGCAACGAGACAAAACCTGAAACTCTACTGTTCATTTGCTGCGATGGTCTGCAGGGTAGCCAAGGCTACCTTTTGCAGCCCTGCCTCCCTAAGGATCTTCAATATCTCTCGCGTTTCCTTGGCAGGCAAGCGTGCATCGGCCCTGACCAATATGTTCTGAGACGAGATATCCGCGACATTCGGGCGAATCGAGTTGACTCTCTCTACGAGATCGTCGGTGGATGTTGCGACGCCGTTCACGAAGATTCGCTTGTCTTTGTCGATTGAAATGGTCGTATTCGCTTGCTCTCGTTCGGCATCGCTAAGCGAAATGGGAGTGTCCAACTGTACGTTGTCTGACTTCTGGATTTGGCCCGCGATCATGAAGAAAGCAAGCATCAGAAAGACGACGTTTATCAACGGAATCATCTGAGTATCCGAATGATTCTGCGCTTTATTTTCGGAACTGAATTTCAATCTTCTTTGAGAACCAAGTTGTCCGCGCCAGCTACCGTGAGTCGGTCGAGGACGGTGATTAGGGCCTGAGTTGAGATTTCGGGAAGTGTATCAATGACGTAGACAGCGTCAGGATCTTGACCTATCCAAGCGACGAGAGAATTCTGATCCTCAGTTCGTATGGTTCGATCGTCGCTAGTAATGTCGCCTTCTTCAGATTCGATGGTCAAGTGTCTCAATGTCTGTTCTTGGTCAAGCGGGGACTGCGACGAATAATTCATAGGCAGTTGTTTTTCCTTTGCAACGCTAGTCGTTAACATGAAGAAAAGCAGCAATATGAACACAACATCGACAAGCGGAACGAGACTTATCCGTTTCCCTCTTGTAGCTTGAAACTTTTTTAATTGCAACGGAATCCACTCGCTATTTCTTGCCACTGTCGACTTGGAAGTGCGTGAACACTTGAGTAACGAGGTCGCCCATTTGAGTTGCGACACGCTGAATCTTGCGGTCCATCCAATTGAAGGCAATCAGGCTTGGAATTGCCACGCTCAGTCCTAGCGCGGTGGTAATTAGTGCTTGCCAGATTCCCCTTGAGAGAACCGATGGGTCTACCTGTGTTCCTGCAGCCTCCATCGCTTGGAAGGCGTCAATCATTCCAAGCACAGTGCCTAGCAACCCCAATAGCGGCGCAAGCGTTCCGATTGCATCAAGAGCGGGGAGCAGAGTTCTTAGGTCGTTGAGTTTGGCTGAGGCCACTCGATCGAGTTCTTCCCTGAGCACACTCTCTTCCATCTGGTTTTGCGTGAGTCCCTGCATGGCTACTTCGACCACTTCGCCTGCAAATAACTCTCGGTCAACTCCATCCAAGGCTTGTTGGCGGTCGCCTTTTCGCCACATCGAAAGAGCAGCGTCCAAATTGCCAAGTGTCTCTGGTTTGGTTGTTACGAATTGCCAAATCTTGAGAAGGATGATGGACAACGCAATGATGGACATTGCCGCAAGGATCCAAACCACTGGACCACCTATATCAAGAAAATCTCCGATTCCCTGTAGGGCTTTCAATGGCGAATCCTCTAGTATGGTCGAGCGAACTGCAGTGGCTTACACAGCATTGTCGGGGCAACCGTCACGATGCGAAGCCTGCGCTCTTTGTGTAAATCGAACGTAGCGACGACGTGGCATAGGGCACCTTGAAGTTGGCGGTCAGCAGCCACAGCTGAAGAACGACTGCCGACCGAATCTCCTCAAAGTGTCAATCGACCGTGTTGACTACCTGAATGAGACGCCAAAATCGATCCAGAATCGCCTGCCTTTGCTATAGCGACGTCTAGTATCCACGGTGCTTCTGTCCACGATTTCATCAAATAGATTGTTGACTTCTAAAGTTGCAAACATTGACAGTCGTTGTGATAGCTTCCCGCGCCAGGTAATTTTCGAATTGACGGTAATCAGACTGTCGAAGTCGAAGTCCTCGTAGATGTCGTAAGTCAATCCAGACGATGGATCGGTGTAGTTCTCACGTGAGTCACGCGCAACCGTTCCTCCACGACGGTGATTGAAGTAATTCGTCCAATTGATGTCCCAGATTGGGATTTCTGTCGTCGTATAGAACCCAAAGGTGAACGGAATGCTGTAGTCCCATGGCGGCAGTTCGTCAACTGAAATCAGACCGCCCTGGTAGTAAATGAGGTCCTCTTCCAGTTGCTCGTCATAGCCGTTGTCGTCCTGACGATTGCTGGTCGATTCACGATAGCCTAGGCTGACCGAGAAATGTGTATTCGTTTGTCCAAGTACGATCGTGTCAGCATTGGTAATAGTTGCCGTTATGCCTTGAGATGAGCTCTCGCCGTCGTTGGTGTAGTAGTAAAGACCATCGTCGTCGCGCTTTCGGGACACTCCATCTTTATTGGCGCGATTCACGAAGGAAACGGTAGCGTGCACCATTTCTCCTTCCGTTCGAGACCAGCCAACCATCAGTTCATCGGAATAGGGCGTATCTAGGTCCGATGCACCAGATCTGTCGTCATAGGTCAAATGCCTGCAATTCACCCAGTCAGGTACGGAGCACGGAATTTCTTCGCCGACTAATCCTCTCGGTCGGGTGAGATTGGAGTAAGTTTCGCGCCATCCATAGATCGCGTCGTTTAGCTCATATCTGAAGAAACTGCGCCCGTAGTATCGGCTAGCCCCCACAACAAACGCACCATAGTCTGTGTGCTGTTGTAGGCTGACTCGCGGTGAGGCGTTGAAATTGTCCAGATAGCTCTCCCAATCGGTTCGAAGACCTAGTGTCAATGTGGTGTCCTGGCCTTGCAAGAATTGCAGTCCAATAACATCCGAAACGTATGCAGAAACTTCCTGATAGGAGACATCGACCTTGCCGGACAGCCAGAATGATCTGCGCTGGATGAATTGGTCGCCCGCACTGCTAACGCCGTCGCCATCTTGGTCTCGGCAACCGTTCCTTCCATTGTCTCGCACACAGAAGAACTGTTCGAAAACAATGTCCTCTGGTCGTTCATAGAAGCTGCTGGTTCCTCGAATTTCGCCACCAATTGAAATGTTGTGCGTGCCCAATTCATTCTCGAACTCGTCCATAGTCCATTTCGGCTTGACGCTCCACCGGGTTTGCTGCTGATTCGAGTCCCCAAACGCCCCCTCGTAACGTGAAGTGCCACTGTTTTCCAAGTACTCGTCATACCTGAAGTAACTCGTCTCGCTATCCAGCATGTTGGTCATTTGATCCAAAGAAAATTTCACCCCTAACGATCCATTAGCGAGGTCGGTTTTAACGTCGACGGTTGTACCTATGCCTTGATGTTCCTGTACAAACATTCCAGTGTAGGTTGTTGACGTGAGCCCGTCGTGCGATCTGTTGGAATATCGGAATGACACACCGACTTCATAGTCGGCGACGGTCGTGTCCAATCGTCCAACCAGATTGTCGATCGCATCCTCATAGTCGATCATCTGTATGGTGTCTGTGTCGTCCTCGTACTCCTGTGCAAAAACCGATGTTCTTCGTGTCAGCGAAAGCGTCAACCCGAGATTGTCGGTCAATCCATACTGAACGGATAGGCCATAGTTAGCCTTTTCGTAGTCAGGGGTATAGACGCCTCGATACTTGTCCGCAGTAGAGATGTCATCCTCGCTGACATGGAACTGCTCCCATTCGTCACGTTGGAGTCCATAGTTGAACGCAAACCGATCCTCTCCCTCGTAGGATTTGAGCTCGGCCGCCACTACGCCGCCGGTAAAACCTCCGTATTCGACAGGAATGTTGCTGTCAAACACCTGCACTTTCTGCAGCAGCTCAACATCTACGTAGTAGCCTTGAGGAGAGCTTCCTCCATGTGGAGCCACAAGACTTGGCGTACTCCAAGTATCTTCAGACGAGGCAGGGTTGAGATCGTTCGTTGTGTCAGTTCCGTCGAGTAGAAACAAGTTTTGGTAGAAAACATTGCCATGGATGGAAATTTCATCGGGACGCAACGATGCAGTTCCTGCGGAGAGGTCGCTGCCGCGAGAGAACTCCACAGCCGGATTGAGACGCAGAAGGTCCGCCAAGTTGCCTTCGCCCGAAGGCGTCTCCGTGATAGCCTCCTCCGTATAGGTGGTAGAGCCGGGACTAATCTCGATAGGAGTTGCTTCAACTTCGATCTCGACTACTTCGACATCGTCGTCGTCTCCATCGTCGTCGTTGCTGGCACTCTCCTGCGCGCTTAAACCAGCGCAAAGTACCAGCGATACAAAGCCAAGCGTTATGAGTGGGAATTCAGAGTCCATAGTGGTGTTGAAATCTCCTTTTGGCTAATGTTAAGCCAAACGCAACAGTTACTGAGACAGCAGTTGCCTCTGTTGCGTGGTGTTCTGTCGAACGGGCGCGGTCGTAGTTGAATGACAAGTTCGGTGTCCAATAAGACGAAAAGCGTGTGCAAGAGTACGCGGCGATGTCTCAATAAGCCCACCAATCGACAAGATCAATTTTACAGATTGACCGCCATTGTCTGCCACTCGCTGGCTGCCCCAACAAGCTAGGACAAAGCAGTCAATTCTGCAGGCTCGATTTCAATAAGATGCGGGATGTCCGTCAGATAGACCGCACAACGCACGGGACGATCATCAATAGCTCTCAAAATCCTTGCGTATGCCGAGAGTTGGTCAATGTAACGCCGACGCACGAATTGTTCCAAACTCTCCTCGTCGCTGGTATTCAACATTGCAGTCTTGTAGTCAATGATCCAGCGGGTACCTTCGTCGTCGACAAAGGTCCGATCGACAACGATGTTGCGAACAGTGCTGTCGATCAAGGCGGAAAAGGGGGCTTCAGACTGCACATGCTTGTGGGAGTCGCTCAGGATCCAGCGTCCATTGGGATCTGACACCACGCGCTGCAAATGCTGTTGGGCTCGTTCAATCACCCATGCCAGATTGGAGCCGTCGACTCCTTCCGCCCTAAGACTGTTGCGCCAACCGCTAACTCGTTTGCTGTTCAAATCCTTCAATCTGTAGTCTTGGGTGTCTGCGAGATAGTGGAGCTCTCGATGCACCAAATTACCTAAAGCCAATTCACGTTGAAATCCAATTGGCGCCAATGTAGTAGATGACGGCTCCGGAGCAGTCATTAGCTCCTCAGGAATCTTATGTGTAACCTCGGGCGGAGCAAACCTGTAACTTTCATCGAGGCGATTTAGCAACGTGCTTTGGGCTAGGTCGGGCTCGGACGTAGTCTGCGGTCCGTCTACGATTTGTGCCTCATGCAATACCGGTTCGAGCAGGGACAGAAGACTGTTTGGTTTCGGCTTGCGCTTCTCATCAGCATAACTTCCGAATATGGCGAGTGTTTTTCTGGCGCGAGTTGCGGCCACGTAGAGCAATCGCTTGAGTTCGTTCGCGTCCCGCAGAGAGTCTTCATTGTGCAGCCAATCGAACAAACTGTCTTGTTCGCCTGCAAGATTCAGTGCAAGTACCAATTCCTCGTTCCATGTTTGCCACTGAATCAGTCCACGAGACTCACTACGGGGACGCCGGTTGAGGTCGGGAAGCACCACGTGGTCGAATTCGAGTCCCTTTGCCTTGTGAATTGTCATGATCTCCACATCGGCGGCATCGCCAACTTCGGTTGCGTACTCCGATTCGATTCGACGCCAGAGCTCATCCATCCGGATTTCCCCACGTGTGGAAGCTTCGAGCAAGGTGAGGAATCGCTCGGCGTTAATCAAGGTATCCTCATCGTGGTATGCGTCGTTTCCGCCCAAGCGATACCAAAGCCGCTCGACCTGAGAACGAAGCGTCATGTGAGAGTCCCTTCCCGCTTCAGCAAATGCTTGGCAGACTCTACTCAGTCTGCGTGCGCCAAGCGCAGAGAGTTCATTGCAATCAAGCATTTCCCTTCCGGTCGTGCAAGCCGCGACAACCTCCAAATCACTCAAAGACAAGCCGCAGAGGGGAGATCGAAGCACGGACAGCCAGGCGAGACGGTCTCGTCCATCGTTCAGTGCCTGCACCAGTGAGAACAAATCTCTAACGACTGGCGCATTGGCGAGCGGAACGATTTCCACGCCGCGCCATTTCAATCCCTCATCACGTAGAGCTTGGAAGAAAGTCGGCAGATTGGTTCTCCTCTGCACAAGCAAACCGATGCTCTCTTCGGGGAATTCTGCGGCCGTCCTTGAGATTTGCTTGGCTACCTGCCTTGCTTCCTCCAAGGCATCGGGATCGTTGATGCAGAGCGTAATTTGCACACTGCCCTCAGGTTCTCGGGTTGGCGAGGAGTGAGCGTATGCGACCGCACCAACGGTCGAATCGTTGACGTTGCCGAACACTAGGCCGAAAACTTGGTTAATCCATTCGACAATAGTCTCGGATGATCGAAAATTGCTAGTGAGCTGACGTGGGACTATGGAAACGGCTCGCAGGCCGTTTGCGTACGTGTCCTGGAAGAGTTTGAGATCCGCGTCTCTAAAGCCGTAGATGGATTGCATGGGGTCCCCAACGGCAAAGAACGTGTTGCCAGAATCAGGTGTCCAAGAATCCATCACTCGTTCAAGCAAATCGAATTGAGCCTGTGATGTGTCCTGGTACTCATCTATGAGAATGTGCGAAATGCGATAGTCGAGCGCCAGTGCTAGGTTGGTTGGGAGATCGTCCCGTGCCAATGCACGCTGAGCGGCGAAGGCAAGCTCGGTGAAGTCAATGATCTCCCGTTGTCGAAAAACCTGGTTGAGCTGCTCCAACAACGTCGTAAGAACAACTACAAGGTTTTCGAGCGACTCAGCATGTGCTGTCGGAATCTCTGGGTCGGGAAGGTGAGACAATCTCGCAAATGACTCTTCGAGACCAAGGATTCGTGCTTCTGCAATTGTCTCCAAACACAGTTTCTTTGCAGGGGAACGAGGAAGGAAACCGTTATTTTTCGTCAGCGTCTTGCGAAAGGTGCCATTACGAGTCACTAGTGTTTGAGCAAGTAGCCTCCAATCCTCAGGAGTCGTTAAGTCATTGAACTCGTGGCCAAGAATTGGTGCAACCA
>JAPOWH010000007.1 GCA_026707735.1 Gammaproteobacteria bacterium | reverse complement strand
GTGTTTCTTGCAACGTGTGGAAGGGCCAAGCTGGCGATTCATCGTTACCTTCGAGTGGTTGGCGAAGAACCAGCTCTAACCAACTTTGCGCTTCTGTTACAGACTCCATGATTGAGACTAACGGCTCGGTCCATCCAAACGCGCGTCCAAAGGTTGTTATGCGTTTATTTAGTTCCGTCTCGATGGACGGTTCTGGGGTGTAGCGAGGGCCTGCCGTTTTGAAGGCGTGTTGCAAATGCTCAATGAACCAACCTGGGGACAAACTCTTGGTTCCGAAAAAATAGTGCCTCAATCCACCTGACGGGTCATGTTCCAGGAGAAGACTCAAGAGCTCGGATGCTCCCCATTTTTCAATCTTCAGTTGCCTTCCGTTGCAGCGAGCTTCTTCTTCAAACTCTTGAACCCAATCTTCTATTTTCTCCACGCCACTACGACCGACTCGGCCAGTAGGACCCGTTAGATCGAAGGGAAAACAGAGATAAAACACATTGAGCGCCGGATGAATCTTTAGTGCAGTTTCAAGCGACATTTTGGCTTGCTTGGTGAGTTGGTCGACTCTAAAGACAAACTTTGCCTGCCATCCTTGTCGTCCCTCGGAGGTATCGACGAAACACTCGATACCGCCGTCGCCTCCTGAACCTTCAAGCCTCTGGTAGCGTCCTTCGGCCGTACGACGAGCGAGTTGGCAACACAGTTCCTCAAACGCCGCGCTTTGGCTTCCTCCGCGGGGCACGATGCTGGAAAAGTCGATAGTCGTATTGAATTCAGTCAATGTGGGCACACTCTCGTAATTCATCTGGAATCAAGCACATGTATCGCCCACAAATAGCAGGTGAAACTTTCAGTATTAGACGATATCTATTGGCCTATTCTCCGCAAAAGCGTGGAGAAACCTCGCTCCATGATTTAACAGAAAGCAACTAGGGCGCATGTAGATTGCAGCGAAGAGTGTCGGTGCCTTCATAGGCGCCATACGTGTTGGCTTGGCAGTTCACGAGGACACCATTTCGAGGGCTATGGCGTGGAAAAATTGTAGTCGAGGACTTTGAATTCGCCTCGAGTACGTAGGTCAAGTCGCCCCAAACAGAGCTAAGAGTCTCGACCATATTGCACACTTTTCCCCAATCGAAGTCCCCTGCAGGGATACAGGGGCACGAATAGTTGGCTTGCAGTTTTGTGTTCAAAACGCTACTCTTAATGTGAAAGTTTGCGTTCATTTGGGCTCTTGATGGCAAACACGGTATTAGGTCATTTTCCAAACTACTTGAATCTAGCTGCAAAGCTACATGACGTTCATCTGTTCAGTGTGCCCAACAAACAGTGGGCCAATATGAGCCTAAATCAACGGTGGAGCGCAAATGCCGCATTCCTTCAAACGGCTATTGGAAACGGGAATTGCTTTTGTTTCTCCGATCATCCCATCGCGGCTCGTAGGGGTAGCTATTTCTACAACGAAGTGCGATATCTTCGCTCTTGCAATGTGCGTATTGTCCTGCCGCTAAACGCATACATAGCACCTTAACCTACTTTGCAGAACATGCCAGACTCATACACGCAAGGTATCCTTCAAATGTTTGAACGGATCAATCGGGGAATGCCAAAGCTGATTTGCGATTCGACAAGCAAAGACGAGGACAGCTTTGAGTATGGATCTATCACATTAGAGATCGAGGGTCTCCGACTGCATATCGTCAATGATCGAGGACTGCAAACCGTGGAAGTTGGTCTACAGATCGTCGATCCCCTTGGTCCTTTAGTGCATCCTGCATTGGAGGGGTTCAAAGATGGTGAAGGAGAACCTACGTGTCCCTTGGAAGTTCTAGCAGTCACAAATGGTTGGGTGAGTCTCGATAGGCTAATAAAGCACTACGACTTGAACGGTGTACGGTTGAAGGAACCTAATGACGGTCTGGTCACAGGACCGTTCTTTCGGTTGACCGACGTGGTCCAATTGCTTCGCAATGCAGAGAAATGGGATCAGCTTGTCACGGCAAGCACGAACCACCGTATGCAACTTGAGGCGGGACATATCGAGGAAGTACTTCAGCGTAAGTTCGCCGAAATTTTAGATGCTGCAAACTAGCGGTAGCCGGTTCGATGTTTATTCGTCTTAATCGTGATTAGTCGACCTAGATTGCGTCCCCTTGTAGGTAGCACCTGTGTCCTCAATTGCATGCCTTTGGGATCCTGTACTGACCTTCGCGATCCACGACGTCGGCCCTGCTCAGAGTAGTTAAATTCGCGGCGGGATGTGTAGGGCGGCGAATGCGCTGAATCCCGTCGGGAGCACATCTAACGTTTATGTCGTTGCATAGTCGCATGCGTTTATAAAGTCTTGACAACTATCAATCGAATTTTCGCGGCCAAGTGCTTCGCCATGGTCCAACACTTGCACAAACGAGGGGAATGGACTTTGCTCCACGGAGGTAATATAGCAGGACACTGCTTCGCATTAAACGATCTACAGGCTGTCGAGGGTACCAAGAGTGAGATGTAGTACGGCAGGGAGAGAGACTTCAAAACAAAACGAGACCAAGTGGCAGCAAGAACGCCGCTTGGCGTCAAACTAGATCGATACAAATCTGACTTTCAAGCAGTAACAGGAGCTGCCTTCAAGCACTTCTATTGCCCGATTCTTCATGTAGATGAGGATGTCGCATTGACAAAGGGGCATATTGTCCCCGATGCCTTGAGCGGACAACAACGGGTGTTGCAGCGATCGGATGTGGACAACGGATTCGGAAGTTTCTTTGAATCGGAATCTATAGACGCTATTAGTCAAGGAATTCAACGAACTGATTTAGTGGAAAGATTGTTAGCGAATTCTGCTGATGCGGGAAATTTGCAGAGGTTTAGACGAAGGCTAGAGCTAAGAGGAGACAAGAGAGAGATTCCGTTCAGGTCAACTAGGGTGGGCGGTGATAATGGCTTGATTGTGTCGAAATCAGATTTCCCGTCGGATGAGAATCCACTAGATGTAAGGCTCGTTGTCGAATTAGACGCCCGAAGTTCGATCCTTGTTTCCTGTCTGAGGATGTCTTACCTCTACTGGTTTAAACAACTTGGATATCGGTATGTATTTTCGAACGAGGGAATTCTTGTCGCGTGGGTGTTGCGTAGCGTATACGAGAAGTTCATTGAACCTCGCCAACGACCCAACAGGAAAAAGCCAGGGCTTATGTCCGACAGCGTTAAAGCTCAAGTTAATGAGTATTGTCTTCAGTTCGCAAACTTTCTCCGGCCAGTTCCCAACGAGACCGTTAAGCGGTGGCCTTCGGCACTACGAAAAGGAACAATTGATTCGAATTGGTTCTTGGCGCTCGTTGACGAAGGTCAACCATACGGTCGCATTACGATATTGAAGCTCGGAAACGAGCACTGCGCTGTTTTAACTCCCATGATTACGGATGAGCGCGGTTGGGCACTAATGGATTCAGCAGCGCATCTGCACCTGGAATTTACGATGGCGAGGTGGAATGCCGACAAATCTCAGTATGAGCTTGCGCCACCATCGGGCAACAGCCTGATTTGGCCGAGTGCGAAAGATCCCACCCCACCACTGTCGATTCACGAGGCCGCACAGGCGGTCCTGGCATTTGGAAGACTCCGATGGATTTGATTGAGGGGATTCGGCGATCTCAAGTGCATGTGCATTGGAGGTAACTCTTCATCACGACTTTGCATCTGTAAGAGCAAAGGTTCACCACAAGCAACTCTGTTGGCAGTCAAAAGTGAATCGTGTAAGGTTTTGGGGAAAATTGTCGCGTGTTACGTAAATCTGCCACCGAGAACGGCTTCAGATAGTTTGCTTTCATCGGTCTGACGCATCGGAGACTCGCAGTTGTAGGCCATCACCCAACAATTGGTGGTCGTTAATGTAGGCAGAAAACTACCAATCTGGATAGTTTCTAACGCGATACAAGAGTCCAATAATGACGCCTCACACCGAATTTGCCGGCTTGAACTAGTAACAAGCTCATAGATTGTCGATCCGGCATAGTCTCTGTATTTGCGACGCATGGTGCAATCGACCCTAGACGCGGACTAGCCTGCTTAGACTTCTATGGATGCCTTCCATGACGTCAGTTCAGATCAGGTCATTTGATTGCTCCATTCCAAGCTCATGCTGACAGCAGCGGTGGGATAGACGGACTTCGCGCACGTCTATTCGACCTGTCTGCGAGTCGGCGATTGCCGCTCCGGCCCCGATGGTATCCGAAGACCGGGTCCCAATCTAGCTGGCGAGCTTCGAGCTCCTAGTCTACAACGGGTTCTCCCGGTCCCGGAATGTTTCCGTTCTTCCATCGCTGCTGCGAGTTCCTCTTCTCGTCAAGCGGCCAAGGCCGTCGGTTCCTTTGCCAGGTGCTGCCTCGCGGGATCGTAGTCCGTGCCATGGCGGACCATCGCCCATGCCGTCCTGGCGTTGCGGTTCGCCATCTCCACGCCGACCGACTTCATCGACTTCCGCTCCACGCGACGGGTCGTTCCGGGAAAATGCCTGCCGCCGTCTCTCAGACGGTGGCGCAGCACGGAGATCCCCCCTTCGCACAGCAGCGACCGCAGTGTCGCGTCGCCCTTCTTGGTGATGCCTCCCAGCCTCTGCTTTCCGCCGGTGGACAGCTGCCGGGGAACCAGTCCCAGGCTGGCCGAGAACTGGCGCCCGTTGCGATACGCCGAACCGTCGCCGAGCACGGCGGCAAGGTAGGTGGCGGTGAGCACCCCGACTCCGGGTATCTGCTCCAGCCGCTGGCTCGCTTCGCACTCCCTGTGCCACGCGCAGATCCGCGCATGCAAATCGGCGGCGGACTCCGTCAGCCGATCGATCGAAGCAAGAACCTGTCGCTGGCTCTCCCTCAACGTCGACGGAAGATCGTCGCCGTCCTCCTTCAGCTTGCTGGCCAGCCGCTCGAATCCCTTCGTCCCCGGACGCTCGACCAGGCCGAACTCGGCGCAGGCGGCTCGCACGTGATTCCTGCTCATCGTGCGCTGCTTGATCAGCGCGCACCTCGTCCGATGCATCGTCAGCAGCGCCGACGCGCTTTCGCTCTTCAGCGGCGCGTACCTCATGTTCGGACGCTGCGCCGCCTCGCAGATCGCCTCGGCGTCCAGCGCGTCGTTCTTCTGGCTCTTGACGTACGGCTTCACGTACGCCGCCGGAATCAGGCGCGCGTCGTGGCCCTGCTCCTTGATCTGGCGGCACCACCAGTTCGCTCCCGTGCAGGTCTCCATCGGCACCACGCAGGGAGCGAGCTTGGCGAAATACGGCAGAACCTCGCCTCGCCGCAGCGCCTTCGATTCAACAAGCCTGCCTTCCCGGTCGGCGCAGAACACGTGGAACGAATTCTTCGCCAGATCCAACCCCACAGTTTTTACAATGTTGTCCATGGATGTCTTCCTTCCTTGTTGGTGAAAAAACAATAAGCTACCACGCTGGGTAGCTGGAAGGCATCCATACCATCTAGCTGGTAGTTGGAGGGCAACGAGGGCGAGTGTACTCAAACCGCAAACGCATCCGTACTTTGTGGAGCCATAAAGCACGTAAGTTCTCTGCACTAAAAACTTCCCACTATTCTTGATAGCAAGCCACAAACTCGAAAGTTGGGTAAAAGAAATTAGAGTCCGTCGCGGTTAAGCTCATGTTCCAAAAGTTGGAATTCTGGTCTTATTGAGGATGATCGGTTCGTTGTCGGAATTGTTCGATGAGGGGTAGAACTGAAATGTTAATTAAATGCTACAGTGGTGGCAAAGACCCACTCCATGGCGGGGTTTCCCTGACCGAACAGCAAGGACACTACAAGCAGCTCATAATTGGTTTGGCATGCGTAGCTAGACTGTTAGATTGCTTACTTTTGGCTCAATTGTAGTTAAGTGTTGAAATCGTCTCTTGCAGGCGGAATCAGCACTTCGCATTCGCTGAGAGCTGGTTTCCGAATGGCCTGGATCCACCTCAGATATCCCTGCAGATACCGCGTGGACACACCCCGTGCCTGTTCGTTGACAAAGCTCTTGAGATGAGCGTGCATGGCGTTCACTCTGGCCAGGCTGAGCCGACCCTTCAGAGACTGATTGAGCATGGGCGGCAGCTTCTTCGTTCGCTGGCCGGGCACGACGACGTGGAAGGCGGCTTCCGCGTCCCGAGCCACGCCCCGGTAGGTAGCCAGACCGCCGGTGCATAGCACCGAGCCTTCCTCGATGCGATCCTGCAATGCTTCTCTGATGTAGTCGCGGTATCCCAATACCTGCTTCAGACGGTTTCCGCTGCGGTCGATGGCCGTCAGCACGGGCACGTGGTCCCAGGAGGTTCCACGCTTCGGCGATCTTTCCCGGCGCCGAGGCGCCCGCGGCGCGGGAGGATTTCCGCGCTTCCAGCCCCGGCTTCCCTTGAAGCTTTCGCGGAAGAACGTCTCGTCGATCTCGACGATGCCCTTCAAGCGCTTAGGCTCCTCGGAGCCCAGAGCCTCGTTCACGACATTGCGCCAGCGCCAAAGAGTCCGTCGGGAGACTCCCACGTCTCTGTGCCTGTGCAAGTCGTCCAGCGATCGATGTCCAGCCGCAAGAGCCTGCAGAAAGACGGACCAACTCTCCGGCCTGCGCATGCGCGAAAACGGCGTTCCAGTCCTTCATTGAAGGTGCGACCGCAACCGCGCTGGGAGGGAGGTCGGCAGCGAAATCGCTGCGTGCCCCGGGAGTCTCGTCCATGCCGATAGGCCTTGTCCATGCCGCAGTGCGGGCATCGTCTGCTCTCCCGCATCGACTGCTCGAAGTTGCGGAGCGCTTGCACGCCCTTGCGACTGCTGCGAAGAGAGCGAGCCCGGCTTTCGAGCCTTTCCAGGTCCTCCGAGGACAACTCGTCGAGTTGTTCAAGAATGGTCGAGAACGGCAGTTTGTCTATAGGCAATTCAGCGTTGCAAATCAGGGAGTTGCACTCTATACAGGGACGATTTCTCCCATTTTCAACATTTAACTACAATTGAGCCAAACTACAAGCTACATCCTAGGCTAGTTGCAAGACATCCATAGTCCGTATCATGTCGCAACTCACTCTTTATAATTCAACGCGGTTGTCCATGGGTTTTAAGGCTTCGCCGCTTTTCAACACTAAACCATACAAAACCACCTCACTACTTGGTCTGTCCGGAGGAGTACCACTTGAAACAACAAGCAATTAGAGCATCATCCAAGACCTATCGCAAGGCCACAAATCTACTGGCTGAAGAACTCGATATAGAGTTACTACATAGTAAGTATCCTAGTAAGGATTTCGAGCAAGCAGTCAAGCTTGTCGGAGAAGAAATCCGCCATGTAGCTTCAAAGTTCTACCGCATTGGCATTAGACGAGGCTATATCAAGGCATGTGACGACGTACTGGCCGGTCAGCTCAAACTAGAGAATCAAGAACTTACACTTGAATCAAATAAAGTTTCTCTTCAGATCAAAGTTCGGTTCCACAAGGACGACGAGAGATCTAGATTTACCTATGAGTTCTTGCCTAATGAATTGCATTTCGAATAGCTTGGAGTGACTCAGCAGCAACAGGAACCTCTATTGAAAATTCGTGCGCCCGGTGCTCGGCACGCCACCCAACTTGGCAGTGCTATTCGCGTCGCCTCCCAGCAACAATCTCTATTCCCCAAAGGGTCTTGCCACTACGGTCGAATTCAATCTAGTGTAGCATTCAACGAGAAGAACCCTCACCTCTTGCGTTAGCGCACCTAATTCACCACTTTCAAAAGTGTCGCCTTTCAATGCGTGCTACGTTGAAGCGCCACAATCTCACACGTCAAGCAAATGTATGGAGTGCATAATTCAAGTGTTTATCGAAACGTATGTAGAAAGAGTTCCTGCCACTGCTAGATGAGTATCAACAAATGATCTTCTTGTCGGGACCTAGGCAGGTGGGAAAGACTACTGCAGTGCGAAACACTTGCAATCGTCTCCTTCTCTCTCACTATCTCCCGAAACTCAGCAAAATTTTGAAGTGCTTCAACTGCCGGTCTGCCTCGGCGAGACATATCGCACATCTGAGTGCACACCTCGCGGGAGGACAACATCCCAAGTTTCACGATAGCTAGCAAATATTCCCTGGAAGAACCAGGAGGTTCGTACATGTCCAACTCTTTCTCCTCACGAATTTCTTACTGAATGCGTAGTGCCACTCCGACGGAATATTACGATTCTTCGTGGCTGTTGCAGGACAACGATTCAAGTGCTAAGCACCTCGTACAATCGATTATCCAACCGCGGCGAGAATCACATCATTCCCACTGGGATTTTATGTGTAGCCTGAATCAACGTATTCCTATGTGTGTGCTTGAGGGAGCAATGGTGCAATGAGAATCTCCGAATCCGAGGGATTTGATCCAATAGGATGGCTAACGTAACGAGAAATGGGTTCAGAAATGATTTTACGAGATTGTACCGATGCTGTTGAACAATCACGATCAATCGCACAGTCTCGTTTAAGACCAATGCAACTCAGATCTTATCGGTGCAACTTGGAAGTAATCCTTCGAAGTTCTGGAGACATCTTGATCCAAGTCTTCGGACCCGCGGGAACTCCAATTGTTGCAATTGCAAATCGGTATTCGCTCTGAGTATGGAAAGAACACTTTTTTGTGAACCACGCTCTTGGACCTGCCAGGGGATCAAAGAATTGATCCTGTGTATCGACTCGACCTGTAGTGTCTTCGTAGCGAACTGGACCGTGGTAGACGTGAACAAGACTGTCAATGTGATGGGTACCCTCCCAAAGAGATGTGTTGTAGCTTGTACGATCATAGATGTGGATGTCTTGATCACTTAGTATCACATCAGTCGATTTGTCGAGAGTAATGGCGAAATCGATTGCCAACCAAGCAGCAAACGAATTAGGGTCATGGATTTGAGTTGCTTCTGAATAATCGTGGTCGCGTTGGAAATGGTTCCATAGCCGATGAAGCTCTTCTCTTGTTCGAAAGTGTGAGGCGCAATAGACCCAAGGTTCACCCGATGAGGCAAACGAAATTCTTGCTCTCACGGGACCATTGACGATTGACGTTGCCCATTCGCTTGCATCGCGAGTGAGAGTCCCATCGTACGGATCGCCTATTCCAGGATTGAGGGCTTCTTCTCTTCGGTAATGTGCGGGAGTTGCAAGTTGAAGATTGTCTGACGCGAAAGGAGCGTACGGTGGCTTCGAAAATACTGCTACCTTGTCTACCACTGGTGTTTTTGGTGTTCTGTAATCGATTTCGTGAACAAAAATCACGTGATATGACTTGTTTAGTAGGTTGAAGACCTCCAAGATGCTTGAAATGTCTGGAGCAGGAATAACGTCTGAGCGAGTGGCTTTTGTAAGTTGATTGATTGCTGCAATCTGTTCGTTAACCTTCAAGACGTATTCAAAAGGAGATAGAAGCACTATGAGACTGTCGTTTCGATAAGAGCCATTGCTGAGTACTAAAGAATGCAGAGAGAGACGTGGTAAAACCACTGTAACAAAATGGGAGAATAAGTAACAAAAATTAGGTCAAAACAAGAAATTTCTTACGGAAACGTGTAGCATTTTCAAAGCTGTCCCGATTTCCTCCTTTGCACAGCTTCCCAAGCTCGACGCTGCTTTCAAGAATCGCTTTAGTACGAAAAAGCTTGGCACACATGGTGTTGCTCTATTTCCAAACGTGATATACAGACCACACATTTCCCTCTTTTCTTTCTCCGCCTTCTCCGTATTTGCAGCCTCGACTTTGCGCTTCTTCTCGCTCGAGCTTCGTTGCTTCGTCGTACGTGAGATTTGAATGTAATATCTCGCCGTCTGTATATCCTTCCTCTTCCTTCCAATACTGCATACGTGTATAGGGCGTGGTGGACATGCCCACTCTACAAGCCATTTTGAGATTCCTCATTTGATTGAATTTGGTTCAGATTATTTTAAGCGATGTGTTAGTGGAACTCGCTGTTGCATCTATGATAGTGAAGATTCACTATCCAGGAGTTTGCCAGGAGCAGGCAAGTGATTCGCCCATATGGACTGGAGACGATGCGGCAGCTGAAGTTCCCACCAACGGCGGTTGTAGCGGTATTCGAACTCGTCTAGGTACTTCTGAAGCTTCGGAGAGGAGACTCCATGGAACGTGCCGATCAGGAATCGCTTGAGATTCGTGATGGCGGTATGCACCTTCGACGCGGGAACGGGTTGAGACTCGACCCCTTCTTTGAGGGACAGGATAACGTACGCGTCCAGCCGTCGAAGCGGTCCACCGCCTTCATGGCGTGTGAAGCAACACTCGAACTGACGGTCCATGTCCAAGAAAATCAAATCTCTCCATGCGCCGTGAGGTAGTAGGCCCAGTCGTGTCCGCATCGAGGACAATGAAATCCTTCTCGCCAGCCCCTAGCGGCGACTATTTCTTCGAACGAAATATCGAATGAGCGGGGTTTGGACTCGTAGATGCTTCGATTTCCCGATCTCCATGCAGGAACCATATTTTCGCGCGACACTCATGAGAAATAAATCCTCCTTCGATACCTTCTGGCGGATTGTGCGCAAGCTCCTGAGACAGGAACCTGCCTATCTGCTTTGTCAGGGAGTCGTGCTCGCCAACGCCAATACCACCAACCTCTAAACCTATGACCGCAGGATGTTGGGGATACCGCTCAGCGAAACGAATCGCAATTTGATATGAGGACATGAAAGGACGACCTAGATGGTGGTTTGGTCTAAACTCGGGACAATCTTCGAGTATCTCGCGAAGGTGATCAATCTCAAAGTGATAGCTCATTTGCTCTCTTTGTACTACTTTTGAAATGGAGCAGAGAATTGTAGTCATCTGGAATGTCCTCCAAACGGCCGCAGGATCTTAGTTTGGCAGACCAGTGTCAATTGTTGTCGCTATCGCTATCCAAAAACCTGCCATGCCGCTCTTATTTCTTCCGATAGTCCCTTCGCGGGTGCTGCCCGAGACCCTAGCCGAACCATCAACATGTCCGGTTGCCGATCCACCATTCCTCTAACTGAACTTGTTTAGGACAGCAAGGCTCAAGAATTGCTAGAAATTTCTCAATCTTGACCTAGATTCTTGCGTTGTGCCCTTCAGAACGAATTCGTTGGCTTTGGAGGCTAGCGTTGAAGCAGTCCTTAAGGAGGACAAGGGATCACCATCTGCGTGCCATTTCCTACTAAGTTGTCTATACCATTGATCAAGGTACTCAGCGTGCTGAAGTTTCCCTTCGATTCCAAATAGCCGCAGAGATATGCAGAGCCCAGCTCAGCCACCAATTCCTCAAACGCGTAGATGGCATCGCCCCACTCTAGATGTCTCTCCCGGTCGAGTCGTGACTCGTGAACTGTCCAGTGCACGACCTCATGCCAGAGCGTTGCCCAGTATTGCGCTACCCCGTCGGTTGTTGCATTCCGATCAATCTGTTCCGCAGTAACACTATAGTGCTCCAGTGTAGGCATCATGACTACGTCACCGCTAGGCGAGTATGCCGCGTAGCTGCAGTACTCGATTTCCAAGTTCCTGTCCCTCTTTAGCCTATTCAGAAGATCCTGTGATTTCTTGTAGCGTGCTGTTAGCGTGCTGTCAGGGAAATCGGTCGCGCAAACGTGAACGTGAGCCCGAGTGTTCTCTCGCAGTCGCGCACCTGATCAATGTTGTACACCAGCCGCTTCTGAGTTTCGTTGCCTTCGTCATCGAAGTCGCGGATTGCGACGGGTTGCTCATCAGGTTTTGCTAGCTCTGCGTCGAGTTCTCGTAAAACTGTCTGTGGAATCCACAGATTCGTCCTGTAGTTCATTAGGGATGCCTGCGAGAGCAGCAGAAACCCGATGAACATTCCGAATCGCACTCGAGGCGCACGAACATTGCTGGGCCACAGGCGCGCTGGATACTTCATGGCTCCTATTACGACCGATAGGGTGGTGTCGGACCACGGCTGACGCCAGGGCGCCACTCCGTCGGACATTTGCTGGAGAATGTCGTCGAAAATCTTCTTGTCGGTAACTGGTGACATGTCGCGTTTTCTCATTCCGTTCAAGTCCTCGTACAGGCCAATCGACAATTGTCGTCGGTCACAGCTTGCATCGCCTTCGCAATCCAGTCTGAACCAGCTCTAGCTTCGATAAGTGAATGTAGGCGTTAATACTAGCTACCGTTCGTAATGGATCAAAGTCGCTGAGTTTCAAACTGAACATCAGCGTCGTGCTTGACAAGGAATTGAGCCGTAGTGGACTTTGGTTGCGCTGCATGCTTTTTGGGAATGAATGGGAGGAGAATTGCCTCCAATCTCATCATGTTCGGATCTATGTATAGATCGGCTCCAGTACTTGGGCTTCTGCTTCAACTCGTTGCGGCGGCGCACATCGCTCGCTGATTCCTTTGTTGCCGCCCGCTCATCCCTATCCCTATAACTGTGTTCGTCATTTACATTCCTATTTTCGCAGAGCAATCTCGTGGATTTCCTCAATTTCCTGCAAGGCACGGGGTTCGCGTCCAAAGTGTGTTTCACAACTCGCAGAAGAGAAGTTGCATATTGGTCTACTAAACAACACTTCTTGTAGTTGCCCCATTACAGTTTGCGAGTCCACGTGAACTTGCTTGGTGTCAGCAAGTCTTGACTAGAGTTTTCACGGTCGAGCAATTGAAGACCATGCTGCGTCAGTTAGGTTCAACTTCGATCTTGAGTTCATACACTGAATCCTCTTCACTGGATTCGTCTATATTCCCTTCTACATGGATGTAGTACCTGCCTTTGAGCAGACTGCCCGACATGCGGAAGTTGGAGTTGTTCTCGCTCTCGTCGTCACTGCTCATGTACTCGAACCCGGAGAAGTCCTGGACACTTCCACTTGTGTCTGTGTCCCCCTCGGTAAAGACGGTGACAACAGAGTCAAGAAAGAGCTCCAGCTCAAACACGTCGACATCGTTAGATACCTCGATCGCGCCAGGCGTGGAGTAAGTCCAGGAACGAGAGCTTGACGAGACGTAGGTGGCTGTGCCTGCGCTATCCCCATGATCGTCTAGGGCTTCAAAGACGACATGGAGTACGTAGTCTCCCGTTGCGCCGTCAAATCCTTCTACTTCTATATAGTAGGTTCCAGCAGGAACAACAACGTCCAAGGAGAAGTTTGATCCCGTGCCTGCATCGTCGTCCGACACGTCAATAGAACCATCTTCATTGTGCAGCCGTCCGACAGTGTCTAGACTCCCTGTTGTGTAGGCAGCGATCAGACCTTCCTCAGGCACCTGGATCATGAAGTAGTCCACATCGTCCGAAGAGCCGATAGTTCCTTGCGTGGAGGATCCAGAATCCACGGCCGTTGCCTCATCTTTCGTATCGCCATGGTCGTCGAGCGGTATGGGTGGTGTGACTGGACCATCGGGATCGAACCAGGTTTCGATGTGCGGATAGAAGTAGCGAAACTGGCTGAAGTAGCCCACATTATCTTCACACTCCTCATTCGATGCGGCATGGGTTCCCACCAACACGCTCTCAGTTGAACCCGCAAGGTAGAGTCGGACCCCCGACCCACTGGTGCCACCTTCCGACGCTCCCACCTCGATGGAAATCGGGACTGCATTGAATATGGTGAAACAATCGTCTTCATCGTCACACGCTTCAAGCGTCACGTCGTTTTCCGTAGTTCCCGAGTAGTACTTCTGGTGTCCTCCGTCAGCGTGATGAGCAGAAAACGCTGTCAGTCCCGATCCGACTTCGATTGTGGTCCAACCCGAAAGAAAAGATCCCGTGGGGGCTCGAGCCCTCAACTGCAGGAGGGTCATGTCAGGTGACACGGTCGTGGCTAGCAGTTCAGCACCGCCCAAAATCGCTGTAAGGTCGGAGCTTGTGGCGCTTCCACCGCAGGTGGAGCTTTGGTAAGACCAATACCCCACGACGGACGACGCAGAGTCGTCCGTGGAAATGCAGTGTCCCGCAGTCAACACGTAGGGTATGAAGACATCCTCGCCATCTTCCACGTTCATCAGGACTCCGGTGCACACATACGAGCCTCCTGATTCTTCAAATGCGAGCAGCAACGTAGATTTCGAAGTGACTTCGTCTATGGAACCGTCATCGAGGCCGCACTGCGCGTCCAGGTGATTCGAGCACGTAAGGGCTGGAGCTAGGTTGTCGTCCAGCCCAAAGGGAGCGTACCTATGGGCCACATTCAACAGTTCAAGGTGCAGATTCGCAATATCCTCACGTCTCTTCAATCGGATTTCGACGCCGATCGTGTCGCCAAAGGCATCGGGAGACCAATGGAGATCCTCAACGCGAGGTTTGGTGTTTGTGGAAACGCTATGGATCACCTTTGCCGTGCCATCGTCCTCGATCTGATAGAAGACGATTTGGGAATTTGCTGGCAATTCGAGCTTCGCCGAAAAACGGATGGAGCTGGCTCCGGGAGAGGCGACCCGCATGTAGGAGACTATGCCGTTGGAATAACTGCGCCAGCTCAATCTATTAGCTAGGTTGCCGGACATGTGGTTGGGAATGGCTCGGTGGATGCCGATGCGAAGCTTTCCTCCAATCCGACGATCTGCGATGCGGCGATTTTCCGCAGGAGACAGGCGGGGCATCGTCATTGATAGTTCGAGCAAGCGAGGTCGAGGATAGATCAGGCTGACTTCTGACTCTGTTTCGGTTGGAGCAGGCTGGAATGCTCCTTCTACGCTGATTTCTTGTGCAACTACGCTCGCACTGAATGCCGAGAACGCAAGCGACAGAAGAGGGAAGGTGGCTGAAGGAAGTTGCTTCACGAATGGCTTGATGCTGATTCAGGAATCAGTCTAGCGAATTCGAAAGGATACAGCTAGAGTATCTCCCGAGTTCGGGGCAGGGATGCCGGGCAAAAGTCTCTGGCAAGCTTTGAACCGGCAATCGCGGCACCACCATTCGTCGGCCAATTGACTCTTTCGCGCCCACCGACCGATGCCAGCACATAAATGCAATGAACTGAAGCTGAGGGCTGGGTCATGGTCGTTTACCACTGGGATCGACGCTCAAGCCAATTCTACGGCTCTCTCGAACTGCACATCGATCATTGAAGGCGGCATGTTGAATTTACCATTTCTCGCTGATTTTTGCGCTCAACGTGGCGTTTGCCATTTGATTCCGGTTGCGGAAAAGCAATAGCTATATAAATAGTAGAGAGTTTGGGTCGAATTCGGTCTGGAAGGTCTCATGCAAGAATTGAGTGCTGAATCCGCATGCTCAAAGAAACTGTGCAAAAGTGAACCCTTGCCTTGCTACGGGCATCGAGCAGACCGTTTCCAATTGTGTCGCATTGTTTCGGAATGGAGTTCGCTTCAGATTCTGAGAAGAACAAGCTCCTGCGTCCTGCTAATTTTTCATCTTATGGAACTGTAGACCAGGTTTGGCTACAAGCGCCGACGAAGTTAATAGTTCGAGTCCGTTGCAGGAATCGAAACAATGATGCAACACATCAACCTAAACGTGGGACACGCTAGTTCTATGTAATCGCCATGTAGTTCGAGATTCAACGTCTACTTCTAATGCAGTCCTGCTGCAATTGGCACGCTACTTGGGCGGATTGCATCTACCTCGGCGTTTGCATATATATTCAGCTCGGCTTTGTGCGTGCTCAAACAATAACACTATGCGCGGACGCTTTGGGATAGATTTCCAGTATGTGCAATTAAAAAATTGTGCCTTCAACAACATGGAGTCAATCGTGTTTCCCCATACCCATGTGAGACCCACCGACCGGAGCAACGTTTGGCCAATCAAGTCGCGCGAATTGAGATTGGCGCCCCTTACGCGCACAAGAATTGCGTAGCTACATGCACATTGGCAACTGACTGCTTCGTTTGTTCAACAACTTGCGTATTATCGTGACAAATTCATCAAGATGAAGCAGGTGCAGCGACTGCGCATCGACAAAAGCAAACATCCATATGCATCAGCACTTGAGATGGCTGGCATTTGTGTAGAATTACTTAGGAAGCAAGCAGGTCCGCCATGCGTCGCGCTTGGAGTGAAGCAATTGACGCGCAGCGCAATCGTTTCTGCGATTGAAACGAATTGAAACAAATTGAAAAATAATTGACAAAAGGGGTTGACATTTCCTTTTCTGCTCGCTTACAATTCACTCAGCTTTGTAGGTCGCGAGGATCAGCGCGTGTTCTATAGTCTCTCAACGAGACTGTTTGCACTTGCAACAATCGCGGATGAAAAGTATTAGCAAGGGAGACTGTTGGAACGGGAGAACGCTATGATTCGAGCGAAGCTCGCAGCGCCTACCAGAGGCAGACGCCCTAGCCTAGGCTGCGCAGGAATGCGCCTTGGATTGGGCGGTACCCGGCGGCCAACTTGGCAAATCAAGGAGGAAATCCATGAGTAAACTACATTCGGTTGGGAGAGCGAACAAAGGACTGTTCGGTTCTCTGCGACTTTTTGGACTGGCAAGCGTTGTTGCTGTGGCTGGATTGCTTACTGCACCTGCAATAGCACAGACTTGTGAGTTCGACGATCCTACTGCGGCCCCAGATGGCAACGGCGGATGGAAGGAAGATTCGGGAAGCTTTGGCATTGAGTATTTGCTAGGCGGCACCAACGATACGACCGCTCTGCCAACCGTTTCCGATGCGAATGCAGCTGCCTGTCCAGGCGAGGGCACCTTGTCCTACAAGTTGTACATGGCCGATGGTGAGACTGCACTCACGGCAGCGGACGTTGCCGGCACGATGACGTTCGTCTTGTTGACGCTTGCTGACGGCGACCCTGAGGCGGACCCCCCAGCTCCCAGTACGATTTCTATTCCAGAAAACACTGGCGATGCTGGCACCGTTACAGCAGGCGCGACAGTTTCTTACAACGCCGCAACCAGCGATGCCGATTTCCATCGCATGGCACCCGGAAATTATGTACTCAGAGCTGAGAAGGCATTCAGTGGCGGTGAGGGAGCTGACTTTGCGTTCTCTGTTACGGTTCGACCGGTACCACACGCTGCTCCGACTGACGTTTTTGCTACATCGGAATCGTATAACAGCATCTACGTGGAGTGGACGGGTGATAGCAACAATTCGAATGCAACCGTAGGCAGCGAAGCTGATGACACTACGGCGACTAGCTATATGGTGACAGCAAGCTGGACACCGGAAGGTGCAATGGAGGCGTCTATGAGATCCGTAACCGTAATGGATACGGCCATGGGTACGTTGACAGACGGCACATCGCCCACCAGCCCCCGACAGTCCGCGACCGTTACGGGATTGCCCGCGAACACTTCGTTCACGATATCTGTCATGGGTGTCAGTGGAGCGGGTTATGCCGGAAACGAAGGAACTGCGGCGAGCCCTGCCGCAGGTGCGGTCAAGACTGCCGATCTCATGTACACCAGCATGAAGCCCTATACCCTTTCGGTTGACGAAACGGTGGATTTGGACATATCAGATTTCATCAATCCGGACATCGACACAGACCCTGAGGACGTTACGGACGACACTTCCGGCGCGACTGACAATGAAAACGACAACATGGAACGTGCAGAAGGTACATCGTTCATGATCACTGCAACCGCCGGAAACACCGCGGTGCGAGTCGAGCACATCACCGACGACGACATGGACCACACCGACGACATCCTGCGTTTGCATGGATTGTCAGAAGGAACCTATACGGTTGTTCTCACAGCCACAGCCATGTTCGGCGGAATGGCGGGTGACGTCATTATGGCGAGCATTCCCGTCAAAGTCGTGGAAAACCACGAGCCCATGTTCCGAATTTCCGAAGCTACGGTTGACTGGGACATTGACAATGTTGGTGATACTTTCGTGATCAACGTGATGACGGACTTCGTCGACAAGGCGATCTTCGACATGGACCAGACGGCATGCGTGGACGAAGACGCGACCAACAACATCAACTGCGACCACGACTTGACATTCACCTTGTCGGGTGGAGGTGGATATCTCCACATCACGGAAGAGAACGAAAAGACTGGAAAGATCACAGCGAGTTCGATTGGTGATCCCACGTTCGCGGCCGTTGAGGACGGGCGTCAGTTCGAGTTGACAGTAACCGCTACCGACCAGTCGGGCGCCAAGGACACGATGAAGATCTTTGTCGACGTCATCGAAGGCAACGACACGCCGCAGAAGAAGTCGGCCCGTGCAGGTGGAACTGATGTATATCTTCAGCCTCTTGCATCGTCCAACGGCGGCGGATCGCGCTCGACGAACGTGGCTAGCAAGTTCACGGACCGCGAAGGCGACGACCTTTGCTACGAAATCACTGGCAGCAGCTTGACGGCGGAAGAGGACGACACAATTGTGTTGGCCGAAGCCTCCTTGGCTGGCGCATCGACGTGCATGAATGGCCACCTCACCATCTCGATGAACTTGCCGTCCACCGATCCAGAAGATGACAATTTCGATCTTCTTGGTCGCTACGGCACTGATCGAGTTTCGGTGACTGTTGCTGCGTTCCAGCGCGGTGCAACGCCAAAGGTATTGACCGATGGCGTAACCGTCTATGTCGATCTGGTGTACGGACCGAACACGGGTCCGAACATTCGCACGGTCGCACAGATGGGCGACACGTTCGTGACATCAGGCGTGCCCAAGATCAATGAGGGCGATGACATCAACATCACCTTCACGGCGGACGATGCTCAACCTTCCGGCGACAGGATTTGCTGGAGCAAGCAGGGCGCTTGCCGACCATGCAATGGCGACGAGTTCGCCGGCAGCGACCGACGCAACTTCCTGTTCGGCTTTGTAACGGCGGAAGCTCGAGCGTCCAACAACGCGGCTACTGCCACTGTATCGCACGAATATCAAGTCAGGATTCCCGGCTATGTCGGATTCGGACAATTCCGCAGGAACAACACCGACTTCGAGAGCCGCGGCGGCGTCTACAGGATCAACCTGTGCGCAACCGACCTGGCGGGCGAAACCGATCGAATTACCTTTGAGGTCATGATCGAGGACGTCGAGGAAGCTCCCACCATTGGCGATATCGATCCCATCTACATGCTCATTGGAGACTACTCGCAAGAGGTACGAATTCCAGCGAGAGACGGTGATGGAAACAGCGACATCGTCGAATACGGTGCCAACTGCATTGGCGGCTGCGGACCCGTATCGATTTCTGAAGAGGACGGGGTTGTAACTGTCACTCCCTCCGAGAACGAAATTGGCGACGCGGACACTGTGGACAAGGTTGAGGTGGAAGTCGAAGTCTCTGCTACTGACTCGACTGGAAACACCGCCTACGCCAGCTTCATGGTGCATGTCAAGGACAGCAATACCGCTCCGGGATTCGACGACGGCTTGACTGGCGCGACGTTCTCGGTACCTGAAAACAGCCGTGCGGGAACAGGTGTTGGCTCCGCTCTCGCGGTTTCCGATGCCGACATGGGCGACACGGTCAGCGCGGCCGTGAGCGGAACTGACATGTTCAGAGCCAGCGTCGTGAGAACCAGCGATGCGGACGCTGAGGAAACTACCTACGGCGTGCAAATTAGCGTGGCCAAATCGGGACTCGACTTCGAGGGCGACATCAGTTCCTACGATTTCGCGGTTTCGGTCGAGGACAAGTATGGAGGTGCGAACAGCATCGACGTGCGTGTCGACGTGACCGACGTGAACGAGAGACCCATGATCGTTGAAGACTCCGGAGACATTGAGGAACAGCGAATTCTGGTTGGCATTACACAATGCAACATAATGGCTAGCGACCACTTCATGGATCCCGATCACCGCGACCAGCAGGCCGGGTTGTTCATAGAAGCGTCTTCAACCAGACCTGGTGATGCATCAGTGAGCGTACAGGACAACAACTCCATCTGCATTACTGGCGAGAACGTGGGCAACGGCCCTGCACGTGTTCGAATTACAGCAACGGACCGCGACGACCTGTCGGTTTCAAAAACCTTCCGCGTGACGGTCGAAGCCAACATGCCTCCCATGGTGGTTGGCGACGGAATTCCCGACATGATGGCGGATGAAGGCGGACGTACCGATGACATCAGCCTGAACATGTACTTCGACGACGGCGACGCTGCCTACATGGAAACGTTGCACTACGAGTTCGAAGTAGACAATCCAGGAGTGGCTACAGGCGCGTTGATCGGCTACCACACTCTGCGCGTATACGGCGACGAGAAAGGCACGGCCATGGTTACCGTTACCGCAACGGACCAGAACGATCAATCCGTTTCCGACACCTTCGAGGTGGAAGTGACACGCAACGATCCACCCGTGGCGCATCCCGACTTCATTGATGATGTCTTCACGAGATTGGGAATTCAGGAAGATCCGATCGATGCAACTGGCGCGTTCACCGATGAGGGCGATACGCTGACCTACTCGGTATCGACGGACGATCCGGATGTTGCAACAACCGCCATCAAGTATGACGATGAAGGCGGCCCATGGATCGTGGTCCACTCGCATTCTGTTGGTACGACGACGTGTACGATGAAGGCTACCGACTCGGCCGGCAACTATGCCAAAGTGGAATTCACCATCGAGGTTGGTCCTCGCAACGACGCGCCGACAGTGGCCAATGCCATTGACGACGTAACCATGATGGTCGACGAGCGCCATGACGTTGAGCTTGACGATGTGTTCGACGACGAAGGCAGCTTGGACATCGATGTTTCCAACGAGGATGAAATGGTTGCTGACGTGGTTCACCGCCGAAGCCAGAACGAGATTCGCATCTACGCGAACGCAGTGGGCACGACGACTGTGACTGTTACGGCGACCGACAATATCGGTCAGTCAGTGCACGATCAGTTTGACGTAACTGTCGAAGCTGCACCCGAGGCGGTTGGCGTGATTGCCGACCAAACGCTGCAGATTGGTGGAGAGGACCTCGACTTGAACGTAAGTCCCTACTTCACGCATCGAGGTGGCGACGTCATGTCGTACACGGTATCGACGGATGGCTCCTCGGCAGCTACGATCACAAACGTAGGGTCCAACCTGAACATGGTGGCCTATACGCGCGGATCGACTGAAGTAACGGTTACCGCTACGGACTCCAAGGGACGCAGCGCCACGCAATCGTTCACGACGATCGTGAGCGACAGCGAACTCAGGACTGTGGCCGAAGCTGCGCTTGCGGGTCAAGGTCGAGCGTTCTTGAACACAATCTCGTCTGTAGTTGGCGCGCGACTGGAATCCAGTCGCTCCGATACGGGAATCAACATTGCGCAATACATGCCTACGGGCGATGCGACCTACCAGCCTGGCTCTGAATTCAGCGCCAACAAGGGAATGGTGGGCTTCACGCAAGCTGGATCCCAGCCGATTGCTTCTTCAGGAACATCCTGGAACAAGTCGGGCGGCACCGGAAATGCAATGAACCTGAACTCCGTCGTCAGCAGAAACTTCTCGCAGACGTTGAACGGAAAGGGTGGAATTGGTTCCTGGTCGCTCTGGAGCAGCACGGATACCCGCAACTTCGCCGGTGAAGGCTACAGTGGCAACACGACGTCCACGTTCATGGGTCTCGACCTGTTGGCGAACAAGCGCTGGCTTGTTGGTGTAACCGGTGCGCGCAATACGGGCCAAAGCACTTACAGCTGGGGCACCGCAACGCAATCCATGGATACCGAAATGTTGACCGTAATGCCTTACTTCAACTACGAGCCGAATTCCAAGACTACCGTCTGGGGTGTTTTCGGACTAGGTGCTGGCGATGTGATCTCGACAGTCGTGAACGCATCGTCGCAATCCAGCGACTTGTCGATGAACCTCGGCATGCTGGGTGGCAAGCACAAGTTTGGCAAGATTGGAAACATCGAGCTGGCATTGCGTGGTGACGCCGCGTTTGCCAACTTGGCAACCGATTCTGGCGATGGCGCCGTGGATGGTCTGACTGCGAACGTCCAGCGCATTCGAGCGGGAGTGGAAACTTCCACCTCCTTCGACATGGGCAGAGCCGGCACCATCAAGCCGTTTGGCGAGCTTGCATTCCGCAGCGATACCGGCGACGGCGTAACGGGAACTGGTGTCGAGGTTGGAGGTGGCGTACGTGTTCAAACGAACGTGATCACCTTCGAAGCTCGCGGTCACAGAATTGCGAATCACTCGGCAAGAGACTTCAGCGAAAGCGGGTTCACACTAAAAGCGGAACTTGCTCCGTCGACGGACGGCTCCGGCCTCAGAATGTCGATTGCTCCCACATGGGGCCAATCGTCGGTTGAAGGATCCAATGGAATCTTCGCGAATGCCACACACGGACAAGCGCTTCCCTACGACGATGTACTTGGTGCACAGAAGGGAATGACGTTCGATACGAGCATTGGCTACGGCTTCCGATTTGGAAAGGATCGCTACCTGGTGTCTCCGTTTGTCGAGTCGCGAACGCTCGGTGCTAACGTAACGACTTCGCAAATTGGCGTGGAGCTCAAGCAGCTAGTCAAGATGCCGCGAACTTTCGACATGAAGTTCACAATCGGTCGTCTGGACACTGGCTTTGAATCCAGCCATCAAGTTGGAGCGAATGCTACGATTAAGTTCTAGACTACTCTAGACATCAACTACCTCACGTGCCGGTCTATCCGGCACGTGAGCCGATCAAGATCTGGTGGATCTCATTGAGGTCCACCAGTTTTTTGTTAGCTTCAGTGCATTTACATTCAGTTCTCAATCAATGTACCAGTCGAACGGAGTTCTTGCTCGGAAAGCACCCATAGCCATTCCTTTTAGGGTGGACTGCTTGCGCGGCAACGTACCTGCCAGAGTGCCCTTACGGAATCCTGACGATTGGCGCTTCTAGTATCGAACAACACTGACTCGAGCAGCATTGAAACAAAATGAAACAAAATGAAAAATATCGTCATTAGGGGTTGACATTCCGCCCTTTGGTCGATTACACTTCACCCAAACTATTGATTGCGGAGTTTCTCGCTTGTAGTTGTTTCAATTGAAGCATCTGCGAGTGTTTTATGCATATCCAAAATATGAAAAAAAACGAGCACGGGAACCGCACTGGCTTCAGGGGTTCACATTCTTGTGTCTGCGGTTCAAGTGCTCCTGTGAACGGTCGGCAACAGATCGAAGCTGTAGCTGTGCCGCACAAGGTGTCACACGGTTGCGAAATGACTTTGGCAATTAAAGGAAAGTCGCAATGGGAGTTGGCAAAAGGAGGAAATCCATGAGTAAACTACATTCGGTTGGGAGAGCGAACAAGGGATTGTTCGCCACTCTGCGACTTTTCGCACTGACAGGCTTTGTTGCTGCGGCTGGACTGGTCACAGCACCGTCGTTTGCGCAGACATGCGAGTTTGACGATCCTACGGCTGCCGCCGATGGCAGCGGCGGGTGGAAGGAAGATTCGGGAAGCTTTGGCATTGAGTACCTGTTCGGTGGCACCAACGAAACAACCGCTCTGCCAACGGTTTCCGCGACGAACGCTGCGGCCTGTGCTGGCGAGGGTGACTTGTCCTACAAGTTGTACATGTCCGATGGCTCGACAGCACTCGCCGCGACGGACGTAGGCGGGACGATGACGTTCGTCCTGCTGACGCTGGCCGACGGCATGCCGACCGCTGACCCAGCCGTACCCTCGAGTACGATTTCAATTCCAGAGAACAGTGCCGATGCAGGCACCGTCACTGCCGGTGCAACGGTTTCATACAACACTGCAAGCAGCGATAGTGATTTCCATCGCATGGCGCCTGGAAGCTACGTGCTCAAAGCCGAGAAGGCTTTCAGTGGAGGAGTTGGAGCAGAATTTGCGTTTACGGTTACGGTACGCCCGGTGCCGCACGCGGCTCCAACCGACGTATTTGCCGTTGCGGAATCAAATCACAGCATTTATGTTGAATGGACTGGTGATGGCAACAATTCCACGGCTGGCCCCCCAGCGACTCCCGATACTAGCGCTACAAGCTATGTAGTAACAGCAACGTATACACCTATGGGCGCGATGATGCCCATGATGAGTTCCACTACCGTGATGGACTCCGCAATGACTGGGGAAGACGCAGCGACCGCCGGACGGCAGTCCGCCACGCTTACAGGATTGCCCGCGGGAGAATCGTTCACGATCTCTGTCATGGGCATTAGCGGAACGGGCTTTGGGCGAAACGAAGGAACGTCCGCGAGTCCCGCTGCAGCAGTTGCTACGGCAGCTCTGACTTATACCTCTGAAACTCCCTACAAACTCTCTGTTGGCGAAACGGTAAATCTAGACGTAAGTGACTTCTTTACTCCAAGTATCGACGAAAGTGCCACCGACGTAACCGCCGACGATCCTGCAAACACCGACGATCCAACAAACGACAACGTGCAGCGTCCCGTGGGAACGACGTTCATGGTTGGTGCAAGTACAGGCAACACTGCAGTTTCCGTGGAGCACATTACTGACGAGGACGGCGACCATACAGATGACATTCTGCGCATGACTGGACTGGCGGAAGGTACGTATACAGTGACGCTCACCGCCACCACGGGTACTGCACCAAACACCACCACATTGATGGCAAGGATTCCGGTATCGGTCATAGAGAACCACACTCCTGTATTCAAGATCTCGCAAGCGACTTTCGACTGGGATGTCGACAACGTCGGCATGGACTTCTATGTCAATGTCATGTCGAATTTCGTAGACGACCTGATTTTTGATGAAGACGAGAATATTGCCGCGTGCATGGACGAAGACGCGTCCAACTTTAACTGTGATCACGAAATCACGTTCACGCTGTCAGGCGGTCAAGGTGTTCTGGGAATAACGGAAGACAACGAGCAGACAGGTCGCATCACTGTGACAGCGATGGATCTTACGGCCATAGAGAATGGAAGGCAGTTTGAATTGACGGTTACGGCAACAGATCAGTCAGGTGCGAAGGACACGATGAAGATTTTTGTCGACGTGATCGAAGGCAACGATATTCCTGTCAAAAGGCACACCGCGACGGATATTTTCCTCCAACCACTTGCTGCGGCTAGCGGCGGTGGTTCAAGATCTACCAACGTTGCGGGTAGCTTCTCGGACATAGAGGGAGACGACCTCTGTTTCGAGATTACAGGATCCGATTTAACGGGTATGGAAGATGGTCAAGAGGTCGCTCTTGCAACGGCGTCACTGTCTGGCGCTTCAACGTGCATGAACGGAAACCTAACCATCACCATGAACACTCCATCAATCGATCCGGAAGATCCGAACTTCGTTCTTCTTGGTCGATACGGCACGGATCGAGTTTCTGTTACGGTAGCGGCGTTTCAGCGTGGTGCTACACCAAAGGTATTGACTGATGGCGTTACCGTCTACGTTGACCTTGTCTATGGTCCGAACACCGGCCCAAGCATTCGTACGGTCGCAAAGATGGGTGATGCTTTCTTCAGCACGGGTATACCGAAGATTATGGAAGGCGAATCTATTCGGTTGACCTTCACGGCTGACGACGCGCAACCTACCGGCGATCGCCTTTGCTGGAGCCAGGTGGGACGATGTACGCCATGCCAGGGCGCTGAAAGCACTGAACGTCGCAACCCGCTGTTTGGAACTCTCCTGCAGGAACGACGTGGAACGACGAGAACGCCCGACAATGTTTCGCACGAGTACGATCTCGTAGTGCCCGGCACGCTCGGACTTGGAAGATTCCAGCGAACCGTCACAGACTTTGAGACTACCGGTGGCGTATACACAATCAACTTGTGTGCAACGGACCTTTCTGGCGAGACCGACCGAGTGTCATTCCAGGTTCAAATTGAGGACGTGGAAGAGGCACCGTATTTCGCAGACGATTTTGACCATGTCTACATGGTGGTCGGCGACTATTCGCAGAATGTCAACATTTGGCAAAACGCCAGAGACGGCGACGGACGCGACGACATTGATGGCTATGGCGCAAACTGCATAGGTGGTTGTCAGGGAGCACTCTCAATCACTGAGTCTGATGGTGTATTGACGATTACGCCAACTCAGAACGAAATGGGAGCGGCCGACAAGCTCGATGTTGTTGATGTTGAGATCGAGGTATCGGTAACAGACTCCACTGGCCGTACCGCCTATAGCACCATCAATGCGACGGTCAAGGACCGCAACAATGCTCCATCTTTCACAGATGGACTGACTGCTGCTTCGTATAGAGTTGCTGAGAATAGTAGACCCGGCACAGCAGTTGGTGGTCCGTTGGCAGTGGGCGACGTGGACGACGGTGATGCAATCACTGCAAGCGTCAGTGGTACGGACATGTTCGGAGCGGCTGTTGTCAGAACAAGCGATGCGGATGACGAAGAAGTCACTCACGGCGTGCAAGTCTCCGTTGCAAAAAACGGTCTGGACTTTGAAGGGAAAATCACATCGTATGACTTTACAGTAACGGTTGAGGACAAGTATGGTGGATCGGATTCCATCGATGTCCGCGTCGACTTGACCGACAGGAACGAAGCTCCGACCAAGACCGACGACGACATTCCTGATCAGCGAATCTTGGTGGGTCTCACACTGTGTCCCATCGACGCTGATGATCACTTCATGGATCCTGATCATCGAGACCAACAAGCTGGTCTGTTGATCGACGTAAGTTCGACGCGCCCAGGCGATGCCGAGGTTAACGTTGGATCAGGCAATGAAATTTGCATCAAGGGCAGAAACGTTGGCAGCGGACCCTCTCGAGTACGGATAACGGCAAGCGATCGCGAAGGACTGTCAGTATTCAAAACTTTCCTCGTAACCGTCGAACACAATATGCCTCCTATGGTTGCCGGAGACGGAATTGCTGATCAGACCGCTCAGGAAGGTGGTCGCATGATGGACGATCTGCACTTGGATTACTTCTTCGACGACGGCGACGCAACCTATGACGAACACCTGACCTACGCGGTCAGTGTTGCCGATTCAACTATCGCTACTCCAGCGCTAAGAGGCACGGGGAATGAATTGCGTGTATATGGGGATACCAAGGGACTCACAGATGTAACAGTCACGGCAACTGACCAGAATGGTCAGTCTGTTTCCGACACGTTTGAGATCCAAGTTGTCCGCAATTACTCCCCAATGGCAGACAACGACGCCATTGGGCATCAGCAGCAGTACATTGGCAAGGTATACGATCCCATAGATGCAACGATGTCGTTCACGGATGAGGGAGATGAACTCACGTATGACATAACGACGTCGAATCCCGATGTAGCTACCACAGCCATCAAGTACGACGAAATGGGTGGACCGTGGATCGTAATTCACCTGCACATGCCTGGAACCGTTGAGGTCACCATGACCGCAACGGACAGCGCTCGCCAAACAGCGACGGTGTCGTTTGAACTCGTGGTACATCCAAGAAACGATCCGCCCACGATTGCTAACGCGATTCCAGATGTGGAAATTATCGAACTTCGAAGCATGGATGTGATGCTTGCCGATGTCTTTATGGACGATCACGATGCGCTTGAAGTTGAGGTCGTAAATGAAGATGAAGGTGTAGCCGACGTTGTTTATCGCATGAGAGAAAACCTGATTCGCATCTACGCGAATGAACCAGGCATGACAACAGTAACTGTTACAGCCACTGACGACTTCCCTGCTGACCAGCCGCATGGTCCACAGATGGTAGTAGATGAATTCACAATCGTTGTGGTTCCGAACCATCCGCCTGTTGTTGCAAACGCAATCGGCCCGCAGCAGATGTTTGTGAATCGAACAAAGGAAATCTCGCTAGCGGGCGTCTTCGCGGATGAGAACGACGACCCCTTAACGTTGGTGGCGGAGTCGCTCAACGAGGAAGTTGCAACAGTTGAACTTTCGATGGCAAGCGGTGACGTGGGTGCTGACGGCCATGCCGACGACTATGTGTTGATTATTAACGGTTTGTCCATAGGCACTGCAACGATTGCCATTACCGCTACCGATCCAGGTGATCTCTACGTTCAGGAGCTTTTCGAGCTTTCGGTAGAGAGTGACTCTCCTTTCGTTGCCATGGAATTGGATGATGTCTCGCTTACTGTTGTGGAACCCGTTGTAGTTTCTCTCGAAGGAGTGTTTGGAGATCCAGAGGACGAGGATTTGGTACTTACGGCAATGTCTTCGGACGAGACTGTCGCTACTGTGGCTGTTGAAGGGACAAGTCTTACTGTCACCGGCGTGATGGTAGGCATGTCGACTGTTACCGTAACTGCTACAGATCCTTACGACAATACTGCTCACACGACATTCGAAGTTACAGTCATGAATGCGGCTCCAATGCTCGTAAACGAGATTGATGACCAATCGATGACTGTCGTGGAACCGGTAATGGTCTCCATTGCCAATACCTTCATGGATCCTGACGGCGATGAATTGACTTATTCCGCAATGTCAGCAGACGAGTTGGTTGCAACGGTAGGAATTGAAGGCACGATTCTCACGGTCACGGCGGTGAAGCGTGGAATGACTTCTGTCACAGTGACGGCTTCCGACCCAGATGGTCTCTCCGCGTCAGATACGTTTGACGTGGATGTCTTGAACGCCGCTTCGATGGTTGTAAACGAAATCGCCGACCAGACCATGACAGTGGTCGATCCGGTTACGATTTCCATCGCAGACACCTTCGAGGACCCCGATGGTGATGAACTCACGTACACCGCCATGTCTTCCGATGAGGATGTAGCTACAGTAAAACTGTACGGTACCGATCTTACAGTCACAGCGCAGATGCGTGGTATGGCTTATGTAACGGTCACGGCCACGGACGAGGGCGGACTGTCCTCTTCGGATATCTTCAAAGTTGAAGTAATCAACGCTGCTCCGATGGTTGCACAAGAGATCGACGACCAAGTCATGACAGTGGTCGACCCGGTCATGATTTCGATTGCGGATACGTTCATGGATCCGGATGGGGACGATTTGTCGTACTCGGTTATGTCGTCGGACGAGTCGGTTGCTACTGTATCCTTGGAGGACACAGATCTTACGGTCACTGCAATGATGCGTGGAATGGCCTACGTAACTGTCACGGCTTCCGACCCTGATGGCCTTTCCGTTTCCGACACCTTCATGGTTGAGGTGATCAACGCTGCTCCGATGGTTGCGAACGAAATCGACGATCAAGTGATGACCGTGGTCGATCCGGTGATGATCTCAATCGCGGACACATTCATGGACCCGGATGGGGACGAGCTGTCCTACACGGTTATGTCCTCGGACGAAACGGTTGCCACAGCAAGCATTGCGGGAACGATGGTGACAGTAACGGCATTGATGCGCGGAATTACCCATGTGACGGTGACTGCGGATGATGGGCACGGCCTCTCCGTAACCGACACGTTTATGGTTGAAGTAATTAACGCTGCACCCATGGTCATGAACGAGATCGACGATCAGACAATGACCGTGGTTGAACCAGCATTGATTTCCATAGACGATACCTTCATGGATCCTGATGGCGATGAGTTGTCGTACTCGGTGATGTCGTCAGACGAGACGGTTGCTACGGCAAGCGTATCGGGCATGATGGTCACGGTCACCGCGTTAATGCGTGGAATGACTCAGGTAACAGTCACAGCCTCGGATCCGTTTGGCTTGTCTGTTTCGGATACGTTTGACGTAAATGTCATAAATGCGGCTCCAATGATGGTCGGCACATTGGACTCACAGGTCGTCACACGTGGCGAGCCCGTGACTGTGTCGATTGCTGGCGTGTTTACGGATCCAGATGGTGATCCGTTGAGCTATAGCACGGCCTCTGACGATGCCTCAATTGCTACCGCTAGTATTTCCGGCGAAAGCATGACCGTAGATGGACTTGCTCCTGGTACAACTTCCATAACCGTGACCGCTAGCGATCCTATGGGTCTCAGCGCGTCGGGGTCCTTTGAGGTTACCGTAGAGACCGTTCCAGAAGCAGTAGGGACCATTGCTGACGTTGCGCTCCAAATTGGAGGTGACTCGCTTGTGATGGGCATAGCTCAGTACTTCGAAGACGATGATGGCGATGCATTGACATATACCGTTTCGGCTTCGGGAAATGCAGCGACAGCTTCGATCGCTGGGTCAGATATGACACTCGTTCCGTTCACGAGGGGTTCGAGTGGCATAACCATTACGGCTTCCGACCCCAAGGGACGCAGCGCGACGCAGTCGTTCACGGCGAACGTAAGCGACAGTGAGCTCAAAGCCGTTGCTGAAATGGCCCTTGCGCATCACGGGCGCGCCATTCTTTCCGCCGTTTCCGCTGCGTTTGGTTCACGTCTCGAGGGTGATCGGGCGAATTCCGGTCTGTCCTTCGGACGGTTCTCGCAATACCTGCCCCTCAAAGCGGGCGAAGTTCCTTCGAACGTCAACACTGCACTGTCTGCTGGAGGTTCAACCTATAGAGATGTTTCCAGCATCGATTGGACAAGCAGCACAAGTGGAATGCGCACACCGCAGCAATCCACCACGGGATCTGGTTCATTGCCGAATCTCGCGAGCTTCCTCGATCCACAGAACTTTAGGAGTTTCTCCCACACGCTCAATGGAAACGGAGGAGTAAACTCCTGGTCCGTCTGGGGTGGATTTGATACTCAGACCTTCGAAGGAGAAGGCTATGAAGGCGATGCAACTTCGTTGTTCCTCGGAGTGGATCTGCAGACCCATGTCTGCTGGCTGTTCGGCGTAGCCATCGCCAGTAACACCGGCGAAAGCGATTACACCTGGGGATCCGCAACGCAGACGATGGAAACATCGCTGACGACGATTCTCCCGTATGTAAGGTACGAACCCACAACTGGCGACACTTCTGTTTGGGGTGTGGTTGGTAGCGGTTCTGGAGAAGCGGAATCCACAGTCGTCAATGCCGCCAATCAAACTAGCGACTTGTCGCTTACTTTGGGACTAGGCGGACTGCGCCACGACTTTGGTGAAGCCGGCAACTTTAATCTTGCGGTTCGAGCAGACGTTGGCTTTGCCAATATCGAAACGGCAAGTGGCGACGGAGCCATTGATGGACTGTCTGCGGGTGTGAATCGACTGCGTGCGGGAATCGAGGCATCCTTGGATGTTGATCCGGGCAACGGCGGTTCTCTCACTCCATTTGGCGAACTGGCGGTTCGGAATGACGGCGGCGACGGAGTCACCGGAACGGGGCTTGAAGTCGCTGGTGGAATTCGATTCTCCCAAGACGCGTTCAGCTTCGAAGCTCGAGGTCGCGTAACCGCTACACATGGCGGCGAGGACTTCAGCGAGCAAGGCATCAGCGTTGTAGCTGCTTTCCGACCTGCAGCCGATGGATCGGGACTATCTCTGTCCGTTGAACCGCGTTGGGGTCAGACTACATCGGCTACCCAGAGCTTCGTCTGGAACGAAACTGCGACCATTGGCGTTGGTTCGGTAGTACCCGAAGCAAACGTGTTGCGAAACGACAATGGCAAGTCCATTGACACCGTCTTGGGATATGGATTCCGAGTAGGTGGCGATCGCTACATGCTCAGGCCATTTGTGGATGTTCGTTCTGGCAGCTTGAATGGCAAGACAACGCTACTGGGCGCCGAGCTCAAGAATCTGGTTCCAGGTCCCTTTGCGATCGAGACAAGGTTTGTCTTCGGCAAGGCTGACATTGGATCAACCAAGCAGAATCAGATTGGCTTGGACGCTAGGATAGTCTTCTAGTCAAAACTAACCGATAAGCACCTGCCGGCATTGCCGGCGGGTGCCTCAACCAACAAGGCGTTGGATTCGTGAGGATCCAACGCCATTTCTTTGCGCTTTTGGCGACCAGTGGAGGACTATTTCCCGTATGGAGTAGTCTTATTGAACTACTCTCTATACTTGGGCAGACTGCCACAAGACGTGCTTGTGATGGCGTATATTGTTGTGAGATCACTGGACACACGGAGCACGGTTGTGAGTCCTCGACGCAATTCTCAATTTGACCCCTTGGATGTCGATCTTGAGGAGAAGTCACGGCGGAGACCTGGTCAATATTTGCGTGAAAGGCTCATTGACCAAGGCCTATATGTGGTCTTGATCCTCGGCGCAGTAGTTGGACTCGCCATCGCTTGTCTTCTGTATCTGATGGTGGTCGGGTGGCTTGGCCTCAGCAGAGAATTTCCTAGCTTCCTCTTGTATTTCGCCGGTGTGGGGCTGCTCGTTGCGGTTTGGTGGACATTCCCTCGACGGAATTGGTCAGCGAGAAACTTGCTTAAGGGCATGGTCGGAGAGACTACAGTCGCAGATGTCATAGAGCGCTCGATGCTTCAAGCATTTGGATGTTTCATAGCAAACGATGTGCGTCTACCGACTACTGGTGGCAATATTGACCACATAGTTGTTACGCCTCAGCGAGTGTTGGTTGTTGAGACGAAGTATAGGAGAGTAATCCCTAGGGTCTTCCCGCAGGTGATGCGGCGAATAGTCAAGTGCACAGACATTGTCAGAAAGTACGTCGGCTCTGAAGTAGAAGTAACTGGATGTCTTGTGATCGCTGATCCTGCGACCAGAGTGAAACCGACCTACACACTGCCTGGAGGTGAAACAATACACGCATACACATCGTCAACATTGGAAGCAGCTCTGAAACAAGAGTGCAGGAAGCCACGAACACTCCCTGAAGATGTCTTGGAAAAGACAGCTGACTTGGCGTTTGACGCCGATTGAATAACCTTAGATGCTCAAATCGCGCAATTGCCGCCCCCAAACCCAGGAGGTGCTCCCATTCAAATGAGAACAAACAATCTTCTTTTTCCCAAAAGCTTGCTTCTGTCCGTCGTGGTTCTATCGGCTCTTCCGACACTTGCCCAAATGTTTGAAGATTGTCATAGAGAGGGCGATTTTGTTCCGTCCGAAGAAATCGAACGCAAGTGTGACAACTCAAACATTCAAGAAACTCTACAGGATTGCCAAAAACTCGTCGCTGACATCGAAAGCCAACCGAAGCCACTTTCAGCACAACAGCGATTCGACTTGCTCTACGCCTTGTTTGAAATTGGGTTTGTTCACTACGATGAGTTTCAATCAAGCAAGATGTTGAGCACATCTAGGCAACTGCTTGAAGAATATCCCAATGATGTGTCGATCAATATGCTCGCCGTGGCAAGCGAGTTTAGGCTAAGAAACGGCGAGAGATTCTTGAGAATTGCTCGGATCTTGGTCAGTCTTGCCCCTGAATGCAACTCAAACAATTTTCTTCTTTCCTCCCACTTGAAGCGTCTGATTTTTGGGGACGGCGAACGTACCGCAGAAGAAATTGCTGCGTTGGTCGACGAGCGCAACAAAATTCTGGAGCTTGGTTACCACCATGCAAAGACAAAGAGTAGAAAGGTAGATTGGGGTGGCAAGCGCTATGTAGCCTATCTTCGCAAAGATGAGACGGAATTGGCCAAAAAGTGGCGCCAAATGGTGGTCAGAGAGATCAATCCTTCAGGATTGCTGGTCGATTCGGAAAATGTTGAGGACTCCTTGCGACTGTTGTGCATCCGAATGTCGCATGAATTGAGACTCGCCAAGCATTGTCTGAATACGCTTGAACGCGCAATCGAGCACGCGAACTCCAACAATGAGGAAATCTCTTATTTTGTTCTTATTTTTGCTGAAGATCTAATGTGCGGATTTTTGCGATTCAAGTGTGAATGGCCAGGTGACCCGGTCAGCCCAGAAAGAGTAACCCCCTCTCCATTTCGAATCACATCGGAGGTCGAAACGTACACTCCCAACGACGCAGCCTATATTGTTCCTCGACTGCGCGATGTGCTGGAACTCATACCGGAGGACCAGCAAGACATGAGGTTTTTCGAAGTTTATAGCTTGGTCATCGGCGAGCGCACAAAAGATCGTTGGCTAAAGGAATTTGAGGCGAAAAACGCCGGAGATAGCTAGTTGAAAGGGAAAAGTACCAAGAAACTAGCTTTCGAGATTGGACACATCGTTTTGGAACCGAGCACGAGGCATTCGAAGCCGCTCGAACGATGGCTTCCTCTGTCATGGATTCAATCGTGTGTTGATCTATATCTAGCGGCGTGAAATTCGTTCAATCAGATTGTTCGCGGGATCCACAAAGCTCTGCCGAAGAGTAAGCGCGTAGTCGCTTGAATTCGGAGCGTGGTTAGTCTTGCGTAGACATTCTCCATCCCGTAGCGAGAAACAAAGGCACTTGAACGGCATTGATGAATTTCCAAAACAGTAGATCATCTTTGCCGCCAGCGAGATTGCCGACGAAATTATGGAGGAACGCAAGAGCAAGGCCTACAGAAATGTAGAAAGCCGTGTTGGAGGCCATTCTCTCCCATGTGACGTCCTGATTTCCGCGAGATTGTTGCTTGTAGCGAAAATTCGCGTATACGCATATTGCAAATCCCACCAACGAAAACCAATCCAATATAAACCAGACTTCCCGCGGCGTGATCGGTGCTGATTCATAGGTCATTTCTAGGATGAATTGTGCTCCAATCGCGAAAGCCACACCAATAAGGTAGTATCCCGCGATGCGGGCCAGTTGCTTTGCCATTCTTGATCCTTGATTCCGTTATAGTGCGTCGCTAGAGTGTCTTCTGATTCGAGCATTTCGTACAAAAACAGTCAGTTAGGACGATCCCTGCAAGATTGATTCTCACCTGACTGAGTCAAACGCACACACTTGATCTCTAGCACGACCTTGCACAGTGTCGCCAATAATTCAAAGAGTACTTTATGCAATGCAGTTTTGGATGCGGATATGAAGTGTTTTTTCCATCCCTGCAGAATGGGGCAACCAGGACGTCAAGGCCGGACGAAAGCAAAATTCACTTGGCGCGAAACAAAAACCTATGAGGACGAACTTTCCGACCGCGTGTTCGTCGTCCCATTCGACCGAGGTATAGAAGCATGAAATCCAGCCTTGGATTAACGATATTGGTGATTGTCGGACTTGCGACTGGCATTGGTGAGCAGCACGTCTTTGCCGAAGAAGAACTGGAAGAGCTAGTCGTAACTGCACGAAAGCGAGTGGAACAATTGTCGGAGGTTCCAGTATCTATCACTACGTTCAACAGTGAGAGCATTTTGGACAAGGGAGTGACTGAACTCAATCAGTTGGAGAAGTTTGCTCCTAATACGGTGCAAACCAACTTTGGGCAGGGAAGCTCTGGCCATGCGTCTGTGTTCATGCGTGGCATCGGCCTCCAAGACCACATTATCACAACGGACCCCGCAGTAGGGATTTACGTAGATGGCGTTTACTTGGGCCGCAATATGGGTGCAAACTTGGATCTGGTAAATCTTGAGCGTGTCGAGGTTGTACGCGGTCCGCAAGGAACACTGTCGGGACGCAACACTCTTGGTGGCGCACTGAACATCATCACTAGACAGCCAACTGGCGCAACCCACGTAGATCTGCAGGCAAGAGTGGGAACCCTGGGGCGTTTGAATGGACACATCTACGCCGAGACGCGATTGACCGACATAGTCAGTGTTTCATTTAGCGGAGGTTACAAGTCTCGCGACGGTATTGGAAGAGCATTGAATATACGACACGCCGAAGCAGAGATTGGACAAATCAATCAGTTGTTTGGACGTGGTGTCGCAGTGTTTCAACCGTTCGACGGGCTAGAAATTGTGGGGTCGATGGACGTCGCTAAAGCGAGACAAGGCGTAAGCCCCCACACAGTGTTCGTATTCAATCCTGCCAACTCTTTCGGTCTAAGTCAAGCCGATCAACCACTCAATCCTGATGATACCTACTCGCTCAACAACGATCTCATGTCCACAGAGGACGAAACGGTCAGCCACTCCATAGTTGCAAATTGGCTGTTATCCGATCTCCTGTCCGTCAAGCTCATAGTTGCCAGGCGATCCATGTGGTTTGAGGGGGGATTGGACAATGAGAAGGTTGGTCCCACGTTGATCGAGTTTCCGGAGCGCGGAGAGGCAGTGCAGGACACCCTGGAGCTGCAACTGAGTGGGGCTACGGAATCGATTGATTGGATATTGGGGACTTTTGCGTTCAGGGAGGATGGTTTCAATGACAGTCCATTTGTGTTTCGTTCCAATGGTCTGAACGACGGCAGACCGGCCCAGATTCCACAAAGCGAATTCGACGGCAGACTATATCTGCAACAGAAAACGACGAGTCTTGGCGTTTTTGGCCACGCAGACATCAGCTTGAGGGAGAGGTGGACATTGGGCGTAGGCACGCGAACCACGTTCGACGACAAAGATGCCATCGGTTCGTTGCATTACTTTTCGCCACCTGAAGCGCAACGTAGTGATTCCTGGAGTGACATCACCGGAGATGTGTCGTTGCGACACGAAATTGCCAATTCCTGGAATGTCTACGCAAGCTATGCGCGAGGCTATCAGGCTGGCGGATATCCTCCTCGCCCATTTGGCGGTCCGGACACGTTTGTAGCGTTTGACCCTACCTATGCTGATTCCTTTGAGTTTGGAATAAAGAGCGACTCCGGACAGTCATTTGCAATGAGCATGTCCTTGTTTCATGTCAAGTACACGGACTTGGCAGTGCAGACCAACAATTTGGTTGCAGATGGATTCCTGACACTGGTGCAGAATGCCGCAGAGTCACGAGCCACTGGACTGGAGTTGGAGGGTAGCTTGAGTTCAGCGAATGGGTTCGAGCTCGAATTCGCACTTGGGCTCATTGACTCTGAGATAACTGATGTGAACGAACGTGTGATAGGGATTCGGCCAGGCGACAAACCTGCACTTACACCGCAAATTACTATTTCGCTCGTCCCGAGTTTTCGATGGCAGATCTCAGGCTACACAATGATCGCAAGAATTCAGGCCTATCGTCGCGGCGAGATGTTCGGCCAAGTTATCAATCATGATCTGAACGTCATGCCCTCTGTTGAGCATGCAAGTGCCAGCTTGAGTCTCAAAGATGCAAACAGCGGCTGGGAGCTTCAGCTTTATTGACAGAACTTAACGGATGAAGTCTATCCGCTAGCAAGGCTAGATCTTGACCCTACGGTACTAAGCATCATGAACAACGACAGAAGGGAATTTGGACTGAGGTTTTCGGTGTCTTTCGATGGGTCATAGCTTGGCGTTGATGGTCTACATGGACCTAAATTCAATATCGCATTCGAGCTACTTGCCACTGTCTAGAGTTTGGCTCTCCAAGTCTTGAAGTAATTCTGTTCTTGAGTCATTGTTGTGAGCTCCTCTTCGCCTTGAGGCCAATGTCTTGGTTTGGAGGAGGGTCACGACTAGGTGTGTTTCAATCCTTCCGCAAGATCATCCTAGTGGATTCTGCGAGCGCCCTGGTTCGAGGAGCTGGAGGATCCGCATGCACTCTACTTCGAACGCTACTGAGGGGTCCCGTTGGGGGAACTTACGACTTACCGCTGACGCGCGCGTTTCGCTATTGAATTTCCTGCCATTCAGGTTGGAGTTGATCGTGGTCTCGAAAATAGGTTTTAGCACAGAGCTTTCCAACGAGTACGAAATGGGATGAGGTCTCGGACGGCGCGTCCGGCGTTGGCTGGGCGTCGCATTACGTTGTAGAGTCTGCGATGTAGTCGTAGATGCGAATGACAGCCTACTGTGTTGAGGATTGGGTCAGCACAAGACGGGGACTGTTGCACGGGTGCAGATTTACAACTAGGCACGAGACTGCCGAGCAGATCGACTCATGTGTTCTGAGGATCTACAACCCGTTTGGCTGGAACCAAACGAGCAGGAACATGTTGCACAGATCGAGTAGAAGAACTAGAAACAAAGCTGAAGCGAAGTGACTTCGCTAAGCAAGAACTGTCTCTTAGAGCGCACGAAGTCCCGCCTGCAGTTCTCAACCTGCTGAACGGGACCCGAAAGCTGACATTTAAAATGGGGATAGGATTCTAAATGGAACTTGGCATGACCAACAACAAGGAACTCTACGACTCTGTCCTGCTTAGCTTGTATGAAGCCAACCCCAATGCTGAAAGTATGAATACCTTTGACCTTACGCATTTCAAGCAGCGGTGGAGTAAGGATTGGATGCACATACTGGATCAACTTGTGCAAGACAATCTCCTCTTCCTTCATAGGTACGAAGGTACTACCACGTACAAGCTGACTCCCAAGGGAGTGGAATATGCGAAGACTTTGATAGAGTTGAATTGATCCTTGTACCTTGGTGAACAAGGTGGACAAAATGAAAATTCTCCTCACCGAGGAAGTCCTGATACTAATATTCGGTCTGGTATTTGCAATGGTGTGGGTTTCCATCTTGTTTCATATGACACATCTGCACACTAGGATAGCCAAAGCTCTCGAAAAATGGTTGAGAGCAAGGAAACGGAGACAGTGGAGAGAGATTAGCTATATCTCCACATTTAGTAGTCTCCGATCGACCGACCATCTATAGGTAGTCCGGCGCATACTAGCGTCAGTATGTTTCGGAATCTTCTGAGGCAATGCGTTGGCACACACGGTTGTCATAGAGGAAATGTGCGTTCGTGCCCAAGTGTAGAATTCTCGAATGGGCCAATTCGCTTGTGATGAAGCAGAATTGATTCGTCGAGCCGTTAGAGTAATCTCCTAGTTCGGCATTGCGTCAATCCCATCAATCTCGCTACTCGGAAAACTTCGGAATCGACGATTGACTCTGGATTCTCATCAAGTTGCAGTTCCAAAATCCACGTTTTCGGCAAGAAGAGGTGGTTTCGAAAACAGTCGATTTCTGTGCACGCGCATTCCTCCTGAGATCAAGTCTTGAAGCTTGTTGGGCTGTCCGAAGTAATCACTGACACGTCTCACCATGTTGCTGGATTCGATTCAGGCCACAATGCTCGTCTGAAGTGAATTCAAGACGCAATGAACGACTTTCGATGAACACCTGCCATTTCTGAACGAAACTATATTGGCTTGGTTAGCGAAGCATAAAATGGACTTTGCATCAGTAGTGGCCTGTAATGAGTAACCAAGATAAAGCCGGCGACGCTCGTTTCGCTTGGAAGACGTGGGCGGTTATCGTAGCTGTTGTTGTGTTGGCCGGTGTGTCGGCTTATATTGTGACCGTTTTTGTCATGCAGCAGAGCAGCTCGTTCGCAGACCCACACCTGCATCACGATCACGAACACGATCATGATCATGATGAACCGACATCAAACGCCGCATCTCAATTTCCTCCGCGCAAGTTGCGCTATGCGTGGCACGAAACTGATCCGAACGACCAAGACGCTCCGAGCTTACCTGAAGGAATGCCCGACGATTCCATCTATGTGACTCTGACCGGCGAGTACTCGCAATGGCTGCTTGGCACGCCCGTGGAAATCGCAATACCGCAAATCGACAAGACGTACAAGTCCGTCGTGGATCGAATCGTGCCTGACGAATTCGGCAACACGTCCATTTACGCCAAGCCTGAAGCTGGCGAGAAGGAATTCCAGCAGCTCATCGTCACCTTTGGAAAAGCCCAGACGTTTGCGTATGTAGCTACCACGGAAGGCAGCTTCGAGTTTCATGGGACAGACGAGGCAGGATGGCTTACTCCAACAAGCAGCATGGGTCAGCACATCGACTACTCGAAGCCTGACGTCGCCGAAACTCGACGTGACCGCCATGCCAACACCAAGTACGTTCCTCGTAGAGAGGATTGAAAATGCAATCAAGAACCCAATCGAGAAGTATCACGCAATCCATGAAGAATCCTTTTAGAAAACGACAATTGGACGGCCGAAACTTGATGCAATGGTGTATTGCATCAAGTCTGCTGGGTTTTTCGTTCCTTTCCCTCAATGCGCAGCTTGAATGGGCACGCGTGGGAATTGATTGTCCCTGCACTCTTCAGAGCGAAGATGGCGAAACGGCAACTGTGAAGATCGGGCTGCGGAATTTCGAGGACTATCCGACGGAGAACCTGTACGCCACGATTGCCGTTACCGGAACGTTTCATGACGAGGAGTATGCGGAAGAGAAATCATTGTTTCTCGGTACGACGCCTCTGGGTCTTGGATTGGCTCCCTTCGAAGAGTTAAAAGCGCAGTCCTTTGAGGTGGAATTGGGGGTATTGCCTAAAGGAGACGTTTTTCTTGAGGTGCTGGTTCACGAGGGACGGACTCTAACGTTCTTCTCCTTGCTCGATGCCGTCTGGTTCGCTGGCGAAACGGAAATGCCCTTCACGTCGCTAAACAAACGCAACATGAACTTTCTCAAGGACACCGACGGCGATGGCGTGGACGACGAAAACGAGTACTTCATGACCACCGATCCCACGGATCCGGAGGATGTACCTGCAAGCCCCACGATTGATGTCGTCGTCGTATACGAGTCCTTTATTAGCTTCCTGCTGCCAGGACAAGATCCAACCGTTCAGATCAGCCAAATCTTTGCAGTTACTAATTTCTTCTTCCAGCGTAGTGGGACCGACGTGAATTTCAGATTGGTGGGCTTGGTTGATGAAAGCGAGGTACCCGAAATAGGCCAAGGCGGGCTCTTCGTTCCCGACGAAGTGAGAGACCAGCTGCAGAGCGACTACGGTGCAGACCTAGTGCTCGCATTTCACCCTTTAAATCCCTTTTCCGGTCTTTGCGGCATTGCCGAGGACATTGGCGGCTGGCGCGGACGGGGATTCATCCATCCAAAGGACCGTGCAGTATTGGCATCCGTGTGGATAGGACCCGGGCGGTGTGCAACAAACGTCACTGCACATGAAATTGGCCATCTAATCGGTTTAGGGCATTCCTATGTTCAGCAAGCTGTGGGCACGTTCTATTGGTCTCGAGGCCACGGAGTCCAAAACGAATTTGGCACTGTGATGACATATGCGGAATCCGCGTTCAACGCCATCGACGTGGACAAGTTTTCCAATCCGCACGAGGATTGCAACGGCAAGCCTTGCGGAATAGAGCATGCTCTGCCCAATCATGAGGCGAGCGCAGATTCCGTTCGCTCAATAGACATCACGAAGTTTCAGGTTGCTTCCACGGGCACTCCATCGTCGACATTCGACTTTGACGGCGATGGCTACGCCGCAGACGTAGACGTCTATCCCGTAGATCCCAACGAGTGGGCGGACACGGACGGAGACGGCTATGGCGATAACACCGACATGTTTCCGAATCTCGCAACCGAGTGGGCCGACTTCGACGGAGACGGCATAGGAGACAACTCCGATCCCGACATCGACAACGACGGCGTTCTCAACATTGATGATGTCGACCCGTTTGACCCGCTGGTTTCTGGTGCCAACATGCTCACGATGGAGAGCGAGGTTCCCAATGACGGGTTCGGGTCAAAGATGGTGCGCACCAACGATTTCAATGGCGATGGTTTTGATGGAATCGCAGTTGCCGCACCGCAAGCGAGCAACAATGCTGGACAAGCCGCTGGCGCGGTCTACCTGTTCTCAACTGCCGAACTCGATGGAGAATCCGGTACTGCGGGAGACCATGACGGCAATATTGGATTGCAGAGCCTTGCTGCTATTGACCGGACCTGGGTGATTCACGGCGCAGACCGCGGAGGCGCACTTGGAACGCACATGGCATTCCTTGGCAATGTTTCCGATTCCGCTCGCAGTGGAAATCTTGTCGTTTCGTCGGGTCCGAGCTTGTATCTAGTGCAGCTGGATGATGCCGCTCTGAATGCGTTTGACCGCCTTGACGGGTCTGAAGACCAACATGTGAATCTCCAGCACTGCCAGGAGAGCGCAGGGTGCTGGAATGTAGGAATGAACTACGACCTAACTTTGATGGGCGTTGTACCAACACATGATCGCGACGGCGACGGATTGGCCGACTTGGCTGTCCTTGGAACTCGAGCTGCGGCCGGTGACGACGTTAGTCTGTATCTACTGACGAGCAGCGCATTTCACTCGTTCACGTCTCGAACCACGGAGGCCAGCAATGTCTTTGACGAGATCGTTGCCACTACTGAACTGTGCTTCCGCATTCATTTCGACACCTACCGCGATGGCGCCTCCTTGGCGAATCTTGGCGACCTCACCGGATACATTGGTCACGAATTGGGTATCGGGCTCAATGGCTTTAGCTGGCTCGACGAAGGTGTGGTCTACATCCTCAACACCGAGCTTGTTCAGCTATTCGACTGGATTGATGGCGCTACCGACGGCCAAGTTGTCGTGGAGGATTTCCTATTTGAGGACGGTGGTTCCTACCATATCACTAGCTCGGCTTTCACGGGCGGAAACCGTGTGGTTGAAGGTGTCGCAGATGTCGATGGCGACCGCAGGGGAGAAGTCATGGTTTGGACCACTTTCGGTCCCCATTCCATGTTCACAGTCGAAGGGCTCAGGAATCTCGATGCGCTGAACGGCACGGAAGACGGAGGCTTGATTGAATTCACTTCCTCGGCCGCAGAGGAGACCGGCGTGTGGGACTTCTTTAGCGTCTCCTCATTCGACCCCGTTCCGCACTCGGTTCTCAACTCCCCTGACGAGGAGCAGAACAGCCGCATTCTTATGGCCTATCAAGGACTTGTACTTGATGTGGAATTGGATGACATCAACGCGATGGACAGCCCATTTGGACAACCGCTGGACTCAACCATCGACCTTGTTCAATTGCTGAATCTGGGAAGAGCAAGGGTTCTTATTCCGCCTCCGGACGTTAGGGCGGGTGTCGATCTCGGCGGCATGTACCCCTTGGGAGATCTGGATGCCGACGGCGGTCTCGACTACATGTTTGCATCGACTACGACAACCTCGGAAAGACAGCGTGCTAGCACACTGCATGTCATGTATTCAGGGTCGTTCACGGCTATCGACAAGTCGGATGGACAATTGGATGGAGCCCTGTATCTACACAACAACCTGCAGGACACGGATGGAGATGGGTTGCTCAACATTGCCGACATGGACGACGACGGAGACGGCGTAAATGACTTGATTGACGCATTTCCCTTGCATGCAGAGGCAATCTATGACGCGGATGGCGACGGTACAGCAAACTACATTGACGCGTTTCCGACCAATCCCTTCGAGGATTCGGACTTGGACATGGATGGCGTTGGCGACAACAGCGACTTCGATGCGGACGGCGATGGAATTTGGGATTTCTTCGATCCGTACCCCTTCGACACGGATAACGACGGTGAAGTCAACTACGTCGACGCTGACGACGACGGCGATGGTGTGGACGACGTCCTGGACGCCTATCCGCTGGATCCAACCGAGCAATACGATAGCGACGGCGACGGATACGGCGACAATACCGACCTCTTCGTTCATGATCCCAACGAGTGGGTGGATTTCGACATGGATGGCATCGGAGACAACGGTGATGTTGACGACGACAACGACGGCTACGCCGACGTCGACGATCACTTCCCTTACAACCCCGATGAATGGCTGGACAGCGACGGCGACGGAGTCGGCGACAATGCGGATGCCTTCCCCAGCAATCCCTTCGAGTGGGAAGACCTGGATGGAGATGGTGTTGGCGATAATCTAGGAATCGGCAACGTAGCCTCCTATCGCGTCGAGTCGGGGTGGAGTGAGCTCAATTTCTTCAGCCTTGCTCCGGCAACTACACATCCGTTGGGAGACTTCGACCTTACAGGCGGACCCAAGATTTTGTTGCAGGGCGGCGACCCGAGCGACGAGCGTGGGGCATTCCACATCTTGTCAAGCAGCGATCTTCAAATGCTCGACCCGCTTGATCGCCACACCAATCAAACAATCCAAGTCGAGAACTTTGGTCAGGGCGAACAGAGTTGGGAACTTCGCGGAGAGCGTTCCTCATTCGGCGTAATCTATGAAAGCCTTGGAGCACTAGCGGACATTGATCGGGATTCCGTCGGAGATGTAGTCATAGGTGCGCCCACCGACGAGATTGAAGGGGGAGCTGTGTTTGTTGTTCTCGGCGATCAACTTGCCGAAGCCGACGCTCTTGACGGAACAATGGATGGAAAGATCAACCATACCCAATGTTCAGAACAAGGCACTTGCGTTGCGATCCGCAATCCCGCCACAGACGATCTTCTTGGTGGGGACCGCTTTGGCTACAGCGCAACCTCGATTGAAGGGCTCTTTGGCGAGGACACCTCAGCAATAGTGGCTACCAACTTCTTTTCCGATCCTTGGCCAGATGATGGAGAGTTTGGCCCGCCCATGGTTTACTTGCTCTCCAGTAATGCAATCGCCGCAGAAGTGGAAGAACAGCAGGATGGGGCACTGATGCTGGAGTCGTTGCTTGAAAGGGAAGAAACACTGCAAATGTACTCGGAGTTTTCACCGTTTGAAGCAATCCCCTATGCGACGACCGTCTTTCAGGTTTCGGACTATGACGACGATGGTGCAGAAGACCTGATAATTACGATGCCATTCAGTGGCATTACGTACTTTGCATCTTCAATCGATCTCCTCGGAGCGGATGCGGCGGATGAGTCTGCCGATGGTCGGATCAACATGATGCATGTTCGTGAAGGGCAAAACAGCTATCGATTGGACGGATTTGCGCCGCTTTTGTCGTCAGCGCGCACGAGCGCATTGGGAAGTATGTCCGATGTTTCTCAGTTCGTGCCTGTGGAGAGCATTTTCTCGCGCGATGGCTACTATCTGCTGGACACGTCGGACCTGCAAAAGCACGACGAGGCGGACGGAGAAGCGGATGGAATCATTTCTCAATTGGAGAAATCCGACACGAACACGTGGAATATTCAGGGCGTAATCGGACTCGAGATCTGCAACGGTGGAATGGATCAACCCGAAACGCAATTGATCGCAGAGAAAGACACTTTCTTTGACACAAGCTTCTATCTGTTTAATTTGGGCGCAATGAAGGATGTTGCGGAGGCTTCGGGAGCCACTGACAATACAGTTGACATGGCGAATGCCAGATCGAGCGGCGTGCCTGGGATTTGGTCAATTGGTCTTGGCGACTTGAGCTTCAGTTTGCTGTGGGTGCAGGCCTCGTGCATAGGGCATTGGGACACGGATGAGACCGAAGACTTGGCAATTTCGATGCTGCACCTTGATTTTGACACGTTCGAAGTGAAGACATCGGTCTATCTGCTTATGACTGAAGACTTGCCGACTCTGGATGGACTTGATGGCTTGGTGGACAACGAAGTGGACATTTCGGTACTTTGGCAGGCTCCGTAAGGGCATTCAGTTTTGCAGAATCGCACAGTCGTGGAGGTACTTGTAGAGTAGACCGAGACCAGTAGATCGTCGAGATCGGATAGGGTCTATGAAGTACTGCTGATGCTTTGCTTTGGGCTTGAGCATTCAGAACGCTTGGCCTCGCGCATTGGAGTGAGCATTGGAGGATACTCTCCGCGCCGATCTCGATGTGTATTTCTAGGTCTGGTCGCTTCCTTCCTGCATGACGTTGCTCGAGTAATAGCCTTCATCATCGTCGATCGTGAACCTACCTACTAGCCTGTATTCGCGACTGTCATCCGGGTCATATGGGCAGAGATCGCCAGTTGTTCTTGTCGAGTCAATATTTGACCAATCATTTTCGGAGTCGTCCCTCACCTGCCATTTCGATTCGTGAACCGTGTAGGTGACGCCATTCACGCCTAGATTGGAAATTGCGGTGCAATCAGTCATCGTAAGCGCGGCGAGCTCTATCTCCCCGGGAGACACAGTCAAGCTATCTAGTCGTACGTACTCTATTTCGCCAAAGAAATTACTTGCGAATTCAATGGTCTCCCCATCAACTGTGAATGTCGCAACCATTCGAAATTCCTTGGATTCGGCGGGCGCATACGAGCATAGTTCCCCTGACTTTTCCGTTCCTTCGATGTCTGACCAAATGGAATCTACCGTTCGCTGCTGCCACTTCGAATCTTCGACGGTATAGCTCACTTCGTCGACTACCCATTCATTCGCGGCGATGCATCCGTCGGTGGCCGTATCGCTAGCGAATTGAATTTGGTTTTTTGAAGCTCGTAGCAGATCCAGTCGTGGCAACCTGAAAGTTGGCGTTGAAGTCAGATCTTGTATTTCATTCCCGAGTCGTTCAAAGATCAGGATCCCCTGGTTCAATGTGGCCGCGTAGATATGCTTGCCGTCGGGGCTGGGTTCAATGGGGCCGGATTCCGCCAAGTCGTATTCAGGTAGCGCTCGCCCGTATGCATCGGGCACCACCCTGCTGAATGGGATAGTTGCAACATAGTCGCTCAGAGATGCATTGCCCAAATCGAAGTCGTACTCCACGACGTACGCTCCGCCGCTGCACAGCACGTCCAAAGTGTTCGAGTTCGCGCGTGGGATTGCGGCGCTGCAATAGGTAAGAAGAAGATCGTCAAATTGCGCCGTTATCGTTGAAGAGATTTCCCCAGTCGAGAAGTCGATGGAAAGGGCCTCGAAGTTCGATTGGTACCAAGCAAATTGAGATACCGACAAGAAGTATTGTTCATCGTGCGAGAATGCGCCAATCTCATCGTATGCGCGTTCGTTTTCCCAGGAGTTTGCGACAGCTCTAAAGAAGCCGGTGCCAAGCTCTCGAACCAGCAGCTGCTCATCGTGCCAATTCCATTTCCACCAGTGATTTCCGTCTGCAGATGGATAGACCGAGTCAGTTCGCAGTGTATTTGAGCCAACCAATTCCAAATTGCCCTGCGAGCCAAACGTATAGATCGCTTGGATGAAGTCAGTCGATTTGTAGAGATAGTCGCCGTTATTTCCCAAAAAGAGAACTGGAGGACCGGGACGCTTGGTTATTTGAGTACCAAGTCCGACGTTGTAGTCGACTCGATCAAGTTCTAAACGCGTTGCATCTCCGGCTACTTGATCGTAGATCCACCAATTGTCGAGTTTGTTTGCATAGAGGCGATTTCGATGCGGATCCCAGATTAGACAGCTGCCCGCCGCAGGTTCACTGATCTCTTGAATCAAGCTCAGACGTCCCGACTCAGTGTCGCGGCGAAATGTGCTAATCCCTGCTTCGGTGGCGACAAAGAGGAGCGTGCCATCAGAGTTGAACGTCATATCCGACGGTTCGACCAACGCGATTACCCTCCCGGAATCATCCCTCCAATTGTCTGCGATGCGGCCACGATAGACTAGCCAGTTGGGCGGGTTGGCATTCGACCAATTAAGCTCGAATTCTGAGTCCATGTGCGGACGAGCGGTTCCGACTCTCAATAGAACGCTCGCGCCTTCTTCAACGTACACGAAAACCTCGATCCTTTCCTCAAGAATGGATGACGGTCGTGACTTCGCGATGAATTGCGGTTGAAAATTGGCTTCTTGAGGATGAAAAGCGGACAAGATTGACGAGGAACTCGCGTTTTCTACCCAGAACCGATACCAACCGGTTTGCTCCGCCTCGTAGGTGTACCAAAGCGACGAATAACCCAAATGCCTGCGGATCGCAGAGCTCGTTGTCGCAAATTGGTTTGAGCCAATGATGCTGCCTTCCATCCCGCTCAAGACAGTCGCGCCGCTGATCGTATTGTTTTCTGGGGTCTTTCCCCACCATAGATTCCTACTTCGAACAAGCGACGTATAGGTATAGGCTTGATAGCTGTCTGCGGTTCGTCCAAACGAGATTGCGTACTCCTCCCCTTCTTCAGCTTCGAACACGAACTCGGTGCCACTGGCGACGGCATCGTGCTTGATATCACTCAATTCGTCGACCGCATTCCCAGAAAACGGAGCCAAGTGAAAGCTTGGTTGGTCCCAGTACCATGTATAGCGACCGCTCGATGGAGCCACCCACTTCAGCCATCCCGTCTGAACGCCCGTGGACTCGTGTTCTCCAGGTTCAACCCCCATCCACTGTTCATGTTGATAGCGGGCGGTCCCGGTCTCAGACTCGCTCAGTTGTCTGCCAGACTCAAACCAGTTCCAACTGTTGCGTGAATCGTTGTGCCGGTTCCATGACAAATCGTTAAATTGCCAACCACCGGATCGCGCGTTTGGGGATGCGACCATCACGTTGTAGGTCTCGTCCTCGACAGTAGCCACGGAGACTCGGTCGCCGGGTGCCGAGATTCCAGAGACCAACCTCAGTTTGTCAACGGCGTCACCGGTGAAGACTAGTATGTGAACGAGCTGGGCATCCTCTATATGGAAACTCCAATTGCCTGTTGCCGGAGCAGTCCAACGGTACCAAATCGTCGATGAAAGCGTACCGTAGAATTCTCCAGGTTCGATCGTCGCGCCCATGTTGTGGCCTGAGACCGTGCCGGATGATCCTGTGATAGTAATGGCGTCAGCGAAGTTGTCATTCGGCGGACGCTCACCGATCAGCCAATTCAAGACCAACGGTATTGAAGCGTGAGCGCTGCCAATTCGAATCCGATACTCCTTTCCTTCCTCGGCGAAGAATTGCACCGACCAATCTGAGGAACCAATGAGATCACTGCTAGCTATGCCGCAACAAGTCTCAGACACCTGGAAGACATCAACGGAAGGATTGAGGTCACTCGAATAGCCCAAATACCAATTTGGCAAGGTTCCTCGTGGATTCACAGCAAACGATGTCAATCCTGAACTTTCCGCAATCCACCTGAACCAGATGGAGCGGGTTGGACGCTGAAGTGTGGCGCTTCGGATTGGCTCGCCAGGCTCGGATGTAGCCAGCAATGTGTCGATTTCAATGCTTCCTTCAGGATCTCCCAACAATAAGGGATTTGCATAGGAGTCATTTGCAGGGGGGTTCGTTTCGTTGTCAGGTTCGGCATTCGACTCCGGTCCATTGAAGACCACCGGGGTGCTGGCGCCATTCGCGTTCCACGATGTTGCAGTCAAGTAGATATTCAATGGCTCACTAGTCTCGGACGCAAGCTGCAGGAGTACGCGTTGCTCCTCACCGTGCGCGACTTCACCCAAGTACAGGCTATCGACATTGGTGCTATTGGTACCGATACCGTCCTCACGTTGCACCAGCCCACGAAATTTTCGACGGTACGTTAGATCATCGTCAGTCGCATACCCAAACGAAGCACAGGGTTCACCATCCTGAGTTCTGCAGTCCAAATGAAGCTCAGTTCCAGACGCGACATATTCGCTGGTAGAAACAACCACTTCCACGCTGTGATTGTGGGAAGCGCCATCCTCGGTCGTGTACGCGTCCTGCTCCACTTCGATCGTCAAGGTTGGGGTTGAATCACCTCTAATCAAGGTCCAAGCGATTGCTGCACGAGGAGGGTCCGTGAAAATACGTACCCCGGCGATTTTGACTCGATAGGTGCCCGGCTCGGGGTCTGTAATGATTACCCACTCGACGTTGTCGATGATCGATCGGGACGAATATTCTCCGCAAGATCCCGAACCACAGTCTGCGTGGAGGTCAACCCAGAGATCGAGGTTGTTCAAAACGCTGCTGGTTATCGTATCGGCTGGAGGCTCATCCCAAGTCATCGCGATGTCCAGCCTACTTGCTCCCTCAGGCACGACAATGTCCTGATACGCGTACTCACCATCTTCCAATGTGACCGTAGCGCCTGAGCTAAGCCAGCCGTCTGAAACGTCGTTGTTAACAATGCTAGTTCGCGCCGACACCATTCCCATGCCGTATTGGGCTTGCATGGACCCCGGTCCGTTGGTGTTGTTTCGTGGGAAGACTGACTCAGACTCAAACCAGGCGTCTAGCTTTACCGCGCTGGCCATCAGACGCGCTCTCACCAATGCGGGTTGCTCGCGGTGCTCAGGTGAAGCATCCATGAGTAGCGCGGCGACACCTGCAACGCTTGGCGAGGACATGCTTGTGCCACTTGCTGGAAGATAGCCATCGTAGGATGCATTGCCTTCTGCTGAAAAGACATTTGAGCCAGTTCCGACTAGAGAGGGCAACAATCGGCCGTCGACGGTGGGACCAACGCTGCTGGAAGCAACCGTGTCGCCATTGTCGTGCACATTGCCCACAGCCAACGAATTCTTGGCGGAGCCGTAGTTCGAATAGCCATAGATTCTTGCGTTCGCGTTCGAGACGACGTACAGTTGTTGGTGGGTCCAAACCATGGCGTCCAATTTTCGAGGACCTGTCGACCTCCCGTCGAATTCCAGACTTCTACTGGAAAGGCTCATGTTCACAATCAAGGGTTTTATCCGGTCCTCGGACCAGCCTTCCTCTGGGCACGCCGATGACTTGGCTAGAAAATCCATTCCTTGGATTACCGCGAAAGTGTTTCCAGTGCCGAAGGAATTCAAGACCTTTGCAAACCGAATATGCTCTATGCCGGGAGCCATTCCCGCGTAACGCGGCTGGAAGAACCCGTTTCCAGCCATGGTCCCCGCTACGTGCGTGCCGTGACCGTATTCGTCAATCCAAAGATCGTGGTCTTCGGTACTAATGAAATTTGCGCCGCAAATACTCTTCCGCAAGGAGGAAATTGCGACATGGTTGGTATTGAGCCCGCTATCCATTACCCCAATTGGAGTGGTTACACCATAGGTGCCGGTAAACTCGCCGGATGTTGCTCCCACTTCACGAAGAGCATCCACGCCCAAAGCTGGCACAGCCGTATCATGCGTGGCCTCGACTACGGCAATGGGTTCGATGGACTGCACGAAGTCCAATCGTGCTAGTTGAGCTACCTGGTCGGATCTGATAGCCATCGGGAAAACCCGAATTGATGGATCGAAGTGCCCGACGATGAGCCCAAGCCTCTTGAACTCGTTACGGAACGCCTCCTCCATGTGCGAATCGACGACGGTTACAAAGACTGGTGTAAGAGATGACGGATTTGCACTGTATGCTATTTCTTTGATATTGCCCTGGAGTTTGAGTCGAGGCGGCAAGGCTGCAAGTCCAGACACCCAGGAGAGGGAATCTATGGACTCAAGACTCTTTCGACTCTTTTTTAGCTTTGCTCGAACCAAATCGCCGGTCGATCCAAGTACGCTGCTGCCGAATTGTCGAAGCTTCTTCTCAATGGCATCCGATTGAAGCGGGCGATTGATCTGAATCCAACCAAACGTCCAGTCTCTACCTGCCTCCTCGGCTTGAGCGATCAGCGAATTGATGCCTGAACTGGAGTCCAACCAAGCACGACCGCCGTTGTTTGGTGCTGATGGCGAAGAATGCGATTCCCGACGATCTAGGCTCCCTTTTTGCATTTCTTCGTCAACGGAAACCGTTGAGTAGTCATCGTTTGCGGAAATTGGAGTTGTCGGAATGTTCAATGCTGAACGCGCAGCGTGTTCGACTTGGGTCTTGGGTGCGCCAACGATTGCGGCTTCCTTGCTCCCATAGCGTCCGTATTGGCGGATTTGATCAATAACGGCTTGATTGACTTCATTTATTGGGCTAAGGACAGAAATTTCCTGAACGGCAGATTGTTTCCACGAACCCAAAAGCCCAGTCAGCGCGAATGTGGTCAATCCAACCAACAGTAATGTTAGAGCGACGTTGCTCCTAGAAACCTTCACAGCGCTTACCTTTACCCGCAAATTCCGACTACTTCTAGAAATGGCTCTGGCAGAGAGGATTCTTTGTGCCCGATTTTAATGCGTCGCAAACCACCTACCGGTAGAGTGGAATGCTCAAAATTCCGATCAAAGAATCCAATCCCGCCATGCATCGCAACGCTATCCAAGCCAGCAAACTCCGCTGAGCCTACTCAAACGATTGTCCAGAAGTGCGGAGCAAAGGGAGCAGACTCGCAATCTCCAATACTGCACTAGCCTGCAATGGACTCAAGACATGCCACAATCGTGCATAATCTCAATCGCACTCTCCAATAGGCAAATATATGGCAGATGATCATCGCGAACGCGACGAAACCTTCAAATTCCAGCTCGGAGAAAAGCTTACCGACGTAGTGACTGGATTCGAAGGCTATTGCATTGGCAGAACGGACTGGTGGGGACGAACCAGCGAGTACAAGCTGCAGCCTCGAATGGATAGGGACCGTTTTGAGCTGCCCGAGGCGAAGTGGTTTGATGAACCGCGATTGGTTAGGAGCAAGCCAAGTCCCGCTGAGTACTTTAGAACATTGGCAGATGTGATGGAGGGAGAGAATTCTTCTGCCTAGCAACGCTCGTTTTGCTGCCTGGAATCAATGAGTTCAGGCTACGGAGCCAGTAGCTGCTCTACTCGTTCAATTCGCTCCAGATCCTCGCTACTCAGATAGAAGCGAGTTTTCGCTAACAGAGATTCTGACATTGTCGAAGACAATCCGAACATCAATGCAATTAGTGCAAACTTTGACTGGGATTCACTGTTCGGGAGGCCTTCAATGTGATCGGTTGGGTCGTCCAGCGATAACGAAAACCAATTAGGTACGATGCGCTTGAAGTAGTCCTTGCGTTCCGTAGTGGGAACCTCGCCTGCAAGTGTAATTGCTCGGTCCCATTCTTCGTACATCATCGAACGCAATCCTATTCTCGCACTTGCCTCGAATCTGGTCTCTGCATTCCGCACTGATGGAAGCCAGGCTATTGCTTTGTCGAAGTCGAATATGGCGAAGTAGTAGAGAACATCGGCTTCCAGCCCAATTTCATTCTGATTCAAGGGTTGTTCCAACGCCCTTTCGAAGGCAATTTCAGCGTCCATTGACGAGAGGTCGTTCAACACCACTTCAAGCCCTTCAGGTTTGCGGTGGCCGGGTCGAGTGTTTGACAGCACCCAATCGAAAGCATCGTCAAAGGCATAGTCCTTCCATTTAGCCAGAATTTTTTCAGTTGCCGCATATATGCCTTCGGTGTTGAATTGCTCTACTAGTTGCGTTACTTCTTCGGTCGAGTAGTCGGTCACGTTTGAAAGAGCACTGAGGCGAGCCTCTTCGCGCAGCTCTTTAGGCAACTCTTCCAGCCTCTCAAGAACAATTCTGGGTTCGAGACTCGCCCAAGCCGATACAGCTGCGATGTAAAGTTCCATGTTTTGGCGATTGGGTTCAAGTTGCGAAATCGTGCTTATTGCAGCTGTGGGGTCGATGCTTGCCCAATGCCTTGCCGCTTGTTCGACCAAAGGCCAGTCTGTGCCACTGAACAATTCCAGCGAATATTCAAACGTTGCTTTGGGATCCCTTCCTACGGCGAAACTGACGACCCGTCTCAGAACTGCCCGTCGGAGCCTCCAATCTTCAATCGATTCGTTTATTTTGGCTATTGCCCCTAGTCCCTCGTTGTCAATCCACTTGTCACCCAAGCGAGTAAGCTTCATTAGAGAATTGGTTGAGGCGCCTCCTGTTTGTTTTGTCGCTTTGCGCCAAATGGATTCTATGCTCTCGAGGTTCTCCCAATTGCTGTTGTAGACGGTACCTTCCGCAATGTGCTGTTCGAGGCGGATCTTTTCTGCAAGAATCAACTTCTCGCTGTCGGAGAGGCCCTCAGCGATTTCCACTATTGCTTCAAACGCCACAGAACGATTTGGGGAGCGCTGCGCCGACAAATGCTCGATTAAGGAATCAAACTCGATGCTTGCCCACTCCTGAAATATTGCTGACCGCATGCGCCGTTGTTGATGGACCGGCACATTTGCAACCAGTTCAAGAGCCCGAATAGGGTTTAGCATTGCAAACCGGCGAAACACTGCGTCGCGCACTGTCAGTTGCATGCTGTGGGGAGTTATCGACGAGGATTGTCTGAGTAGTTCCGTGAGCTGGTGAGTGTCTGCGTGGAGTAGTACTTCGTCGAATGCAAGCGAACGATCAAATTCGCTCGCAAAGCATTCGAGAGTTGCATAGCCTTGCAGCGATTTGGAAAAGGCGGGATCACTCATTACGAACAATTCAGCGTTACGGGATTCACTTTCTTCCTCGCCGATGGGCTCTTCGCCTGCTGCCCAAATCCCAAAGACCAACGCGAACACGACAATGCTGCGGCCAAAGAGAGATATCCGTGCGGGCCTTTTCTTAGCAACCAGAGTCATTTATCGATGCCTTTTTGTAGGCTGAATAGATCAATAACCATCGTCACACAAATTTCCACGATCGTTCTAAAGTAGGGACTCGACGTATTGAATTTGCTCTTCGCTTAGAGACTTATTGTTGTAGCGCAGCGCTTGGGCTGCTTGGAGTCTTAGCCCCTTATCCGACAAATCGTCCAAGGCTTCGTACATCCCCTGAGGGTCGTAGTGAGCCCAGGATTCAAGCACGGCTGAAAAAAAGTAGCGCCTATGTTCAGAATCTACGCGGTCACCCAATTCAAGCGCACGGTCGATGTCTTTGTTGACTATCAAATTGAGTGCTACATCCATGTGCGCAGCAAACTTGCCATGTCCTTCCTGCATTCGGGGCAAGAATTCCAAGGCCTGCTCGATTTCGTTCCCATTAACAATATAGCGTAGAACCTTGAACTCAAGGCCATCTTCGGTAGTATCGGTTGAGTGATCCTGCGCAAACTGCATGGCCGCTTCTAGGTCTTCCTCAAGAAGCTCATCCAACACTACGCGGAATAGGCGCTGCTGGTGTTGAATGACATTCGCATCCGTTTTGATCCAGTCAATTGCCTCCTGAACGTCTGTATCAGACAATCGTGTGGCGATTCGCACGGCAACGGATTCGATTTCACTTTGCGGAATTTCTGAGAGATATACCTTCGCCTCTTCTGGTGAAATCTTTGCGATTTGATCGATTGCATAGCTTCGCGCAGCCGACCGGGCAGTCGTAGAAAACTTGTCCAAATTCTGCGTCAGAAAATCTCTGGGGTCATTGCGCGCCCAGCTTGTTGCAATCGTATATTGCAACTTTAGCCGTTGCATGTGGCTGTCCAATTGGGAAACCGCTTCAAGCGCAGCGCGAGGGTCGCTCTTGGCCCACTCACGAACAGCGTCGTAAAATACTGAACCGTCGGTCTGCCCATAAAGATTCTTGGCATACCAAAACGCTTCTTCAGGATCCGTTTCGGCTATTTCGTCGATCAACCGCTCTATCAAATCCACGCGGGTAGCGTGGTTTTGAATTGAATCCGCGATTTCAAACAGAGCTTGCCTACCATCGGCATCAATCCACGCCCTTGCAATGTCAAGGAAGACAAACTTCTGGGTGCTGTCCAACCACGGATCTTCGCTGAGCGCATTCCACGAGCTCCTCGGGTCAATACAAGCGGATCTTTCGGTCAATTCTTCAACTAGCCCCCTAAATCTACCGCCGTGACCGAGATCGTCCGCGAATTTCTGTAGCTCGCTACTTGGGAGGTCATCGCGGATTTGAACGAGTGTCTTCAATGCAACTAGCCGCTCGCTGTAGTCGAGCGAGGAAGCAGTTTTGACCGCTTCGTCCAGATCAGATATGAACCACTCAATGAATACAGCCTCAACCAGTCGACTGCGGTTCAATGTTGGAACGTCCAGTGCGATATTGAGTGATTGTTGCGGGTCCAACGTCGTAAGCTTTTGAACGAGCGTTTTCTGAAGTCGTGAACGTAGATTGGGATGCGTTACTTTCTTTGCTTGGTCAAATAAGCGCATCACCCCCTGCACATCAGTATTGGCCAGCATTCGACGCAATACCACACTTCTCAAAAATTCACTCTTGATCTTAGTGAGTTCGTCAATGCCCTTGGGATTGGGTAACGTGAAGCTCCCCGAACCAAGGTTCGAATCCTGATACGGGTTAGTACCTAGACTTTCTTTGTTGTCAGCTGAACTTGTACTACCTTCTGCTAGTAGCTGGACACTAGCCAGAGCCCCGAATCCGCAGAACAGAATTGCTTTAGAAATGCTGCGCATTCTGGAATTGGCTATGTTCACTTGTTGTATGCCATTTGGATTCCATGTAGCGTTTGGCACTGGGGTGCCAATTGCCGACAGAACTCTTTCGCCCGTCAACCTCCCGACGCAACCAAGCTAATGCAGGCTGCTCTTGCTCGTGAATTGTATGCGCCTTAGGGCTAGTTTTTGGTGCAAGGTCCTATCCTTGCATTCTTCGTACGCAGGACAGAGGTCCTTGTCGGGGAGAAAAAGAGACAACCCGCGTACCGCTAGGCGGTACGCGGGTCGTCCAGGGAGGGGTTCTAGGTCTAGGGGTACCTAGAACAGGAGCGTCGCGTTGATCTCAAGTTGGTTGTTGTCAGAATCGCTTGTTGAGCCAACGCGACCGACCGTTACGTTCATGTCAAACAGCGAGGATGACATGATTAGTTGCTTGACTTCCGTGCCCAAGAGTATTGAGCGGTTCCGCGCGCCGTCTTCGCCGTACTCGAGGTAGGGCGTCAACACATGGCGATCGCGATTGATCAGGAAGCCGTAACCGATGTTCGCATTCATGGCGAACCCGTTGTGTGATCTGAATCCGGTATTGAACGGCAAAGCGCCTGCTGCGGAATCGGCCCAGACGAGGCTTTGCGGCCTCGAGGTTTGACCCCAGCTCGGGGCGAGCGACATCGACAAGCCGGTCATTCCGTGCGACGGATTGAGCGTGGCCATCAGCGTCACGCCACTCTCCGAGAAGTCCTCTGCGCTATGCGCGGCGACCGTGTGGCCTCGAGCATCTAACGAGAAGGCGTTCGTCATGATTCTCACGCCGCCCGCCAGCTCGATGCCAGAGCCAGTGACTCCGTCGCCACCGTCATATCGAAGGTTGATTTCGCCGTAAGGCGTAACCGTGGATCCATCGGCCATTCCGTAGACATGCATGGCTTCTGCGCCGATTCGCAGCCGATTGACACCGGCATCCAAGCCGTCGGCAGCGCCGTTGCCATCTTCCGTGGCTAGACTGGCAAATGCCGCGTCGCCTCGGATGCCAAACTGCGTCGCACCTCTGCTGGCGAACCTTGCGCTCGCGCCAAACATTCCCAAGTTCATCGTTAGATCGCTGGACTCGGAATCGGTGGCGTTGTGCACCGTTGTGGTTGCTTCGCCTCCGCCTCGTCCTACAACGCCCCACACGATAGCGCGTGGATTCGGCTTGTAGCTGACGTAGGGCAGTACCGACGTAACTGTGGTCTCTAGGGTCTGCGTGGCGCTTCCATAGGTGTAATCGGTTTCGCTTCGGTTGTGTCCAACGGCCGCTCCAAGCAGCACGTAGGGACTTACCTTCACGTCTACACCGAGGAAGAAGGCAGATGCGTTTCCATCGTAGCCTTCACCTTCCAAGGAGCGGAAATCAACCGTACCCCATCCAGAGAATGACCCCATTCCACCATTTCCATTAAGGAAATAGGAGAAGTTGTTGCCAAGCAGCGAGCTAATGTCGACTTTTCGGCTTTGGGACGAGTCCTGGAATTTGGATGGCACCATGCCCCAAGTGACGCCGCTGGAAGCTTTGCGGACCATCGGCGCTGAGGATCGTTGAGCCGGCTGCTGAGTTCGAGGTGCCGGCCCTACAGTTCCTGTATTGGCGCTGATGATGCCAGGCTGGGAGTCGACCCTTTGATAGTCGTCCCGTCCCCCGATGATCGGCAAGAATGACAATCCTGAAGTATTGCCACGGTTGCCTTCCAACCGACCGCCGATTGCGTTCGAAGCGCTTCCGATTATCGTGCGCGCAACGCCCGCCAACGCGTCATTACCAACAGCCTTGATCTCGCCATCGTCCACAGTAACTGTGAACTCCTGAGTTGCTTGTCTTTGCTTCGGGTCAGATGCCACAACCGTGACGACCGACTGTCCCTTGGTGTGCGGGGTTAGTGTCAACATTGCGCCACTAACGGCAGTCTCAACTGAATCGGTGTCGGTGCTCGCCGCATAGGTGAGTGCATCGCCGTCGCCGTCCGCGAAGTAGCCGGTCAGATCCATCTCCATGGCTTCGCCACCAACTTGAAGCATCATGTCGGCTATGTTGCCGACTGCTTCGGGAGCCGTTTCGACTACCACTTCGAAGGTACCCGATGCGCTTCTATCTTTGGGATCGGAAGCGGTGACAGTTACCGTCGCCATGCCAGCGGATACCCCATTGAGCGTCAGGTCTTCGCCCGACATGCTAACCGTGGCAATCGCTGTGTCCGAAGACATAGCCGAATAGGTGAGCGTGTCGCCATCCTCGTCAGCGAAGTGGTTGGCAACCTGAAGGGTCATAGGTTCGCCCGCGGTTACAACCTGGTCGTCAAATTCCATGACCAGCATGGGAGCGGTTTCAACAACCACGTCAAACTCACCGGACGCGCTTCGACCTTTCGGGTCGGCGGCTGTCACGGTAATCGTTGCCATTCCAGCGCTCATGCCGTCGATAGTCAGATCGTCGCCGGACACGCTGACCATGGCTATGGCGTCGTCAGAAGACATTGCCGAGTAGGTGAGCGTGTCGCCATCTTCATCAGCGAAATTGTCGGCAATCGAGAAGGTGTATGGCATTCCCGCAGTCACAACTTTATCGTCGAAATCCATGACCAGCATGGGAGCCGTTTCGACTACCACTTCGAAGGTACCCGACGCGCTTCTATCTTTAGGATCTGAAGCTGTGACAGTTATCGTCGCGGTGCCGGCGGCCACCCCGTTGAGAGTCAGTTCTTCGCCTGACAAGCTAACAGTAGCAATTGCTGTGTCGGAAGACATAGCCGAATAGGTGAGCGTGTCGCCATCCTCGTCAGCGAAGTGGTTGGCAACCTGAAGCATCATTGGTTCGCCCGCGGTTACAACCTGGTCGTCAAATTCCATGATCAGCATGGGAGCGGTTTCGACTACCACTTCAAACTCACCGGTTGTGCTGCGACCTTTCGGGTCAGCAGCCGTAACGGTGATCGTTGCCGTTCCAGCGCTCATGCCATCAATGGTCAGATCGTCGTCGGACACGCTGACCATGGCAATGGCGTCGTCGGAAGACATAGAGGAGAAGGTGAGCATGTCGCCGTCTTCATCAGCGAAATTGTCGGCAACCGAGAAGGTGTCTGGCATTCCTGCCGTTACAACTCGATCGTCAAACTCCATTACTAGCATGGGAGCGGTTTCAATTACCACGTCGAAGGTGCCGGACGCGCTCCGGCCCTTCGGGTCAGTCGCGGTCACGGTGATCATGGCGGTACCAGCGCTCATGCCGTCGATGGTCAGATCCATGCCGGTTACGCTGACTGTGGCGATCAATTCGTCGGACGAACTCGCCGAGTAAGTTAGCGTGTCACCGTCGTCATCCATGAAGTACTTGTCAACCGCAAATGTGAGCGGCTCGCCTGCGGTAACGACTTCGTCGGCAAAATCCTGCACCAGCATCGGCGCGGTTTCAACATCGACGCTGAACGTTCCTGTTGCACTGAGACCTCCAGGATCGGTGGCCGTCACCGTGATCGTCGCGATTCCGGCACTCTTGCCCTCGATGGTCAGATCGATGCCGGTCACGCTGACTGTGGCGATCATTTCGTCGGACGTTGTGGCAGCATAGCTCAAGGTGTCGCCATCGGGGTCCGTAAACACTCCAGCCAGAGAAACCGTTGTAGACTCGCCAACAGTGACCTCTGTATTGTCGAGCGTACCGCTCAACGTGGGTGCGTCGTTTGCTGGATCGACGTCGACTTGGAAACTGGTTCTCGCTGTCTGACCTACGTCGTCAGTTGCCGTTACGGTAATGTTTGCCATACCGACCTCTAGAGCGAACACACGAACGGAATTCGTGCTTACGCGATAGACAGCATCTGCGACAGTGTCACTATCGCTAGTAACCGTATAGTCTAGCTCTCCCTCATCTTTGAATACGCCGTCAAGCGATACGTCGAGGTAATCACCTGCTTCGATGGTGACACCATCAATGGTCTTGGCAACGACTGGCGGATTGTTCGGGATCTCAACAGTAACCATGAACGAATCGCTTGCGGACTGACCGCTTGCGTCCGTTGCAGTGACCGTGACCATCGCCGTTCCGATTGCGTCTCCATAGACACGAATCGAATTGTTGCTTTGGCGATAAACGGCATGCGCTACGTCGTCGTCGTCCACCGTGACCGAGTAGGTCAAGGTGCCGTCGTCCTCGAAAACGCCATCGAGGGTCACATCTGCATTCTTGCCCATCTCCAGCGTCAGATCCTTGAACGGGATCGCAAGCATTGGAGGAACATCGGCAGGACCAACCGCTATGTCAAACATAACCTCGGCATAGAGTCCTTCGGCATCAGTGCCCCGAACAGTGATCGTTGCATTTCCTTCGGAAACGCCGGTAATCTGAAGCGTGCTTCCCGATACCATTACAGTTGCGATCATTTCGTTAGATGAGCTCGCACTGTAAGTAAGCGCTCCGCCATCGGGATCTACGAAGACTCCATTGAGGGACACTTCCCTCACGCCACCGGAATGTATCGATTGCGCTACCGGTACGGCTACAACTTCTGGGGCTGCGCCTTCGACAACGGTAACCGTGAATTCGTCCGTGGCCGTTTGTCCGATGTCGTCCGTAGCCGTTACGCTCACGAGAGTATCGCCAGTCTTGTAGCCGTATACACGCAAGATATTGCTGATGGATCGATACACGACGTCCGCAACGTTGTCGTCTTCGATATCGACTTCAAAGGACAGTCGTCCCTCGTCGTCGAAGACTTCGTCCAAGTCGATGTCAACCCGACCGTCTATCTCAACGGATAGGTCAGCGATTGGACTTGCCAACTTGGGCGGGTCATTGCGTTCGCCAACTTCAATGTTGAACGACACGGTGGCAGTGTTTTGTGCTGTGTCGACAGCAGTTACGGTTGCCCGCGTGCTGCCAATCGAATGCACATGCACCGTGATCCAAGGATTGTTGTCTGCGTCATACTCGACGGACAAAGTCGCCACGTCGGTGTTGTCCGTTCCCACTGATAGTGTGAACGAATCGCCTTCATCCGTGAATGCTTCGCCAGCATCGATCGGTGCAGGCGTCTGGCCTATGCGCGTCTGTACGTCGGCAATGGCGTTCGGATTAGCAACCGGTGCTTCATTTCCTACGACGGTTACGTCGAACGTTTGCGAGTGCGATTGATTGTTCTGATCGGTTGCAGTAACTGTGACCGTGGTCGTTCCGTCAAGGTTGCCGTAAATGCGCAGGTAATGACCGCGAACGACGACGGCTGTAGCGATATTGGCATCCCCGCTACTTACCGAGTACTCCATGGTCTCGTCGTAAGTATCGTCGCCGTCATCGAAATATTCATTTAGATCGATGTCTTCGCTGCGACCATCTCTTTGAACGTCAAGGTCCTCCAAACCACCAGTTGCAGCGGTCATAGGCGGATTGTTCTGCTCTACTGTTACCTTGAAGCGCTTGTGTGCCGTGTGACCAGCACGATCGCGGGCTGTAACCGTGATTCTTGCGGGTCCAGTACCAACATTTCTACCCTCTATGCAGACATCGTTGTTACTGATCGTTACGGCGACATCGCCAGGACGAGTCGTCGTTGCTTCGATCAGCAATCCCGAGGCCTGGTCGGACTCATCAGGATCCGAGAAGTGATCGCTTGCGCGAATTACACACTCCGTCATGCCGAGAAGGATTCGTTGATCCTTGATTACTTCGTCTGTCGCCACTGGAGGTTCATTGACGTCGGTGACCGCCACCGTGATGCGTAGGGTTGCAGCACCCCCATAACCGTCGTTTGCCGTAAGGACAAGATCGTAAGATGCGTTGCCTTGCTCATAGTCGAGACCAGCTTTGCGGAGTACGAGTTGCGCACCATTCGTTGTGGTATCGATGCCAAACATCTGAGAACCACTCAACTCGTAGGTGATGTCATCCCCTACATCTGGATCTGTAGCTTCTATCGGCGTGCCAATCTTGGTTTTAGCTGGGCTGTTCTCCGCAACCGCATAGGAAACTGATCCGATACCTCCCCTAAATGTTGGGGACCTATTCGAGTTCTTTACGTTTGCCGTGAAATAACCATACGCTCGATACCCAGATGTATCTGTTGCGGAAACCTCGATTTCCACTTCGGCCTTTCGAGCCAAGGGCTGATCGGTGGGCGTGACAGTTACAACTCCATCGGACTCCGACACTTCGACTGCGGTGGTTGTACCGACGGTATTGGCCTCGTACCTAACAATGTCTCGCTCTCCGTCTCCATCTTGGATAAAGTCCGCAAGGTCGATGGATTTTCCATAGTCGCCCACGACGAAATACATGTCCTCGATGGGCTTGAACGTCGGTGGTTCTTCAACGTCCTCGATCATCACAGTAAATTGTGTTGTGTGGGTAGTACCGGACAAGTCAGTCGCACACAGGTCAATGACGTACCCGTTAGGATGCTTTTCGTAGTCCACCTTTGCGGCAGGAACCGTCAAATCGAACTCGTGGGAAACTCCATTGTTTACGATACGATCGCTCATCCGATTCTCTGGCCCCACGCAAGGCATGCACTTGCCGCTGTCGCTCCAACAAATGTCGTCGTGCGAAAGACGGGTGTTCGAGTTGCTTCTGCGAGGGTTGGGGAGCGGGTCGTCGGCCGTAAACGTTATGGTGAAGGCACTGTTTTCGTCAACTGTGTATCCGCCGCTTGCAATGTGAACGGCACCAGCCCTTGCTACGGCGCGGATCGAAGGCGAGGCATTCGCACCGTAAGCCAGTTTGATCTTTACCGTCACGGGATCGGATGTGTTGGTCGAATCGCCTTCCTGATATGCAGCCACATCAACGTCAACTTCAACAACTCCTAGAAGATTGAGCAAGGAGAAGTCGTCGCTAGAGGGATTCGTCGACGGCAAATTCATCGTTACTGTGAGCTGTGCATTCCTGCATTGCGAGGCACCGGAAAGCCTAACGTCGGCAACCACCATGGGGTTGCTCGATGTTCCTATATCAGTCGTGTCGCCGGTAATGGAGAAACACAGACGTCCTCCATCGCGGTCGTCAAAATACTGAGCCAAATTGACAACGCGAGAGCCTCCTCCGTTCGCTTCGGAGAGCGGTTTGAGCCATACGTCCGCTGTTCCGGGTTTGAGAAACGGTGCATCGTCACCTTCAACGACATTCACGTAAATGACTATCGAATCGGTCCCCTGATTGCCGTTTGTGGCGGTTACGGTAAGTTCGAACTCGTCGCCTGATTCGAGAGGTGACAAGTTAATGCCGGCGGGCACGCTTATCACGCCTGTGTCTTCAGCGATTTCGAGATAGGTAACACCTCGATGCGTGCCACCAGTCATCGAATACTCGATTGTGTCATCAGCTTCCGAGACAAAGTCGCTCGCATCCAGCTCAAAATTCGCCGCTGTAGTTTCAAGGTCCCACCGCGTCGTGGCCGACGTAACCGAGAATATTTGTTCGGCGTTGGTACCGACTTTCACTGGAATTTCGGTTCTAAGTTCCGAGCCATCTGAACCTTCGGCAGTGATAATTGCGTAGGTTGTTGCCTCGGCTAGACCGGTCAGACGGATGACGTGGTCGGTGGTGGTAGTATCCCCGTCGTCAATGAACTCAACTCGAAGAGCCGAATTGTTGCCTGACCGCGTACGATAGGTAAACGTGGTTCCGGTCGCATGGAAGGGGTCGCTATCGGTTACCGTTTCGCCGTCAATATGTGGAAATATCCATTCCATCGCATTGACACTTACTATCTGACCTGTAGCAATCCGGATGGGATTCATATCGTTGATAGCGGCTGATGGCGTGGCATCGTCCATTGGACTCTTCGTCGTATGCTCGTCCGCATCGAACGTAGGAGTGCTAAATGGGCTGTACGCATCGTCATACATGTTGGTCATAGAGCCGGGGTTGACGGCTCTGACGGCCACCTCATATCCCGTACCAGCTTCCAATCCCTGGATCGAGTAGAAATGGGTAGTCTCGCTTGCCGGTGTGTTTTCTGCTTTCAGGCCGCACATGGTGTAGCTCGTCGTACCCGTCGTTCGCCATCCCACTTGGTAATGCGTTGCAGTACCAGCAACGTCGTCGCCGACCCAACGGACCACAATGCTCTCCGTAGATTCAGCCTTAAATACGACGCTCGTCGGTATTGTTAGTTGCGTTGGCAAGACCGTCACAGTGAAAGTGAATTCGCCCAGAACGTCTGTAAACGCTCGTGCTGCTTGGACCATGTATTCGACGGGAGCCGCTCCCCAAGCGGTATCTGTTCCGTCGTAAGTGATTGTGTGCTCGTCGCCCCAACCGTTAGTGTCATCGGTCGCCGTAACACCCACATCTGTGACGGTCACTCCGGTCACTCTACGAAGCAACCTAATTACGTCATCGTCGGTGCCGTCGGTCAAATCCGTAATCTGCACGCCGTTCTTGAATAGCCTGAAACTTGTAGCTCCAGATCCAACACATCCGTCGTCGGTGAAATTAGGTATGGTTACGCTCGCTCCAGTTCCTTGGTAGAAGACGATCTGATTCTCGCCACCAACAACTTGCCAATTTGTGCCAGCAGTGACTTCATCGAATTCGCAGGTTGTGGTTTGTGCGAGTGCGTTCAGACTAAACGCACCCATTGTGAGAAGGGCTGTGGTTCTAACGAGGTTTAGAACGCTAAGACGCCTCGATGCGTCAACGCGTTTTCGAACCATTGGCAAAGATTTCATGGAATTCCTCCTTGCGCCAATCCAGCAGCAACACGCCCAACAAATGAACGGTTGCAACGCAATGGCTGTGATAGCGGACCCCTACAACAAGCCTGTTGCTCCTTGGTCCTTTAGAAGTCATTCCCGCCTCCGTGCGTAGGACTATCCTCTAGATTCTTCGAGTAGGGCACTCGTCTAGAAAATCCATCCTCCATAGGTTTGGCGAGACATAGCTTCAATCATTGAAGTGACTCTGATCAACCTAGTACATCCTTGTTCAGCTTCGCAAATGCAACCCCTGTGATACAGCGCGTTGCTTCCACGAAACACTTCACGGCGATTGTAACCCAATTGCATAACAAATATCAACCATGACAGAACAATTATTTTGAGGTCGATTTTCGGCACCGCAGTTGACTCTTACTCCCTGCTATTGCTTGCAATTTGGAGGAGCGCACAAATCGTTGCGGCGCTGATCGGGACTTCGGATTGGTTTTCGCTCTCTTACTTCATCTCACTCCGTTAGACATCAAATGTTTCAATTTGTTTCAAAATAATGTCGAATTGTTTCGGTCGCTGGTCGAGAGCGCAAAATTGTTGGGCTAAGCAGAAAGCCGCGCAGTTTGCACAATAGTGCATTGTGTAGGGCTTGAGGAGTTAAGCATGCCAGGAATCGCTAGATGTCTTGTGGCAATTAGTAGCAACAGGATTCTTGCCATCTGTCTCGCAGTTTGTTTATTCCTTTACGTGGCAATCCGAGCGGATACTGACGATGCCATTGCCATCACTATGGATAGCGGTTGCGAATTTGAACTGGGAGATGCCGAAGAAATCGTTGTCGCTGGCAATCTCGTTCTCAACGAGGGCGAGGTGTCACATGGTGCTGTTCTCATAGCCGACGGGAAAATATCGAAGATTGGAAAACTTGACGACGTTCGCCTCGCCGCACCTGATGCGAATCTTTACGACTGCACGGAATCCTACATCTCTCCGGGTTTCATCAACCCTCATGAGCATCTCTCTCATAGCGGAGGCATCCCCGATCCAGAAACCAAGCCGATCTACGAGCACCGAGACGAATGGCGTGGAGTGTTTGGTGAAAAGTATGCGGTCGAATTCCATTCTGTAGAAGAACCCGAGCACGACATCTGGGTGGAGCTAAGGCATTTGCTTGCAGGTACTACGACTCTTGGGTCATCCGGCGGCGTTGAGGGTTTGGTGAAGAACGCCACCAACGAGGCGACCGCAGACGGCTACCTCATCGACTACGAGATCTTTCCATACGGTTGGGTCTCCAAGTTCCACGAATTGGACTGCTCGGAAGAACTGACCGATGTGGTTCCACGCATGTCCGAAGATGAGAGCGTGTCCGTAGCTCCCTACGTCGCGCATATAGCCGAAGGAACGAATTGTGCCGCAACGTTGGAAGGGCGAGCCTTTCTCGACTATGTGGAGCAAAACCCCAATCGACGATATGCCTTGATCCATGGAGTGGGACTCGATAGCGAAAGCATTGAACGACTCAACGAATTGGACGTGACATTGATTTGGGCTCCCCGCTCCAATATCGCTCTCTACGACAAGACCATTGACGTCGTCAATGTTCTCAACAGTGGCGCGCGTGTAGCTCTGGGATCCGATTGGTCGTTTTCTGGCTCCTACAACATGTTGGAGGAAATTCAATGCGCTGACAGAGTCGACAACGTTCGATGGAAGGATCAGCTATCAGGCGAGGACTACTGGACCATGGTCACTCGAGCTGCTGCCTACTCGCTTGGACTTGAGGACATCACCGGCAGATTGCAAGAAGGTTACTCAGCCGACCTCGTTGTACTAGAGAACCATACCGGCGACTTTTTTGCGGATCTACTTGCCTATGGCGTATCCGACGTAATGGCCACATTTGTTGACGGCGAGTTGCAAAGTGGATACATTCCGGCTTTCAACGGATCCGAGTTGCCTTCGCAGTGCCGAAAATTCATTGATCAACACTTCGTGTGCGGGGATTGGGTAGGTGAACAATCATCGCTAAAGGAGTTCATTCGTGCAAATCGTGAACTGGAAGGTTTTGTTCCCTTGTTTGAGCCTCGCTCTCAAGCATCGTGCTTGGACAAGAACTGACAGATTGACTACACCGGCGTCTCTTGTTCGTGCACAGGTGTAAGAGCTCAAAGTAAAGTCCCGCTAGCTTTCCATATTTCCTTCACTTTTTCGAGAGCAGTAGTCTGCTACACTTTAGATGCTTGCACGCAAGCACATGAATCGGAACAGCTTCGCAACGTAGAAAACTAGCTCTCCAGTTCGGAAATGAAAACGAGAGCCAGTTCCAATCCTTCGTTGTGATGAGCGAGTGTAACCATGGATGGACAAAAGATGAGCAACTATCAGGATGATGTTGGTTTCGATCCTGAAGAACGACAAATGAAGGAAAGCTTCAGTTTGATGCTACTGACGCTTTCCGTTATGTCTGTGGCTGGCATTGTCTACTTGATATTCGTCTGAAGCAAGTACAAGGCCTTCTTCCCAACGACCACAGATGCCTGCACCTTTGTGGAGTGGGTTTTCAGAAAAAGCAATTGCTCCGAGTTAGCTTGCAGCGCATGGTTTGCGCTGCCTTCTGCGACTTGCTGGCATTAACACTGAGCTGAGATCTCAGCTTTCTTTACGATTGCCGCCGAGTCCCCATCGACATCCTCTCGCAGCTAACATATCGCTCGAGATCGCTGGTCGATGAGAATCGGCGATTAGTTAACGTCTGAATCTTGATTCGCTTGACACCTATGCCAAAATACTGGTTCTAATTGACAGCACTACTAGCAGCTACAAGTACTCAACGATCTCCTCGTTCCAACTAGTAGGTTGGACGCCACGACCCATGCACTTTTCTAAGCTTCGCAGTCTGGCACTTGCAGGTATTGCAGGGAGTCTAGTGTTCGCGAGTTCCTTAGACGGACAGACGCCTCCCAATTCCTCAGAGAGAAACCCATACGGCTTGCGTTTCGAGCAGGTTGAGAACGCAGGGTTTTCGCGTTCCCTGACCGGGGGTCGAGACTTGGTATTGCTTACTGACCCCGAGAGGATCAGTGGCGGAGTCGCCGCGGGCGACTACGATCTCGACGGAGACATCGACCTCTACATCACTGGTCGGGCCATCGAACCCAACCATCTGTATCAAAATCAAGGAGATGGCACCTTTGTTGAGGTTGGAGAAGATCTTGGAGTTGGCGTCAGACACTGGGGCGGAGGTCCGGCTTGGGGAGACATTGATGGCGATGGTGATCTCGACCTGTTCGTCGGAGGCATCGAATCGAGCCCCTTCTACCTGTTCGAGAATCGATTGGAGGAAGAAGACGGGAAGTTCGTCGACATAACGGATGAATCGGGCCTGACGATCAACTCTCCGCATACGATTTCAGCTCTGTTCTTCGACTACGACCTCGACGGCAATGTGGACCTCTTCTTGACTCATTGGGGAACGTACTACAGCTCTGGTCTAGACACAGAAACGCTCTATCGCAACAACGGGGACAAGACGTTCACCAGCGTGAGTTTGGAAACGGGCATCGCAGACTGGCTGGTGGAGGGCGACCGCGATTGGAGCTATACGCCGGGTCTCGCCGATATTGATGGAGACGGCGACGCTGATCTGCTCATGGCGTCGGATTTCGGCCAGAGCCAGACCTTTGTAAACAATGGCGATGGAACCTTCACCCGTACTACTGACCGAAGAGTCATCAAGGACCAGTTCGGCATGGGCTCGGCGTTGGGTGACTATGACAATGACGGCGACATGGATTGGTTTGTAACATCGATTTACGATCTTGACTATCCCAACGGTCGCAACTTTGGAAACAGACTCTATCTCAATGATGGACTAGGCCAGTTCACGGACGTCACAACGGCTGCCGGCGTGGACAACGGTGAGTGGGGGTGGGGAGCTTGCGCTGCGGATTTCGACCACGACGGCCACTTGGACTTGATTCATGTCAATGGCTGGACGGTTTTCGAGGGAAAACCCTACGTCGAAGACCCCGTGAGATACTTTAGAAACCGCGCAGAGAATCCCATTGCCTTCGTCGAAATTGCTCGAGAAATCGGTGTGCGAAACAAAGGACAAGGCAGAGGCATAGCCTGCTTCGATGCCGACCGTGATGGAGATTTGGATGTCGTCATCGTCAACAACAGCGACGACCACATTGTGTACTTCCGCAACGACACATCGAACGACCACAACTACCTGAGCATTCGGCTTAGAGGCGCTGGGCAGAACAGATTTGGTGTGGGTGCGCGGGTATCAATAACGACTGACGAGGGCAATCAGCTGCGTGACCTCGGCGGCGGCAGCAACTTTGTTTCGCACAACCCAATGGAAGTGCATTTCGGACTGGGGTTGTCCACGGTTGTGGACGTGGAGGTCCGGTGGCCAGACGGTTCCACTACGGTTCAAGAGAACGTGGTGGCGAATCAACTGCTTACGATCGACAGCCCCATGGCATCCCCTCGCCTAGTGGTTGTACAAGGCATTGGAGGCGGCGAATTCGATCCCGGCGACGAGGTGGAAATCCAAGCCCAGCCCGCGAAGGAAAACTACTACTTCTCGCATTGGACTAGCAGCGGAGGAGGATCGTTTGCGGACAAGTATTCGTCGGACACGACCTTTACCATGCCCGGCACTACAGTTACCGTTTCTGCACATTACCTTCCTGGAGTTGGACCGGACGCTAATGTGTCGATTGCGCGACGGTGGAGTGAGGTGCTTCTGCAGTCCATACGGAACGACTATGCACGTCCAACGATTCATGCGCGAAACCTATTTCATGTATCAGCTGCAATGTATGACGTATGGACAGCATATGGGAATTTGGAAACTGCCTGGTTGCTGGGCCGTGAACAAGCCGGCTACTCGTGCTCTTGGGAGACTGCAGAATCTGAAATTGCGGAAGACCCAGAGACCATCGCGAAAAATCGAGAGGAAGCCATCAGTTTTGCCGCCTATCGCCTGATTCGACATAGATTCCCCAAATCGCCACGTGTGGGTCAGATCCTGAAGGATGCGAATGCTTTGATGGGGTTTCTTGGGTACGATTCAAAGAACGACTCCACCGATTGGGAAAGCAGGGACCCGGCCGCGTTGGGCAACTACGTAGCTGCCTGCTACACCGACTTGGGCCAGAACGACGGAGCCAACGAAGCCTCTGACTATTCGAACGTTTCGTACCACCCGGTAAACCCTCCACTTCTACCAGAACTGCCCGGAAATCCCAACATCGTGGACCTGAACAGGTGGCAGCCGTTGCGTTTGCAGGAGTTCATTGATCAAGCGGGCAATCCCAGCACTGAGGAACCGGAATTCCTAAGTCCGGAATTGGGAATCGTCTGGCCGTTTGCCTTGTCCGGTTCCGATCTGACAATCCATCGCCGAGACAGCTACAACTACTGGGTGTATCACGACCCTGGCGGTCCGCCTTTGATCGATGGTCTCTTGTCCGACTCGTACAAATGGGGGTTTTCACTGGTGGCGGTGTGGTCGGCTCATCTGGATCCACGCGATGAAGTGATGATTGACATCTCTCCAGCCTCACTCGGCAACATTGAGCAGTATCCGAATTCGTTGGAGTATGACACCTACGATAGGTTCTACGACCTTCTATATGGAGGTGACGCAAGCAAGGGTTACGAGCTCAATCCCATAGCTGGGGAGCCGTATGAACCCCAGATTGTTCCACGAGGCGACTATGCACGCGTATTGGCAGAATTCTGGGCTGACGGTCCAGATTCCGAGACGCCTCCTGGCCATTGGTTCGTCCTTCTAAACGAGGTCAATGATCATCCATTGCTGGAACGGCGCATGGAAGGAACTGGACCGGAACTCGGTATGCTGGAGTGGGATGTCAAATCCTACTTCGCGCTGGGCGGCGCCATGCATGACGCAGCGATCACTGCTTGGGGCATCAAGGGTTGGTACGACTACATTCGTCCGATATCGGCCATACGCGCAATGGCTGATCGTGGGCAAAGTTCAAATTTCCTGCTTCCGTCGTATGACGTCAATGGCATCCCACTGATAGCTGGCTACATTGAATTGGTTGGTGAGAATGACGTGCTGGTCGGAGAAGACCAAGAGAACTTGAACAAGATCAAGCTTCGTGCCTGGAAGGGACCGGACTACATATCGGACCCCGACCAGGACGAGGCGGGCGTCGATTGGATTCTGGCCGAGAACTGGTGGCCCTATCAGCGACCCACGTTTGTCACGCCGCCGTTTGCGGGCTTTGTGTCGGGACACTCCACTTATTCACGAAGTGCGGCCGAGGTTCTGACGGCACTGACCGGAAGTGCGTACTTTCCGGGTGGCATGAGTCAGTTCGAGATCGAGGCTAACGAGTTTCTCGTGTTCGAGAACGGACCGTCCGTCGACATGACCTTGCAGTGGGCGACCTACTACGATGCCGCCGACCAATGCAGTCTATCGAGGATTTGGGGAGGAATACATCCGCCCGCCGACGACATTCCTGGAAGATTGATTGGCATCGACATTGGCAAGGATGCCTTCGCGTTGGCATTGCGCCACTTTACAGGAAATGTGGAGAATGAATGAACGCGATTTACTTGGTCGATACGGTGAACCAACTGGAGCTGTTCGCTAGAACCTCCAGAAGAGGTTAACTTCGAAAGCTTGGTCTAGCCCTTCTATCGCATCGAAGTATTGCACGACGTTCGCCACAGCGGCAATCTTCCCATCGAGAAAATTCAGCTTGATTCCCGCCGATGCAAACGCTTTCGTTTCACTCTCTGAGGCCGATATTGCTTGGCCTGGCAGTGGTTGCCCACCAGTGCCGACAGGTCTTATACTGCTGATCGTTCTCTGCTCAATCTGAATTCTCGCGACGCCGGCCTTTGCCAAAATTGAAACCGGTTCCATTAGGGTCAATTCGTATACAGGATTGGCGCGGAATATAGACGTTTCCAGCTTGGATTCGAAGTCGATTGAGAAATCAGTGCCGAAGACTTGCTCTCTAATATCTTCAATCGCTACGCTTTGAGTTGGACCTTCAACGTAGGAAGCTTCCACCGACCACTGCTCGTTAAACGAGAATCCAACACTGAAGTGGTAACCGCTGTCTTCAGTGGATGTCTGGATGGTTTGCAAGGGAAATTCAAAGGGCGTGCTGCTTGGAGGCGCTTCCACGGTCGTACTTACTCCAGACCAATTCACCAGCCCTCCTGCAAGGTAGAAGGGGTAGAGGGTTGCGGCAAAACTGGAAGCAGCGCTGAACAGGAGCGCTATCCCAATAGTTCGCGTCACTAATTTCACAGCTCTACTTCTCATCTGATTGTTCCTCTTGAGAGTTTCTGGGTGTTGGCATGGGTCCTTTAGGGCATTGGTTTGGAGGCGATCGAACCTGTGGCGGTTCGATTCCAATCCAATGCCACGAAATGCACGATTGATTTTAGTCTAATGCCACGCGACACTGGTGATTTCGACAGCACAGCGTTAAGTACTGGTATTTTCAGTAGTTTCAATGCTATGCGCTGGCGCCAAGCCGGCTCGATTGAACGGACAACCAGCCGCTCTCAGAACTTCCACTGATAGTCCACTTCCAGTGACTGCGTTATGTCGCCTGGAGTGTCGAAGTAGTTTGTGAAGGAGACGGATATTGCCGACTGCCCGCGACCAGGATTCCAGCTAATTCCCGCTGATGCAAAAACATTCGTGGAGGAATCCGAAAATGATGAGGAGTGTGTGGAAGGCTCGAAAATGATTTCGATCTCTTGCCCAAAGTCATCTTCGAATTCGTACTCTGTGTGGGTTGTAATCCTCCTATCGCGTTCGATGAACGCAACCCCGGCTTTTCCAATGAACGACAGGTTTCGCTGAAGGAGAAGGCTGTAAACAGGGTTGATTCTCAAAATGGAAGCTTTCAACTTCGTGGTTAATTCGATGTCAAACGCAATCTCAAAGTCATCGATTCCATCATCGTCAGAGAAAATAGGTACGCGCTCGTAAGAGCCATCAAACAGACTCGGAATGTGAGTCTCATCCTCCATGCCCAAAATGGCTACAGCTTCAATCGCCCAGGTCTCATTTATGGACAAGCCTGCTCCAAACTTTAAGCTAGTTTGCGAGCTGGACTGTGACGGTGCTCTGGTTTCAAACGAACTGCTAGGGAACTCAAACGAGTAGCGACCCGTCGGAGGACCGAATTCGGGCGTATGAACGATTCCTCCCACTATGTAGAAATCTTCTAAGTCGATGGCTTGAGTGGCAGTGCCATAAAGACACAAAACGCTGCCTACCAATGCCACTAGCGGCGCAAGTCTCTTTGTCACGTTCTAGACCCTCCCGTGTTGCTTCTGAGACCGCACAAAGCCATTTGGAATTCTATTCTTGGAGATTGCTCAGGGATGGAAGTTCCCTACTTCACGTTGCAGCTCTAGAAGAAAATCGTTCCGGTAGCAAGGAGCTCAGGGTGGCTTCGTTGCTGCATGTAGTCTGACACTCCTACTTGCACGTCCAAGGTTCCCTTGAGCTCGCGTAGAGATTCGTACTCGAACCGAATTCCTAGCGATGATTGTTTGGTTCCATAGCCGGTTGTTTGCAACGTGATCCTAGGCGCAAACATGACTCGTTCATCAAGAACGTACGACTTGTGCCCCAGAGTGGTTTCCAGCGCTTTGTTGTCGTTGCAGGAGTCCTGTGAATGTGCATGCGTACTAAGTCTTTCTGTGCCAAACAACTGCGCTTCCACGCTGGCTCGAGGACAACCGATAGTGGGAGCGAGACTAAAGGTAAGTCCACGACCATCTCTGAGCTTGTCGTATGTCACTGCGACGGAAATACTGCGCTCATAGATCTGCGCATTTGCGGGAACTTTGAACAAATGACCGCGGGCTTCTAGATCCACGGCTGGAGTACTGATTTTCATCCCTCCACCGATTTCCCAACCCGTACCGACACGACTGTCTCCATCGTCGTAATTGAATCCAAATTGGCCAAAGGGAGTGATCGAAAATTTGCCACCGAGGGTTTTTGTCACAGATCCATCCAAGGCGAAGCGCAGTCGGTGCGATTGGGCCTGCAAATCTCGTGCAAGTCCGGTACCCTTCGTTGCAAGATCGATGCTGCCTACGTCTGCTCGCAATGCGATTTGATGTGTCCGTGAATCCCATAGTGAGCGTTTGATTCCAAGCGTTCCGAACTTCATGAGCAGTGGATTACTGCCAAGCTCCTGTCCTTTGCTTTGTATCGTCGCACGACCCTTCCCAATTCCAATAGCTCCCCAAAGGTGAAAATCTTCACTAATTTGCTGTCGGAAGTAGGGCAGCACCGAATGCAGGGTTGTTTGCAGTTCTTCATTCGCTGTGCCGTAGGTGTAGATACTCTCATTGCCGCTCGTGAGCAATGCCAGCCCCCAGTAGCCAGCACTTGACGATCTGACGTCTATACCGAGGTAGCGGTTGGTTGCATTGCCGGTGAATCCGTCGCCGCCGTAGTTGGACGAGTCGGTGCTGCTCCAGAGAGCAATTGGGACGCTATTGTCATGGGTTGAATCAAGATCGGAATACTCCGACAAATGGTTTATTGTTGATTCGCTAAACGATTGCGTAGACCCAATGCTTGCGCCATGCCGTGAGCTGCCTACGAATCCGTTTCCCGGCCGCAAGAAGGCACTTTTTCTTGGGTGTGCGGGGGATTGGAGTCGATTCTGGTGTGAGAGGCCATTCCAGATTTGTCGCACCGATTCGTGGATGTCTTGTGGGCGGGGCGATTCCCTTTCTCCGATGGTCGATGTGATGCTCGACAATAGATTTCGTCCGTAGCCGGCAAGAGCGTTGCGCGCAACGCTCTTGATCGCCTCATCACTTACGACGACCATGAAACGACCTTCCGCGAAGTTACGATCGGGATCTGTTGCGACTACGGTGACAACTGCATTGCCTCTTTGAACGGGTGACAGGGTTAGTGTTGCCTCTTCTATTTGAACCTCCACTACGTCGGTGTCTTGACTTGTAATTTTGAAGGCTAGAGGATCCCCATCTGCGTCATGGAAATTGTCGTGGAGGTTAAGTGAGGTACCAGTTCCACCTAGCTGCAATGAGATCTGGGCGACAGTCTGAGATGCCGCAGGCGCGGTCTTGACGGTCACTTTGAAAGTATCTGTGGCCGATTCACCCGAGGGATCCATTGCTTCTGTTGTGATGGTCGCGGTTCCGGCTGATATGCCAGTGACGGTGAGCAAGTTGGAGTCGTCCACGGAAGTGGTCGCAATATCGTCGTCGTCAGATTCAGCTGTAAAGGTCAGTTCATCGTTTTCCGCATCTGTGTAGACGTTCGCCAAATCCACTTCGAGTTCTTCGCCGACATCGATGGTATGGTCCGCTACAGGGTTGCTTACTGTGGGAGCCGTATTGATCTCTTCGTCCAATATGGCGACGTGGAAATCGGTTGACGTGCTCTGGTCGATGTCATCGGTTGCCGTCACGGTGATTTCGAAATCCCCGCGTTTCAGGGGATAGATTCGGATCACAGTTCCGTTGTTGCGCAGGATCACATCCGCATATTCTTGGGTGGAAGCTTCGACGTCTATTTCGAGCTCATCGGGCTTTTCGTCGTCGAAGACGCCTTCGATGTCCACGTCGTAACGAACGTGTGACTCGAGCGAAAGTTCTATATCCTCAAGCTGTCGAGCAACTACGGGAGGATCGTTCTGCTCCAAGATCGTGATTGCGAATTCATCGCTGACTGACTCTCCAGCGGAGTCCGTAGCAATTACTGTGCATGTGGTTTTCCCCTCGGCTATAGCAGTGATGCGAAGGACCTCAACGTCGGTCTGCAGATCGGTGGTGGCGAGGGTTGAATCGCCAATATCGGCCTCGAACGTTAGGGTGTCACCATCATCCTGAAAGTATTCCAAGAGAGAAAATTCAACCGTTCGTCCCACACGCGTTTCCAGGTCGGCGATTTCTTGTGTAACGGTGGGAGGTTCATTCGCATTGACATGGACCCATGCACGCGCTTGTGCCGCATTGTCTGCCGCGTCGTACACGGTAATAGTGATTTGCGCGGTACCCTCGGATTTGCCAGACAAAGTCAGCGTGCTTCCATCGACGGTTGTGGCAACTACCGAAGTATCCGAGGAACTTGCGGTATAGGTGTGGATGTCTTCGGACTCGTCCTCGAATACGCCATCGAGCTCGACATCCTTGTCCGCATCCACACTAATGTTTATGTCCGCAATTTGCTCTTCCAAAGTGGGAGATTGGTTTTCCAATACCGTCAGGAGAAACGACTTCGACGACGTCAACGGAGGATTTCCGGTGTCCGAAGCTTCTACAGTAATCGTAGTTTCCCCAGGTTCTAACGCTTCGACTGCAACGTAGCCATCTTCATCGAGTTCCGCTGTGGCAACCTTGGATCGACTGCTGTGAGCGCTGACGGTGATGCTGTCTCCCGCGTCAGGGTCCGAAAAATGGTCTGAGGCCAAAATCTCGTTTTTTAGACCCAATCCGACGATAGTGTCGGTGTCGTCAAGAACGTCTGCGGAGGGTACTGGTGCTTCGTTGACATCGGTTACTTCCACCGAAATCTGCACCGAATCGGTACCGCCGTAGCGGTCTTCTGCGTAGAGCGTGAGAAGGTAGGAAGAAGTTGATTCGAAATCCAGACGTTCGAGGATTGTGATTAGTCCGGTCTTGGCATCCGCGTGAAATGGCCAATCCGCGTTTGCTAGGCGAAACGTGATCTCGTCGTCGTCTGAATCGTATGCGTGGGGAGCTTTGCTGAAGTACTGAGCAATTGGTAGATCCTCGGGAATTGTGTAGCTTCGGGTGACTCGTTCTATGCGGGGGGCATTGTTGTCCCGTCGCACATGCACATCAAACGTTTCTCGGGTTGCAAATCCGTCAGAATCTTCGGCCGTGACCGTAACGTAAGTGGACGCGCGTTCCTCCTGTAGAGTGCGCGCCGGTGTAATAGTAAGCTCGCCTGCGGACTCGTAAACCTCCGCCAGATCAGCATTGCCGGACTTGACATCGAAGGTCAGATTGGACTCCTCGTCGGATTCGTCGTGCGCGAAGTAGTCGCTCAAGTCATAGGTCTTCGAGTCGTCGCCAACAAGAAAGTGAGCGTCCGGCATGGGATAGCTGAAGATTCCCGACCAGATGTTGTCGGTGGTGATTGTGAAAGCTAGAGAGTCGGCGTATCCAGAGAGATCGGTGGCAATAAGATCGAACTTGTAGCTCGGATTGGATTTGCTTCTCTCCAGCGCACGTACAGATTGAACTCGGATTTGATGGGAGTAGTTCAGCGAACCTTCAGTCGAATTGGAGCCATCGAGGTCGCAACTGGCAATTTGATTGGGATTGTCGACGTCAACAAGCTTGAAATGAGCGGCGTCTTGACCTGTTAGAGTGAAACACACTCGATCCAGCCGAGGCAGAGTATCCAAGGCCGTGAAAATCATGTCGAAACTCGACTCGGTGCCGGCATCATAGGCGAGCATGTAGGCCGAATTGGATCCTGCATTGGGCAGCTTGCCACCGAGAATTGATGGTTTGGTGTTTTCGCCATATACGATAGACACGGCGACGGTGGCGGACACTGAACCTGGATCGTCCTCAATGTCCTCGGTAGCCGTGATCTCAACTTCAACCTCCTTGACTTCGTAGAGGCCGGCCATAGCAACGCGACGGACTTGTATGTGAGGAAGACCGCAACCCGATTGGCTGGATGAAACGCTAACTGTGGCGTAGCTCGATCCCTTGGTGATTTCGGCGTCAAAGCACAAGGGATCGTCGTCGGGGTCATAGAAATACTCACGAACATGGAAGTTGACCCAATCCTCATCGAACCCCATGCTTTGATGTTCGATGGTTCCCATGTCAGCAGCGTCTGATGGACCTGTTGGCTCTTCATCGACATTCAGGACATCAATGGTGATTTTGAGAATGTTGGATTCTGCGCCAACGGAGTCAATGGCGGTGACGTGCAAGACGTGCTGGGTTGCCGTCTCGTAGTCGAGAACTTCGCCTTCCTTGAGATCAATCGTTCCGGTGTTGGAGTCGATCTCAAAAACCTCATGATCTGGGCTTACGGTTTCGATGCTGTACGAGAGTGTGTGATCGTCGGCGTCGCTTACGTTAAAGCGCTCTCCGACTTCAATGGGATAGGGATCGTCTTCGGCCATTTCGAACGTAGCAGCCGTCACACCAAAGACAGGTGCGCGGTTTCTTACCACGGTGAATACCACGTCTCGCTCGGCCTTTATCGAGGAGTCGGCCTTCGACGTCGCGGTTACGGTGGCACGCGCGGTAGTCGACTCGGAATCCGTATAGGTGCCGATAATGCGAAATAGATCATCCTCCACCCGCGAATCGAAGTCGATGACGATGGAGAGTCTTGCCGCGTTTGTTGGGCTGACTGTGGCGGTGTAGTTCCATTGATGCGGATTTGAAGGATTCGTAGTATCGGACCCACGCTCTGAGAGGAAGGTGAACAACCCTTCCAGCGAGTCGCTGGCAGCTTCACTGTTGTCGCTCACAATCCTTACGAAGGGGACTCTAGCCTGCTTTTCGATTCCCGCCAATACTGGGTCGGCGAGGTCGTAGTCGGCGTGAGTCTGGCGCGTGGTTGCTGCAGAGGATTCGCCAAAACCGTAGTCGGTTTCAATCGTCGTTGTGCCTGAAACATAGGACACACCATGCGCAGATAGTGAAACGTCGTAGGAAGTGTTCGACGCAAGCCCCGTGAGCGTTGCCGAACATCTGATGGGATAGGTTGATGTATCCTCGCAATTCGTGTCGTCGACCACGACGTCCAGCGAGTCAGAAACTTGCGAGCCTGCGGCTTGCCACGTAATGCGGGATTCGCTGATTTCCTGATCGGAGACTCCTGAATCGGTATCGACGGTCCATCGCAGAAAGATGCTGGTGGATGACTCCACAATGGCATCCTCGACTACGGGAGCAGGCGGTGCGTTTGCCTGTTGCCCCGACGCGGAGGCCGCGGCTAAGACAATCAAAGCTAGACCTATCTTGCCAACCATTCGGTGTTGGCGACTCTGCCCAAAGGCGTATGATCTGGTTTGCATAGGGGATCGGCTGTTCTTGTCTTCGACTTGCTTCCTCTAGATGCAGCTTCTAGATTCTAAGAAAGTTAGAGGCTCCCAGAGTCGAGAAAGTCTCACTCAATTGGGCAATTCCGTTCCACTTTTCTTGCCCAATATTCAACCTAAATGGCCCTGCGCCAACGCTCTGCGGTACTGGTCGGAGATTCCCTAGCTGAGCCAATGCAGCAACGATGTTTGTCGTGTAACATGAGTGTCGTAGGACCCTCGGAGTTGGATTCTGATGATTCGATATGCAGGACTCGTCTGTACGGTGTCCATTGCACTCATACTGGGCTCTAGCACCGGTGCTCAGGATGCTAGAACTTTCATTACTCATGCGTTGACATTGGAGGATGTCCCGAAGTATTCCGCCGAATTCGAGCATCGCGAGTATGTGAATCCAAATGCTCCAAAGGGTGGCACGTTGAGATTGTTTGCTATTGGTGGATTTGACACGTTCAATCCCTTCATTACCAAAGGGGATGCAGCGGTCGGTATGGGAAATATCTTTTACGAGTCGCTCATCACTGAAACCCAAGACGATTCGTTGACCGGCTACGGACTGATTGCTGGTCAGATCGAAGTGGCGCACGACCTATCCTTTGCAGTTTACCACCTACGCGATGGAGCCCACTTTAACGATGGTTCTCCGATTACGGCGCATGACGTAGTGTTCAGTTTCAATATCCTAAAGGAGAAGGGTTTGCCGTTCTATCGCTACTACTATGGAAATGTTTCCGAGGCCGTTGCATTAGACTCGCAAAGAGTGAGATTTTCCTTTTCGGGTCCACCCAATCGTGAACTCCCGCAAATTATCGGGCAATTGCCAATTCTGTCTAAGGAGTATTGGGAAGAACGCGAATTTGATAAGACAACCTTGGAACCGCCCCTAGCTAGTGGTCCATACAAGATCGTTGAATTTGAACCGGGACGCTTCGTTGTATTCGAACGAGATGAGAACTACTGGGGCGCAGACCTGCCGATCAATCGGGGCATGTACAACTTTTATCGGATTCGCTACGACTACGTGCGAGACGATGATGTTTCAGTCGAGGCATTTAAGTCAGGCGAGTACGATTTTCGGGCCGAAGGTTCGAGCAAGAAGTGGGCAACTTCTTACGACTTTCCCGCGCTTCATGAAGGTCTGGTAAAGAAGGAGATGCTGAGGCACTATCGCGCAACAGGAATGCCGTCTTTCGTTTTCAATCTGCGCAAGCCGAAATTCCAAGACAAGCGAGTACGCAAGGCGATAGGGTTGTGCTTCGATTTCGAATGGTCGAACAAGAACCTGTTCTATGGCCAATACACCCGTAGCCGAAGCTTCTACGATAACTCCGATCTGGCATCCGAAGGCCTGCCGTCTAATGCGGAATTGGAGCTTCTGGAGCCCCACAGAGGCGACATTCCCGATGAAGTTTTCAGTGAAGTGTACAAAGTCCCCGTGACGGACGGAACGGGCAATATACGGCGTCAATTGCAGGAGGCGTTCTCTCTACTTAGCGAGGCAGGTTGGCAAGTGGAGAATAACCAATTGGTGCACACGGAGTCTGGGGAAGTTATGGAGATTGAGTTCCTTCTCCAGTCGCCGGATTTTGAAAGGATCGTCTCTCCGTTCTTGGACAATTTGGGACGGCTTGGTATTCAAGGAAGCATCCGTACCGTTGAACCCGCGCAGTATGAAAATCGTCGTAATGAATTCGACTACGACATGATCACAGTTGTGTTTGGGCAATCTCGATCTCCGGGCAATGAGCAACGAGACTATTGGGGGTCGGCAGCCGCTGATGTGCCCGGGAGCCGCAACTTTGCAGGCATCAAAGATCCGGCGATCGATGTATTGGTGGAGAATGTTGTAGAAGCGAAGACTCGGGAGGAACTGAAAGTTGCCACTCGGGCATTGGACAGAGCGCTGCAGTGGAATTACTTTGTGATTCCAACATGGCACATTAACTCAGATCGCGTTATTTGGTGGGACAAGTTCGGCATACCCGACGTCAAGCCGATGTACGGCGTGGGATTGCTCTCCTGGTGGGTCGACCCCGAGAAGAATGAGAGAGTCGAAGCCTATCGCAATTGAAGGTTGCAATCCCATAGTCGCATTGGACTTTCGCATGGTGGTATGAAAGTATTGGGCGCGCTGACCATGCCTTTTTGTGAACACAAATGCTAGCGTACGTTATCCGTCGAATCCTGCTCATCATCCCGACGTTATTCGGGATCATGGTCATAAATTTCGTTGTGGTCCAATTCGCACCCGGCGGTCCAATCGAGCAGATCATCGCCGAACTCAACAATCCTGACCTGCAGGTGACTCAGCGTTTCACCGGAGGTGGCGGAAACGAAGTCCAATCTGGTTCGCAACCAACTTCCCGGTCGGGTGGCGCTAGTGGTTTGCAGAGCAAATACAGGGGTGCGGAAGGACTGGATCCGGAATTCCTCGCTGAGCTGGAGGAGTATTTCGGGTTCGACAAGCCATTGTGGCAGCGATTCCTCATGATGATGGGGAACTACATTCGCTTCGATTTCGGGACGAGCTATTTCCGCGACCAAACGGTAATCGATTTGGTTCTAGAGAAAATGCCCGTGTCCATTTCACTCGGCTTGTGGACGACACTCTTGGTGTACTTGATTTCCATTCCGCTTGGTGTTCGCAAGGCTGTAAAGGATGGAACGAAATTCGACGTCTGGACCAGTGCCGTAGTTATTGTTGGTAACGCCATCCCAGGTTTTCTGTTTGCCGTTCTACTGGTAGTGCTCTTTGCGGGAGGAAGCTATTTCGAGTGGTTTCCATTGCGGGGGCTTGTATCGGAAAACTGGGCGGACTTGAATTGGCTGCAAAAAACTCTGGATTACTTGTGGCATATGGTTCTTCCTGTTGCCGCATTGGTCATTGGTGGGTTTGCGACACTGACCTTTCTCACAAAGAACTCCTTTCTGGATCAGATCAACCAGCAGTATGTTCTGACGGCACGCGCGAAAGGCATTGCTGAAAACCGCATCCTCTATGGACACGTCTTCAGGAACGCAATGCTCATCGTGATTGCGGGATTCCCTAGCGCTTTCGTGGGGATACTGTTTACAGGCGCATTGCTGATAGAAATCATCTTCTCGCTCGATGGTCTTGGCCTGCTCGGATTCGAAGCGGTGCTGAAGCGAGACTATCCCGTGATCTTCGCAACGCTCTATTTCTTCACCCTCCTTGGTCTGCTAATGAACTTGATAGGTGATCTTACCTATACCTTCATCGACCCACGGATTGACTTCGAGACTCGTGGTGCCTGAGTCAAGTTCGCAGGCGGCTGAACCTCAAAGCGTCAGCTTCGACGTGACTCGCCAATCGTGGGTCTCGCCTCTCATGGCGAGACGATTTGCTAATTTCAAGAAGAATCGTAGGGGCTACTGGTCGTTTTGGATTTTTTCGGTCTTGTTTGTCATATCACTGTTCGCCGAATTCATTGCAAACGACAAACCCATACTTGTAGGCTACGAAGGCAATCTCTATTTCCCAATACTCCAAGTCTATCCAGAGACCACATTCGGAGGCTTTTTTCCAACGGAAGCGGAGTACCGAGAGAAGGAAGTTCAGGAATTGATCAAGGAAGGGGACGGCTGGATGATTTGGCCCCCGATTCGGTTCTCCTATAGAACAACAAACTACGATCTGACGACTCCTGCTCCCTCTGCGCCAAATCCTGCGAACCTCTTGGGAACGGACGATCACCAGAGAGATGTCCTGGCGCGGGTGATATACGGATTCCGCATCTCGGTCCTCTTCGGCCTTTTGCTTACTGTTCTCTCGTCGATAGTTGGTATTGCGGCAGGCGCTGTGCAAGGCTACTTTGGAGGATGGACCGATTTGCTGTTTCAAAGATTCATCGAGATTTGGTCTGGCATGCCGCGACTTTACATGCTGATCATTCTGGCAAGTGTGTTTACTCCTAGTTTTTGGTTGCTCCTGTTCCTTTTGTTGCTATTCGAGTGGATGTCGTTGGTTGGCGTTGTTCGTGCCGAGTTCCTACGTACGAGAAACTTCGAGTATGTGCGAGCCGCACGAGCATTGGGAGTGAGAAACACCAAAATCATGCGCCGCCATGTCCTCCCAAATGCCATGACGGCAACGATCACCTTTCTACCGTTCGTCATGATCGGCTCCATCACGGCATTGACTTCATTGGATTTTTTAGGGTTCGGGCTGCCACCGGGTTCTGCTTCGCTAGGTGAGCTACTGGCGCAGGGCAAAGCCAATTTGCACGCACCCTGGCTCGGCCTCACCTCCTTCTTTGTGCTTGCGTTTATGTTGAGCCTGCTCATCTTCATAGGCGAGGCTGTCCGGGATGCTTTCGACCCACGCAAGACTTTCGAAGCTATGGCTTCTGAGAGCGCGAAGGAAACCGCAGAAACGACTTTCGTACCCGCAAAGGCCGCTGAAAGCTAGTAACGCTTCGGAATGGCTCGCACCAACAGAGCAAACGCATTGAAATTATTTGGCCTGCACTCAGAATTCAGCGTTCTGAAGCAAGGTGGAGATTTCAATCGTGGAGGGTAAGGCAAGGTTAACTGGTGCGCATTACACCGCTTGGCGGAACGTGTACAGGCTGGGCGTTTCTTGACGAGGTTGGTGAGAATGCATGCTTTGCATCGAGTCAAGTCAATCGTAGATTCCGAGTTCCAGCGCAGTCATTTCAAGCTGATCGAGAAACTTGAAGTAACTTTCGGCAGTAATTAGGTTTTTCTCATATGTCCCTCGATCCTCCCTGCGGCGAGCATCATCCAGTTCGCCGGCGAAGCCTTCTCTCATATACGACACAAAATCCCGACAGTTCATAATTCCGACCGTATCTGTTCCTTGATAATCGCTCTCTTTGCATACGCTTTCTACTAACCAATGCCAGTCGAACTCAATGCCCTCTTGTTCCATCCCACGTACTGCGTCCCAGGCAGCCAGGAATCGAATTCCCCTTCCATATTCAGGACCAAGTCTCCCTCTGTCTAAATCGATCCTCCAAGAGTGTTCTTTCTCGTCTTTCCCGACTTTTGTGCCGTAGACTAGCTCTTCCCAAGCCTCGCTCCCTTGTCGATAGCCGTACTCCAGCATTCCATCCCCCAACCGGAATGCAAATTCGGTAAGCCCGAGGTATATGTACGAGCGCGCGAGTGTAGATTTGAAGGTGGGATGAATACCCAGCTGCTCCATGATTGCTCTTAGTTGCTCGTACTCGCGGTTGTCATGATCCTCGTCCATGATGCGTACGGAACCAAATTCGGCACACTTGCGCTTCAACCAGCGGACTTCGAGCACTTCCTTCCAGAGCCAGTCTTTCCTACGTTCCATTTCAGCGGCATTGTTGTCGTCCAAACGAGACTCCTCGAAGACATTCACGAAGTGCTGAAACCTTGTGCTCCCGCTGTATACCGCACGCCGAGGGTCGATCCACTCCCTTTCTGCATCATTTCCGTCTCGAAACACGCTGCAGATGACGTTGAACTGGGAGTAGTTGGTGAAGGCTTCCGCGTGGCAAGACTCCTTTTGTTCTTGGGATTCGTTTTCCCAATAAGCATAAAGCTCATCACCTTCCAAGAAACACTCCTTTCGCTGGAGGGTCGCGAAAACCCGTCGTCGGTCTTCTGCAGGCCAGGCGAAAACCCTCTCGTACGTTAGTGAGCGTCTTCGCGTTCCGTAGGAAAAATGAACCTGCACCCCGAATGTTCGATCAACAAAATACTGATCAAGCGCTTGAAGACATGCTTCGGAAAGAACTTCCGCGGCTGGATCGGGACAAATTGCCAAGAAGTCAATTGGCTTGTCGCCAATTTCGGGCGAATTGTCGGTCACTTCTAGTTGCACATGTTCAGCTGGGGAAGCCTGTTCTTGATCGGCAGTGACGGAACCCTCTGCCGTGTCTGGTAGCAAAAGCGAAGGCTTAGATGGGATCGTAAGAACAATTAGTGTTCCTACAATTGCGCACGCGAGAACTGCCGCGCAGACAATCCAATGGATAGGTTTCAGCTGCACGTAGTGAAATCGATGACCCTTTCAGCTAGGGCGGTTGCTTCGATTAGCGTTGAATGCCTGATTTCCATGTGCAATGCAAGCGGCTAGCCAATTTCTCTATGCATACCATTTTCCGTGATTTCTCTGAATACCTACCATGCTTTCGCGCAGGGAGTGACATCTTCGATATTTGGTGTCCAAGAATCACTTGCTATACCCTCCGAAAATGACTGGTTTGATGGCGCACATGAGGCTTCTCTCTTCGGAGTGTCAGAAAACGGGTGGGACGCATGTCGAAAGCGGCCACTACTGTTTGGGAACACTGTAGTTGCAGCGGGGACCATCAATGTGCCCTCTAGGGTACCGTGAAAAAGAACCAAGGCTTTAAAATTCGAATCCCAACGAATTTATCCCGATGTGAACACACAGACTGAACTGTCCATCCAGCAAAAGCACGACTTCTTCAACGACGGCTTCATCATTCTGCGAGACATCGTTCCACGTGAACTGACCCGTGCGGCCAAGCGACGCATCCACATCATGCTTTCACGAGAAGGCGGTTTGTACAGACATTACAAGGACTTGTCGTCCGGTGTCGAGTTTCCCAGACTCGTCAACGAATCGCCGCTCGGCGAACTGCTTAGATACACCATGGGAGAATTCGATGCGCCTGTGAAAGCGATGCCCACGGCGTTGAGACCGTTTGACGCATCTACGGAGCAGACGGTATATGGGGTTCCAAGAACCGAAATACCAAATTTTGGATTTGTTCCTCACTTGGACGGTCTTTGGGCTGGACGACTTCCTCAAAAACGCAACGAAGTGGACAGTTGGATCTCACCGCGCACGGAGCATTTTGGTACGGGAGACGCTACGAATCGGGGACAGAACAACACTCCGCTTTTTCAGGATCCCGCGTGCGCGTTGGCGATAGGGAGTTTTACGGCGTTCGTAGGGGTTGCCCTCAACGACCAAACTGAATTTGGTCGAGGAAATTTGGCACTTCTAGGAGGCGCGCACAATGCTGTGGAAGACTTCTTCAAGATGCAGCGCGATAGTGGCGGCGTTGTCGGACCTGAAGGGGAGGGATGGCCTCGACTGAAGCCGGTTGGCAAGAATGGAGTAGCTCTTAACGCGTTGCCGAAGGAAATCCGGGAAAAATTCTCGGATGGCTCAGAAACGACCCCAGACGGAACCGTATGGCTCCAACCGACACCGATTCTGCTCGATGAGGGCGATGCTGTAATTGTGCTGCATGCGGTCCCCCATTGTGGGACCGAGAATCGTCATGGTCATGAGCCAAGGATGAATGTTTACTTCAGATTGAGGAAACACAGACCGGGCGGGGCAACAGTGCTCGGAGATAGTGACCATCCCGATCGCGGATGGGACGGTGAGTTTCTGGACTACCCCGAGGGGTACGACCCATGGCAAGTCGCGATCGACAAACTTTGCGACCATTGGAGCGAATGGGATGGAATGCAAGAGTTTGTAGCGCAGCATCAAGCCGAATGAGGTATTGCATATCAGTGCATTGCGATGCCTCTGGATAGCGTCAATGGCCCTCAATGGCTGGCATTCCGTACAGATTTTCTCAAATGCAATGAGATGGATGCCTCTAAGCAAGTTTCGGTGCAGTATGAATGAATTTACTGCATGGCAATTCGACACTAATCAAGGCAAATTGGGTCTATACTTTAGGCGAAAAACGTTGATAAGAAAGTTTTGTACGGCCTTCGAAATTGGAGGATTGCGTTGAAGATCAAAGGTGTGTTTGCGAGATTGAGAAATAGGTCGACAGTTGCTGCAATTGGCGATTCGAACCCGATCTGTAGCTACAAAGCGGCGATGCAGGTGCTGATTGCTGCTTGTCTCTTGTCAGCAAGTGTTGGTGCATTGGCAAACGGCAACCGACTCTATATAGATTGTCCCTGCACATTTGAACGGACTGAAGACGGCAGACTGGCTATTACTGCTGGATTCACCAGTTTCAGAGAGCGTGACACGCAATACTTGAGGTTTGACGTATTTGCCACTGACGACAGAAGCCGAGGTTCGCGGACCTACGTTGGCAACGTATTAGTGGACCAACTGGTGCCCGCGAACGATTCGAGCGAAAGTGGGACCTTCTACGGCGATTTTGCGCCGGGGATCGAATCCAACGCGTCGCTCCAAGGATCAAAGTACTTGATCATCTACCTCTATAGGAATTGGAATCGCTCGGGCGGCTATCAGGACGTAATCCTTGCCAAGGATTCAGTTGACGTGTCCGAGCCGTTCTTGACTTCTGAATTGGACTACCTCAAGGACTCGGATGGCGATGGTGTCGGCGACATAAACGAGGAAGAACAGGGAACGGACCCAAACGACCCAGAATCCACACCCGACGGTGCGACCATTGACGTGCTTGCCATGTTCAGTCCGGGTTTTGCAGCCGCTCAGGTAGACGACGACCCGTACGCTCGGATTCAACACCTGATGTCCATTACGAATTCGTATGTGGAGAACAGTGGGTTGACATTCAGATTTCGCCTTGTGGGAATGATTCCCGTCGATGTCAATGACTACCAGAATTTCAGCTCGATCAACATTTATGAGATGGCGGAAGAAGGCGACCGACATGGAGCGGACATGGCTGTAGTCTTCAAGGGCGCAAGCGATGCTTTTCAGTTCATATGCGGATACACCTATATCAATGGATGGGGATGGCGGGGCTACATGCCTCTGCTCGACGACCGAATCTATACCGCTTACGTGCTGACTGGTTGTCCTGGGGATACTACAGCTCACGAGTTAGGGCACATTTTGGGTCTGGGGCACTCGGAATGGCAGGGCGAGATAGGCTCTTGGAGATTCGCTCGTGGACACGCGGTTGAGGGCGAGTTCCATACGATCATGTCTTACGCTGGATTGGGTGGAAACAAGAGCACTGTATTCTCGAATCCTGATCTTGAGAGTTGCTACAACAACGACTGTGGAGTCGGTGTTGAGGAGGAGTTAGCTGCCAATGCGGTATTGGCGATGAACGCCGTACAGTGGCAGTTTGAAAGGTTGCGACCGTCGTTTGCTGACACTGACGGAGATGGATTTGTCGATCCCGTGGATGCCGTTCCTGACGACCCAAATGATTGGCTCGATACGGATGGGGACGGCATTGGCAACGGGACGGATACCGACGACGATGGCGATGGCAAAGCTGACGCTGTTGATGCATTTCCTCTTGATGATTCGGAGTTCCTGGATACCGACGAGGATGGCGTGGGGAATAACGCTGATGCCTTTCCGTTCGATCCAAACGAACAGTACGACAGCGATGGCGATGGTGTAGGCGACAACGCCGACCCATTTCCGTTTGACCCAACCGAGTCGGCGGATTCAGATGGCGACGGTGTGGGAGACAACACCGATGCATTTCCTGAGAATCCGGATGAAGCCTACGATTCGGATGGGGATGGCGTTGGCGACAACGCGGACTCAGACGACGACAACGACGGCACGGAAGACGCGAGGGATGCCTATCCTCTTGATCCGGATAAGACCGATTTGTCCTCCTGGAAGCTCGTGGGCGAAAACTCCTTTGATGCCGCTGGAGGAGTTGTTTCCGAAATTGGCGACATTGACGGAGATGGTTCCCTTGAGTTCATGGTAAGTGCGCAGCTTTGGGACCGAGGAGAAATGGAAGATGCAGGTGCGGTATACATCGTGTCGTCAGCAGATCTGTCCGAACTCGATGCAATTGACGGGAGCTCTGATCGGGAAATTCAATTGGCCAACGTTCCCAGTGGCTCCCACTCATGGAAGATCGTTGGAGATCAAGAAGAGGCTGTGATTGGAACTGCGCTAACGACAGGCGATATTGATGGAGATGGGGTTGCCGAGTTGATAGTTCCTAGTGTCGGATTTGGGCATACAGTTGACGAGGAGGTAATTGTTTCGGGAGCCGTCTACATCCTCTATACGAGCGAACTTGCAACGATGGACGCACAAGATGGGACGTCGGATCGTGTAGTGGGCATAGAGAATTTTGCAGCGGGAACGCTTTCGGTGCAAATCGTTGGCGACCAGGACGAAGGGCTCATTGGAGTTAGTGTCTCTTCCGGCGACGCTGACGGAAATGGTCGAGACGACCTGATCGTTGGTGCAAGTGGAACTCCTAACAATGCCGGAACAGCCTATTTCATATCGGATTCCTTGCTTGCACCTCAAGGTGACGATGTGGAGCCTCCATATGTGGTGCTAAACCTCGACGACGCGCTTGATCAGGGATTGATTACGGCAATCGTTGGTGAAGAAGGGGATGAAATCGGCAGCACCGTATCGTTAGACGGCGACTTTGATGCTGATGGAACGCCTGAACTTGCTATCGCTGGTCGAACCTACGGCGCAGATGGCAACGGTGCAATCTTCATTATCCCCCACAATCGGTTGGATCAAGCTGACCTGGCGGATGGAGACGAAGATGGAAAAATCGATCCTGCATCCTTTCAGATAACTCCTGATACATGGACTATTGAAGGCGACCCGGTCAGCGAACCGATAAGCGGAGTTGGATTGAGTTTCGTTGCTGATGGTGACATAGACGGGGATGGCCACTCCGAGCTCATCGTGCGCAGTCAACGCTTCTTCTGGAGCTTTGTAATTTCTGGCAAAGATCTGCAACTGAGTGACGAACACGACTACACGAGTGACCAACGTATACAAATAGATAACACGCGCCATCAGCCGAATTCGTGGTTGATCTACGGGCTAGTGCCCACGAGGGCTTGCTGCAAGTCAGCGACCGCCGCGGTAGACGTTGATGGTGACGGAATCCAAGAGCTTCTTTATGGCGGTGACTTTTGGGAAGCCATAAGTTTCAATTATTCGGAGCACTTCGGCGGGGCACTTCACATGACAGCCGAGCAAATCGCCGAGTCGTCCCTTGCTCAACGACTGTTGCTGGAAGATCCCGACAATCCCACCAATGAGTTGGCAGGTTGGGTGATAGCGGGGGTGCACCCCCTACTTGTCGCCAACTCGACGTTTGATTACATTCTCGGCTCCGAGATGCCAGATGGATCGGGGTTGTCGGTCGCATCGGTTGGTGACCTCGATGGCGATGGCGGTACTGAGATCGCCATCGGTGCGCCACTTACCGGACACGAGGAAACAAACCCTGGGCATTTGCACATCATTTATTCCAGTGAGATTGTGGCCATAGATCGTGTTGATGGCAGGCGCGATGGCTTCTCACACTTGTACAACGTAACTGGCGATACCGATGGAGATGGTGTGCCCAATACTTTCGACGACAACGATGATGACGACGGAATTGACGATGGTCCTGATGAATTCCCCGTGTTAGCGACGGAATGGGAAGATTCAGATGAAGACGGTTGGGGCAACAACCTAGATGCGTTTGAGGCCGATGCATCGGAATGGTTTGATTCCGACGAAGATGGCACCGGCAACAACGAAGACACTGACGACGACGCCGACGGGATCTTGGACGTGGACGACGAGTATCCCAGGGACACCGACAACGATGGTGTCATGAACCGTTTTGACGACGACGACGATGGAGACGGAGTCAAGGACGAGGATGACGCGGAACCTTACAATCCGGAGGTCTCCTGAGAAGATGGCAGGTGACAACGCTATAACTGAAACGAGCTACGACATTCGGCTGGGAAGCGGCAAACTTGCACTGCTTTCTGCACTCATCCTTTTGGCAGTGCCAACATTAATCGGATGTTCTTCACTAGTTAATCGATCAAGTCAAGAAGGAATCACACCAACCATGACGCAAACTGTTACGCCCTTTCTGATGTTTGAAGGAAAAGCCCAAGAAGCGATGGACTTCTACGTGGAACTGTTTCCCAACAGCCGCGTTGTAGAGGTGCAGAAGTTTGGCGACGCCAATCCTGGCGCGCCCGACTTGATCATGTTTGCGACGGTGAATATAAGCGGTCAAGACATCATTTTGAATGACAGTCCAATTGAACATGCATTCACGTTCACGCCCGCTATTTCATTGTTTGTAGAGTGCGAATCCGAGAGTGAGGTCACGAGATTGGCTAATGCGCTGGGAGAAGACGGAAAGTTTCTCATGCCTCTGGATAGCTACGATTTCGGAAGAAAGTTTGCCTGGGTTGAAGATCGTTTCGGTGTGTCTTGGCAATTGATCTTCAGGTAGTTGAGGACACATTGACAATTGGTGTGCTTTCTCCTGACCTTCAAGGTACAACCTTTGGCTCTCGGATCGTAGTCTTTTAGCCAAATGCTAGAACAGGCAATCTCCACGGCTGCAAAGCTGGCAACGTTTTTTTGGGACGTGATGCTTGAGCTCTCTCCAGTAATTCTTCTGGGGTTGTTCCTATCGGGGCTCATTCATGTGTTCATTTCGCGACAGGCAGTCATGCGATGGCTGCAAAAGGACAACTTTGGCTCCATAGCCACAAGCGCCGCTGTCGGTGTTCCCATTCCGTTGTGCAGTTGCTCAGTACTGCCTGTAGTAGCCGAGATGCGCAACAAAGGAGCGTCACGTTCGGCCTGCATGTCTTTTCTTATCACAGCTCCTGAGACGGGCGCCGACTCAATCTTGATAACCAATGTTTTCTTTGGATGGATTGCTGCTATTACGCGTCCCGTCGTATCGTTTATTACCGCAGTTGTAGCGGGCTTGTTTTGCGTTGGTTTGGCTCGGCAGGAGGAGAAAATTGACAGACCTGCACTGGTCGACGATTGCTGCGATGCCCCCGTTGTTGAAACTGAACGTTGCGAGACTGACGTTACGGCTGAGGATGATTGCTGCGCGCCAGGGGCTGCTGAGAACGAATTTGGCACTGCACGCGATGCCAGCGGTCACGAATACCTAGTGCAAGATCAGGAAGATTGCTACGTTAGTCTTACGCGATTGCGCGAAGCGACAACAAACTCCACGAACGGCTTTCTCAGGGCGCTACGATCGTTGAGTCTTCTCCAAGTCTTGCGCCCTCAGGGAACCGCTACCCGTGAAAACCCCAAGGGTTTCGATGTCGTTAAGATTTTCGATGGCGGCGCTCAGCAAGAACCTTTGACATTGCGCAAAGTAGCGCGTCACGTCTTTCGCTATGGGTTCGTCAACATTGCTGACGATATCCTCTTTGCTCTGCTCGTAGGAGTGTTCCTAGGAGGAATCATTTTCTTGTTCGTGCCCAGCGGCATTGGCGACAGTGAGTTTGCACGGTGGATTTCCTATCCAGTTATGCTTTTGTTGGGAGTGCCGCTCTACATTTGTGCGAGTGCCAGCACTCCCATGGCGGCAGCAATGGTTGCGAAAGGAATAAGTCCGGGTGCCGCACTTATATTTCTAATGACAGGTCCAGCCACCAACACAGCAACCATTTCGGTTGTCTTGAGCCAATTCGGACCGCGATTTGCGACGATTTACGTCGTTGTCGTCATGAGTGTTACCGCAATTGTTGGAATTGGTATCGATTTTCTGCTTATGGCTACGGGGTTTCAAATCTTTGCGAATCTCGAGCACGATCATTCCCATGCCATACAGTATGTCCAGTACGCTTCGGTTGTCGCGTTCGCTGCACTGGTGGTTTGGCGGTTTCGCGCCGGCGCGTTGAAGAGAGGGTGGAATGACATGATGTCGAACTTTCGATCTATGGGACGTCGCAGAGAAATTCAGAATTGATGCCGGATGTGGAAGGGTCCGCATCATTCCCATAAACAGGCACGAAATAGACCACAGAGTTCACCCAAACGCAATCAAGGCACGCGAGGGGTTGTTTCGACTCCTTAAACCCTTTCGAGTGCTTGTCTTGCTATGCACTGGAATTCGTTGCGATTGAGCAATTGACCCGCTGTGACGAATTCCGCCCTGCATCATGAAAACGCATTTTTTTATGAAGATGATGACCTCGGAAGGTTCCACGCATGAATGAGGAACCGCCGGTCAAAACCGTCCAAGATGAAGTGAACGAGTTTCGTCGCTTCCCCCGAAGTGCACTTGTCGTAGACATTGGAGGCTACCTGGGAAATTGCTTTCTGATCGGAGTGTTACTACTGGGTCTAAATTTTGGAACGCAGTGGAATTTATTGCGGGGATTGATGGCAGCCATCCATTGGACACCGGTTCTATTGGGTCTTTTCTTTTGGTTACTTGCAGTTGTCATAGGTCGTCACTTTCGTCGAACTTACAAGTTGGATGCACAGGGATTGCACTATCGCTACGGTCTTCTTTGGCGAACCCATACTGTGATTCCTCGAAATAGAGTTCAGTTTGTAGATGTGTCTCGAGGCATGCTTCAACAAGCATTTGAACTGGCAACCCTAAGAGTCCATACCGCGGGCGTGCGAAGTCACAGGGTCTCCGTGCACAATTTGGATGAGTTGGAGGCAAATGCTCTCCGCGATGCATTAATTCCCGCAGAGCTCGAGTAATCAAATGACCCATACCGATTCGGGCTGGTGCAGATTGCATCCTTCGGCGATGCTGGGCCGAGCATCAATTGTATTTCTTATTCTTCTAGCCTCATTCATTGCAACGGTGTTAACCGATGCCGAATCCCCTGGGATAACGACGATTTTGGTGGGAGGACTAATCGGGATACTGGTGGTAGGAGCTATTGTCTCGATTGCGTTTTCTGTCATTCACAACGCATTTCGCTATCAGTTCCTGAATGATCGTGTGCTTCTTCGGATTGGATTACTGAGCATCAATCACCGTTCAATTCTCTATGAAAGGCTGCACGGCATCGATACGAGTCAAACGCCAATCCACCGCCTGTTTGGAACGCTTAGGGTCAGTCTCCAGACTTCAGGCGGACGTGGATCTGAGGCACAGTTGGAAGCCGTTAGACCTGAAGTCGTTGAAGAACTGCGAAGCCTAGTCGCAGCGTACAAGAAGCAGCACAAGACCGAAGACGCTGTAAGCCTTTCTGAACCAGCAAGCGTGTCAAAAGAAGCGTGTTCCACTTCGATTCTGTATAGCTTGAAGCTTCTGGATTGCCTAAAACTGGCAACAGTGCGAACGCAAATCCCAATCATAATTGCAGCGATTGTAGGATTCTTGATGAGTCAGTCCGATCTTGCTGGACTGTTGTTTAGGGCATTCCTTCCTTCGATTGACCTTACAAATTTGATTAGTGTGTCACTTGGCGAAGGATGGATTCCTTGGATTGAGATCAGCCTAAACGATCAAATTCGAATTACAGATTTGATTGTGAACGGCGCGACACTTGCTGGTTTCGCTTTTGCGTTGCTTTTTGTATCGTCGGTGTTCTTCGCGATCGTACTCTACTACAGGTTTCAATTGCAGGTTGTTGGCGAGGTGTTGACGGCTGAAAGTGGCTGGATTGTACGATCACGACAGAACACTCCGCTTCACAGAATCCAAGCGGTCAAGGTCGTTAAAAACCTTCGAACCCGAGTATGGAGAAGGGAGTCGATTTGGTTTAGTACATCTGCTGCGGAGCAGGGCAGATTGAACCTCGCCTCGCCTTTGAATAATTGGTTAGCACCCCTTGTGAAACCTATGGAAACAATCTCCATTCTCAAGAACACAATGCCGAACGTGGCTATCCAGCAATCCACCTGGCAATCAATAGATGTTTCAACGGCAACCCGGCGTCGCTTCAAGCGAAATCTTGTTTTCGTGATCCCAATCACGGTTCTGGCGTTGCTCATTAGCCCTTGGCTGTTGCTCGTCACGCCGATTCTATTGGCATGGGCTTATTATGCGGCCAAAAAAATTGTGCAAAGTCTGGCACATCAGGTTAGCGAAAACGCGATCATGTTGCGCAAGGGTTGGCTGAACCGTATATGGGCAATTGTTCCGTTTGACAAGGTTCAAGCAGTCAGAGTTACGCAGAGTCCATTTGATCGACGATTCAACATGGCCAATTTATGTGTGGACACGGCCTCCTACCACTTGGGGTTATCGCGCTGGGTAATTCGAATCCCGTACATGGATGCACAACGCGCGCACGAGATTCGGCGATTGCTTGCAAAAGAGTCTGCTCTTCGCGAATTGGAGTGGTAGGTACGCATTCTCGAGTAATTGAAACAATTGGTTCTCTGTCTACCTATGACACTACATCGCTCTTCGAATCACTTCTATTTCGGGCAAGTGAAAACTATGGCTAAGTCGCCGAACACCCGTTGGGTATCAAGGGACACTGATCCAAATGCTGCGGTGGAATCACAAGCGGAGAGTATCGTAGAGAAAGAAGTAGGACCTGGGTTTACGCAATTGCACCCAATCCGTTCTTTGCTACAAGCGAAAGCAACTTTAGCGAGGTTCCACGAGGTCTTTTCTCTCCCCTTTCCCACTGGCTAACGAGTCCGGCGGTCACGTTTAGATATCGCGCGAATACTGCCTGACTGGCATGTTCACGTTGCCGAAGAGCTCGAATTTCCTGCGGCGTCATCGGTTGAATTGGAGTAAGACACTTTTCGTCAAATATGCGCATTGTGCTTTTTGAAATGACACCTGCTTCGGCCAGACCTTGTGCTGCTTCATGTGCAGCGGCCAAAGCTTCACTCTTGTATTGTTTAGTCATCGCCTTCCACCTCAACGATTGCTCCAACGCGTTTGGCTGCTTCGATTCCTTCTTCGTCAAGACCTAGGTACTCGTCCGCCAATAGCCGATATACTTCCAATTCGTTTGGGCGAAGGGTTGCCCGACTGCTCTTTGCAAATCCATACACGAAAAATGCCATTTCGCCTTCTTTGAATAAAACAACTAAACGGAATCCCCCTGATCGGCCGCCTCCCGTGCGTGCAACTCTCACCTTGATGACGCCACCGCCAAGATCAGCGTCAATAACACCTCTACAAGCTCGACAGATAGCTGCACGCAACGCGACGTCATCGATTTTCTCACGGTTAGCAAAACGTACGAACGACTTAGTCTTGAACGTCCTCAATTGGATCGCTTAAATTCATTACAGTACAAATTGTATAACACTGAGTGTGATAGAAAATTTGATCGGCAATCCGTTCAGTCTTTAGTTGCGTGTGCCTAATCGCCACCGTTCCGACGATAGGTCACTACCAATCTTGTAGACGTATGCCAACTCCCTGGTTCGCACGCAAAGAGGTGCCGAGGGGGTCTTGCCTTCACCGAATCGAGCTGGAAATTTACAGCGATTGAAGCATAGTGTGTACGGCAACCATTCCATGAGATCCTCACCTGACGGAGCAACATTTTTCCGAGTCATTGAGTGGCTAGTTCCCCTAAAATCTCTATCCAGATCATTTACCCAATTTGCCGGATGGCACAGTCAAGCGATGTAGACAAACGTCTTTCCCGCTTCCAGGAGCGGCTGGGCTACCAGTTCAAGGACGAATTGCTTTTGATTCAAGCTCTAACCCATTCGAGCTTCGGACAGCCTGACAATGAACGATTGGAATTTCTTGGCGATGCCGTATTGAAATTCGTGCTTAGCGACATTCTGTACGAGCAATTGCCTGACTACGAGGAGGGAAACCTCACCCGTGGACGAGTTGCGTTCGAAAACAACAATCAATTGGCAAAAGTGGCTTCAGCGTTTGAGATTGGACCCATGATTAGACTGGGGAAAGGCGCACGCAAGGACGGGGTAGTCGAGAACGACAGCGTCTTGGCTGGTGCCCTTGAAGCAGTCATCGCCGCCATTTACTTGGATGGAAGTCTAGAGGACGTTGTCGAATTCGTTAATGGTCATTTCAAGATAGTGACCAGCCCAGAAGGTTCGAATCGACACCACAGCGTTGCCGGGCACGCCGATTCGGCTCACCCGAAAACAAGATTGCAGGAATTGACCATTAAGCAGCACAAGGTGTATCCGACATACTCCAGCGAAAAGCGCGAGACGAAAGGCAAAGTACTGAGCTGGAAGGTGCTGTGTACCGTGCCTGGAACTTCCTTCTCCACTGACGGGGAATCCAATAGCATCCAGGACGCCGAAACAGAAGCAGCGCAAAAGATGCTTGAACTCTTGCAGACATGAGCGAGCCAAAACGCTCCGGCTTTGTTGCTATCGTGGGCCGTCCCAACGTCGGCAAGTCGACATTGCTCAATCACATCCTTGGCGTCAAATTGAGCATCACTTCGAGAAAGCCTCAGACCACCCGACACCGACTATTGGGAATTCACACCCAGCGTGAAGTTCAGCTGATGTTTGTTGATACGCCTGGAATGCACGCACTTGGAGAGGGATCTAGTAGTGCCATCAATCGGTATATGAATCAACAAGCAATTGGGGTGCTGTCGGACGTAGATATGTGCTTGCATGTTGTGGATGCCCGTGGCTGGCGAGACGCAGACGAATTGGTAATGAATCATCTGGTCTCTTCGAGCAGCTTGGCTATTTGTGCCTTGAACAAAGTGGACCGTGTTGAGCCCAAGTCTAAATTGCTGCCAGTCATGAAACTTGCTAGTGAAAAGTACCCCTACGAAGAGATCATTCCCGTCTCGGCATTGAAAAACGACGGACTCGACATCTTGGTTGAGCAAATTTGCAGGCGAATGCCGGAAGGCCCTCACTTCTACGCCGAAGACGAAATAACAGACCGGCCGACACGGTTCTTGGTTGCGGAAATGATTCGGGAAAAGGTGGTGCGGCAGCTTGGCGATGAGCTCCCCTATCGCACAACAGTAGCGGTGGAAAGCTATCGGGAAGAGAGCAAGGTCACGGTAATCGATGCGATAATATATGTGGAGAAAGAGAGCCAGAAGGGAATTGTTATAGGAAAGGCGGGCAAACGCCTGAAATCCATCGGTCAGTCCTCTCGCCAGTCCATAGAGAATTTCCTGCAAAATCAAGTCTTTCTCAATATCGTCGTACGCGTTCGTCGAGGCTGGACCAACGAAAGGCTGGCTTTGGCTGCCTTGGGTTACCGATGATTGCATCCGGAAACAGCGACCGTGGAGTGTTGCTCCACAGACGACCCTACACTGACTCGCGGTGGCTCGTAGACTTTCTTACCGACCGAAATGGACGCATTTCTGGAGTCCACCGTACAGGCTCAAAGCATCAAAGCAGTCTGGAGCTGTTTGTTGAGTACAGCATCGCCTGGCGCGGCAAGAGCCAATTGGTGACAATTTCGCAATGCGAAGTAGAAAAAATTTTTCCCATCGAAGGTAGAAAGCTCTATTTGGGGTTGTATCTGAACGAATTGGTAGCAAAAACGACTCGACCGGAAGAGCATGTGGAAGGCTTGTTTGGTGTCTACGTTGATTCCATCAGTGCAATTGGTGGCGAACGCTCGGATGTTGAACCGATATTGCGCTCGTTTGAGAGGACGCTTCTGAAGGGCTTGGGTTACGAAATCGCATTTGATGTGGAAGCATCCAACGGCAATGCAATTGATCCTGCCGAGCGATACGAATATTTGGCCGATGGTGGGTTTCGACGATTGGAAAACGGCAGCGCCGAAGGGTTTGATGGAGCATCGCTTCTCGCCATTTCGCGAAACGACTACTCGCAGGCTCGGACGAGAGCCGTCGCCAAGTTTGTCTTGCGGTCCGCCTTGCAGCATCGAATTGGCGATCAGAAAATACTCTCTAGGTCCTTGTTTGGATCTAAAGTGCCTCAGATGAACGAGACCTCGCGAATAACATGAGCCGTTCCTTTGAAGCGCAGTCCATGCTGCTTGACGAGCAAATCGGCAATTTGTCGGACGATTGGGTTGCTGATCTCGTGCGAGACGACCCTGATCAGCGACAGACCATTCTTCATGTTGAACGTCTTATTCAGCCAACTAGTTGCAAAGACGAAGCCGCACGCATTGCCAGAATTCTCTTGATGCTGAAAGCGGGTACTCCGGCGGTCCTAGCAGGTGCACTTTTCTATCCGGTTCGCAACAAGGAAGTAGTCGCCACACAGATCGAAAATCAAGGCATTGGCAAGCTGGTGACAGCTCTGTTGCGCATGGCGCAGGCCGACGTAGTTTCCGACACTGGCACTCCGTTTCTGGACCGCCAATCGCGCGATCAAAGCAAGAATGTGCGACGAATGCTCATTGCATTGATTGATGACCCCAGAGTGGCAGTTTTGAAATTGGCTGAGAGGCTGGTCATGCTGCGGTTGGCTCGCGACTTTCCGGATCCGCAACGCAAGAAGATCGCAAATGAGGTGCTGGAGTTTTATTGTCCCCTAGCGAATCGACTGGGCATCTGGCAGATCAAATGGATGCTTGAGGATTTGTCGTTTGCGTACTTGCACGACTCCAGCTATCAGGAAATCGCGGACCAGCTGGCAGAAAAGGGGCAGGGACGTCAAAAGCAGGTAGCTGCAGTGTGCGAAGATTTGCGCTGGCGCTTGGACCGTGCTGGCATCAATGCCGCCGTGACGGGGCGTGTCAAGAACATCTACGGGATTTGGCGCAAGATGCGGGAAAAGAACATCTCGTTTGATGCGGTTTATGACGTGGAAGCAGTCCGAGTGATTGTGGACGAGTCGCCGGAGTGCTACGCGGTGCTGGGGGTAGTTCATACGTCGTGGCCGCCGATTCCCAATACCTTTGACGACTATATCGCCAATCCCAAGGGAAATGGTTATCGATCCATTCATACTGCAGTCGTAGGACCCCGTGGTCGAAACCTCGAAGTGCAAGTTCGAACTCACAAGATGCACCATGCAGCTGAACTGGGTGTATGTGCTCATTGGGCCTACAAGGGTGACGACGCGGCCCTGAACATGGGCAAAGTCGATTGGATGCGCGAAGTGCTGAACTGGCAGGAGGAGATGGAAATACGCGAGTACATCGATTTCACTCGTCGCAACGATGCGCCGCAAAGCATCTACATCGCGACCCCCAAAGGACACGTAATGGATTTGCCGGCGGGCTCCACCGCGGTGGATTTCGCCTACTACGTGCATACAGAAATTGGCAACCACTGCTGCGGAGTAAAAATCAATGGCATAGACAAACCGCTAAACGATCCTTTGGAGACTGGCCAAATGGTGGAAATCGTTACGCAGCAGAACGCTGCGCCGGAGCGAAAGTGGCTGGACACCGAGCTAGGCTATGTACGCACCTCGCGTGCTAGACGAAACATTCAAGACTGGTTTCGATCTCAGAACGACGACAAGAATATAGTGGCTGGCCGGAAATGGCTGCTGGAAGAGTGTCAACGCATGAAGATCGACGTGGATGTGGAGAAGCTGGCAAAGGACAACGACTACGAGGCCATTGATGACATGTACAGCGCCATTGCGGTGGGAGACCAGTCAGTGCGTGACTTGCTGCCAACTGGTCTGATCGACGGAACAGCAGTTGAAGAAGCAACAGAGCGGCGCGGCGAAGTGCCCAAGCCCAGAATCGTCCAGGAATTGGAAGTTGAGGCACTTGATCGGCCTAGACTCCTGTTGGATATAACGCTTGCACTTGCGTCACTCTCCGTCAACGTTGTTGGCGCCACAATTGATTCGCCACTACCTGGCGAAGCCGCGACCATTAAGCTGAAGGTTGAAGTATCGAGTCTTGACGAAGCACGAACTGTGATCAACAAGCTTCGAGCGATTCAGGACGTTGTTGACGTTCGACGCGTCAATGGCGAAGGGTGAATGCCGCCATCTAAGATGGAATTGAATATCTCTTCGCAATGGGAGGACCAATGAATCTGATTTTTCTTGGTCCTCCGGGATCCGGCAAGGGTACTCAGGCTCAGTTCGTATGCCAAGACTACTCCATCCCCCAAATATCGACAGGGGACATGTTGCGAAATGCTATCGCTCAGGGCACTACGCTGGGACTGCAGGCCAAGTCAGTAATGGAGCGGGGAGATTTGGTCTCTGACGACATTATTCTCGGTTTGGTTCGGGAACGATTGCACGAACCCGATTGCGCTACCGGTTGCTTGTTCGACGGATTTCCCAGGACTCTCGCGCAGGCTTCAGGTCTAGCGGATATTGGTGTGAAAATCGATGCCGTCGTCGAATTGCAGATTGACGACGCGATAATTGTCGAACGGGTCACCGGACGAAGAGTGCACGAGCCGAGCGGGCGAACGTACAACATCATCTTCAATCCACCCAAATCGCAAGGTTTGGATGACATTACGGGCGAACCTCTGATTCATCGAGACGACGATAAGGAAGAGACGGTTCGCAACCGCCTCGGAGTCTATCGTGCACAAACCGCTCCTTTGATCGACTACTACAAGAACGTTGAGCTGGAGTACATTGAGGTAGACGCTCGCGGTACTGTTTCGGACATTCGCAAGCGAATTGCCGATGCAATTGCACCGTTGAGCTAGGAACAAGCGCAAATGGGATAGGAGCTTGCACTAGTTCCGCAATCTGAAAAGGTCGATACTCATAGGCGAAACGCACTAACGAGCAATTTAGCCACACTGCTCTACCTTATTGCGTGCCTGGGCATATGTCAGCTGGCAGCGCTGCCAGCAGCACCTAGCTCAAATCACACAAATGTGTGAAGCCCGGGCAGAACGAACACATTGACAGTCTCGCCTTGTCGTAGTGTCGCACGATGTGTCGGCACCTCGATAAGGCAGTTGCATTGGTAGAAAGAAGCCAACCGGTTTGAGCTTTGATCTCCCGTTGGCGTAACGTGAAGAACACGATCCATGGAATGTAGCACACCTCGCTGGTATTCGCGTCGACCTGATCGATGGTCGATGTCAGACGAGAGTGTGGCAGCAAACGCTGTAGGTTTGCGCCAAGGCAGACCAGAAAGCGCATCGATTGTAGGTGCGACGAACAATAGATAGGTAACGATCGTCGACACGGGATTGCCGGGAAGTCCAAAGAACAAACTGTCGTCAACGTTTCCTACTGCAAGAGGTTTACCTGGCTTTAGCGCAATATTCCAAAACTCGAGCTTGCCTATTTCTTCAATTACCGGACGAACCAAGTCAGTGTCTCCAACCGAGACTCCACCGCTTGCAAGAATCAAGTCAACATGGGGAGCAACCTTACCTATCGCTTGGTTTATTGCAGTCTTGTTGTCTTTGAGTTGTCCTAAGTCCGTTACGGTAACGGGCTTGGACTTCAACAACATGGATAGAGACATTCGGTTGGATTCGTATATCTGACCGTGTTCGAGCTCTTCTCCAGGGTCCCTCAGTTCATCTCCCGTCGAGAAAATGGCCACTTTGATCTTTCGGACTACATTAACCTCTGAAATCCCGCAGGCAGCAAACCATCCAATTGCAAATGGAGTGAGCACTTCACCGGTGTTGGCCAACCGGTCTCCCATCTTGATGTCCATGCCCTTGTTGCGGATGTTGTCGCCAGAGCGGACAGGATCGCTTAGCACAATCTTGTCGTCCTCTCGAAATGTCTGTTCCTGAATCGCGATTGCCGTAGTGCCGGTTGGAATTGCCGCGCCTGTGAAAATGCGACAGGCTTCTCCTATATTGAGAATTTCTTGAAAGGGGTGTCCGGCGAGGGCTTCGCCAACGACGCGAAATTGTTCTCCCGTGTCCGCTGTCTGGGAAGCCGCAATCGCATAGCCATCCATAGCGGAGCAGTTGAAGGGAGGAAGGTCAATGGGCGCAGACACGGGCCAAGCAAGCGAACGTCCCAACGCTTCGGACACCGGAAGCGGCTCGTATTCATCCACGGTCTTGATCAACGCGCGGAGTTTCTTCTGCGCGTCATCGACGGTTAACATACGGGCCATGAATCCTCTACTCGCTCTCGAGACTACGTCGGAAATTTGTTCCGTTGCGCTTGGCTACGGGCGCATTATCTTAGCGGAAAGTCGCGTCGCACCACGTCGGCACAATGAATTAATTTTGGCAATGATTGAAAGACTTTTCACTGCGTCTGAGCTTGCGCGCGACGAGTTGGATTTGGTGGCGTTCTCCTGTGGTCCCGGTTCCTTTACCGGTGTACGAATGGGCGCTGGAGTTGCCCAGGGAATTGCTCAGGGATTGGGCATCAATGTAGTTCCGGTGCCAACGTCGGATGCAATGGCCCATCGTGCTCGGAGACTGAATCCAGGGTTGTCCAGATTCACGATAAAGCGCAAATCTCACAAGGGAAAGGCGTACGTTTCTCACTATGAGGTAGTTTCCGGGACCCCCGAGTGTGTTACTCCAGACCAACTGAAGAATGTCGAGGAAATCTATCGTCTTGAGCATGTGGTGAGCGACACAGACGTAAGAGTTTCCGCCGAGGACGTCCTGGCTGTGGCACTGGAACGCCTTGACAGTCAAGTTGCACCGCAACGAGCGCTGCCGTACCTGATAGAGGGCGACACTCCGTATGTTGAATGGGGGTCGAGACGCGAACGTGATGATTCGCAGCATGAATCCCGAACGTGACAACACTAAAGCCCTGATCTACCTCGATTCCAATGACTTGAACGGAATTGAATTGGCTCGTCGATTGGATCTGGAAATCGCAGATCGCCAAAACGTTCCAGTCGACTGGCACTTGGTATGCCACTATGGAGAATTGGCACTTGACCATCCAGCAAGTCGACTGTTCACATTGTCTGAGACAAGCATTCAGGCACGATTGGAAGGTGCAAGAGAGTCCGCGCTGGCTAAAGCTTGCGCCGCAAATCGGCGACCTCGGGCCTTAGACGGTTTAGGTGGATGGGGAGTCGATGCTCTAGCTCTGAGCTCTTTGGGGTGTGAAGTGACACTTACCGAGATCAATCCGTTGGTTTGCGCCATGGCACGAGACCTTTGCCACCGACTTGGTTTCTCAGTGGTGGTGGAGTGCGTTGACGTAGTTGAATTTCTCAGATCGAGTTCGAATTCCTTTGATGTGATCTATCTTGACCCGATATTTCCACCGCACCCTACGACAGCTCTACCTGCAAGGCGCATGCAAGTATTGGAATCCTTAGCGACACGGGATACGGATTTAGGTTCGCTGTTTGAGCTTGCACGAGATCTTGCCCGTAACAGAGTAGTAATCAAGCATCGCCGAAAGCAAAGCTCTATGGTCCGCAGTCCAGATTGGCAGGTCGAGGGTAGGACTATTCGGTTCGATGTCTTTGATTCAAGAACGTAGGGTGATCCGCAAGCTCGGCCTCGCGTCTTACGTATCCGTAGTTGCGGTGACGAGGAATTGCGGAAATTCACGGTCGAACCTTAGCTAGGACAAAGTTGACCTTTAGTCAAACAAATTTACATCACGACGTTAGGTTTTGCTATTCTTGAAACCAACGAGGCATACGGCACATCTATACCTAAGAGTTCGCAGATGTTTGCCGCATCATGGAGTTTGCTATGAGGAATAAGCTAGGTCTTTCATTGGTTGTAGGAGCTTTGGTTTGGTGCACGAGCGGCTGGAGCGAAGAAAAGCAATTAGACCCAGGTGTCATCAATGAGTGGATGCGTTCGGTGGTTACATCAGACTCAGACGGCACGGAAATCAAGAGGATTGTTCATAGTACGACAATGGAAAATTGGTCGAGAAGTACACGTGCCCACAACGCTCGTTACGAAGTTTCGAATGTTGACTGTATCAGGTCTCTTACGTTCTATAGGACCGACGAACACGGTCGATCTCCTGACCACGAGTGGGTCAAGTTAATCGAACGGGATCTGGAGCAAGAGTCATCGAAATTGGAGCAACCTAGAGTTTTCGTTCAAGCTCGGTCGATCAACCCAAGCAGGTCGTCAGCGGTTATGGAATTGAGTGTCGAGTATCAACTTCGCGATGGTTTTCCAGCACTGGTTGCCAAGGATCAGCAGGATGTATTGCGTACTTTGCGCGAATTTAAGAGGGCTGATGTAGCAGAATTGCGTGTCATGGCATTTGACTTAGACTATAGTTTCTATATTGGACTCAAGAGATTCGCGAACAAAGCAGAATGGTCCGAAGAGCACTGCCCACATTCGGAGTCTCAAGAATCCGGCGAAAAAGAAGAATCAGTTCTATCACCCGCATCGTCGTAGTCGAAGAGATCCAGAGGGTACAGTTGCTCGGCTCATACATAGGCAAATGGCGGTTTTAAGCAGGTCCGGCGCCTGCGCAAACCCAATGTATTGAGTTAGAAGAGAACTATTTGACTAACGACTAGCCACGCTTGTATTCCAGGTGATTGTTGCGCAGCGGCAGCAACGGCTTCTGCTCAACTAGGGCACTTGACAATTCCCAGCTCTTTATGGGGAATGTGATCCTTTGTCATGGCCTGAGAACGCCACGTAGCGCTCGACCATTTGGCGATAGTCAATCGGAAAGACACCTTGGGCTTGCTCAAACACTGTTCTGGCGAGATCAGTCGGGTGAATGTTGCCCGTATCCGTTCGGCCTGCGACTCCTTGACTAATCATCGTTGATGCGACACGATTGAAGAATTCAAGGTCTATGAACGTTGGGAATTCACCGCCTTGAATCCTTGCAAGTAGCTGGCTAGTTTGGCGACCTCGCTCAACCAGCGAATTCAAACTCATTGGTTCTCCTTCTTGCAGAAGAGTAGTCAAAACAATGTAGAAGCGATTCAACATTGGCATCACGAATTGCGCCAGCACTCGTAGTTCCTGTCTATGCTCTAAGTCTTGAGCGGCGCAGATCGTGCCGTTACCCTTGGATTGGACAAGCTCCGATGAAGTTAGATGTGCAATCCAGCGTCGGACGGTTCTGAGATTGGAGCCGAAACTGAGCTGTCGTGAAACGAACGGTACAAGAAAGTTGGCAAACCGTGTTAGCTCTCGAATCTCAATGGGCGAGGCGCGATTCAGCAGGATTGCGGCGAGCAATCCAGGTATGGCGACAACGTGCAGTATGTTGTTTCGAAACCAAGTCAACTTTTCTGCAGCGGCTTGGTCGCAAGTAATCAGCGCGATGACGCCATCCAATTGCCGTTCAACGAAACCCAATTGCACGCATCGATCAATGAGCACGCTTGGCCTCTCGCCTGGAATTACCAAATCATTGTGTTTGATTTCAGCTCTCATTAGCCTGAGCAGCGACGCGATGTGTTGCACCAATGAAACTTCGTCAATGCAATGAGTCGGCGTGGCGAGCAAGACTAGAGCAACCAGGTTGACGGGGGTTAGGACTGCCGATTTGTTGATTGAATGCGTGATCGCATAGCCAAGTCGCTCGGTTTCTTCCTTTACTCTTCCCCCGCCCACGAAGTCGTCGAGCCTGATCGGATTTGCTATGTGCACAGAAACCTGTCCAAAGTGAGAGCGGAGCAGTCGTAGAGCCAATACAACGTCGCGCAAGGTCTCGGGGGTCTTGGGTTTACCGGAGAGTTCGTCCAAGTACGCATCGGCGTCTGGCACGGATTCGTAGGCGATGTACACAGGAACCACGGCTACAGGTCGAGTCAATCCTTTTTCTCGACTCGCCAAGATCATGCTCAGCAAACCAAATCTCGGTGGCAAGAGCAAGCCAGTCCTGCTCCTACCACCTTCTATAAAAAACTCGATGCTGTTTCCTTGCTCCATGCACAAGCGAAGGTACGATTCGAGCACACTTTCGTAGATCGGATCGTCACGAAACGAGCGACGCATAAAGAATGCTCCGCAGCGTCTCAATATTGGTCCTACAACAGGAATGTCAAGGTTCTCCCCTGATGCAATTTGGGGAATGGCGAACCCGTGCTGAAAGAGCAAATAGGAAAGCACAAGGTAGTCTGTCTGTGATCTGTGATTCGGCGCATAGATCAAAGTGTGGGTTTTGGCGATTTCCTGGAGCTTCTCGCGACCCAAAAGGTCCATGTCTTCGTAGACTCGTTTGAAATACCAGCTGAGTACTCCGCGCACTAGCATCATGACTGGATAGGACATGCGAGTGGCCATCTTGCGCACTTGACGCTTTAGCGAACGGCGGCTTCGGGCTTTGCCTGCTTGATCAATCGCTAGGGAACTCGACACGTCATCGACGACACGTTCGACGGTGGTGTCCAATCGTTGAAGATCTGGTCCGAGCGCGGCGTGGCGCAGCTCCTTGAACTGCCTCCGCAGTTGGATGGCAATGCGACGAAGATTCCAGTTCAACGACTTCTCTTCGTCGGTCAAAGCAGGCCAATCGACTGGAGTGCCAAACGCGACCAGAACGTCCTTTCGACTGAAAGCAAGCGTCATCACGCGGCGAAAGGCAAAGCTTGGACCAAACCTTTCTGAAACCATGTTCCGCCACAGAAATTTCTCGCGTTGCGCTGTTCTCCCCCAGAAGATCGCTACCGGAACTACGCTGATGTCGGAACTCGGCGTGGCAAAGATTTTTTCCTGATAGGCCACCATTTCCGGCGCGAAATTTTGCATTGCGAAACGGCGACGCCAACCGACAGGTCGCAATAGGGAAAACGATTCGACGCCAACCCTTTGAGACTGTGTTGTTTCGTTGCGCGTTTCGGTGTCTAGGATATGCCTTAGGAGCGCAAAGTCGAACGCGGAGCGTCTTTGAATTACAAAGACTGGACCATTGCGTATGACTCCCGCTGGATCAATGATGGTGGGTCGAACGACCCACCTTACAAGCGCTTGTAGAAGACGCAGACGAAACCCATGGAAGGCTCCAGTCAGTCCTTCGTCAAAAGCCACCTTCCAGTACTTCTTCAGGAGTGGGGAGCTCTAAATCTCCCCTCTGGCCTGAAAACTTGAGCTGCCAAATGCCGCCAAGCCTCTTGTTGGCGATTTCGGCAAGTGTCTTGTTGGCTCCATCAGGGTCAGAATTTGCGTCGATAACCGTCGGTCGTAAGAATAACAGGAGATGACTCTTCGTTTCTGTGCTTGAATTGGAGCGGAACAGTCGCCCCAATAGTGGAACACTGCCAAGAACCGGGACGCGCCGAACGGTCTGATTGACGTCGTCGCGAATGAGCCCTCCAAGCACGATGGTTTGTCGATTATTGGCGACGACGGTTGTCGAAACTTCTCGTCTGCTGGTAACTACATCGCTGAATCCGCCTTCGCCAATGCCGAGTGTTGGAGCAATCACGGCGTCAACCTCGATGATGATCGCCATTCTTACGCTAAGGTCTTCGCGAATGTTTGGCGTGACAGTCAACTGGACGCCCACATCTTGTCTCTCGATAGTGCTCAATGGGGTCTGACCCTGTTCGCGCTCCACCCCGAAAGTTCCCGTACGGAACGGAACTTGCTGCCCTTCAAATATGGAGGATTCAACATTGTCGATCGCGTACACATAGGGAGTTGAAAGCAGGTCCGCTTTCGTTGTGGTCATAAGCGCATTGATGATTGCGCCGAACGAAATTCCATTCGGGTCAAGCTTGGCGACGGCAAGTGTCGGCGAAGTCAGCTGACTTAGTGCAGCCGTGCCCGGGCTTGAAATCCCGTTTGCCTCTTGCGCATTGGTTAGGGTACCCAGCAGCCCAGCTAGTATTCCGTTGATTGACGTGGTTGCCAGTGGTGTACGTTCGCCACTTTCATCGGTTCCGCCCAGTTCAACACCTGAAGCACCTATGTCACTCACAGAGACTTCCACGATTGCGGACTCGATGAGCACTTGCAGCTTAGGCCTGTCCAATTGGTTGATGATCGATGAAATATCCGACAGCAGTGAAGGGGTGCCGCGCGCCAAAATTGCATTGTTTGACTCGTCGGCTTGAACTGATATCGTCGTCGGGGAGTCGCTCGTGGTCGGAGCTCCTGCCGCCGGCGCACCCTCGAGATTGAGCAATCCTGTGAGAACTTCGGCGACAGCCACCGCTTCAGAGTGTTGCAGGTAGAAGACTTCGGTGGTCGAGAAGACGCTGTAGGGCTGATCGAGTTGCTCTACGATCTCCGAGGCAATGGCCAATTCCGCTGGAGTGCCTCGGAGAAAGAGAGTGTTGTTGTTTTCATTTGCAAAAGCAAGGAGTCCTACCGGCGTTGCACTCGCTTCCGAACGCATCATTTCAGGTAGCAGTTCCTCAAGCATGTTGGCGACCTCGCGCACCCACGCCTCCTTCATGGGCAGGACTATTGTTGCGATAGGCTCCACTTGGTCGAGTTCCTCCAAGAGCTTCAATATCCTCTCTACGTTGCCCGAATGGTCGCTGATGACTAATGCGTTGGGGTCGGTCACAGGGGCCAAGTGGCCATATTGAGAAACCAACTGGCGTAGCACGCGGGATGCCTCGGCTGAGGTGATGTGGTCGAGTCCAACGACTCTAGCGATAAATTTGTCTCCAGTCTCGAATGTGCCGTCGCCTTCTTCGTAGTACCAGTTCTTCGCTCCTGCGTTGGGAATCACTCGCGCGATCTTGCCGTCGTCGACAATGGTGTAGCCGTGCACTCGGAGAACTGACTCCAGCAGGGTGTATACACCCTTGGCATCGAGTTGCTGGTCCGAGATGATCGTGGCTGTTCCACGCACGCGGCTGTCAACTACAAATGATCGCTGAGTGATGTTTGCGACTTCATCAATGAAGTCGGCAAGCTCAATGTCCGGGTAGTTGATCGTCCATTCCTGTCCATTTGCAGAGTAGCCGACAAGCATGGAAACCGCCACCAAAGCGGTCATTACGTTCTTGGTTGCTTTCTTCATTGGTCTAATTGGATCTCAAGTTTGAATGTTTCATCTCCGCGCTGGACGCTGAGATTTGCGGACGGACTGTCCATGTTCTTGATAAACGCGGCCAAGTCCTCCTCGATGTCGCCCACTTCCTTCCCATTAATGGATTTCACGATGTCTCCCTTGCGCAGTCCAAAGGTGGTCGCCAGATCTGCATTAATTCGATAGCCCTCTGCGCCAGAATCTGACACTTGTGCAATTCCCATCTCCTCAAGGACACCGTCAGGGTCGGTTTCCAATGCGTCCTTGATTGCCTCGTACGACTTGTCAGCTTGTTCTCCGATAGAGGCACTCCCCTGGTCGAGTTCCATTGAATTGTTTGGCTCTAGACCTCCATCCAAGTCCGAGGGGTTGTATTCCAAGGCATCGTTTTCGTCTAGATCGCGTTGTTCTATGTAGCCCGGAGGAGCTTCACGTGTGGGCGGCGGCATCGTTCCCTCTACGAGTTCGAAAATCTCGTTCGACTTAGCAAACGCTAGAAGCTCACGTTGCCCGGTTCGCATCAGAATCACCCTGTCCCGCCGTATCTCCTCCAAGTTGGCAACACCCGCGATGCGGTCTCCAGTCTCATATCGCTTCGAGCGTTGGGTTCCTTGAGCGATGCGCGCCCAGGAATTGTCTGGATCGTCTTCGTCGTAAACGATGCCAATCAGAGTCAGATTCAATGTCGTTTCGGCTATTTGCTCGATGTCGAAAGAGGGCGGTTCGTCGGCGGAACCGAAGAGCTTGGCTCTAGTGATGTCTTGAGCGCTGACCATGTCCTTTGGAGCAAGCGTCTGCGGGTCTTCAGTGTTCGTTGGAGTGTTTGGAGAGAAAATGTCGTAGAAGCTGAATACAAGCAGCGTCAGGACGCCGACGATGATTAACAATCGGACAGGTATTGCAAGGGCGTTGAGTGTCGAGTTCAATTGCATACGACTTGCCGTTTGGGTGAGTGTCTACACATGGTGTTTAGCGAATCAATTGTCGGGAAACTTTAAGAACTTCAGAATCGGATGCGGATACCGAATCCCAGGGCATCTGGACGAGATCCAGCATCTGCCTTGTAATTGCAACATGGATCCATCCAGAGTCCGGCTCAAATCGAACGCTCATAAGCTTCGTGTCGGAGGCTTCGTCGAAAGCAAGTAGCATTGCATCTCCCTCGTGTGCGCTCAATTCGGCAACAATAGGAGGCAAGGTAACAGTTCTCGTCTCCTCGCCTACCAAGTAGCGACTCGTGCCGCCATCCCAATGCACCGATCCGGAGAGGGATTCAACCGTGTTGGAGCCGTTTAATCGCAGTTCGACACTCTTGAGTGCGAAGTTGCCGCTGACTTTTATGTCATAGTGTAATAGGACTGAGTTCACGACTGATGGTTCAATCGTTGCCTGAGCGATAAATGACGATTCAGAAAGACTTTTTTCGAGAATTCCGGCAACCTGAAGCTTCGAACTTCTCATCGCGATGTCGTACTTCAGACTGCCGCGAAACAACGCCGCAGGCGCAATTTTCCACTCCAACCGTCCGAGGTTCGTGGTAGGCGCAATTAACTCGGCCGAACCATTCCAAATCGTTCCCCTTGCCCCGAGCAGGTGGACTCGATAGTCGTCGAGGAACACAGCAAATACCTGCGCTGGAATAAGAATGACGATCAACACGATGACAAACAGCGGCACGAGAATCAGATAGACCCGTTTCACGCTAGCAAACGCTCCAAAATGCGCTCGAATACGGTTGCAAGCGTATCGAGTTCGCCAATACTTACGCGCTCGTTGTATTTGTGGATGGTTGCGTTCACCGGACCAAGCTCTACCGTTTCGATCCCATTGGGAACTATGAAGCGCGCGTCGGATGTTCCGCCTGACGTCGAGGGAACGGGGTGGGCATTGGTGACTCGGTGAACCTCGTCGAATACGGTTTTCATGAACTCGCCACGATGCGAGAGAAATGGCAAGCCCGAAACGTGCCAATCAATGTCAAATCGGAACTCCTTGCCAATAGTTGCGAGTTCGTCTGACACAGTCTTCTTGAGCAAGTCCGGAGATTGTTCTGTATTGAATCGAAAATTGAATAACACATTGATTTCACCGGGAATGACGTTTGCTGCACCCGTACCAGCATTCACGTTAGAAATCTGAAAAGTTGTTGGAGGAAACGCTTCGTTGCCTTCGTCCCATTGGCGCGACGCCAGCTTGTCTAGTATTGAAAGTGCGCTGTGTACAACATTTGGGGTTAGTTCTGGGTAGGCGACATGTCCGATCGCGCCTTCGATCGTCAGTTCGCCGCTAAGCGACCCACGCCTGCCCACTCGAATGGTGTCGCCGAGTGTTTGCAGCGATGAGGGTTCTCCGACAATGCACCAATCGAACAATTCATCCCGCTCTTGAAGCTGTCGCATTACATGCTGCGTGCCGTGCTGAGCAGGCCCCTCCTCGTCGCTGGTTAGCAGGAACGCAATCGATCCTCGGTGATTGCTATGCTCTGCCACGAATCTCTCTGCTGCAACCACCATGGCTGCTACGCTTGATTTCATGTCCGCAGCACCGCGTCCGTAAAGCCAGCCGTCTCTAATCGTTGGTTCAAATGGAGGCGTGGTCCAACGGTCCAAATTGCCTACGGGAACCACATCCGTATGCCCGGCGAATGTCAATGTGGGCGAATCCGCGCCGCGTTTGCACCAAATGTTGGACACTCCTCCCATTGGCATTTTTTCAACGGAAAACCCCGCTTGTTCCAGTCTATCGGCAATGACCTCTTGACACCCTGCGTCTGCGGGGGTCACAGATTCCCGACGAATTAGATCCATGGCTAGCTCCAAAGGCTTGTCGCTCATGAATTCAGATCTGTGCGGGCGTTGCGTGGGCAGGGGAATGCATTCTGGCTCTCAATGTGGAAAGCTCCCAAAGTCTTTTGCAAGAGCTTAGTCACTTGACTGAGTCGTTCACACGAATAGGCACGCTGATCCCTTACGTTTTGGTTCCAGACAAACTAAGCAACCTCCTCTATGGCGGCGTCAATTCGTTTGGTTAACGTGTCAACGATGGTTTGCATCCGGTAGGGCTCTAGACTAGCCTTGCCGTGGCTTGCGGAGATAACAAACACGTCCTCGACTCGCTCTCCAAGAGTCGCTATGCGAGCTTCGTGCACATCGATCCCCAGCTCAACGAATATCTCCCCCACCAATGCCAGAAGACCTGGTCTGTCCGAAGCAACCAGTTCCAGTTTGGCCTTTCCCTCGCGATTTGGTTCAGTGAGGGTCACTGTGGCTGGTCTAGCGAATTGAGTAAGTTGCCTGCGGATGCGGCGTTGTTGCATCTTTCTGTAGTTGGTTGGTTCTTGAAGGCTGCTACGCAGTCTCTTGCAGACGCTACGTTTGTGCGTATCGCTGGTCAAGTGTTTGCCCTCTAGGTCCAGGACTATGAATGAGTCGTAACACATCTGTGATGTTCCCGTCTCAATTCGAGCATTCAGGACTTGTAGATGCATTTGGTCTAGCAAAGAGACACAAACTGCGAAGAGCAGAGGTCGATTTGGCGCGCTTACGAAGATTTCCGTGGCCTCTTCCCCCTCCGCGGGGCCGGTTATGTCGCGTGCGAGCACAAGTGCGCCATCATCGTATTGGTGATTGTGAATGGCCCATGTGATTTCGATGGTTCGATCGAGACTTCGCGGAATAATCAAGGCGTCGTTCGAGTCCTCCCAGATCCTCTTTGCAGTCCCGGAATCCATGCCTCGCCGTCCAAGCTCTTCTAGTGCGCGTTTCTCAACATCTTCGGACTGACGCAGCGGGGTGTTGCGGCCGGCTTCTCGAGCCCTTAGGCAATCCCGGGTTGCTCGGTAGAGTTTGCCGATGAGCGATGCCCGCCAGCCGTTCCACAGATTGGGGTTCGTAGCGTTGATGTCCGCCACAGTCAGTGCTACGAGATAGCTGAGGCGTTGCTCCGTTTCCGTAAGTTCGGCGAACTTGACTACGACGTCGGGGTCGTCAATGTCTTCTCGCTGAGCCGTCGTGGAGAGAGCAAGGTGATGACGCACCAGCCAAACCACCAATTCGACATCTTCATCCTTTAGTTCCAACGATCGACAGAATGCCTTGGCTTGCTCAGCTCCGATTTTCGAATGGTCACCGCCGCGACCCTTGCCAATGTCGTGGAACATTCCTGCCAAAAAGAGCAACTCGACCTTCGCTATGTGCTGTATGGCTTCCATAACAAAGGGAAAGTCTTTTCGATAGAGCGGCATGAAAAAGCGACGCATGTGTCGGATGGTCATGATCGTGTGGGCGTCCACAGTGTAGATGTGGAATAAGTCATGCTGCATTTGCCCTATGACCTGGCCGAATGCAGGAATGTACTTCCCAAGGATCCCGTATCTCCTCATTCTCGTCAGGTGGCTCGCCACGGTATAGGGGGAACGGAGAAGCTCGAGAAATAACCTGCTGACCCTTGGATCCTTCCTAAAGCTCTCGTTGATCAGGTGAAGATTTGCTCGCATCAAGCGAATTGTCGATGCCCTCACACCCTCAATCTCACGATGGTTGGCCAGGACAACGAAGATTTCCATGAAAGCTTCAGGCGATTGAGAGAATACGTCGTCGTGCGTGGTCTCGATGTAGCCATTACACAGTTGAAAGCGCTCGTTGATCCTCCTAATTGATGTACGTCCGCCATGGAGGATTGCTTCATTGAAGTGTTGGAGCAGTATGTCGTTTACTTCGCGCAGTTCGAGAACGTGGCGGTAGTAGTCACGCATGAAGTGTTCGACGGCGAGAAGACCATTCGAGTCTTCGTAGCCGAACCGCTCGGCAATTTGGCGTTGGTAATGAAAGGAGAGATGGTCGTGCCTACGGCCCGCCAGCAGATGAAGTGCAAACCGTACGCGCCAGAGAAATGACCGTCCCGCCTTCGCAGTGTTACGTTCCTGGTCGGTCAGAATGCCCTTGTCGCAGAGTTCGTCGAAAGAATCGGTGCGATAGTGTCTCTTTGTTATCCAACCAATAGTTTGAAGGTCTCGCAATCCCCCCGGGGAGTTCTTTACGTCGGGTTCGAGGCCGTACTCGACGTCTCCCCAAGTTGCGTGCCGTTGAGTTTGTTCTTCTTGCTTTGCTTTGGCATAGACTTTGCTCGGCCACAGCCTTTCGTTGTTCAATGCGTGATCGAGTTCCTGCGCCAGCCTGCTCGAACCGGTTAGAAGCCTTCGTTCCATCAATGCTGTCACAACGGATAGGTCATCCTTTGCTACTTTCTTGCAATCGTCGACTGTTCGTACACTGTGCCCAATGTCGAGTTTCAGATCCCACAACAAGCGAACGAACTGCTCTACTCTAGGATTCTGTCTCATTCTGCGGTGTATCAGCACGAGCAAATCGATGTCCGATTTGGGATGCAGCTTCCCTCTGCCGTAGCCGCCAATAGCGAAAAGCGCAGTTTGGTCCTCGGTTTCGAACCAACCTTCCCAAAGTTCGGTTAGAAATCCATCGATGAAGCTAGCCCGCTTGCGAATGAGCTGGTCGGCATCCTCTCCGTTCCAAAAACGCCGTGCAAGCGCTTCGTCGGCGTGTTCGATTCTGGATTTGAACGCAGCTAGCTGCTGTACGGCTTTGTCACCGGTGAGATTCTTCATGTCGCAGCGTAAGAATCTCGCGACCCGATTCGGTTACGAGGATCGTATGTTCCCACTGGGCCGACAGCTTGCGGTCGCGTGTGGTCACCGTCCAATGATCGGGCAGCAGTCGCACAAATCGCCTGCCCGCATTGATCATGGGTTCCACGGTGAATGCCATGCCTTCTTGGAGCGCCATGCCGGTTCCCGGCTCGCCATAGTGGAGTACTTGCGGAGCATCGTGAAACACTCGTCCAATGCCGTGTCCGCAGAACTCCCGTACAACGGAGAAACGGCACGACTCGGCATACGTTTGTATGGCATGTCCAATGTCTCCCAGAGTGGCCCCTGGCATTACCGCATCTATGCCCCGATAGAGGCATTCTTGAGTCGTTTCGACCAATCGACGCGCCGCGGTTGATGGATTTCCCACGTAGAACATCTTGCTGGTATCGCCATGAAACCCGTCCTTGATGACTGTGATGTCAATATTGAGGATGTCTCCTCGCTTCAATAGCTTGGATTCCGTTGGTATCCCGTGGCACACCACATGATTGACTGAAGTGCATATGGACTTGGGAAATGGAGGCTGGTTCGGTGCGTTCGAGTAGTTGAGGGGCGCAGGAATGCAATCCAACTCGTCCACGATGTAATCGTGGCATCGGCGGTCGAGCTCGCCGGTGGAAATCCCAGGTTCCACGTGTTCCCCAATCATTTCGAGCACGCTGGCGGCGAGTCTGCCGGCAACGCGCATTTTCTCTCTCTCTGAATGAGTAAGGATTGGAGGGGTGCTCAATGTTCGGACGCTTGGTTTAGCCCTTGGGTTTCGGGCATGTCACACGCTATACGAGACAGGAATGACAGGATTCGGATTTGGCATTATCTCATGTATGGTCGGTTTCGTCGAAGCAAGTATAGGGCCGAGAGTGCGCCATTTGCACGAACCGTCGCACAACGCTGCAATTCCGTGCGATCGAATTAAAACGCAAGCTACTCTCCTTGAAGATGGCGAGTCGAATGTGATATAAAGCACGCCGCCTCAACCGTATAGGCTGAGGCGATACTAAATGGACGTGTGAACCGAAGAGCGTTTCACGGGTGGTTTCGCCAATGCGGATCGAATTCAACGCTCGTTCATACATCAACGCGCTAAGGCGCAATTCAACCCGGAGACCTCAAACATGAGCGAAATTAGCATGCGCGACATGCTGGCGGCTGGAGTGCACTTCGGCCACCAGGCTCGCTACTGGAACCCCAAAATGGCACCGTACATTTTTGGCGTTCGCAATCATGTCCACATCATTCACTTAGAGCGAACAACCGAAGCGATGGAAATGGCTCTCTCTGCCGTTCGACGTATTGTGGCGCAAAATCAGAAGATTCTTTTCGTGGGAACAAAGCGAGCAGCGCAACGAGTGATCAAGGAACAAGCCGTGCGTGTAGGCATGCCGTTTGTCGACCAACGATGGCTGGGCGGTATGCTCACAAACTACAAGACAATCCGACAGTCCATTCGCAGGCTCAAGGATCTTGAGGAGCAGCAAGAGAAGGGAATGTTCGAGCTGCTCACTAAGAAAGAAGCATTGCAGAAGCGCCGCGCGATGGACCGTCTCGACCGAGGATTGGGCGGCATAAAGGACATGGGTGGATTGCCCGATGCATTGTTTGTGGTGGATGTAAATCACGAGCGCATTGCCGTGGATGAAGCCAACAAGCTAGGCATTCCCGTGATTGGAGTGGTTGACACCAACAGCGATCCCGAGGGAGTCGACTGGATCATTCCAGGTAACGACGATGCGATTCGCGCGGTGCGCCTCTATGTCACGGCGGTCGCGGATGAGATTCTCGTAGGCAAAACTATCGCTCAAGGCGGGGTGTCCATTGAGGAGTTTGAGCAAAATCGACTCCGTGAGCAAGCGCCAGCTCAAGAGGATGCTTCCTCTGCAGAGCCCGAGGCTGCCCAGGAGCCGGATGAGCCGTTGGAGACGGAAGACGCCCAAACGGAGGCTCAAGCCGAAAGTGAAGACGATGCTACATCGGACGATGACTAGCAAACCCGCATCAATGGCAAATATGGAAAGGAATGCGATCAATGGTTGACGTAGCCAAGATCAAGGAAGTTCGCGAGAGAACCGGCGTGGGATTCGGCGACTGCAAGAAAGCGCTGGAAGAGGCTGACTGGGATATCGAAGGCGCATTGGACGTACTGCGCAAACAAAGCGCCGTGAAAGCAGCGAAGCGGGCAGATCGGACTGCATCGGAGGGTAGGCTTGGACTGAAGGTGTCGGAAGACGGAACGTCGGGCGCCATTGTGGAAGTGAACTCGGAAACCGACTTTGCAGCGCGGAATGAACGATTTGCTCAGTTCTGTGAACGTGCAGTGGACGCAGTTATTGCCGACGGACCGGAAGCCATTGAGGCTTTGGAGGACGAACGGAACGCGTTGATTTCAGCAATCGGCGAAAACATCTCAATCCGTCGTGCGGACAGAATCGTTTCGGATGGAGGATTCGTCACGGGCTACCTGCATGCCACCGGGACCGTGGGTGCCATCGTCGAACTTTCTAGTAACGTCGGCGAATTGTGCAGGAACATTGCCATGCATGTAACCGCACAGAATCCTATGGCTATAAATGCAGATGAACTACCTCAGGAGGTCATCGATCGCGAGATGGCGATATTCAAGACTCAGATTGAGGAGTCTGGGAGGCCTGCAAAGTTCGCCGAGAACATACTGCGCGGAAAGATGGCGAAATTTAAGGCGGAATCCTGTTTGAACGAACAGTCCTACATCTGGGATAAGGATCAGCAGGTCGGAGAACTTCTCAATGCAAGCGGAGCGGAATGCCGAAAGTTTGTGCGATACGAAGTAGGCGAGGGTATTTCGTAGCTGGTCTCAATGGGTTTTGGTATTGTTGGTATATGCCCACAGGGAGCTGAGGGATGAAATACCGCCGCGTCACGCTAAAACTCTCTGGTGAAGCATTTAGCGCAAATGACGGCGGCCTGATCGACGCGAATATTGTCCGTAACTTGGCTTCTCAGATTGCTGAGTTAGCGACTCTAAATGTTTCGATGTCCATTGTCCCCGGCGGAGGCAATGTATTCCGTGGGCGCGACTTGACACTCGAAGCGCAAACCATCGGCATTAGCCCCCTTTCCGCAGATCAGATTGGGATGCTTGCGACTGTAATGAACGCGCTTGTGTTGCGTGATGCGTTGGCAAGCATGGATGTCCAATCCGAGCTATTCACTCCCCATGCCATCAATGGCGTAACATTGGGATTCTCGCGGCATCGAGCGCTGACGGCATTAGCTGAAGGTAGGGTTGTCGTCTGTGCAGGTGGCACGGGCAATCCGTTGTTCACAACAGACACTGCTGCTGCGTTGCGGGCAATCGAGCTCGAATCGGAGGTCGTGTTGAAGGCAACCCATGTTGATGGGGTCTACGAGGATGATCCGAAAACCAATGCCAATGCGCGACTGTTCGATACGCTGTCGTTCGAGGAAGTGATTCAACGTGACCTGAAAGTGATGGATCTTGCTGCATTCGCCTTGTGCAGAGAAAACCAAATGCCGGTGGTGGTTTACAACCTTAATTCGCCTAACGCATTGACTAAGATCGTAAAAGGTGCGAATGTTGGCACTCTAGTCTCGAGTTCCGATACGAGTAAACCATCATGATTGACGAAATAAAGGACGACGCAAGCACAAGAATGGGCAAAACGCTCAATTCGCTTCACGCAGCCTTCGCACGCATTCGTACTGGACGAGCCAATCCAGCATTGCTCGACACGGTGATGATTGAGTACTTCGGTACCAGCGTACCCGTGAAGCAGGTGGCCTCAATTACAGTTGAAGAGGGACGGACGCTGGTGATATCGCCTTGGGAGAAATCGACGCTGGTGGAGATCGAACGTTCCATTCAACGGAGCGACTTGGGTCTGACGCCGACCAGCAACGGTGAAGTGATTCGATTGCCGTTGCCGCCGCTAACGGAAGAGAACCGTCGGGATTTGATACGTCACGCCCGATTGGAGGCTGAGCAGGCGCGCGTCGCTGTGAGAAACATACGACGCGATGCGATCCACGACGTCAGGGAACTCTTGAAGGAAAGGCTTGCAACAGAAGATGAGGCACACCAGGCGGAGCGCGACCTTCAAACTATAACCGACGACAAAGTAAACTCAATCGACGAGGAGCTGGCGGGCAAGGAGAAGGATCTTCTTGAGTTCTAGTTGGCTTTCGTTCTCCTATAGCGCGTGAAGTAGCAAGAAGATAGAGTGCCCTTCATTCCTCCACAAGATGGTCCGAGCGAACCGACTAGGTCGGTTCCGCAGCATGTCGCCATCATTATGGATGGCAATCATCGATGGGCGCGGCAACGTGGCGTTCCCAGTACTCTAGGACATCGGTCAGGTGCGCGCAATGTGCGGCCAATCGTCGAAGCATGCGCCGACGAAGGCATAAGAATTGTGACCCTCTTCGCGTTCAGCACTGAAAACTGGGCGAGGCCACGAACAGAAATTGACTTGCTTATGGCCTTGGTGCGCGAAACACTGAATCGCGATCTGGACGCGCTTCAAGAGCGAGACGCCAAGCTGACATTTGTGGGCGATTTGAGTAGGTTTCCTAAGGACCTGCAGGACTTGATGCGCGATAGTGAGGCCCAAACTGCTGGCAACACGTCGTTTTCTCTGATAATTGCCATGAGCTATGGAGGTCGTTGGGATCTTACGAACGCCGCAAAGCAGATTGCGAGACGAGTGGCTAACGGTGAGATGGATCCAGATGACTTGGACGAGGGTGAATTCGAGCGTCATCTGTCTTTGGCCGGAATACCCAGTCCCGATCTTTGCATTAGAACCGGTGGCGATCAGAGGTTGAGCAACTTTCTTCTGTGGAACCTAGCGTACACAGAACTGTTCTTCACCAAAACATATTGGCCCGACTTCAAGAAGTCTGAATTGCTGCAAGCAATCTATGACTACCAGAGACGACAGCGTCGCTTTGGCGAACGAGCGTCGACCACACATTCGCAGGCCGCGAATTAAGATTCCCAAAGGCATAATTCCTCGAGTCATCACGGCTGTGGTGCTCTTGCCCATCGTCGCAGGCATACTGCTTTTGGCCCCTAGGTACGCCGTTGACGCGCTTCTCTGCATTGTCGCGTTTGGGCTGTTGTTCGAGTGGGCAGGATTGGCACAGCTCAATGCTCTGTATGCGAAACTGCTCTACGCAGGTTTGGGAACACTCGCGTCCGCTTTCGCACTGTCAGCTGGCAATGTGGTGGAGGTAGTGGTGATTGCTAGTGCACTTGCCGTTGCGGTTCCCGCGTTTCTCATTGTTCTCCTGTTCAAGCGAGCCCGTGTGTTGCTTGAGTCTCCGCCATTCGTGGCAGCGCTGGGCTTGTTGATTTGCGTAGGAGCCATGGTGAGCTGCGGTCGTCTCAATGGTGATGGCTTCACTCTGATTGCGTTGCTGTTAGTTGTATGGTTGGTGGATACAGGAGCATACTTTGCGGGTACCTACTTCGGGTCGCGCAAGCTCAATCAATCGCTTAGCCCAAACAAGACGTGGGAAGGTGCAATTGGCGGAGTTCTATTGGGATTGATTGCCTGTTCGATGTTTGATCTCTACTTGGGGTGGCTGCCTCTGGCCAAACTGGAAGCATGGATTGGCATCGCGCTCTTGGCGACGCTTGGCGATCTGTTCGAGAGCGCCGTTAAACGGGTGGCGGACGTAAAGGATTCCGGTGATTTGCTTCCAGGTCATGGTGGACTTCTCGACCGGCTTGATTCATTGCTGTTTGCAGCGCCGTTCGTTTATTTTCTTCTTCTGTGAGCATCCGTTTCGATCAACTTGTATCATTCCTGCTCGAACTCAACCGAATGATTGTGGTCTACTAGCTTGTAGACACGTAGCGAGGGAGAATTGCAGCTTCTCACGTACGTCAGCGCATTGCTGGGCGCGTTCCTTATTCTCGTAGCCGTTCATGAATACGGACACTTCATAGCGGCTCGCAAGCTAGGCGTCAAGGTCCTTCGATTTTCCATTGGTTTGGGCCCCATCGTATGGCGACGCGTGTCAAAAGGCGGAACCGAATTTGCAATTTCGTCAATTCCACTTGGCGGATACATTGCCATGCTGGACACTCGCACTCACGAAGTGCCGGCCCACGAGGAGCATCAGGCATTCGACCGGGTTGCACCCTGGCGTCAGATCGTGATAGCTTCGGCGGGACCATTGGCGAACCTATTTCTCGCGGTCGCTTTGTTTTGGGCAGTGAGCTTCAATGGCGTTCAGGTCCAGATTCCGTACGTTGGAACTGTACAGCAAGACTCGATGGCTTACGCTGCTGGACTGCGCGGGGGCGAGGAAATCGTATCGGTTGACGGTGTCCCCGTCTCGCAGTGGATGGATATTTATCGGAATGTACTGTTGAGGGTAGGCGATACGGGAGTCTTGACATTGGAAGGCTCCCCACCAGGAGAAGAACCCCGGAATTACGAGTTTCCTCTTGAGAATTGGCTACGTGGCGAAGGCGAACCCAACGTCCTCGGCGAGTTGGGATTGCAACCGGGGTTGCGACCCGTGATTTCTGAAGTGGTGGAGAATTCAGCAGCGGACGAAGCTGGTTTATTGAATGGCGATCGATTCGTAAGTGTCAATGGAACGCCCGTCGCAGTGTGGCAGGAGGTCGTTGACGTCATACAAGCGTCACCAAGCACCGAAATGGCAATTCTGATTGAGCGCGATGGTCTCACCTATCCCATTTCAGCCACCCCCACGAATCAGGTTGCGCAGGATGGCACCATCTTTGGTCAATTGGGTGTCAAGGCGCAAGAGGACAAGCGTGTAATTGCCCAAGGGCCAATGGAGAGTTTGGTCTACGCTACGACTAGAACGTGGGACTTCACTGTTCTCACGGTCACCGCCATCAAGAAGATGATTGTTGGAGAGATGGATACCTCGAACCTTGCAGGGCCAATAGCGATAGCGCACATTGCTGGCTCTGCAGCGCAGCAGGGATTGAATTTCTACCTTCAATTGATCGCAATGCTGTCGATAAGTCTCTTTCTTATCAACCTGCTGCCAATTCCAGTGCTCGACGGCGGCCACATCGTGTATGCGCTCATAGAAATGGTCACCCGACGACGTGTGTCGCTCCGCGTTCAGCGTACGGCCTCAATGGTGGGCATGGCCATATTGGGATGCCTGATCGTACTTGTAATCTACAACGACTTAACCAGGTTGGTGGGCGGCTGAAGTTCCCACCATGCTAGTGTCACGGGAGATAAACCTATGAAATTCCCCAGTTCTCTAGTCAGAGCTTGCGCACTTGTGGCTTGTCTGTTTCTTGGTATGGCTATCTCCGCCGACTACAGCTTCACAGTCGAGGACATACGGCTTAAAGGTCTCATGCGAGTATCGGCTGGAACAGTCTTCAACGAGTTGACCTTGGACGTGAATGACACGGCAGACCCGTTTGCGATCCGACAACTCATACGTGAGCTGTTTGCGACGGGATATTTCGACGACGTCCGAGTGTCTCGCGACGGAGACGTGATCGTTGTTGAAGTAGTAGAGAGACCCGCCATAGACTCCATAACGATCGAAGGCAATAAGGCGATCAAGACAGAAGACCTGCTGGATGGGTTGGCAGGACAGGGCCTTCGTGATGGAGAAATTTTCGAGCAATCCACATTGGATAGGGTGAGCATCGAACTAAGGCGCCAGTACGTGGCTCAGGGGCAGTACACCGCCAACATTACGACGGAAATCGTGGAACTGGCACGAAATCGAGTCGCAATCAAAATCGAAATTGAGGAGGGGAGAAAGTCCGGCATAAGGCAGATTGAATTCGTTGGAAACAACACGTTCACCAAAAAGCAGCTGCTTGAGGCGATGGAGCTAAAGGAACCCACGTTGCTTGGTTTTCTCCGTGGAAACAACCAGTACTCGCGCCAAAAGCTGCAAGGCGATCTTGAGTCACTGCAGGCTTTTTATCGCGACAGAGGCTACGTCGAGTTTCAGATCTTGTCGACGCAGGTGAGCATGACGCCAGATCGCAAGCAGGTCTATCTCACGATTAGCGTAACGGAAGGCGACAAATTTACGGTAGACGATGTGGACATCTTGGGGGATCTGGACGAGCTCGATCCGGACGAACTCCGTCAATTCATAGGAGCGAATGTAAGAAGAGGCGAAATTTTTTCGAGCGCCAACGTTACAAGAACTGAGGAGATTCTGACAGCTATCCTATCCAACCGAGGGTATACGTTCGGTGCGGTTGACGGCGTCCCGGAAATCAAGGAAAACGCGCTAGTCGACATCAATTTCGTGGTGAACACTGGACGTCGAACCTATGTTCGACGCATCAACTTCCTTGGCAATACCGTGACACAAGACAGCGTGCTGCGCCGAGAAATGCGTCAACTGGAGAGCGCTTGGGCATCCACGCATGCCATCGATCTGTCGAAGGCCCGCTTGGAGCGACTTGGATTTTTTAGCGACGTCAATCTGGAAACGCCCGCCGTCGACGGCACCGACGATCAAATCGATGTCACCGTTACGGTTGAAGAACAGCCCACAGGATCCATTTCAGGAACGGTTGGGTACCAAAAGTACAGTGGATTGCTCCTCGGTGCGAGTTTTGAACAGAGCAACATCGGCGGAACGGGCAATAGCCTTGCTGTGGGAATCAACTGGAGCGACTATTCCAAGAGCGCGAATCTCTCTTACTTCAACCCCTACTTTACTGAGTCAGGGGTGAGCCGAGGTGTTAGTGTTTACTTCCAAGACACCAACTTCAGCTCCGCTTACAGATTCACACGATTTTCGACAAGTTCGTTTGGAGCGGGATTAAATTTCGGTTTTCCGATTAGCGAAGTAAGGCGCTTGCAGTTTTCAGGTCGGGTTGAGTGGACAGACATTACACAAGGCTACAACGAGGCACTGGAAATTTCCGATTTCGTGGATGCTGCGGGCGCAAAGTTTCTCAACTACAAGATCGAAACACTCTGGGCCCACACGACATTGGACCGACCGATGTTCGCAATGCGAGGCAGTCGACACATCGCCGCGTTGGAATTCGTCTTGCCGGGCAGCGATTTGCAGTTTCTTCGAGCCACCTACAAGGCTGACTGGTACATTCCACTTCGCAGGAACTGGTCGCTGCACTTCCGTGGGAACTTTGGTGGCGGGAGAGCTTATGGCAATACAACCGTTTTTCCTTTTTTCGAGAATTTCTACGCTGGAGGATTCGGGTCCGTGCGAGGCTACGAAAGGCACACGCTGGGGCCACGAAGCACACCCAGCGGCACAACGGCGATTTACTATCCTGAGGGACGGCCCTTTGGCGGAAATATCTTGATTGAAGGATCAGCCGAGCTTGTCTTTCCTATGCCGTTCCTTGAGCAAGTGGGTCAAATTCGTTCTGTCGCATTCTTGGATGCAGGAAATGTCTTCAGTACCAACTGTCCCGAAGAGAGCATCGGTTGCTTCGAACCCACAGCCAAGGAATTGCGCTACTCATTCGGTATCGGAGTCTCCTGGATCACTCGGATGGGTCCGATGTCGTTCTCGCTTTCACTCCCGTTCAACAATGACTACTTTGACGAGACCGAGGGTTTCTCGTTTGAAGTTGGGCAATCCTTCTGAATTGGCAGGTTTCGCTCTCATGTTACGTGTGTGACACTTATAATTTGCGCCCGCACTTGCTGACGACCGCGACATGGTACGACAAGCGGTGCAGATAGGAGCTTTCATGAATTCACGCTTTATTAGAGTTGTTGGCCTGTTCCTACTAGTGCTAGGCGGCACGTTCGCGCATGGGCAACTGAAGATCGCGGTTGTCGATCCAACCGTTGCAGTTCTTGAGTCCGATGAAGCTCAAGAGCTTATGAGCGAGGCTCAAAAGGAATTGTTGCCCGAGCAGGAGCGATTGCAGGAGCTTGCTGCGGAAATAGATGAACTGCGCAACCGTCGCCAAACCGACAACGAAATCATGTCGGAAACTGAAAAGGCGGATATGGATCGGGAGATAGAGGACAAGCAGCTCGATTTGAATTTTGGAGCCGAAAGGTTTCAACGAAGGATCAACGACGAACGGAATTTGATATTCGAACAACTGGGACCCAAGTTCCAAGCCGTACTAACTGATTTGATTGAACTTGAAGGCTATGACGTTGTATTCAACGGCAATCAGCAAATAGTTTTCTACGTCAACCCAAAGCACAACATTACTCGAAAAGTTACTGAACGCCTTAATGATCGACGGGGCGACACGCCTCCCCAACAGGAGGTGGCAGCCGAGGGAGATGCCCAGACTGAGGAAGATGCGTCGACCGAGTAGTTTCCGATGGCACGCAATTTGTGTATTCGCTTGACGAAGTTGCGCGGCGGATTGGAGCGTCAATAGTCGGGAATCCAGCAACCCGTCTGGAACGCCTTGGTTCGATCGCAAACGCAGGCCCGGGAGATCTAACGCATCTCTCGAGTTCACTGTACCGCAAGCACTTAAAGGACACTCGCGCATCGGCCGTCATTCTTTCAGAAAGTGATCTTGAACACTGTCCTACCAATGCCTTGGTTGTACAGGATCCCGCTCTTGCCTATGCCATCGCGTCGAAGATGTTTGACGACCGTCCCCGCATACCGCTAGGAATCAACAAGAACACAGATATACATCCTTCTGCGTCCATTGGAGATGACGTGCGCATCGGCCCGTTTGTCGTTATAGAAGCTGATGTCGAGTTGGAGGACCGAGTGGAGATCGGCCCGAATTGCCGCGTGGGCGCGGGCAGCAAGTTGGGCTCGGACACGGTTTTGGCAGGATCCGTCTTCATTTACCATAATGTAAAGCTAGGTGAGCGCTGTTTTGTGCACGCCAACTCTGTGATCGGAGCTGATGGCTTCGGATTTGTACCCAATCGCCACGGAAGGCTGGAGAGTGTTGCACAGGTTGGTGGAGTGACCATCGGGAATGACGTGTTAATCGGTGCCTCGAACACTATTGATCGTGGTGCGATCGACGACACGATCATAGAGGATGGAGTGAAATTAGACGATCAGGTTCACATAGGACACAATTGCAAAGTGGGGGCCCACTCTATGCTTTGCGGCTGCACCGGACTGGGCGGCAGCGTCACCATTGGCCGGCATTGTGTGCTGGCTGGCGGCGTAGGAGTTGCCGGTTCCGGACCTCTCACCATTGCTGATGGAGTTCAAGTGGGAGCCATGACATACATTAGCAGGTCGATTGACCAGCCTGGCCAGTATCAAGGCGCCGCGCTGCACATGCCGGTAGCAAAGTGGCGCCGCAACATGATGCGCTTGACTGAGTTGGACAATTTGGCCAAACGCTTGGGCAGGCTCGAACGAAAACTTGGCGATAAGCCATAGAATTGCCTATTGGATGCACAATACCTTGCCGATGGACAACATAGAAATCCAGGAGTACCTTCCGCATCGCTATCCGTTTTTGCTGGTGGATCGCGTTGTGGAGGTCGAGAGCGGCGAGCACATCGTGGGGATCAAAAACGTCACGATCAACGAGCCTTTTTTCCAAGGTCACTTTCCTGGACGTCCCATCATGCCTGGAGTGCTCATCATCGAGGCGCTGGCGCAGCTATCAGGCATACTCGCTTCGGTGACCAAGTCGATTCGTCCGGCGTTGGACGGTTACATGTATTACTTGGCGGGAATGGACAAGACTCGGTTCAAGCGACCTGTTGTGCCGGGCGATGTTCTGAGAATGCACTCCAAAGTACTGCACGAGCGTCGCGAGATGATGAAGTTCGAGTGCAATGCCTTTGTAGCTGAGGATCTTGTGTGCACTTCTGAACTGCTTGTGGCGGGACGCAAGGTCTAGAGTTCGTTCGGATCTGCCATCCACTTAGCCTATCGGGCAGGCTGGATTCTTGCGTGAAACTTTGCTCTAGATAATGCTCTTGAAGGTCGTTTCGTATCGTGCCGAGTGGCCTCGCATCTTTCGCGATTGGAAACGTCGCATCGACGGCGCGATTTCCATGAGCAATTCGGCATTGGACCATGTCGGTTCCACAGCGGTGCCCGACCTCGAAGCAAAGCCCATCATTGACATTCAGCTACGTGTCCCGAGTATCGATGAAGCCAAAGCTAAGCTGACTTCCGATCTTGAGCCGCTCGGATTCGAATTCCGGCCCGACACCAATCACGATCGACCGCCGCCGTGGCTTGGAATTTCAGAGAAAGAGTGGCGCAAGCTTTACTTTCGCACTTCCCTTGAACTGGACCATCCTGTTCACCTTCACGTTAGAACAATAGGCAGTTCAAACGCGCGCTACGCATTGCTATTTCGTGATTACTTGCGAGCCAATGGCGTGGCTCGCACGGCATACGGCAAATTCAAGCTGCTGCTATCAGAACAGACTGCCGAAACTTCCGCTCCGGGAGGAACTGGTTCCTATCAGGAATTGAAAGATCCAATCTTCGACCTGCTTTACCATGCCGCAGAGCTGTGGGCGCAGCAAGTCAATTGGAGGTGTTAGGCCACGCGTTCTCGGCTATCTTATTAGTGTGGCAAGGGAAAAATCGTTGTGAAGGTTGGCATCGTTGCGGGAGAGGCTTCGGGCGATCTGCTAGGCGCAGCGCTAATGTCTTCTTTGCGTCAACGAACGGATGACCTAGAGTTCGTCGGCGTAGGTGGTCAGCGCATGGAGTCTGCAGGTCTGTGCGCCCTCTATGGCCTTGAACGGTTTTCCATGAATGGATTCCTCCAACCAATGCTGCGCATTCCTGAGCTTCTTGCATTGTTGAATGACCTGGAGCGGAAACTCGCCGGCGTGGATGTGATGGTGGGGGTCGACTTCAATGTGTTCAACTTCATGCTTGAAAGGCGTCTTAAGACACAAGGTGTCCCCACGGTTCACTACGTCAGCCCCTCCGTATACGCGTGGCGCCGTGGCAGAATTGGCAAGATTGAAAAGTGTGCTGACCTCTTGCTAACTCTGTTTCCTTTCGAACCCGGGTACTACAAGGACACTTCAATCGATGCGAGGTTTGTTGGGCACCCGCAGGCGGATCTTATAGATCCCGACAGAGATCTGGCTGCCGATCGGAAGGACGCTAGAGAGAATTTGGAGATCGACCCGAGTTCCACCGTCGTTGCATTGTTGCCTGGAAGCAGAGGCTCCGAGCTACGGTTTCATCTCGAATTGTTTCTCAAAACGGCAGAACGAATCGTTACTTTGCTACCTTCCGATGAACGCTGTGTGTTTGTAGTGCCGTGTGCGAGCGACAATGCCATAGAGCACGTAGACAAGCACGCAAGTCGATTTGATCACTTGGATTTGCGCATCGATAGTGGTGGATCTTTGCAGACTTTTGCAGCTAGTGACGTCGCTCTTGTCAAATCGGGAACAAGCACCTTGGAAGCGCTTCTACTGCGTGTGCCGATGGTAGTGACGTATCAAGCAGGTCCAATTACCTATTCCATCGTGCGTTCAGTGCTGCAAACAGACTGGGTCGCATTGCCCAACATTCTCACGCAGAGCGAGCTTGTACCTGAGTTTTTGCAGCAGGCAGCTTCGACGGAAGTTCTGGCGATAGCCGTGTGTGAAGAATTGGCTCGGTCAAGAAGCAGTCCGGACTATCTCGCGACGTTCGACCAATTGCATCGGTCGCTGAGAAAAGACAACGCCGCTTGTGCCGCCGAAGCCGTGCTCGATCTTGTAGAGGGACGGTCCAGTTGATGTCGTACGAACAAACCGATTTGTTGGTGGATTGTGAATTAGAGAATCACGCCATTGAATGCGGCGTGGACGAAGCTGGGCGCGGACCATTGGCGGGCCCTGTCATAGCAGCCGCCGTAGTCTTGACAACCAGTAATCCTATCGAAGGAATCCAAGATTCAAAGCAATTGACATCGAAGCGACGCGAACACCTAGCCCGGTCCATACGTGACTCGTCGGCGGCTTGGTCGCTTGGGCGGTGCGAACCGGAAGAAATCGACGAAATGAACATCCTTAGAGCTTCGTTGCTCGCGATGGAACGAGCAGTTGCCAAGATTGGTATTGATTTCGATGTCGCTTTGGTGGATGGAAACATCGCACCTAACCTGCGATGCCCTACAGTAACAATAATTGGAGGAGACGCAAAAGTTCAATCCATTGGTGCCGCGTCGATACTAGCGAAGGTTGCCAGAGACGAGGAAATGGTGATCGCATCGGCTCGCTATCCGAAGTATGGCTTTCAGCACAACAAGGGTTATCCTACTCCTCAGCACTTGAAAGCGCTGAAACACCACGGCCCATGCCCAATTCACCGAATGTCCTTTCGGCCTGTGGCAGATGCGCTTCTGAATAAGGAAGTTGCAAGCAACGCACGTCATAAAGCAAGCAAATGACTCAATTCGCACACCTCTCGCTACACACTGAATACTCAATTGACGACAGCATAGTTCGCATCAAGGACTTAGCCACAAACACGCTCGAACGAGGAATGCGAGTTGTAGCTGTAACCGACAAATGCAACCTCTTTGCTCTATGGAAGTTTCAAGAGGAGATGCGACGCAAGGGCGTGAAGCCCATATTTGGCGTCGATATGCGAGTTTTCGTCAGTTCTGAAATTGAGGATCGAGCGATCCTTCTAGCGAAGAACGAAAGCGGACTGAACAGTCTGCGCAAACTCATGACTGCTGCATATACCAATGCGGAATCTCACTCGCGCATCACTTTGGATTGTCTGTTCGCGCACCACGACGACCTGATCGTTCTGTCTGGGGGTGTTCGAGGCGGCATTGGACGTTTATTGTTAAAGGGAGATGCCGTTCAAGCAGAACAGGTTGCCAAGCAGTACGTGGACAAGTTTGGCGATCGGTTCTACATTGAGCTGACCCGAACCGGCCGAGAGCAAGAAGACACTTACATAGCTCACGTGGTTCCGTTGGCCGACTCGTTGCAGATTCCATTGGTTGCTACTAACGACGTGTGTTTTCTTGACGCCAGTGATTTCGGCATACACGAGACGCGCTATTGCATATCGCATCGCGAGCGCGTCGGCAGTGGAATCCACGATCAGCATTACAGCGCAGAGCAGTATCTTCGTTCACCCGAGGAGATGCGGGAACGATTTAGGGACTTGCCGGATGCTGTCGACAATGCAGCTGAAATTGCTGTGCGATGCACAACTCGGATGAAAGTGGGACGCTATTTGCCCGCGTACAAGAGCGAACGTACCGAGACTCCGGAAGAGCTTCTTGATGCATTTGCGGTAGAGGCATTGGAGTCGGTGTTGGTTCGCAATGAGTCCGTCGGTCGCAAGTTTGACGAACGCAGCGCGTATGAAGCCCGATTGCACACGGAGCTCGACATTATCAAGAGCATGGGCTTTGCAGGCTACTTTCTAATCGTGATGGATTTCGTGCGTTGGGCAAAGGACAGAAACATCCCAGTAGGACCCGGTCGCGGTTCTGGTGCGGCCTCGCTGGTTGCCTATGTGCTAGGCATTACTGAAATCGATCCCATCGAGCATCGGTTGATGTTCGAACGGCTCTTGAATCCTGAGCGAGTCTCACTGCCTGACTTCGACATTGACTTCTGCATTCATCGTCGGAATGAAGTAATTCAATATGTGACCGACCACTACGGGAAGCAGCGGGTAGGTCAGATTGTGACCTTTGGCACCCTGGCGGCAAAGGCTGTAATTCGAGACGTTGCCCGCGTTCATGGAAAGCCTTACTCACTTGGGGAACGGATTAGCGGATATGTCTCGCCGCGGCCCGGCACAACCCTGACGCAGACGCTACAGGATGTGCCGGAGCTTTCGCAGCAAATGCAGTCGGACGCGGAAGTGCGGGAAGTCGTAAATCGAGCGCTCGAACTGGAAGGATTGGTACGAAACGTAGGAAGCCATCCAGGTGGAACCGTCATAACTCCAGGGCAGCTTGACGAAATAGTGCCCATCTACACGGACAATGCGACTGGTGACCTCAAATCTCAATTCGACAAGCAGGATGTCGAGGACATTGGATTGGTCAAATTCGACTTTCTAGGCTTGAAGACTGTGACGGCGATTGCAGAGGCCTGCGACGCTGCCAACGTCTCTCGTGAGCCAAATGGAGAGCCTCCCTTACGCCCCAGCGAGTTTCCCCTAGACGACCGCGCAGTGTTCAAGATGCTGCACAAAGCACATTCCATCGGAGTGTTTCAGTTGGAATCTAGAGGGATGCGGCGGGTATTGGTTGATCTGCGACCGGACTCGTTGGAAGACTTGACGGCATTGGTTGCCTTGTACCGACCTGGCCCTATGCAATTTGTTGATCAATTTGTCCGTCGAAAGCACGGCAAGGAGAGTACTGAATACTTGCATCCTTTGCTGGAGTCGGTTCTGGCGAAGACCTATGGTGTCATGGTCTACCAGGAAGACGTCATGACCGTGGCTCGAGAATTGGCGGGATTCAGTCTTGGCGATTCGGACAACCTTCGACGCGCCATGGGCAAAAAGGACGAGTCGGTGATGTTCGAGTACAAGGAGAAGTTCATCCAGGGCTGCGTCGACAACGGCGTTGACAAGTCGATAGCCACATCGATTTTCGAGTACATGCAACCCTTCGCCCAATATGCATTCAATCGTGCACACGCAGTGGGCTACGCACTTGTGGCGTACCAGACCGCTTACCTCAAGATACATTATCCGGCAGAGTACCTTGCGGCACTTGCCACATGCGATATCGGAAATGGAAAGACCACGTGCGAATTGGTCGATGAAGCGCGACGCATGGGTTTGGAAGTTGTGGGACCCAGCGTCAATGAAAGCAAGTATGGTTTCACAGGCAGCAACGAACGAATTGTTGTGGGATTCGGCGCGATTAAAGGATTGCCCAAAACACACATTCGTGCGATCGAAGAGGCACAACAGGAAGGCGGGTTTGAATCTCTGCTGGACTTGTGCATCCGCGCAGGATTTGACCGACGCCAGCACAAGGTTTTGGAATCTATGATTGCCTGCGGATGTATGGATTGCCTAGTTGATGAAGATGACATTCGGCTCGCGCGACCCAAACTCATGGCGCAACTGAATATTGCCTTGAGTGCCGCGGAGGAGCGGGTAGCCCAGGCCTCGCAGCCGTTTGACGATCTCCTAGGAAGCTCAAGCGATTCTGTTCATCAGCTGGAGCAACCTACGTTTAAGTCAATGCCCATAGAGGACATATTGGCAGACGAGCGATCGTGTCTAGGCTTTTTCGTGAGTGGGCATCCCATGAGTCGTTTCCGTTCCGAGCTGCAGGGCGTGTGCACCCACCAAGACGTAACCACTTTGCTGCAAGCTCGAGACAATCAAGTTGTTGGGGGAATTGTGCGCAGCATTCGGCAGCGAAACACGAGAAGCGGCAAGCGTATGTTGGACATCGTGCTGGAGGACGAACATGGAGTGTTGGAGTTTGGTATGTTCGACGACAACGGCTCTACTTTGGACGACTTTCCCAAAGACGGAGATTTCGCGGTTGTCGAGTGCAAAGTCGTGAGAGACAAGAACGAGCATTCTGCTGTTCGCGCGAGAGCGATACACACGATCGAGGAATTTCGCATTCGTCGGAAAGCTCGTATTGAAATCGATGTTGTGGGGAACGGTCGTCAGGAACAGGTACTGGACCGATTGCACCACGAGCTCAGGGACCCCCCACGAAGGGGGTGCTCCATCGTTGTCAACTACAAAAACAACGGCTATTCGACTCCTATAGCGCTAGACCAGAAATGGCGTGTGCGCCCATCACGGGAGCTTTTGGAAAGGCTTGAGCAAGACTTGGGCTCAAACTCGGTCCGCGTCGCTTACCCCAACACTTGATCTGTTGTTGTGTCCACTAAGGATGCGGTTTGGGAAGCCCTAAGCGCCGTTGACGTTTCGCCAGCTTCGAGATTTTGGATAGCGTATAGCGGTGGCATCGATTCTACGGCTTTGCTGCATGCGAGTCTTGAAGTGTATGGTCGGCACCGTTGTCGAGCCATCCATGTGAATCATGGGATCCATCCTGATTCGGGAGATTGGGCGCGCCATTGCTCCAATGTATGTAGAGACTTGGGTGTTAAATTGGAGGTCGAGCGCGTGTCGCTTGACCCGGGAAACGTCGAGATGAAGGCTCGCCTGCAACGGTATGAAGAGTATCTGCGGTATCTGAGCCAAGGAGACATCGTGGCTACGGCGCATCATTCCGACGACGTCGTTGAGAGTCTGATTTGGCAGATCTTGACGGGACGTGCTCCAGTGGGCATAGCGGCGACTAAACCACTTGGCGAAGGGCGGGTTGTAAGACCCTTTCTCGGTCTATCGAAGGTTCATCTCGCCGACTATGTGGAGCGCAACGAATTGCCGTGGGTCGCAGACCCGAGCAACAAAGACACAAGTCTGGATCGCAATTGGATTCGGCACACGCTTATTCCTCTCTTGGAAGCGCGGTTTCCCGACGCTGGCACACGCATCAAGCATCTTCAGCAACCAAGCCTCCCAAAGTTTAGTAAGGGTCCGCTGAAACTTGGCTCAGCAAGAATCACTGCGGATGAGTTGCGAGCATGGCTGTTGGCATATGGAGTTACGCCTACGACAGCGACCATAGAAGAAATCGCTCGTCAGTCCCGCGCCAGGAGGGACTCGCAACCCAACATTCGCGTTTCAAGATCCCAATCGGTTCGACGCTACCGAGATCGTTTGCATATTGTCTCCGCTTTTGAGGAATTTGTACCAAAATGCGTGCGACCAGGAGAGAGTCTTAGGTTCCCCAATGGCACACTGGCCTGGGAAAAATCTGATCAGGGCCTCGCATCCACGAAGTGCTTCCTCGTAAGTAACCGAAGGCACTTGACAGGTGTTGAATTGAGCATTCGAACGGACAATATGACCAAGAAACTTAGCTCGCTTTTTCAAGAACACAGAGTAGCCCCATGGTTGCGCGATGGGTGGCCGTTGATCATTGAATCTGAGCGTATTGTTTGCGTGCCTGGCGTGGCAACTGTGGAGGGAGCCTTGAGCGCAAGTAGCGAGCACGACACATTTGTGCCACGATGGCAACCCATGCAGGATTAGCGCACTCAGCATGCAGGCCTGTGAGGGCTACCCACGAACCACTAGTTGGTCTACGCGCGAATAACGTCTAGGGATTGCATCTATGTTTCTTCGCGAACTCTCAGGAGAAATTCTTCGCTCGTGCAAACGGAATGACTTTGATTCCTCATCACTCGCGATCCTTAATCGACCCTTCCAACAGGACTAGGCGACCCCGATAGGTTACGTCTTGAATACTATGCAAATCATGAAGTACGGCAGCATTGCAATGAGCACACTCTTAGCCTCCGCCGCGATTGCGGAGATTCCAGCAAATATCGAGACTCGCAACGTACCCGAGATTCCCAACGAGATTTCTGAGGATCTATTGCGATACCAGAACGCGCGATCTGCAGGGTTGGTCGATTGGTTCGGTAGCGGGATGCTTATCTCGACTAGGTTTGCAGACACGGCGCAACTGCATTTCGTGGAGCAGCCCCTTGGCATGCGTCGTCAACTCACGTTCAAGAAAGAGCCAGTTGGGGGTGCGGTTGTCTCACCGGCTGGCGAGGACAGCGGGTTCGTGTTCACAATGGATGTCGGGGGCTCCGAGTTCTATCAAGTCTTCTACTACGACTTTGCCACTGGGGATTCAACTCTCCTGAGCGACGGCAAGTCCCGTTACACAGGGATCATATTCACTCCAGACGGTTCCGGAATTGGCTACACGACTACAGAGCGCAACGGCACGGATTGGGATTTGCATGTTCTCAATTTCGACGGATCGAAGGAAATTCTTCAGGAGAATCAAGGAATTGGATGGAGCATAGATGACTTCTCGCCCAATGGCGAACGGGCTCTTATTTCTCAATACGTATCCAACACTGAAACTCGGCTATACGAGATAGACCTGCAATCGCACAAGAGGAGACGGTTGCTGGAAGATCGAGGGGAGATCTCCATTGGCACAACAAAGTACGACGCAATAGGCGAACGGATCTACTTTGTCTCGGACTTGGACTCGGACTACAAAGCACTATGGTCGCTGAATCCTTCGGATGGATCAGTAGAGAACGTTGTAGCCGACCTGAACTGGGATGTGTCGTTCTTCCGATTCTCCGATTCGCGAAGTAAGCTCGCCTACGTCGTCAATGAAGCGGGCTACAGAAGCCTCTTTCTGCTTGACATGGAATCTGGAGCATCACGGGAAGTCACCCTTCCAGAGAGTGGACACATCGGGGGCATTCGCTTCTCGCATGATGAGCAGGAACTTGGATTCTCCTATCAAACTCCCGTCGCAAACACTGATGTCTACGCGATGAGTCTCTCGACGAATTCCTTGACTCGCTGGACTCAGTCTGAGCTTGGCGAGTTGCGAACTGAGGAATTTGTCAATCCTACACTCGTCAAGTACAAGTCTTTCGATGAGCTCGAAGTGCCCGCGTTCGTGTTCGAGCCAACAGGAGAAGGACCACATCCTGTTCTCATCCACATTCATGGAGGTCCGGCCTCACAGTATCGGCCAGGTTTTTCACCGACTTTTCAGTATTACGTAAATGAGCTGGGACTTGCGGTAGTTGCCCCCAATGTGAGAGGCTCACGAGGATACGGCAAGCGTTACATGACCTTGGACGATGAATGGTTGCGTGAGGATTCGGTGCGTGATATCGGAGCATTACTCGACTGGATCGAGAGACAGCCCCAGTTCGATAGTTCTCGTGTAGGAGTGATTGGAGGATCCTACGGCGGCTACATGGTGTTGGCTTCGCTCGTTCACTATGGGGATCGACTCAAGGCGGGAATTGAGCGTGTTGGGATTGGCAATTTCGTCACATTTCTAGAACGCACCCAAGGTTACAGACGCGACTTGCGCAGGGTAGAGTACGGCGATGAGCGCGATCCCAAAATGCGCGAATTCTTGGAGTCAATCGCGCCGCTCAATCAGGTCGACAAGATCAAAGCTCCAATGCTCATTGGTCAAGGAATGAACGATCCGCGTGTCCCTGCGTTCGAGAGCGAGCAGATTGTGGCGGCTCTCAGTGAGACGGGAACGCCCGTCTGGTATGTGCTAGCGCATGACGAAGGGCATGGGTTTCGAAAAAAGGACAACCAAGACTACTGGTTGCAAACCGTTGTTCTGTTTGTGCGGCAACACTTGCTTGCGAAATAAACGCGGAACGCGTGGTTCATTGCAATCGATTCCTTTATCCAACTACAAGGATTAGCTGCAAACAGCGAATTCAACGTACAACTGCCGCACCGCGCCTTCCCAAGAACTCTGCAAGCGTCTCCGGTTCAACTCCCGTCGACCTAGCAGAAGACTAGGGCATATCCGAAATCAGCATCAAGCCCGTAATGGCTTCACTTGTACGGTCCTCGAAAATAACGATGTCATCAAGACTGTCATCGTTTAACTGCAACCTCAGTAAGTCGTGGAATGTTGGTTCGGCAGCAAGCTGATGAACAACAACTGATTCAACGTCTTCGATTAGATCCAAGTGGGTTACTGCGTCGATTTCCGATGTAATGAGCTTGCCGACGTCAATCGTAACTTCCTCGCCGGAATCCAAAATCTTGCGGAGTTCCCGAAGTTCATCGAACTGACCGGCTTCAGTTAGTACTGAATCGTTGCTAACTACATTGAAGAATACGCGCACCTCGCCAGATTGAATGGCAATCACTTCTCTTGGACCCAGTTCATCCAGCTGAGCATCAAGAATAGGCAGCGGCGGTTTGGTCTCCGATCCTAGAAGGTCCAAGTTGATGCTTGCCTCGAGCTTGTCCTGCGACCTCACAATCCCGCCGCTCGTTAGGATCGTGGGCAGTATTGCTGGTACTTTCATATTGACCAAGAGTCGGCTGTCGGGGCGACGGGAATATTTGCCGTCCGCGTTATTGAATACCAGAAGCTCAAACCGCAAAGTAGTAGGCACTACCAATGTAAGCAGCACCCGGCGAACAGAAACATCGTATGGGGTCTTTACTGCGACGAGATCTGACGTCCCGTCCCCATTGATATCGTACAGGTCAGCGACAATCGTGTTTTCATTGAAACGCATTACCTGCGTCGGTCGAGTGGTATCGATTCCGTTCTCGTCTGCGACGTATACAAGGACCCTGTTCGGTTCGAGAATGATCAGATCCATCAACGCGTCTGAATTTACGTCCTTTATTTGCACTCGATTGGGTGCAAACCGAATAAGGGAGAACAAGTTTGAGAAGTCGATCGAGTCGAAATCGATCTTTCTTGTATCTTTCTCAAAGTTGATGTCGTAGTCAGGTGTTGACGAAAAATAGCTCGACTCCAGCGCGTTCCCCAGTGCAATGCGTACGGCACTGTCGTTCTGCAGCACTACGTCCATGTGAGAATCGTTGTTAATGTCGTAGAAACTCGCTGAACTTCCCGTATACGTCTGGCCTACACGGTCGGATACCGTGTCGGCCGAAAGGGATGACGATGAGCTCGAAAGTAAAGGAATCTTTGACGTTCTGAGCAACTGGTTGTCGTCGCTCATTTCAATTACGTATACAAAGTGAGTTGTGGGGAGAGCTAGGTCATCAATTGAGTCTTCATTGATGTCTATGCAAAAACGCAGTCGCGCTGCGTCGTCAGGCAAATGGATAGAGGGAATAGGCACATTTACGACGTCCTCCCTATACAGCCCTCCGGAGGGCTTCCATATCCTTAAGTTGGAGTCAGAATCAAGGACAACGATTGAAAAAACTTCGGCACTGCTGTCTAGGCGAGCTACGTCCCACATCGCCTGTTTCTGAGGGATCGGGATGGATTGAGGACGTTGAAGTTCAAATCCGTCGGAACCTTGGTGTACGACGCGCAATTCATCTCGAAACTCAAGAATCAGATCTTTGCGCGAGTCGGCATTTAGGTCAATCATGTGAATGTGGCGAACATCCGCGGGAATTGAGAACTTACTGGCTGTGTAACCACTCAGGGACTCAATGCTCGTGGATTCGTTTTGGTCGGCGTGGACCGTTGGCAAGAAGGCCGCCATGGCTAGCAGAGCGCTAATGCGTGCTAAAACTGAATCAATGGAAATACTCATTGTCTCGTTACCAAATAGGTCATGGCCGTACTGTGTCTCAAGATCAGGTCGGGCAGTTCATCGTTGTTAAGATCGTCGGAAGTTGCCGAAAATACGGCAAACTCTGGCGTGAATCGCCAAAAGGGCCGGGACTCGAGTTGTGGAGGGTCGTCGATTCGACGAGCTTGAAGGGTACCGTCGCTATCGCATTCAAGAACGTCGTTCCTGCCGTCCATGTCCAAGTCGAACCGCAAAGTGCTAGGCATCAAGTTTCGCAGTGAATCGACGTTGATGGATTGAGTCGATGTCAGTGACGGCTTTTTGGCAAATAGTCCGTTCTCCGTGTCACTCTGCTTGTATAGAAGCAAATTACGGTGTAGCTCAATCTCAGTCAAAATTCTGCGAAGTGGGGTTGTTATTGTGTTTACAAGCATCATGAGGTTTCCGCTGTGCAGAATTGGCGCAAATTCGACGTCCATGACTACTCCGCTTACTCGAAATACCTGCGTAGGTTCCTCCATGTTGAATTGACCGTTGTCGTTGACTAGCAGATGTATTGCGCTGGACGCAAAGCCTCTGTTGATCGAAACTATGTCAAGATCTCCATCGCCGTCTACATCGTCAAACGACGACATTCGTCCAACAGGGCTTGGGATGCTGTAGCCTCCTAGTTTGAACGAGTCGTGGGCGATAGCATTGCTCTTGTGCGTGTCACCAGAATTGCTGTGTGCAATCGTTTCGTCAGGCTTTAGATGTCGTATGTTTAATCCATCGGAATTTCGAAATAGCAGATCAACAAGTCCATCGCCGTTGATGTCCCGAGCAATCAAGCCTGTTTGCCATGAACCATAGGAAATCGATCTAGTACGAGGTTCATCTCGGTTGATCTGTGTGAACAAGCCTTGGTATTGCGATCGTGGAAAGTAAATGTTCGTCAACTTGAGTTGGCCGTGCTCGTCCACATCGGCGGCCATGTGACTGTTTACTGACCTGTTGTATACCCGTGGTGGACTCAAAACACTCTCGTTCCTATCGGACGTTGGCAACACAATGGATCCGACAAGCTTCAATTTTTCGCCACCGCTATTCACGAAGAGTCCATACCGATTTGGTCCTGGCAAAATTAGGTCTGACGCACCATCGTCATTTAGGTCGACCGCTTTTAGGTAAAGCAGTTCTTTCGAATCGGGATTGCGTACGAAAAGCTCCCAATCCGCTAGATGTTCGAGATTTCCCACGTAACCGGAAATGTTCGTCGAGAAACTGTAGATTGCGTCCGCGGTGATCCATAGGATTTCCGTACCCGCCGCGTCGCGCACATCGACCATGGAAAATGCGATCGCTTCGGACTTGATCTCAATCTTGAGAGGCACGTCCGACAATCTTTGGTTCGCCTGTTGCTTGTAGATGTGCAGTTCACGCCCAGACGAGGGAAAGTACTGGGGAACTACCAAATCCTTTAGTCCGTCTCCATCCACGTCGACAATGATTGGGTCGTGTGTCGCATTTGAAGTGTCGACTTGCCAAACGTCGTACGATGGATTGGACAAGACTGGCTGAACGCCCGCGAGTGCAAACAATGGCACCATTGTCCAAAGCAGATTTCTCTTAATCGCCGCCGAAGCAATCACGGGCTTGTGCTCTCATTCAGCCTGATTCTCGTTGCGCGAATGTTGAAGAACCAGAACAAATTGTGATTTGTCTCGAAGTCGGTGGCGTGCATTCGGTAAATCGGAATGAACTCCGGAAACTGCACTATGGTCTTTCTTGGGTCGGGACGGAACTCGTAGCGAAACAAGGGCCAAAGCTGCAATCGCGCCAGATAGCGTCCGGGATCCCACAGTCTGACCTCATGGTCAATCGCCCTGCCGTTTGACAGGGTGGAAAGCGACACTTTTGATCCAGGTGTATAGCCTTCAATCAATTTGGTCACCAATTCTTGGGCTGATTGAACTCTCTCAGAATCCACTGCGGTGATGATGTCTCCCACTTGGATTCTTGCCCTATGAAGTGGGCTGTTGTCGCTTGTGCCGACCACCTTGGCCGCTGAAATATGGTCACCGCTGTCTAGCTTAACGATCTCGGTACTGTAGGCAGCTCGGCTTGCAACCGGGTCTATGCGGTACAGTTCCTTCATAGGAGTTGGTTGTTTGGCCTGGCGGGCGACTACGGTCGCTTCCAATACCACGGTGCCGCGACGAATTTCGAACAACAGTTGCTGATCTGGGAGTGACCGTTCAGCGATGGCCCTCAGCGTTTCCGTACTGTTTGTCTCAATTCCATCGACACTAAGGACCACATCGTTGACATCGATTCCAGCAAAGTCCGCTGGACCGTGGGGGTGCACAGTAAAGACCTTTAGTCCCGGAAGAGTCTCAATATTCGCAAGTGAGTCGGTCTCATTAGTGCGCACCTCAATACCGAAATCCGCTGTAGCTCTGCCGCGCTCGGTTTCGTCAAGGGCGACGCCAAGGCTCAATTGCTCGGGTGAAAGCTCAAGCGATGGAGGAATCGGGTTGGATTCGAAGTGGACGCAGCCGGCACAGGCCAAAAAGATGCAAACTACCAGGAACTGTTTCATGCCAAATACCTCAATTGCAAATGATTTAGAGTCGTCGCCGTTCGGTAACGAAGTAGGTTAAGACGAGAAATCCAATCGCTTGGACTACAGGAATCCACAAGTTCAATCGAACCGTCTGGTCGCTAATGTAGACATCTGAGTAGCCACGCACAATTTCGCTGACTTCGCGCAGGTACGACGCATCGAATAAAAGTGGGGTGAACGTAAGGAAACAGTACTCCGCATACGAGCCGAAGTACGGTTGGAAGAATCCGTAAATTACAAGAATTGCGAGTATTGCAACTGTGGATTGAACAGGTGAACTCGCACTTACCGATACGAGTGAACCCAACGCAATACAAGCCGGAATGGTGATTGTGGCCAATCCCAAGCCATACAGAATTTCGCTCCGAATCTCCATTTCGCCAATTAATTCGTATCCATCTTCAACGACGGACTCGTAGGTCCAAAGCGAACCTGCGAGAAGGTACGCGATGGCGAAAGCCAAGACAAAAGCCAAGCATGCAATTACATGAATAGTTACGACCTTGGCGAGAATCACTGCGTTTCTACTAGCCACTCGTGTGATCAAGTGTCGGACCGTTCCCGTTCGGCAATCGTTTGCGAACGACCAGGCCGCATAGGTGGTGACGATGAGAACAACGGCTGCGAGCGTAACTAGCATGCCGTCGACGAGATGTCCATAGCCAGTTGAATAGTCTTCGCCAATTGGAATCTCGACGTTTGTGAACTGCTTGCGTGCTTCGATGGCCAATTCCGATATTCGACTCATCGCCAAATAAACCACGGCAATTGTTGAAGGAAGAAGAATTGCGAGATAGGTAGAGGAACTACGGACTGCAATCCACAGTTCAGACTTCATGCACACTCCAAAGCCTTTCACAGTCACTGCCATGACACACCTTCCTCATCCAAGTCTTGATGGGTAATCGAACGAAAGAGAGAATTGAGGGATTGGCGTACCACTTGCAGTTCAGACACTGAGACGCCGTTGTGCACGAGAAGAGTGTTCAGTTCGGCAGAGGTCATGTCAGCGAGGCTTAACACTACGGAGTCAACCGAATGCTGAGTCTTCAATTCGATTTTGTGGTTTGCTTTGGCAATTTCTGCGATTTTGGCGCAGTGTGGCGAATGGATTTTGACGTTTACGGATTGAGAAGTGAGAAGGTTTTCGAGATCGTCGTGTAGAGCAATGGTTCCTTCGTGAAGAATGGCGATGTGCGTACAGACACGCTCGAGATAGGGCAATTGATGGCTCGCCAGCAAGAAGGAAGTACCGTGGTCGTTATGGACTTGCTGGATGATGTTCAAAACGTCCTCTACACCTTCAGCGTCCAATCCAATGAACGGTTCGTCAAAGACGACGAATTCCGGTGAACCAATAAGGGCTTGCATAATTGCCGTTCGTCGTTTGTTTCCGAACGACAGCTTTCTCGTCTTGAAATCCTTATAGCGTGTCAGTCGGAACAGGTCCTCCAGTTCTTCAGGGTCCGAGCTCACGTTGCGCAGTACGGATTTCGTATGTCTGGAACTTTGGCGAACGGTCAGTCCGGGGTAGAGGCAGGGTTGATCGAACACCGCGCCAACCTTGCCTTGCAATTGGAATATCTGATCTGGACTCTTCCCCAGAACATCAATGATCCCCTGTTGAAATCGTTGCAGACCGAGAAGGCACTCTATCGTTGTAGTCTTGCCTGAACCGTTTAGACCGACTAGACCAACTATGGAATGGGAATTGATTTCGAGGTTCACTCCGTTCAATACATCGTGGGATCCATAGCGTTTGTGTAGGTTTGCTATGGAGAGTGTTGGGGAGTATTCCTGGTTCACCTGATTGTCCATGGGCAAGCGTCAATCTCGCGATGTTTGGTAGATTGCGAGTTCTGCATTGATCGCAAATTCGAAATGGGCATTGCTCCGTGCGCGCGGAGCGCGTCTTGGTCCTCACTAAAAAGAAAGCTCGGTGCGACACCTATTACGATGGGAAACATATTGCAGCTGCCTGTTTGGAGACTACTAGGTGCAAGACCATATTGGGATTGGGTGTTGCACTGGAACCCAAGATCCCGTCTTCTTCAAATGCGCAGATCCGGTTAGGTATTGGTTGCGCCATTCACACAAATTCTGTGGATGCAGGTTGTGTAGGAGCGTCACGTTATCTCGAAATCTCAAATACTTGTGGGTAGCGTTTGCGCCGGAAATTCTAGACGCGCGTTGACGACTTTGACACTAGACGAGTGCCAACGGTTCCAAACATGTCGATCGCATGCAAGTTGCCTGGCCGTGTTTACATCATCCAAGTTTGTTGCGTGACGTCAGATCCATTTGGTGTTTGATCGGCGACCTGACACAGACGTGCCTAGAGCCGATGTAAGCGAGAGGCTAGCAGCAGCAACAAGTGAAATGCACCTAAGACTCTTTGCTACTATTCGGGCAATGCTTACTCATTTGCAGAGACACCGATGCGCAAGGCAATCGTCAAATTCGCTTTGCTCCCCTTCGCCCTTTCGCTCGCACTGTGCCCCCAAGCGCTCGCGGAGAAGGACAAGGAAGAGGAGGAGTACCGCGGGCCTGTGATAGGCTACAAGGACTCGGACTGCACGGGCGAAAGCAAGAGGTTCAAGTCCAAGAACCGCCTGCAGAGAGGCAACGTGCTCTACTGGTCGTGGCATCCGCCCGACGACGAGAGCGACTGCACGAACCTTCCCGTGGAAGACGGATCGGTTGTATACGGCAAGAGGCTGCGCCGGGTGATCTACACCGACTATCTCTCGCCCTCCATCCTGGGCATGGTCAAGATGCGGATGTGGAGAGACAGCGAATGGCGTAGCGCGATCAGGGACACGCAGGCGTGCTGGCAGCGCAAGGCGCGCGCCCGGAACGTGGCCTACGGCAAGGGGAGATACAACCTGACGCTGACTTGGAACCTGGGAGCGCAGGGATATACGGAAATCGACTGGAACGAGGAGCCCCCGATATTCAAGCGAATTCACATCGATCCCCAAGCCATAGGCTATGGAGCGACGTCGGCAGATCCCAAGCATTGGTACTACACCGATTTCGTCTACACGCTGATCCACGAGACGATCCATGCCGAGCGGTTCTTCAGCGGCAAGTACATAAGATCGAGTGAAGGCTCTTCCACTCCGCACATGGTACGGGAGGAGCGCGAAGTCCAGGAGCTGGCGTACAGGCGGTACAAGGCATCCCAACAAGGAGCCGCCGTTCTCCTTCAAGACGGTAGTCGAGCTCGAGCAGGAAATGGAGGAAACGGGATGGAACGAGCTGAGCAAGAAATGGGTGAGATTGAAGAATTCCACCGATCCCAAGGACGTCGAGGAATTTCAGAAGGTTGATGCTGATCTGACGGCGCTGTCCTACCAGCTCATGCAGGGCGTGGAAAACAAGGCCTACGACAAGAGCCAGGACAGGATCGATCCATGCTGAGCCGTCCTTTCGTCCGCGTCATTCTTGCGGGAGCCGCTGTCGCGCTGATTGCGATGGCGGTCCTACTCGCGCTCTCGCTCGCGCAGGGCGAGAGGGTCGAGCCTGCTCCGCAGGCTGAGATCGCCGCTCCCGCTCCGACTCCTGCAGTCCCCCCTGCGGACGCGGAGGCAACAGCCGAGCTTGCAATGGCGGAAGCGAATGTCGAAGCCGATCCGCGCCGAGCCTGCGACAGGCCGCTCGGAGAGCTTTCCGAGGAATGTCTCCAGTCGCTCGACGCGTACTTCCTGGACAGGCCGTTCGTGTGGAAGGGCTTCGACTGGCTTCCCCTCCCCCTCACCTACCGGCGCGTCTTTGCCGATCCCGCGCTGGATCGGGAGAGGACGCTCGCGGCTCTCGACAGGGCCGAATGCCGCCTGGAGTATGGAGAGGTTCGATGGGACTTGAAGGAGAGCTGCCATGCGGATTCTCTGGCCAGCTACGCGGCCTTCATTTACTTCTGCCAGCATGCGGGTGAAGCAGGAAGGAGCATCGAAGTAGGAAAGAGAGTCTATGTCCCGATTATGACTGCGAATGGCTTGGAGGCAGTACAAACGACGTTAAAGGCTCCGACCATGTACCAAATGTATGCGGACTGGGACGCAGGGCATCTGGGATACTTCACTGAGAGTGAATGGGCGGGAGAGACCTTCCTGGAGGGGCGCTGGGTGCTGGAGAGGTCGTGCGTTCGGCACGATGTCGAGGTTTTGGCCTTGGACGTGGATCGCGACCGCGCGCTATACGAGAAGCTGGAAGCGATCTGGGAGCGACTGCGCGATCCTGGAAGAAAGCACTACTACGGGATCAGTGGGAGCGAAGACGCTTCCGAAGTCCTGACGGCGCTGGCGGCGCGGCTGGGCGATGAGTGGGCCGCTTCCGTGCATGATTCGCCGAAGGAGAACGACGCATGGGACGACCACGAGGCCCAAGCCCTGCCCTGGAAGCGGCATCTGAGAGCCATGCGTTTGACCATGCGCAATCTGAGGCATGCATCGGAGGCGCGCGCAACTGCCTTGCGGCTGTCCCTCGAAGCCTGGGAAGAGCTGGAGAAGGCGGGACTGCGGATCGATCTGGACAGGCTCGTGGAGTACGTCTGCGGACACAAATGGAGTGATAGAAGCGATGCTTGCCAAGCAGCCATCGCAGACTTAAACGAAACAGGAACGGAGACCGACCAGGGCTTCTGGCACAAGCTGTCCGCGTTCGAGGCGCGCGCCATGCAGCTCGGCCTCTACGATGCCGCGCCGAGCTATCGCTGGTCAGATTGGGAGCAAAACGCACTCCTTGCCCTTGATCCGGAAGGCTTCCATGCGAAATGGACTCCGAGGGAGGAACAGGCGAGCGATTGAGCTTTACCAATACACAAAACAAAGCATCGCCGTAAAGCCCGAAATGTTCGATAAGAGGCATGGATTGATGTCGAAAGGACAGAGCTTAGCTTTTCGCGCCCTCATTGAGCCTCCGCATGAATTCTCTGGGTCGGGGACTGACGTTTCCATTGGCTGCTCGATGACTCGCGGGCTCGTCTGTCCAGTCCCGTTTTCGTGAGGACGGTATGTTCAACCGGCATGTCCTGAATCTCGTATTCGTGCGTGTTCCTCTGGACAGGGAGCGGAGCGTCGATGGTCGAATGCTCAAAAGAAACGACTAGTTGATTGTTCCGCCAACATGAGTTGAAATGGTCACATAAACCTAGCTTGTATAGAAGTGGTTTATGAGACTTGTCTTAGGTTGTTAGTACAATTATTCGGGCCATGGAACTGGGCTGGATGGATCCGGCTATCGGCAAATCTATATCTACCTGCAAGCGATTCGACGCGCATGGTTGATCATGTCATATTGCTTGCTCTCTGACGAAACTTCAAAACTTAGGGTTAAACCCCGGTGACTCGCTACATCTTCGTAACAGGCGGCGTTGTCTCTTCCGTGGGCAAGGGAATACTGACAGCATCGCTGGCGGCGACGCTCGAGGCAAGAAACCTCTCTGTCAACATCGTGAAGATGGATCCCTACATTAATGTGGATCCTGGCACGATGAATCCCATCCAGCATGGAGAGGTGTTTGTAACGGACGACGGAGCAGAGACGGACTTGGACCTGGGACACTACGAGCGATTCGTCCGCAATCGAATGTCTCAAAAGAACAATTTCACAACTGGCAGCGTGTACGAAGAGGTGATTCGTCGTGAACGACGCGGCGATTACTTAGGAAGTACTGTACAGGTCATTCCCCACATTACCGACGAAATTCAACGTCGGATCAAAGCTGTCAGTGAAGACGGGAAATTCGATGTCGTAATAGCAGAGACAGGGGGAACAGTTGGCGACATAGAGTCTCAACCCTTTCTAGAAGCCATTAGGCAAATGCGGTTGCAAGAGGGACAGCAGAACACACTCACTATCCATCTGACACTCGTTCCCTACGTCAAGTCTTCGGGTGAAACCAAGACCAAACCGACTCAACACTCAGTTAAGGAGCTACGTTCGATCGGCCTGCAACCTGATGTTCTAGTCTGCAGGTGCGAGAATTTTGATCTACCTTCGGAAGCACGAAAGAAAATCGCCCTTTTCACAAACGTTGAGGAGTACGCGGTCATCTCGCTCAAGGATGTAGAGAGCATCTACCAAGTGCCACTAGTGCTTCACGAACAAGGATTGGACCAAATTGTCGTTTCCAAACTGCGCCTCAAATGCAGTCGAGCGGATCTGTCTGAGTGGGAGCGTGTAATGGAATCCTTGACCGAACCGACTTCTACAGTGAAATTGGCCATGGTTGGGAAGTACTTCGACCTCTTGGACTCCTACAAGTCCCTAATAGAAGCAATTACTCACGCGGGGATTCAAACAGGCACGAATGTCGAAATCACTTATGTAGATGCTGAGGAAATTGAAGCAGACGGCGCGGATATTCTGAATGACATGCACGCGATTTTGGTTCCAGGCGGATTTGGTCAACGTGGCTTCGAAGGCAAGATTGTGGCAGCGGGCTACGCGAGGAAGAACAATGTTCCCTACTTGGGAATCTGCTACGGGCTTCATGCGGCAGTCATCGAATTCGCGCGAGACGAATTGGGATTGGAGGGTGCGCACTCCACCGAAGTTGATCCCGAGACCGAACATCCGGTTATTGGATTGGTCAGTGAATGGCGAAACATCGACGGTTCGATCAATTCTCACGACCCAGTCAATGGAGACATGGGAGGAACGATGCGTCTTGGTGCGCAGGAGTGCCTGTTGAACAAGGAATCCCTTGCATACAAGATGTACAGAGACCCTGTCGTGCGAGAACGACACCGCCATCGCTACGAGGTGAATGGCCAATACATATCTCGCATGGAGGAGTCAGGCATGATCGTGAGCGGTGTCAACGGCGACACCAATCTAGTGGAGATGATCGAAGTGCCATCCGTGGATTGGTTTGTAGCTTGCCAGTTCCATCCGGAATTCCGTTCGTCTCCACGTGATGGACATCCGTTGTTTACGGGGTTCATCGAAGCCGCCGTCAATTACGCTGCCAATCGTTGACGATGAAACTTTGCGACTTTGAGGTCGGCAATGGGAACCCGATGTTTCTCATTGCCGGTCCATGCGTGATTGAGAGCGAGGAACTCGCATTGAACACCGCGTCCAAGTTGAAGGATGTTTGCGGTGCATTGGATGTTCCGTTCATTTTCAAGAGTTCCTTCGACAAGGCCAATCGCTCTTCACATACGAGCTACCGCGGTCTTGGCATGGAGCGGGGGCTTGAGATACTGCAGAGGGTCAGGGAAGACATTGAAGTTCCCGTATTGACGGATGTTCACGAGTACACGCCTCTTGACGAGGTCAGCGACGTCGTGTCGGTGTTGCAGACCCCGGCGTTTTTGTGTCGCCAGACCGACTTCATTCAAAACGTGTGCGAGCAAGGGCTACCCGTAAACATCAAGAAGGGCCAGTTCTTGGCTCCATCCGACATGGTTCACGTAGTGGCCAAAGCCAAGGAAACCGGCAACGAGCAAGTTATGGTTTGCGAGAGAGGCGCAAGTTTCGGCTACAACAATCTCGTATCCGACATGCGTTCTCTGGCCATATTGCGTGAAACCACATGTCCAGTGGTCTTTGATGCAACCCATTCTGTGCAAATGCCAGGTGGATTGGGCTCGGTCTCTGGAGGACAACGCAGTATGGTTCCTGTTCTCGCCCGCGCGGCTGTCGCTGCCGGCGTAGATGGACTGTTCATGGAAACGCATCCCAATCCTGAAGAAGCGAAGTCGGACGGACCGAACTCGTGGCCTCTACACTTTGTGGAACCTCTACTGCTCGAGCTTTGCGAGATTGACCGCGTGGTCAAGTCACACCCCTTTTTGGAGCAGGAAGTCAGTTGACAGCCATTGCCGCGCTTCGTGGCTTTGAAGTTCTCGATTCCCGTGGATCACCCACTTTGGAGGTCGAGGTGGAGCTTGCCGACGGAGCAATTGGATCGGCCATCGTTCCATCGGGCGCGTCGGTGGGGAGTGCAGAAGCGGTTGAACTGAGGGACGGCGATGCTGACCGTTTTCTTGGCAAGGGCGTGCGAAAGGCCATTCGCCACGTCCATAACGAAATCCAACAGTCTGTAGTCGGGGAAAACTCGTTGAACCAACGAGACGTGGACACGTTGCTCTTGGAGATCGACGGAACCAAGGACAAGTCGAAATTGGGATCGAATGCGACCCTAGGTGTCTCTTTGGCGTTTGCTCGAGCTCATGCCAACTCAAAGCGTGTTCCTCTTTACTCGCATATATCTGATCTGTGTGAAAACGCGGATATGCGGATGCCGGTGCCCATGATGAATGTGCTCAATGGGGGTGCGCACGCAAACAATCGCATCGATCTTCAGGAATTCATGATTGTTCCAGCAGGCATGTCGGACATGGCATCCGCTGTTCGATGCGGAGCCGAAGTATTTCAATGCCTGAAGCGAAGATTGGAGGAAGAGGGTCACTCAACCGCGGTGGGCGACGAGGGGGGCTTTGCCCCAAACTTGGAATCGGACAGGGAAGCTCTGCATTTTCTTGCTCTCGCGATCGAGGATGCACGCTATCAGCTGGGTTCGGATGTCGTGCTGGCTTTAGATTGCGCGGCTACGGAATTCCATACTGAGGACGGCTACATCTTGCGAGGGTCTGATCAACCATTGAATGGCGATGCCTTCATCAACTATCTGGATGACTTGGCTGCAATGTATCCAATCGTGTCCATTGAGGACGGACTGGCGGAAGACGACTGGGATTCGTGGCGATCGCTGACAGATCGTCTGGGCTCGAAAATGCAGTTGGTGGGAGACGACATATTTGTCACCAATCCGAGATTTCTTCAAAAGGGGATTGATTGCGGCATTGCCAATTCAATCCTGATCAAGGTGAATCAAATCGGAACCCTTACAGAGACATTGGATGTGATCGCACTTGCCAAGTCTGCAGGCTATCGCACTGTGATCTCCCATCGATCGGGAGATACGGAAGATACATTCATTGCCGATCTTGCGGTTGGGACGGGAGCAGGCCAAATCAAGACAGGATCTTTGTGTCGATCTGAGCGCACATCGAAGTACAATCGTCTTGTCCGCATTGAAGCGGAGGCAGCAGGGCTTTCGGGCTATCGAGGGCTACGGGAAATCTTCTAACACATGGAGGTGTTGAAAAGTGCGTGTCCTATGTTTGGTCGCGTTGCTCATTCTTGGCGCATTTCAATGCACCTATTGGCTAGGGCCCAGCGGACATTTCGCCATGCGCCAGCTCCGGGTCGAACTAGAGGCCCAGCAAGAGTTCAACCACTCGATCCTTGAGCGCAATCGGGATCTGCGAGCGGAAATCGCGCGTCTGCGTACTAGCCGCGACCTCATTGAGGAAATTGCTCGCACCCAACTGGGCATGATCGCCGAAGGCGAGACGTTTTATCTTGTCATCGATCCCCGAAAGTAGGAATTGGCCTCGAGCTATGGCTGGTAGCGTACCTAAAGGGATTCTGCGTGATCGTTTGAGCGATTTCAAAGTCTGCGAAGTTCTGGATTTCGAATTTGCAGATGAGGGTGAGCACTTGTACCTTCAAATCGAGAAGACAAACTTGAACACTCAAGATGTTCAAAAACTGCTTGCCGGGCACTATGGCGTAGATCTTGTCGATGTCTCCTATGCTGGCATGAAGGACAAACGTGCCATTGCACGACAGTGGTTTTCGGTACGTCTCCCAAAGACGACGCAGTTCCTCAAACATTCGAACGTCGTCGTCCTGAAGGAGCGGAGGCACACACACAAGCTGCGGATCGGTGCCCACGCCGCGAACAAGTTCAACATCGTGGTCCGCGAAACAAGCTCACAAGGCAAATCGTTTGCCGAACGGGCATTTGCACGTCCGTTCCCAAATTACTTTGGATCGCAGAGGTTTGGTCGAAACTTCCGCAATTTGCAGCGCGCCTGTGAATGGGTGACGAGCGCTCGAGTCAGAACGTCTCGAGCTGCGCGATCGAGGCACTTGTCTACATTGAGATCGTTTATTTTCAATGAAGTCTTGGCAATGAGAGTCTGCGATGGAACCTGGAACTCTTTGATTTGTGGCGACGTTCAGTCTCTATCAAGTCCAACCGGACCTCTGTGGGGCAGAGGGAGTTTACCGACAGCACACAGAGCACGAGAGAACGAGGAGTCCATACGATCAAAACACAGGGAAACGTGCGACGCATTGGAGTGGGTTGGATTGCGTCATCAGCGGCGAGCTTTATCAGCTCAGGCGAGTGATGTAGAAATCGATGGAACTGATTCCACGGTATCGATTGGCTTCACGCTGCCACCCGGGTGCTACGCGACTGTCGCCATTGGTGAGTGTTTCGAATTGGAGGAGCGTCTTTCATGAGAGCATCAATGTCACAAGGGCTTGGGATGACGTCGGATCGAACTCGGCGCAAATTGGTCGATAGACTCGTCGAACAGGGCATCGACAACGAGGAGGTGTTGAGTGCGGTGGAATCCGTTCCGCGGCACTTTTTCGTCGAAGAGTCCATTGCGCACCTTGCTTACGAAGACCGCGCATTGCCAATCGGCAAGCGACAAACGATCTCGCAACCCTACATCGTGGCTCTCATGACTCAAGCCCTGGTACAGGCAGGCGAGGTGTCCAAGGTCTTGGAGATTGGAACGGGATGCGGCTACCAGACGGCAATACTTGCACAGCTCTTTGACAACGTCTACTCGATCGAACGCATTGAATCATTGTCCCTAAGTGCTCGAAGACGAATGCGACAACTGGGCTTGCAAAATGTTCGTCTACGGTTTGGCGATGGAAACCTAGGGTGGGAGGAACATGCACCTTACGACGCAATCATCGTCACTGCCGCGGCGCACGATGTGCCTAGCCAGTTGAAGTGCCAGCTACGTGATAGCGGACGAATCGTAATTCCGTTGGGGCGCGATGGATACCAGGACTTGGTGTCTCTAGACCGCAAGGGAAGCGAATGGCAGCAAACGCTCTTGGAGACCGTCACGTTCGTACCCTTGCTGGCAGGAACCTCTCAGTAGAAGCAATGAGTTTGAGCTTACGTAAGTTGGGTGAAATGATTGGGCTTGCGGCTCGTGGGTTCCTTATGGGAATCGCTGAAGTCCTTCCGGGTATTTCCGGGGGAACCGTCGCATTGCTGACCGGCGTCTACGACAGGCTCATCGGTTCGCTTGCGGACTTAGCTGTTTGGTTGAAGAACGTGGCAGCTAAGCAACGGATAGATCTGGCCTCGTTCATTCAACCGTGGAAGGTATTGCTTCCATTGGCGATTGGAATGGTTGTTGGATTTGGTGTGGCTGTGGTAGCCGTCGTACATCTGCTTGACACTCAGCCGCTGTTGGTCTGGAGCGCAATTTTTGGCATTGTGATTGGCGCTGTGTTGTATGCGGCAATGTCATCCACGGTCCGCAATTTGATCATCTTCGCTCCAATTGGATTGGCTTTCGCCTTAGCCTTGAGCTTCGTTCCCGGAACCGAACTGGAAGCGAGGAATGGGGTTGTCTTTGTGGGAGCGATCCTCGCCTACGGTGCGTGGATCTTGCCGGGCATTTCGGGCTCCTTTGTACTCCTGATACTAGGGGTGTGGACCACCATGGTCAAGGCATTTGCTTCGTTTCAAATGATAACGATTCTTGTCTTTTTGACGGGTTTGCTGGTCGGTTGGCTGGTGTTCTCGCATCCTGTGCGCCTGGTCCTGCAAAAATATCGTCCAATGCTCATGGGCGTTTTTTGCGGATTGTTAGCAGGGTCACTTTGGGAACTTTGGCCTTGGAACCACGCTGATGGACAGAGTTCTTCGCTGCCCGCAGCGTTGACGGCAATTCTTCTTGGCTTTTCTGTAGTGAGCGTATTGACCTATGCGAAAGTTCGTAAAGATTCTTAGCCTCGTTGTGGCGGGCGCGTCGGTGGGCGTTTTGCTACCGAGCTGTACCGCCGTTCACCCAGCTCCCGTTGTCGACCGATCAGCTTCGCTGTCGCAGCAACAGCCTTCCGCACGAGGGCGCACGTATCGCTACGAGGTCAAGTCCGGCGACACGCTGTATGCAATCTCCAAGCTCCACGGATTGACTGTGGAACAGGTCGCTGCAATGAATGGAATTAGGCCGCCCTACGTTATACAACCGGGGCAGTTCCTAGTGGTCGACTCGTCTTTGCTATTCGAGCCTCCTCAGTTGGCGACGCGAACCCCTAGCGATCAGACACAATCCCGTGTAGCGTTCGAACCACCACGAAACCAAGCTGCTCCGCCATCCAAAAGCGTTCCGACGCAAGCTGTAGCAGACTCACCAGTCAGCAAAAGACAAAACAGCACGAGTACACAACCGCAGAAGGCTGCGGTGCAAACGGCTCCAGCCGCGTCTAGTCCACCGACTACACCAAACCAACCCCAGGTCGTCGCGACTTCAAATCCTTCGAACGAACAGAGTCCAGGTGGCGATCAGCCAGCATTGCAATCGATTGATAGCTTGCCGCGTGGATGGGAATGGCCAGTGAATACGCGCCCGACGAAATCTGACGACGATAGCGACGGATTGAGCTACTTCCTCAATCGGGGAACCCATGTAGTTGCCGCAGCATCGGGGAGAGTGAGCTATGCTGGTGTCGCTTTGAGCGATTACCGCTACATGATTCTGGTTAAAACCGCCGACGAGTACGTTGTTCAGTACGACTTCAACACAGAACTGACCGTTGAAGAGAATGATGTTGTTTCCAAAGGTCAGCCGCTTATTCGTATCTCGAACCAAGGCGAGGGGAAGGGCGACGACGAAGACTTGTATAGAAAGCTCTATTTCGCAGTTTGGCGCAAGGGGGTTCCTCAGGACCTTGACAAACTGATAGGAAGCAATTGAAGCGTTCGAGGTTATCGTTCCAAGTACTTGAGCTTGTCCGGCACCTCTCGCCATTTGTCTTCGTCGGGCAACGCTTCCTTCGCCTCAGTGATGTTGGGCCAAACCTGCGCAAGTTCGGCGTTGATCTCCATGAACTCCAACTGATCTTCGGGAAGCTCGTCCTCGGGATAGATTGCATCGATGGGACATTCCGGCTCGCAAAGTGCGCAGTCAATGCATTCATCTGGATGTATGACTAGCATGTTAGGGCCTTCGTAGAAGCAATCCACTGGACATACTTCCACACAATCGGTCAATTTGCACTTAATGCAGGCTTGGCCAATTACGAAAGTCATACTTGAGGCGCGATCCTAAGGGAATACTGGCACATTTTACGGATTGGCCATGTTCGGCAAAACAATCTGATCTCAGAAATTTGGTTGGTTGCACTATGTGTGACGGTCTTCCCGCACAATGGTTTCCAAGAGTTCGTAGAGTAGTTCGTGCGCAGCTCGTGGCGAGAGTTCGTCCAAGTCGGTTTGCCGCAGTCGCTCTATCGCGGGATGGTCGTAGTCGTCGTGTTCCACATGCTCTTCAAACAAGTCGGTGTAGTTGCTTTCGCCGCTCTTAATAGCCAATTGCTCAAGCTTGTGGAGCTGGTTGCGAGCATTCTGCAGAACTCGTCCGGGGATGCCGGCCAAACGCGCAACATGAATGCCGTAGCTTTGCGACGCGGGACCTTCCTCGACGGAATGCAGGAAAACCACTTTGCGGTTGTGTTCCACCGCACTTAGGTGGACATTATGTACGGTGCTCAACTTGTGAGCCAATGCGGTGAGTTCAAAGTAGTGGGTGGAAAACAGAGTGAACGCTCGGACAGTTTGAGCCATCGAGTGCGCTATGGCCAAAGCGAGCGCAAGCCCATCGTAGGTGCTGGTGCCCCGTCCGATTTCGTCGAGAAGGACCAAACTTGACGCGGTCGCATTGTGCAATATGTTGGCAGTCTCCGTCATTTCCACCATGAACGTAGATTGTCCGCCGGAAAGGTCATCCGACGCTCCAATTCGCGTGAAGATCCCATCAATGGGACCAATGACTGCACGCTTCGCGGGAACGAAGCTCCCCGCATAAGCAAGAATCACAATGAGCGCCGTTTGACGCATGTACGTGGACTTGCCACCCATATTGGGTCCTGTTACGACGAGCATTCTTCTAAACTCGTCCATTTCCAAGGAATTAGGTACAAAGTCCAGTCCGGGTGTGGCGTTCAATACCGGATGCTTGCCCTCCACAATGGAGAGGGAAGGCGTGTCCGTGAACTCTGGCCGAGCGTATCCATGCTCTTGCGCCGCGACTGCAAAACCGTTCAATGCGTCGATTCTGGAGAGTGCGTCCGCAGCGTGGCGCAATTGCGTCGAGTAGTTGGCAACTGTCGATAGAAGATCTACATAGAGTCTTTTTTCGCGTTCAAGTGCGTCCGATTCGCTTCGAAGATATTTCTCTTCAAACTCCCACAGCTCCTCAGTCACAAATCTCTCGGTGTTCTTTAGCGTCTGACGCCGAACGTAGTCATCGGGCACAAGCGACGACTGCGTTCGAGTCATCTCGATGTAGTAACCGTGTACTCGATTGTGTCCCACGCGTAATGTCGAAATTCCTGTACGGTCGCGTTCTCGCTGCTCGAGGTCGTGTAGATAGCTAGTAGCTTCGGTTCGAATCGCACGCAGATCATCCAAGGTCTTGTCAAAGCCCCGTGCAATCATCCCACCGTCGCGTGAAGTTGCGGGAGGCTCTTCCACAATTGCTTTGTCGATTAGGTCGCCTACTTCGTCCAGATCGGGATGTTGTGCAAAGTTGGTGACTTCCGCAGGAATCTCGAGTTTCTCGATTAGTTCCTTGACTTGAGCGTGGCACTGAATGGCCACTTTCGTTCGATGCAGATCTCGCGGCGTTGCTGTCCCTAGCGCAATCCGCGTAACAATTCTCTGCATGTCGCCCACAGGTCGAAGAGCGTTCGAAACGGAGTCCGTCAATCGCAATTCCATGAGCGCTTCGACAACGTCGTGTCGAGCGTAGACGATTTCGGTGTCGCGGCAGGGTTCGTTAAGCCATTGGCGAACAAGCCTAGCCCCCATCGGCGTTGTTGCGTAGTTCGTGACGCTAAACAAAGTGCCTTGCTGATCCGAACTGTTGATTCTTCGATCAATCTCCAAGTTACGCCGTGTTTGCGCATCCATGTGCAAGACCGAACTATCTGAATGGAGCCGAATTGACTCGATGAAGTCCAGAGACTGCCTGCAGGCATCCTGCGCATACGACAGAGCCGCTGCTGCGGCCCCAATCGCCAGATCGAGCTTGGCAATGCCAAATCCCGATAGCTCCTTAATGCCGAAGTGATTGGTTAGCGTTGTCGTCCCCAATGTGCAGTCGAATCGTAATGAATCGAGTTCTCTACAGACATGACCGGACCACTGTTCGTTTGAACCCTCTGGAATTAGTATTTCCGTCGGCTTAACCGATTCCACGATCGTCCGGAGTTCGCTCTGCGAGCTGGCTTCTGCGACGGAAAACAGTCCCGTGGATAGATTTATCCAGGCAATTCCTGCGTGGCGTTGATTAGTTGAATTGTTGTTTATCGCCATCAGAACACTTTCGTCACTTGTATCCAGAAGGGATTCTTCGGTAAGCGTTCCTGGAGTGACAATACGCTGAACTTTGCGTTCGACGGGTCCCTTGGAGGTGGCGGGGTCTCCCACTTGCTCGCATATGGCAACCGACCGGCCCATTGCAACCAATCGGCTCAGGTAGTTGTCCACCGCATGAAACGGAACTCCGCACATTGGGACAGGTGTGCCTCGATTTCGTCCTCGCGAGGTCAATGTAATCTCCAGCAGTTCCGCGGCGACTACTGCATCGTCGAAGAACAACTCGTAGAAGTCTCCCATGCGATAGAAGAGTAGGTCGTCTGGATAGTCCGCTTTAATCGACAGGTACTGACGAATCATTGGCGGATGTGAATTTGCACTCATAGTGAAGGTGGAAGGGTTCCTCGAAATGCTCCTAAAGGTGGTTCTAGCTCCCTGATGCACTCAAGTTTAGCGATTGCAGAAGGCTGCGGCTAATACCTTCCTCAGTTGTTCCTGCATGACACATTGATGCAACGAATGGGACTACGTCAATGGTCTTGGTTGGACTCTCGCTGGAACACTCATAACAAGACGAAAAATTCCACTTTTTTCAAGAAAAGCGCTTGCAATTTGTACTGATTTTATATACAGTAATGCCCACGTGAAAAGGAGTAGTTAGTATGTCGAATGAAAATCGAGATAGAGCTCTCAAGGTCGCGCTTTCGCAAATCGAAAAGCAATTCGGCAAGGGATCGATGATGCGCCTTGGCGACCATGAGCAGCAAGCTGTGCCCGTTATTTCAACGGGCTCTTTGACACTCGATATCGCGTTGGGGGTCGGTGGACTGCCACGTGGTCGAGTTGTAGAAATCTACGGTCCCGAATCCTCGGGCAAGACGTCGCTTACATTGCACGTAATCGCGCAAGCGCAGCGCCAAGGCGGAACCTGTGCATTCATAGATGCCGAGCATGCGATGGATCCCGAGTACGCGAAGACTTTGGGTGTCAATACTGACGATCTGCTGGTATCGCAACCAGACACCGGCGAGCAGGCACTCGAGATTTGCGATATGGTGATCCGTTCGGGGGCGGTTGACGTGGTCGTGATCGACTCGGTGGCGGCTCTGACACCGAAGGCGGAAATCGAAGGTGAAATGGGAGACTCCCATGTAGGACTCCAGGCTCGACTGATGAGTCAAGCACTTCGCAAGATGACTTCGAGCATCAAGAACTCGAACACGTTGGTGATCTTCATTAATCAGATTCGACTGAAGATCGGAGTAATGTTCGGCTCTCCCGAAACGACGACCGGAGGCAATGCTCTAAAGTTTTATTCATCCGTTCGTCTGGACATCCGTCGAATTGGCGCGATCAAGGACGGCGATGAAGTAGTCGGCAACCAAACCCGCGTTAGAGTGCAGAAGAACAAGGTGGCACCACCGTTCAAGCAAGCCGAATTTCAGATCATGTACGCGACAGGCATCAATCGCATGGGTGAAGTCCTCGACTTGGGTGTCGCACAAGGATTGGTCGACAAGTCGGGTTCGTGGTACTCGATCAAGGATGAGAGAATTGGGCAGGGCCGTCGCCAAGCTGAAGCATGGTTGCTGGAGAATTCCGACGCCGCTAGCGGATTAGAGAGATCGATACGGGCTTCTCTATTGCCCAAGTCTGCCGGCGTCGAAGACGAGCACGTTGAGGACGGAAGCGCGATTATCGATGCATAGTGCTCGACGCATGCGCTAGAACCTATGACTCTGGACTCGGAATGGGTCCAAGCGTACGAAGTCGCAGTACGCCTGTTGGCACGACGCGAACACTCGCGCGTTGAACTGCGAGATAAGCTAATCCGCCGCGGCCACCGCGAAGACTTGGTCGAACACGCTCTCGTCAAGTTGGTGGAACAAGACTACGTGTCGGATTCCCGCTATGTGGAAGTATGCGTGCGATCTCGCCTACAAAAAGGCGATGGACCACTCAAGATTCGAGCTTATCTGCAATCGCATGGCATCGGGAACGAGCTGATAGACGACCATTTGTCCAGCGAGGACGACTTCTGGTTAAAGCGCGCTTTAGCTACAGACCAAAAGTGCAGAACAAGGCACCGATTTTCGCCTGAAGATGCAACTAGCCAACGCGCGAAAGCGATTCGAGCTAGGTTTCTGAAGAATCGCGGCTATCCAGCGAGTCTGATCGCTCGTGTGTTGGAATCATAGTGTGGATAGAACGAAGGAACCGAACATCTGTCGAATGCGGGTAAATCGATTTCTATAATTCGGAGCCAAATTGCCTTCTCAGCGATCGCACTTCATGCGCACAGACGAATTGAGGCGCGCGTATCTCGAGTACTTCCAGGACCTTGATCACAAGGTATATCCTGCAGCGCCACTAGTTCCAGGTAATGACCCAAGCTTGCTGTTTACAGTAGCAGGCATGGTGCAGTTCAAGGAAGCATTAATCGGTGCTACAACTCCAGAAGTCCCGCGGGCAGTCTCATGTCAACCATGCATGAGAGCTGGTGGAAAGCATAACGACTTGGATAACGTCGGCTATACGGCACGGCACCACACATGGTTCGAAATGCTTGGAAACTTCAGCTTTGGAAATTATTTCAAAGAGGAAGCCATTGTCTGGGCATGGGATTTTGTCTTGAATGTGCTTGCGCTGGATTCTGATCGTATTTGGATTACCACGCACACCACGGACGACGAAGCCAGAGACATCTGGGTTCACAAGATCGGCATTGCACCCGAACGAGTCGTACCTCATGAGGACAACTTCTGGGAGATGGGAACCACTGGACCGTGTGGTCCAAACACTGAGATCTTCTATGATCAGGGCCCTTCTATTGAAGGTGGCCCTCCAGGATCGTCCAACGAAGACGGCGACCGGTTCCTCGAGTTCTGGAACTTGGTGTTTCCGCAGTTCGACCGTCAACACGACAACGAACTTGTTCCTCTTGCCGCGCCTGGAGTAGACACTGGATTGGGTCTTGAGCGAACAGTGGCGCTTCTGCAGGGCGTTTCGAGTAGCTATGGGATAGACATTTTTCAAACGCTAGTACGTGCAATCTCGCATGTCGCGCAGATAAAAGACCTTGACGAGGCATTGAGTAATCCATCGGTTCGCGTTATCGCAGATCACATTCGATCTTGTGCGTTCTTGATCGTGGACGGCGTCCTGCCTTCAAACGAAGGTCGTGGATACGTGCTGAGAAGGGTTGTGCGTCGCGCATTGCGCCATGGACACAAACTTGGAATTGAGGATGTGTTCTTCCATGGTCTGATTGATTCGCTTGTCGATGCAATGGGAGAGGCCTATCCAAATCTATCAGCAAACCAGAAACGTGTCGAAGAGGTGCTATTGCAGGAAGAGGAACGGTTCGCCGCAACGCTGCGTTATGGAATGTCGCTTCTCGATAGGGAAATCGCGGAGCTTTCGCGGCCGGTTCTGGATGGTGACATTGTTTTCAAGCTCTACGACACATACGGGTTTCCACTGGATCTTACCCAGGACATTGCACGTGAGCGGGGCCTCACTGTTGATTCGGTTGGATTCGAGACCTTGATGGACCAGCAGCGCGAGCGTGCTCGCAGTTCGGCGCAGTTTGAGGTTCAGCAAGGCGAAGCTCTTCGTTTCGATTCGGAAGTTGAATTTGAGGGCTACCGAAGTCTCGAAGGATGTGGTGTGGTTGTCGAGCTTCTCAGGGTGGCAGAAGACGCAACCACCGCGGCAGAAGTGCTTGAAGAGGGTGAGAGTGGCTTGATCGCGCTGGACCGAACGGGATTCTATGGAGAAGCTGGCGGCCAAGTAGGCGACACAGGCGAATTGCGTTCAGACTCGGGCATGTTTGAAGTTGAGGATACGCAGCGATCTGACCGCCAATTCCTGCATCGCGGCAAGGTGTGCCAGGGACTCATCCAAAAGGGCGATGTTTTGCAAACCAAAGTGAATTCCACTAGACGCCAAGACATTGCGCGTAATCACACAGGAACTCATCTTCTCCATGCCGCGCTCAGAAAAGTTCTAGGCACACACGTAACTCAGCGAGGATCATTGGTCGCGCCAGATCGGTTGCGATTCGACTTTTCTCATGATCGTCCTCTAACGGCTGACCAAATCGAAGCGATTGAAGACTCGGTAAACGAACAGATTGCGCTGAACACGACAGTTAGAACCAATGTCGTTCCCTACGATGAAGCTGTATCGATGGGCGCGATTGCGTTGTTCGGCGAAAAGTATGGTGAGATCGTCCGTGTTTTGAACGTTGGCGACGGATATTCTGTTGAGTTTTGCGGCGGCACTCACGTTGCTGCCACAGGTGAGATCGGTCAGCTTCGAATCTTCTCGCAATCCGGAATAGCTTCCGGCGTTCGCAGGGTCGAGGCAGTGACCGGCCGTGGCGCTCAATTGCAGTCACGCCGTGATGATCGTGCACTACGCAATCTCTCCGACCTGCTCAAGACGAGCAAAGTTGAACTGGCAGATCGAGTTTCGTCCTTGATCGACGAGCGTCTAGCGCTAGTGCGGAGCTTGGAGGAAACCAAGCAAGAGAAAGCTCTTGGACTGGGAAAGTCTCTTACCACTGAATCTGTGAGCGTTAACGACATCCGAGTCGTGGCTCAGAGAATTGAGGGAGACCAGAAATCCCTCATGTCAGTCTACGACGACCTGAGGTCTCGATTGACGAAGTACGTAATAGTGTTAGCTGTTGTGGTTGACGAAAAAGTTCACTTTGTGGGCGGAGTTTCGAAGGATCTCACTCAGGAGCTTAAGGCTGGAGATTTGGTCCGATTCGTCGGAGAGCAGGTTGGCGCTAGGGGAGGCGGCAAACCAGAAATGGCTCGGGCCGGAGGCGGGACGGATGTAGAAGCGTTGCCCAATGCATTGGATTCTGTAGTGGACTGGGTGCGCGAACGGCAATCCTTGCCAGCAAAGTGACTCTTGTCGTTGCGAAGTTCGGCGGCACGTCTGTTGCGGACTTGGAAAGAATCAAGGCTGTGGCCGGTCATGTCGCTGACTGCCGAGCAGAGGGGCATAAGGTTGTCGTCGTAGTATCGGCTATGGCTGGCGAAACTGACCGACTGGTGGCGTTGGGTGCAGGTGTCGGAGATCGTCCCGATCCAAGAGAAATGGACGTGCTCTTGGCATCGGGTGAACAGGTGTCCATTGCCTTGGTTGCCATGGCAATTCAGAAACAGGGATTTTCAGCGCGTTCCTTTCTAGCCAGCCAGATACGACTGCACACGACCGGACCTCACACAAAGGCGAAGATCTCACGAGTAGAAGTGGCGCATTTGCAGGCATGTGTGAATGCGGATGTGATTCCGGTAGTTGCGGGTTTTCAGGGCGTGGGAAATGATGGCGACGTCACCACGATTGGCCGGGGAGGTTCGGATACGACAGCAGTCGCCATAGCTGCTGCCTTGAATGCGGACGAGTGTCGGATCTATACGGATGTCGACGGTGTCTACACAGCGGATCCGAGAATTGTGGAACAGGCTCGTAGACTGGATCGCGTGATCTGCGAGGAAATGCTTGAAATGGCAGCCCTTGGCGCGAAGGTGTTGCACACCAGGTGCGTCGAATATGCACATAGGTACTCGGTACCTCTGCGTGTGATGTCCAGTTTCAACAGAGGAACGGGCACGCTTATTGGTGAAGAGGAGGAAGGAGACGAGATGGAAAGACCTGTAGTCTCAGCGGTAACCCACGATAGAAACGAAGCGAAAGTAACGGTACTAAGGGTGCCAGACGAACCCGGACTAGCTTACAAGCTGTTGGGGCCAATTGGCAACGCTGGCATCTCTGTGGACATGATTGTTCAGAATGTCGGAGCCGAAGACTTGACAGACATGACCTTTACCGTGACTCGCGAAGACTTTCCGCAATGCATGGAAATCCTTCGCAAGAGCATTGATGAGTTGTCCAATGTCTTGGCTGAGGAGCAGATCGAACAAATGCGCGTGGTGGGCGACGATTCCATTGCCAAAGTGACCGTTGTTGGCGTTGGAATGAGGTCGCATGCGGGCGTTGCAACGAAGATGTTCGAAACATTGGCCCGCTACGGTATCAATATTCAAATGATTTCCACTTCAGAAATAAAGATATCTGTTGTAATTCACGAAGATTTCTGTGAGCTTGCAGTTCGTGCGCTCCATTCGGCGTTTGAATTGGACGAACCCAGTCCGTTGGCAGTTTAAGTCGAACACGCCTCAATGTGATATGATTTTTTAGGCTACTTCATGGACTTAGTGGAGTAGCAACACAAAGCGGAGTATCGATCACGACAGGGAGGTTTCAGTGCTTATCCTCACGCGGCGTGTGAACGAAACGTTAATAATCGACGAAAAAATCGAGATAACGGTTCTGCAAACCCGAGGCAACCAAGTGCGGATTGGCATACAGGCACCGCGCGATGTTCTCGTTCACCGCAAGGAAGTCGTGCAAGAGAGAAAGGCGCAGTCTAAGGACGAGAGCACAAAGGTCGACTGAACCTTTTCGCGAGCAGTTGGTCGCTTAGAATGTTTTCTCCCTTGCGGTTGCGTGAAACGATGCGCCTGTGGCCAAACTGGATAAGGCACCAGTCTACGAAACTGGCGATTACAGGTTCGAATCCTGTCAGGCGCGCCAGAGCGCGTCGCATCATCCCATTGGAGAGGTGGCCGAGCGGCTGAAGGCGCTCCCCTGCTAAGGGAGTATGGGTTGAAACCCATCGAGGGTTCGAATCCCTCCCTCTCCGCCATTCATGAAGAGACAATGTGAACCAGCTTGATTGGCTGTGTACATTCTGTTCCACATCATCAAGTTGCTTCTGCGTTAGACAGTCCAGTCGTCGCTAGGTCAATACAAGAAACAAGGACCTTGATTATTCTGGTCGCGCAACTGGTGTAATCTTGTCCTAATCACCCGCTGAAGTAGTCACCCATATGCGAGTTCTTGTAGTCGGTGCAAATGGATTCATTGGCACCGCCGTGGTAACTGCTCTGCACGCGGCAGGCCACGAAACGCGTTGCATTGTTCGTAGTTCAACGAAGTTTGCTCGCCGGTTTCCAGGTTGCGGTGTTGAGTCACTGGACCTTACATCGAAGGCTGCGCGAAACGCGGATCACTGGTCATCTCTTCTTGAAGACATTGACGCAGTCGTGTACGTTGCCGGTGTATTGCAACCCCGACGATCTCAGGTCGCTTGGAATGTTCACCGTGATGCCCCAAATGCACTTTATACGGCGTGTGAGAACCGTGGAGTCCAGCGAGTTATTCACGTTTCCGCCACAGGGGTCACTGAATCGCAGACTACCTACTCGCGCACGAAGCTCGCGGGAGAGGAATGTCTAATCGGCAAAGACTTGGACTGGACAATATTGCGCCCCGTGTTGGTTGTCGGCGATGGCTCTTACGGTGGAACCTCGATGATTCGTGCGCTTGCCGTAAGCCCCATTGTCACTCCCGTAATTGGCGACGGATCGATTCCTCTAGGCATCATCCACAAGAATGATCTAGCAGCTGGCATTGTTGAGCTCTTACAGACAAAGGCCGGTGATAAAACTGTCTTGGAACCGTCCGCTGCAGAGGAATTGCCGATGGACGCGGTGGTAACTGCCTACCGCAGATGGTTTGGATTGCCCAAGAGACCGGTACTTGGCATTCCGAATTGGATCGCGGCCGTTCTTGGCCGTATTGGAGATCTGTTCCACTTGGATCCAATAAACTCCACGGCGGTAGCCCAGTTTCGATCGACGATGACTGGCAATGCAAGTCAATACGAGCAAGTAACCGGGGTCAAGCCAGTCAATCTTGCCGAAATTCTTGCCTCTCGTCCAGCTGAGAGCCAGGACCTGTGGCATGCGAGGCTCTTCCTGTTGCGTCCGTTAATTCGGATGTGCCTCGCTTTGCTTTGGTTGATTTCCGGTATCGCCGGCCTCTTTGGGACATCCTACCTATATCAGCTCGTGATTGGACAGCTAGTCCCGGGCAACTGGGTTGCGTCAATTTCGATTGTGGCTAGTTCAATCAATCTGGCCATAGGCGCGTCGCTGCTGTTTGGTTTGTTTCTGCGCTTCATGGCATGGGTACAGATTGGGCTGGTACTTGCATTCACTGTTGGGTTGGGCTTATTGGTGCCTTCTCTTTGGGCCGATCCCTACGCGGGATTGCTCAAGAACCTTCCGATACTTGTCTTGCTGCTAGTGCATCTTGTTGTAGAACAGGAAAGATGAAAACACCGTAGCGACCGGCAAACATTGGTGTCGGCTCCCACTTCGCTGCAACTCCGGTAGACATTCGTGCCATTGGCACCATAGGTTTACATGGTTTTGTGAACCTTTTCTTGTGGACCCACGCCCTGTTTGCTAGGACGACTCAACATTGTTCACCATGTGCAATCCATCAGACGAGCAACTACTGCAGAGAGTGTTGGAATGCAGGCACCAGGAATCGTTCGAGTTATTGATTCGTCGCTATGTGGAGCCCCTGCAAGCGATTATTCGAAACCGTACTGAGACTACTGAACAAGCCGACGTAGAGGACATTCTTCAAGACACTCTGCTGCAGGCGTGGTCGAGTCTGGTTCGCGAAACCCCCGGGAATTTTCGACCTTGGCTTTACCAATTAGCGCGAAATCGGTGTATCGATTGGATTCGAGCCAAGACTAGGATTCGAAAGGTGAGTGAAGTGCTAGCGCCTCAGCGTTTTGTGGACCGCCGTGGACCCAGAGCTCCTGAATCCAGTGAACGCATGGACGAATTCGTCGATGTACTTAGGTACATCCCTGAGCAGGAGCGAAGTGCTTTATCGGATTTCTATATCGAGGGGTTTTCCATCAATGAGATAGCCAAAAGGCAGCAGACGACACCCGGAACGATTAAGCGTAGATTGTCGTATGGACGAAACATGGTGCGCAATGAGTTAAACATCGCCAATCCAATGAGGACCAACATCATGGAACCTAAAATTGAAAATATCGACGACCTTCCGTTGACACGACCACAGATATCAGTCTCGAAGGTTGATTCAACACCTCTTCCCATAGATTTGCGGGAGTTGGCCTGGTGGTTTGTCGTCCCACAAATCGGTGATTCGGTTCAATGGGCAATCTTTGAAGCCGTAAACGAAGGGAAGTCCCTCAAGCTCAAGAGTTTTCATTCGATGAATGCGTATCGCAACGCGGAGGTTCACGGAAGAAGTTGCGTTGAGATTGACATAACGGAACAAGAACACTCCGATCGACGAGGCTTCTTGCAGCCCCATATCGGGGACAAGAGTCTTAGGATTTGGGGAAGTCTGACAGAAACAGATGTGCATTGGATTGCCTACGAAAGCGAACAAAACGACGGAAAGCGCGTTCTGTACACGTTTCTCGATGAGGGCTGGGAACACGACTTCGGAGTGTGCAAACGCAACGTGCCGATTGTCAACTATATGAACGAGCCGTCGGAAGGTGTTATTGCATCGACTACTGCGTTGCCCCGTTTGTTCGGTAACGGGGTGTTCAGATTGGACATTGGCGAAGGGCGTGAATCCATCGAATGCATGCGGGTATTTGAACCGGGTTCGACAGAATCGGATGTGCTGATTGAGGCTTTTGTAAATCGTCTGGGTCGAACGATTCTTGTACGGCGCTACAACGGGGACCGTTGGGGAAAGGCTAAAGGGTCCAAGTACTTCGTTGGCAAGGAGGACACTTGGAGTGAGGAATTGCCCCACTCGAGCACCCTAGTGGTCGATGGGGTTCGATTTGTCCACTATCAGGACTGTCTAAACACCAACGTGCTAACTACAGAATCCGCTTGAACGTGGTCGGAGCAATAGAGTACTCGACGTCAGGCATGAGTTCACCAAACGAAATACCGAGAACTAACAGCCAGAACCCTCGCTCCTAGCGTGCCAGTACTGGACTCTGGGAGAAGAACTCTCCAATACTTGCCGCCGAAATTCCTCTGCACTTTGACACTCGTCGAAGTGCAGAGGAGGCAAGCGCGTAGTGGTATGGAAATTAGCCGTGCCGGTCGAACAACTCATGCAGTGTTCGACCGGCACAATCCAATATATATGGAATTTTCTAGGCTTCGACCTCAGGTTCGGCAGCTTCCGTCTCTGGCTCGGTATCCTCTTCTTCTTCTTCCTTGAGCTTTCCAGTGAATTCCATTTCTCCCATTTGAGTTGTTAGCGTGCCAGACATCTCGCCGTCTTCGACTTGGCCTTCGTAGGTCATTTCGAACTCATTGCCTCGCATCTCAAATACGAAGGTTATTGCAAATTCATTCTCTTCGACTTCAATATCAGAGGCTTCTTGCTCGCCTCCCCAGCCCCCGGCGTATGTGGCCGAGTACTCTCCTTCGTCATCGACGCTGATTGTCAAGGTCTGCTCTGGTCGTTCGCGTTCTCCGCCTCCTCGGGCAGCACCGCCGCCGCCGCCACCGCCACCCCAACTCACTTCGATGACGTAAGTACCTTCAATCTTTGCAAATACCGACATGGACGCAATTAATGCCACCATGGCGAAGAAATACATGACCTTTTTCACGGCAATTCTCCTGTAGCCTCTCCGTTGATTGGATCGTGAACTTAGATGTGGACCTGCCACGGCGGCACGAACCAATCTCAGTTCCCAATTCTATACCGATAACTTGGCGACTGCCCAATCGTTAGCGGCAAACCCGTAGGGTCACTGAGTACTTACGTAAAATTTATGGAGTTCCGGTGCCAAGTAACTCAGAAACCATGTGCTCCTACATCGTAGACTTGACAAGGCAGACTCAAAGCACAGTAGTTGGCAAAGCGCCGATACGACTAAGAGTCCATTGCGATTGAATACACCCTCTCTGCCGTGTCGCGGTAGAGGCTCGATTTCTCCTCAGCGCTAAAGTCTTTTGTCATTCTCTTGAACGAGTTCCATAGCACGTTGTATGAGCAACTAGACTTGTCTACGGGAAAATTGCTCTCGAACATGCACCGGTTCACGCCGAAATGTTCGATAGTGTGCATGTAGTAGGGACGAGTGATCTCTGCCAATTCAATCGACGTCGGTGGTTTGGGACGCTTGTGAAATCCAAACCCGTTGATTGGCATAACAAGCCCGCCAAGTTTCGCTACGACATTTGGACATTGGGCCAACTCCTTCACAGCCTCTTTCCAATAGCCGAAAATCTCACCTCGTCTACCCGCATACCTGTGAATACCAAGAGGACCACCAAAGTGGTCCAAAACTATGGTTTGGATGGGAAAGGCTCGAGCTAGCTGTGTGACATCGCCAATCTGTGGATGATATAACCAGGCGTCGAAGGTCAATCCACGCTTTCCGAGCTCCAAAAATCCTTCTTGAAAGGATTTGTCCAAGTACAGGTGTTCCGGGGGATTCGTGTGCGAATTTCGGATTTCCACGCTGGCATCCCAGCCGGCGGCATGGCGTATGCCTTTGAATCTCTCGCTAGCAGCCATGTGTTTGTCGAGCACGTCTCCAACGGCCGTACCCAGCGTGAGGTCCGCGTAACCGACAATTGCCGCGCATAGAGTGGAAGACCCGTATTGGCCACTCGCACTCATCGCTGCAATGCCGTTGACGAATTCCGTCTCCCCTATCGGGCGTAGCGAATCAAGTCCATAGGCGCGATACATCGAACCACATTCCATGAAGACCGTAGACACAACGTTGTGTCCACTTGCAGTGTCCTGAATGAGTTCGTCCAGTAAGTAGCGACTTTGCGGGTAGTCCCAAAGGTGGTGATGCGGGTCGCAAATGGGGAGATCAGGCTCCAACGTCTCTTCGACTACTTGAGCAAGCCACGTTTTGTTTTGCATCGCTACAGACTCATTGGGCTTAGAGTGGAATGCTCGCTAGCGCTTTGTCATGGCACTTGAATTGGCGCCAAATGTGAGCCCGCTTCAGGAAACGTCTATCAATTTTGCCTGATTCAAGAACGGAATCACTCTAAGGTGCAGGTAGACGTATTGCCCTCGTGGATGTTGTGCTTGTCGAGTTGCTGCCACCGTCTGATTTTTGGCGAATGTTCTGATCTCCCAATGCATTGGACATTGCGGTTGTTCGAGCATCGACGTATTCTTGCTTCGTAATCTTCCCATCGTCGTTCTCGTCCAAATCATCAAATTGCGTTTCTATAAGCTTCTCGCGTTGCTTGCGCTGTTCTTCCGAAAGTTTTGCTCGTTGGTCATTTTGGCTGTCTACATTGGATTGTTGGCTCTTTTGACCTCGCATTGCAATTGAGCCGGAAATTGCGGAGGAGTTCATTTTCTTGTATTCCTCCTTGGATAGCGAACCGTCGCCATCACCGTCCGCGTCTTCAAAGCGCTTTTCAAAGCGAGCTACAAGCGACTTCTTCATTTCCTCGCCATTCATCGATTTCACATCGACTCTTGCCGGCACAGCTGGAGTTCCTCGCAACGTGATGGTCCCTGTGGTTGTGGATTGTTGTGCCGAGAGGGGAATTGCGAGAGCAAATACCGACCCGATCACTGCTAAGCTAGCCCAAAATCGTTTCACTGCAAATCTCCTGATCTTTGGATTGGGGTTGGACGCTCTAGAGTAATCAACTTCATGCCAATGCACAACTCAAGCATGGAGTCGAATCTGGTCTGAAATTTCCGTACCCATCTAGAGGCTACGTCGTTCTCAGTCGTCTTCCGATGATTTCTGGTCGGTATCGCCGTTCCGGCGTGTTTCCTCGTCTTTTGAGGACGTGGCGTCGTCTTCTCCATTTTCAACTGGAGTGTACTCCCTTCCAAACATAGACGTGAAGAGTTCGGCCTTAGAAACCTCCCCATCATTGTCGGTGTCGACATTGGGAAATTGGCTCTTAATCCGTGCGCGCAAAGACTCTTTGACCCTATTCAATTGCTCTTCCGATGGCGCGGAAATTGTGCCGCTTGCACCGCCTGCCATTGCTTCATTTTGCGCCTTGGTGAATTCGAAGACCACATCCACCATTTCATCTTCTGTGAGCGATTCATCGTCGCCTTCGTTGCCCTTCTTGAAGGCTTCTTCGAACATGGATTTCATTCGATTTCTTATAGTTTTTTGAACTTCCTCTGTTTCCTCAGCTGAGGGCATTTCTGACAGCGGAGGGGCTTGTGCCAACAGAGGACTGGCGTATACCAGACTCAAAGTCAATGCGACGGCGAAGACAGTGAAATTCCTCATTGCTTGAACCATGGTTTAGGTAGAGCGTTGAAAGTTTTTCGCATAGACTGCTTTAATTTCATCGAGTGTGAACCAGAGATTCAACCTGGCAAGTAAATCAGTTTTAGAACGTAACGACAGAGCGAATTGAATCGCCCGAATGCATCAATTCAAATGCGTCATTTATTTGATCGAGCGGCATTGTATGCGTGATCAAGTCATCGATGTTAATTTTTCCATTCATGTACCAATCGACAATTCGTGGTACGTCGGTCCTCCCTTTTGCACCACCAAACGCGGTACCTTTCCAAACTCGCCCCGTAACCAGTTGAAACGGTCTGGTACTGATCTCTTGACCGGCACCGGCCACACCAATGATGATGCTCTCTCCCCAGCCCTTGTGGCAGCATTCCAGAGCCTGGCGCATGACATCGACATTGCCGATGCACTCGAATGAATAGTCCACCCCACCATCTGTCAAATCCACGATTTCACCTACAACATCTTCCGCGTCTTTAGGATTGATGAAGTCCGTCATGCCGAATCGCTCTGCCAGCTCTCTCTTTGATGGATTGATATCAATCCCAATAATGCGATCCGCACCAACGATTCGTGCTCCTTGAATCACATTCAAACCGATTCCACCCAATCCAAACACGGCAACATTGGAGCCTGGTTCAACCTTGGCTGTATTCATAACTGCACCCAATCCGGTTGTCACTCCGCAACCGATGTAGCAAACCTTGTCGAATGGGGCATCCCGTCGTATCCTCGCGACCGCTATTTCCGGCAATACTGTGAAGTTGGAAAACGTCGAAGTGCCCATGTAGTGGTAGAGCGTTGTCTCTCCGTCAGAAAACCTTGAAGACCCGTCGGGCATGACACCTTGACCTTGGGTTTCACGAATCGCCTGGCACAAGTTAGTTTTGCCGGAACGGCAAAACTTGCATTGACGGCATTCCGGTGTATAGAGAGGGATCACATGATCGCCAGCACTCACGCTTGTCACACCTGGGCCTACATCCACGACCACACCTGCTCCCTCGTGTCCTAGAACGGCTGGGAACAAGCCTTCTGGATCGCTTCCCGACAGCGTGTATGCATCCGTGTGGCACACGCCAGTGGCGTGAATCTCCACCAACACTTCGCCATCGCGTGGACCTTCGAGCTGGACATTTGTTATGTCGAGCGGGGCATCTGCTCTGTAGGCTACTGCTGCACGGGTTTCCATAGGCGTCTCCGCAGAAAGTAGTTATCGAAGAGTCTAACTTATTGAGAAAGAAAACTAGGGCTGGCATTGCCAATATTGCTGACATCCGCTGCCCTGTGTGTTCAGGTGCGGCGATCGAGGTAGCTTGTTGGTCGTAGTGGACAACGCGAACCCTAGCGTGCTGCAGGTCGCTATTGTTTGCATTGAATTTGAGTGCTCACGCGGACTCGTCAGTGTCGACCTCGTCCTCGATGTAGAGGTCTCCGAGCATTGACTTCAGTATTTCCCCGATGGACAGGCCACCGCTTCTGTCAACGTCGACATTTTCCCAATTTCGTTCGATGTCCTTCGTTATTTCTTGCCTCATTTGCGCCTCGGTCAGATTGGGCACAACAACGTTTGCTGGAGCCAACCGTTGCGCCTGGACGAGTGCCATTTGAAGACCGAACTCGACCATTTCTTCTTTGGATAGCGGATTGTCGGCGTTAAGGTCGCTTTTGTCGAAAGCGTCCTTGACGGCCGCCGCGACCATCTGCAAAGCCAACATTGCCTGTCTGGCTTCAATCGTGGGAGGTGTCGGTCGTTGTGGGGATGTGGTAGTTGCACAACCCGCAACGACCAAAGTTGCGACCGCTAGGAATACGCAGGCGCGCATTCGTCTCACCGGAATGTGATTTGAAAAAGACAAGCAGGAAGAGGGACATCAAGTCTTTCCGAGGCCACCATATGCTACGTTTCCCCTCGGATATAGTGTTCGAGATGGCTGATCGTCTCAGCCTGATCATCAATGATCTCAACGAACAAGTCGCGCAGGGACAACATTCCTACTACAGTTCCTTCTTGCGTTACAACGAGGTGCCGGATGTGGTTTTTCAGCATTAGATTCACACATTCGTTGACTTGCTGCTCTTGTGAAACACAAATCACATGGCGCGTCATGATTTCTGAGACCCGTGTGGCTTTCGACGACTTGTTCTTGAGAATGACCTTCCGAGCATAGTCGCGCTCGGATATGATCCCCACCAGAGATCGATCTTGTAGCACGGGCAGAGCTCCAACGTGGTGCTCGGACATAAGTTCGATCGCCTGGTAGACCGAGGAAACTGGAGAGACGGAGTAAATGGTTGTGTTGTCTTTCTTGTTGAGCAAGTCCTGTACATTCTTCATGTCAGATTTCTCGACTTGGTCGCAGTATTGGTCGTATGGCGCCGATCTTTGCTAGTGTAGCATTGACTGTCGTCAGTGCGCGCACTCTTGAGACGGGGGAATAAGCAATGTATCCAGGCTTGTGGGCCACGAGATTTCCGGAGAAAGCGGCGGTTATCGATGCCGCATCGGGAGAGATGCTCAGCTATGGCGAATTGAACGCCAGATCGAATCAACTGGCGCAATGCTGGTACGCTCACGGACTGCGTCGCGGCGACCGAGTTTCGATTTTCATGGAAAACAATCTCGCCTACTTTGTGGTTGCTTGGGCTGTGTTGCGTTCCGGATTGTTCTTGACCACAGTGAATCGTTACCTCACAACAGACGAAGCTGCTTACATCATCGACAATTCCGAATCGCGAGTCGCGATTGCTTCGGTTGCTCTGGGCGAGGTAGCAAAAGAATTGCCAGACTTGTGTACAAATTGCGAGCGCTGGTTGGCCGTCGACGGATCCCTTCCGGGATATGACGACTTTGATTCTACGATCGGCGAGTTCACCACCGACCCCTTGGACGAAGAGCCTGCGGGCGGTTTCCTGCTCTACAGTTCAGGCACCACCGGCAAACCCAAGGGAATCATGCGACCGTTGCCTGATGGTGGGATTGCTGATATGGATTCGCCGGTCAGTATGCTGTTGCGTGGCTTGTGGCAGATTAACGAAGACACCATTTATCTGTCTCCAGCTCCGTTGTATCACTCCGCACCCATTGGATTCAGCACAGGTGTACAAGCTGTCGGAGGCACGGTTGTCATGATGCGGAGATTCGACGACCATCAGGCGTTAGAAGCCATTGAGAAGTACCGAGTGACCCACAGCCAATGGGTTCCAACCATGTTCACGCGTATGTTGAAGATGCCAGTTGAGGAAAGAAACAGGTATGACCTGAGCTCTCATCGCGTCGCGATTCACGCAGCTGCGCCATGTCCGCAAGAAATAAAAAAGAGAATGCTCGAGTGGTGGGGAGAGATTCTGTACGAATACTACGCGGGAACAGAGCTAAGCGGACTCACCCATGCGACTCCTTCAGAGTGGCTGGCCCATCCGGGAACGGTGGGAAAGTCGATTATGGGCGTGATTCACATCTGCGACGAAGAAGGCAAGGAGATGCCGACGGGCGAACCAGGAATCGTCTACTTCGAAGCGCCTGAAATGCCTTTCGAGTATTTAAAGGACCCGGCTAAGACTAAGGAAGTTCAACATCGTGACCATTCCAATTGGAGCACCCTCGGCGATGTTGGCTACTTGGATGACGAGGGCTATCTGTATTTGACGGATAGAGCGACATTCATGATTATCTCGGGCGGGGTAAATATCTACCCGCAAGAAATTGAAGATCTCATCGTGCTGCACGACGAAGTCGCTGATGTTGCAGTCATTGGCGTTCCCAATCCGGAGATGGGCGAGGAAGTAAAAGCGGTTGTGCAGCTGTTGGATGGCGTTGAACCTAGCGATGAACTTGCTCACGAAATACTCAATTGGACGCGGGATCGTCTTTCGCACTACAAATGTCCCAAAAGCTTGGATTTCAGAGACGAACTTCCTCGTCATCCGACAGGCAAGCTCTATAAGAGGCTACTAAAGGACGAGTATTGGGGTAAAGGGGATTCCAGAATCGTCTAGAGTGTTCGTAAGCGACTTCGTTTCTGCGAAAGCACGTTTCGAGCAGTTGAAGTCAATCCTGCCGTGCGCGGAGAGTTAGGCCGAGCGCGGTGATCGCAAGGGCAAATCGGTCTAGCTAGAACCGATAATCAGGTGGCTTGAATGGCCCGTCCACGCTCACGGAAATGTAGTCCGCCTGGTCTTCGGTCAATCGAGTGAGCGTACCGCCGAAACCTTCTACCATAAGTTGAGCGACTTCCTCGTCTTGCTTGCGTGGCATCACTTCGATTCCTACGGGTGCGCGTTGGTTCGGTGGCTGATCGGCCCAGCGTTGCTCGTACAAGTACATTTGAGCGAGTACCTGATTCGCAAACGAACCGTCCATGACGCGTGACGGGTGTCCCATGGCATTCCCAAGATTGACCAGTCTTCCTTCGGAAAGCAAAAGTAGGTAGTCACTGGAATCGTCACTTCGAAAGATTTGATGAACTTGGCTCTTAACCTCCACCCAGCGCCAATTCTTCCGCATGAATGAGGTGTCAATCTCGTTGTCGAAGTGACCGATGTTGCACACAATGCAGCCCGGCTTTAGTTTTTGCAGCATTGCACTGTCGCATACGTTCGTGTTGCCCGTGCAGGTCACCACAAGGTCGGTTTGCGCGAGCACGGGATCGTCGATGTCCTCTACGCTGCCAGTGTTGGTGCCGTTCTTGTAGGGAGAGACAACTTCGAATCCGTCCATGCATGCTTGCATGCCACAGATTGGGTCAACTTCGACGATGCGCACAATCATGGATTCCGATCGCAAGCTGGCAGCCGAGCCCTTGCCCACGTCTCCGTAGCCAATGACCATGGCCTTTTTGCCAGCTAGCAGCACGTCCGTTGCTCTCTTGACTGCATCGTTGAGACTGTGCCGGCACCCATAGCGGTTGTCGTTCTTGCTCTTGGTGATCGATGCGTTCACATCGATTGCTGGAACCTTTAGAGATCCCTCCTTGAGCATCTCCCGCAATCGCTGAACTCCAGTCGTCGTCTCTTCACTTATGCCGTGAATGCGTTCCAACATATTCGGGTAACGTTCGTGGACGATTTGGGTCAAATCGCCCCCATCGTCCAGTAGCACGTTGGCGTCCCACGGTTCTCCGTCGCTCAATATGGTTTGCTCGATACACCACTCGTATTCCTCTTCCGTTTCACCTTTCCAGGCATAAACGGGCACGCCATCTGCCGCCATGGCCGCTGCGGCATGGTCTTGAGTCGAGAAGATATTGCAGGACGACCAACGAACATCTGCCCCTAGCGCTTTCAATGTGCGGATGAGCACTGCCGTCTGAATGGTCATATGGATGCACCCAATGATCCTCGCGCCTCTAAGGGGCTGCTGCTCGGCATACTTTGCGCGCAATGCCATCAAGGCCGGCATTTCCGCTTCGGCGAGATCGATTTCCTTGTTGCCGAAGTCGGCCAATGAAATGTCTGCAACTCGATAATCAGGCATTGAGCGTCCTTGTGCTTAATTGAGTTAGGAATGGGACTGAATCACGGTGAGATTCGCCTCATAGATTCGTCACGCGGTGGAGTTCACGCTCGTATATGCTAGCAATCCTGACGAAATCGACATATTCAAGTCTCGAATAGTGGCGCACCGTTTACCCGTCAGTATTGGCCGTCGCTAAAATTTGCTCAATGCCCCTCGATTGGGAAAACTAAAGAAACGACATGCGTGAATTTCGCAGAAATCTAGCGAAATCTTGGTTGTTAGCAATGGTGCTTGGGGTCTTCGCGACGAGTAGCTTCGTGACTATCGCAGGGTGCTCAAAATCGGGATCTGACTCTACTATAGACCGCAAGCACCCAGGATATGCAGTCTATCGCAAGTACTGTCGAAGCTGTCATCAAGGGGGTTTGGCGAATTCGCCAATTTTCGGAAATGCAGAGGACTGGGAGCCGCGTATCGCCAAAGGCAGGGATGTTTTGTTGGAGAACACCATCAAGGGAATGCCTCCCGGCATGCCCAAGAAAGGGTTGTGCACTGGGTGTACCGATGAGGAGTTGGAAGACGCCATCGACTACATGATCCAAGCTTTGGATGTCGAGCAATCAAGTGAGTTGAACTCCGAACAACCAGCGGAGTCACAGGATTAACAAATGCCGAAATCACTCGAACCTGTGCTATCGTTGCCTTGTCATCCGAACGAGTTGTTTTGAGAACGAGCAAATGGACTACCAGCCTGGCGACATAGTCTCGCGACGCAAGGGCGTATTGATGCACAGGGGACTCGTTCTTGAGGACGGTCGTGTCTATCACAACACACCATTCAAGGGCGAGCATGTTTCCACGATGCACGAATTCCAAAAGAACCGGCGCATGTCAGTACACGCGACGAACGAGTTTGAGCGGGACGAGGCTTTGCGTAGCTATCGAGACCGGTCCGACCGTCCATACAACCTTTTTACCAACAACTGCGAGCACACCATATCGCGAGCGACAACGGGTCGCGGAAAAAGCCCGCAACTTGCTTCATACTTGATTAGCGGCGGTGTCGCAGCGGCCACGCTGGTGCTGACACGCTCATGGGGATTGGCGGCGGCTGGATTTGTGCTCACACGTCGCCTGACCACCAAGGAGGATCCTCTCTAGTCAAGGCACTAGCGAATGATTGGTTAGTGAGCGTGCTGCTACACCTAGTCAAGATTGAACCGATTGCCAGAACTCGTCTGGCGGCACACTCTTGAGGTTGCACTGATCAGCGAGACAAATGCGTGAACTATGCAATAGCATGCGTGGCCATGCCTGCTCATTCGACCTCGGCGCGCCATAGAGAGTGTCGCCGACAATCGCATGCCCGATCCATGCCAAATGGACTCGGACTTGATGGGTTCGACCAGACAGTGGCTGTATGAGAACCAAGCTCCTACGGGGACCGATTGCCAAGACTCGAACGCGTGTAGTGCTGGGGTGACCCAGAGATGAATCTATAAACCAGCCTTCGCGACGAGAGCGAATCTCTTCGCGCAAACCAGCGACGCGGAATCGGCCCTTGCGACCAGGGTTCAAGGGCAGATCGATGGTGAGTGATCTCCCGCTGGCGATGTGACCCGCAACCACTGCGACATAGAACTTGCGGACTTTTCTCTTAGCAAATTGGCGCGATGCAAAGGCTTGAAACTCTTTCGTTCTCGCGACGATCAGAATGCCGCTTGTGCCCTTGTCCAGTCGATGAACTAGTTTTGCTTCAGGAAATTGCTCTCGAATGACGTCGAACAAATTGGGAAGTCCCGCGCGATCTCTTAGTACGCTCACGCCGCTTGGCTTTTCGATCGCCACGAAATCATCGGTTTCGCAGAGTACTTCAAACATTGCTAGCCCAAGTTTTAGCAGACTCGACTATTGCATCTTTGATTTGCACCATACGTTCGTAGTCAACATTTGATTCGATCCTGTCTTCTGGGTGGTGGAACAGTCGATTGGAACCCAATATCGAAACGTAGCTTCCGCCACCGTCGAAAATGTTCTGTGCTTCACCTCCCGGACGGGTGCCAGGTCGAACAACGTCCGCTTTGCGAATAGCACGCTCTGTCAACCGAGAGTCAAGAATTGCTATGTATTGTGCGTCTGAGCCTTGTAGCCTGATGCGAGAGTCCTTAGCGGCAAAGTTAGCGCCTAGATGAATCCACAGTTTGGCTCCGGTTAGTAGCCGATCATTCTCCTCAAGAAATCGTTTTAGGCCAATGTGCCCAAGTTCATGGCCAGTGTTGGCTGTGAGGATCACATCTCGAATTGGCGGATGCGAGACAAAGTGACGGACGCATTCAAGCCACGCAACGATGCCGCCGATTCGCTCCGCAGTGCAGGTGTACCATGCACTCTTCGGTGTCATCACCACAAGCGGGGCAAGTTTGGTATTGCTGCCGCAGAATTCGGTCTGCACATTGGTTGCATGGGTGTCCTCACACTGAAAACTAACCGTAAGATTTGCTTCGACGCCTTTCCCCGCAGCCAATAGGAGAGTCTTGGCATACTCCGACGATACTTGCAAAACAGGAGGTCCAAACGGGTTTTCGTATGAGTCTGCATTTAGCAGGGCAAGCCCGGGGGTAGATAGTCCAGAAATGACGACGATGCCGCAAATATTGCGGCTACGGCGTAAGGTTGCCAACGCATTTTGACGTTGCGATGCATCCACTACAACTAGGGTGCCACTCTCTTCGGACTGGCTGAGCCGACCTGTAACTCCAGTTGCATGTGTTGTTCCGCCATCGAAAAGCGGGGTGCCTTCGATAACGTTGGAACCCACGGTTACATGGGCATTTGTCGGCACGCGTCGACGAAACGGAAATACTTTGACTGTGGGGGTCGCACCTAGGCTCGAGAGCTCTTGCGCAAGCCAATTAGATGTTTCACGATCTCCGGTTGTCCCGGTGCGATGCTGGTTCGAGCTGTCCCAAAGGTCAAGCCACCGGCGGATTCGTGGATGTTCACTGACAGATGTCAATTCGATGTGAGGAACGTCGTAGTGGAATTCACCGACAATCTTAACGCCTGTATTACGGCACGTGGAACTACGGAGGTGTTATGGGTGTCTATGCGTTGCGAGCTCTCTTCGGCATTGTCGCTGTTGCGATTCGCCAGCATTTGGAAAATACATCTCGCAGCAGTGGGTGCAGGAGCTTTCGAGTCTCATCGAAAGTTCTGTTCAACAATCATGCAACTCGATACCTAACTCTATTCCATAGTTGGGAACAGGCCAGCTTCAAGACAACGACGAATTCTCAATGGCTATGTATGTAAGCGGAAACGGAAAGACTAGTGAATCGACGTTTGCTTAGCTACTTGCGAGAAGCAAGATTTCTGTCGGTTCTCGGAGCACCTCTCATGGTTGCCCAAGTGTCGCAAATGGGAATGTCTGTGGTGGATGTTGTCATGGCGGGACGCTATGGTGCCGAGGATTTGGCCGGCGTGGGATTGGGTACGGGACTCTATTGGCCCATCATGCTTCTGTTGACCGGAACGTTGCTTGCCGTCACACCGACAATCGCTCAACTCTACGGTGCTGGACGAGTTGCCGAAACGGGGGCAGTGGCAAGACAAGCAATCTGGTTGGGAGCCTTCTTGGGCGTTGTGGTCTTCTTCGTATTGAGAAACGTCGAGCCGTTGTATCGGTTGCTTGAAGTGGACCCACGTGCCATTCCTATTTCGGTGGAGTTTTTGCGCGCACAGAGCTACGGCATATTTGGTCTGCTGGGCTATCTGGTGCTAAGAAACCTGTGCGAAGGAATGGGGATGACCGTTCCCACCATGGTGATTGTGCTGTCTGCGCTCGTTCTCAAGGTTCCACTGACGTACGTTCTAGTCTTTGGGATGGGAGACTTTGAAGGATTGGGCGGGGTTGGCTGCGGTTGGGCAACTGCGGCGACGATGTGGTTCCAGCTGCTTGGGGCACTCGTTGCTGTGCGTGTGACGAGGATAGTGAAATCGGGATTCTTCAATGGCATCGAGTGGCCAGACTGGGTAGCAATTGGTCGTCTAGTGCGTCTTGGATTGCCCATGGGTGGAGTAATCTTCATTGAAGTGTCGTTCTTCTCTGCTGTCACGTTACTCATAGGTCGATTGGGCGTGGAAGCAGTTGCCGCACATCAGATTGCTATGAATGTTGCCAGCATAGGATTCATGATTCCACTTGCCCTCAGCCTGGCCACGACCATTCGCGTTGGTGCAGTTGTAGGTGCTCAAAACTTTCGAGTCGCACGCAGGACGATGTTGGTGGCAATAGTGATTTCCCTACTCGTTGGATTGGGAATTGCCATCGTTCTCTTTATTGGCAGGACTCCCATAGTGTCGTTGTACTCGGACGATGCGACCGTACTAGGAGTCGCGGCGACGCTTCTTCTAATGTGCGCTTTCTTTCAATTGTTCGATGCAAGCCAAGTTACTGCCATCGGTACGCTGCGGGGATTTAAGGATGCAAATGTGCCCATGGTGCTTGTATTGCTGGCGTACTGGATCGTTGGAATGCCTCTTGGCATAGCCTTAGCATTTGGAATCGGTACTTTTGAAGGGCTGGGGGTGATCGGATTTTGGTGGGGGCTCATAGCTGGCCTTGCATTGGCTGCACTATTGTTGCTTGCCCGCGTCGCATGGGTTTCCAAGAACATTCAACTGGTGTCCGCCCGCAATTCTCAACCAGCATCGCGGTTGCGTATGGAAGAGACCGAACCAAGCGACCAGATTGTTGGTTCGTGAACGTTCTTGGAGAGATGAGAGGCGCGTCAGCGAGAATTCAGGAACTGAATCGGACTTGATTGAGGAGTTGACGCAATCAACTCATCGAAACGGGGGTTGCCAGAGGTAATTGCGGCATACACAAGCCAGCGGGAAAGGGCGTTCCGTCTAGCGGTGGAACGCCCTTTCATCTTTAGTCTACGCGAGCTCGAACCGGTCGAGATTCATCACCTTGTCCCACGCAGCGACGAAGTCCTCGACGAAATGTTTTTCAGAATCCGAACAGCCGTAGTATTCGGATAGGGCGCGCAGCTGGGAGTTAGACCCAAGAATGAGGTCGACTCGAGTACCGGTCCACTTGACTGCGCCCGTAGAGCGGTCACGTCCCTCGAACAGTTCGCACGCATCTGAAGTTGGAACCCAGTCCGTGCTCATATCGAGCAGATTCACGAAGAAGTCATTGGACAATACGCCGGGTCGTTTGGTGAAGACACCGTGTTGCGATCCGCCTGCATTGGCATCCAGTACCCGCAGACCACCGATCAAGACGGTCAGTTCAGGTGCCGAGACAGTCAACAATTGAGCTCGATCGATTAGCAATTGCTCCTGCGACGCGGTGTGACCATCTTGCATGTAGTTTCGGAAGCCATCAGCGGTCGGTTCCAAATGACCGAACGATTCCGTGTCGGTTTGTTCAGCTGAGGCGTCGGTTCGACCGGGTGTGAAGGGGACAGAAACGTTGTGACCGGCCGCTTTGGCAGCTTGCTCTATGGCTGCACAGCCCGCCAATACAACAAGATCAGCGAATGAAACCGCCTTGCCGTTGGATGTTGAGCTGTTAAAGCCTTCCTGAATTCCTTCAAGTGTCCGGACAACTGCTTTGAGATCATCTGGATTGTTGACTTCCCAATCGATTTGAGGTGCTAAGCGGACACGTCCACCATTTGCTCCACCGCGCTTGTCGGAACCGCGGAAAGTTGACGCTGACGCCCATGCAGCTGAGACAAGCTGAGACACCGACAATCCCGACGCAAGGATTTTCTGCTTGAGATTGTCTGCGTCCTGCCCATCAATCAATTCGTGGTCGACCGAAGGAACCGGATCCTGCCAAACCAACTCCTCTTCGGGAACTTCAGGGCCTAGGTATCTGCTTCGTGGCCCCATGTCTCGATGGGTCAACTTGAACCAAGCGCGCGCGAACGCATCCGCGAACTTGTCTGGACTCTCATGGAAACCACGAGAAATTGGTTCGTAGGCAGCATCCATTCTCATGGCCATGTCGGCTGTGGTCATTATTGGCGCGTGTCGTTTCGTTGGATCGTGCGCGTCCGGCACTGCTTCCGCTGCTTCACCATTTGCAGGAATCCATTGATGCGCTCCCGCGGGGCTCTTTGTAAGCTCCCACTCATATCCGAAGAGATTGTCAAAGTAGCCGTTGTCCCAAGTTGTAGGATTTGTGGTCCATGCACCTTCCAAGCCACTAGTAATCGCATCGCCGGCGACTCCCGTTCCGTTGCTGCTCTTCCAACCAAGCCCCTGCTGTTCGATTGGCGCCCCTTCCGGCTCCGATGCAAGCGACGCTTCAGCGGCAGCGCCATGACATTTTCCGAAGGTATGACCGCCTGCCGTAAGAGCAACGGTCTCCTCGTCGTTCATGGCCATTCGAGCAAATGTTTCACGAATATCGACTCCCGACTTGACAGGGTCTGGATTGCCGTTTGGTCCCTGCGGATTGACGTAGATCAAACCCATTTGCACAGCGCCGAGGGGCCTCTCCAAGTCCCTTACGCCTGTATATCGATTGTCTCCCAACCATTCGGTCTCGGAACCCCAATAGATGTCTTCCTCGGACTGCCACACGTCTTCGCGTCCACCACCGAATCCAAATGTCTTGAATCCCATTGATTCGAGCGCACAGTTTCCTGCCAAGATCAACAGGTCGCCCCAAGAAATTTTTTTGCCATATTTTTGTTTGACCGGCCACAACAATCGAACTGCCTTATCCAGATTTCCATTGTCCGGCCAACTGTTGACTGGTGGAAAACGCAAGTTTCCGGTACCCGCACCACCACGACCGTCACCAACGCGATAGGTCCCTGCCGCGTGCCAAGCCATTCGGATAAATAGCGGACCGTAGTGACCGTAGTCTGCAGGCCACCACTCTTGGGAGTTGGTCATGAGTTCGAATAGATCGTTCTTTACCGCAAAGTAATCTAGTGTTGCGAACTCGGCCGCGTAGTCGAAGCCGTTGGTTGGTTTAGATTCCGGAGTGTGTTGGTGCAGGATATTGACATTTAGCTGGTTCGGCCACCAATCTCGGTTTGTAGTGCCGTCGGTTGGCGCCTTCTTCCCCAAGCCATGCGCCACCGGGCATTTACTGGCCTCAGTCATAGGTTAATCTCCATATTCTTGCTTCGACATTCACAGAATGTCACTCAGATTTTGCTGGTTAGTTTAAGCAATTTTGTTGCTGCTATCTACTGTTCAAGCACTTGTGATGGTAGTGACCACGCCTGCACATTGCTGGGTTCCTGCCTATGTGTTCTTGAGATCCCGTAGCAACGGCATCCCACTCTATCTACAGTCCGTCGACCTTAGCTACTAGTCGCGATTGTCGGGCCACCGACGACCGCACGTGGCCACATCGCATTGCGATTGTCGCAACTATTGCTACTTGTTAGACTTAGCTTGCGTGTGAATTCTCGAATGAATTCTTATCTGCGACTTTGTTGGTTACGTGTATCGCAGACGTTGGTTGTGCTGCGGCAAGCGACGGTGTTCTGAGGTACGTGAGAACCTCTGACTAGATACCGCCAGTAGAGTTTGCATTCACAAAATTCGTGCATTCAAAACGCTTGTAACGTTTACAATCAATAGCGCACTTTGGCAGCTTGTTGGAGATTCACCGTTGTCCAGACGCTATCGCTTCGACCTGTTTTCGCATCTTGCGGAATGCGATGCGAACTACGCGCGTTTGTGCAAACTCATGATGGATCTCGGGTCAGGAGAACTGAGGGAGATTTCGGTTCTCGTGAACTCAGTGGGAGAGGCAATTCGGTTCGCGATATCGGAAGACTGCCGTTACACAACCACGGTGACAATATTCCAACGCATGCCAGCAGGAATTCGCGACCTGATGCTGGTTGTGCGTGCCTATCACGACATGCAGTGTGCCGAAGTGGTTAGCTTCCAAGGTCAACGACAATTTGCCGCGCGCTACGAGTATCCAAATACAAAAATGCGTACGCCAGACGAGAAGGTGCAAATAAATCGATTCTTGGGAGAGCTATTGACCCTTTGCCTAAGGAGAGGGCGAACCGACAAAGATCAGTCAAGCAACGACAAGCTGTCTCTCGCGAACTGATCTTGAGAGACACTGAGTGCCGTTGTACTGGAAGGGGCACAATCTAACATATGGGTAGTTTGCATCTGTTGCAAGTTACTGATACGCACTTGTTCGTAGATCAAAGTGCATCAAAGAATGGCATCTCGCCTGCCAGTAACTTGAACGCCATTCTTGACAAGGCGCTGGCTCGTAGAACACCAGACATTCTTGTGGCGACTGGCGACATCGCGCAGGAACCAGTGCGCGAAACCTATGAACGCTTTCTTGGCGCCGTACATGCACGATATTCTGGTAATCTACTTGTTATACCCGGAAATCACGACTCTGGCGAACTGATGAGGGAGATCTTCCCGGTTTGCTCGTGCACGCTGGGATCATGGACCGTTGTCTGCCTGGACACTCACATAGATGGCGAGGTCGCGGGCCATGTGACGCAGCAAAACATTGACCAGTTGGAGGCAGATTTGCTTGCCGCTGAACGCCACGTTGTGGTCATTGGACACCATCCCATTGTCGACGTAGGCGCAAAGTGGTTGGATGCTCACCGAGTAGACAACGGAGGGCAGGTCATTTCTATTCTTAAGCAACATGCTAAAGGGTCGAAGACCTATCTGTGCGGACACATCCACCAGGAATTCGATGGCACGATTGAGGGTGTGCGATGTTTGGCGACTCCATCAACGTGCTGGCAGTTCGCACGAGACGTTGAGCAGTTCGCGTTAGATAGTGCGCCACCAGGTTGGCGTTGGCTCACGTTGTTTGACGATGGAACGATTCAAACGGAAGTAGTCAGATTAGGTACGGCTTAACCAGAGGATAAGGTCATTGAGTAAGGAATACACAGCCGAATCGATAGAGGTCCTGGAAGGACTGGAACCAGTGCGCCGCAGACCCGGCATGTACACGGATACGCAACGTCCGAATCACCTGATTCAGGAAGTTGTCGACAATAGCGTGGACGAGGTGTTGGCGGGCTTTGGTTCGCTCATCGACGTCGAATTGCGGCCAGACGGGTCCATTTCCGTAGCGGACGATGGTCGCGGCATGCCAGTTGACGTGCATCCGGAATACCAAATGAGCGGCGTAGAGCTAATCATGTCGACTCTTCACGCCGGAGCAAAATTTGACAATGAGTCCTATCGCTTTGCGGGCGGATTGCATGGTGTGGGCGTGTCAGTGGTCAATGCTCTTTCACGCTGGTTGGAAGTAGAGGTTCGACAGAACGGAAACGTCTATTTTCAGAGATTCGAGAACGGCGTCAGTAAAGGTCCACTACGAGTCGTTGCGAGCGTTGCCAAGCGGCTTGCTGGTACTGTGGTGACGTTTTTTCCTGACGGGGGCTTCTTTGAGTCGGAGCAGATCTCACTCTCCAAGTTGCGGCATGTAATGCGGGCAAAAGCAATACTTTGCCGCGGATTGACCGTCAATCTAACGACTTACGGCGACGATGGTGAGAAAAACACCGAAACATGGCTTTATGAGCGAGGACTTGAAGGCTATCTCACAGAGAACATCGAGGGCGAACGTAGACCCCAGGAACCTTTCACACATCACGCAGAAGGAGAGAAGGAAGCCGTCGAGTGGGCGATTACTTGGACTAGCGAACGCGAGGATCAGGTTGTCGAGAGCTATGTGAATCTAATACCGACTCCGCAAGGAGGCGCCCATGTAAACGGCCTGCGAGCTGGCCTCACGGATGCCATGCGTGAGTTTTGTGATTTCCGCAAGATGTTGCCTCGCGGCGTCAAGATAACAGCGGACGACGTTTTGGATCGCTGCTCCTTCGTTCTCTCAGCCAAACTCGAAGATCCGCAATTTAGCGGACAGACCAAGGAGCGACTGAGTTCTCGTGAAGCAACAGCCTTTATAGGTGGCGTTGCCAAAGCATCGTTTAGCTTGTGGTTAAACGAACATCCGCACGACGGCGAAGTCATTGCGGAAATTGCAATAGATTCAGCACAGAAACGCCTTCAAGCATCCAAGAAGGTCAAGCGAAAGTCCCTTGTGTCAGGACCAGCTCTACCTGGCAAGCTTGCCGACTGCACGTCGCAGGAAGCAGAGCGGTCCGAGCTTTTTCTTGTGGAAGGGGACTCGGCAGGAGGATCTGCAAAGCAAGCACGAGACAGAGATTTTCAGGCGGTACTTCCGCTGCGAGGAAAAATCCTCAATACGTGGGAAGTCGATACGAGTTCAGTGTTGGCTTCGCAGACAGTGCTAGATATCGCACACGCCATTGCTGTAGAACCGGGTAGCGATAACCTAGACAACTTGCGCTACAACAAGATTTGCATATTGGCGGATGCCGACTCCGACGGAGCTCACATCGCGACTCTTCTATGTGCACTCTTTCTGCGGCATTTTCCCGCCTTGGTGGAATCGGGGCACGTGTACGTTGCACTACCACCCCTCTATCGGATTGATGTTGGGAAAAAGGTGTATTACGCAATTGACGATGCGGAAAAGCAAGGAGTGTTGGATCGCCTTGTAGCAGAAAAATCCCGCTCGACTCCTGTTGTACAGCGATTCAAGGGATTGGGAGAGATGAATCCTCTGCAGCTACGCGAGACTACCATGGCGCCAGCAACCAGAAAACTGGCGCAACTCTACATTGAGCAAGCTGACGAGACCTTCAAGGTCATGGACATGATGCTGGCCAAAAAGCGAGCTGCCGACCGAAGGAATTGGCTCGAAGCGAAGGGAGATCAGGCTGGGCTCCACCACACGGCTTCCACTGACATTTCGCACCTCTCGCTGCAGGACGCTGAATTGACAAACGGAGCCTAGCTATGGCGCTGGATTTGTTCGATTCTGACGAGCGGCTAGCGCTCGCCGAATATACCGAAAAGGCGTATCTCGATTATTCGATGTATGTCATCAATGACCGCGCCTTGCCGTTTATTGGTGATGGGCTTAAGCCAGTTCAACGACGCATTATCTATGCCATGCAGCAACTGGGGTTCACCTTTCAAGCCAAATACGCTAAGTCAGCCCGCACGATCGGAGATGTAACTGGCAAGTTCCACCCTCATGGCGAAGATGCATGCTACGAGTCCATGGTGCTCATGTCGCAACCGTTTTCGTTTCGCTATCCCTTGGTTGACGGCCAGGGAAACTGGGGTGCGCCCGATGAACCAAAGTCCTTCGCAGCACAACGCTACACCGAGGCTCGGCTCACGAAGGAAGCTTCGCTTCTGTATGCAGAGATAGGCCAAGGCACTGTTGATTTCATTCCAAATTTCGATGGAACGCTTCAGGAACCTGTGTGTCTGCCCGCTCGAGTTCCGTTCTTGCTGCTTAATGGAAGCACGGGAATTGCGGTCGGAATGGCAACGGATGTACTGCCTCACAATCTGTGCGAAATCGGCAATGCATGCATTGAATTATTGAGGAACCCACGTGCTTCCATAGCCGAACTCATGCACATAGTGCAGGGACCGGACTTTCCGACCGGCGGTTCGGTGATTTCCTCAAGGGAGGAAATCGAGGCTGCCTACGAGTCTGGGCGGGGAGTCGTGCGGTGCAGAGCACACTATGAAAGAGAAAACGGCGAAATTGTGGTCACAGAGCTTCCGTTTCAAAGCTCTCCTTCAAGAATTCTTGAGCAGATCGCGCAACAAATGGCGGCGAAACGATTGCCGATGCTGGTGGATTTGCGAGACGAATCGGACCATGAAAACCCCACCCGCTTGGTGTTGATTCCACGGTCTTCCCGCGTGGATGTGGACAGACTTATGAGCCATCTGTATGCGACCACAGATCTTGAACGCAGCTACCGGTTGAACTTCAACGTCATTGGATTGGATCAGCGTCCGCGCGTCTTATCGCTAAAGGGAATTCTGAGCGAGTGGTTGCGCTTTCGCAAGCTCGTTGTGCGCCGACGCATCACCTACCGGATTGCTCAAATTGATCGACGATTGGAAATCATCGACGGGCTATTGGTCACCCACCTGAACATCGATGAAGTAATTCGCATTGTCAGAGAGGAGGATGATCCCAAGTCGGCACTAAGGGAGCGGTTCTCGCTGACAGAATTGCAGGCTAACGCGATCTTGGATTTGCGGGTCCGCCAACTTACTCGACTCGAGCACGAAAGTTTGCGATCGGAAAAGCTGAAGTTGACAGATGAACGCCAAGATTTGGACTCGACGTTGAATTCCACTCGCCGCATGAACACTCTAATTCGCAAGGAAATCGAGGCCGTGATCGACGAATTTGGCGACGAACGCCGGACGGTGATCGAGCAAGGGTCAAATGAGTCAATTGCCTTTTCCGAAATGGATTTGATTTCCAACGAGCCCATTACGGTCGTTCTATCTCGCAAAGGCTGGGTTCGGTCGGGAAAAGGTCACGAAGTTGATCCGCACGCGCTCAGCTATCGAGAGGGGGACGAATTTCTTGCAAGTGTGCGTGCCCGGACCAATGATCAATGCTTGTTCTTCGATTCAACGGGCCGAATCTACTCATTGCCCGCGCACAGCTTGCCCTCTGCGCGCGGGCAGGGGGAGCCGTTGACGAGCAGCTTATCTCCGCCACCCGACTCGCGATTTGTGGGTCTTACCGTTGGCGGAGCCAAGGACGTATTGGTTGCTAACAGCCAGGGGAAGGGGTTCATTCTTGGACTGCCTTCGGATGCCGTTAAGGTCAAATCGGGCAAATCTGTCGTTGTTTTGCCCCAAGATGCGGAATTGCTTCCGCCTTCTGCAATCCAGCATGAAGGAAGAGTCATCCTAGTGACCGATGGTGGGCGCATGCTGGTCCTAGAATCGGAATCCATACCCACCCGCACTCGCGGCATGGGAGTCGGCTTGATTGGACTTGGAGGCAAGGGCTCAACCGAGGCGGATCAACTCACGCACGCACTTAGTATTGGGGCGGAAGATTCGGTGCGAATCACTTCTGGCAAGCGAACGATGACTTTGACAGCACAACGTCTTGTCGACTATGTGGGACGTCGCTCCAATCGCGGACGCAAGCTCCCGAGAGGATTCACCAAGGTCGACAAAGTGGAGCTAGCGGACTAGCTCGAAAGGCAAAGTCCAGCCCAAGGAGTCCTCCACGGTTCCCTTTCGATTGCTCTAAGCTCTACCTGCTTTAACCGGACTCCACTCGTAGTCGGCTTCCTTGAAGTCTTTGCACTGTTTCCAGAATTCAATCAGTGTGCCCGGCCAACATTGTGTGACACGTCCTTGTTGATTCTTGTACCAAGCATTTACTGTTGAAGCTCCCCAAGCCATATTGCGATTGTCGCGATCAATGTGTACGTTGTAGATGTCGTGAACTTCCTGTCTGCAGTCCATCGAGGCGAGGCCGCATTGCAGCAAATGCCGCAAGCAACTCAGTACGTAGACCATCTCGCACTCGGAAAAGAAAATGATGCTTCCGTTGACAACAATGTTGGTGTTGGGCCCGTAAAGAGTGAACAGATTGGGATAGTTGGGGATCGTAATCCCGCGATAGGCGCGAGGATCGTCTCCCCATTTTTCGCGCAGCTCGGTGCCTTCCATCCCGTAGATTCGCATGGGATAGAAGAAGCGACTAGCCTGGAAGCCAGTTCCAAAAACTATTACGTCGTAGTCTTTCTTTGAACCGTCGGAAAGCGCCAAACCCGTTTCTGTAATTCGTTCAATCTTGGCATCGATCACCGACACTTTTTCCTCTTTCAAGGATCGGTACCACTCGCCGTCGTCGATGAGCATGCGCTTCGATGCAGGGGGATAGTTTGGCGTAAGCTTGGCAATTAAATCGGGTCGATCAGCAAGTTGGGTCTCGATGCCTCGCGTAAGCACTTTCCGTAAATTGTCGTTGGCTTCGCTGACGGAGGTGGAATTCCCGTCCCAAGTTGCGTCGCACCTCGCCATCGACAACAAACCTTCTCCTGATGTCCAAAACATCGAGAACCTGAACCAAGCGGCGTAGAAAGGAATGCATTTCAACAGCCAATGCTTTTCTTGCGTGATATAGGCTTGGTAGAGAGGGTTTACTGCCACCCACGGCGGCGTCCTTAAATAGACATCCACCTGCTTACTTTGGCGTACTACATGGGGAGTGAATTGAAAGGCTGATGCCCCAGTGCCGATAATCGCCACTCGTTTATCGGAAAGATCTGCCGAGCTGTCCCATTCTGCAGAATGAAAGCTCTTGCCTCGAAAATCGTCTCGTCCGGGCAAATCGGGTAGTTTAGGTCGATTGAGCTGCCCCACTGCCACGATAACGGCATTGGCTTCTAGTTGCGAGTCTCCCTCTGGCGACCGTAGGTAGATTTGCCAGCAGTCCTTTTCGTTGATCCAACGCATGTTTTCTACTTCGGTGTTGAAGCGTATGTTGGGTCGAACGTCGTATTGCTCAGCGACATCCTTGAAGTAACTAAGCAAGACTTCCTGATCTGAAAAGTGCTGCGGCCAGTCCTTGGGCGCGAACGAGTACGAATACACGTGGTTGGGACTGTCAACGCGGCAACCGGGGTAGCGGTTTTCGAACCAAGTGCCACCTACATCAGAATTTTTCTCCAGCACGACGTAGGGGATTCCCGCTTTCTTGAGCCTGATTGCGGCCAAGATGCCAGACATACCCGCACCAACCACAGCAACCCGAAAGTCTTTTCGCACAGTTTCTGGAATGGATTCGAATCCTTCGACCGCGTACGTGTCTCGTCCATCGATCGAAAGCTCGGATAGGGCAAACTGCGTGTATTCGTGTGAAAGTTCCTCTCCGGTAATGAACTCGATCATCTCTGAAACGTGTTGAGGATCCAAGGATTGAGCTCTTTGACATCCATCGCGATAGCTGCGAATCGCTTCGAACGCCACATCCTGAATTCTTTGCCGTTCCTCTTCTGATAGTGACTGGTTCGGGTTGCCCATGGGCACAGCGTGTGGTCGAATTTCGCCGCGTATGAGCTCAAAGTCTCCCGTCATGTGGACTAGCGAACACATGAGCGCCGGAATGTGAGCGTGCGTCAAACACTCTCTGATTTCATCATCCGTTGCACCGAGAAGATCGTCGCTTAGCCTCATGTCAGCCCCGTGTTGCATCCACCTATACTGGAAATTGGCGAAATTAACGCATTTTCCAATCGCTGTCCTGCGTCATTTCCAATGTTACTCAACGCATTCCTATCTTGTTCTGGCCACTAGCACTCAGTACGCTAGGACGGCAAACGGGCTATAATGAAATCAAGGATTTACACGAACTTTTGACGGCTCGAGTTCACTTTCGCGGTGCGTCAGCTATAGCCTAGCAGGCACGTTGCAGTTACCTCTGAGAACCCTTACTGCTCAACTAACGGGAGCCTTCGTTGAACAAGACCAGAATCCTTTCATTAGCGATAGTTGTCCTCATTGTCGCAGGTTGGCTGCTCACGGGGATACTCGCTCAGCCTCCCTCGGACCCCTTGATCTCGCTTGCTAAAGCCAACGAGCTTCAAGACGATGCGGCAAGCGAAGCTAGTTCGGTGTTGATTCGTGCCAAGCGAAGCACTGCTACCGAACAGGAAAAGACCATCATGCTTAGGGGACGCATCATAGATCGTAATCAGGCAACTGTGCCAGCGCGTACGGGGGGTCAGGTTGTGGCGCGCCACGTGGAAATTGGAGACTGGGTGGAAGAAGGCGATGTTCTGTGTGAATTGGACCTCGTCGACCGTCAGGCTCGGGTTGACGTAGCGCGCGACGCACTTGACTTGGCAGATGAGGAATACGAGAGTTCTCGCACCTTGACGGAACGGGATCTCTTGCAAGAGTTGGAAAGCAGACGCAAGAAACTGCAGCAAAGCACTTCAGCTCAGCGTCTCCTAGCAGCGGAAATCGAATTGGAAAACACCAAGGTTCGAGCTCCCATAGCTGGAGTGATCGATGAAGTGCATGTCAATGTTGGAGAATACATTGATGTAGGGCTTCCTTGTGCAACGATCCTCGTGTTGGACCCACTATATGCGCAGGGATTTGTCGCAGAGGAGCACATTGGTCAGCTCTCTCTCGACACAAACGCAACGGTGAGCTTGCCAAACGGCGAATCGCGTACAGGTCGACTGGATTTTGTGAGCAAGAAGGCAGACGAGCAATCCAAAACCTTTCGCATTGAAGTCACACTCGAAAACAAAGACTATTCGCTGAGCTCAGGAATGAGCGCGACGATTGAATTGACGATAGGAACCCGAAATGCCCACAAAGTCCCAACATCAGCAATTGTTCTTGATTCTTTGGGCTCGATGGGGGTCAAGACAGTTGGCGGCGACGACAGGGTCGAATTCCATTCAATCGACATTGTCCGGGAAGATATGGATGGAGTTTGGGTGTCTGGGCTTCCCAACATCGCAACGATAATCACCGTGGGCCAGGGGCTTGTCGTCGAAGACGAACAGGTGACTGTGGATTTTGAGTAGCTATTCTCAGCCGCCCTGTAGGTAACCGTAAGAACTGGACGAGCAGCGATGAAGAAAATCGTAGATTTCGCGATTAGTCATACGCGAACCACGCTTCTCGTCATGCTGACTATTTTGGTATTTGGGGTCGTGGCTAGGCTCGCGATACCGGTCGAGAACGAACCCAAGGTCGATATACCTACATTTACAGTAACCGTACCGCACGAAGGCATATCTCCAGACGACGCTCTTCGTTTGCTGGTGGCTCCGCTCGAAGTGGAGCTGAAGGCTGTCGATGGCATTAAGGAAGTTAGCGGCACCGGCGCGGAGCATATGGCCGTGCTTGGAATCGAGTTCAAGTCTCACGTTCCCATTGACGCTGCGAAAGCCGACCTTCGCGAAGCGGTGAATCGTGCTCGCCAAAACTTTCCGGCCACAACAGACGAACCAATCATTACGGAGACTGGCGGACACAACAGTCGAGTGCTTCAAGTTAACCTCGTAAGCAAAGGTGCACCCGAAGAGCTCGTATATCGCACTGCCCTTGAATGCAAGGATCGAATCGAATCTCTGACAAGTGTGCAGCGCGTGAGCATGCAGGGCGCTCGAGAGGAATTCCTCGAGATTGCGATCGACCCAAACAAGATGCACGCGTATCAACTCTCCGTCGAGCAACTGATTGCATCCATCGACAGAAACAACCGCTTGATACCTGCTGGGTCTCTACTTTCGGGCCGGGGCAGTCTTTCGATCAACATTCCAAGCATCGTTGAAGCCCCCGAGGACTTGCTTGACATACCAATCTTTGCGAATCTGGACACGGTGGTGACTCTTGGTGATGTTGCGACCATTCGACGGACGTTCAAGGACCGTGTCAGCTACTCCCATGCGAATGGCGAGCGATCCATCACTCTGTTCGTGTATCGCCGACCGGAAGCATTTCTTATTGACACCTCCAAGGAAGTCGAGGAATTGGTCGACGAATTCCAAAAAGACGTGCCTTCCAGCGTTCGAGTGTTTGTCTCGTCGAACCTTGCGTCCTTTGCCGAGCGGCTTGTCACTGAACTTCAAGGCAACATGATTACTGCGTTGGTGCTCGTGATGATCGTGGTCCTGGCAACCATGGGTTTCAGAACGAGCATAGTGGTTGGAACAGCCATCCCCGTTGCATTCCTGTTCGCCTTGATTTTTCTGTGGCTTGCAGGCCAATCATTCAACTTCATGGTCATGTTTGGAATGCTCCTCGGACTTGGGATGCTCATTGATGGCGTCATTGTCATAACAGAGGACGCAGACCGCCGTCTCGCCGACGGAGTGGCCAGCGCGGAGGCCTACAGCTCTGCTGCGACGCGCATGGCCCGTCCAGTAATAACTTCCACCTCTACAACTCTGGCAGTTTTCTTTCCACTGCTCTTCTGGCCGGGTACTGCCGGCGCATTCATGGGATACCTTCCCAAGACGGTGTTCCTCGTCATGGTGGGAGCTCTTCTGTACGCGCTTTTCATGGCTCCAGCGTTTGGAAACCTTCTCATGGGAAACAGACCCGGGAGAGTGGATTCCAAGCAATCCGTTCAATTGATGTGGAACTTGGATCTCTCGCTACTCAAGGGATTCAAGCGGTGGTATGTGAAGACTCTGTCATTTGCCGTCAAGCACGCCGCTGTAACGGTCGTTGTTGCACTGGCAGCGGTCTATGGGATTTTTGCATTTCATGCATCTCATGGGACAGGTGTGATTTTCTTCAATGAAAACGAACCACAATGGGCCAACATGTTTGTTCGCGCACAGGGCAACCTGAGTGCCGACGAAGCCTATAGTTTGGTGTCGCAGGTTGAACACCAACTTATACAGGTCGTCGGATTGGAAAACATCAACATGATGTCAACGGCTGGATTCGGGCAAACCGAGGGAACCCGAACGGAGTTTTCCGGAGGAGGAAGTTCCGATGTGGTTGGCGTGTTCTTTATCGAGATGGTGCCGTCAGATGAGCGAGAGAGATCGGGGGACGACATACTTGAAGAGATTCGGGAGCGGACGTCGCAAGTCAGTGGAATCATCGTGGAAGTTGTGCCATTCCACGGCACGCTGACTGCAGGAAAGCCTATAGCCATTCAGTTCACGGGCGAAGACCGGAACGTTCTCGAGCCAATTGTCTTCCAAGTGCGCGAATACATGAAGGAACAGGTCGAAGGGATTCGCGATCTCGAGGACACGTTGCCCTTGGGAGCCATCGAATGGCAATTGACCGTAGACCGGGCGCAAGCTGCCTTTTTCGGTGCGGACGTTACTACCGTTGGATTGGCAACCCAATTGCTGACGACCGGAGTGAAGTTGGGCGAGTATCGACCCGACGACGCCGAGGATGCGCTGGACATACGAGTTCGCTACCCAAGTTACGCTCGAGGATTGGACACGCTTGACGATCTCGAAGTGACAACGTCCCTGGGATCTGTGCCCATGTCTCAGTTTGTTGAACGAACCCCACATATCAAATCGGACGCGTTACAGAGACGCGATCAGTCCAACATGCACATGATTCGTGCTGCCGTGGCTCCAGGAGTTCTTTCCGACACCAAAGTTAGGGAGATTCAGAGCTGGATCGACGCGCAGAACTTCGATAGCAGGGTGAATATCCGATTCCGAGGCACAAACGAAGAGCAGGAGGAATCGCAAGCCTATCTTTCCAAAGCATTTTCGTTTGCGTTGCTATTGATGTTTGTGTTGCTGGTGCTTCACTACAACAACTTCTACCATCCGCTGCTCACCATGTTGGCAATCGTGCTATCGACTGCGGGTGTGTTTCTTGGTCTAGCGATTACGGGCGCACCGTTCAGTGTGATCTTGAGCGGCATTGGGGTATTGACTCTCGCTGGAATAGTGGTGAACAACAACATTGTTCTCATTGACACGTTTAATGCCGGCGTTCGAGACAACCCAAATCGCGACGTTCGGGAGATCATTGTCCTGACGGGTCTACAGCGACTTCGTCCGGTGCTCATCACGACAGGAACGACGATTATTGGGATCCTGCCGCTTGCCACAGATAACTCAATCGACTTTGTGAATCGCAAATGGATATTCGGCGGTCCCGTGTCAGCGTATTGGGTACCCCTTTCTCAAGCGATTCTGTTCGGATTGAGCTTTGCAACGGTTCTTACTCTTATCGTGACCCCTGCGTTGCTTGCGCTACCGACGCAACTCAAAGGTTGGATCCGTGCGGTGGGAGGACGCTTGCCCGCGGTTCGATTGCCCAGACGTCGTTCGCAGCCTGCTACAGAGACCACGGCATAGAGAGTAGCTTAGCCGTTCAATTTATCGTTGTTTGGCTGTTGGGCTCGAATCTATTCGACGGAAGTGTAGAACTGTTCGCAATAACGTCTAAAGTGGATGATGGAGCTCTCGCTGGCATCAAGTCTGGGATAGATTAGATATTGCTTGTTCTCCCAAATGTCAAAGTCCTGTGAAATGTCCTGCACATAGACTTTGAAGAAAATCTTCAGAAGGAGTGCATTGAGCAGTCGCTTTGGCATCAATCCAAGACCTGGCATGAGCACATTCGGCCTCTCAACGTCCTTCATCTGCATGGCCATGACAAAATTCACTTTCTCTCCATCGATGGGCGTGCACAGAGCCAATTGACGGATGTAGAGGCCAGCATCTTGCATGACAGGCTCGATCATCGAGTACCCGACGCCCCACATGCTCACGGTCGCATGAACGTCAAGCTTCATGCATAAGTGCTTGGAAGGGCCTACAAGACGCGTCAACCTGAATCGATTTCGCAGGTAATGTCCGTCTATGTGCAGTGGCTCAAGGCTTTCGACATTTGAGTAGCCATGCACATAGGGAAGGTGGGTGATGTCTACTCCATTTTCCGACGTTTCCTGAGGATGCGTACGAATCTCTCGAGCAGAATAGACAAATCGCGACCAATCTCCATCGTCGAGATCCGGCACAGACCACTCGGGTTCGAGTCCTTCGGGATGCCAGTAGGCGAAGATTACCCCTCCCGTTTCACAGACCGGAAAGGTTTTCAAAGATACCGGGCGACTGAGTTCACCAACAGGGGAGTGCACGCATTGGCCCGTTGTGTTGTATCTGAGCCCATGAAAAGGACAGACTAGCAGACCCTCTTCGAGCTTGCCACCGAATGATGGTGACAAATTCGCGCCCAGATGGGGACACATCGCGTTCGCAAGGCAAACCTTTCCATGGTCGTCACGCCAATACACCGTTCGCTGTCCCAGCCAAGTCTTGCTCTGCAGTTGGCCTTTTTTGACGTTCTCGCTGAATTCAACCCAATACCACCCGATTGGAAAGGGCGAAAATGGAAACCGGCGTTGATCAGGCTCTTTCATTCCAACAATTCAGATCCACTGGATGGGAACAAACGAAGCACACAGGAGGCCAGAGAGCTATTGAATTGGAGAAAAACCTCTTGTAAGAAAGGACAATCCTCGCTTGAGAGTCTAGCTACCTCACAGCTCAAAGAATCCCCATATGCTAGTTCATATTTTAAGAGCAACTCTTGGTTTTCAGTTGCTGCGAGGTGTCTCTCGAATTGCGACCAGTCAGCGAGGTTGCATAAGTTCTGAGTGAGTTTCGTAAACTTAATTGAATGCATTTGTCAAATTGACATCCATTGCACGATCAAAAATTATCTGATTGGAATGGACTGGGCTACCAGAATCTAGTCCTCTGATATTGAAGCACTCGCAACTCATACGGATTGGACTGCATGTCGATTCAATGCATTTGCTAGTACACTAGCTTATGTTAGTTTGCTATCTATGCCAGAAATTGCCATACAAAAGTCCCGCAGCAGACAAGCTGAAGGTGGCGCTTAAGGATTCTTCGATGTCCGAGTACTTGTCAAATGAGAGACGATTCGTGCTCTTGAGGTTCAACAGCTAGCATCGCCCGCTACGGGGCAACGATATGTCTCAGATTACATTCCTTGAAGAAGTGACGTTGATGTTGCTCAATGAGGACACCGGGTATTTTGAGCCCCTCTCCCATTGGCGCATGTCGTGCGTCGCGGCGGGCGCGGTGCTCATGGACTTGGCGCTGGCAAATCGAATCGACACTGATCTTAAGTCGCTCGTGCTTTTGGATTCAACGCCCTTGGGCGACGATTTGCTTGACCCGGCATTGTCTGAAATTGCCGCTTCCAAGGATACCGGACGGTCAGTTCAGTTCTGGGTGGAAAAGATAGCTCTAGGCGCCGAAGAGCTGATGCAGAACTCGTTGGACCGCCTAAGCAATCGCGGTATTTTGGAGGTCGATGAAGCCGGGTTCTGGGTCCTGTCGCGAAAGAAGAAATCCAAAGAGGCAGGCTCGGAAGATACTTTTCACGATGTGAAGCGACACATCTACAACATCATTCACAGTGATGAAATACCGGATCCTCGGGAAATTTCCATCATATCTCTGCTCAATTCCTGCGAAATTTTTTCGTCGCTATTGGAAAACGAAGAGTACGAGCAAGTACAAGAGCGCATTGAGCTGTTGGCCCGTATGGATCTCATAGGCCAATCTCTTGCGGTGGCAGTGCAAGCGACCTTCAAATCTCCAGTTACAGCTAAGGTTGCTCCTCGACGGAATCCTCCCCGGATAAAGCTTTGGGACTTTTTAACCTCACGTGCCGTTTGGTCAGGGAACTTGACGCTTTTCTTCGCGGAGCAACACGAGAAATTGGGGCCGATAGCACGCTTAGATGCTCCTGGCAGAAATGCATATGTGCTTAGCGGAGCCGAGTTGAACGCGATGGTGCATCGTCGCGGCCGACTGTTTCTCCGTTGCAAGGAGTATTTGGAGGATTTTCAGAAGGACTGGGGTGTAAGTCGTTCGGTTGCAAGCATGGATGGCGCCGAGCACTACCGAATGCGCAAAGTCATGCGTGACGGCACTGCCAGGGTCGTGGTAGAGGATCGAGTTGAAGAGCTATTTCAAGTTTTTGGAAAGCACGCAACCGAGTGGGCTAAGGGCGACGTATTGGCTGGAGAGTACGTGTGTCAAACCATGGTGGGCGAACAAATCAGCAGACTCTCGACCAGCAGCGACATTACTGGATATTTCGACGATCTTTACGAGTTGGAGACTCGAGCACTGCTTGTAAACATCTACAAGATCCTGCCAAAATTCATGACTCGTACTCCAAGAATGAATAAGAAACGGCAACGGCTGCTAGAGTTGTATGCAACCATACACAGCACTCACTCGCCCGCGCTTCGTGAAGGCAAACGCCGAGACTTTGTCGACGACATACTAGACCTGCATGCCGATGATCCCCAATACTTGCCGGAAACGGACATTGGGTTTAGCTTCATCGCTGCCCTGATTGCTGGACACTATTGTGGTGCGGCTCTTAGCTTCGGTGTCTATTCGCTTCTAACGGAACCCGAAATTGTCGAGCAATTGCGGGAGGAAGCGGCTCGTGTATTCAAGGATGGCTATCCGACGCATGACATGCTTCGAGATGTCAATATAGATGTGGCTCTCCGCTTCGTCATGGAGGTCATGCGCATGTATTGCGTGATTCCAGTGCACAATCGACATGTCATGAACGCCGAGATCATAGAGGGTTACGAAGTGCCAGCTGGAACGGACTGCCTTCTGGCTTACACGGCCTCTCACTATCTAGACGAGAACTTCAAGGATCCGTTGAAGTTTGACATAGACCGGTACTTGCCCCCAAGAAACGAACACAAGAAGCCAGGAGCGTACCGGCCATTTGGTGTGGGCACACACACTTGTCTGGGTCAGCGATTTGTTGAGCTTCAGTTGAGCCTGGACGTGCTCTTGTTTGTTCATCACTTGGAATTGGAAATGGTTCCAAAGAACTACAAGCTCAAGATTGACCCCTTTCCCAAGTTGCGTCCCAACAAACGGTTCAAGTTCCGGGTAAAGAAGGTGCTCAACCCTCTGCCAGAGATGGTTTGACTGTCTCCGTCCGCCGCCTCAGCTGATTCTGTATCCATTCCCTAGCTAGCTGTCTAGCCAATAATCGTCTTTCCGCCGCTGCCAGGAACTTCTCGCACCAAGCGCGGGACTAGATATCCCGGTAGTTCCATCTGTAACTCACGATGGAGTTCCCGAGCCTCTACTTCTGGAGTGTCGAAGTGTGCAGAACCTTCTACTTTGTCCAACATATGAAGATAGTAGGGGCTCACACCAATGTCGAACAGTTTTTGGGACAGACGGGCAAGCACACTACTGGAATCGTTGACGTTTTTCAAGAGAACGCTTTGGTTCAAGAGCATCACGTTTGAGTCGCGAAGCGCATGGGTCGCGATGCGAACCGTTTCGTCGATTTCATTGGGGTGGTTGATATGGGTAACTAGGACGGTCCTAAGCCGCGTATCGCGTAGCAAACGTAAAAGACCTTCGGTGATGCGCTGTGGAATCACAACGCTAAACCGAGAGTGAATGCGCAAGATCTTCACATGGTGGACGCCTTCAATTTTCGAGATTAGCGCCTTGATGGCCGAATCAGCAAGTGTCAGGGGGTCACCACCCGAAAGAATTACCTCAACGATTGACTCGTCCGTTCGAATGTAATCAAGCAGGGAGTTAAGTGCTCCATTTCGAGCATTGTGGTAGGGATAGTGCCGGCGAAAACAGTATCGGCAATGGATCGGGCATGCAGACGTTGCTATGTGCAGAACTCTGCCACGGTATTTTTGGAGAGTGCCAGGTTCAATCTCGCAATCTTGTTCATTCAATGGATCCCTGGTGTAGTCCCCTAGGGAAACCTGCTCTTGAACAGAGGGAGCAACTTGGAGGAGAAGCGGATCTGATGGATTTCCTCGTTCAATGCGTGAGAGGTAAGGCTGTGGTACGAGAACGGGGAAATGTGTGTCGTCAATCCAATTGACTTCCTCGCTCTTCAATTGCAGCGCTTCTCTAAGAGAGTCTGCATCCCGGATTGCCTTGCGAAGAATAACTTTCCATTCGTCATCCCGCCAAGGCAACGGAGCGGAAAGTATCATTAGCCAACACCGAGGACGCCTCAAATGCCGAGCTATTCTACAAACGAGTTTCGCAGCGGACTCAAGGTCATGCTTGAGGGTGAGCCTTGCGCGATTCTCGAAGCGGAATTTGTCAAGCCCGGTAAGGGTCAGGCATTCACACGGGCCAAATTCCGCAATCTGCTAACCGGAAGAGTATGGGACCGGACGCTTCGCAGTGGCGAATCGTTGCAGTCTGCAGACGTAGTCGAACTAGAGATGGAGTATCTCTACACGGACGGGACAGAGTGGCATTTCATGCGCATGGACGACACCTACGACCAAGTAAGCGCAAATGCGGCAGTAGTAGGAGACGCTAAGCGGTGGCTAATGGAACAGAACAAATGCACGGTGACTCTTTGGGAAGACAAGCCAATTTCTGTTGTTCCGCCCAATTTCGTAGATCTTGAAGTCAAAGATACCGAACCCAACATAAGAGGCGACACAGTCGCCGGAGGCGCAAAGCCCGCTACCCTGTCTACAGGAGTGACCATTAGAGTGCCATTGTTCATTAACGTTGGCGAAGTTGTTCGTGTTGACACGCGTACTGGTGAGTATGTGAGTCGAAGCAAGGATCCATGACAGCAGAATGGCGTCCTGCTATCGATCCGCAGACGCTACGTGAACGGGCCGCTCTAGTTTGGCAGATTCGCGAGTTTTTTCACAACCGCCAAGTCATTGAAGTCCACACTCCAATTCTTGGTTCGCACACCGTTTCGGATGTACATGTGGAATCGATTCGGGCAAATGGAGGTTTTCTTCAGACTTCGCCCGAATACTTCATGAAGCGCTTGTTGGCCGCCGGTGCTCCTTCGTGTTATCAAATCGGTCCGGTGTTTCGCAAGGGCGAGATTGGAAAGCGGCACAATCCTGAGTTCGCGATGCTAGAGTGGTATCGCTTAGGCTACGATGCTGAACAATTACGGTGTGAGACGTCTGAATTAGTCAATCTTGTACTCGGCGAGTGCTCCTACCAGACAATCAGCTTTCAATCTCTCATGCGCGAACGATTTCATGTCGATGTGTTCCATGAATCTAACGATAGTCTGAGTGATATAGCCACCGAACACGGCTATCAGGGCGGTTTCGGTGAACAGGAGATTCTGGATTTTCTCTACTCCGAAGCCATTCGCCAATGCGATGCCGAACGCGTATTTGTGGTTAACTTTCCGCAGGAGTCCGCTGCTTTGTCGCGTACTGTGTCGGTGGACGGTCTCGAAGTAGCTGATCGATTCGAGCTGATTGTTACGGGGGTCGAAATTGCTAACGGGTATTACGAACTCTTGGACGGGGGTGAACTGGCCCGACGCATCGAAATGGACAATAGGAAACGTGTTGAGTTGGCGCGGCCGCCCATAGAACCCGATCCCCGATTGCTTGCTGCAATGAAGCATGGACTACCCAGTTGTGCGGGGGTGGCCGTTGGGCTCGATCGATTGATTGCATTGGCGTTGGGACGGGACAACATCCGGGAGGTAATGACGTTTCCCGATGGCCTAGCCTAGTCTTGTTGGCCGCCTACCCCTATGCTCTTGGTCTTTGGAGGATTCGGCGTCCATAATGGATATGCGAATCGCTGCGTTCAAGGGAACGGAGCCGTTTGGAGAGAGACATGCATTCGAACTTGACTTGGATCGACTTGGAAATGACGGGGCTGGATCCAGACCAGGATGTCATCCTTGAGATCGCCACCATAGTCACGGACTCGAACTTGAACGTCCTCGACGAGGGCATGTCAGTCGTGGTTGCTCAATCCGAGGAATGCTTGGCGCGAATGGACGACTGGAATCTTGAGCACCACACTGCATCTGGATTGCTGGATCGAGTGCGTTCCTCTGAGAGTTCGCTGGAGGAAGCGGAAGCTGTCACACTGGATCTGGTTTCGCGACACTCAAAAAAAGGGGAGTCTCCGCTGTGCGGCAATTCGGTTTGGCAGGACCGGCGGTTTCTAAAGCACTACATGCCTACCTTGGAGGACTATCTCCACTATCGAATCATTGATGTCAGTTCACTAAAGGAGCTGGTTCGTCGATGGGCTCCGCCCATCTACAAGGAGCTGCACAAAGCTCAAAAGCATCGGGCCTTGGAGGACATCAAGGAGTCAATAGCCGAACTTCGGCTGTATCGACAGAAGTTCGTTGCTAGCGATTTTGGCTGAGCAGTCTCTCTAGGGCCCAGTCGATGTGTTCGATGCACATGGAATCATTTCTATCATTCATTTCTTGTCGCTTGGTTTGCAGATTGGCGACCAATGTCTTGTCAAAAGGAGCATTGCCTGCAGCAACCGCAAGATTGCGCGTCCATTGGCTATAGTTCACCCGACGCAAAGCCATGCCGGCTGTACGCTCGAGAAACTCATGCTCTGACCACGATAGGAGGTCGGCAATTGGCATCCTGTCTAAGTTGTGTCTGACTGCAAAGTCTCGTTCTTGCGTAGCAGGTGCAAAACGATTCCACGGACAGATGAGCTGGCAATCGTCGCATCCGAAGACGCGATTGCCAACAAATGGCCGAAGTTCGATGGGAATAGAGCCCTTTAGTTCGATCGTAAGGTAGGAAATGCATTTTCGAGCGTCCAACTTACCTGGTTCGACTAGAGCCCCCGTTGGGCAAATGTTGATGCATGCCTTGCACGCACCACATAGAGGCTCGACCTTGTTGCTTGTCACTGGCAGCGGCAGGTCCGTGAAAATCTCTCCTAGAAAGAAATACGATCCGACATCCGGACTCAGTAGCAACGTGTTCTTTCCCACCCACCCTAAACCGGCCTTTTCCGCTAGCGGCTTTTCCAGTACCGGGGCGGAATCAACGAAGGCTCGATGACTGCCACCAGCCGCATCCGCAATCTTCTTCGCCAATTTGGCTAGTTTGCGTCGCAATACCTTGTGGTAGTCCCGACCCAGCGCATAGCGCGAAATGCAAGCAAGTGACGGGTCTGATTGCGCAATGGGAGCGGTTGGCGGTGCATAGCTCATTCTTGCACTGACTACACGTACGGTACCAGGCAGCAAACGGTTGGGCGATAGTCTTTTTTCGACGTTTCGGGCCATGTAGTGCATCTCCCCGTGGAAGTTGCGTTTTAGCCATTCCCTGTAGTCAGGGGAAACGGCTGAGAGGTCGACATCCGCAATGCCGATCTCATCGAACCCAAGTTCGGTTGCCCAAGTGCGAATATCCCTAGAAACCGCTTGCAAGTCCATCAAATAGAATTTGAAGCATGAGTGCTATTGAGCGAGTTTACACCGGCGAGGAGTGTCGTCGGCTTGATCGATTGGCGATCGAAGAATTTGGAATTTCTGGCATTGACCTGATGAATCGTGCGGGCAGGTTTGCGTTGGACCAGTTGCAATGCCACTTTCCTCAAGCACGTTCGATCAAGGTGATCGCTGGGTCTGGCAATAACGCTGGCGATGGATACGTGCTGGCTGGTACGGCGAAGGTGCGCGGATTCCAAGTTGCGCTGCAGCAAGTGGGGGATCCCGACCGACTGGTTGGTGATGCCAAACGGGCGTGGCAATGGATGCTGGATCAGGGTGTGGAGCCCACTGCTACAACAGACTGCGCCGCCGATGTCTTCGTCGATGCGCTGTTGGGCACGGGGACTTCTGGCCCGCCACGACCAAACTACCAGCAAGCCATTCACGGCATGCTCCGTGGAGGCGGAAAGATCCTTGCCCTTGACCTGCCGAGCGGAATTGACGCAAGTACGGGAAAGGCCATGAGCGAGCAACCGGTTGTTGCTGACCTCACCTGTACTTTCGTGGGAGCCAAACGTGGATTGTTTACTGGCGACGGAGTCGATTGCGCAGGAAATGTGAAGTTGTCGGAGCTGGGAATTCCCAAAGACGTGTTCAACCAAGTAGCAGGCTTGGAACTGATTGATCCCGAAAAATCGAATTATTGTCTTCCGAAACGTAAACCTTCGAGCCACAAGAACCAACTCGGGCATGTGCTTGTTGTTGGTGGAGATCTGGGAAGCGGTGGAGCTGCAATCCTTGCTGCAGAAGCTGCTCTTCGAACAGGGGCTGGTCTAGTGACCGCGGCAACTCGTCCACAGCACGTTAGCGCATTTCTAGCACGTTGTCCGGAAGTCATGGTCATGGGTGCAGACTCAGAAAAGGACATTGCTGGATTGGTTGAGAGTGCAGACGTCGTTGCGGTCGGACCCGGATTGCGCGAAAGTGCTTGGAGCCAGTCCATGCTTGCGGGGGTGTTGAGTAGGGGACCTGGTCGACTCGTGGTCGATGCTGGAGCACTACGGTTGCTGAAAGAGCATTCCCTTCCTCCCGACTCAATTCTGACGCCCCATCCCGGTGAAGCTGGGCACCTGTTGTCAATGACGAGCAGCCAAATCCAAAGCAACCGTCCCGCCGCGATTGAACGGCTAACCCGTGAGTTGCGTTGCATAGGCATTTTGAAAGGCGCTGGTAGCCTCATAGCTGAAAAAGGCGAGCTCATTGCGCTCGTTCGCTGCTCGAATCCGTCGCTTGCTACCGCAGGAAGCGGCGATGTCCTAACGGGAATAGTAGCGACCGCACATGCACAGCTGGACTCGTCTGTCGATGCAGCGAAGACGGCCGTAGCGGTGCATTGCCGAGCTGGGAACGAAGCGGCGAGATTGCTTGCGGATCGTTCTGTAGTCGCCGGCGACTTGATTAACAACATTCGTCATTTGGTGTAGTGCGGCATGAGCCGACAGCAGATCGAATTGGCCGATGAAGCGGCTACACTTCAACTCGGGGCCTCTCTTGCGAGCAAGATTTCAACGGGACTTGTCTATCTGCAAGGGCCACTGGGCTCCGGTAAGACGACGCTGGCTAGGGGATGGCTGAGAGCATTGGGCCACGAGGGGCCAGTCAAAAGCCCCACTTATACGATCGTCGAACCCTATCGCCTGCGGGGCGTGGACGTCTTGCACATCGATCTATACCGTATTGATAATTCTCGCGAATTGGACTATATTGGATTGCTGGAACAGCTGGAGTTGAGTCACTTGCAGCTTGTCGAGTGGCCAGAACAGGGACGTGGACAGCTTCCCCCTGCTAATGTCGTCATTTCATTGGCGACCCAGAGAGAGGGACGCATTGCAATCATAAGCTATTTCAATGAATACTCTTCCATGTGTTAGCACTCTATCGCGCGCATCCGTTATGGCTGCTTTGTGTCTTGCGGTTGCCATTCCGATTCACGCGAACGAGCTCTTGGGCGTTCGTTGGAATGAAGGTCCACACAACACTCGAGTGGTGCTTGATCTCGAGCAGGAAGCCGAGTTCACATTTGGAACGCTTGAGGGACCGCCACGCATCTACATAGACCTGCAAAACACCTCGCTACAGAGAAGATTGGATATCGGCGACATCGACAGTCGCGTATTGAAGCGGGTTCGACATGCCGATAGCGGTCAGGGAAAGTATCGGGTAGTCCTAGATCTGAAGAATCAAGTGGATCCCACGGTCTTCAAACTTGAGCCATATGGTCCCTACGGTCACCGTCTTGTGATTGATCTGCCCAGCGAATTCGTGCTCGACGACTGTTCGACTGACACAGAGCCTCATGAGGACGTCGTAGTTGTATTGGATGCGGGGCATGGCGGTGAGGATCCAGGTGCAATCGGCATTACGAAGATGTTCGAGAAGCACGTAAACCTAGCAATTGCAAGGCACACAAAAACTGCGCTTGAGAGCGCGCCTGGATTCAAAGTAATCATGACGCGCGACGGGGACTATGAAGTTCCATTGGTCACCCGTCGCAATATTGCGTTGGGTCAGCGCGCCCATCTCTTTGTGTCCATACACGCCGATTCGTTCAAGAGGCCGGGTCCTCGTGGCGTTAGTGTTTATGTCTTGGACAGCGGCAAGGCGCAAACAGAATTGGATCGCTGGTCGGTGGAAAACGAAAATCGCGCGGATTGGCGAGGCGGTGTAGCATCATGGGTGAATTCCGACTGCTTTGAAGAGCCCGATCAGTACAAGTTCCTCAACGAAAGAGCACGAGACGTTGTGCTCGACAGTTCAGTATCGGTGGGCAAAAGCGTACTTGCGGAACTCTCCTCAGTTGCGCATGTTCATCCGAAAGGACTGACAAGAGACAGGGGCGACTTTCGTGTGACGGATGCAGGTTTTGTCGTGCTTAAGTCCACACAGGTTCCTTCCATACTGGTGGAAACCGGGTTTCTTTCCAATCCGCAGGATGCACGTCTGTTGGGACAGGCGTCGCACCAATTAGCGGTGGGGCAGGCAATAGCGAAAGGGATACTGGCGTATTTCTGCGACAATCCCCCGTGGCACACTAAGCTGAGCCGGGGCGATGTGGAATGCACCTACAGCCGAGACTTCAAAACCTATCGCGTCCAACGAGGAGACACCTTAGGCGAGATTGCCTTAGCCAACAACGTATCAGTCACTTCGATTCGACAAGCGAACAAGCTTCCGAGTGATCGCATCTACATTAACCAGTTGCTGACGATCCCAATACGCATGCGCCAAAATTGATGGTCAAGCCACGCATTCGACGGCTGGACGAACGCGTTGCCAATCAGATCGCTGCGGGAGAGGTAGTCGAACGCCCATTCTCGATTGTCAAGGAGCTGGTCGAGAATAGCTTGGATGCCCACGCCTCAAATATTCTGGTTGAGGTGGAAGCCGGAGCGTTGCGTCGCGTACGCGTTTCCGATGACGGCGATGGTATCGAATCCGACGATCTGCGATTGGCTGTGCAACGTCACGCTACCAGCAAGATCGGCACCGCTGAAGATTTAGTGGCCGTGTCCACAATGGGATTTCGTGGCGAAGCCCTGGCAAGTATCGCCGCTGTCTCGAAGATGGAGATTACTTCCCGAACCGCCAATGCCGAATCGGCGTGGGCGTTGAGAGTTGAGGGTGGTAAAGAAGTGTCGTTCGAACCGAGTTCGGGTACTCAAGGGACGACCATCAATGTCACCGATCTGTTCTACAACACACCTGTGCGACGTAAATTCCTCAAGCAAGCTCGCACCGAATTGGGCCATGTGGCGGACTGCGTTCGCGTTTTGGCCATTGCACATCCGCAGTGTGCATTCACGTTGTTGAACGATGGAAAGGTTGTAGAGAAAATGCAAGCCGAAGAGTCCGCGTTCGAGCGTGTGTCTCGAGTTCTAGGCGCGGGGTTTGCGGACGAGTCTCTGGAGATCGATCTGCAACACGACAATCTCAGATTGCGCGGATGGGTGGGAATGCCGACACTCACACGAAGCTCATCAAACCGACAATACTTCTTCGTCAACGGACGCTATGTAATTGATCGCCTTGTTGGACATGCAGTTAAGCAAGGCTACAAGGATGTGATGTTTCATGGCAGACATCCTGTTTTTGTCCTCAACCTCTTGATAGCAACAAGCGAAGTGGATGTAAACGTGCATCCGACCAAGCGCGAGGTGCGCTTTCGCGATCCTCGGCGAATTCACGGCTTCTTGATGTCAGGCATGTATCACGAGTTGAGCGGCGTGGGTACACGCAAGCCTGCGCCACTTGAGATGGAGCAGCATCGAGTCGGCTCCGGTGGATCCTTGCAGTCCGCGGTGGACTCCTACGTGGAAGCACCGTTGTCGTTGGGAGAATCGGACGCGTTGCCCGATCCAGACCGAGAATTGCTAAGAGGATCCACACCGTCGCCGGTTGAATCTACGGCGAATCGCGGTGACATCCCACCAATGGGCTACGCACTCGGTCAGATTCATGGTGCCTACATTCTTGCCGAAAATGCTGATGGTTTGGTGATCGTCGACATGCATGCCGCACATGAGCGCGTGGTATACGAGAAGATGAAGAAAGCGCGTGATGCCAGGAAATTGGCGTCACAACGATTGTTGATTCCGATTGAGATTGCGGCGAGCAGTACAGAAGCCGAAGCCGCTCGATCTGCTCAAGAATTATTGACCAAACTTGGATTGAAGCTGGAGATAGCGGACGACGACACGATTACCGTGCGCGAAGTTCCTGCCCAATTGGAGTCGACCGATATTCGTCAGCTCGTGCTGGATGTGCTTGAGGAGTGGGGAGAACACGGCACGACTGAAGCGATCAAGGATCGGGAAAACGAGCTGCTAGCGTCGTTTGCCTGCCACGATGCGATTCGCTTCAATCGTCAATTGACAATCTCCGAAATGAACGCATTGCTACGGGACATGGAACGTACGGAGAATGCCGGACAGTGCAATCATGGGCGTCCTACATTTCGCGTTCAAAGTCTGAAGGCTTTGGACAAGGTGTTTCTACGGGGACGCTAAATCCTGTAGCAGGATTCTCATTGCACCCAGCGACCCCCAGACGCGTTGTTGCCCTGCTTGGACCCACGGCGAGTGGCAAGACGGAATTGGCGATTCGACTAGCGGATCAATTCGATGTGTCCTTGATCAGCGTGGATTCCGCGATGATCTATCGTGGCATGGATATAGGCACTGCCAAGCCAAGCATCGACACGCTACAGAAGTATCCCCATGCTCTCGTCAACATACTGGAACCTGAAATCGATTATTCCGTAGGGGATTTTGTTTCCGCTGCGGACGAAGCCGTTGAAACTGCCTTTGAAAGGGGCCAAATCCCATTGCTTGTAGGTGGAACCATGCTTTATTTAAGGGCGTTTCGCGAGGGAATTGCAGAGTTGCCCGCTCGCAATCCTGAATTTCGGGAGAGCTTGCGACTGAAGGCGGAAGAGCATGGCGTAAGTAAGCTTCACGCGGATTTACAGCAGATTGATCCCCAAATGGCAGCACGAATTCACCCGAATAACTATCCCAGAATCGAGAGAGCACTTGAGGTATGCACGGTGTCGGGCGTCCCCATGTCGAAATTGCTACGCGACCGGACAGGAGTGCCGGCAACCGAGAGATTGCGTTGCCAATATTGCGAGTACTCCTTACTCCACGTTCCTCGGGAAGAACTTCACCGGCGAATAGCTGCACGAGTATCTGCCATGTTGGAGGCTAGATTTGCCGATGAAGTCAGAGATTTGATGGCGCGACCGAACCTTTCCGCAAACGCCATGTCTATGAGAGCCGTTGGCTATCGGCAGCTGTGGCGGTACCTTGAGTCAAACCCCGAGGGACCTGTGGACACTTCTACAGCAGAAAGCATTGTTGCCGCGACTCGCCAGCTGGCTCGTCGACAATTGACCTGGCTGCGTAGTTGGCGAAATCTTTCTGTCCACCATGAGTTGGTCGATCAGGATCCATTAACAGCGCTTGCAGCGTCGATTCGAGCGTTCGTGAGCTAGTTGCTGGCGATTTTCGCATCAATAGAACTCACAACCAGCTCGTAACGAGCCTACAATTGGTGGTGCGTTCAACTTAGACCCACTATTCACATTACGTTAAATGTTTTTTGATCGGCCAGAGAAAGGACTCAAGACCCTCCTTCTAATCGTACGCATAGGGAACTCCGCCTACCACGAGCATGATGTAGAGGAGTTGCGGGAGTTGGCGGATTCAGCCGGATTGAGTGTTGAATTTACGGAATCCGTGGCAAGACATGCAGCTCACCCTGCAACATGCATTGGGCGTGGAAAGTTACAAGACCTCGCGGACACTATTCGTAGCAGGAATCTAGATCTTCTCTTGTTAGACCATGAGCTTACCGCTACCCAGCAGCGAAATCTGGAAGTTGAGCTAAACGTAAGGGTTCTGACTCGTACGGAATTGATACTGCATATATTTGAGGCTCGCGCACGTACTTACGAGGGTAAGCTTCAAGTTGAACTGGCGATGTTGTCACATGCTCAATCGCATTTGGTTAGAGGCTGGACGCACCTAGATCGTCAACGAGGCGGCGTAAATTTGAGAGGTGTTGGAGAGAAGCAGCTCGCCATAGACAAATATCTGCTCCAGCAGCGCATTAGCACGACGCGCTCCCGTCTAGAGAAGGTGCAACGGCGACGAACACAGCAGCGGCGCAAACGAATGAGGTCTCGCATTCCCACCGTGGCACTCGTCGGCTATACAAACACGGGCAAATCAACTCTCTTCAATGCTCTGACACGGTCTATGGTCTATGCCGATGATCGGCTATTCGCAACTTTGGACCCTACCGTTCGCCAACTTGATTTGGCGGGTCGCTACCAGGTGCTTCTCGCCGATACCGTGGGTTTCATCAAGGACCTCCCAATGGACTTGGTTGCTGCTTTCAAAGCAACACTGGAGGAGGCGACCAACGCTGATTTGCTAGTGCACGTAATGGATGCATCTGCTGCGAATTTGGATGAGGTTCAGTCGTCAGTTGAGAAGGTGCTTGCAGAGATAGGCGCGGAGTCCATTCCAAAAATTGCTGTATACAACAAGACGGATTTGACCAACGAATGTACAGGGATACGACAGGGGGCTGCCTATGTGAGCGCAAAGCACTCCGATGGCTTAGACGAGCTTCAGGAGCATGTGCTTCGCAAGTTGCAAGGTCTGCCAAGGAAGTATTGCATCGAGTTGGAGCCGACGGAGGGAAAGATCCGTTCCATGCTCTACCAAATGCATGCGGTTGAGGCTGAATCGTACTCGGAAGACGGGCGAGCGCTACTTACGGTGAACCTTGCGCGAGAGCAGGTGCAGGAACTCGAATCACGGCACGGATTTTGCTTGCACGCCCCGCAATCTCAATCTACAATCTGAATGCTAATGCAAATGGAGTAACAATGGCTTGGAACGACAATGACGGTCGGAAGCGAGACCCCTGGGCAAATCAGGGTGGCGAGAAAGGTCCGCCAGACTTGGACGACGCATTCCGCAAGTTGCAAGGTCAACTCAAGGGTATGTTTGGAGGCGGAGGAGGTTCAGGCTCAGCCGGTGGCGGAAAGGGCTTTCGCATTTCACCCATGCTCATACTGCTTCTGGTAGGGGTTCTGGTGGTTGTTTGGTTCGCCTTCGGCTGGTATCAGGTCGATGCTCAGGAAAGAGGAGTCGTCTTCCGTTTCGGCAAGGTGCAAGAAGCAACAAAAGGTCCTGGTCTGAACTGGAATCCACCAATAGTCGACAAAGTCGAGAAGGTCAACATAACAAGAGTCCACTCGAGCCAGCACCAGCAAGACATGCTTACAGAGGACGAGAACATCGTCAAGGTCAATCTTGTAGTGCAATACGTCGTCGAGGATCCAATCAGCAATTTGATCCACATTCGCGACCCGGAGCTTAGTCTCGAACATGCGACCGAAAGCGCGCTGCGACATGTGGTCGGAAGTTCAAACATGGACGCGGTAATTACGGAAGGACGCGAACTGCTCGGGGACGATGTTCAGGCAAGACTGCAAACGTACTTGGATCGGTACTTGACGGGAATTCGCGTTCGCGAGGTCAACATCGACAGTGTCGGTCCTCCTGAGGAAGTTCAGGAAGCCTTCGACGACGTGCAAAAATCCAAGGAGGATCAAATTCGCACCGTGAACTTGGCAAACGCACACGCCGAGCAGGTGGTGCCTGAGGCTCGAGGCGAAGCCGCGAAGATAATCGAGAGCGCCACGGCCTATCGGGATCAGGTAATCGCTCGGGCGCAAGGCGAGGCCGATAGATTCACCAAGTTGCTCGTCGAATACCAAGCCGCCAAGAGAGTGACTAAAGATCGTCTTTACATTACCGCGATGGAAGAGGTATTGCAGTCAACACCCAAAGTCTTGGTGGACGTTGGCAGCGGCAATAATCTCCTGTTGTTGCCACTAGATCAGTTGCTGCGCAATTCGCAGATTGGTGGTCCCTTATCGCTGTCGGGTTCGATTACGGACACGCTTGGACAAGGGAACTTGCCTCGTGGACAATCGGGTCAACGGTAGGAGGTAAAAAAATGGGTGCCAGTGTTAAAACTATAGTCATCATCGTAGTGCTCGTTATATTGGGCGCACTCGCTCTGGATGCGTTCTACATTGTGGATGAGCGGCAACGGGCGATCGTGCTTCGTTTCGGCGAACTAACTTCGGGCGAGGGCGGCGAGAACCCAGGGCTCCACTTTAAGTTGCCAATTGCAGACGAGGTCAAGTACTTCGATGCGCGCGTGCTTACCATGGATACGCCTCCTCAAAGGTACTACACGAGCGAAAAGAAGCCGCTCATCGTCGACTCGTTTGTCAAATGGCGTGTAGGTGATCCGCCTCTCTACTACACGGCTACTTCGGGAGAAGAGGAAACGGCTAATGGTCGGCTGCAGGATCGAGTCAATGAAGGGTTGCGCAATCAAATCGGAAGACGAACCATGCACGACGTGATATCCGGGGAACGGGACCAACTGATGCAGGAGCTCACCAACGACTTGAATCGGGTTATGTTGGCAGAGTTCGGAATTGCAGTTCTTGATGTTCGCGTCAAGAAAATTGACCTGCCGCCAGAGGTGTCGGCAGCCGTATTTGACCGCATGAATTCGGAGCGGGCGATTGAGGCACGCCAGTATAGAGCTGGAGGCACAGAGATTGCGCGTGGAATCACTGCCACGGCCGACAGAGAGAGCGTCGTGATTGAAGCTGAAGCCTACAAGGAAGCGGAGCAGATTCGAGGCGACGGAGATGCGGAAGCTGCGCGAATCTACGCAGAGGCCTACAACCAGGACCCCGATTTCTACGAGTTCTATAGAAGCATCAACGCCTACAGAACGGTGTTTTCGGATGGCAATTCCTTGCTCGTGCTTGATCCGTCAAGCGAATTCTTCAAGTATCTGAAGAGCGACTCGGGAAATTAAGCTAGTCTTGTTGTCTTAAAGCCATTGCGCTATTCCTGGCGCAATGGCTTTAAGGTGGGCGAGAGTTCCAGTTGCCCTGCTCGCGTGTCCTCTCGCGTGCGAACCAAATCCAAGAAACATGCTGTTAATTCTGGTCATGTAGGCGCGCCATGGCGAAAACTATAGTTGTTGTCGGTGCTCAGTGGGGTGATGAAGGCAAGGGAAAGGTTGTCGACCTGCTTTCCCAGAATGCTATAGCCGTTGTACGTTTCCAAGGTGGACACAATGCCGGCCACACATTAGTTGTGGATGGCAACAAGACCGTACTGCATCTAATCCCGTCAGGAATTCTGCGTAGCAACGCGCTTAGTGTGATTGCACATGGCGTTGTAGTTTCGCCAGACGCTCTGATGGAAGAGTGCTCAGTTCTTGAAAGGAGCGGGGTGCCCGTCGCTGATCGACTACGCGTGAGCATGGAATGCCCGTTGGTACTGCCTTGCCATTCGGCGTTAGACATAGCGCGCGAGGACCGTCAGGGCGGCGACAAGATTGGCACCACCCGACGAGGAATTGGTCCAACGATTGAAGACAAGGTGGCTCGTCGCGGGTTGCGGATAGCCGACCTGTTCGACCTCCAAAGTTGCATGCAGAAACTTGACGAACTTTACAACTATCACAACTTCCTGCTTGCCAACTACTACGATCAACCTACGGTGAACTTGTCAGAGACGAAGGATAAGTTGGAGCGGTTTGCTGAATTTGTAAAGCCGATGGCATGTGACACGGTGGATTTGCTGCATCGTCTGAAGCAAAAGGAAGGACTCATTGTCCTCGAAGGAGCACAGGGAGCGATGCTGGACGTCGACTTGGGCACGTATCCCTACGTGACATCGTCAAACACAATCGCTGGCGGAGTCACAACTGGAACAGGCTTGAGTCCGAATTGCATAGATTGCGTTGTAGGAGTAGTGAAGGCATACACCACACGCGTGGGTGAAGGGCCGTTTCCTACGGAATTGCACGATGCAGATGGAGAACGAATGGCCAAGTCCGGAGATGAGTTCGGATCGACGACGGGACGACCTCGACGATGTGGCTGGCTGGATGTCGTAGCACTAAGACATGCAATTCGAATAAACGGCGTTTCGCAGCTCGTCTTGACGAAGTTCGATGTTCTTGATGGATTTGACACTGTTCGTGTTTGCGTCGGCTATGACGAAGGCGGGAGCAATCAGACTGTGGTTAAGAACCATGGGAGCGCGTATCTTTCGCAGGTTCGTCCCATATACGAAGACCTGCCCGGTTGGAATGGAGACTCAGCCGAGGCTTGCAGTTTCGATCGGTTACCAGCCAACGCCAAAGCCTATGTAACGCGACTGGAAGAATTGTTGGGTAGACCCGTAGCTGGAATCTCTACCGGTGCCGAGCGGATGTCCATTATCGGTCTCGATCAAGACTTGCTTGCCTGAACCCATTGACCGAAACGTAAAATATCCGCATGATTGACCCAAAGTTGCTTGACATTCTCGTGTGTCCGCTCACGAAGAAAGAATTGGTCTACAACAAAACGTCCAATGAGCTTTGGTCGTCTGCCGCCGGGTTGGCCTATCCTGTAAAAGACGGCATACCGGTCATGGTTGTTGCCGAAGCGCGGGAACTGACCGACGCGGAGAAGTCAAGCATTTCTAGTCCAACGACTTGACGGCGCCACGAACTGCCGCATATTGTTGGACGCACTGACCAATAGCATTGCGAAAACCTGATCAGACATTGACCATGAACAAACTCTATTCGATAGGCGATCAAGTAATGCCGGACGTGGCAATGCGTGTCTTGAAGGACGAGCAGGATCCGTTGGACTGGGTTGGAATGAGCGGCATCCGTCTTCCAATGCGGTTCCGCGATGGTAAGGAGGTCCGCAGCGCGCCGAGCACGGTTCAGCTCTACGTGAATTTGTGCGACCCCAAAGCGAAAGGCATTCACATGTCTCGTCTGTACATGCTCCTTGACGAAAAAGCGGGCAAGCATCCCCTCGCTCCCGTGTCAGTAAGCAACTTCCTCTCTCAAATGCTAGAGTCGCACAGCGATTTCTCGACTCGAGCGTATGTCGAGTTCGCGTTTGACCAATACCTGCGTCGTCCCGCACTTGTTTCTGACCATGCCGGTTGGAACAACTACTCAGTCGTTGTTCGAGGTGAGCACGCGCAGGGAACTGTTCATGTCGACTTGCAGTTCGTCGTTCACTATTCGAGCACCTGTCCAGCATCAGCCGCATTGGCCAGGCAGTCCATCCAGCACCAATTTGACCAGGATTTCGGATCCGTGGGTACTGTGAGTGCGACTCGCATCCGACATTGGCTAGGGTCGGATGAGGGAATAGTTGCGACTCCCCATGGACAGCGCAGCTCGGCAGGGGTCGTTGTCCGTGTAGACCCGAATTCTGAGACTTTTCCACTTACGCATTTGATCGATAGCGTGGAAATCGCACTAGCCACACCTGTTCAAACAGCCGTTAAGCGCGTTGACGAACAGGAGTTTGCGCTGCTTAATGGTCAGAACCCGATGTTTTGTGAAGACGCTGGCAGACGATTGAAGACCTGTTTGGATGCGGAATCAGATGTCGTAGACTTTCAAGTGCGAGTTGAGCACTACGAAAGCCTGCATGCTCACAACGCTGTGTGCATGGTTGCCAAAGGACTACCCGATGGGTTTAAACCTGTGCCTTAGTCAGTCGGAAACGGCTGGTCAACAATCTTGCGCTTGGTGCCGAGAAGAGGACTCGAACCTCCACGGGGTTGCCCCCACCAGCACCTGAAGCTGGCGTGTCTACCAATTTCACCATCTCGGCGATTTGAGCAAGCGCAACGGGAATGTCGATGGCGAGAGTCCGCAGCCCACAAAGAGCGCGATTTCCCGCTTCAACTCGAAAAACGATTTTACAACAGCGGTTTGGCGACCACAGTGTCACGCTGATTGTCGGAACTGACCTACGGTCCGCTGTGGGTGGACTAAACCAACAAACAATTCTAATTCTAGTATAATATATTTTCACATTATGTCTTGATTCGCACCCGTTAGTGCGGTGCACATTCTTGCGTAGATTTTCCGCTCTCTTGGCTGCATCCCACTCGTGGGTTCCGTAGAAGTCTATAGATGCCTAGTCTTGTGCGAATACGGACTTGCCAGAGACAATCATGAAGAAAGCCACCAAAGCGCGCATAAGAAGAATCCTGCGAAAGTCGGGTCCGACGCCATACGGCAAGCTAGTTGGCTTGTTGCGTAATGCAGATGGAATTTCCGTCCAGCTCAAGACGATGGTGCGCCACGGCGAACTAACAAAGGACAGTCATGGCCGATATGTACTCGTAAACGGCCAAAAACCAGCTTCGAACTTCTCGGATGAAGTAACGGGAATTGTCGTCAAAGAGTCAAATCGTTGGAAACTGCAACCATTGGATCCTTCCGAACGTTTCTCCATCACCCTCGAACCTACCAATGACCTCCAGAATGGAGACATCGCAACGGTCAAGGTTAGCCGCAGCACTCAACACACGGTGCGCGGGTCTGTCCAGGAAATCCTAACAGCCGACAACGAATCTGCGCGCGCTGCGATCGCCTTGCTCCGCGCCTACAAAGTTCCACATCAGCAAGCCTTTCACTGCAGCGCCAAAGCACTGCCGCGAAACGTAGATGTGGCAGGCGTACCGAATCGTAAAGATCTCCGCAGTACTCCCTTTGTAACCATAGACGGTGAATCGGCCAGAGACTTCGACGATGCCGTGTTTGGTGAACGTTGTGGTGAGGGTTCGTGGCGTCTTTGTGTCGCGATTGCGGATGTCGCCCACTATGTGAAAGCCGGAGAGCCGATTGATGTTGAAGCGCGGTCCAGGGGGAACTCGGTGTACTTGCCAGATCGCGTAGTCCCCATGCTGCCTCATGAGCTGTCAAACGGCATTTGCTCATTGAAGCCAAACGAAGCCAGACTGGCCGTCGTGTGCGATATGCGATTAGATTCTCAAGGGGTGATTGATTCCTACGAGTTCTACGAAGCCACCATTCAATCGTTTGGACGATTGACATATACCGAGGCGGTGCAGATCACAAACGGAGAATTGGCGGGTCGCTCAGATGCAATCAACCAATCCTTGCGCGACCTGTACGAAATCTATCTCCTTCTTCGACAGCGCAGAGAACTACGTGGCGCTCTGGATTTCACCGAACGAGAATCCGTCGTTCACATCGTTAACGGAACCCCCACAGACGTGATCGTCCATCAACGAAATGAAGCGCACTGTTTAATCGAGGAATCAATGATTGCAGCAAACGTATGCGCAGCAAAGTTTCTGCAAGATCGCAACCGATCTCCCCTCTACCGCGTACACGACGGGCCCGATGCAAAGTCGCTGTCGGAACTGAAACACGACCTCCGAGCCAGTTCTCTTGAATCCGGACTGTTGCAAGGCCATACGTCGCGTGAAATGCAGCAATTGCTGGAAACCATTCGGTCTACGACAAGTACACCGTGGATTTGGGAGTTGCAGGTATTGCGCTCAATGACGCAAGCGGTGTATTCGTTTCAAAACAATGGCCACTTTGGCCTAGCACTCGACGAATACGTGCACTTCACTTCGCCGATTCGCAGATATGCGGATCTTCTTGTGCATCGTCTGATCAAGTCTGTTTTGCACAAGGAAGGCGATGTTTCAGGTAACAAAAACTTGGCAGAGGACATTGGCAGCGAACTTTCGTTCTGCGAAAGACGCGCTACGGACGTTACTCGACGTGTGGATGCTTGGTTGAAGTGTGCACTGCTTTCAAAGAGAATCGGGAAGGTGTTCAGAGGCTACATTGTTCGTTTGGAGGACTTTGGCATTTTCGTTGAGCTTGACAGTTTCTTCATATCGGGCATGGTTCACGTGTCACAACTCAAAGACGACTATTACGAGCTCAACGGTTCGGAATTGGTTGGTGTTGCCACCGGCACGACATACAAAATCGGAGACGTAATGAAAGTACGGCTCGTTGCAGTGGATGTCGAACAATGCAAGCTGGACCTGATAGACGCGACACAAAGCGAAATCGGGCACGAGTTTCGAAAGGGGAAGCTGAAATTCAAGAGACAGCGCAGGGATCGATGATGAGTAGGCCTCAGAGTTCGGATCGTGTATATGGAATTCATGGCGCGACTTCGGTGCTGAAGGAGTCGCCGCAACGAGTGCGTAGGGTCTTGATCGCCGATGGATTTCACGGCAAACGTCTGCAAGCTATACGGACTCTAGCCAAAGAGCAGCGTGTTGCGGTCAAGTCGGTGCCTCGCTCAACGCTAAATCGAATCACCGATGGCGCACCGCATCAAGGAGTCGTGCTAGATGTCGACTCGATAGTTGCCAAAACAGAAAGTGAACTGCAGGAGGTGTTTGCGACGTGGCAGACTCCTTTGATCTTGGGTCTCGACGGTGTTGTGGATCCTCGCAACGTTGGGGCTTGTTTGCGAACTGCAGAGGGAGCCGGCGTCGATGCCGTGCTGCTTGGAAGGAGTCGCAGTGCACCGCTGACCGACACGGTGTATCGGACGTCGATGGGAGCTTTGGAGTCGATGTTCGTTGTGCACGTGGCCAATCTTGCACGAAGATTGGATTGGCTAAAGAACCAAGGATGCTGGATTATCGGCTCAGATCATTCGGCCAGCACAAGCTACAGCGACGTGGACCTGACCGTGCCAACGGTGATCGTGACAGGGGGCGAAGAGAAAGGTCTTAGAGCATTGACCGCGTCAAAGTGCGATCAGATTGTTGGGATTCCCATGCTAGGGCAGATCGAGAGTCTAAATGTCGCGGTTGCGACGGGAGTCTTGTTGTATGAAGCCATTCGCCAGCGCGCGCAAGCTCACCAGAACAAGGAGCAGGACACAAAGCGTCGCAATACATAAACAAGCCGCTGACCTAGCCACTTCGGCTAAAATACTGGTCTGCGAACTTCGGTTCGCAATTTCAACACTACTCCTTGTTCTCGAACATGCAGTCGAAAGCTCGAGGACTTTTGCCAAAGGGAGAATCCATGCGACATTATGAAATAGTGTTCATCGTCCATCCTGACCAGTCGGAGCAGGTACCAGGGATGATCGAACGGTATCGCGCCATGGTCGAACGTGAAGGTGGCGCTATTCACCGATGCGAAGACTGGGGACGCCGGCAGTTAGCCTATCCAATCTCCAAGATCCACAAGGGTCACTATGTTCTCATGAACATTGAAGCTCCCTCAAGCGTTCTCGAGGAATTCGAGAGCGCATTTCGGTTCAACGACGCGGTCCTGCGCAACATGATCCTCAAGCGGAAGGCTCCTGAAACAGAGAGGTCCAAGATCTACGAAGAGGAGCTACGTGAACAAGAACGGGATCGCGAACGCGAACGACGAAGGGAAGAAGAAATGCTCGCTCGGCGCAAGGCACGAGAGAAGGCCATGCAGGAGGAGGAAGAATCGAGTGAGGAAATTGCAGACGACGCCTCCGTAGAAGAAAGCGACGGCGAAAATGTGGAAGCACTAGCGACCGATTCGGAAGATGAGCCAGAAGTCGTGCCTTCCGCTTCAGACGATAAGTCCGAGGAGTCATAGCTATGGCCAGGAACTTTAGACGCAAGAGAACCTGCCGGTTCACCGAAGAAGGCATCAAGGAAATCGACTACAAGGACTTGGAGACCTTGCGACAATACATCACGGAAACTGGAAAGATCGTGCCTGCTCGCATGATGGGAACTAGTGCAAGGTATCAACGTCAGCTAGCTCGAGCGATCAAACGCGCACGTTATCTTGCGCTGTTGCCCTATACCGACCAGCATCACTCGTAACGGATCGAAGCATGAACGTTTTGTTGTTGGACCGCGTAGCTAATCTTGGCGACCTCGGTGACGAAGTTAGAGTCAAGCCAGGCTATGCACGAAATTACTTGATCCCAAAAGGATTGGCACTCAAGGCTACAGATGACAATCGGAAAGTCTTTGCCGAACGCGAGGCCGAACTGAAAGCGTTGGCGATTGAGCGTCTCGAAGGTGCCGAGAAGCGCGCAGCTTTGCTTGACGACCTTGAGATCACTCTCTTGGCGCGTTCAGTCGATGCGGGGCGACTCTACGGATCGGTTGGTCCCGTGGAAATTGCTCGCGAAATCTCAGATCTCGGCATTGAAGTAAATAAGAGCGAGGTGAAAATGGCGGGCGGAGTGATTCGGGAAGTCGGAGAGTATGAAGTGGCAATACACGTTCATGCTGACGTTTCACGCACGATTCGAGTAATAGTAGACGCAGAATAAGCAGTTCAGAACGTAAACAGAACTTATCCACAAAGTTAGTCTCGACGATATTGGCGGACTAGACTAACTGAAGCAAATTGCTTTTGTTAGCTGGCGAAACTTGCGCTTGCCAGCTTGACTATTTTCTGTACTAACATGAACATTTAGAGTATCAGGGACGAACTCAATACGTTGATGTCTGACAGCTTCGAATCCAACCTAGACGACTATCTAGTAGACCACCAGACCGATCCAATTCCTCGAGACCTGCCGCATAGCGCCGATGCAGAAAGAGCGGTTCTAGCGTGTGTGATGAAGGACGACACCGCTTGGGACAGATTGACGGGACTCGTTGAATCAATCGACTTCTACGAACCGCGACATGTCACGATCTTTGAGGCCATGCGCCTACTTGCAACGCAGGGCAGCCCTCTGAACCAAGTTACCGTAAGTGATGCGCTGCGCAACGCGGACAAGCTCAACGATGTTGGCGGCTATCCGTATTTGTTCGAGATCAACGAGACGATGCATGATCCTCGCGTTGTCGAAGCATACGCAGAGATGATTCGGGGCACTGCACTAAGGCGAGATCTCATTGGCGTCGCCAGCTATATTAAGAACATTGCGACCGTGCCCGGAGACCTAAAGCCCGAGGACGTGTTGGCGGAATCCGAGACCAAAGTGCTCGCCCTGTCGAAGGACAAGACGGGGGAGAAATTCCACCATAGTCTTGCGGAAGTCCTTACTCCCACCGTAACCCAGATTGAACAACTACGGGAAACAGGTGGCAGATTGCCTGGATTGCGATCTGGATTCTGGGACCTTGATGATCTTACAGGGGGATTTCACAACAACGACCTGATCATCATTGCTGGTCGACCCTCAATGGGAAAGACGTCGTTCGCGTTGAACATCTGCGAGCACGTCATCTTGGATGAGAATCCTCGACCGGTGCTGTTCTTTTCTTTAGAGCAGGACCATGAGCAGCTTGTAATGCGCATGCTCGCGTCTCAATCCGCCATTGCGTTTCATAAGCTTGAACGCGCTGAATTGGATACGCAGCAGTGGAGGCAGCTTGAAAGTGCAACAGGAGTGCTTACTGCAAAGCCTTTCTACGTTGTAGACAAACCTAGCATTTCAGTCGACGAAATGCGTTCGTATGCAAGGAGAGTCAATCGGGAGATTAGAGCACGTAATCGCAGGGAACAAAATGGCGACGATCAAGGATTGTCTCTCATCGTCGTTGATTACCTTCAGTTGGTGCGAGCGTCGCGACGCATTGATTCGCGTGTGCTCGAGCTCGGCGAAATCACTCGGTCGCTAAAGACATTGGCAAAGGAGTTCAAGGTTCCAGTAATTGCTTTGTCGCAACTTAACCGCCAGCTTGAAGTGAGAAACGACAAACGACCCAAGATGTCGGACTTGCGAGACAGCGGCGAAATTGAGCAGGCAGCAGATCTAATCACTTTCATCTACCGCGACGAGGTGTACGATGAGGAAACGGCTGACCGAGGTAAGGCGGAGATCATTGTCGCCAAGCACCGGAACGGACCACGCGGAACTGTAAAGCTCAACTTCACCGAGCCGCTGATGAAGTTTGAGGGACCCGAAAGCCAATATGCGTCCGAAGGTCGAACGACATCGACACAAGAATCCAGGAGCCGTCGCGAACCAGACAAAGACGACCCATCAGTTCCATGGGCGTAGATTTCATTGGGGCGTCAGATTGCCGTTGATGCAGTAACGGTCGTGATTTTCCAAAGTTGCCGTTCTATGTGAATTGAGCTATATCGACGACTCACATGTTCGGATGCACGGGGTCAGTTCGAACTTTTGGTCGTATCGTTGTATGATTTGACACCCCTATTACTGCCTTGACCACTGTGAAGCCACAAGAATTGTTTGTAGATCAGGATATCGACTCTGGCCTCGACATCGAGCCGGTGAGCGTGACGCTGGGTGCCCGCGTGCAGGGACTCGATGTTGGTTCCGACGACTCTCAAGAAACCATCGATCTATTGCATGAGTTAATGCTCAAGCATCATTTGCTCGTAATCCCCAACCAGCAACTGTCCGCTCTGGAACTAGAGGACTTTGGACGACGGTGGGGCGAACTGCTGACGCATCCCGCAACCAAGCATAGAGACACTCAATATGTGCAGTGGATTGGGAGCTCCGAAGAGGGGCGGCAGTTCAAGTTCTTTCCTGGTTCGCACCCGGCTGGCGGAGGATGGCATTCCGATATGACTTGGCATTCGACTCCACCAAAATACACGGGGTTGCATGCGAGACGATTGCCCTCCGCGGGAGGAGACACGATCTTCTCCAACCAACACAAGGCATATGAGACGTTGCCGCCATCTCTAAAGGATGAGATTGAGGATAAGAAAGCTTTCCATACTGGCAAGGTTTTCGGGCCCGATGTAGAAGATTCCATTCATCCGGTAGTTCGCACACACGACGAAACAGGGCATAAGGCTCTCTATGTCAACCCCAATTTCACGAAATACATCGTTGGTATGCCATCAGACGAGAGTGAAATTCTTCTCTTTCGCATCTTCTCCCACTTTGTTCGGCCAGAATTCACCTACAGGCACAAGTGGAACTTAGATGATCTCGTTCTATGGGACAACAGGTCCGTGATGCACTACGCGGTTGCCGACTATGGCGAACGACGAGTAATGCATCGGATTGTTGTTCAAGGAAACGTTCCGTCCTAGTTTTTTCAAGGCTCCGTGTTGGGCTCTAGGCTAAATCCTACGCCTAGCACTGCAATGTACGTGTGTTAACATGTACAAATACACACATACTTTGCCGTCACGCAGACGAGCCTAGTACAAATCTAGCAGATTACATCTCTATGAGTGGTGGATTGCACTAGAACTAGGCTCACCAACGGATGAAAACCAAAACAATATTTGCATGCACCAAATGCGGGGCTTCGCATCCCAAGTGGCAAGGCCAGTGCTCCGTTTGCGAGGAGTGGAACTGTCTCGAGGAGATTGACGTTCCCCGTGCGAACAAGCAGATAGGATCGGATGTCAGTGCAGGCTACAGCGGTGGAGTCGCGACCATTGCTCGATTGTCGGAAGTTCGAGCCGAAGCAAATCAGCGAATTTCATCGGGAATGCACGAGTTCGACCGTGTGCTTGGAGGTGGTCTAGTTCCAGGCTCCGTGGTTCTAATCGGCGGTGACCCTGGGGCGGGCAAATCAACACTGCTACTTCAAATGGCAGGCAATCTCGCCCAACAGTCCTCGTGTCTCTATGTAAGCGGCGAGGAGTCCATTCAGCAAATCGCGGGACGTGCGGTTCGTTTAGGAATGGCTAACGCAAGTGTCGAACTTGCCTCGCTAACGTCCGTTGGTCAAGTCAGTGAACTCGTGCAGAAGGAACGGCCCTCTGTAGTTGTAATCGACTCGATACAGGTCATGTTTGCAGACGAGATTGACAGCGTGCCGGGAAGCGTGACTCAGGTTCGCGAATGCGCGGCACGTCTTACGCGCTTGGCAAAGCAATTGGAATGCACGTTTGTGTTGGTAGGACATGTAACCAAAGAGGGAAATCTTGCTGGTCCCAAGGTGCTCGAACACATGATCGACTGCTTCGTCATGCTCGACTCACCACCTGGAAGTCGCTATCGGACTCTGCGCGGCGTGAAGAACAGGTTTGGCGCGGTCAACGAGCTTGGTGTGTTTGCAATGAGTGATCGCGGTTTGCGGGAAGTGTCCAATCCGTCGGCAATTTTCTTGGAGCGGTCTTCCGAGCCCGCTGCCGGTAGTGTCGTCACAGTGACTTGGGGAGGGACCCGTCCTCTACTGGTGGAGATTCAAGCGTTAGTGGACGACGTTCAAGGCGGCTATCCACGAAGGGTTGCCGTTGGTTTGGACGCTCAGCGGTTGGCCATGCATCTGGCAATCATGCATCGGCACTGTGGGATTTCGCTTGCGGACCAAGACGTCTTCGCTAACGTGACGGGAGGCGTAAGGGTTGGCGAGACGGCTGTCGATCTCGCGGTCTTGGTGGCCGTGTATTCGAGCTTCCGCAATCGTCCACTGCCGCGCGATCTCGTTGTTTTTGGAGAGTTGGGTCTAACTGGAGAGATACGTCCGGTACCCAATGGCCAAGAGCGCATCCGGGAAGTTCAAAAGCATGGTTTCACAAGAATCATGGCGCCCATCGCCAACCGTGCAAAGCGACCTATAGCTGGTGTGGAAGTAGCCTTCGTCAAGTCGCTTAGCGATGCGCTCGAGACTTTGAGCAATATGCTTGACTAAACGGCAATCTACTGATTAGCGCAATTCAATTCACGATCGAACATATTGCAGTGGCTGAAGTTCTGCGGCGTTCATAAAATAACCGTCCTATCAGTGTTGCTCTCAAAGTCAGCATGTTTAACGGTTCAGAAGCTCTTCGGGACACCGATGCGTTGGTTTGGAATGCAATTTCCGCTGAGACCCAGCGTCAAGAAGAACACATAGAGCTCATAGCTTCCGAAAACTATGCATCCCCAGCGGTTCTGCAAGCCCAGGGATGCGTCATGACGAACAAGTACGCTGAGGGATATCCAGGCAGACGGTATTACGGCGGTTGCAGTCACGTTGACGAAGTCGAGTCGCTGGCCATTGAACGAGCAAAGCAACTCTTCGGCGCAGACTTTGCGAATGTACAGCCGCATTCGGGAAGCCAGGCAAATGCAGCGGCTTACATGGCGTTGCTGCAACCGGGAGATGTAGTGCTTGGGATGGGTTTGTCGGACGGCGGGCATCTTACCCATGGTTCTCCTGTGAATTTCTCCGGCAAGCTCTACAAAGCAGTTCAGTATGGAGTAGACCCTGACTCTGGAAGACTAGACTTCGACGCGATTCAACAGCTAGCAGAGAAACATCGGCCGAAGATGGTTGTTGCAGGATTTTCAGCTTACAGCCGAAAAATCGATTGGTCGAAATTCAGAGAAATCGCCAATTCAGTGAGTGCTTACCTATTGGTCGACATGGCGCACGTTGCAGGACTGGTAGCGGCGAATCTCTATCCCAATCCCGTAGCCGTTGCGGATGTGACCACCTCCACCACGCACAAAACTCTGGCAGGACCAAGGGGTGGAATAATCTTGGCACGTTCCAATCCAGACGTTGAGAAGAAACTCAATTCCTCCTTGTTCCCGGGGTCGCAAGGCGGACCTTTGATGCATGTGATCGCTGCGAAAGCCGTGTGTTTTCTGGAAGCGTTATCACCAGAATTCGTCGAGTACCAGCAACGAGTGTTGGAAAACGCGAAGACCATGGCTAGCAGACTTCAAGAGCGAGGGTACAAGGTTGTATCGGGTGGCACCGACAACCACTTGTTCCTTGTGGACTTGATTGACAAGGGACTGACCGGCAAGGCAGCCGATGAAGCGCTTGATCGAGCCAATATCACGGTCAACAAGAACACCGTTCCGAACGACCCTAGATCGCCTTTCGTGACGAGCGGCCTGCGAATTGGAACGCCTGCCGTCACGCGGCGCGGCTTCGGTGTGGAGCAATGCGGGAATCTCGCGGAGTGGATGTGCGACATACTTGACGACATCGAGAATGACAACATGATTGCATCGGTTCGATTGAAGGTTCTTGAACTATGCAAGGGATTTCCCGTTTACGCTGCCCCATAGCTTTGGAGTTGCTCTACAACAAATTGGCGAAAATTCCCATAGGCGCATCGAAACAGCCTCACCCATTTCGCTTGGCGTAGGCTACGAGCGTGTCAGAGCGTCTCAATCGACGTGTACCAATGACTAATTCAGATGTAGACAGACTATATCTCTTGGCCGCAATTCGATTGGCTGAGAAAGGTCTCTATACGGTCACACGAAATAATCCCAGAGTTGGGTGCTTGTTGGTGAAGAACGGTCGGGTTATTGGCAGAGGATTTCATTCCCGCGATGGCGCCGACCACGCTGAGATTGTCGCGCTCAAGCGATGTGAGGAATCGCCTAAGTCAGCGACTGCATATGTAAGTCTTGAGCCTTGCTGTGTGCAAGGGAGGACCCCACCATGCACTGCAGCGCTTATAGAAGCCGGAATCAACCGGGTTGTTTGCGCAGAGAAAGACCCGCATCCCAACGTTTGTGGTAAGGGAATTGAACAACTAAAACACTCGGGCATAGAGGTTTCCTTGTTTGAATTGACGGAAGCACGTCACGTTAATCCTGGATATAGAAAGCGCATCGCGAACGCCATGCCGTTTGTTCGAATCAAGACAGGGATGTCGTTGGATGGTCGAATTGCAATGTCTGACGGCAATAGCCAATGGATAACGAGTCCCGAAGCGCGTTCAGATGTACAGCGGTTGCGTGCACGAAGTGGCGCGATCATTTCTGGAATTGGGACGGTGCTAAGGGACAATCCCCGGTTTACGGTTCGTGAGGACCGCTATGCTGGATGTACCCCATTGCGCATTGTTTTCGATACAAATGGTCGAATGCCAGCAGACGCAGAGATTTTGAGGCACAAAGGGGATGTCATCGTTGTGTGCAACGCGAATGCGGAGATTCCCTGCAAACTGGAGAAGTGGACTCACACAGACGCCAAGGCTGATCTAGCTGGTGTTCTTTCTCGCTTGGCGGAGCGAGGAGTGAACGAAGTTCTCGTAGAAGCCGGGTCCAATCTGACAGGCTCCTTTATTGCTTCGGGATTATGGGATGAGCTTGTGGTCTTTGTCGCGCCCAAACTTTTGGGCTCGAGCGCAATGCCGTTGGCGAACCTAAAGATCGAAGACCTTTGCGATAGTGTTAACGGTCGAGTTGAATCCATCGCAAGAATTGGTCCGGATTTGCGGATCGTCATATCCAATTCGACGATGGACTGAGTGCAGTATGGACGTGTCACCACGATTTCGGCGGCAAAGCAGACGGGTGCTGCTGCAAGCTCTTTATCAGTGGGACATGGCGGGCTCTACCGAAACGGAAATGGTGGACTTTTTCACTGACGAGGGATCGTTGGACAAAGCTGACAAACGCTACTTCAATGACTGTCTGCATGGTGTGATGCGAGGAGTCAAGGACTTGGATAGGGCATACGAGCCCTATCTTGACCGGGCATTATCTGAACTGAATCCAGTAGAACGCGCATGTTTGCGGGCAGGCAGCTTTGAATTGATTGAGCGAGAGGACGTACCAGTTGGTGTGGTAATCAACGAATGGGTTGAATTGGCCAAGATGTTCGGTGCGCAAGATAGTTATCGATACATCAATGCCGTGCTCGACGCGCTGGCACGAACTGCTAGGGACGGCGAAGAGTGAACGAGTTCGAAGCTATCGATTTGATAGTAAGTCGTTTAGGTTCTGCGGCTCGTGGACACAATGTAGTAGTAGGAACTGGCGACGACGGCGCCGTTGTTCGATTCGCCAGCGATGAGGAGGTCGTCGTGACCTCTGATGTACTCGTGGAGGGTCGACACTTCCCCAAGCGAACTCCAGGGGATCTCGTAGGGTATCGGAGCGTGGCAGTCAACGTGTCGGACCTTGTTGCGATGGGGTCACGTCCTCGCTACATGACCGTAGCCCTAACCATGGAAGCTGCAGACAAAGATTGGTTGTACAGCTTTGCAGATGGAGTGCGGGTCTGTTGCATGGAAGTTGGATTGACGGTTGTTGGCGGAAACCTAACCCGCGGACCCAAGTCTGTCGCAATTACCGCGCTCGGAAGTGTGGGTGCGGATTGCTACCTGAGGAGATCGGGCGCGAACGAGGGTGACGACATATGGTTGACAGGGAGGATCGGAGCTACGAGTGTTGCGCTAAGCAGGATGGCGGACCCGGCTTCATACTCCTTAGAGGAGCTTATGTCGAAACGACACTGCGACCCGGTTGCGGCCTATTTTCTGCCGACACCTAGAGTTGAGTTTGCTCTGCAAGTTTCTGGGATGGCTTCGTCCGCTACCGACGTAAGTGACGGTCTAGCCTCGGAACTGAAGCAATTGGCTAAACACAGCAAATGCGGAATGCAAGTAGAAGTTGGTGTACTGGAGTTTTGGCACGAGACGCATATTCCAAAAGCGTTGAACGACGACGACAGCTACGAATTGCTTTTTACGGCGAACCAAGCGATGCGCAACGAAGTCACCAAAGTTGGCGAGAGTACAGCTACTCCACTTACTCGAATCGGACGCGTCAATAGCAAGACGACCAACGTTGTATTCTTGCAGGACGGAGAGCCTTTGGAGGTAGGGAGAGGTTATTCGCACTTTTGACGGGAGCGGAGGTGGCTGGAAAGGAAGCTAGCGACGAAGTCGCCCATAAGCTAAAGCAGAATCGCTTCAAAGATCCGATTGTCGTTATCGCTACGGGATTCGGTCTGGGTTGGATGCCAGTGGCGCCAGGTACCGCAGCGTCACTCGCAGCAGGAGCTGCCTACTGGCTGTTGATTTCCCCTTTGGAATATTGGATTCAAGCCGTGGCGACAAGTCTGATTTGTGGTACTTCACTGCTAGTCTTGTTAGCCTTGGTGCGTCGGTACGGCTACGCAGACGCTCGGTGTGTGGTGCTCGACGAAATTGCTGGAGTATCCGTTGCATTCTTGTTCTTGCCATTTGACTTCTGGGTGTTTGTGGTAGCTTTTTTTCTGTTCCGACTTTTTGATATATGGAAACCTATGCCAATCGGCTGGATCGACAAGCGATTGCGTAACGCATTGGGGATTCTGCTGGACGATTTAGTTGCAGGCGGAATGGCATGTGTAATTGCATTGGCGGCATGGAAAATCGCAGTGGAAACTTAAGAGGGGATCAAGAGTGTCTGATCACGAAAACACGGAACAGAATGAGGAACAAGAAAGCGCTTCGACGATTGACTTCGAAGCATCAATTCAGCAACTCGAAACATTGGTGCAGGACATGGAGTCCGGAGACTTGACTCTTGAACAATCTCTCACAGCCTTTGAAAAGGGAGTCGCACTAGCACGCAAATGTCAAGAAGCTTTAAGACAAGCAGAAGAACGAATCGCACAGCTGTCGGTGGACGATTCGACTAGGTCTTAGCACTCAAGAGCTTTTTTGCATGATTGGCTTGCAGGCAATTCGACAGCGAGTGAATGACTATCTGGAACTCGATCTGTCATTCGAATCCAAACACTCGACTCAGCTCTCCGATGGTATGAAGTATGCCGTCTTGAATGGCGGGAAGCGACTGCGTGGAAGTATGGTGTGTGCAAGTGCGATTGGCCTAAACGGTTCGCTGGAGGCAGCTCTTGGTCCGGCGGCGGCCGTCGAATACTTGCATGCTTATTCCCTTGTGCATGATGACTTGCCTGACATGGACAACGCGTCATTGCGTCGCGGGAAACCAAGTTGCCATGCGGCGTTCGGGACCACGACTGCAATTCTGGTTGGGGATGCGCTGCAATCGCTTGCCTATGAGACTCTCGCTAAATGCGGAGAACTTAGTTCGCAACAGCGGGTGAACGCACTCCAAGCCCTGTTGGATGCAGGTGGTTGGGCAAACATGGTCGGTGGACAGGCCATGGATATGGAATTGGAGAATCGCACCATTGCAGACTCCTCGACACTGGATGTTCTAAATGGCGCGAAAACTGGCGCGCTGTTCCGTGCCAGTGCGGAGATCGGATCTGTTGTGGCTGGATTTGATCCTGCCACATCCGAATATCGATCTCTTAGTGAGTTTGCGGGCTTCGTGGGAGCGGCATTTCAAATCACCGACGACATATTGGATGCAACGCAGCATTCAGACGTCTTGGGCAAACCCGCCCAAGCCGACGGCACGGCGGGAAAGCTCAATTACGTAACGCACATTGGAGTTGAACGAGCTCAAGCCAAGGCAGCGAAATTGCTTGGTAATGCGTTTGACGTTCTAGATCGCATGGACTTGCAGGAATCAACCTTGGCAGAGATCGCGAATCTCTGTGTCAATCGCTCGAAGTAGTTGCCTCTCCATTTGGCTTCAAAGACGCCTCCTCGAAATCCACCCCAGGAATCAAAGTCCACGTGGCGTTGTCATCGTTCAATCTGACCACGCCGAGTCCTCGCAGTTTGGTCAGCTCCCCGTTTACGTTCCAGATTCCCATTGGATGGTTCTGCTCGCGCATGAACTGGACAATGTCTCCCGGATGGATTTCATTGCGTCCGGTCTCTACGACTGCAACAAAGGCGTCGTAAACCATACGTGTTAGACGTCGTTCTTCGCTCACGGCGTTTAAAGTTGAAACTAGTGACTAAAGCGCATTTTCTGCCGTCAACATTGTATAGGGTCGGTGCGAATTCGATGATTGGAGAGCGATAGCCAAGCACTCTGTGCAAACTCGGAGGTTAAATAACCTCGGATAGAGAATAAGTTGGCTATTAGGGCAGTTGCGCCCCATCGACTCCCTTCGAATGCGGGTTCAATGCTGGATTCCACGTTTTTCGCGGGTTAAAATGAACGCTGTTGAATAGATAGATGTCTCAAAATTAGGTAGTCACTGGGGGCGAAATGGATTCGACGGCGGATGCAAAGTCTCAGGTGCATGCCGAGAGAGAAACAGCTCTCGTAAATCAATTGTTTCACTTTAAATTAGTTGCCAACGACGACAACTACGCTCTAGCGGCTTAGATAGCACGCTAGTCCTGTCCATTCGAATGCCCGTATAGGGTGGACGGGATCATACTTACGGGATCGCCACGGAAGATGGTCCGATCATCCGGCGGCTAAAACTGAGGACTCGCTCAACGGAATCCAGTCCTGCCGGGTCGCTGATGGGTTAAATCAAAGGCAAGAATAAGCATGTAGAGCCGAGGATGGAGTACTGTCGGACGCGGGTTCGATTCCCGCCGCCTCCACCACACCTTTTGTTGTTACTCCGGGACTGAGTTCGGGACACTACCCACCGGAACCAACCAAGATTTGCAAAAATCGGCAACGAACTAGTTGGCCGTCATTCATTGACCTGTAATCTTGGTCCATCGCACGGCATCAGCAATCAACAGGCTATGCTGCGATACCCCCACTAGATCTACTCGCGCTGCACCTTCATTCAGGTCAAATTCGTCGACGACGTTCCAACCGATGTTCCAGTTGTGGGCATCCAATTCGACATTCCACGACTCTGTGTCGCTGGTTACGACAAGTTCGTACTTTAAGCCTCGATACCAGCTATCGCTTAGTGATTGCGGCGCGTGGTAGTCAAGACGCCATCTTGTGGATTCTGGTATTTCTGTCACGAATGCGGCTTGGGGATTGTGTCCTCTGCTCCAGAATAGCGCTGCAGTTCTGCGATATTCCCCATACGCGCGAGGTTCTGAGACTCGTGTCCACATTCCTCTTGGCGGGTGCCACTCGAACATCCAGCGACCTCTAACGGGAAGCCCATGGTCCATTTCGACGTCGAGGCGTGGCATCCGAAACCATGCCCTCGGACCCACGCGCGAAGGACGCGTGGTGCGTGGCGCTTTCTGCTGGACCACGAATCCCGGGTCTAGGTCGTCGACTATGATTCCTTCTTCGAATGGCGGCGACCACGAACCGATCGTTTCGTAGCTTGCCGGTTCACGATTTGTCAATTCGTTAGGCGAGGATGGATCTCTAATTAGTCCAAGTACGTCTCTATTTAGCGAAAGCCCTGGATTTAGGTAGACGCTTCGAATTTCGTATGCAGTAAGGAGATTGATTTGTTTGGTTGAGTTTCCTTCGATCCGAACAGCCTTGCTGCTCTCTACGTATGGATGTATCCAATTCCAAGTCTCTTCGGTAGGGTATTGCAGACGCACGGACCCCGCCACATTGCTCGTATTCCTAACAGCGACACTCGTCTGAAATTGGGGGTTGCCTCGCTCGTCGTCTTGAATGCGAAACGTAGTGTAGGGGGATGCTGCAAACCCAGGCAGCGACGCAGAAGAAAGCCAATGGGTTAGGAATGGATCTATCACTACCTCATGCTGTTCAGCAATTCTGATTAGATCCACGTACGTGAAGTTACCTCCCTGCTTCTGGTGTAATACGTCTGCTAGCCAATTGAGAACAAGATCCTCTCCGTTGATCGAGAAAAGCGCGCGTGCGATTTCTCGGCATTTGAAGAGCGAAAACTCCAAATCACGCTTATGCCCATGGCCCGTAGGAAGATTAGGAAATCCCACGATTTCCAAATCGTTCCAGATCGAGGTACGAGTTGAGTACCTTTGGCGTACTCTTCGCAGAGTGGGCATTGAGCTTGGCACTTGGGAGTTGCTCACGCCATCCTCAATTCCAGTAACTCCTTCAAACAAACTAATTGCGGTTGTGTCTGCAAAGTGGATCGTCGAATAAGCATTGAAGAAGCTATTAGAGAATTCGTCTAAATCGTCACGGCCAACAAATGTGGTCAAGAATTGAAGGATTGTTTCCAGAGGCTGCGCGTATTGACCAGTTGCGGACGTCGAGTCGGTCAAGAGTTTCGCCGCTAAATCTGACAAGACATCATCCGGCCCGATTCCTTGCTGCGAGTAATGGACAAGCCATTCGAACAAACCCAGAGACAGTGAGGTCTCGCTATCGGATTGACGTTTTCGCACCAAATCCAACCTCGCGTTGGGGAAGCCACGTTCGTTCAAGAGCACGAGTCCGGGCAGCGTTTGTTTGGAATCCATCCGCCAGCCACCGCCGACCATCCGCAATCGTCGAGGAACTTCAACAAAAGAAACCGAACGATTTGGGATCGTTAATCCATGCTCAGAAAATTTGCTCAACCAAGTACCAGCTCTTTCTCGCACCGTTACTTCAATTTCTTCAACTAATCGAAGGTTAGATGCATGCCGCTTGTGGAGATAAACGAAGAACCTAGTGCCCTCGATGTCGATTGACGCACTTTCGAAGTTCGACGCAAACAACCCAATTTCGTGTATGGGCTGTTCGGAGGTAACCCGATAGGCGTTAGCTGGTTCCGAAAGTTGAATCGATGCTGTCGGCCCGACCAATTGCCAATCGTCGTTCTCAAGGGCTACAGTGAGATCGACATCAAAATAATCCAGTCCATGTTGCAGTGAACTGTAGCCCTGTTGTATTGGTCCCGGAACCGGATACCAATGTGTTGCTGGCATCAACGCAACATACCTGGAGTCGTAGATCGATGCATGGCTGCCAAACAGAGCAATGGCTTGACGTGGCACCTTCGGCACACTCAAGTAGTCGAATGCACTGTTCAAATAGGCAAATCGTTGGTCAGGAACGCCATGTGCAACGATGTGCAATGTATGCGCGCGAGGCTCGGCCGGGGCACTAGGATTCTCAATCACGAGCAAGCCGTTTTGGAAGGAGAACTGCACTGCATTCCCGTTCATCTCCAGAGTCTGAATGTTCATTGCCGGATTGAACGAGAATACGAGCTCGTTTGATTTGGATTCTTGGCATTCAACGTTCAAGATCAAGTCAATGGCGAGACGACTGCGTTCCATTTGCACCATTCCGGTGATTGAGGTCAGATCAGTTGTCGCATTCCATTCGAAGTTTTGGTGTGCCTCAGCCCACTGGTCGGCACCGTTGACGTGCGCAACGTGGCTCCAAGAACCCAGCGTCGCTAGTACGGCACCGAGTCCCCCCGCTGTGGTTGAAATGACACTGTTCATCTGGCCATGCCCGTCACGTCGCGGAAGGATCACGGTTGCTATTGCTAGTAGTGCAAGTGCCGCTAGGACGGTACCAGCGCGAATCGCAAGGACTGAAGGCGAAGCAAGCTCAGGAAGCAATTCAGATACGAAGAGCGAATCGTTTGAGGAAGGGGAAACGATCGCCTGCAGCGAGTAGGGGGATTCAAGCACCAAGGTAAACCACGCGAACATCAGTCCGACTCCAACCGCTGCAACCACGACGCGCATGCGCAATGCGCTCGCAAGCAAGACGACAACGGAACACCAGAACAACAATGTCGTAGGCGCATCCAAGAAAATCAAGTTGAGCACGGAGTGCAGCTGCAGGGTGTCACCAACAGCGATGTTCGTGGTCGTTGCGACCCAGCCGAACACTTGCATCGCCAGAATGTTCAACACTGCGACAATCCACAGCAGGGCTGCGATACCAAGCACGCGTCCTGCCAAGTATTCGAAATTGGAGATGGGTTTTGAGTCCAAGACTTCGGCAATGCGATCCCGCTTCTGCTGGTGTGACGTGTCGAACAGGAGGAACAATGCAGCCATCTGAAACATGAGGAAAAATGAGGGATCGATGTTGCCCAGCAAGTACTGGGGAATGCCAGTGCCGTAGGATGGAGAGGTCGTTGCAGCGTAGGCGAGGAAGGAGCATGACAGTCCATAGCCAGCTAGGGAAAACAGCGACAAAAGAAAGACTATGGTCCAGAATCGTACTTGTCGCCTAGATGTTCGGACCTCTCCGGCAGCCACAGAGAGAATCTTGGAGATGGACGGAACTGTGGACATTGCCTAGGACTCTACGCGGCCATTGCACTGAAATTTAATGCAATTTTCGTGCCACTGGTATTGCGAAAGCGACTGCTATGGATCGATTGCTCTAGTCCAGCGAATTGCGTCGGCGTAGACATGCCCAGGTTTGGAAATGCCAGCCAGTTCCACACTAATGGCGCCTTTGGGCAGGTTGAAGTCTCCGATTGAATTCCACCCTGGCACTTTGGAACCTAGGTCAAATTCGCGATACCAATTCTCGCTCTCGTTGGAAATCTTGAACTGCCACTGCAAATCCACATTCGGACCCGGTCGCCAACTCCGGGGAACATGAAACGAGAGTCTCCACAGGGTGGACTCAGGCAGCTCCGTCGTGAACTGCGCAGTGTGGATCTTGTCTTTGATCCAAGCCTGCGCTACTGTTTTTCGATACTTGCCGTACGCAGAGCTTTCGACAATGCGTCCCCAAGTACCGCGAGCAACACGGAATTCGGAAATGCGTGCGTAATAGGTTCCCAAGTAGGGCAATCCACTGTCCAGCTCCAACTGGAGACGTGGAGGCGCAAACCACCCCATGGGACCTAGAGACGTCGGACGCGCCAAATTGGGAGAGGGTTGAGTAACTGTAAATCCCGCATCGAGATCGTCGACGATGATTCCGCTGTCGGAGGTTGGCATCCATTCGCTTGCCTGCGCAAACGGGGGAGGCTGGACCTCGAGTAGTTCATCGATAGTCGAGGAGGATTTTCGTAGGCTAATCGCACCTCGATTCAAGGAAAGACCCGGAAGCAGTCGAGCAGTGCGAACTTCATAGGGAGTGATAAGGTTTATGCGCGTAGAAGTCTTTGCACTAACGTAAACCCCTTTTGATTGCGTGTAGTAGGGAAACATCCAGCTCCACGTCTCTTCAGTTGGGTATTGCAGTCGCACGAATCCACCAACTGGCTCCATGTTTCTAACTGTCACACTCGTCTTGTATTGGGGATTGCCTCTAGCATCGTCGGCAATTCGATCCACGCTCATTCGAGAAACAACATAGCCAGGAAGCGAGGCGTTTCTTATCCAGTCAGTAAGAAACGGATCAACAATCAATTCGTGCTCTTCGGCTAGCGCCAGCATGTCTCGATGTGTGTAGTTGGATCCGGCGAATCTCCTTCGCAAGTTGGAAAGCCATTTGAATACCTTCTCCTCGCCGTTTATCGAGAGCAATCCTCTAGCAATTTCGTTGCTTTTGAACAGCATTAATTCGAGGTCGCGTTGATTGTTGTTCGTAGGCAAATCCGAATATGCGAGAGTCTCGACATGATTCCACACCGATGCGCGCCGGCCATAGTCGTCAGCAAACGATTGAACGGGCGATGGCACTGGTCGGTCGTAAAGAGCGGTCCCTAAAAATTCGTCGGATATAAAGGGGTTTACACCAGTCATGTGTGCAACGTATGAACTTGAGTAGATCGAGAAGAATTGGCGATGATTGGGTGCTATTGACCCAATAAGGGAGCGAGCGATTTGGTCAAGAGCTTGCGCGTATTCTCCTGTGGCAGAAGTTACTTCCGACCAAAAGGTGTTAGGCAGACTGACCCACAGATTGTCCGTTTCCAATCCGCGCGCCATGTATTGCACTACAAGGTCAGTCTGGCTTGCCTGGCGTTGCTCCCGGTCGGCGATTCTCTCCTCAAGTCGATCTAGACCCATGGGCAACGGAGCTGTGGGGAAACCGTGTTCTTTGACAAGAACGACACCCGGAAGCGCGGCGACCGAGTCCATTCGCCAGCCTCCTCCGACTGTGCGTAGTTTTCTTGGAACTTCGACAAACGACAACGATTGTTGCGGCAGTGTTAGTCCGAGATCGACGTAGCGTCGTAGCCACGTTTGTACTTCCGTTCTGAAGGATTGTTCAAGGTCTCCGATCCAGGCTAGGTGCTTTGTGTGGCTCCTGTGGAAGTACATGGCAATAGTCATTCCATCGAATTCGGTCGACAGGCGAAGAAATGACGAAGCGAACAAGCCAATTTCGCTCATTGGTGCGTGAGACATAACTCTGAAGGTCGACGCTTCCTCACCTTGGCTAGTCGTAGTTCCGGTACCGACAAGCGAGAGACTTGATGGTGATAGCTTGACATTCAAATCGACATCGAAGTAGTCCGACCCGCGCTGTTGGCGCGTGAAATGCCCATTGATCGGACCGGGAATTGGGTACCAGCAAATGGCGGGCATCAATGCGACATATCGAGCTCCGAATAGGGAGTTTTCCCTGCCGAATAGAGAAGTTAGCTGAATTGGGACATCGGCATCAGTCAGGTAGTTGATTGCGCTGTCGAAGTAGGCAAAGCGCGGGTTGGGTCGACCCCGTGCTACGATTCGCAATGTTTGGTCAGAATTCGATTCAAGCAGGTTTGGATTGCTCAGTCGAAGCAAGCCATTTTGAAACGTGTGATTAGCAACGGATCCGTTCAATTCCAACGTTTGAATGTTCATTGCCGGATTGAAGGCAAACACAAAGGGTTCAGAGTCTTGCAAATCGGTAGCAAATTCCAATTTCAGATCGAGTTCCAAATGGGATCTAGCATTCAGTTGGATAGTGCCTGAGATTCTCTTCAGATCTACCTCTCGTCCTTCCTTTGCGGCGGCATGAATTTCGCGCCACCGCTTTTCGTCCGCCAATGCGCCAAAGACCAACGCACTGGCCAAGCCGTACATTCCTACGCAAGCTACAAGAGCAAGTGGTGCGGCAACTCGAACATTCGGCAGACGTGCACTGTCGTTCCGTTTGATCCAAATAGCCGCCAGCAGGACGAAGGCAAATGCAAGCAGGAGAGTGGCCAATCGGACAAGAAAGACAGGCGTTGAAAACAGTTCAGGTGCCAAATCGGAAATGAATAGAGTGTCGTTTGAGGACGGCGACACTAATGGCAAGACGGAGTAGGGCGATTCAATGGTCAAGAAGAACCAAAGGAACATGAAACCTGTAGCCACGGCAAAGACAGCAACACGAAATCGCAGAATGCTGGTCAAGAACACACCAATCGCACACCAATACAGAAGCGTAATGGGTGCATCAAGAAACAGAAGGTTTAGAACGGAAGCAAGTGCGATGGGTTCGGCAAAATCAAACCCGCCAACGGCGGCAATTAGTCCGATCAAGCATGGAATGAGAACGACGACTACCACAACTAGCCACATCAACGCCGCTGTTGCAATCACTCGACCCATAAGCAGCTCGAAATTCGACACAGGTTTTGCATCCAAGACCTCGGCGATTTGATTGCGCCGATGGCGGTGCGGTGCATCAAACACAAGGAATAGTGCCGCCAGCTGAAAGATCAGGAAGAATGTAGGGTCAATGTTTTCCAGAAGGTACTTTGGAGTCGCAGCACCAAAGGTTGGGGAATACGGCGCGACAAACAACTGGATAAAGCACGACATGGCGTACGCGACAAGCGTGGCCATCGGAAGTACTATCCGCAGAATCTTGAATCGTGTGAGCCGCTTGGTGTTTTCAAATTCGGCCCGAGTTGCAGCAAGGATTCTGCTTCCCGTGGTGCTCAACGACGTGCCTGCACTAAGTTTCACGTATCTGTCAAGTCCAATTTCCGAACTCAAGAATTCGGATTGGCAATCTTAAGCGATCCTTGGTTTGGACCTCTTGCCGTAGCCTTGCGCGGAATGGTGCCGTCGCTGCCAACTAAAGCGGTGTGTCATCAGCTTTGATCCAACGGATTGCGTCTGCGAAGACAGGTCCATAACCGACCGCTCGCACGAGTTCCACACCGACCGGACCCGCCGTCAATTGGAATTGTCCGAGCTCATGCCAGCCAGGGGTTTCCGGATTGCTTTCGAATTCGACATCGTAGGTAGTGCTCTCGTTGGACACAACAAACTGGTATTTCATCGTGTTGCGTCTGCCCATAATGAAACGAGTCGCCGGAATGTGGTATTCCAGTCTCCACAAAGACGCTTCTGGTGTCTTGGCTTCAAAACTAACTGTAGGAAATGTCGTTGAATGTGTGTTCCATAGGCTGGTTGAAGTTCTTCGGTACTTGCCATATGCACTTTCAATTGCAAATCTGTTCCACAATTGCCTAGTAGTAGTACCCCAATAACCTGAACCATACATTTGACCCCAACTTGGCAGTCCGCCTTCCAGTTCTATTTCCAAACGGTGCTCTCGAAACCAATCGAATGGACCTAGATTTGCCGATTGCGTGATCTTGGGTACAGTTTGGTTTGCAGAAAAACCAGAATCGAGGTCGTCTACCACGATCCCGTTGGAGCTCGGAATCCATGTGCTGCTCTCTTCAAATGGAGCGGGCTCTTCGTCGGGGCTTTCGGAAATGGACTCGGCATTCGGCCAAAGTGTCATTGGCTGGCGATTGAGCGAGAGATGAGGTACCACACTTAGCCGGTTCAGTGCGTATGAGTTGACTACATTGATCTGACTTGCGGAGTTTCCTTCAATTCGAATCCCTTCGGTTGACAGCAGGAAGGGAAATCGTCGATCAGCATTTTGGTCATGGGGGTATTCAACCCTAATGAACCCTGAAATTGGTCCAACATTTCTTACAACTAAAGAGGTTTGGTAGCGAGGACCGCCGTGCTCGTCGTCTGAGATTCGCTCCATCGAAACTAGCTTAAAAGCGTATGCCGGCAAAGGAGTTTCTTCCAACCATTCCGTTAAGAAGGGGTCGTACACGATCTCGTGCTCTTTTGCGAACTGAATCAGATCGTCGAAGGTGTAATTCTGACCGGCAAACTGTAGACGGAGAGCTGTCAACCACCCCAGGATCTTTTCAATGCCGTTGGCGTGAAGCAGCCCGTCCGCTATTGCGTTGGTCTTTGTCAACATCAATTCAAGGTCTCTTTGGTTGCCATTGGAGGATGGAAGTTCGGACAGTCCATTGCCTTCCATGTATGTCCAAATTGACTGACGCTTACCGTAGCTCACTTCCGATTCGCGCACCTCAAACTGGTAAGGTGCCCATCCGTCTGGGTCTGAACCATAATTCAAGGTATAGGGGCTTACGGCGGTTGTATTGGCTACATGAAACGTTGAATAAACCGAAAAGAATTGCTGAGGCGTACTTGTCAGAAAGGAAATCAATGCAAGTACGACTTGATCTAGCGCTTCAGCATGGTCGCCCGTGGCTGATGTGACATGTGTCCATAGATGCTCAGGAACCGTAGTCCACAAATTGTCTACTCCGATTCCCATTTCGAAGTATCTAAACAAGAGATTCGCTAGCGTTGCCGGAATTTGCTCCGGTGATTCTTCGCGTTTAGCAAATCGGATCGCAAGATTGAAATTTGTTCTGGGGAATGCTTGTGCTTTCATCAATGCAATTCCTGGCAGTGAACTCACGTTGTCCATTCGCCATCCCCCGCCAATAGTGCGCAATCGATTGGGCACCTCAACAAAGGAAATCCTCTCTTGGGGAACCGTCAATCCATGCTCTGTGAGCCGTTGCAACCGGTTTGATATCTCGGTAGCGAATGCTTCCTCGATTCCAGCCGTTAGATTCATGTTCTTGGCATGCCGTTTGTGCAGATGCATGGAGAACGCTACGCCGTCAACATCAACCGAAGCACTCTCGTACTCCGCTGCAAACAGACCGATTTCGGGAACTGGCACCTTCGAAGTCACTCGATATGTCGATTCGCTGCCTTCCTCGAGGATGGCGGTGCCGGTTCCGACTAACCGCAGGCTCTCCTTTGAAAGTCCAACTGACAAGTCCACATTGAAGTAGTCTGTTCCTCGATCGCTCGACGCAAAGTCTTCAAGTGCAGGTCTAGGCATGGGATACCAATGAACGCCTGGCATCAACGCGACAAAGTTGGATCGAAAGACAGAGCTATCTTTGCCGAGGATGCGAACAGATCGAATGGGCACGGCAGGGTTGGTCATATAGTTCAAGGCACTGTCAAAATGAGCGAAGCGAGGATTGGGTCTTCCGTGGGCAACAATGCGGAGCGCATGTGCTGAGTCAGGAGTCAAGGCGTCTTGAATGTCTAGTTTCAGCAATCCGTCTTGAAAGCTAAAACTCGCTGGACTGCCATTAAATTCGAGGTTGCTAATAGTCATCCCCGGATTGAATGTGAAGATCAGTTGCTCCGCGGGATCGGAGTCGATTTTCAGGGAGAGACTGAGGTCAATGTCGAGCCGCTTCCCTGGATAGATTTGAACGGTGCCAGAAATTTCCAGAACGTCGACTGAATCGGACCAGTGTTGCGCTTTGTGGGCTTCGTGCCATCTGGCGGGATTTCCGAATTCTTGAAGGACGCTTGTGGCGCTCAGTGCATATGCCCCTCCGCACAAACCAATGGCCACAAGGATGGTCGACGCGCTTGCCAGAATCGATGTGCCATCGCGTCGTCGCATGGCAATTGCGGCGGCAACGGCGAGCGCCAGGGCACCAAGCAACGTGGCTATGCGGACCAGGATTGTTTGCCATGACGCGAATTCCGGAATCAGATCGGAAACAAAGAGGCTGTCGTTGGACGACGCCGACACGATGGACAGCAGGGAATAGGGGACATTGAGAACCAAGAAGAACCAAGCAAACATGGCCGCCAATCCCACGGCCACGGTGAGAACGCGAATACGCAGCACGACGCTGAGAAAAACAACGAACGAACCCCAGATCAGCAAGGTGGCTGGTGCATCAATTAGCAAGAGATTGATGATCGAATGCAACTGAATTGGCTCGGCGTAGCTGAAATTGAATGCGTTCGCCGCGACGCCGAAAGTTTGCATGAGCAGAACATTCGCCGCCGCAACCATCCACAGCAGGAAGGAGATGCCCAAAACTCTGCCTGTGAGATACTCCAGGTTTGTTACGGGCATGGAGTCGAGCACTTCGTCGATGCGGTTTCTCGTATGTTGGTGCCCGGCGTCGAAGAGCAGGAGAAGGACAGCCATTTGAAACGCCAGGAAGAAGGTGGGATCGATTCCTCCCAGCAAATACAGTGGTGTTGCTGCTCCAATCGATGGTGAGTAAGGGGCAGTGAAACTCAAGATCAAGCAAGACAGTGCGTAGCCCGCGAGTGAAATTATCGAGAGAACGGCAACAATGGTCCAGAACCTGACCAATCGCCGGGAGGTCCGCATTTCGGCTGCGGCCACGCGGAGAACTGTTGTCGGCTGCAACGTCATAGGCACTTCCTCCCTCGCGGATGTCCCGGTCTACTAAAAGCAGTGCAATTCTCGTGCCAATGCATCAAACCGCTGCTCTTTGCATTTGGAATGCGAAACTTGATTGTGGGTGTTGGCAAACATAGAGCCATTGCGCAAACATCGAAATTGGCTCTTTTACGAGACCGTTAGTGTATCCACGCGTAGCATCTTGCATTCAATAGATGTAGTGCGCCTCAGACAATTTGCGTCAAGTCAACTGTCGTGTCTTATACTCATTCAAACTTCAGGTTGGAATTGACATGTCAAAGTACCTATTTCAAGCAAGCTATACGCAAGCGGGAGTGCAGGGTTTGCTCAAAGAAGGAGGCAGCGGCAGAAGAGAGGCGCTGACGCAGACAGTAGAGGGTCTGGGCGGTTCGCTAGATGCCATGTACTACGCGTTTGGGGATGTCGATTTGCTTATGGTTGTAGACCTTCCTGACGAGGCTTCGGCGGTCGCGCTATCGATGTTCATTGGCGCTGCAGGCGCGCTGGATGTGACGATGAAGGTGCTGGTTTCGCCGGAGACGATCGACGAAGCAATTCGAAAGAACGTATCGTACCGAGCTCCGGGCGATTAGTGAGCGGCGTGTAGCTGATTTGAGTCCAGCCACGCCTGGGCAGTAGCCATCTACTGAGCGAGTAGCGCTCTTCGTCTGCTACGTTTTGTCCAGCAGGTCGTCGGAAGTCTCGAGCGCTACCAGGCGTACTCGATTCCCGCGAATAATTGGCGAGGGGCACCCGGAAAGTAGCGATAGTTGCCAAACGCATAGTCCGCGCGGTCAGCGTACTTGGCATTCAACGCGTTCGCGACCCTTAGCGAACCCCGCCAACTCGCATTGAAAATCCAGTTTGCTCTGATGTGCGCCAAAGTGTGTCCACCATATCTTGCTGTGTTGGCAGCGTTGAGGTAGTGCGAGCCGATGTGAACGAATTCGACCTCGAGCATAGTTTGAAGAAGTGGCTGATAGCTCCATCGGACGCTGGATTGAAGTGAAGGTGCCGAGTCCACTTCTGCACCCCTATTGATTTGTTCGCCCCTGGCAACAGTGCGAGTGAATCTGTATTCGTGATTTGCAAGAGAGCCCGCTAGTGCGATGGTGTGCTCCGTGTTTGCCTTCCAGGTTAGCTCAACTTCGACTCCTTGAGCAAGGATTTCACCGTCGCTTACATTCATTCCCTCTGCGTCTCTAAAGACTAGGTCTTTGTTCGATTCCCGATATGCAGCGACGCTGATTTCAATCTCTTCGCGAACGACCTCCACGCCTGCTTCCATCGATCGAAGTCTTTCGCTCGTCAAGTCTGCCAGAGACTGCCCGCTCTGCAATCGATAGAGTTCGGTTGTCTGCGGCGGACGATATCCCCACCCTATGAGTCCCCGTAGACGGGTATGGTCGCCAAGGTATCGACGGTAGCCGAGTCGGACCGCGCCGTTGTAGAAACTGTCCGTACGGTCTGCCGGTCGGGTGTACAGACACCCACCAAATCCACAAGGCGTTCGATCGTCCCGAGTATTGCCGTTGAGGTGCAGATTGTCGTAGTTGTACCTGACCTGTTCTACGCGTAGGCTTCCGTTGATTTCGTCGTCGTCTCCGAGTGAAATGATGGAATCGCCAAATACAGCCAACGTGATCGCAGCGACATCAAAGTTGTAGTGAATTCCAGGAGGCCGGGTAGCAGCAAGGAAGGGTGAGCCAATTGTGGCGTTTTTCTGCTGCTGAAGAAGACGGGCACTCATCCACTCGTAGTGCGCTCCCAAAGTGTATGTGTGTCGAGAACGGGTCTTCGTCCAATGCGATACAACACCCATACTGGACTGGGAGTTCTTTTCTGTCGGCTGACCCGGCAGGAAATGCTGGAGAAATTTCATGGTGGACCGTCGAGCGTAGGGGCTTATGTAGAGACTTCCTTCCGCGTATTCGCCAATCCAGTGACTGGCAGCTCTCAGCGACATTGCATCGCGAAATGCTTCGGGATTTGGATTCGATCGTCTTAGCTGCGAGTTCTTGAAGGACTCGAAGCCGTTTACATAGCCCCCAGTCTCTTGGTCAAGCACAGTTGCTGAGATGGTGTGCATGGACTCCCAGTTGCCGAAGGAGATTGTTGTCCGAGCGTTTGCCTTGTGTTGTGCGTATCCAGTGGACTCGCGATAGCCATTCGTCGTGGTGGAATGCATTTTGAAGCGTGAGCTGCGGTTGCTATGGTCGACGCGGAATTGCAGGAAGTCGTTTGGACCCGCGTCAATACTCAATCGTGCGGGCGCGTTGGCGTCCATGAAGCTGCGTACATTAATGACTCCGTGTAGCGCATTTCCTCCAAAAATTGCGCTTGCGGGGCCACGCAGCACTTCGATCGAATCCGCTTGTTCTGTGTTCAATTCGAACAAGCCATTGACATTGCAGAACCCTACTGGACGAACTGGTATGTTGTCCTCAAGCAATAGGAACGCTCCACAAGCGCCAGCTCCAGCCAGTACTCCCGACCTCATGCCGGTTAAATGCTCCTGGCCCGAACCACGCACCACCCAGACTCCGGGAACGCGAGACAGTATTTCGTTGGGATGAGTCGCTCGCACCAGCGAAACAGATGCAGCACCTACAGAAGTCACGCTTCCCTGACTTGATCGGGCGGCCAAGCTTGCGGGATCTGCCCTTACAACGACCTCTTCAATCTGTTCTTCCTCATCCGAGCTCGAATGGGGAGCTGTCTGTTCATCCGCGCGCGCCGCCATAACAAGCACACACAATGCCAGAACCCATGGGATTCCAAGAGTTGCTTTAGCCAGAAACTGAGCTAGCCTGCGCACGAACTCCTTCAACCCGACACTAACCTGCGGGTAATTGGTGACCTCTCTATGCGTAGCCGGTCACTACTCTAAGGCGCATTAGACTACGTAGACTCGACACGGTCCACGTTGAGTTCCTTTAGATTGGCGGCCATGTCTTCCGCAGCAGTATTAACTTTCACATTGCGCTCGATTTTTAGGATCTTGCCATCCGTTCCAATGTAGAACGTATCACGGGCAGGAATTGTGTATTTGCCCATCGTGCGCAAGACGCCGTATTCATTCGCTACTTCCTTCGTCGTGTCGGAAAGGATTGGGAAATCTGCAGAGTACTTTTCGGCAAACTTGGTGTTGTCCTCCACCGTGTCGACGCTAATCATGAAGTATGTGACCTTATATTCACGAATCATGTCGCCGTTCTTTGCTATCGACTTGCATTGGGCAGTGCAACCCGGGGTGTCAGCCTTGGGAAACCATGCAAGTACAACTGGTCCGTCCTTCAGGACTTCGGATAGCTTGTATTCGTTGCCGTCACTCGCGGGCAGACTGAAATCGGGCGCATCGTCGCCAACCTCGAGCGTGACTTGTTCTTCTGATTCCCCTGCGTTGAATTGGCCCAATAGGGCGAAAGGGAGGGCGGCAAGCCCCGCTATGGCTAGTCGAAGTTTTCGCATGGTTCGTTCTCGATTGAGCAGAAAGCACAAATTTTAAGCACACTTGCTGCAAAGCAAGCCGAGACCTTCACTAGCGTTCTGTATCGAAAGCGTCCTGTATTGCAGAAACGTAGAGTTTGACGGTGCGTTCCAGTCCGTATGCGAGGGCGTCGGCAACTAGCGCGTGGCCAATGGAAACCTCCGAAACCGGAACTTGAGAACAGAAGTGGCCGACATTTCCTAGATCGAGGTCGTGGCCTGCATTGACTTGCAATCCTAGTTCGCGGGCGCGACTGGCGGCAATGACATACTTGGCAAGGCACTGTTGAGCGTATTCGCTAGTCAGTCCACCGTGCGCCACCAAATCGCACCAAGGACCTGTAAAGAGCTCGATGCGGTCCGCTCCGGATTCACGAGCTCGTTCCACCATCTGGGGTTCCGGATCGAGAAATAGGCTAACTCGCGCACCGATTTCGTGAATGCGACGAATATACGTACGAACGCATTCAAAATTTACCTCGTTGCTTAGGTCCCATCCGTGGTCTGAGGTGAGTTGCGTTGCGTTGTCCGGTACAAGCGTGCATTGCGTTGGACACGTGTCCTCAACGAGCTCGAGAAAACCGGGGTAGCCGTTAGACAGTCGTCCAACACTTGGATTGCCTTCAATGTTGTATTCGACATTCAGCTCATGGACAAGGTCATTTACAGCGTAGACGTCGGCCGGCCTGATGTGCCTCTGGTCCGACCGAGGATGAACCGTGATTCCTTGTGCGCCAGCCTGGATTATCTTTCGGCAGCATTGAATGAGGTCGGGCCGGTCTCCGTCTCGGGCATTGCGTAGCCAGGCAATCTTGTTTACGTTTACGGACAGTGCAGTCGTCATGGTTGCTTTGCCGCATCTTTCGAGTGCCGTCCTACGTAGCCCAGCACAAATCCCAGGCCAAAAGCGCCCAGTCCCACCAAAGCCAATGCCCATCGCTGGGCTACGCGTGCTCGATCGAAGTCGGAATTCAGGTTAGCGAGCTCTGTGCGGAGACGTTCATTTAGGGTCACGGCTTCTAAATACTTCTGTTCAGATTGATTTTCTGCATCTTCTTGACCCAATGTCGGAAGCATGCACAGGCACACCATAATCGCAAAAGCAGCCATACGTGCGGACTTGGATGGCGTACCTCTCATGAACCCACTGCCGTCAATTCGATTCAATGTCCTTGAATTTACCCAAGACTGCCAGATACACCGCCATAGCTATGGCGAAGAGAATAGGCCATATGAAGATTGAAGCAAAGCGATAGGAAACCCATATGGCTTCGCTGAAGGTGTATGCCACGAAGAGATTCGTAGACCCCGACAGGAACATTCCTATTCCAAGGATAAGCGCTTGGTGTTTCCAAATCCTTTCTGATAGCTTGACGTAGTCTCCCACAAGCCACTTCAAGACATTTTTTCGTCCGAGAAACTGGTTGGTGAGCAAAATTGCGCTGAGTATCCAAGAGACAACGGTAGGCTTCCATTTGATGAAAATTGGATTCTGCAATGCGATGGTCAGAGTACCCGAAATAAAGGCTACGACGAGAATCAACCACATCATTTTTGTAATGGGCCATTTGAAGATCCAATACACGATGAACTGCAATGCCACGGCGACCATAAGTGCCGCGGTGGCATAGTAAATTCCGGCCAGCAAGTAGACTACGAAGAACACCGCAGCTGGCGCGAACTCAAAGAACTGGTTCATATCGAAATGAATTGCGTGACCGTTTTTCTAGTGCCGAATTTTAGACGTAGCTCGAGTGTGTTTAGGTATGTTCGGCTCCCGGAGTGATTGGAATTCAACGGTCCTTGCGCCGATTCTCAGGGGGATGACACGTTGCTGGATCTGAGCACCCACTCTATCGGATTGAGAATGCACATACAATAGAAACCCTGATTGAAAGCAAAATAGTCGCTGAGAAAGTACAAACCGATTGCTAGACAATGCGAACCCAGCCACGAGAAACTCCTGGTGCCATGCCGAAAATAGGTCTTGCTGTCACAATTCCGTTTGTGTTGCTATTTGCGTTTGCATCTAACGCCCAGCAAACTCCAGACTCCACGCAAGATGGCGAGACGAATGAACTGACGGACACGGAATTTTCGGAGGAGACTATAACCGCCGAGAGTGGCGAAGAAGTTCAGCCACCCTCGATACCCACCGAAATCATGGAAGAGATCATAATCACAGGTCAGCAACCGGAGTTTCCCAATCTACAGACGTTTGCAGACCGCCATTTAGTGCACAATCGAGGCGAATACTACTACCGGACTAGACAGTACAAGAAGGCGTTTCCCTACTTGCTCGCTTCGGCCAAGCAGGGATTCAAGATGGCGCAGGCTCGTCTGGGATTCATTTACCAGCAAGGATTGGGCGAGATTCCGCGTGACGGTTGGCGAGCGATGGGGTGGCTCGGCGTTGCGGCAACCGAGGACACCGATCCGCAAATTCGGAATTATTACAAGAGGTTGTTGAGAAAGATACCGGAGGAGTTGCTGCCCGCGGTAGAGGCGGTAGTTGGCGAATACGTGAAGCTCTATGGACCCGACGCGACCGGCATGGAGTGCATCATGTCTCGTCCTGCAGGGTCCCATATTGCGCGAATGGCGTGCAACTTCAAGGCCGAGTTTGCGTTGCAGGATGTGAATAGCTTGTTAGAGGGAAACAGCACAGGCGCAATACCGACGGGCCCCACCGGAGACTTGACAGGGTCGGCCACACCAAGTGGAAATTGATCGAACCCATACATACTGACATGCAAGTTCGAACCGGTGTAGCTGCAAACGGATTCTGCAAGAGCGCTCGTAGACAATAGAAGACCGTAGTCGATGCATTTCGATGCAGCCATACGTTGTTGCTTGAACTGCGCTTCTCAATTCAATAGGACACAAATGACTCGAACTTCCATCTTGCTCATGGCGTTTCTGATTTGGCTTGCCCCCTGCGGGACAGCCCAAATCATTGGAGACAAGTCGCCTGAGGATGCTTCAAATAAAGCTGACGAATCAGCGGAATATGAACACACGACAATGGAGGAGATGGTTGTAACGGAAGTCAGAAGCGCCATTGAAAATGCGTTTACGTTCAATGACTTCCACCAAGTCAATGACAGGGGCGAGTACTACTATCGAATTGGAAGGTACAAAGAAGCATTCCCCTATTTGCTTGCATCGGCCAAGCGTGGGTTCAAAGTTGCGCAAGCCCAAGTCGGCTACATCTATCTAACTGGGCAAGGGGCAATAAAGCCCAGCAAAGCCACAGCTCTAGCATGGTTGGGAGTTGCGGCTTCGCCAAAGTCGGATCCTGAAATCAAGAACTACTACAAGGATTTGCTGAAGACAATTCCGGAGCACCTCAAACCCAAGATCGAGCAGGTCGTTCAAGCGTTCATAGACAAGTATGGAACCAAAGCCACAGGAATGAGTTGCGATCATGTGCGGCGAGCCGGTACGCATGTCTCGGATTTGAAATGCAATTTTGAAGGTGAGTTTGAGAATCGCGACGCATTGTTTCAGGATTGGTTGAGCACAGGATTCGACCAAGCCGTAACACCCTTCGCCACAGGACCGGGCGCCGGCGCGGATTCTTTGTCTGCACCGAGTACAGGAGGAGCTCCAGCGGCCGGTAGCTGATCTGTTGGGCAGGCAATTGCATAGGATTCCACTCTAGGGTTCTTGTGCAGCACAATCTGGGGCCTTTCGACTATTCCGTAGGCAAATAAACGCGCGATTTCAATATAGAATCAAGCGCTAACATACTGTGCCTGCGACATTGAGATGAATAACGTTGGCTCTCGCTATACAGAACCGTTGTGTCTCGCAATCACGCTCGCTTCGTTCCTGTTCTGTGCAGCGTCTAGTGCTCAAGACACTGAGTTAGATGCGACAGAGACAGTTGCTGAGTCGTCGGAACTCGCTAGCGTAGAGGAAATGGTGATCACAGGCATTCAGGAAGATGTGCTGCACGCATTTCAGTTCGATGACTTTCACGAGGTGAATCGTACTGGCGAGTACTACTACATGACCCGTCAATACAAGAAGGCATTCCCCTATTTGCTCGCCTCTGCTAAGAGAGGCTTCAAGATGGCGCAAGCCCGAGTTGGCTTCATCTATCTCAATGGTTTGGGAGAAGTGGAGAAAAGCTTTCCCACCGGAATTGGATGGTTAGGAGTCGCCGCCGAACCTCGTTCTGATCCGCAAATCAAGAACTACTACAAGAGAATCATGCGCAAGCTGCCAAAGCAGCTCCGACCGAAGGTCAAGGAAGTTGTTGCGGCGTTTGTAGAGAGATACGGTCCCGATGCAACGGGAGTAAGTTGCATTCACACGCGTGTTGCTGGGACGCACATTTCAAAGCTTACCTGCAATTTCAAGAAGGAATTTGCGTTGCGGGACGCTCTGTTTCAAGATTGGATGAGCACGGCATTCGAAGAAACTTCGGGTCCCTTTGGTACGGGAATCGATGCTACCGCAATCAATGTCACGTCGCCGGATGCCGGGGGAGTCATAAGCATCTCGTCGAACAGCCAAGGAAGAGATGCAGGTCTCAGCACAAGCAGTCTTGGCAGCGGGACGAGTTCAGGAGGCTCCAGCGGAGACCAGTGAGCTAGCGCTGCTGCGGTTTCTCACAGCTTCTCCTTATGCAACTCACATTCAACTCGCGAGTGCGGTTGCGATGCGTACTCACGAAGGCGTGAGAACCAGATCAGCCCCGTTTTCGGATGTAAGATTTTGCGGTGCACCGTTTACGACTACCAAGGCATGACTAGCGCTGCAGGCCACTACGACCCCGTTTGAGCCATTCTCCGCACTGAGTCTTTCAGCTAACTGCAATTTGCCATTTTTGATCTTGTACCGTTGTATTCGTCTTTTGACCGCTCCTCTGTGTTGTGCTCGCGCGATTACTTCCTGCCCGAGATAACACCCCTTGGTGAAATTGACCACGCCATGTTCGGTCAATCCAAGCATTTGCGGTAGAAACATGCCGCTAGTCTCATGGGTTACCAGCGGCAATTGCTCGTCGACAGTTAGATCCGGCCAATTGCTACTGTTGGAATCTTGAGCCCTGAGCCGCCACTGCATAGGTTGGAGGACAATGCCGTCGGTCGAGGAAATTGCGCTCAAGTCCATAGCTTGATCTAGTTGTCGAACTCTCGACCTGGAGAAGATCATGTAGCGACCTAAGTGTTGTTCCGTCCCTGTCAATAGAGAGCTGTGCATGACCAGACGTACACACTCTGAATTCCCATACGCCCATCCGTTGGCCAGTACACGACCCTTGATGTCCGTTACGGCCATCGGCATTGCCTGGGATGACTCGACAAGGTCCAAGTCAGCGGTAACGTAGCCTTGCAGAAACGTTGCCGCATCTGTACCTTCTACTGCTAGGATTCCAAGATTTCCCATGGTTTGAGTTTAGCAAAGAAAATCGGGACGATTGTCGAGATTTACGAGGTGGCGTTCCATTGTGGCCGAGCCTTGCGCGATAGCGCGGTCTATTCATTGCGGATCGCAAGAGTGCTCCGAAAATGGATATGAAGCGATTGGTGATTTGGCGGTCCCGTAGAGGGATGCTGGAGTTGGACGCATTGCTTCGTCCCTTCGCGCTGCATGCCTATGATCAATTGTCCAAGGAGAAAAGGAGGTCTTTCGAGCAGCTGTTAGAGCTGGACGACGTTCGCATCTTGGAGTTAGTGAAACGCCCCAGCGACGCAGGTGAGTTTCAGGACATCGTCAATGAAGTCTTGAGATTTAGGTTGAGCGGTTGACGCATTCCTGCTAGTAGTGCTCATTAGCCCAATTGGGGAATCGTGAACACCTATCCAAGCGCAGCAGATCGTGCTGGCTGGAATACATCCAGTGGGTCGCGGCGTGGATGCAATACGCTGGGGATGCCTCGAACATTGGTTTGGGGGTAGTCGATTGTGTAATGAAGCCCGCGACTCTCTTTTCGCCACTGTGCAGATCGCACCATTAGATCCGCAACCAAGATGAGGTTGCGGAGTTCCAAGAGGTCGCTATTCACTCGGTAGTTTGAGTAGTAGTCGTAAACCTCATTCTTCAGGAGCGCTATTCGTCGAGAAGCACTCTCCAATCGCTTGTCAGTCCGCACGATTCCCATGTAGTTCCACATGAATCGACGAAGTTCAGACCAGTTTTGGGTAAGAACGACGTCTTCGTCGGAGTTGGTAACCATGCTTTCATCCCAATCTGGTATATCAGGATTTGCATTGTCGCGAGCACGGTTTTGGGAAAGTATGTGCCGAGCCGAACTCATTGCAAACACTAGGCATTCCAATAGTGAGTTGCTTGCCAATCTGTTGGCTCCATGCAGTCCAGTGCACGCTGTCTCTCCTATGGCGTAGAGTCCCGTGATGTCAGTAGACCCGTGGCGATCCACCAGCACTCCGCCACACGTATAGTGTGCGGCAGGCACTATAGGAATTGGGTCCCGTGCCATGTCAATCCCCACGGACTGCAGCTTGTGGTGTATTTGCGGAAATCGGTCTTTGATTTTGGAACTTGGGAGGTGGCTGGCGTCAAGGAACACGCACTCGATTCCCAATCGCTTCATTTCGAAATCGATGGCACGCGCAACAATGTCGCGGGGTGCCAATTCCCCACTCGGATCGAATCGCGGCATGAATCGTTCTCCGTTGGGCAGGATCAGACGCCCGCCCTCCCCACGAACGGCCTCAGAAATCAAAAACGAACGGGCTTCTGGATGAAAGAGGCAAGTGGGATGGAATTGATTGAACTCCATGTTTGCGACACGACATCCCGCTCGGTAGCCGATAGCAATTCCATCTCCCGTTGCGCCATCCGGATTGCTTGTGTACTTGTAAACCTTTGAAGCGCCGCCGGTGGCCAGGATTACGCAGGGCGCTGAGACGGTCTCTACGCGATCCAACCTGCGGTTATAGACATATGCCCCAAAAACACTTTGATCGTTTCTGCCTAGCTTTACGCTAGTTACAAGATCGATGACTACTCGATCGGAACGAGTCTCGATGTTTGGATGATTGCTCGCGTGCTCTATCAACTTCGAGGAAATCGCTAGCCCCGTAGCGTCGGCTACGTGCAAAACCCGTCGAAAGCTATGTGCACCTTCGGTTGCAAGATGAACGTCGTCTCCATCTCTGTCGAACTCAACACCCAAATCGAGGAGATTCGCCACAACGTCGTTTGCCTTTGCGACGACAAACTCTACGACCTTGGGGTCGCATAACCCCGCTCCCGCGTTAAGGGTGTCTTTCTCATGCGCTTCCAAGGAGTCCGCGGGATCCCATACGGCGGCGATTCCTCCTTGAGCCCGATTGGTGGTGCTGCCACGAACACTCTCCTTGGACAAAACGAGAACGTTGCGAAATGGCGCAAGATGCAGTGCGGCACTGAGCCCTGCAGCCCCAGCTCCAACAACTAAAACGTCCGCCTGAGATCTAAGGTGTGTTGCCATAACTCAAGCGTCGACGGCTATATGGTTCATGTTCTTACAATACAACATTTTCAAATCCTCAGATCGTGTAGCTCTCACGGTCTCGGTAAACGGGAAGCAAATTGGCAGTCGATACTGACGCTGAGCTGGTCAGACGCGTACAAGATGGCGACACTCGCGCCTTCGATATGCTTTTTGAACGCTACAAGCATAGGATTCACTCATTGGTCAGCCGTTTCGTCGATACGCATGAGGACATCGAGGAGATCGTGCAGGAATCCTTCATCAAGGCTTACAAGGCCATGCCGCGTTTTCGTGGGGAGAGCCAGTTCTACACTTGGCTCTATCGAATTGCTGCAAACACCGCAAAGAATTACCTTGCCTCCCGTAGTCGACGTCCAGCAACATCGGACATCGACATTGTCGACGATGCGGTAGTCAATGAAATCCCAAATTTACACGAGACGGACAATCCGGAAAACATTCTTGAGAGCCTTGAGCTGGAACAAATCATCAAACGCGCAATCCAAGAATTGGAACCGGAATTAAAAAGTGCGGTAACACTTCGTGAGTACGCTGGTCTAAGTTACGAGCAAATTGCAGATATCATGGATTGTCCTGTTGGTACAGTCAGGTCACGTATCTTTCGTGCGCGAGAAGCGATCGCCACGAGAATGCGTGCTCGAGAAGGAAACTAGGGTGAGCATTCGCGAATGTGGAGTGTACAATGGGTCAATCCTGCCGGCAAACTGCCAACTAGGGGTTGAATGTTTTATGGGTAGAGAGTAAGAATCGCTATGGCGCAGGCGTTGCAAGAGTCGCTGTCTGCCTGTATGGACGGCGAAGCAGAGAATAACGAACTACGTCGGGTTCTGGATGAATCGAATTCCAATGACGAACTGCGAAGCGATTGGCGGTGTTACAGCGCCATATCTGCAGTTCTCCGTGGCGAAAGGCTTTCATCGTTAGATAATCCGCCAAAATGGGATGAAGAGGCGGCAAGAATCCCGGATGATTACAACATTGTTGCGTTGCAGGGAAGGCGTCGCGTCAATCGGAAGACCGCGGTTGGAGGTGTTTCTGTTCTAGCTTTGGCCGCTACATTGGTGCTAGGCGTGTTTTTCCTCACGCCGGATAGAGGAGATTTGAGAAACCAATCACTGGCTGTGTCCGACGATCAGGTGAATGCGTCAGGAGGTGACGCCCTCGGAGCAGTGCAAGCGCCAAGGACAGGCAATGTAGTCAGCATCCCCTCGGACATTCAGCAAAAGCAACTGCAATACTTAATTGAATACGACCTCTACAACCGCGCCCCTCTACCCCACCCTCAAGTAACCTCTCGCAAAGCATCCATAACTACTGAATGATCTTTTCCCGCGCCCAAGCAAATTGCGCGCTGTCGCTCGTCTCTTGCTGCCTGCTAGTCGCTGTCGGCAAAGCTGAGGAACGAAGCGCCGAAGATTGGTTTCAGCTAATGATCCAAGCGCAGCAAGAACTTAGCTATGCGGGTACGATTAGCTATTTCGATGGTCAGGAAATGACAACGCTCTGGTACAGCCACATTGTTGAACATGGCGAGGTGCATGAGCGCGTCACCAACCTGAATGGACGCCCCAGATCGTTTATTCGAGAAGGCGGAAGCGTGTTCTTGCAGCTGGGTGCCGACGACGAGCTCCTTAAATTGCGAGACAAACTTGAACGGGAGCAAGTATCCAGCACGTTTCAACCTCCATTCGGCAAGATCGACGACACATATACCATCGAGTTCGATGGCAAAGACAGAATTGCAGGTCGGGCAGCCGCTTGCATCTCAATGATTCCCAACGAGGGCGATCGCTACTCGATCCATCTATGGATCGACGAGGGAACCTACGCGCTATTGCGTTACGACATGCGAGATGACGATCGGAGACCGATAAAGATCTGGCAATTCACAGAATTCGAGACGGGCGAGCTCGATCGAGACAAGCATTCGTTCTCTGGTCACGCACATCCAAACCTGGAAATGCACATCAAGCAATCAGAGAATCAGGATGAACCGATTGAGGAATCCGATGTGAATTGGCATTTGGGTTGGATTCCCAAGGGTTTTCAACGATTCAGCTCTCAAGGGTTGGATGACTCGATTGGAAGCGAAGCGGCACGACATGTGATGTACAGCGATGGGATGGTGCCTCTCATGGTAATAGTGGAACCGATCTCAGAATCGCACAACCAGTTGACCGCAGAAACCATTTCCGGTCCGACGGTTGTCGTATCGCACACCGTTCAGGACAACGATGGCAAGTCCCAGCTTGTGACTGTCGTGGGCGATCTCCCTGCCAAGACGGTTTGGCGCGTTGCGCGCGGCGTAAAGTTCGATCCCTAAATTTCTAGCCCTGCAACTATGCTGCTTGGGTGCGGAACCGTTATCGCATCGGAAAACGGAAAATCGAAGGTCCGTTTTGCGCGCAATTATTGCGATGGTTGTCCAGGTTCCTGCAGGTTGATTAGCAACCGAGACGTCGAACTCTGGTTGGATGAAAAACTGAGCATTGGCGATGATGTGGAAGTGGAAACATCGCCGGCCTCGCTCACTCTAGGCACTGCCATAGCATTAGGGTTTCCGCTATTTTTCGCTTTAGCAGTCTTCTATTTTTTTGAATCGTGGTCGCTTGCACTACTGGCATTGGTGCTAGCCGCAATCGCGGCTATCGCGTATTGCCGAAGCAGTCAGTTCAGCGCAATGCTGCGTCCAAGAGTACGAGTTCTTGGGTAAACTAAGAATTGTGCCGCAGCTAGAATAGCTTCGAGTGATCAGGCAAGTTTGCACATGAGTAGAGATAAGCAACATTTGAACGTCTCGTTTATGGGAAAGGTACTCGCTCGCGCATTGGCAGCAGCAGTGTTGATAGCGTTGCCAACATTCGCATTGGCGGAGGGCTTCGTGGTCTACAGCAGCTGGACTACGCAAGAACGCGCGGATTCCGAGGCCGATTGGGCCTCATCGAAGCTCGACGTCAATGCCACGGTGAAGCCTGGCACGGTGGAAGGCTCAGTTGTCTATCGGGTTGTGGTCCAAGTGGACACTGGAATGGATGGTGTTGCATTCTTGGACAGTGCCCGAGAAGCCGGGTGGGAGGATGTCTGGTTTGTGGAAGGATCGGACGAGTCTTGGAATGTAGACGCAACAGCCAATCAAGCGCAGCTCCAAATGGCACCCGTTGAAGAACCAACAGCTGAAGCCGAACAACCAACTGTTCCGGTTGAGGAAATAGCAGCCGCCGATGCCGAGGAGTCAGATGTTGTAGATTCGCAACCTCCCGCCGAAGATATCGTCGCTGCTGTACCGGTCGAACCTACAGAGCCCGAGATTGCTGAAGATGAGGAAATCGCTACCGATGAAGGTGGCGAAGCAGGGGCGCCATCTGTTGCTAGCACCGATGCTCAACCTGCTGCTGACGCGGATGCACTGCCATTGGAACCTGACGACGACATACCCACCATTGAAGACTTTGCAGGGATAGATCAAGTAACTGTAGATCAGACGCTACTTGAGGTGGAGGAAATTCAGAAGCGGGCACAGCAAATGATTTCAGAGTGGACACCCCGGCAGGAACAATCCGTTTACGATCCCGGCGATATTTTGGGCGTCAATGCTGGCACGGATCCCGAAACCGAGGATCAGCAAGCCGTTACTAGTTCCGGCTTCAATGTCTTAACGTTACCGCCGAGAAGACGACGTTAGCGTTTGGTCTAGTTCTGGTCGCACTCCAGATTTTGGTTGATGTGGCCAGCGAGGTCTCGATAGAGTAACGATTTCAGCTCTTGGCGGGATCGTACGGTTTCCTATTTCCATAGAATCCTGAGTCCGTTTACGTCGGTCTTGCGCACCAAGTTTGAATCGACATCGGTAACTATAATTTTTCGCCCAAGTCCTTCATGCATCTCAAGCTAATTGTTCAATGTCCGATGTAGAGAAACTTCGCGAAAAATTTCGCGCAATTCACAACATTAATCACGCGTCACAGTATCTTTCTTGGGACGAAGCCGTGATGATGCCTCGTGGCGGCGGGGCTCGGCGGGCTGAATCGCTTGCTGTTTTGAGAGAGGTTGTACACGGCATGTTGGTGAGCGAGGAGGTGGGAGATCTCCTGGAGTCGGTCATCAAGTCAGGGCTGACTAACGAATGGGACATAGCGAACTTGCGTGTAATAGAGCATCAGCGCAAGCGGGCTACGGCAATCCCTGGAGACCTGGTTGTTGCTCTTTCCAGAGCAACATCGGCGTGTGAACAGGAATGGCGCGAAAAGCGGCAGGAAAACGATTGGCGAGCGGTAGCGCCGCTTCTGTCTGAGGTAGTAAATCTAACTAAGCAGCGCGCATCTTTGCTTAGCGACAGCTTGGCGATGGACCCCTACGATGCACTATTGGACGAGTATGAACCCGGACTATCCTCGGAATTCATCGACCCGGTGTTCGCTGATTTGGTGAATTTTCTGCCAAATTTTGTGGAGAACGTGTTGACGTCGCAAACGACGGCACCGGAGTTCCACGGAGATTACTCCCCAGAAAGGCAGCTAGACCTTGCGCGTCGACTCATGACGCCCATAGGGTTCGACTTTGGTCGAGGAAGAATTGACACGAGCCATCATCCCTTCACTTGCGGCGAGCACACGGACACACGCATTACTACTAGGTTCGGGGCCGACGACTTTCTTGAGTCCATGTACGCGGTTCTTCATGAGACGGGTCATGCGTTGTACCAGCAGGGGCTCCCATCGGAATGGAGTGACCAGCCAGTGGGCCACTCATTGGGAATGATGATTCACGAAAGCCAATCCCTTTTTGTGGAGATGCAGATATGCCGTGGCGATGCATTCTTGAGTTTTGCCAAGCCACTCATTGAGGAGTGCTTGAACGTTCGCGGCAATGGAACTTCTTGGATTGTCGAGAATTTGGCTCGTGCTGTGAGAAGAGTGGAACGCGGAAAGATCCGTGTAGAAGCCGATGAGACTACCTATCCGCTACACGTCGCACTGCGCTATCGGTTAGAAAAGGCAATCTTGAACGATCAATTGAGTGTCGCAGACATTCCAGCTGCATGGAATCAAGCCATGCGCGACTCCTTCGGAATTGACTTGAATGGAGACTTCCGCGACGGCTGCATGCAGGACGTTCACTGGTATGCTGGACTGATTGGCTACTTTCCCTGTTATACGTTGGGAGCGCTAACGGCCGCGCAACTCTACCAAGCACTCCTTCGCGAAGTACCGGACATCGAAGTAGACATTGCAGCGGGTCGATTCCACAGAGTGTTGAATTGGCAGCGTGAGAACATCCATTCGCGCGGTCAATTGACGCCCAGCTTCGAGTTGATCGAATCGGTAACTGGCTCGCCGCTGGGCAGCCAAGCCTTCATAGACCACGTTTCTGCGCGCTACGGCTCAACAACTTAAGCATCATCTGCCTTCTTTAGTGACCGAATCCCTTGAGTCGCGAGTTTCTCGAACCCGCAACTTCTCAATCATTGCTCATATAGACCACGGCAAGTCGACTGTTGCGGATCGACTGATTCAACGTTGCGGCGGACTGTCGGATCGCGAGATGGCAGATCAAGTTTTGGATTCGATGGATCTCGAGCGCGAACGGGGGATCACGATCAAGTCCCAGAGCGTGGCACTGAGCTATGAAGCTCGCGATGGGCTCACCTACTACCTGAACTTCATCGACACTCCCGGCCATGTGGACTTCAGCTATGAGGTCTCGCGCTCGCTTGCCGGATGCGAAGGAGCGTTGCTCATTGTCGATGCAGCGCAAGGTGTTGAGGCACAGTCCGTTGCCAACTGCTATGCCGCCATCGAACAGGGCTTGGAAGTGATTCCTGTGTTGAACAAGATGGACCTGCCCCAGGCAGATGCTGACCAAGCCTCGCGAGAAATCGAGTCTCTTATCGGACTGCCAACCGACGACGTATTGGGAATCAGCGCAAAGACGGGTGAAGGAATTGATGACCTGCTAGAACTCATTGTGCGCGCGATACCATCGCCGGATTGCGAGCTCAACGACCAGTTGCGTGCGCTGATTATCGATTCCTGGTTTGACCGCTATGCTGGCGTTGTTTCCCTGGTTCGTCTATTCGAGGGATCCATTCGGCTGCGCGACCGCATATTGTCGTGTTCGGTGGGACGAGAGCATGTGGTCGAGCAGATTGGCGTATTCACTCCTCGTCGAGAGGATAGGGAGTCCTTGATTGCAGGAGATGTGGGGTACGTTGTAGCGGGAATCAAAGACATTCATGGAGCGCCAGTCGGAGACACACTCGTCTCGGCAAAGTACCCCGCTGCTCCGTTGCCAGGATTCGAAAGATTAAAACCGCAAGTCTACGCGGGCTTGTATCCGAGTGAACCAGACGATTACGAGGCGTTAGGCAAAGCTCTGGAGAAACTTGGCCTTAACGATGCGTCGCTTCAATACGAAACCGAGAACTCAGATGCTCTTGGATTCGGCTACCGGTGTGGATTTCTTGGGATGTTGCACATGGAAATCGTTCAAGAGCGATTGGAGAGGGAATACGAACTGGATGTCGTAGTTACTGCTCCGTCCGTGGTGTACGAAGTTTTGCGGCAAGGCGGGGATACAGTTCAAATCCATAGTCCATCGCAATTGGATCAAGTTGCAGACTTGGTGGAAATACGCGAACCGATCGCTCGTGTGAACATCCTAGTGCCACAAGAGCATCTAGGAAGCGTTATCGAGCTATGTATAGATCGTCGCGGCGTTCAAAAGAACATGCAAATGACCAGTAGCCAAGTCTCGCTGACGTATGACATTCCCTTGGGTGAAGTGGTTGTGGACTTCTTTGATAGATTGAAGTCGGTCAGTCGGGGCTATGCATCGCTGGACTACGGTTTTCATCGTTTTGAGCCGGCACCGCTGGTCCGTTTGGACATTCTCATAAATGAAGATCGGGTGGATAGCCTCGCCGTAATTGTTCACAGAGATGTTGCTCAATCACGCGGGCGCCAAGTGGCTGTTGCCCTGAAGGAGGTTATTCCACGACAAATGTTCGATGTTGCCATCCAAGCAGCAATTGGCCGAAAGGTGCTGGCGCGAACGACCGTGAAGGCACTGCGAAAAAACGTGACCGCCAAGTGCTACGGTGGCGACGTGACCCGCAAGAAGAAGCTGCTTGAAAAGCAGAAGGAAGGCAAGAAGCGAATGAAACAGATTGGGAAGGTCGAAATTCCTCAACAGGCCTTTCTAACAGCATTGACTCTAGATCGGTAGACACAATCCTATCTGAAGCCCCCTGCCACTAGCTGAGCGCTAGTGCTTACAATGGCGTAGAGACGAACTGCAGCTCGATTTGTGGAGGGATTTGGTGCCGGAATTTTGCAGAATCGATTCGCGTGACCACATTTTGACGGTCACGATCAATCGTCCTGAACGCTTGAATGCATTGCATCCACCAGGCAATGCGGAGCTTGGTGAGGTCTTCGATGCATTCGCCGCGGACGACGACCTGTGGGTCGCAATCATCACTGGTGAAGGTAGGGGATTTTGCGCTGGCAATGACCTCCGCCACCAGGCCGAGGGTGGAGAACGCGTGCCAATGCCCCGTGGATTCGGAGGCTTGACGTCGCGATTCGACCTGACAAAACCCGTGGTTGCGGCGGTCAACGGTGTTGCAATGGGCGGCGGGTTCGAAATTGCGCTCGCTTGCGATTTGATCATTGCGTCGGAGAACGCTCTGTTCGCATTGCCGGAGCCAAAGGTAGGTTTGGCGGCATTGGCAGGAGGATTGCAGAGACTGCCGCGTCAAATCGGTGTGAAGCGAGCATTGGGAATGATTTTGACCGGCAGGCATGTATCACCGCAGGAAGGAAAGGAACTCGGATTCGTGAACGACGTCGTTCCTCATGGCGAGCTCATGGATGCCACCCACAAGTGGGTCGGGCAGATTTTGGAATGTGCGCCTTTGTCCATACGAGCGAGCAAGGATGTGGTGTATAGAAGCTTGTCGATTGATTCGCTGCAAGAGTCCATGGCGGTTCGCTACGACTCCGTCGCCACGCTATCAAAAAGCGAGGACTTCATTGAAGGACCGCGAGCCTTCTCAGAAAAGCGGCCTCCCAACTGGAAGGGTCGCTAGCAAGTTCGATTGCAGACCAACACAGGGACCTTCGCGCTCGGTACTAACGTTGATGGCCTTGCTGGCTCCTCTCTGATCTCAACCGGGAGAGTCTTGTTCAATCCAGCTATGAATGGCCGTTCGGACTGTTTGGATTGCGCTGCCCATGCTCGGTTAAGTTTTCCCAACTGAATTAGTGGATCATGCGATCGGACGACCTAAACTGGGAACTACCTTACCCGTCACAAAGAGATCCGATCTTCGCTCGCAACGTTGTTGCGACATCACAGCCGCTTGCCACCGCGGCGGGCATCGAGGCGCTGCGCGCTGGCGGCAATGCCATTGACGCAGCATTGTCGGCAGCAATCACTCTCACTGTTGTGGAACCTTGTTCAAACGGCGTGGGAAGCGACGCCTTTGCAATAGTGTGGGACGGACATTCGCTGCATGGACTCAATGCGTCGGGAAGATCTCCCAAATTGTGGGAGTGGGATCACTATCGTGACCGGACATCTATGCCAATACGTGGTTGGGAATCCGTCACGACACCAGGCGCCGTAAGCGCTTGGGTTGAACTCTCTGATAGGTTCGGCAGATTGCCGTTCGAACGCCTTTTTGAATCCGCCATACATTACGCGGAAAGGGGATTTCACATAGGGCGCCGTACAGCATTTCATTGGAGTCGGTCCATTGGGACCCTGGGAAAGTTCAAACCATTTCGCCAGCACTTTCTTCCCCAGGGACGAGCACCGCAATCAGGTGAGCTTTTCATTCGAAACGAACTCGCCGAGACATTGCGCGAGATCGCGTCTACAGGTGGTGATTCGTTTTACTCGGGACGCCTTGCCGACCGCATAGTTGAACAAGCACGGAAAGAAGGCGGACTAATGCGACACGATGACCTTTCAAGTCATCGCGTGGAATGGTGCGAAACGTCTTTGTTGAACTATGGCGACATCACTGTGCATGAGATTCCGCCAAATGGTCAGGGAGTTGCGGCGCTTATCGCCTTGGGATTGCTTGACCGACTGGGTGTACGACAGTTCGATCCCGGTTCAGAGAAGTGGACGCACTTGCAGGTCGAGACTATGAAAATAGCAATACGCTGTGCGTTTCAGTATTTTTCGGATCCCGATTTCATGGAAGTCGGCGTGGATGAACTGCTGACCTCTGAAGTTCTTGATACAGCTGCGTCGAAAATCGACGAACGCGCGTCTGATTCACCGCCGTCGGGACTGCAATCTGGTTCGGACACAGTCTACCTTTGTGCTAGCGATTCGCAGGGAAACATGGTTTCATACATTCAATCGAACTACATGGGATTCGGTTCCGGGGTCGTCATAGAGGGAACCGGTATTGCAATGCAAAATCGAGGTGCGGGATTTACGTTGGAAGACGGACATCCCAATCGGGTGGGACCCAACAAGAGACCGTTTCACACCATCATTCCGGGGTTTGTTACTCGCCGGGGAAAACCCGAGCTGGCCTTTGGCGTCATGGGCGGTCACATGCAGCATCAAGGGCACGTACAAATGATCACTCGCATATTCGATCACGGAGAAAACCCTCAGGCGGCGTCAGACGCGCCGCGGTGGCATGTGGCGCCGGAGCTTGGGATCGAGCTTGAACAGGGCTATTCGGAGTCTACCCTTAGGGGATTGATCAGGAGGGGGCACCGAGCCCGAATAAACAAGTCTATTGATCTGTTTGGCGGTGCACAATTGATCGCCCGATTGGAAGATGGCTATTGCGGTGCATCAGACCATCGAAAGGAGGGCAATGCGGCGGGATACTAGTTAGTCGTCGGATTGTTCGTCTTCGTCGAGACGCAGCGAAGCGGAGTTCATGCAGTAACGCAGTCCTGTGGGTTGGGGACCATCAGGAAAGACATGCCCCAAGTGAGAATCGCAAGCTGAACACAGGACCTCCGTGCGCACCATGAACATGGAACGGTCCTCTTGAGTCTGTACAGCGTCGTGCTTGATTGGCTCGTAGAAGCTCGGCCAGCCACTACCGGAGTCATACTTTGTTTCCGAGTCAAACAATGGTTGGCCACAGGCTCGGCATTGATAGGTGCCTGGCGCCTTAGTGTTCCAATACTCTCCAGTAAATGCTTGTTCCGTGGCGGCCTCCCGCAGAATGCGGTATTCGTGGTCGGTTAGTTTAGATCGCCACTCGTCATCTGGTTTTCGCGAGTTTCTCATTGTCGTGCCCTGCCAACGTTGCGCAGTCATTCGAAGATGAACCAGTCGAATTATTGTAGACCGACCGATGGATATCGGAGGAGCAGCGCTACAAATTGAGTGCTCAAAAGGCGATAACGCAAAGTTGGTTTACGACAGAAGCTCAACAACCATGTTTGCTATGGCAAGTGAAGCAGTGAGTCCAGGTGACTCGATCCCCAGTAGTTCAACGTAACCGGGAATTTCCGTCTCCTTAGGCCCGTTAACGACGAAGTCACCCGGTGGCTCATCCGGTGCCACGAGCTTTGGTCGTATTCCTGTGTACCCAGCATGTAGCTTCGATTCATCCAACTCAGGATAGTAGCTTCGCACTGATTCGATGAATCGCTGACGGTTGCTATAGGAAAAATCGTAGCTGACCTCGTCAATCCACTCCACATCGGGCCCAAAGCGGGCTTGTCCGCCGATATCGATTGTCACGTGAACGCCGAGTCCGCCAGATTCCGCTATGGGGTAAACAAGATGCGTGAATGGCGAAGCTCCGGAGAGAGTGTAGTAGTGGCCCTTTGCGAAGTGGGCTTGATGATCCCTTCCCAGTTTTTGCGAGATCTGGGGCGCGTAGAGCCCCGCCGAGTTTACTAGGGTTCGAGGCGAAAGTTGCATTCCTGCACTAGAGACGACTATCTCGCCATTGCACGTGACGGACTCGACCTCAGAGTTGAATGCAATCATCCCCCCACTAGCTTCGAGTTCTCCTTCGAGACTCAGCATGTAGGCGTGGCTGTCGATTATTCCGGTCGACGGCGAGAAGACGCCGGCGAGACACTCAACGTCGGGTTCGAGGGCTTTTACATCCGCGCGCTCGAGCCAAGGCAACTCTCCTGCTCCGTTTGCTACGGATTGATTTTGGTATTTCTCCAGCGTTGAGAGTTGCGTGGGAGAAGTGGCAACAATGATCTTTCCGATCCGCGAGTGGGGAACTTTGTGCTCATCGCAGTACCTGTATAGCAGGTGCTTTCCTTCGACACAAAGCTTTGCTTTCAGAGAGCCAGTTGGGTAGTAGATGCCCGCATGTATCACTTCGGAGTGTCTGCTCGAAGTCTCCGTTCCAATCATGTCGTGTTTTTCGAGAACCAAGACTTCTCGACCTTGCTGGGCAAGGGCTCTAGCCACAGCAAGGCCAACTATGCCGGCTCCAATCACGACAACGTCACAAGATTCGGCCATGGCTGACTACGTCGGTTTAGCTAAACCTGATTGATTTGAGGGTTGTTCAATCAACACAAGCCACTCGATCCAACTTTGCGACATAGGTCTTGGGAAGGTATTCCCTACCGGCAATCAAGTGGTCGAGATATGAACGTGTAGGCAGTAGCGAATTGTCCAAAACAGCAGGGTTTGCAACATATGTCCAACTCGAAACAGAGTAGTCGGCCGATTTGACCTCTACGATCATGCGTCGATAGTCGATTGGTGCGTGTTCGTAGGGATCCATTGACACGATTTCTGAGGGGCTTATCAACTGATAGAGCACGCCGTAGACAAGGCTATCTGAGCGCTGCACAACGTTGGCTCGACCTGAAACTGGTTGGTTACGTGAGCGCTTGTTGAACTTTAGATTGAAACCGTGCAACCAAGCACTCGAGACGTTGATGAATCGAAGCTTGCGCTCGCGTGCTCGATTGACATTCATGTTGCTACCGTAGGCAAAGTAATAGTGCACTTCATGCATGAAGTCAGTTAACCTTTACATATCACGTATTCGAGGATTTCGTTGCCTGTTTCGGCATGTTCAAGGCTGTGGCCCAGAAACCGGCAGTAATTCAAGAAGTCTCGATGTGTCGAAGGATCTGTTGCAAGGATGAGCACGCGTTCTCCTGATTGCATTTCACGCACTTTGTTGCGAACCATCATGAGTGGTTCAGGGCATGTGAGGCCGCAGGTGTCCAATTTATGGTCGTATTTCACAGACTAGTAGAAATTTCTCGTGATTTGGGTGTCAAACATACAGCCGAGGGCGCTACCTAGCGACGTGCCAAACGAAAGTTTATACCGGTGCGTTGAACGAACCTATGGGATTTGTTCGTAAGATAACAAGTGGAACGGAAAACTCAAAGCAATGAAGACTGAACGCTCTGGCACGATTGTCCAAACGTTATGGCGGCTTCTTGCTGTAGGAGCGGTGCTGCTTTTTGCGTGTACAGGCTTCAGTGAAGAGGACAGCAATGGCGAGAATGTGCAAGTGGGCACTCCCGAAATATCAGTAGATACTCTGGATGCCATTCGATCTCGATTGTCAACAAACGAAACTGACGAAGCCATTTCACTAGCAAACAGTTTCATCGATCAATTGGAAGAGGAGTGGTCGCGCTTCGATCCCATACTTGTTGAGCCTCTTCTGCTACTCGGAGATGGGTTGCGAAAGAATGGCGAATATGTAGACGCACTCGACACCTATGATCGTGCCCGACACGTCTCGCGCCTAGCCCATGGCTTGCACTCCATCGAGCAACTGGACGCTGTGTATCGAGAAGCTGACACTTACCACGAACTTGGCCAAATTGGGCGGGCAACCGATCGACATGAATATGCCTACGGTATCAACATTCGATCCCACGGAGAGGATGCTGTCGAGCTGCTGCCCGGTTTGTTTGAGTTGGCGGAGTGGTACTTGGAAGTCCGCAACGTCTTTGCCGCGCGTGGACTATTCGACGATGCACTGAAAATCACAAAGGAGAACCTTGAACGGACTGACCCCAATAACATTCGAGCGTTGAAGGGGTTGGCAATGAGCTATCGCCACGAGCGATTCACCACTCCTGGAGAAATTGTGATTGAGGACGAATTTACCGATCAATCGACATCCGCCGACGAAAACGTTCCAACGTACAAGGCCGAAGTGAATCGGTTCGCCCCTGGAGAGGAAGCGCTTAAGGAACTGGTTGAAATCGAACAGGAACGAACCGCGAGCACTGTGGAATCTCTTGCCTATACGAAATTAGATCTGGCAGACTGGTACTTGTTGTTCGACAAAGTACAACTGGCTGACGTAGTGTATAGAGACATTTGGGCTATGTTTGTGGATGAGTCCAACGCGCAATTCCTAAGAAAGGAATTCAGTGAACCGATGCCGTTGTACTATCCTCTGGCAAGGAGTCCAGAGCCCCAACCTCAAGCAGATCTCGTTGAGCCAATTGAAGGAACAATTGAGCTAAAGTTTAGCGTTGACTCTGAGGGGCTGGTTACTGACGTAAGCGTCGAATCCGTTGCGCCTGACGACAGATTTGTCGAGGAGTTCGTGGCTGCAATGGAAGAGGCCCGATACCGTCCCGTGATGCGAGACGGACAGAGGACATCCCGAGACGGGGTAATATTGACACATGAGTACATCTTCTTTCCGGATGTCAACGGCGGAGAGTAGATTTCGGGGGGCAAATTTCGCGTTACAGCAATGAACCTTGTTGTCGCGCAGGTGTCTCTAAATGTAGTAGCTGAGAAATCAAGCCTAGAGGGCGGGAACAGGCTGTAATGAACATCGTTTCTCTCGACACAATTGAAACCAAATTGAATCTGGCCGACTCGACGGCAACCCATAGTCGTCGCAGGAAGCGTGTATTGACGCCAATCCGCTTCTTGGTGGTTGGAATCGCGATTGTGTTGTTGAGCGGCTGTTTGTCAAGTACGCCTCGAAACTTTCCCACGATCCAGCTGCCTAGTTCCACGCCAAGCCCGTTGCCGCCTTCGCAGTCAAGTACTCAGCCCTCTGGCGGAGCGGGAACCGGTCAGGGACAGTCGTCCGGATTGCCAACGCCGTCACTGCCGATACCATCTTCTACAAGCAGCCCCTCATTGCCGATTCCTCCTAGTACCACTCTACCCGGCTCCGAGTCGTCGACTGGCATGCCTTCGCCACCGTCATTGCCAACTGATGGCGACGGACCAACCAATGCTGACATGCCGGGCATGCCGACAACGGGTGGCGCGCAGCAAGATCAGGAAGAAGGAGAAGGCGAGGGTGGCCCAGAAGGTGGAATGGAATTTCCAGAGCCTGGCTCATTGGAAACAGGTGGACCGTTAAGTACAAGCGAACCAGAAGGTGACGAGGCAAGCGACGGAGACGATGCTGGCGAAGGAGGAATGCCTGCTGGTTCACCGATGCCGGGTACAAGCGACGATGAAAGGAGTGGCGGCTGGGAAATCAGCAATCAGCTGCCTGAACCGGGTGGTTTGGCCTCGCAAGATGATCAGAGCGGCATTGGAGAACTTCCAGGAGAGTTTGATGACGAGGCAGGTGATCGCGGCCTAAATCCTGAGGATGCGGAATTGAGACGAGTGCTTGGAATCCTTGATGGCGAGATCATGGAGGAGCGTAACGATGATTTGGCGCGGGCCAATGAGCGTGCCGCTGCCGCGGGTGGTCCCTTGGGCTTGGAAGAAGCTGAGTCCCAGTCTCAAACTGAGGGCGGATCCGCCGACTCGGGAAACACTGAGGAAAGCGGCGCCACCAACGACGCATCGAACAAAGGAGATGGTGGACAGCCCAACCTGCCGCCGACAACGCGTGCGGTTGCGGACACTCCGGATGCTCGAGATAAGGAAGTGTATGCCCGACAATTGCGGGAAGCCGCCATGGCCGAAGAGGATCCCGATTTGAAGGAGAAACTCTGGGAAGACTACGAGGATTACATCGAGGGTCTGAAATGAAGAAAGCGAGCGTTCTATGCATCGGACTCTCAATTTGCTTGTTCCTCGTAGGATGCTCAGTCACTACTCTGCGCGTGGTTGACACTCAGGCCCCCAGAACCTCTGACCGCGCATTGCCAGACGATCTCTTGCTTGATGTCGGCGTGGTCGTATTCGAATCCAATATCCCAGAAGCGTACGATGACTTGGTAACGCGAAACATCACGCCGGAGATACGCAGAGCTGAAGCCAACTACATTGCCAGTTACGCATCGGACCTGTTGCAGTCAACAGGTAATTGGGGAGCAGTACGGGTACTGCCGCAAGCCACCTATGCCGTGGATGTATTGGTGACTGGTGGCATTCTCCATTCAGATGGCGAACGCCAAGTCTTGGCAGTGCGAGTTCAGGATTCTCGCGGCAAAGTCTGGTTCGAGCGCGTCTATGAGACATTGGCCAGCAAATACCATTACGACCTCGAAGTCGCGTCGAATGTTGAGCCGTTTCAAACCACATACCGCTTGTTGGCAGATGAAATGCTCGAGTACATCGAGGAACTTTCTCTGGACGAAATTGAGGAGATTCGACTTACGACCCTAATGCGATACGCCCGGGACATGAATCCTGACGCGTTCGACGATTATGTCGCTGAGAAATCTGGCGAGGAGTACGAGGTTGTTCGCTTGCCTGCATCAGACGATCCGAACATGCGGCGAGTTCGTGAGGTTCGCGAACGAGAATTTCTAGTAATTGACACGCTCGCCGAATACTTTTCTCGCTTTGCAGGGGACATGCGCAGTCCGTACAAGAACTGGCGCGAAGGCACTTACAACGAAGCAATTGCCATACGCGAGGAACGGAACAAGTCGCGAAGTCGATTGATTGCAGGAACCGTCATGGTTCTTGGAGGGGCCGTCGCACAACGTAGCAGCAGCACCGTAACCGAATATGCCGGATATGCCTCCGTGATAGGCGGAGCTACCGAGATCATCGGCGGAATTCAAAACCGCGCAAACATGAAGATCCACGCAGCAGCTCTGCAAGAGTTGGGAGTTGTGGCGGCCAAGGAAATTGATCCACATACGATCGAACTTGAGAATTCAACGATTCGACTAGAAGGAACTGCATCCGAGCAGTTCTTGAAGGCACGCGAAACCTTGAAGCAACTCTACTTTGAATACTTAGGTCTACCCGAGAATGATGGCGAGGCAGATCTAGAATCCGAAACGGGCATTGATGAGTCTGGGGAGAACATCACTGAAGAATTCTTCCAAGACAACGGATAGCTCGGCGAAACCGGTTCAAATACAACCGGTAGTTCCCAAATTAGCATCTGAGTCATCGTCTCGGCAACGTTCGCGTTTTCGTGTAACAGCACGTCAACAGCAGTTTCTGGCTGGGATACTTGTCGTGGCTTGTGCAGCTGCGATATTCGTTTGGATCCAGCAGCGAGACGTGACCAGTTTCTGGACTGGCAGCAACACGACAGACGCTTCAAGCGACCCTACAAGTGGTCGGAGCGACCCATCAACCAACGACGACAACCAAGTGGCTCCATTCTTGGAATCTCAGTTGGATCGCGCACGTGCGCAAGCTGAGGAAATCGTCGAGCAATTCAGCGCTCTGCAGGACACGTTTGAGAAAAATGCGTACGGATCGGAGTCGCATCAAGAGCGCTATAACGCGATATTGGACAAAGCAAACGAAGGCGACATTCTGTTTGGGCAGGGAGAGTACGACTTAGCATTGAGCGAGTTCAATTCTGCCTTAGAAGAATTGGCCCAATTGCTGGACGATGTCAACGAAGAATTCAACGAATGGATGGAAGCGGGCACTGTTGCGTTGCACGAACGAGACGCAGAAGCTGCACAAGTCGCGTTTCAAAACGCGTCTGCGATTAAGCCGCTCGTTCAGGCAGCGCAAATTGGATTGCAGCGTGTGGGCCATCTACCGAAGATCAATGAGTTGCTACGTGAAAGTGATCGTGCGGTGCTGAGAGGCCAGTGGGACGATGCACTTGCATATCTGTCCCAGGCTGAAGACTTGGATTCGCGAACGCCGGGTATTGACGATAGACGTTCGCGTATTAGTCTGGCCCAGGCGGAAGAAGAACTGAATGAATTGTTGTCGCAAGGTCATCAAGCCCTCAATGGGGAAGACTTCGACGAAGCCGATAGATTGTTTAACGAAGTGCTGAAACGCCAGCCTGCCAACGTAGCCGCAACGACAGGTCTGCAGCAGAGCGCAATTTCCAAAGTGGCCTCTCGCATCGAGGAGCTCAGGGAACGGGCACAAAGAGAGGAGAGTTTGCTTGAACTAGAAGCCGCTCTTGACACTTACAACGAGGTTCTCGAGATCGACGCCAAATTGGATTTCGCGATCAAAGGCAAGCAACGCGTGTTTGAGATCATTACCGTAACCCAGCAAATGCAGGATGTCCTCGACGGACCTGGTGCGTTGTCGGCTGACGAAGAACTGAGCAAAGCTATAGAAATATTGGAACGAGCAGAGAATCTCCGCGGTCACAGTACCGAATATGATCGATCCTTGGACGCATTTACCAGCTTGATTGAATTTGCCTCCCAACACCTCACGGTGGTTCTGGTCTCGGACAATGCAACCGAAGTAACGCTAAGTTCCAAGGGCAACCTCGGATTGTTTGAGAGACGAGAACTCCAATTGCGTCCCGGTCACTATCAGTTGGTTGGCAGCCGGGACGGCTGGGTAGATGTCCGCAAAACAATTAACGTCGAATTAAACATGGAGCCTGTCCGCATTGTCTGTGAGGAACAGATTTAGTCCGCATTGCTCATGAACACGGAAACGCCGCCAATTCTACGACCGGAGGAGTTCAAGCCCACTCCATCAAGACCACCTAGGCGCAGCAGATTGGTGCCATGGCTCCAAGTCTTGACATTGTTGGTAGCGGTGGTAGCAGGCGCAGTGCTGTGGTTTCTGTTCACGGCGAAGGCTGTTAGATTTGAGTCGAATGTTGCCGACACCAAAGTTAACGTCTCTGGTGGAATTGTGATACGAACTGCGGAGACTTATCTCTTGCGTCCGGGCAATTACCAGGTTAGTGCTCAAGTTGAGGGCTACCACGATTTGTCTATGCCTATCGAAGTTGCACCCGAGGGCGATCAAGTCTTCGAATTAAGGCTTGTCCGCCTGCCCGGTGACGTCTTGATCACATCGGACCCCATCGGAGCTGACGTCAGCGTCAATGGCGTTGCAAAAGGGAAAACTCCGTTGCAATTGGACGTCGAAGCGGGCACGACAGAGTTTGAATTCACCGCGCCGCGTTTTATCTCAAAATCGATTGAAGAGGAGATTGAAGGATTGCGACGAGAGCAATCCATTGATGTCGAGTTAAGCCCAAACTGGGCAATGGTCACTATGCCGACGAAACCAGAGGGAGCAACTGTTTACATCGATGGAACCGATTCAGGGTTTCAGACACCTGGCCCAGTAGAGGTCCTCGCAGGGGAGCATACGATCTTACTTAGCAAGTCTGGCTATGCAGATTGGACAGACATTATTTATGTAGAAGCTGGGCAAGTTGTTCAGCTGGGTCCCGTAGAGCTTGAACTAAAGGGAGGCGTGTTGACGTTGACCTCCCAACCGACTGGTGCAAGTGTAAACATCGATGGCGAGTTTCAAGGTACCACACCACTGACAGTATCAGTCGAACCAACCGAGAAACACACGTTGAGCGTATTGCTGGCCGGGTATGAACAAGTGGAACGCGACATCACTTTAGAGCCCGGCGAACGGCAGACACTCGACCTCGACCTTGATCAAGTCATGGGGACGTTGATTGTGACGACCGAACCAGAGGGTGTGGAAGTGTGGGTGGATGGCGAACTGCTCGGAGTCAGCAACGAGTCGTTTGCATTGCATGCAGTAGACCACTCGGTGGAACTAAGAAAGGAAGGTTACGCCGGTTACAGCAATCACATAACCATTCAACCGGGACTAGCCCAAAACTTGCGTGTTCGTCTCCTAACGTTGGAGGAAGCTCGACTAGAAGCATTACGGCAGGTTCGCACAACACCTGATGGTCAGGAAATTGTCCTATTGCAGCCAACGTCGATACTTATGGGTGCCTCGCGACGGCAACCTGGTCGACGAGCAAACGAAGTGTTTCGCACTGCCGTCCAGAACCGACTCTTCTATATCGGCACTCGTGAAGTTACCAACGCGCATTTCCGGGAGTTCGCTCCGGGACATGATTCTGGCATGTACCAAGGGTCATCGCTCAATGAGGACGACCAGCCGGCGGTTAGTGTGTCGTGGACGGAAGCGGCCTTCTACTGCAATTTTCTTTCCGAAAAGGAGGGCTTGGAACCCTTCTACACAATGCGCGGAGCAAAGGTAATTGGATTCAACCCAACTGCGTTGGGCTACAGATTGCCGTCAGAGTCGGAATGGACCTGGGCGGCGCGTCATGTTGATGGTGCTCAAGAGTTATTGCACTTTCCATGGGGCGATGACCTTCCACCTCCAACAAGGCATGGAAATTACGCGGATCGCGCGGCGCAGCATGTCGTCCCCAGAATTCTGTTCGATTACAACGACAACTACACGGTCACAGCACCGGTCGGGACGTTTCCGCCAAACTCAAAGGGGCTGTTTGACATCGGTGGCAATGTCTCGGAATGGATGCACGACTTCTACTCCGTGCCAGAAGCTAATAGCACTGTGAATGTACTAGGCCCGACGGAAGGTGAGTACCACGTAATTCGCGGTTCAAGTTTCCTGGACGGAACGATTACGGATGTGAGATTGTCATTTCGGGACTATGGGATAGATGGAAGGCAAGACGTTGGTTTTCGAATCGCTCGATATGCTGAATAAAAGTAGGAATCGCAAGCGACTCAGCTTCAGAAATGTTGCGCTAGTGAGCCTTTCACTCTGTTTGCTTTTGCTCAATTCAACGGCAATTGTTTCTCAAACAGATCAGGAGCAGGCGTCTAATTCCGAAGAAATTGCGTCTACAGACGAGGCAAACCCTTCTTCGGCTGATGAGGAAACAGACAACGGTGCTAGCGCTAGACCAACGCAGGACGAGTCTAATGCAGACCAATCCGACGCAGAGAACCAATCGGCAGTAGATTCGTCAAAAGAAGAATCGTCTCAAACAGACGAAGACGGATCCGACGAGGAGGATATTGTAGAAATCTTCAATCCATCTGAGGAGATTTCTGAAGATATCTCCGTGCCCTTTCCAGTGGACATTTAGGAAGTATCTATGAAGGGACGTTTTGCATCGTCGCTACTGACCCAACTAATCGCCTTGTTGATTTCAATACTCGTTGTGCATTTGGTATATGCGAGCGTAATACGACCGACAGCTAACGAAATTCTTGCGGATCGAGCGGAACGCCTCCAGAACGACGAGAACTTCACTCCGGAACGCTCACTCTTCGTAACGCTGCGCGACTATGAACAGGAAACCTGCTTTATCTTGATGTTCTGGGCGTTCGCGATCATGGGAACGAAAGCCATGTCCGCAATGGCGGAACGACGACTGCTCGATCGCGACGTGCTGCAAGTAGGCGAGGGAGTTAGCGTGTTACCGGAAGATGCACGACGTTATATGCGTCCCATCCAGTCCCTGCCCGCCAAAGCCCAGAACCTGCTTCTTTCAAGAACTGTTTTGACTGCGCTTCAACGATTTGAGTCAACGCAAGCTGTCCAGAACGTATCGGAGGTCGTTCGTTCCGTGTGCGAGGCCGAGGCAGACCGATTGGACAGCGAATTGGCGATGATTCGCTATATCGCCTGGGCCATACCTTCGATCGGCTTCATTGGCACCGTTCGCGGAATTGGAGAAGCGTTGGGGCATGCCTATGAGGCGGTTCAAGGAGACATCGCTGGCGTGACGGAAAGTCTCGGCGTGGCATTCAACTCTACCTTTGTGGCATTGGTCATCAGCATCGTGATCATGTTTTTCGTGTATCAGCTGCAGCGCTATCAGGAGGAAACGGTTATCGCGGTTGAGGTTTGGTGCGACGAAAACTTGCTGAGACACCTGCAGGTTCGTTAGCATGTGGATCCTAGACCTTGCAGATGCCGGCATCAAGTTAAGCGATGATGGCGAGGTCGTATACGACGAGCCCGGGTTAGCGCTTGTTGACCCCAAGTCTCTTGTCTTTGGCAGCGAAGCGCTTGCGCAAATCAAGTTGCATCCCGATCGCGAACAGAGCCAATACTGGCAGCGCATGGATCAGAGCGCAGTGCATCCGCCAGGTTTCGCTGTCGAAACGCAGGCCGACTTAGTCTATCGGCAACTCCTTTCTATGAAGGAGCAGAGCGGACTTTCCAGCGATGATCAATTGTGGGTGGCGGTTCCGAGTGACTTGTCGAATACTCAGTTGGCGTTGCTCTATGGCATAGCGGTGCAAGCCGAGCTTAACGTTTTGGACTTCCTCGACAGAGGGGTTGCCGCAGCCGCGAGCGTCGATGTTGGGGACACATGCGCTTTTGTCGAAATTGGACTTCACCGAAGTGTGGTGACGAAGCTTCAAGTCGACAACGTCGTTAGCAAGAATCGTACCAGCATTGCGCCCCGAACCGGATTGCTGTCTTTGATGAACTCCTGGATCAAGCTAGCAACAGACAAGTTTCTCGATACCGCTCGATTCGATCCGAGAAAGTTCGCCGAAACTGAGCAGCAGGTCTTCAACCAATTGCTGGAATTCGTGGCGCTTGACGAAGACATCCACGTAATACATGTGGAACATCAGGGCAACTCACGGCAGGTTGAAGTCTCGCGTGCCGAATTGGTAGCGGCAACGAAAGCGAGAATGACTGATGTTTTGGCTCCAGTGGAACACGGTTGCCCGGTGCTGCTCTCCGATGATTCAGCCGCGCTGCCTGGAATCGTAGAGGCTTTGAACGACGAAGGCAGTAAGTGCTTTTCCTGTACGGTCAGCGACATTGCGGCGGCGGCCTCGAGAACGAGTGCCTCAAAAGGCACTTCGGATGCTCGGTCCTTGCACGTAGAAATCCCACATGTGAACAAGGCACGCTCCCAAATTCATCACGAATCGCACTCTCTTCCCGATGCCACGCATGTGTTGAGACAATCCATCGCACATGCGATTGGTACAGAGTTTGCTGCTACGGACCAGCGTGATGGCACGACCGACTTCGCCATAAGGAGGAATGCTCGCGGACTCGTCGTCGTTCCTAGTAGTCACGCTACCGTGCTGCTGAACGGTGAACGCATCCATGGTGAAGCTCCAACCAAAACTGGCGATTCCATTGTGGCTGGTTCCATCGCGTACCAGCTTATTGCGGTTGGCGAAAATGGCTAGGTCGAAGAAACGTCAAATGAACGTGTTTACGTTGTCGTTCCTGGACGTCATGGCAGGTGGATTTGGCGCCGTCGTGATGATTTTCCTCATCATCAATCACCAGACCGAGGAAGAGATAAGCACGATCAACCGTGATCAGCTGGCTGAGTCGCGCTTGCTGGATTATCGAGCACGGGAACGCGAGCAGGACCTGGCTGAACTACGTGAGATCGTGGGTCAGTTGGCGCTCCGCATTGCGGAGGCCCGCGAGCGTGTCGAGTCGTTGCAGGAAGAGGTGGAGGAAAAGGAGGAAGCAGTTGAAGAAATTGAGAAGATTGCACTGGACCAAAGCGAGACGCTAGAGAGGGAACAGTCCGAAATCGAAACTCGAGAGGAAGAAGTGAAGCTTCTTCAAGAGCGCGAGGAGTCCGATCGTGGGCCTGATGTCATAGCTATAGAAGGAGAGGGTGATAGGCAATACCTGACTGGCCTCTTCATGGGAGGAAGCTACATACTGATTGCACTCGACGGTTCTGCAAGCATGCTGGATTCGTCGCTTGTGAATATTCGGCGTCGAATGCACATGCCCGTCCCCATGCAGCTGCAAGCTCCGAAATGGAGACAGGCTGTAGACGCCACGGAGTGGTTGGTTGCCAACATTCCCGTTGAAAGCAATTTTCAGATAATCAGATACAACAACGAATCGGAATTGGTTGTGGGTTTGGCAGATTGGCATCCTGCGACGGACACCCAGGCCGTTCATGACGCGATTGACTCGCTGCGCAATAAGCCGCCCACGGAAGGCACGAATCTTGAACAGTTGTTTGTGACCATATCCAAAATGCAGCCTGTGCCGGACAACATCTTTCTGATTACAGACGGACTGCCCACATTGGAAAACAGAGCCTCCCGACGCACAGTGGTTGACGGTCGCCAGCGGTTAGCGATGTTCAGGCGAGCCGTGCCGTCCCTGCCAGCTGGAATTCCCATTAACGTTGTCATGCTGCCGTTGGAAGGTGACCGATGGGCTACAGGTGCATACTGGAACTTGGCACATGTTACTTCCGGGACGTTTATGGCACCCTCGAAGGATTGGCCATGAAAAGACGACGTGAAGGCAATGAGCTGAGCCTTGCGTTCTTGGATGTCATCTGCTGTGGATTTGGCGCAATCATCATGCTGCTAATGATCACCAAGATTAGTCTACCTACGATCTTGGAAATCTCACTTGAGGACATAGCTGCGCAGATTGCGAAACGTCAGGATGAGATTGAAAAGATTCTGGGTGAAACAGCAATTCTTGAGCGAACGAAAATCGAGACCGAAGAGAACATCGAACGTGAATTATTGCGATTGCGGGAATTGCAGGACGAACTTATCGAATTGACCAGTCGCTACGATACGGTTCGGCAAATCACCAAAGAGCAGGAGGAGAAGCAGGTAGACCTCGCTCGAGCAAAACAATCGCTTACTGACGAAATGATCCGCCTGTTAGGCACGGACCCTGTTCGAAAGAACAATTTGATTGGTGGCATCACAGTCGACAGCGAGTACGTGATATTCGTTATTGACACATCCGGCAGCATGAAGACTTATGCTTGGCCGTTGGTAGTGCAAAAGGTCGACGAGGTTTTGAACATCTATCCCGTGGTAAAGGGTGTTCAAGTCATGAATGACATGGGCGATTACATGTTTACACGTTTTCGTGGCAAGTGGATTGCCGACACTCCAATGATGCGGCGCGCCATAGTGGAGAGGCTTAGAACGTGGGCGGTGCAATCCAATTCAAGCCCTGTCGAGGGAATCGAAGAGGCGATTAATACCTATTACGATCCAAACAAGCGCATTAGCATCTACGTTTTTGGAGACGACTATCAAGGTCAATCTATCGAATATGTTGTTGATCGAATTGCAATCGTCAATCCAAAAGATGCGGACGGGAACTGTCGAGTGCGAATCCATGCCGTGGGGTTTCCCGTCTATTTCACTCAGGGATCCGCAGATTTCAACATCTACCACTTCGGTTCGCTGATGAGGCTGCTAACTGTTAGAAACTGCGGAACATTTGTAGCGTTGCCCTCATTGAATTAGCATATAGGTGATGGAAAATCATTGTGAACGATAAGGTAGGTAGTTGTATGCTAGGTCCCAAGCGCTCGATAGTAGTCATCGCGATGTGCTTTGGGATGTTGGGATGCGTGTCTGGTGCTAACGTGAACAAGGCTATTGCGATCCCAAAACCGTTGATTGAATCGGTTCCCGTTACCGTTGGATTGCACATTTCGGATAATCTTGCGAGCACAGTGCATCAAGAGTCCGTGCCCGGCCACGGTACCTACACAATAGAAATTGGAGAGTCGCAGGAGCACCTGTTTAGTCAGGTATTCGGGGCAGTCTTTGATGATGTCGTTGTAGTGGAGTCTCTCAATGACATTCCCGATGGCATTTCTGCGATCATAGTTCCTGAGATAGAGCTGACCCAGATTAGCCTCCCGCATTTGAGCGGCGACGATGTCTACGAGGTCTGGATAAGCTATGCGATCAGCCTGTTGGACGCTGAAACTGGAAAATCCATCCACGATTGGACGGTTCAGGGCTACGGTAGTGCCAATCGAAACAACTATGGCAATCCTCTAGATCGTGCGAGCAAAGCGCTAAGGGATGCCACCAAGGGGGCTTTCCGCGATGCTGCTGCTTTTATTTCGTTTAGGTATGTCCGTCAGCAAGCTGTTTATGATTGGATTGGGAGTACACAATCGCCATGAAACACCTTAAAAAAGGATCAACAGTATTGTTGATCGCATGCATTCCCCTCATTCCATTGTTGTTTTCTGGGTGTGTCTCAAACACTTTGCAAGAGATACGGGAAGCGGACACGGGAATCCTTCCTCATGAAACAATCGCAGTTCTTGGGCGAAAGGACAGTCGAAAAGACCAAACCGAATCAGCTTTCATTGATTGCCTAGTCGACAAGACGTCCAGTGGATCCAAATCGGTTAACGTCATATCCAATGAGGAGTTTGTAGACCAGTTCTTTCCTTGGTTCGAGCCGCGCACAGCGCCACTCGAAGTAGGCGATATGACGAACATCCTCAAGCAAGACAAGATCACGCAAAAAGTCGACGAAATCAATCTTCGTTATATCGTGTGGGTAGACGGAACCACGCAACGCACCGACCAAGGTGGTACCGTTCAGTGCGCTGTGGCAACTGGAGGTGTGCCGGCGTGCTTTGGATTTCTCACGTGGGAGGCCGGGTCAAACTACGAGGCCACCATTTGGGACATACATAGTGGCGTGTCGGCCGGAAAAGTTAGTTCGGAAGCGAAAGGGATGAGCTTCGTGCCGGCGATTATCGTTCCGTTGCCGTTCATTGCGCGGACTCAGGCGGCCGCATGTGTGGCGATGTCGAAACAGCTCAAGGAATTCATCGACCCCGAGCCATCCAAGTAAGTTACGTATCCAGATTGCGAATCTCCAATACATCTCCATTCTGACGCCTAGGTTCGAGCGAATACCAAGGGGTTAGTTCGGCTTTCCATTTCGCACCGCAGCGCTCGGCAAGCTTGAAGAACGGAGCGCGCCCGGGGTCCGCTATGGCAATGCGAGACACACCTCCACGTAGAGCACGCTGAATCAGGTTGTAGAGCGGTTTTACCATCTCGTCCCAAAAGCATATGTCGGAGCCAACGACGAGATCCATTTCGCTCAATTGCTTAGTCGTGATTCTTTCGAATCTAGCTGTCAATTTCTCCACTTTCACGTCATTGAGGGCGGCCAGCAAATCCATGTATGGAACAACATGCGAGTCCATATCCGCGCCTACGACCTTTGCTTTGAAGCGGCTTGCACAAAATACGCCGACTGGCGCCCATCCGCAACCGACATCCATGATTCTGCTCCTAGCCTTCGGAGGATAGTGCTGCAGATAGTCCATGAGTACAAAGCTTGTTCCCCACGTGCGGTAGCCGTGCGCACCCGGCTGATGGTGCCGCTTGAGCCGCTGCACGAACTTATGCTTAACCTTTAGAAAGTAAACCCCGTACGCCACATATACGTTTGGGTCGGGAATTTCTATAAGTTCTGGCATGACCTACGAATCAGGAGGCAAGTGAGTGCACATAGGCACACGTCCTGAGGAAGCGCATTCGTGCGTCGACACGTAATGTCGTAGCCAAATGCGAGAAGCCGCGGACCCCCTCTCTGAAGGACCGCGGCTTCGCTATCTTGGCGATGTGCGCTAGCTACGTTACTAGCCAGTCACTCTCCTAATTCAAGCTCAATCGCTAAAAGGTGAAGTCCAGCGTAAAGTATGCTGACCCTCCTTCGAAATTAGCTGCAGTACGCCGTGCGTATGGCAGACCCACATTTTGTCGATTGGCATAGGGGCTTGAAATTTCATCCACATATGAGTCGAAAATATTCACGAAGCCCAAGGTGCCGCGCACGCTGTTCGTAAAGTGGTAACGGAGCTCTACATCAAAGAAGAGGGTTGGATCAAGCAACTTGGTAGGCGGGTTCCCACCGATTCGGCCACGTTCGTCGTAGTGTTCGCCATAGTAGTTGGCCCGAATCATCAATGATGCATTCTCGTTCAGGTTAGACGTAGATGTGACAACGATCTTGAGTTTCGGATAACTGTTCTCAATATCTTCGACGTCGGCGACCGGTACGGGTGCGATGCCGTTGACCAAGTTTTGATCCTTGACTTCAACTTGATTGCGACTCAGCGCAATGCTCATATCGGAGTAAAAGTTGCGGAACTCGATCGGCGCCGTATACACAATGTCGAATCCCCTGGATTCAATGTCAAGAGCATTGGTATAGAACGAGACATTCGTTCCAATTCCTGTGTTGGGATCAATGGATGGAACAGTCTGTGTCTTGTAGATTCGATCCTTGATCGCGATGTCGTAGACGTCGAACGTCATTCTCGCATCCTGAAACACCTCGTCCAGATCGAAGGCGAAACCAAGACTCACGTTAAATGACTCTTCTTCTTTCAGTGGTGCGCCACCGGCTGCCTTGGCCAGTGGATGATCGGCGGGGACGAGCCCCTGTTCCACTTGGTCACCAACATTGGCGTCGAAAGTTGTCGTTACCTTCTGAATATTTGCTTGTCCGGGCGTGGGTGCATGAAAGCCGGTCGACACGGCGAAACGTCCGGTAATGCGGTCATCGAAGTGATAGCGGAGCGCAAACTTGCCGTTCAATGTGTCTCCGAAATCGGAATAGTCCTCATAGCGCACCGCGTATTGGGTGATCAGTCCACCCGATTCCCTTTCAAATTCACCATAGGCTGCGATGTTATGACGAGAAAAAGTGCCGGCGTTCTGGGGTTCGAAACCCTTGAATCCACTAGAGCCTGCTCCCTCGTAGGAAGTTGGCACGCCCGATTTGACACCAAATATTTCCCGTCTCCATTCGAAGCCGCCTGCCGCATGCCACACTTCCGAAACCTGACGGCTTACATCGAGGTTTGCAGAGAATTCTGTCTGTTCCAACTCGCCTACATCAAAATCGCGCTGCAGGGGTTCACCGTTGGAATTCAAGCCAATCGACTGATTGATGGTGTTGTAGAGGGTAAAGTCGATCTCGTTGTTGCCCACTCCAGCGCTTACGTCGAAGTAGGTCCCGTTAGCCAAGACTCCTTTCCATCCAGAAACCACCGAGTAGTCCGATGTCTCGCCATCAAAGTAGGGAGTGAATCCTTGAGGCAGACCTGTGAAGCCCAATCCAGCCAACGAAGCCAAAGTCGCATGTCCCGGTCCACGGTAGAAGAATCGATACCGTCCATGAACGTCTGCGTAATTGCTTTGCACGTACACGTCGGTTGTTTCGGAGACAGGGTGGCCGGCATTGAGAAAAAGCCGCAATCCGTCGTTCCTGGGGCGTCCCCAAGTCTGCACGAAAGGCTTGTCTTCAAAGGGAGAATCTTGTCCCACTCCGGCTACGCCCGCGTCGATGAGTGCTTGGCCATCAGGTCGTTGCTTGCCACGGGAGAGGGCTTGGTTGTACACGCGCTCGAAACTGAGGCTCGCAAAGCCGTCCGTTCCAAGCTCCATTCCAAAGTTGCCATCGATTTTGAAGCTGGATTCGCCCTCGTAAAACTGCCCGACTTGCGTTCTGAGCATGCCGCCTTCGCTATTGCGCTTCATCTGAAAGTTAACTACGCCAGATATAGCGTCGGATCCATACTGAGCGGACGCACCGTCGCGCAAAATCTGAACATTGGAGATGGCTATGCTCGGGATCATGCCGATGTTGGGTCCGTGTGCACCCTTGCCAGCCGCCGGGACAAATTCTGCGATGAGCGCGGCACGATGGCGACGCTTTCCGTTGATCATGACTAGCGATTGATCTGGTGCCAATCCCCGTAGCGAGGTTGGACGAACGAAGGTGTCTCCGTCGCCAGAGGCCATCGAGGCATTGAAATAAGGCACAACGGAACGTAGCGAGTCTGTTATGTCGGCTGTGTTGCCAATGGCGGACAGATCATCCGACTTAATGAAATCGATCGGCGCAGTCGAGTCTTCGACTGTTCGTGGTGCGGTGTTGCGTGATCCGATAACAACGAGCTCGTCGATTTCCTGGTCGGCATCGGCCGTTTGGGTGCTTTGAGCCAACGTCACGTTTGGCGCGAAAGATGCGACGAACATGATCATCGCAAATGGCAGTAAGCGTCGAAGCGCTTGCAACATAGTTTCTCCCCCTGTCGTATAGCAGAACTCTGCTACTTGTCTAACCCGCCCGGGCATTGACACGGGTGCCAAATGGATGTGTGAAGGTGTAGGCGAGACTGACCCCGATGTGCCAGTAGCTCACCTTCGATTCGATCCAGATTTTCCCGCATCGTCACATGTAAGTTTAACCCGATTGTATTGGTTAATCAACGCATTGCTACGCTCTGGACGCAGAAACGCAAGGTTGGGTCGTGCTAGTGGCACTGGCCAATCGTATCCGCGACAATCAAATCCGTACAATTCTGCCGAAATTGCCTTTAACGCAAGATCGCGTCCGAAAGCAGATCTATTTCCCGCCAATGGCCGTCTCGCAGAAAATCCGCTTCGAACAAGCTCTCGACTCCTTAGTCGAGCGCGTTGTTGAGGACGACCACATTCTTGCCGCGGTGCTTTGTGGAAGTCTTGCGTACGATCTGGTGTGGGATAAGTCCGACATCGACCTCGTGCTAGTCTGCACTGACGACAAGAAGACCAACACGCACTTTGTTTCGCTTGTCGAGGACGACATAAACATTCATGCGACCGTACAGCCGCGATCTGAGTTCAGAAGGCAGATTGAGGCCTCGGTCCGCAATACATTCGAGCACTCGGTATTCGCAAGGGGCAAGCTGCTTTACAGCAAGGATCCATCTATAGATGAACTATTCGAGCAGTTGACCTCTCTGGGAGATCACGATCTGAGGTTGCAGCTTATGGGCTCGGCGCAGCACACACTTTCTCTCCTCTACAAGGCACGAAAATGGCACGAGGTCAAAGATGATCCCTACTATACCGCCAGGTGGATCGTGGGTACCGCGACATTTCTCGCAGAAATCGAGGTAAGTCTAGCAGGGGAACTAGTGGATCGTGAAGCGTTAACCCGCGCTTTGAATCTCAATCCGAGTCTATTTCGTCTGATTTACACGAATATGTTTGAGAGACCCGTCTGCAAAGAAGGATTGGAGACCGCGATTAATGCGATCGATGAGTATCTTGAATCAAAGGCTGAGTTCCTGTTCGAGCCTATCTTGGAGTACTTGAGAGGCGCGTTTGGAGAACCGCGTTCGGCTACCCAGATTGAGCACTATTTTCAAAGAAATTTTGGTGTGCATGGAGTCACTACGGCATGTGAATGGCTCTCTGACATTGGGTGCATTGAGAAAGCGTCTACGCCAGTCAAATTGACAACTCGTAGCCAAGTTCAGGTCGATGAACTTGCTTTTTTCTATTCGCGTTGACAAAGGACAATCAAAGGTCAGATTAGCAGCATGGTTCAGGCAAGCAGTCGTTCTGATTCTTCCACCAAGGCGGGCTACAGGACCACGATTGCGGTCCAGGGGTCCAGAGTTCACAACTTGAAGGATGTGTCGGTCGAAATTCCACGCGACAACTTGGTGGTGATTACCGGTCTTTCGGGTTCGGGCAAGTCTTCGCTTGCCTTTGACACGATCTATGCCGAGGGGCAGCGCCGCTACATGGAGTCCCTTTCTACCTATGCCAAGAGATTCATTGCGCAGGTAGAGAAACCCGATGTCGACTTCGTTTACGGTTTGTCTCCGGTGGTCTCGATCGAACAGAAAACAATCGCTCGCAATCCGAGGTCTACTGTCGGAACTCTCACTGACATATCAAGTTATCTCAATCTGCTTTACGCAACGATTGCGGAAGCGTTTTGCCCCTACACCAACGAACCGGTTCCCATTAAAACGAGTGGAAACATCGTTGAGGCGATTCTTACGCTGCCGATGGACACGGAGTTGGAGCTCCTTGCGCCAGTTTTTCAGATTTATGGCGAAGAACCCAAACTGCTTTTCACAGAAGTGCGCAAGATGGGGTGCCGCACTGTGCTAATCGACGGTGAACGTATCGATCTGACTGAGGAACTTCCGGAAGCTCTGGGAGGCGATTCTCAAATTCTGGCAGTGGTGGACCGATTTACGCTAGTGCCGGGTGTGGAAAAGCAGCTCAAAGCAGCGATCGAGCACACGCTGCGAGTTGGCGATTCTCTCATGATGGTAGGTATCGTCAAGACATCAGCCAAGAAAGCATCACAGAAGTTCATTGAGGAATTCGGGAGCTCGACGTACGGACTGGTGTACGGAGACATCGTCCCGGACTTCTTCATGTTTAACAATCCTGAAAGCGCATGCAGAACGTGTGGCGGAATAGGTAGAGACAAGCAGACCCATCCTGAGTTGCTGGTTACCAATCCAGAACGCAGCATTCGGGAAGGGTGCTTTCTTCGAGATGCCTACAGCTACAAGACTGACAATCACAGCGGCTACGTGCTGTATTCACTCGCGGACAAGCATGGGTTTTCGCTCGACACGCCATGGAGGGACTTGACCGAAGAGCAGCGTCAGCTGGTCATGTTTGGAACGAAAGGCGAGCTTCTGCAGTTGAAGATTCCGCCCGACGCGAAGGACCCGAAGGAGCGCTGGTTGCGCTGGCCTTCGAATTTCCAGGGAGTGGCAGGTCAGATCGAGCACCACTACAGGTGGTATCGGCAGCGCAATGTGCCGAATTCTGGGATGGAAGCCTATCTGGACCGTGTGATGGTCGAGTACGAATGTGCTGATTGCAAGGGCTCTCGACTTAGAAGCACACGCATGCTGTTCAAGATCGATGGTTACTCGATCCACGATCTAGGTCAAATGAACTTTGACGAACTGGCGCCAACACTTGCATCGATCGAGCCGACCGGACCTCACGCTGAAGCGGGCAGGCAAGTTCTGACTGAGATTCGCAAGCGCTTGGATCTCTTGCTTGGGATCGGGCTCGACTATCTCAACTTCAATCGAACTTCGGGGACTCTATCGGGCGGGGAAGCGCAGCGGATACGCCTATCTACTCAAATCGGTTCTGGTCTCATGGGGATGCTGTATGTACTCGACGAACCTTCCATAGGACTGCACCCTAAAGACAACGTCAAAATGATCAATACGTTGCGCTCCTTGCGCGACTTGGGAAACACAGTGATCGTTGTCGAGCACGATGAAGAGACCATACGTTCCGCAGACCACATTGTCGAGCTCGGCCCAGGTCCTGGGATCCATGGAGGCGAAGTGGTAGTAAGCGGGTCGCTCAACGATGTGCTGAAGTGCAAGCAATCCCCCACTGGCCAGTACTTTTCCGGTGCGAAGAGGATTGAAACGCCAGAATCTCGCAGAGAGCTGAACGGAAAGTCGCTAATGATTCGAGGCGCAGCGGAGAACAATCTGAAGCGCATCGACGTGGAAATACCCTTGGGTCTCTTTGTCTGCATAAGCGGCGCATCGGGTTCAGGCAAATCTACGCTGGTCAACGAGATTCTCTACAAAGAACTGTGGAAGCGATTGGTGGACACGCGCTCTCTCTCGGGTGCCCACGAGACCATTGAGGGAACGGAGCACATCACCAAGGTAATCAATATCGACCAAACTCCGATCGGGCGGAATAGTCGTTCAAATCCCTCGACTTACATTGGGGTTTACGACCTAATACGTAGCCTCTTCGCGAAGACGGAAGAGTCCAAAGAGCGTGGTTACAAGCCGGGAAGATTCAGCTTCAATGTGAAAGGTGGACGGTGCGAGGAGTGTCAGGGAGAAGGCGTCATAGCGACCAAGCTGTACTTCATGCCCGATGTCGAAGTTGTCTGCTCGACGTGCAAAGGCAGACGCTTTAACGATGAAACACTTGAAATAGTCTACCGGGAAAAGAACATTGCCGACATTTTGGAAATGCCGATTGAAGAAGCCGCGCAGTTCTTTGTTCCCGAACCAGCAATCGCAAGAAAAATTGAGGTTTTAAATGAACTTGGCTTGGGCTATCTGACGTTGGGCCAATCGGCGACCACTTTGTCCGGCGGAGAAGCTCAACGCGTCAAACTGGCTGGAGAACTGTCGAAGCTTCAGCGTCGAGGACACACTTTGTACATCTTGGACGAACCTACCACAGGACTTCATTTGGCCGACATATCGAAGTTGCTTGTTTGCCTCGACAGACTGGTGGAGGCTGGAAATACGGTATTGGTGATAGAGCATCACCTAGATGTGATCAAGTCTGCGGATTACGTGATTGATCTGGGTCCCGAAGGTGGCCGAGGGGGAGGCGAAGTGATCGCCTATGGGACGCCTGAAGTCGTTGCAAACACCCAGCGTTCGCACACGGGAAGATTTCTAAGGGAGCATGTTGCTCTCAATTAGCGCGCAACTGCTACGCCGAGAGTTGTTGGTACGCCTGAGCTTCCGTACGAATACGATGCACCATGGCGCGCAATCCGTTTCCGCGCGCGACGCTAAGATGTGAGAACAGATTGAGTTCAGCAAAGAGCCCTTCGATATCGTACTTGAGGATGGCATCGGGTGAGCGATCTGCGTAAGCAGATTGAATGATCGCTATGAGCCCGCGAACTATGTGTGCATCGCTGTCGATTTCGAATTCAAGTCGATTTGCTGATTTGTCAAAGTGAGCCAAGAGCCACACTTGGCTTTGGCAGCCTCGGACAATGCTATCTTCCGTCTTCTTGAGGTCTGGAAGATCGGGGAGTGACTTGCCTAGGTCTAGGACAAAACGGTACTTGTCTTCCCAGTCGTCGAAAAACGCAAACGAGTCCTTGATCTCCTCGAGATCAACCATAGCATTAGAACAAGCCTAGCTCGAGCTGAGCTTCCTCAGACATCAAGTCTCGAGACCACGGCGGGTCGAAAACCAAATCCACTGCTACTTGCTGAACATGAGGAACTTTGCTGACTCGTTCTTCGACATCCTTCACCAGCACTGGCCCCATACCGCACCCTGGTGCCGTCAAAGTCATCGTGATATCCACTTGATCGCGAGCTATGGCTACATCGTAGATGAGACCCAAGTCCACAACGTTCACGGGTATTTCCGGGTCGTGAATTGTGCGTAGCGCTTGCCACACCTGATCGGACGAAATCCTGCCATCGGAAGGCGGCTCGAACGCAAGCACTTCCGGCTCGAAACCCAAAGCATCAGCATTCTCGGCTTCGATCCGAGCCATGTTCCCTTTGTATACGACGGTATAAGTGCCACCCAATGCTTGAGTCAACGTCACAAAGACGCCGTCGGGAATGGTGATACTGGTTCCCGTTGGCACCAGCCGGGCCTCTACAGGACGACCAACGGCAATTAATCTACGTTCCACGGATCGAGAAGCTCTCTCCACATCCGCACAACGTGTCCGCATTGGGGTTCTTGAACTTCAGAGACGAATTCAAACCTTCGGTCACGTAGTCGATTTGGGTTCCTCTCAACAGCTCCCAGTCTTCGTTGGACACGAATATTGTCACTCCCTCGCCAAACTCGAAGGATCGGCCATCGGCCATTTCTTGCCGGTCCCGCAAGTAGTCGAGCTCGTACATGTATCCGTTGCACCCAGTCTCGGTCACACCGAGAACCAGGGCACGCGCATCCTCTTTGGCTAGCTGCTGTTGAACATGAGCTTGCGCTTTTGCGGTCAGAGAGAGCTGTCTTGGATCGTATGTTTCTGTTTGCATATTGCAATCAGCCCTTTAGGATTCGGGACCCTACGTGTATCGCTTCTACCAATCGGTCGACTTCACTTGTCAAATTATATAGACCGAATGAAGCTCGAATGGTGCCGGGAATGCCAAAGTGCTCCATAAGCGGGATGGTGCAATGATGCCCTGCGCGAATGGCGACGTGCTGCTGGTCAAGCATGGTCGCCAAGTCGTTTGGATGGGTTCCTTCTACCAAAAACGAGACGATTGGACTCTTCTGAGCCGCTTCCCCAACTATTCTGAGACCTTCAATCTGCTTGAGAGACGAGGTTGCGTATTGAAGCAATGAATTTTCGTATTCGTACAGCCCATTTTCAACACACGAGCTTAAGAAACTCAATGCCGCCTGCAATCCCACAGGACCGGAAATGTCTGGAGTTCCCGCCTCAAATCGAAATGGTGGGGGCTGAAATATAGACTTTTTGACTGTTACATGCTCGATCATTTCGCCGCCTCCCTGCCATGGCGGCATGGACTCAAGCAGGTCAAGTTTGCCGTAAAGAACCCCAATGCCTGTGGGCCCATATGCCTTGTGTCCTGAGAACGCGTAGAAATCGCAGTCAATCGACGACACGTCGATAGGAACATGTGCGGCGGCTTGGGCGCCGTCAAGTAAGACTCTGGCGCCAGCGTAGTGAGCCATTTCGACTATTTCTTCGATGGGATTAACTGTGCCCAAAGCATTGGAAACGTGCCCCAAGGCAACGATCCGGACGTTTTCCCGGAGCAATTCTCGATAGTGATCGAGGTCCAAACACCCGCTAGGTGTAACCCGTACAGCTCGAAGTCGTGCCCCGGTTCTCTCACAGGCAAGTTGCCAAGGGACAATGTTTGAGTGATGTTCCATCACCGAAATGACGATGGTCGAGTCCTTAGATAGCACCTTTGGTGCAAACGATTGCGCAACCAGGTTGATGGACTCAGTTGTACCTCGGGTCCAGATGACCTCTTCCCGTGTGCGAGCACCGAGGAACTCGCTCACGTGCTGACGCGCGTCCTCAAAAAGCTTGGTTGCCTCGTCGCTTATTGCATGGGCGCTGCGATGAACATTTGCATTGTGATTCGAGTAGAAGTTCGCGAGGGCGTCGAGAACCACCTTGGGTTTTTGTGTCGTAGCCGCATTGTCAAGATACGCGATCTGCTCTCGATTGCTGAGCAGAGGAAACTCCTGCCGGGGCGGAACGAAAGGGCTACTCATGGCTGCGCCGTATTCGACACGCCTAGGAGTCGACTACCTGCCGTATCGGTCACCACTTCATTGAGGAATCCTTTGAGCAGCATTTCACGAGACCGGTTTTTGGAAATTCCTCTTGTGCGCATGTACAACAGTTGATCTTCGTCGAGCTGGCCGGACGTTGCGCCATGGGAGCATGCAACATCGTCCGCGTAGATTTCAAGCTCCGGTTTGGTGTAGACCTCGGCTGTGTCGCTTGTCAGAATGTTCTTGTTGGTCAAGTGTGCAGAAGTATGTTGAGCATCGCGCGCGATGTGGATGCGTCCATTGAATACTGCTCGTGATCGTCCTCCAACTACCCCATGGAATTTCATTCCGCTTTCAGACCGCGGTGCAAGATGATTGACCGAAATTTGCGAGTCCACATGCGTTTGATCCATCAGTCTCCATCCGCCTTCCACGGACACTCTCGCTCCTTCACCCTGAATGTCCACCACTATCTCGTTTCTCCGCAATGCGGCGCCAGTGGAAAACTGATCCAGCCTATACGATGAGTTCGTTCCAACTTGAACGCATATGTGTCCGTATTCCACCGTTTCAGAGGGCTTTTGAAATCGTTTGTGAATTAGTGTGGCCCCCTCCTCGATCAGACATTCAAATACTCGATTTCCACCATCGCATGTCTCCTCCAGTTGCAAGGTTGCACCGGACTCGACGATTACTATGAATCGCTCGCAACGATTCATTGCTGGTTCAATGGTTACCAGTGGAGTCGAGCTCCTGTCGTTCGGTTCAGCGCGAATCAAGAATCCTCCGGTTAGGTTCACCAAATTGAGCGCAAGCATTGGCGAATACTGCTCTCGTTCGACCGAGGAGCCGAGCTTTGTCTTGGCAAGAGATTTCGCCCTAGGAGACGAGAGAGAGCACACTTCAATTTCATCGTCGAGGCTTGTGATTGTGTCGCCGTCGACTTCGACGAAATTTGCAATTTCGTCAATCAGGGGTTGAGGATTGGTGTATTTCCACGGTTCCGATCTATATCTCGGCAGACCCAACTCATCTAGGACACTTTGCGCTTCAGTCCTGTTTAGCCAAGGCGCAAAGCTTGGTATCAGGGTTGAAGTTTCGCTAGTTGTCATAGTGGTAAAGCACAGTTGGAGACGCTGGCTTTAGGAACCATTCAGCCAGCCGTAGCCCTTGGTCTCCAATTCGAGAGCGAGTGTGGCATCTCCAGATTTTGCAATCCGTCCCTCAATGAGAACATGAACGAAATCCGGCGTGATGTAGTTGAGGAGACGCTGGTAGTGTGTAACCAACACTACTGCATTTGTGGAAGTGCGGAATTCGTTGATTCCCTTGGCAACGATTTGCAAAGCGTCAATATCGAGGCCCGAATCAGTCTCGTCTAGCAGGGCTAACCGCGGGTTGAGGCAGAGCATTTGCAGAATTTCGTTGCGTTTCTTTTCGCCACCCGAAAACGACTCGTTCACTCCACGTTTCAAGAAATCGGGATTTAGCTCCAATCGCTTCGCCAAGTTACGGAGATTCCGCATGAACTCCACTGCCGTGAGTTCCTGTAATCCTTTTATCTCTCGGTGGCTGTCGACGGAAGTTTTGAGAAATTCCATGTTTGTCACACCGGGAATTTCCACGGGATATTGGAAAGCTAGGAAGAGTCCAGCGTGCGATCGCTCTTCCGGTTCAAGTTCGGTGAGATCAGTGGAGTCAAATAGCGCTTGGCCGTGCTTTATTGTGTAGCCATCTCTGCCAGCCAAGGCGTTTGTCAATGTGCTCTTGCCCGACCCATTTGGCCCCATGATCGCGTGGACCTCGCCGGGATTTACTTGCAGGTCTAGTCCTTTAAGGATCTCCTTGTCATCAACGCTAACTACGAGACGCGAGATATCGAGCAGACTCAACCGACAGCCCCTTCTAGGCTTACTTCGAGCAGCTTTGACGCCTCCACGGCGAATTCCATTGGAAGTTCGCGGAAGACCTCGCGGCAGAATCCGTTCACGATCATAGAAACTGCTTTCTCAGGGGCGATTCCTCGCTGGCGGCATAGAAACAATTGGTCGTCGCTCACCTTAGTCGTTGTCGCCTCGTGCTCGACTACGGCGTCCTGACGGCGTGATTCAATGTACGGAAAGGTGTGTGCGGCGCACTTGGACCCGATCAGCAGCGAATCGCATTGAGTATGGTTGCGCGCATTCTTTGCGCCAGGATTCATCCGTACCAGCCCACGGTAGGCGTTAGAGCTCTGTCCTGCACTGATACCTTTCGAGACAATGGTACTGGTGGTGTTGCGGCCGATATGGGTCATTTTGGTGCCAGTGTCAGCCTGCTGAAAATTGTTTGTCAATGCAACAGAGTAGAACTCGCCCTTTGAACCGTCGCCACGCAACAGCACACTAGGGTATTTCCAAGTGATGGCTGAACCTGTCTCGACCTGTGTCCAGCTGATGTGTGATCTTGCGCCCCGACACGAGCCTCGCTTGGTCACAAAGTTGTAAATGCCGCCCTCGCCGGACTCGTCTCCCGGATACCAGTTCTGAACGGTCGAGTACTTGATCTTCGCATCGTCGAGCGCGATTAGTTCTACAACCGCAGCGTGTAGCTGATTTTCGTCGCGCATGGGAGCAGTGCAACCCTCTAGGTAGCTCACGTAGGAACCCTTGTCAGCAATGATCAAGGTCCGTTCGAATTGTCCGGTGTTTGCAGCGTTGATGCGAAAGTACGTCAAGAGCTCCATTGGACAGCGCACACCTTCTGGAACGTACACAAACGTACCATCGCTGAACACAGCGGAGTTCAATGCCGCATAGAAGTTGTCAGACTTTGGTACAACCGAACCCATGTATTTTTTGACGAGCTCCGGATGCGTCCGAACAGCTTCTGAGATTGAGCAGAATACGACGCCGTGTTCTCTCAAAGTTCCCTTGAATGTTGTTGTGATGGAGACACTGTCAAACACTGCATCGACTGCCACAGGGCTTTGTTCCGGATCCTCCTCAACTCCAGCCAACGCCTTCTGTTCGTGCAAAGGAATCCCTAGCTTCTCGTAGGTGCGAAGCAGTTCGGGATCAACCTCATCCAAGCTCTTGGGCTTGTCGCCTTTTGGGGCAGAGAAGTAGGAAATTGCCTGATAGTCGATGGGCGGAAACTTCACGTGAGCCCATCGAGGTTCCTTCATTGCGCTCCATCGGCGGAAGGCATCCAATCGCCACTCGGTCAACCAGTCTGGTTCAGAGTTGATTGCAGAAATGCGGCGCACAATACTCTCCGAGAGCCCAGGAGGCAGTGTCACGGAGTCAATGTCTGTAACGAATCCGGCTTCGTACTCGCGTTGGACTAAGTCTTTCGGCGTCGGGGTTGTATCGGTAGTCATGCTTGGTTGATGTTGTTCGTAACTAATTTTAATTCAAGCCTATGGCATGCTAGTGTGGCGCAGAATGGCGGACCAACTGGCAGAAATCTGAATATTTGGACAGTGAAATGGCTGTAGTTGCTGTTGAGATACATCGCGAAACCTCCTACGCTGGGGGTCGAGACTTCGGGGAATTCGGACCCTTCGAGCGGATTGATGGAAGACTGCACTATGCCGTCGATCCACATGGCAAGGAAAACGCTTGCATTGTCGACATTGGATTGGCTCCCACCGAAAGCGACGGCCTAGTTCGATTTTCAGGTGACTTCACTTTGGTAACACCTATTCGACGGCCACCGCGATGCCTTCTGCTAGAAGTACCGAATCGGGGAAATCGCCTCTCTTTTCGCATTTTCAATCAAGCGAATCCACAGGAACTACTAGCGGATCCTTGTTCACCAGGCGATGGCTTTCTGTTTCGACATGGGATCGCGCTTCTTTCGGTGGGATGGCAGTTTGATGCCGCGGGCATGCGTTTGAAGGTTCCTGAGGCATTAGAGAGTGGTCGGTCGATAGTTGGTGAAGTTGTGTGCCAGATTCAGCCTTCCAAGAACACCAACAGCCTATTTCTGGGCCAGCTGGGTCCAGCCTCGTATCGGCCGAACGAAAACGCTCAGTCCGTTGCCCGTCTTTTCGAGAGACCGAACACCAACAAAGATCAATGCGCCTGGAACTGCTCGGATTGGGAGTTTGGAAGATGGGTGGAGGGCGAGGTGCAAGCAAGTGACGATCACATTTGCTCGCCAAAGGGGTTCACTGCCGGAACCGTATACACGCTCGTCTACAACACCACGGGAGCCCCTATCGTAGGACTCGGTCTCCTCGCATTACGCGATGCAGCGTCGTATTTTCGATCGGACAAATATCCCGGTTCAACGTCTCCACCGCCGGTAGTGATTGGATTTGGCGCATCGCAGACTGGTCGGGTACTGCGACACATGCTTTATGAGGGATTATGGAAATCCGAGGATGGTGGGCCAGCCTTCGATGGGTTAATGCCCCACATCGCTGGCGGTCAGCGAGGGGATTTCAACCATAGGTTTGCACAGCCTTCGAGCATTGGAGTTCCGGCGTGCGGGCAGACATTTCCTTTTGCGGGAAGAACGACAACCGATTCGTTAACCGGTATTACGGAGGGACTCTATCGCGACCGCAAAAACGTTCCGAAGGTCATGATTACCAACACTTCCTGGGAATATTGGCGCGGAGATGCAGCGCTTTCCCACATCTCTACGGATGGAATGTGTGACGTAGATCCTCTCCCGAACGAGAGGATCTATCTCTTTGCCGGAACTCATCACATCAATTCCGTATTGCCGGTGACCAACAGATTCGCCTTGACGGGCGACCAAGTGCGCTACCCGATGAATACGGTTAGCTATTCGCCGCTCTTACGCGCCTCGCTCATGAACCTGATTGAGTGGGTGGAAGGCAATTCAAGTCCGCCACCATCTCGAATACCGAGCATTGCAGAAGGAACGCTTGTGCCTCGAGATGTTGTGATCGAGAAGTTTGCGCAGTCGGGAAGGTTTGAGTATTTGCCGGATCCAAATGCGCTTACGCAACTCTCAGTCTTGAACCTTGGTCCACGGTCCAAAAAGGGGATTTGTCAGTTTCCCGCAATTCAAGGGCGTTCCTACCCAGCGGTGGTTAGCGATGTTGGTGATGATCTAAACGAATTGGCTGGTATCCGATTGCCGGATCTTGCTGTTCCACTAGGAGTCCACACAGGCTGGAACCCTCGTCACAGCGCCCACGGTGCGCCGGACCAGATTGCCCAGTTTGTCGGGTTTTCGGTCTTCAATAAAGGTCTTGCAGGACGTTATTCGAAATCCGGCTATTTGCGCGCAGTGCAAGCTGTCGCGAGTCAGCTCGTTGAAGAACGTTTTGTGTTGGACGAAGACCGTGAATCACTGGTGCAAGCAGCAGAGGCTCGGCATGCAGCGGCAAGAACCCACGTTGACTAAGGCTGCAGCCTGATGTCTACCAAACCGCGAGAACCATTCCCATGAGCACGCAGTACACGGTTCGATAGCCGCTCTGAATGGCTACCAGAGACCACGACCAACCACAGTATGCGCCATCAGAAATTGTGGAGCAGGAAATGAAGGCTATTCCTACGGCCAACCCCAGGAGTGCGCCGCCCAGCAACGAAGTAACCTGCAGCATGGAGAGTATGACCGCCATAGCGATGCAAGTGATCAATGTAGTGAAAAAGGTGATAATGAAGGGAGTGGGCGAAGGTTTTATTTCGTCGGCTGTCTTGCCGAGCGCGGCGAGCCAAGCTTTGCCGAATATGGGTCCATACCAAAGGTAACCCAATACGAAAGAAGCGACCGTAGCTGCCAGAATCGCCAGCCAATTCAGTGAAGTGAAGTCGAACATGTTCTCGGGGATTTTCTGAATTGAGCCGATTGTATGACACAATTCGAACGAGTCTTGTCCAATGAACTATGGCCAGTGAGAGAATGATCCAGACGGAAAATGCCGGCCAACTTACCAGCATGACTAGCAATGTCTGACACGCCGCCTCAATCGAGCGACGATCAGCAATCCAACACTTCCAAGTGGATACTGCTCGGTGGAATCCTCATCGTTATGGTTTCGGTCGTATTGTTGTTTGTAGGCGCGTTTTTCGCCCAACGCGATAGAACCTACGAAACGGTACCGACAGATGAGACCGACGCAAGGACGAGTAGTGCGGTTGTCGCTGAGGACTTGGAAGCGATCGTCGAACATTCAATACGTGTGCCAGAACAAGCTCTCCCGGCACTTGAGAATATTGACGAGGATGCCGATCAGGTCAGTACCAGTCAGGATGTGGCGTTGGAGGAAAGTGAAGACTCTGCCGAAACTATGGACTCAAGCGTTTCTTGGGCTCGTGTGGACGAGACAACGGTGCAGGAGTCTCAGATTCCGAGTTTTCCTCGAGTCGTCGTCGACCGCGCATTGGTGCGTCTCAACGCTTCGGTCAGGGAAATGGCGGAAGGGCACGAAATTCAATTTCCTATACCTCAACGCGGGGTCGTGTTGCGTGGCGAGGTTACCGAGGTTGGCGGCCCACCCAGGGCTCGATCGATCAAAGGCGAGGTCGACGACGAAGGCAACAAATATCCCTTTGTGCTTACGTTGGGAAAAGGCTCGACGTTTGCAACCATCACAACATCGACTGGAAACTACGAGCTCTTTGCGAACCTAACCTATGGCTGGCTCATGCCTTCAGCCAACATGGACGATCATGTAGATTACACGCTTCCCGATCACTTTGTAGAAAACCCCGATCCCCACGCACACCACGAACACAATCATCCATAGAGTGGTGCAAGACGCAACGATGGTTGTCTTGCGTGAGGATGTGGAGTTTGGACTTCGGGACGTATCCGTAGTTGTGCCCGTTCACAATGATGAAGAGTGCCTTCTTGCACTGCTCAAGAACTTGGAATCTTACTCGGACTTGGATATTGTCGTGGTGGACTCTAAACGTAATGAACGGTTATCGCTGCTTTCTGATCCTGTACGTTACCTGGTTTCGCCACACTTCGGTCGTGGTCCTCAAATTTCCTATGGAATTTCGTCGACAAAACGGTCATGGATTTGGATACTGCATGCGGATTCACTTCTGACCAAAAATAACATCACCGAGTTGAAACTTTCGCTTGCTCGATGTTGTTGGGGGCGGTTCGACATTCGTCTTGACGGTACGCGCTATGCGTACAGAGTGATTGAATGGTTCATGAACTCTCGATCTGCACTGACTGGGATCTGTACTGGGGATCAAGGCATATTCGTGCGTCGCAAACTCTTGCACGAAATTGGAGGTTTCCCTGATCAAATGCTCATGGAGGACATCGAACTGAGCAAGAGATTGCGAAAGAGAGCAAAACCAATGCGGATTCGTGTTCCCCTTGCGACTTCTGCAAGAAGGTGGAAAGCTGAGGGGATAGTGTCAACGGTTGTTAGGATGTGGTCTTTTCGCTTGCGTTATTTCTTTGGTGCCGATCCGAACGAGCTGTACGGAAGGTACTACGATTCCAAGTAGTCCGATGAGTCCTCGTATTGCGGTCTTTGCAAGGGTGCCCTCGGTTGGCAGAGTCAAGACGCGGTTAGCGTCGGCTATTGGTCCTGAAGCTGCTCTTGCCTGCTACTTGCGGTTGTTGGACCTAGCTATTGAAGCGACGGCTGACTTTGACACTGAAGTTTGGTTCGATGGTGATGTTGGAGCTGATTGGAATGAGAGGGGCTTGGCAATTCGGCAGCAATCTGGTGAAGATTTGGGTGAACGGATGCACGGGGCGTTTGTAGATGGCGTTACGCTGGTTATAGGTTCCGATATACCTTTGATTTCCAAGAGGTATATTGTTCAGGCGTTTGAGTTGTTGCGAACTACAGATGTGGTTTTGGGACCGACCGAGGATGGTGGATATTGCCTAATCGGAATGGGGCATCCGCATGACGAACTCTTTCATGGAATTAGTTGGAGCACTTCTCACGTATTCGATGAAACGGTGCAAGTTTGCCGACGAATAGGAATTAAATGCGAAGTGCTTCCCTTGCTTTGGGATGTCGACGATTACTGCGACTATCAGCGGTGGCTTGAAATGCGACCAGATGAACCAACTATCGTCCCTTGCACTTCGTGAGGCCCCAGTGGAGTGAAACAATGTTCTACGAGTTAAGACAGTACAAGATTCAGCCCGGCAAGATGGACGAATGGGTTGCTTTGATGGAGGAAGTCATTATTCCCTTTCAAGTAGCCAAGGGAATGGTGATCGTTGGCAGTTTTCGGGGTGAAGTGGACGACACTGTATATGTGTGGATGCGTCGTTTCGACTCCGAAGCTGAACGTGAGCGACTGTATCGGGAAGTCTATGGCAGCGAAAAGTGGCGTGAAGCAATTCAACCCCGCGTCGCGGAGCTCATGGACATGACTTCGGTGAGCGTTCAACGAATAGTGCCGACACTGCGATCAGTGGTGCGATGATTTAGAACCATTCATGCATGATTGAATTGGCGATCGATTTGGTCAATCAAGTAGAGAAGGAACACTACAAGACTTTCCGGAGCGAGTCGTGATCACAGAATCTTCACCTGCCAAAAAGCGTTTACTCCGTAGCGATATGGAGTTAGATATGCAGTGCAACATTTTGTGGTTGTCTGCCCTAAGCGCAGTGGTTGTGATTGGCACTGGGACAATGGCCCTTGAGAGCCATATGCTAGCGACAAACGCATTGGTCATACTTGGAATTCCAATAATCACCTTGGGCGTTATGAAATTGGTCCAGCCGTTGGGCCGAGCATCCTTGAATCGTAGTAAACGAGTCGAATTCGTTGACGACATAAAGAATCCAACTGAAATTAAAGAACGTCTACCTGCATTTGGAATATTTCGGACCGAAAGTTCGAGGGAATTCGAAATGCCGCGCAGGATGGGCAGCCTATTGCTGATGCTAGTGCTCTACGTGGCTGTAGTAATTCTTGGCTTTGTGTATCAAAGTGCCGTCTATTTCTATCTTTCCGTGGCAATCTCGATCGGCATAGTGGTATTTGCAATCTTTTCTTTTGTGGCAACAACGGTCTCACAGAAGAAGAAAGACTCGCTTGGTGGGTCATCACCAAAGACTGAGGATCGAAAGCAAGAGACGCACGCTATATTCGAGGATTCTCACATTTCTTGGGTTGTCAACAGAAACGCTAATACTCAAATCCGGTTTTCTCGCAATTGGTTAGTGACTCAGGCTTTGTTCATTGGGCAGTGGGTTCCCTTGGGATTGGCCATTCCACTGATAGGGCCGTTATTCGAAAATTTTTTTTGGATCGCTGTTGGCGTAGGTGTCGTCTACCTATTCGTCGTTGAAATGTGCTCGCTATACTCCATCGGCTACCTCACCTCCCGCGTCGTGTACCCACGATGAGTGATCTAACTCTATTGGTGGTGTGGCGCCCCGAGAAGGATTCGAACCTTCGACCTGCCGCTTAGGAGGCGGCCGCGCTATCCACTGTGCCATCGGGGCTAGTTTTGATCACGAATGAGCAGTACGTAGCCTTTTAGTCTTCCAAACAGGCAAATACCAAATCCCTTCGATTGACGATTCCAATGGGGTGATTTGTTTCATCCGTTACAACGGCTTGAGACAGATCTAGATTGGCCAGGAGCCTTGTCGCATAAACCACCTTCATACGTGCCGGCAGGGTGACTATAGGTTTAGTCATGATCTCGAACACGTATGTTCGGTCCGGTGGCCTGTGCTTGCCCATGACTTCTCGTGCAACATCAGTCACCGTTACCAACCCAATTTCATCATCTTCATCGCGACGGTCCACGATCAGTGCATTGAGATCGTGTTCTTTTAGTTGCGCAATGGCTTCGTGCACGGTCGCTTCACGATCTATCGATTGAAAGGTCATGGACATGTAATCCGCCACTCTAGCGATGCCGTCGTCTGTCATGTATCGTCTTCCATGGATTCAAGAATGTATGGCATTTGGGATCGAAGTCCGACTGCGTCCTCAATGGCCAACTGAAACGCAATGCCGGAACCTGGGTTGTCGTCAAAGCCACCAACTTCTTGTATCCCATTCATGACGTCTTGCGCACAGCCGTCGGCAGCTACAAACAAAATGGCATCGCGCACTGACGTGAAATCTAACCCAAGGAATGTCTTGGATGCCTTCAATCCCTCGCCTCTGACTTCATGGATAACAGTTGCACCGGTGGCGCCCGCCTTGCGCGCCGTTTCAATAATTTCATCCGTCTTGTCTACGGTCACAATGACAACAATGAGCTTCAACATAGTCTTAGTGATCCCCCTTAGCTGGAGGTGTTTTTCCTTTTCCAAGTTTGGAGATGATCAAGGAGTAACTCAACACGGTCATAATGGGAAAAACGCTCGCGAATGCGATCAATCCAAAACCATCAATCAAAGGGCTTCTGCCTGGAACGTTGCTGGCCAACCCCAATCCCAATGCGGCGACGACAGGCACGGTTACGGTCGAAGTAGTAACCCCTCCACTGTCGTACGCTAGGGGCATTATCGTTCTACTGGCAAATACGGTTTGGATCATTACGATGACGTAGGATGCCATGATATACCACTGCAATGGCGTTCCCGTTACGATTCGGAAGCACCCCAGCGACACGCCGATGGCGACTCCCGTCGCCACTGCCAGCCTTAGCCCCCAAGCACTAATCGCACCACCCGAAGCGCTTTGCGCCTTGAGCGCAACTGCAATCAACGGAGGCTCGGCGATGGTTGTAGCAAATCCAATGGCAGCCGCAAAAGCATAGACAACCATATAGTCCATCCATCGAACTTGCTCCTCTGTCGTAGCGACGTTGGATGCGGTCAATTGCGCCGCCATCGTCTCGCCAATGGGAAACAAGGCGTCGTTCAGTCCAACTAGGAACAGCGACAACCCTATGACAACCAGAGCAAACCCAGTAATGATCTGCTTCAACCGAGGGAGTTTTTGGCGCAACACGAGCAGTTGAAACACGACAAGAACCAACACTATGGGTACAACATCCCGCAATGTTGAACCGAAGGACTTTGCCAGTTCGAAAAGGAACTCCATGTCAGGCGATCATTCCGTACAGGAGTATGAAGATCATCGGAGCAAGGCACGCAAACGCAATTAGTCCAAATCCGTCAACCATCGGATTGCGACCCTTGATGCTGGTAGCCAATCCCACACCCAAAGCAGTAAGAAGAGGCACCGTTATGGTGCTAGTCGTAACACCGCCGGAATCGTAAGCAATTCCAATGATTTCCGGAGCCGAGAAGAACGTGAGCACAGTGACGATCACGTAGCCTGAAATGATCATTACGTGTATTGGCCAACCTTTCAAGATTCGCACAACGCCAATTACGACGGCCGTCCCAACTGACAGAGCTACGACGATTCTCAGGTTTAGAGCGTAAGCTTCTCGAACGCTCTCCACGTTTTCGATGTGACCAGCCAGTGCGACGATTTCCGCCGCTTCTGCTGCAATAGCGATCAGCGCTGGTTCTGCAACGGTTGCGCCAAAGCCCAAGCAGAACGCAAAGCTCAGCAAAGCCACAACGCTGCTCTTCTTGGTGAATGCTTGGGCTATAGCCTCTCCTAGTGGGAACAAGCCACTTTCTAGGCCGTGAATGAATAAGGCGAGCCCGAGTACAACGCAGAGAAGGCCAATCAGCGCGTCTCCTAGGTTTGGAAAGGGCTGCTGTAGAACAACGATTTGGAAGAACGCGATCACGACTATGATGGGTGCAAGGTCGCGCATCGCACCAAGAATGCGTCCTGCAAGCACCTTGAGGACTTGTGTCACGAAACCGTTCTGCTGAAGCTGTTAGTGCAAATCGAAGAAAGCGGCAGTGGTAGATGGGAAAGGTGGCAATCCAGCGTCCAATGCCGATTTACCTACCGAGATTCTAACAGGTGGTTCGCAGCGGCAATGCACGCAGGAGCATCGACCTGAGGTTCATCGTGTCGTAGGTCAGGAACTTGAAGCGATATGGTCCTCTGACGTTCTCAACGGTGGTCGAGGTGGCACAGTACCTGATCAATCAATGCCCACGCTTGCTTATCCTTGGTCCCAGCTGACTTCGTAGAAGTCGCCCGAACTCCGTTGTTTTACCGACGCGGCTTGAACTCGACAATGTTGTCAGCTTGAATGTCGACGTGCTTGGGTGAAATGGCGATTTCGAAGGTGAATGTGGTGTCCGCGCTGCGAAGAAATCCTCGGGCGCCAAAGACTTCCGGCAGGGAAAACACTGCTACAGTCAAACAGACAGTAGCATCTCTGTTTAGCAACATTGCAACATGCGGAATGCTCTCTAGTTTCGCGGTTCCAATCAGGTCGACATCAGTTCCCATGATCGTGGCATCGTAGAGCCCGGTTTCATTCCTCGCGACCCATATTCCGTATTCCAGATGGCTTGAAGTCTCGGTTTTGGCAGTAACGTCGATGGCATAGCGCCCATCTTGCTGGTCGCTAACAACGCACTCGCCATCGAAATGGATAAGCGCTGTTTCTTCCGTGGCCCGCCACGAGCCTGACAATGTCCAGACACCTGGTTCCAGGATCATGGAGCTCGTCTTGAGAAAATGCTGGAAGTAGCGGGAATCGATGTCGTCAACGGCAAATCTACAAACATGAGATGGTGCTGGAAATGGTAGCGAATTCGTCGCCGCATGGTTTAACCGGTCACGATGCCAGTTCGCCTATTAGGAATCCAAACCAGCTAGACATTACAATCATTTATGAGAAGACGGCTTTTGACATAGGGCCATTGAATCGTTCTCTTTGCATCAAGACTCTCAATTTTTAGCGACAGGAACGACCAAGCAACCGACCCAATTATTGGAGTTAAAAGGCTATGCGCATTGCAGTATTCGGTGGCGATGGATTCATTGGTTGGCCAACGTGCCTACACCTTTCCAACGCCGGCCACGACATTGTGATTGTCGACAATCTGAGTCGTCGGCGAATCGACACCGAACTTGGTGTCCAATCGCTTACCCCCATGGATTCGATCCAGGAACGGCTTCGAATCTGGAAGGAGGTCACCGGTCGCACAATCCGATTCGAGCTGTTAGACATTGCCACGGACTATTTTCGCGTAAAGCGCTGGATCGAGCTCTATCGACCGGATGCACTCATCCACTTGGCTCAACAGCGGGCCGCCCCCTACTCTATGAAGAGTGACTGGCACAAGACATATACGGTCAATAACAACGTCAGTGCCACGCACAATCTACTAAACGCCCTCGCGGACTTGGAAATGGACGCGCATTTCGTACACATGGGAACGATGGGCGTGTACGGCTACAGCGACATCGGTGCAACCATCCCAGAAGGCTACCTGAACGTTGGAATTCCCAACGACGACGGACAAGTGATCCAGAAAGAGATCCTCTATCCAGCAAATCCCGGTAGCGTCTATCACATGACAAAGTGTCTGGATCAACTGATGTTTGGGTATTACGCAAAGAACGATTCGCTTCGAATAACGGATCTCCACCAAGGAGTCGTGTGGGGCACACACACGGAGCAGACCCGTCTCCATGATCAGCTCGTGAATAGATTCGACTACGACGGCGATTATGGAACTGTGCTCAATCGCTTCTTGATTCAAGCTGCTATCGGGCATCCTTTGACGGTGCACGGCACGGGAGGCCAGACGCGGGCGTTTATACACATTCAAGACTCGGTTCGATGCATCGAATTGGCGCTAAAAAACCCACCTACCCGCGGCGAACGGCCGAAAATATTCAACCAAATGACGGAGACCTTCCGAGTAAGGGACTTGGCCAAATTAATCGCGGAAATGAGCGGCGCAGAAATCGTGAATGTGCCCAATCCGCGCAATGAGGCTAGCGAGAACGATCTTCGTGTAGCTAACGACCAATTCCTGGATCTTGGATTAGAGCCCACCACTCTGAAAGTCGGCATGCTGGAAGAAATGGTGGACGTGGCTCGAAAGTTTGCCCACCGAATTGATAGGTCGAAAATCCCCGCACAATCGGCCTGGACTTCGGAAATCCGCTCACAGATTTCTGCGGGTAAAGACATCGACAGCTTCAACGGCGAGGCCTGACTCATGAATGCTGCGTTCGTGACCTTAGTCACGAACGAAGACTACGCATTGGGCGCACTTGCCCTCGCCAGATCATTGAGATTGTCAAATCCCCGCCATCGGCTAGTCGTCATGACGACGCGAACTGACGTGGACCTTGACTCGCTGCAGAAGGCAGGGTGCGAAATACGCCCCGTAGAAGCAATTCCCGTTTCGGATGAGTTTGCGCGACGTCATGCACGGTCAGCGTTGCATGCGGCCGCACCGTACACAAAGGGCACGAAACCCAAGTTTCACAGTCCTCTCGACAATTTCTGCAAGCTCCGACTATGGGAGTACGAGGAATTCGACCGTGTGGTGTTTCTGGATGCCGATACGGTCGTCGTCCGCAACATCGAGAAGCTGTTTCGGTATCCCGAATTTGCCGCCGCACCCAACCTGTATGAAACATTGAATGACATGCATCGATTGAATTCAGGAGTGTTCGTCGCTGAACCCTCGCGGCGAACCTTCGATTCAATGATGGCAAGCCTCGACGTACCGGGAAAGTTCTGGCGGCGAACTGACCAGACCTTTCTCGAGAGCTTTTTTCCCGACTGGCATGGTCTTCCATACGTGTTCAACGCCCTTCAATACATTTATTTTCATCTACCCGATTTGTGGCGATGGGAGTCCATTCGTGTCATTCACTATCAATATGAGAAGCCTTGGGAAGAGAATCACCCGCGAACCCAGCAGTTGCAGCCTCTTATCGACCTCTGGCATACCATCTTGGACGGAAAGCCGATCCCCGCAAAGTTAGATCCCTTGACTATCACTAGATGAGAGTTGCGGTCACAGGGGCGACGGGACTTGTCGGTCGCTTCGTTGTCAAGGAGCTTAGTGACCGAGGATGCGAAGTTAGTGCATTAGCTCGTTCTCCAGAACGAACTCAAGGGTTTGAGGAATGTGTTGGGTCTATCGAGTGGCACTACGGCGACATGGCCGACGAAGACAGTTTGCGCTCTTTGCTAGCGAACTGCGATGGTTTGATCCATGCCGCCTTTGACCATATACCCGATCGATTTCGCGGGGGAGAAGGGAACGATCCTACTCGCTTCTGGGAACGGAATCACGGTGGGACGATCCGGTGTATTGAGATTGCTCGCCACGCCGCGGTAGAACGTGTGGTTCTTTTTTCTTCCCGAGCAGTCTTTGATGGCTTAAAGTTTGTTGATGCGGAGTTGCACGACGACGTACGGCCTCGACCAAACACTCACTACGGGTTGTTGAAGTACACCAACGAGCAATTGGCTTCACTCTACGACGACACTGTGATCTGCTCGCTCCGACCAACAGGAATCTATGGCTTGACCTGGCCTTGTGAGCGGACCAAGTGGTGGAGCCTACTTGCCAATCATTTCAGTGGGCACGGCAATTCTTCCCTTGACTCGTCGAGCAGAACTGAGGTGCATGGAGGCGACGTGGCCTGTGCCGCCTTCATTCTTTTGCAAGCGAGCGAAGCGTCGGTTCGAGGACGTGCGTTCAATTGTTCCGATATTGTTGTGAGCGATCAGTGGTTGGTGGAGCTTGTTCGAAGGATATTGCAGGATGGTGCATCGCTCTATCCGGACAATCTTCCAAGTCCTCCAACGCCACAGAACACCATGGATTGTTCTAGGTTACGTTCTCTTGGGTGGAATCCAGGCGGATTCCATCGACTATGGAAGACTCTCATCGAGATCGTAGACCGAGCCGGATTGAGCGACGTCTACAAGTCGGGCTAAGTCTCATCGGCAATCCGTCAAATCCCGTCTAGCGAATCCAACTTCCACCTCGTGCTCAGCCGTCGACTAGTCCACGGCAGCGTGCACAGTCGATCTCGTTGGATCTTGATATGTTGTGTGGAACGTCACTGCGGGGCTCGTAAAACGTGTCCTAATGGCGGAGGAACAGTTGCACTTCTCGTATGACTCCAAGAAGGGAAGTGACCCTTGGAGACACAACCGATCCATCGACAGATTGCTCATTCCCATCGTACCAAATGGGGTGCATCCCAACATTCTCCGAACCAAAGAAATCGTTAAGTTGTGAATCACCGACGAACACGGTGTCGACGGGAGTCACTGAGGTAAGAGCGCACGCTTTTGCAAATATGGTCTCATCCGGCTTGCATGATCGAGCGCTTTCTGAACTCAAGCAGACATCAACAAAGTCATCTAAGCGCCATTTGCTACGTAATGGGTCGAACCACTCGTTGTCAATATTGGACACAATCGCGAGCTTGAATCCCATTTCGCGAAGGTGAGCGAGGGTTTCAAAGCAATCTGGACGGGGCCGCAGATGTGAAACGACGGCATCCCGTTGAGCGTCGCAAAACCGGTGCACCAATTTCGTTGGCAATGGATGACCCATTGAGTCGAATAGGCGAGAAATTACTTTTGCGATAAAGGTACGGTGTAGGTAGAAACCGGTTTTGGACAGCTCTATCTCCAAATTGGCCCGCGTAGCCCGAAACAAGTTAAGCATTTCCGGTGTGGTAGTTTGAAGGGGCGTTTCTGCTGCAATGATGGAAAGATTCTCTTCTACGTGGGAACGTGGAAGCGGCTCGAACAACGTATCGCCCAAATCGAACATTACCGCTTGGATCGGTCGTTTTTGCCTGAGGTTCATTTGCTTGGTCATGGGGCGACTAGTGGCGGGTTTGTCAAGCGGCGAGATTCATTCACGAGTAACATTGTGCATTCGCCGATGCGCTGGTAGTTCGTCGACAAGACCTTGTTGAGCGATGCTGCCTAGGCAGAATCGCATCGTCTGTGAGTAGCAAGTGGGAGAGTACATTGAAAGCCGCCTTAATGCCGAATCCTTACAACCGCGCTGATTTGTTTGAGGAAGCGGGAATTGAAGTAATTGAAGGTTCCGTACGTTCTACCCAAGACATGATCGAACTGTTGAAAGATGCAGATGGTGCGTTGGTCAACATCATGCCTCTTACGAGTCGCGAAGTTCTCGAAGCGTGCCCCCGGCTAAAAGTGGTAAGCCGAATGGGGGTTGGTGTGGACTCTATCGATTTGCATGCGGCTACAGAACTAGGTGTTCTTGCATGCAATGTTCCAGGTGTCAATACCGTTGAGGTTGCTGACCACGCCATGAGCTTGCTGCTTGCCCTTACACGAAGGGTTGTCGACTCTTCGAACCTTGTGAAGAAAGGCTCGTGGGGACGCGATCGGGAAGGCATGAGATCAATCCAGACTTCGGTCTGTTGCATTGCGGGCAGCACTATGGGCATCATTGGATTCGGAAACATTGGTCGCGCCTTTGCTCAGCGAATAAGAGGGTTTGGACCGGCGCAAATAATCGCGTATGACCCTTATGTCGATCAGCTGTCCGGAGATCTCTATGGCGTGAGGATGGTCGAATTTGAAGAGTTGTTAGAGTCGTCCGACTTTGTGACCATTCATTGCTCGGCCACCACGGCAAACCAGCACCTGATTGACGAAAGAGCGCTTAGTCAAATGAAGTCGACTGCGTTTTTGGTCAATACCGCACGGGGCTCCATTGTCGATGGTACGGCATTAGCTGAAGCGTTGAGGTCTGGCCATATCGCTGCAGCGGCGTTGGATGTGATGGAAGTTGAACCAATTCCTGCTGATGATCCTCTTCTCGATCTTCCCAATGTGATCCTGACTCCACATGCAGCCGGAATGTCGCCCCGCTTTCTTGAAGAGTGCCCAATTCGCCAAGCCGAGAATGTTATTCGTGTGCTGCAGGGCTCTCCTCCCCATGGACTTGCCAATCCAGAGGTGATCCGAACTATTGTTCGGATGCGGTCTGAGAACGCACAGCGATGGGAGAACGTCCCCGATTTTTCGCTGGCTCTGGAGCTATAGGCTGTGCAGGCATTCAGCTTGAATTGGCTTTATTCATACTCGACGTTCCTCTAATTCGAGATTAAACAAACTGGGAAAGTAGAAGCAATATGGGAAAGGTCGCCGTTGTTACAGGTGCCGGCACGGGAATCGGCAAGCAAACGACACTCAGACTCTTAGAAAACAATTACTCAGTAGTGGCTGCCGGCAGACGAGCGTCACGGCTAGAGGAATTGGACGACGAGGCAAAAGCGGGCAATCAATTGGTCGTCGTACCTACAGATGTTGGCAAGGAGAGCGATGTAGTTCGATTGTTCGATGTGACTGTATCTGCGTTCGGGCGCATTGACTTGCTGTTCAACAACGCAGGAACCGGTGCTCCTCCAGTCCCCATGGAGGAACTTACGGTGTCGCAGTGGGAAGGCGTCGTCGCGACCAACCTAACGGGCGCATTCCTTTGTACCCGCGCCGCCATGAAAGTCATGAAGTATCAATCCCCTCGGGGAGGGCGGATTATCAATAACGGATCGATCTCGGCACATGTGCCACGGCCTTTTTCCGCACCCTACACGGCGACGAAGCATGCGCTAACCGGATTGACCAAATCCACAGCTTTGGACGGAAGAGAGTTTGACATAGTCTGCGGACAGATTGACATTGGAAATGCCGGGACGGATATGACTTCGAAAATGGGTGAGGGAGCTCTGCAACCGAATGGAGAACGAAAGCCTGAACCGACATTCGATGTGGATGCAGTAGCAAAGGCCATACTATACATGGATGGGTTGCCGCTCGACGCCAATGTACAGTTTCTAACGATTCTTGCTTCCAAGATGCCCTACACAGGACGAGGGTGAAGACTCCAGATCTAAACTGCAGCTAGCGCGTCTAATCAATAGGACGATTCACGCGCTTCGCGTTGCTGCTCGAGTTTCAAATCGCGTTCTCTAAGCAGCTGCCTCTTGTCGTATTTCTTTCGCCCGGTCGCTAGCGCTATCTCGCATTTGACTCGTTGCCCTTTCCAATACAGCGAAAGAGCAATACACGTCCGACCTCGTGTTTGGACGGCGGAATAGATTTGGCCTAGTTCGTAGTCATGGAGTAAGAGCTTTCGGGATCGATCGGCAGCGGCGACCACATGCGTGGATGCACTCGCCAGTGGTTCGATGCGTGAGCCATTCAAGAATGCCTCTCCATCATGCATTGTGACGTAGGAATCGACGAGACTTGCTTTTCCGGAACGGATACTCTTCACTTCCCATCCCTCAAGCACAATTCCAGCTTCGAAAGTTCGCTCTAGCTCATAGTCGAAACGCGCTTTTCGATTCCGAGCGATTACGCCGGGTTTTGAGGTTTTTTTTGCCATGTGTCTGGAGTCGCCGACTTGAAGGCTTAGTAGGAATTAGTCGGACAAATCACTGATCGCAGTCACATTGACTGCACATCTGGGAACATTCTATGGAGTTAGCTAACGGCCGAGCAATTAGGATTTCGAATCTACACTGCCATGACACTACCATTCAATACTGTTGGTGAGGATTTTGGAACAAGTGCTTCCAACGCTACGACTATGAACAAAGAGCACAATCCAAACTGCGTTTCCAATCAACAATGTTGAAGTACGAACTCGACCAGAGTCTAATTTCTCGTTTCTACCAGAATCGAGACTTCAATGCATTGGAGGAGTTCATTCGGAGGCACCGGGATTGGGCAGTTCGACATGCTGCTCGATACTCTAGGGATTCTGCCGAAGACATCGTTCAGACGTCGATCCTGCGGTTGATCAAGACGGTTCCGACCCAGCTCCCAATAGAAAGACCCATAGGCTGGTGGCGCAAGATAATCGTCGCAACCGCAATCGACTATCTTCGATCCGAGAAACAGCGCAAACAGCGGGAATCCCGTTCGGCGGAACCGCAGTTTGAGGGATCAATGGATGCGAGCGATCTCGAGGCAAACGTTTCGTTGCACCAGCAACTGGAGTTGATTCGAAGCGAGATCAGTTGCATGAAGAGTGACTTTCGCGAGCCTATTGCATTGCACTACGTCGAAGGTCTCACCTATCGCGAAATTGCCAAGTTGCTTGGAATTCGGTTGGGAACCGTGTCCTCACGAATTCATCGAGGCATTCAACAAATCCACAACAAATTTGAACTACGCAGCCAATCAGCTCTCCCGTCAATCTATTCACAACCAGAATCTCCAAAGGAGGATAAAGAAGTGCACACGTTGAACGAGTCCGTTGTCAATGAAAACCAACAATTCGCCAAGAAATGGGAGAGCTTATGGTTCGTCTCTGGACGGAGCATGGGCAGAGTCACATCAAGAATCGATGCGAATGGGCATGTGACCGTGAATTGGCGCGAAGACTATCCGGACACCGTGCCGGCTGACGACAAGGGTTTTCCGGAGAGAGCAAGAAGTCGCCAGTGGAGCGAGACCGAAGTCTTTCTTACCGACGTGCAATCCTTTTCGTGGACGCGACTTACTGCAGAATTTGGAGCTACCGGGAAATCGCAGGAAGAGCTCGGTGCAGATGAATGCGAATTCACTCCGATATCCGATAGCCGAATCAAGGTAGTGTCTAGCAAATGGGGCGAAAGCTTTCTTGATGCTCCAGGAGAAGGACCACTGGTTATGAACCCGCAATTGCCGTTGGTTCTTTTTGGTGCTAATCGAAAGGTTGAAACGCGGTGGTCGCTCCGACTCCTAGGCAGGTACAAAGACGATAAGAGTTCGCCTGCCAAGCTAAATTGGCTTGCTCTGCCGGTGACGGTGAAATGTGGCGGGAGAATGGGTGAACCCATGAAGATGGGACATCTATTTGAGTTTGCAAACCTGCAGGGTGAAGTCGGCCAGGAAGTGTCTATATGGGAAAGTTCTGACAATGAGTTTGCTGGAGCATTTTGGCCGGAGGAAGGACTGTTGTTCACGAAAAGTGAAGCAATGGCTCGTGCGATGGTCGTAGCCACTTGCCAGTAGGCTTCCCTATGCAATTCTTGCTAAACGCGCGAGGGCTTGGCATGCGTGTTGAGTTTGTTTGCGCCTCCGCGAATCCGGCGTGCTAAATCGATCAACGCTGATAGAATCAAGCCATTCTCAATCTCGGGAAGTGTGGAGGGGCACTTAGAGGGAATGGCAGAGAGTCAGAATCAGTCCCAGCACGGCATGTGGTCCAGCGGTGCGTTGTTTGTGCTAGCAGCCGTGGGCTCGGCTGTAGGTCTCGGAAATATCTGGAAATTTCCCTACATTACGGGTGAGAACGGTGGAGGTGCGTTTCTCCTCGTCTACCTCATTTGCATTTGCCTGATTGGATTTCCCGTGATGATGGCCGAAATCATGTTGGGGAAGCAGGGAAGAATGAGCCCCATAAATTCGGTCCTGAAGTTGGCTCACGAAAACAATCGCTCTTCGAAGTGGTCATTGATCGGTTGGGCGGGAATGGTTGGTGGAATCATCATTCTCTCCTTTTATGCCGTGATAGCGGGCTGGATTTCCGCCTATATCTACCAACTCTTCTCTGGAGCCTTTCAGGGTGCCGACGGCGGAGCTACCGGTGAAGCATTCAAGAAATTCACAGATTCCCCGGCTCAGGTGCTCTTGTGGTTTACGTTGTTCATGGCAGTGACCATATTCGTAGTCGCAAGAGGGGTGAACAAAGGATTGGAGATCGCAATTCGGATTTGCATGCCGCTGATCTTCGTATTGCTCTTAGTGATGCTCGTCTATGGAATCCTGCAGGGTGGATTTTGGGACGGCTTTAAATACATGTTTCACGTTGACTTCAGTAAGCTAAAGTTGAATGGGCTATTAGTTGCGATGGGCCATGCCTTCTTTACGCTGTCGATTGGCATGGGAGCAATCATGGCCTACGGTGCCTATATGCCTCAACGCGAATCAGTTAAGTCGGCAGTCAGTGTGATCGTGATCGTGGACACACTCGTAGCGCTAGTGGCTGGCCTTGCAATCTTCTCGATAGTCTATGCTCACGGTATGAGTCCCTCCGACGGCCCCGGTCTATTGTTTGTGACGGCTCCAGTAGCGTTCGGAAACCTGCCGTTGGGTTCAATATTTGGAGGACTCTTCTTCCTGTTTGTCGCGTTTGCAGCGTTTACGTCCGCCATTTCGCTAACGGAGCCAGCCATTGCGTACTTTGTCGAGGAAATGAACGCCAGACGTTGGGTGGTCGCGCTAGTCATCGGGGCAATAACATGGGTTCTCGGAGTTGGCAGCGTCTTTTCATTCAACCTTTGGAGCGATTTCCAACCGATATTTGGCTGGACCATCTTTGACATCTTTGACAAGCTCACACAGTGGTTTTTCCTGCCGTTAGGTGGGCTGGCAATTGCAGTATTTGTCGGATTCTTCCTGCCATGGCAAAAGGTGTGGGACTACCTCGAAATCAAGTCACAGTGGGCTCGCTACGTGTGGGTAGCGTTGATTTCGGTTGTCGCTCCAATTTCGATTCTCGTGGTATTCGCACTGACGATCGTCCAGCATTTTGCTGGCGGGTAGCGCTGTTGCGCTAGTTGATTGAAGCGACACCACGTAACCCGCAGTGTGCTGCTGCCCTATGCCATCGACGACATTTTTGGTTTGGTGGCAAATGTAGAGGGTTATCGAGAATTCCTTCCGTGGTGTCGCGAGTCTCGGGTTATCGACAAGAATGACAACGAACTCGTTGCCAGTATTCAAGTTGTCGTCGCAGGGCACAGCGAAAAAATGGTCACACGCAATATCCTCGAACCCCATACAAGGATTGGATTGGAGCTTGTTAAAGGCCCTTTTTCCAGCTTTGCTGGCGAATGGCGTTTCTCTGACTTGCGAATTGGATGCAAGGCGACGTTGGACCTTAGTTTCGAGTTTCATGGATGGTTGTTGCGGCTTGTGGGACCTCGAGCCATCGAAATTGCCATAGACAGGGTTCTCACGGCGTTCACGGACCAGGCACGCAAGAGTCTCAAGTCGTGCGAATAGAAGTGGTTGCGGCGGTAACTTCTAGAGAATGGTCCGCCAACCTCGACTGCGACGAAGGAACAACTGTTCGCGAGATCTTTGAATTGGCTAAGCAGTTGGATGCCTTTGCCGATGCCCCCCTAGCGGACGCTGATGGATTCTCAGTTTGGGGAGAGCAAGTAGATTTGGACCATGTGCTGTGCGCTGGAGATCGAGTGGAAATCTTGAGAAAGCTACGGCAGGCACCAATGGATATGCGTCGCGAGCACGCCAAGGACGGTGCAACCAAGTGATTCGGGTCCAACTGGTTGTGCAGGCAGCCGCATGTTGGGTATCGAGGGCGCCTATTCGAGTTCTACTGGCTGGTCGTTTCCAATCTCCTCAGCTTCGCCTTCGCTCTCGGAGGGTTCTTGTGGTTTGAAATCACCACCAATTTCGGCTAGTTTGTCGTCCTCGAAGACGACTGAAAGATGCTTGCGCGACAGATTTCCTTCGCGGTCCTCCAGAGTGTAGATGTAGTCCCAACGATCCACATTGAACGTGTTTAAGTGCACCGGCTTGCCAAGTACGAATTCCACTTGCTCCTTTGTCATGCCGGGCTTTAGTTCATCGACCATCGATTGCGTGATCAAGTTGCCTTGCTGAAGCACTGGTCTATGCATCCTGACAACACCGCAACTGGAGACAAGAAGCAAAGTCGATGCGAGGATAAACAGAATGACGCCACACCGGAATGATTTCTTCATATCAGACGTCGTCATAGTTTTTCTTGCTCTAGGGGACAGGGGAACTAGCATTTCGTATAGCTAAGACCGTGCACTTGCAAGAAGAGTTCTTGCGTAGCTTCGGCTCTCGTCGTCAACCGCTCTGCTTGCAACCATACGTGCAATTTCATCAATTCGCTCAGAGTCCTTCAATCTGGTCACCCGAATTTCCTGATCGTTTGTCTTGAACACATGAAGGTGCGACTTTCCTAGTGCTGCGACCTGCGGAGCATGAGTCACGCAGAGAACCTGATTGTCGGCGGCTAGAGAGCGGAGCATTCTACCCACCATGTCGGCTGTTACTCCGCCAATGCCAATGTCGGCTTCATCCAACACCAAGCAAGGCAAATTTGAACGCTGTGCCACTACCACCAATATGGCCAGTGCGATTCTAGACAACTCTCCACCCGATGCAATTCTTCCCATGGACATTGGCGGATAGCTTGCATTGGTCGACACGAGATACTCGATGGAGTCGATTCCGTGTGCATTCACGGCGTCGTCAAACGACAACTCGAATTGGGCATCGGCGAGTGCAGCTTGGGCAAGCGTCGATATCACCTGTTCACAGAACAGAGGTGCCTGAGCCTTGCGCTGTGCTCGAAGGTTCTCGGCGGCGACAAAGAACTCTTGACGACAGCTTTCCACGGTTTGCTCAAGTTGCTTCAACCTTCCTTGTGATGCTTCGAGCGAGTTGAGTTGGCCTTGCATATGGTCGACGTGTTCAAAGAGCTGAGCAGGTGCGACCTTATGCTTGCGAGCCATTTCGTAGATCGAGTTTAGACGGATTTCAATTTGCTCCAATTCCCGTTCGTCGAGAGCCAAGGATTCGGCGTAGGTGCTCAAATAGGAGGAGCACTCTTCGGCTTGAATGTGTGCTGATTCGAGCAGTTTCTTGGCTTCGGCAAGCGACTCGTGCTCATCGTCGATCCTCGCTACTAGCTTGGATATGCTTGTCAAGTCAGACCGGATTCGCGCATCAAGAATCTCCATTGACTGTCCGATGGCATGCCGAACTTCATGCGCTTGGGACGCCCGCTTGAAGTGCCGATTCAGTCGTTCGAACTCCTGCTCTTCGAGCTTCAGCTCCTCTAATTCCTCCACCTGATATCGAATTAGGCTGATTTCGCTTAGCTCCACGCCTAATCGAGCTCGTGTCTTTTCGAGTTCGGATAGCGACTCTCGCCACCGAGCAAACCTGCTCTCTACCTGCAGGCGCAATTCGTCGTCTACTCCAAAGTCATCAAACCACTCAAGTTGGACGCCCTTGTCCACCATGCGTGTCTGCTCGAACTGTCCGTGAAGTGCGACAAGCGGCTCGCTCAGCGTTCGCAGTATGTCATTGGTCACTTGTACGCCGTTTATCCATGCTCTCGAGCGACCATCGATTCTGGCAACGCGACGTATCAGGCAGCGTGTGGGCTCGCTCGAGTCCGCAAGTTCGTTTTTCTCCAAGTAGGACAGCGCTACCGGAGCGGTTGTGATGTCGAACTCGGCCAAGACCTCGCACTGCTGCTCTCCGGGCCGCGTCTGCTCTTTTCGTGCTCGACTTCCCAGTACAAGTGACAAGGCCTGTAGCAATATCGTCTTGCCCGCTCCGGATTCACCGGTGATGACAGTTAGCCCGGGGTCTAAGGAAATGTCCAGATTCTTGACCAATGCGAAGTTTCGCACCGAGAGATTGACCAGCATGATCTGAAGTTATCGCTTTGTTGTGATAGCGTATTGACTTGCAGCAGGAAGAGTGCTCATTACATTATGAAGGAGTCTAGTAGCCAACCATTAGTTCACATGTCTCCCATTCCGACAATCGATGAGCGGGCATTGGAGCTGTTCAAGCTATTGGTTGACGAGTACCTGCTGATTGGAACCCCCATTGGCTCAAGGCATATAGCTGATAGAGCAAGAATGCGCGTAAGCTCCGCCACGGTGCGTAACATCATGGCGGACCTTGAGGGCAAGGGCTTGGTCTCGTCGCCGCACACTTCCGCCGGACGTGTGCCGACGAACCGAGGTTTGCGATTCTTCGTGGACCACCTGATTTCCTTGGGCCCTTTGGACCGGTCTTCCGACGCCATTCTTCGGTCAACTCTGCAGTCAGACTTGTCTCCGAGCGAACTGGTAGTTTCGGCATCCCAATTGTTGGCCGAAGGATCCAGCTTGGTGGGGTTGGTGACTACGCCTCGACCTGATCAAATCGAATTGCGTCAGATTCATTTCTTGACACTTTCTGGATCTCGAGTTCTGGCAGTGCTTGTGGTGAACGAACGGGAGGTGCAGAATCGAGTAATTGAGACTGAACGGCAATATACCGAGACGGAATTGCAGCAAGCTGCAAACTTCATTAACCAAGAGTTTTGCGGGCACTCTCTGTTTGAAATCCGAAAGAAGATACTTGAGAGCATGCGAGATGACCAGTTCAGGATGAACGATCTCATGCAAACGGCGCTTGACGTTGCCTCGAAGACCTTTGAAGAGGACATCGATGTGGACCACGATTATGTGGTTACAGGCGAAACGAATCTGGTTGGTCTTCTCTCCTCATCCGAAGAAGCTCAGGTTCTCCTGGACGCCTTGAAAAGCAAGAGCAGCATCGTGCACCTCCTCGACAAATGCATTGCTTCGGAAGGCGTACAGTTGCATATTGGTGGAGAACCGGGATTTGCGCCCCTTGACGACTACAGCCTTATCACCGCGAAGTACGAAATCGACGGGGTCATCGCAGGAGTCGTCGGAGTAGTCGGACCGGCACGCATGCAATACAAGGCGGTGATTCCTCTAGTTGATGCCACTGCCCGACATTTGGGGTCAGCTCTCAAACAGCACGATTCTTGAATTCAGACATAGCGTCCCCATAACCTAGATTCCGCTGTTCCTTGCACTAATGGTTTTAGACAATGCATGACTCCGACGAAAAGAAGGCACAAGCAACTAGCGAAGACGCGACTACGCAGGACAATCAATCCAGCGAGGAGGCGGAACTTAGCAAGAGTTCGTCGGACGGTGGCGAAGCGGAAGCATCTTCGAACGGCGAGTCCGCAGTGGAAGGCGCGTCCGCAGAAGAAGAAGCTCCTGACGCGAGTCTCGTTGTTGAAGAACTGATGGCGCGGTTGGAGGAGATGCGCGGCGTCGTTGATGATGCCAAGGATCAAGTCCTGCGTGCTCGTGCAGAAGCCGAAAACGTGCGAAAGAGAAGTGCGCGAGAGTATGAAAACGTGCGGCGTTACGCGCTAGAGAGTTTCGCCCGCGAATTGCTTCCGGCATTGGACAACTTTGATACGGCCGTCAAGATCGCCAAGGAGCAGGAAGTTTCCGACAGTGTCATTGAAGGCATCGAACTCTCTGTGAAAGCACTGACCGATGCGCTGAACAAGAATGGGATTCAAGAATTCGACCCGCAGGGCCAAATCTTTGATCCCGAGAGACACATGGCGATGACTTCGATAGAGCATCCGGATGCAGAGCCAGGTACGGTGATTGAAGTGTTTCGAAAGGGTTACCTTATCCACGACCGCCTTCTGCGCGAGGCGGAGGTCATTGTCGCCAAGGAAATCAGCTCAGCTGACGAATCCGATGAATAAGCAGACGGCGCTTGAAAAAAATGGTGAACGACCATACCTCTAGGGCTGAAACTGAAATAAAGAAAACCCCAAGCGCGGGTTTGAATCTGGGAACAATAAATGGCAAAAATAATTGGAATTGACTTGGGCACGACGAATTCGTGCGTTGCGCTGCTCGAGGGCACAAAGCCACGGGTAGTGGAGAACTCTGAAGGAGATCGGACGACCCCTTCAATTGTTGCGTTCACTGAAAAGGGTGAAGTGCTCGTAGGACAAAGCGCAAAACGACAGGCGGTAACCAATCCTGACAACACTCTTTTTGCGGTTAAGCGCTTGATTGGGCGTCAGTTCAAGGACGAAGTTGTACAGCGAGATACCGAAATGGTGCCTTACAAAATCGTCGAGGCGAGCAACGGAGACGCTTGGGTGGAAGCCAGAGGGGAGGCGAAAGCGCCGCCGCAAGTCTCAGCAGAAGTGCTGAAGAAAATGAAGAAAACCGCCGAAGACTACTTGGGCGAGTCTGTGACGGAAGCCGTGATAACTGTTCCCGCCTACTTCAACGACTCGCAACGCCAGGCAACAAAAGATGCGGGGAGAATCGCTGGATTAGATGTAAAGCGAATAATCAATGAACCCACTGCCGCCGCGTTGGCCTATGGCATGGACCGTGAGAGGGGCGATTCGAAAATTGCTGTCTACGATCTAGGTGGAGGCACGTTCGACATTTCCATCATTGAAATTGCCGACGTCGACGGTTCGCACCAATTCGAAGTGTTGTCAACCAATGGCGATACCTTCCTCGGCGGTGAGGACTTTGATCTGCGAATCATCGATTACCTGGCTGAAGAGTTCAAGACGCAAAACGGAATTGACTTGCACAACGATCCACTCGCGCTGCAACGCCTGAAGGAAGCTGCGGAAAAAGCGAAAGTCGAGCTATCCTCGAGTCAGGAAACCGACGTGAATCTGCCCTACATTACCGCAGACAACACGGGTCCGAAACACCTAGTGGTCAAACTTACACGTGCGAAATTGGAATCCTTGGTTGAAGATCTGGTTGATCGAACAATCGACCCCTGTCGCACTGCCATCAAGGATGCAGGCATTTCGGTAAACGAAATCGACGATGTAATCTTGGTTGGGGGACAGACACGGATGCCTCTCGTTCAGGAACGCGTAAAGGTGTTTTTTGGACGAGAGCCACGCAAAGACGTCAATCCGGACGAGGCGGTTGCGATGGGCGCAGCCATTCAAGGTGCCGTGCTTTCCCGAGACATTCATGACGTGTTGCTGCTGGACGTGACCCCGCTCTCATTGGGAATCGAGACGCTTGGAGGCGTAATGAGCCCGTTGATTGAGAAGAACACCACGATCCCCGTGCGGAAGCAACAGGTCTTTTCGACTGCAGACAACAATCAGACCCGGGTTACCATTCATGTGCTGCAGGGCGAACGAAAGCAAGCTTCGCAAAATAAGTCACTTGGTCAATTTGACTTGGCCAACATTCCCCCAGCTCCGCGTGGAGTTCCTCAAATTGAGGTTAGTTTCGACATCGACTCGAATGGAATCTTGAACGTTACGGCTAAGGACAAGGCCACGAACAAGGAACAGTCGATCGTGATCAAAGCGTCAAGCGGGCTGTCGGAGGAAGAGATCGAGAACATGGTCAAGGATGCGGAATCTCATTCCGAGGAAGACGCACGGTTTGAGGAGTTGGTTACACTGCGAAACCAAGCCGACTCAATGATCCACTCCACCCGCAAGATGGTCGAGGACTTGGGTGACAAGGTCACTGAGAGCGAAAAATCGTCCATCGAAGGGGCGATTGCAGATCTTGAAGAGGCGATGAAAACCGACGACAAGGATGCCATTCAGGAGAAGCTGCAAGCTTTGAGCAAAGTGGCAGAACCCGTTGTGCAAAGGATGTATCAAGACGCATCCGCAAACACGGGGCCAGGTGCTGAAGCAGAGCCTGAGCCCTCGACTGGCGACACGCAACGAACGGACGATGCCGTTGACGCAGAATTCGAGGAGGTAAAGGACGACAAGTAACTACCACTCCATGTGGATGTGGGATTCTCGAGGCTATATCGCGGCACGGTTGCGAGCCGCTTAGTTTCGCAATACAGGCAATGGCATGGCTAAGCGCGACTACTACGAAGTTCTGGGTGTATCCCGGTCCGCAAGCGACGACGAAGTAAAGCGTGCTTATCGTCGGCTGGCGATGAAGTACCACCCCGATCGCAATCCCGATCAACCCGATGCCGAAGAGCAATTCAAAGAGGCAACGGAAGCGTTCGAAGTTCTTTCGAATGACGAAAAGCGTGGCGCATATGATCGGTTTGGCCATTCCGGCCTTGACGGAATGCACGGCGGCGGGTTCAGCGACTTCGCCAACGGGTCGAGTATTGACGACATTCTGAGAAATCTCGATAGTGTTTTCGGCGACATGTTCATGGGATCGCAGCGAAGCCGATCTCATTCGCAACAGCAACGAGGTTCGGACCTAAGCTATGAGTTGAGTATTCACTTGGAGCAAGCGGTCCGAGGCGACAAGATTGAAGTGCGCATTCCGGCGTTGCGGACGTGCTTAGAGTGCAACGGAAGCGGAGCTGCTCGCGGAACGTCTGCCAGAGAATGCCCGGACTGCGAGGGATCGGGACGGATTTCCATTCGTCAGCACATGTTCTTGATGCAACAGACTTGTCGGCGGTGCGGGGGCACGGGAAGAACCATCGAGAATCCCTGCCACAATTGTCGCGGCCAAGGACGAGCAAGTAGCGAGAAAACCCTTTCCGTAACTGTTCCTCCAGGAGTAGACCAGGGAACTCGCCTGCGTGTCAGTGGCGAAGGTGAGAGCGGTATTCGCGGTGGACCTACTGGCGACCTTTACATAGTGTTCAATGTCAGACCCCACCCTGTGTTTGAACGTCAGAACAATGACCTGCTTTGCGAGAAGCCCATTACGATTACCCAAGCGGCATTGGGTGACGAGGTTGACATTCCGACACTCGAAGGTAGCGTAAAATTGCGAGTGCCGGCGGAGACGCAGACCGGCAAGCTATTCAGATTGCGTGGCCGTGGTGTCCCATCGCTGCGAGACCGACGCAAGGGAGACCTGCTTTGCAGGGTTGTAGTGGAGACTCCTGTCAATTTGTCGTCAAAGCAACGGGAGCTTCTTGAGCAGTTGGAGACTACACTTGAGGGCGCGGATAGCAAACACACACCCAAAGGGAAGTCATTTGTTTCCCGCGTGCGAGACTTCATAGATAGTTTGACTCAATAGACTTTCCAATCAATGATTTCGGTTGCAATTTGCGGCGCAACAGGAAGAATGGGCCGCATGCTCATTCACGCACTTCAAGACCATTCCGAGCTTCGTATTGGCGGCGCTCTGGCTTCCAGCTCCTCTTCCCACTTGGGTTCTGACGTTGGGCTAGTAGCAGGGTGTGGTGCCATTGGCGTGATTGTGACTCACGAAGTCCCCGCAGCGCTGAATGGAACTGCTGTAGCCATTGACTTCAGTACTCCGACGAGCACGATGGAATTGTTAGATCCGTGTGTTGATCGAGGAATCGGCATGGTAGTTGGCACTACCGGCTTTACGGATCTACAGCAATCAAGCATTCAATCTGCATCCCAACACATTCCCGTACTGCAGGCTCCCAACATGAGTGTAGGCGTGAACGTGTCGCTCAAGATGCTTGAACTCGCCACAAAGGCTTTGGGTAACGAGTTCGACGTCGAAATTCACGAACTGCATCACCGCAACAAGGTCGATTCACCATCAGGGACAGCTCTGCAGATGGGGCAAGCGATCGCGCACGCTCGAGAGAGCGACCTTCATGAAGTAGCTTCATTCGGACGTGAGGGTATCGTTGGAGAACGTGTCCACGGCGAAATTGGTTTTCACTCCTCGCGCGGTGGCGATGTTGTAGGCGAACACACGGTGACCTTTGCGGGAATTGGCGAGCGGATTGAGCTTACGCATCGTTCCGCGAGTCGGTCCATCTTTGCCGCTGGGGCATTGCGGGGCAGCGTGTTCATTGCAAGAAAGGCAGCGGCCGGAATGAGCGGCTTGTACGACATGAGCCAAGTGTTGGGATTGCCATGACGAGGAGTCTTGACGCATGGACCTCAAAATCTCACAGAGTTCCCACTTCGTTTGAAGTAACTGCGAATTTGGAAAGCTGCGAGTGAATCCACCAATCCCCGCGTTGCTCGCTCTTGAGGATGGAACGATCTTTCGAGGCACATCAATCGGGGTATTTGGTTCGGCGGCCGGCGAGGTCGTTTTCAACACAGCCATGACCGGCTATCAAGAAATTCTTACGGACCCCTCCTATGCCCGCCAAATTGTCACGCTGACTTATCCGCATATTGGCAACACCGGTACAAATCAGGAAGACTACGAGTCCAACGCTGTATGGGCTGAGGGATTGGTGGTGAGAGATACTCCACCACTGTTGAGCAACTTTCGTTCGCAGCATTCGCTCGGGAAATTCCTGCGACGCGAAAATGTTGTCGCCATCTCCGATATTGACACTCGCCAATTGACTTGCCTCATTCGCGAAAAAGGTGCAATGGCCGGTTGCATAGTCGCAGGCGCGGGGTTTAGGGAACAGGAGGCCATTGAGCTTGCTCAACGCTTTCCCGGCCTAGTCGGCATGGATTTGGCAAAGGTGGTAACTCGACAGTCTGAAGACCATTGGACGGAGGGCGGTTGGGACCTAGAAACCGGCTACAGGGATTCCACAGGTGGCGAGCTGCGAGTCGTTGCATACGATTTCGGTATTAAGAGAAACATTTTGCGTTTGCTCGTAGACCGAGGATGTGAGGTCATTGTTGTTCCCGCGAACACCAGCGCTTCTCAAGCATTGTCACACGAACCAGATGGCATATTCCTATCCAATGGTCCCGGCGACCCGGATCCGTGCACCTACGCAATAGATGCAATTTCCAACTTCATGGATGCTCAAATCCCGATATTTGGAATTTGCCTTGGTTGTCAGCTTCTCGCATTGGCAGCGGGAGCTAAGACGGTGAAGATGAAGCATGGTCACCACGGCGCCAATCACCCCGTCAAGGACCTCAAGACCGGCCAAGTAATCGTTACCAGTCAAAACCATGGCTTTTGTGTGGACACCTCGAGTCTTCCTGATGCAATCGAAATGACCCACTCGTCCTTGTTCGATGGAACATTGCAGGGAATTGCACACAAGCACCTGCCAGCATTTGGGTTTCAGGGGCATCCAGAGGCAAGTCCCGGACCTCAAGATTGTCGCTATTTATTCGATCACTTCATCGAGTTGATGCGAAACAGGACTTAGCAAGACAATGCCGAAGCGCGCCGACATCGAATCGGTCCTGATACTGGGCGCCGGCCCGATAGTAATAGGCCAGGCGTGCGAATTCGACTACTCAGGAGCTCAAGCTTGCAAAGCGCTGATGGAAGAAGGATTGAGAGTAGTTTTGGTGAACTCCAATCCTGCGACCATCATGACCGATCCGACCATGGCGTCAGCAATATACATTGAGCCCGTGGAATGGCAGACAGTCGCTCGAATCATTCAACGGGAGAAACCGGATGCTTTGCTTTCAACCATGGGAGGCCAAACCGCTCTCAACTGTGCCTTAGATCTCGTTCGTGAAGGTGTGTTGGCAGAGAACGGAGTGGAGCTAATTGGGGCTAGCCGCGACTCCATAGACAAGGCAGAAGACCGTGAACTCTTTGATAAAGCGATGGCCAATATCGGATTGGAAACCGCTAAATCGGGGATAGCCCACAGTCTCGAGGATGCTTTGCGCGTTCAGCAAGAATTGGGCTACCCATGCATCATCCGACCATCTTTCACACTAGGAGGATCAGGTGGCGGCATTGCCTACAACCGAGAGGAATTTGTTGACATTTGCAACCGAGGTCTTCAGCTGTCTCCAACTAACGAACTGCTCATTGATGAGTCGTTGCTTGGATGGAAGGAATACGAGATGGAAGTGGTGCGAGACATGAGCGACAACTGCATCATCGTTTGCTCCATCGAAAATGTGGATCCAATGGGCATTCACACAGGGGACTCCATCACGGTAGCGCCAGCGCAGACGCTCACCGACAAAGAGTTCCAACTCATGCGAGACGCATCGATTGCCGTGTTACGCGAAATCGGAGTGGAAACAGGTGGTTCCAATGTGCAGTTCGCGGTGGATCCCAATTCTGGGCGGATGATTGTTGTCGAAATGAATCCAAGAGTGTCCCGCTCTTCAGCGTTGGCTTCCAAAGCAACGGGATTTCCCATTGCCAAGGTCGCTGCGAAGCTTGCATTGGGGTACACGCTTGACGAACTGGCCAACGACATTACAGGCGTCACGCCGGCTTCCTTTGAACCCACACTTGACTACGTGGTCACCAAGATCCCTCGGTTCACGTTCGAGAAGTTCCAACAAGCCGAAAATCGACTCACGACCCAAATGAAGTCTGTGGGCGAAGCGATGTCAATAGGCAGAACATTCAAGGAATCGTTCCAAAAAGCGTTACGCAGTTTGGAAACGGGGATAAGTGGACTGCAACCCATTTTGAGCGTTCAAAGTCAGGACGAATTGCGCGATCTCTTTGCTGAATTGCGACAACCAGGAGCCGACCGAATCCTTTATGTGGCCGACGGATTCCGCTACAACATTTCGCTGGAGGAGATGCATGAGGCCACTCGAATTGACCCTTGGTTCCTTGCGCAAATCCATGACCTAGTTCAAACGGAACAAGCGCTGCTTGGGAGATCGATTGAAGACCTTAGACCTGAAGAGCTATTGCGGTTGAAGCGGGACGGGTTTTCCGATCTCAGACTGGCAGAGCTGCTTGAGTGCCAAGAGGACAACGTCCGCGGGCGCAGGCGAGCTTGGGACATTAAGCCGGTCTACAAGCGCGTTGACACTTGCGCGGCAGAGTTTCCCGCCACCACAGCATATTTGTATTCAACCTACGAGGAGTATTGTGAGGCCAATCCGTCAGACCAGAAAAAGATCATGGTGCTCGGTGGTGGTCCAAATCGCATTGGCCAAGGCATTGAATTTGACTACTGCTGTGTCCACGCGGCTCTCGCCATGCGTGAAGATGGCTACGAAACCATCATGGTCAACTGCAATCCTGAGACTGTTTCAACCGACTATGACACATCCGACAGACTGTATTTCGAACCTGTAACGTTAGAAGATGTCTTGGCAATCATCGACGTTGAAAATCCAGCTGGAGTAATAGTTCAATTCGGCGGTCAAACCCCTCTCAAGCTGGTTGACAAACTCACAGCATTGGGTGTGCCAATCATCGGTACTAGCGCGGACGCTATCGACCGCGCCGAAGACAGAAAACGATTTCAAGATGTCATAGAGCAGGCGGGCTTGCATCAACCCTCCAACCGCACTGTCAATTCCATCGAGGATGGACTGCAAGCCGCACGCGAAATTGGTTTTCCACTGATCGTGCGACCCTCTTACGTGCTAGGGGGACGAGCCATGGAGGTCGTGTTCAACGAATCAGAGCTTGCTCGCTATCTGGCCAGCGCCATTCCTGAGTCCAATACGGCTCCGGTGCTTCTTGATCGATTCTTGGATCAGGCTGTTGAAGTTGACGTGGACTTGGTCTCGGATGGGCACGACGTTCTCATTGGTGCGATCATGGAGCATATCGAACAGGCAGGAATACACTCCGGAGATTCGGCATGTTCATTGCCGCCTCACAGTCTAGCTCCCGCGATTCAGGAAGAGATTCGACGTCAGGTGAAAGCCCTTGCATATGAATTAAACGTTGTAGGTCTGATGAACGTGCAGATGGCAGTCCAAGCAGGCAACATCTTCGTTCTGGAAGTCAATCCACGCGCGTCTCGCACAGTACCCTTTGTGTCGAAGTGCATAGGCTTTTCACTAGCAAAGGTCGCTGCACGATGCATGGCCGGCGTGTCGCTTGAGTCCCAGGGGTTCATGGAGGAAGCAGTGCCGTCCCACATATTCGTCAAAGAATCGGTGTTTCCGTTTGCCAAGTTTCCAGGCGTTGATCCCATATTGGGACCGGAAATGAAATCAACTGGCGAAGTGATGGGAATTGGCAAGTCCTTTGCCGAAGCGTTTTCCAAGGCAACCCTCGCTGCCGGCACACGGTTGCCCAGCGGGGGGTTGGCATTTGTCAGCGTCAAGGAGTCCGATCGTCCTCATGTTGCCGATGTCGCGGGACAATTGAGGGACCTAGGTTTCGATCTTGTTGCTACCCGAGGCACCGCCGCTGTTCTCCGTCGACATGGGATTGAGTCCGAGGTAGTAAACAAAGTAACAGAAGGTCGCCCGGATGTTACCGACTTGATGAAGAACCGAGACGTCAAGCTCATTGTCAATTCGACGGAAGGACGCCAATCCATCGCGGACTCAGCAGTGATACGTAGACTTGGACTGCAAAATAACGTGACTTACACGACTACACTGGCGGGCGGAGCGGCGATTTGCCAAGCAATAAGATACGGAAACTCTAGTTCCGTTCGACGATTGCAAGAACTATAGGAGGAAGGAATCCGTGCCTAAACCCATGACGGTAGAGGGACAGCTCAAGCTGCGCACCGAGTTGGAGGAATTGCGGAACGGAAGGGCGGCAGCTTCCAAGGCCATCGGTGAAGCCCGGAAGCTGGGTGACTTGCGCGAGAATGCCGACTACCACGCCGCAAAGGAACGACAAGGAATGATGGAAGCCAGGATCCGCTACTTGGAGTCCAGACTCTCTGATGCCCGCGTGATCGATGTCACCAAGATTAGCAACAACGGGACGGTGATCTTTGGTTCAACAGTCACTTTGGAGGATGTGGACACCGGAGCATCTGTAAAGTATCGGATAGTCGGCGAGGATGAAGCAGACGTCAAATTGGGCACAATTTCCAATGCGTCGCCGCTTGGTCGAGCGATGATCGGAAAGAGACTGGATGACATCTTTCTAGTGGGGGAGGGGCCAGCCGAGAAGGAGTACCAAATTCGCAATATTGAGCACATTTGAGCCCCAATATGGAGTTGGTGCGTAGGTTTGGCGGGATTCTCTATGTGACCACTAGGGCGAAAAGAGCATCTAAGTACAAGTAGTAGAAATTCTCAACAGGGCTTGCTGCCCAATAGCACGATCCGACTTGCCACGGAGGGATTTATTAAAGCTCTGTGGAGTCTACTAGTAAATGGAGAACTAGGTGTCGCACAGCAATTGTTGCTTCAAAAAACTGTAATTGACACAATCTAACATGATATGAACAAAGGTACAAGATAATGATTTTGATCCGATTCGGTTGCTCAACACTTGTATACTTTAATTGCGCCGACATGCGGTCGGCAGGGGGAATTGTGTTTTGAGCACAATGGCGAAAAATCTGTTGCTTTGGGTGATTGTGGCCTTGGTGCTCCTTACCCTTTTCAACAATTTTGTTGGCAAAGCCGAACCGGACGAAATTAGCTATTCGGCCTTCCGAACGCACGTCGCGGAAGGCAATATCAAGATGGTCACGTTCAAGCGCGACATCATAGAAGTCGAAAACCGCGAAGGAAACACATTCAAAGTTGTCCGCATACCCATTGACGATGCCGAGCTGCTGCAGAATCTCGAAGAACACAACGTAGAAATTCGAGGTACGGAAGACACTGGTAACAGTTTTTGGATGCAATTGTTTTTTGCCGTACTGCCCATTCTCATAATTTTGGCCGTTTTCATGCTTCTAATGCGCCAAGTTCAAGGTGTTGGAGGTCGTGGCGGTCCACTCGCGTTTGGTAAGAGCAAGGCAAAGATGCTCTCGGACGAGAATGTCAAGACTACATTCGCTGACGTTGCAGGGGTTGAAGAAGCCAAGGAAGATGTACAGGAGCTAGTCGAATTCCTCCGTGACCCCGGCAAATACCAGAAGTTAGGAGGCAGAATTCCGCGCGGGACTCTCATGGTGGGTCCGCCTGGAACCGGCAAGACATTGCTTGCAAAGGCCATTGCGGGCGAAGCCAAAGTACCCTTCTTCTCGATTTCAGGGTCCGATTTCGTGGAAATGTTCGTCGGAGTGGGGGCATCCCGCGTCCGAGACATGTTTGAACAAGCAAAGAAGCACGCGCCCTGCATTGTCTTTATCGATGAAATCGACGCAGTTGGACGCCACCGCGGTGCTGGGCTGGGAAATGGTCACGACGAGCGCGAACAAACCTTGAACCAACTGCTTGTCGAAATGGGCGGGTTTGAGCCCAACGACGGTGTAATCGTGATCGCCGCCACCAATAGACCCGATGTGTTGGACCCCGCGCTGACTCGTCCCGGTCGCTTCGATCGTCAAATAGTTGTTCCGCTCCCTGACATTCGAGGCCGCGACCAAATCTTGAAAGTGCACATGCGACGAGTGCCGATTGCGGAGGATGTGAATTCCTTGACGATCGCCCGGGGAACTCCAGGCTTTTCCGGTGCGGACTTGGAGAACATTGTCAACGAGGCAGCCCTGTTCGCGGCGCGAGCTGGCAGAAGGCTTGTTGGCATGGAGGAGTTCGAGAAGGCCAAAGACAAGATCATGATGGGCGCCGAGCGGAAATCGATGGTCATGTCTGACAAGGAAAAACGGGTGACCGCTTACCACGAAGCGGGACACGCTATAGTCGGCTATTGCATGCCGGAGCACGATATTCTGTACAAAATTACGGTTGTTCCGAGAGGACGCGCTCTCGGTGTGACCATGTTCCTTCCTGAAGAGGACAAGTACAGTCTTAGTCGGACGGCTGTGGAGTCCCAAATATGCACGTTGTATGGTGGACGAATAGCGGAAGAGCTGGTAAATGGCATAGACGGAATCACCACTGGCGCTTCAAACGATCTGGAACGTGCTACGCAACTCGCACGCAATATGGTCACAAAATGGGGATTTTCGGAGGAATTGGGTCCTCTGAAGTACGATGAGAACGAAGGCGAAGTGTTTCTTGGCATGTCCGCGGGCACACCAAGCACAACATTGTCCGACAATACCGCCCGAAAGATCGATGAAGAGGTTCGTTCAATCGTTCACAAACTGTACGAAAGGTCAAAGGGCATTCTTCAGGACAACATAGAAAAGCTCCATGTCATGGCAAACGCCCTTATCGAATACGAGACACTCTCTCCCGAGCAGGTGGGCGACATAATGGCTGGGGGGCAACCGCGCGCTCCAACTCCTTCCGAACAAACCACCGTGTCGGGCGAATCAGCAACTGAAAGTCCCGCTGAAGAACACGAACCATCGCCTTTCACGTCTCCCGCTGAAGATTCGTAGCAGCGCCTGGGGTGAGATTCACGCCTCGTTCGCCATCGCATTCAGATTCTGAATACTGCCCTCTCTTCGGAACAGATGGAATTCGAGGACGTGTAGGCCAATATCCCATTACGCCAGAAGCCTGTTTGCAGATCGCTTGGGTGGCTGGAAGCGTGGTCCGAAAGAATGGCGGACGGAACGTTCTTATTGGAAAGGACACCAGAGTTTCCGGCTACATGTTGGAGTCTGTTTTGGAGGCGGGATTCATAGCTTCCGGATTAGATGTCAGCTTGCTTGGGGTAATGCCGACTCCAGCCGTTGCGTTCCTGACGAAGTCCATGAAGGCGGATTTGGGCGTCGCCATTAGCGCTTCACACAATCCGTTTCAAGACAACGGTTTCAAATTTTTCGACTATGCGGGTATGAAACTGTCAGACGAGACCGAATCTCACATTGAGAAATTGATGCAAAGTCAGTTGGAGACTGAAAATGCGGACGCTCTTGGGAAAGCCACTAGACCGGGATACGCCTCGCGTCGCTACGTGGACTTTTGCAAGCAATCGGTGAATGGTACCCTGGACGTCAAAGGACTGAGGATCGTATTGGATTGTGCACATGGAGCGACTTACGCGATTGCACCGGTTGTCTTCAGCGAACTCGGCGCTGAAGTCCTCAGCATTGGAGCATCGCCTGATGGTAGAAACATCAATCTAGAGTGCGGGACAACCGATACTCGCGGCTTGATAAAGGAAGTGGTTGAGCGACGCGCCGATCTTGGGATTGCCTTCGACGGAGACGGTGATCGAATTGCCATGGTCGATGCATCGGGCCGCCTCTTGGACGGAGATCACATACTGTACTGTCTAGCCAAGGCAGGTCAACGCGCCAACCGTGATTTCGGTGGAGTCGTGGGAACGGTAATGACAAACAACGGACTCGAGATCGCCCTAAAGAAGCTTGGCGTGCCTTTTGTGCGTGCAGATGTTGGCGACCGTCACGTTCAATCCAAAATGACGGAATTGGGATGGAGATTGGGCGGTGAATCTTCAGGGCACATCATGTGTCACGAGAACACTACCACGGGCGATGGAATTATTTCCGCACTGCAGGTGCTTGCGTCCTGCCAAGCGAACGACTGGAGCTTGTCAGATATCGTAGAAGATCTCACTCTCCATCCGCAGGTGTTAGTGAATGTTGACGTTGACAATTCATCCAAAGTTGCGGTCTGCGAGGCAATAGATGGCGCAATAGCCGCCATCAATCCAGCGATAAGGGACCGCCTGAGGATTGTCATTCGGCCGTCAGGTACCGAACCGGTCGTTCGAGTGATGGTCGAAGGAGAGGATCCACAATTGGTGGATGAGATTGCCTATCAATGTGCGCACGCGATTGGAGATCCACGTTGACATCCTTGGGGTTCGCGACGACTTGCTTACTGCCTGCGCAATCCCTCGAACTTGCTGCTAGCTATACTATGGACCCGCTTCGCCCCTTGGACTTTTCAGCTGCGCACGCCTCTTGTAATTGCGAACTGGAAATTGCAGGGCAGTCGTGATCTGTGCGGCAAATTCAAATCGGAATTGCGGATACCCAGCAATGTCGAAGTTTGGATTGCGCCACCTGCACTGTACTTGGACAGTTTGGTTTCGGGCCAACCGACTTCGGCAAAGGTCGGGGTGCAAAATGTGCACTTTGATGAGGCGGGGGCATATACGGGCGAAATCGCCGCGGGGATGGTAAGAGATCTAGGAGGCATTTTTTCCATTGTTGGGCATTCTGAACGACGCACGCTATTTCACGAGACCGATCAGGTAGTCGCACAGAAATTTCTAGCATGTTGCGAAGCTGAATTGACGCCGGTTCTCTGTGTCGGAGAGACCCTTGATCAGCGTGAAGAGGGAATTGCGAAGGAAGTAGTCTGGAATCAGGTTGCTGAAGTGCTAGAAAAATGCGATCCTGCTGTCTTTGGCCGTGCGCAACTTGCCTATGAACCGATTTGGGCAATTGGCACAGGAGTCGTTGCGACACCAGAAGATGCCGAAGACATGCATGGGCATCTTCGTAGTATGATTGCCGATTCAACGGTGCTGACGGGCGAGGAGTTGCGAATTTTGTATGGAGGCAGCGTAAAGATTGACAACGCCTCTCAATTGATTGCGCAAGCCAACGTGGACGGGTTTCTGGTTGGTGGTGCATCACTCGACATAGTGCAATTCAATAGCATCTGTCAAATTGCCTCTGGTAACTAAATCATGGAATTATTCGAAACTATTCTCCTTATATTGCTTGTTGTTGTGTCCGTGTCCTTAGGCGCATTGGTGCTCATTCAGCAGAGCAAGGGTGCTGACATTGGAGCAGCATTTGGCAGTGGTGCCGCCAACACATTGTTTGGGTCGTCGGGTGCGACGTCCTTTGTGGTCAAGTTCACTGCTACCTTGGCCATTGGTTATTTTTTGATTGCTTTTGGCCTCGCTTTTACAGCTAAAGAGCGAGCGGACAGTCTCAAGGGCTTTGATACAGACAGTCTGCCTTCGCTTCAGCAGGTTGGCGATGACCTCATGGGTCCGGAAGAAGATCAAATGGAAACTGTCGGAGACGACGAAACAGATCTTGGCTTGCCCCTTGAGGGGGACGACCTGCCGGATTTCCCAGACTCAAGCTCGGACGGCGAGACCAACATTGACGACGCCGAGTCGAGTGAAGCCGGGGATTCTACGGAAATACCGGATATCTAATGAAATAACTTACGACGTCAGTCCTTTCGACTGGCCAACGTGGCCGAAGTGGTGGAATTGGTAGACACGCTACCTTGAGGGGGTAGTGGGCTCATGCCCGTGGAGGTTCGAGTCCTCTCTTCGGCACCAGGTCTTTGTGTTGGCACATGGCATCTCCCCAGCCAGCGTGCACAGGCAGTTATACGCTGCCCCAGCTTGCCTATTGTCTTAGGAATCTCTATAATCTTCGCCGTTGCTGATGCGGGGTGGAGCAGTTTGGTAGCTCAATGGGCTCATAACCCATAGGTCGGAGGTTCGAATCCTCCCCCCGCTACCACGATGGTCGAAGTTGCGACTTCGCTGAAGCGCCGCACCATTTTCAGACCGTCTTGTGATTGCCTCCCGCATCGGACGACGGGAGACGCAGGCGCAAGGCGTTTTTTGTTATCGAACAACGCAGAGAAAATTTTTGGTCTTTGCGTAGGGTCGATTCTGTGTCTCCAAATCATGGAACTTGCGCTTCCGCAGGAGGCGCGAGTGTGTGTTGTAGCAATCAATGAGTTGCAATGGAAAGGCAGAAGACACGATTGGAACAGCTGCTGACCCCAACTGTCGAAGCGATGGGTTTCGACGTTTGGGGAATAGATTATTCGAGCCGGGGCCAACGAGCCACTCTTTGCTTGTTTATCGATTCGGAGCGCGGCGTAGACGTTGACGACTGCGCGACAGTCAGCAATCAAATCGAGGCCGTGCTGGATGTGGAGGAGGTGCTGCCCAGAAACT
>JAPOWH010000004.1 GCA_026707735.1 Gammaproteobacteria bacterium | reverse complement strand
GAGCAGCTGACTGTTAATCAGCGGGTCGCTGGTTCGAGCCCAGCAGGTGGAGCCAGCTTTCTCTAGTGCGTCACCTGCCCTGAATGGGAGGCGACTGCCGACCACGACCTGCGATTCGAGCTCGAATCCAACGCGCTGTCGCACTATGGCGAAGTTCCTGCGACTATCAAATCCAAGCGAGCGTTCATTGACACGGAGCCATAAAGCGAGAATTTCTATGACTTGCGGGTTCGTAACCAACACTGCGCTGGAGAATCTACCAAGTTTGCAGGTCAAATGGTATCTACACGGGCTTTCATCGCGGGCCGTCTCACAATGATTGTGCTTCGTTCAGTTGACATGTTGTCCGGCGCCAATCTGTTTTGATTAATTAGGAGACTAAGACAAATGCAATTTGGAAGTTGTGAAGGATTATTGGCGAAACGCGTGAGGGGAGTCTGTCGAATTGGCGAACTCTGGGCGTATCGGGTGAGAATTAGTCTTACTTTCGCGATCCTGGTATTGGCAGGCTGTGCTTCTTTGCCAGACTTTACTTTGCCAAATGAATCTTCCTTGGATGTGTGTCAGAGCTTGAAGGCATACCAAATATATCCGGATCAGCGAGTTGATAATGAGTTCATTGAAATAGAAGAAGGCACTACTACAACGTTCATTACCGCGGACATGCTGATCTTGGAGGAGCGGAACATTATTGTGCGCTTTTGTATTGGAGAGACCAGTGGAGTCAAATGGGGCTGGGCAGATGCCAAGGAAAAGGAGCTCATTGGATCTGATACCCTGACATTGAGCTTTGTCAATGAGCGTTCTTGTCAGCAGCAGTTTCCTATTTCGGTCAAGGGAGAATACACACGTGACTCGACAATCCAGCTACCTGGACGATCGATTCGAAGTTATCTCAAAAATGCTGCTTCCGAGCTGGAAAGACCAGAGATTTTTCAACCTTGCACTCAAGAGGACTATCTCTATGATGAAGATGAAAGCAACGGTGGTGCTCCACAAACGACGGATACTCCAGAAGACGGGAACGACTGACCAAACTCTGCATACTTAAACGCCAGGAAAGCCCGCGACATGGGTCGCCACACGTATCAGAACTAATGCCTCCACTCACAAATTAGCTGCACTCAAGGGCTACCTGGTGGCCTTTGTAAGGAAGTCTCCTGTCTCAATCATGCAAGAAATTGGACGAGGACGCCTTTCGGGCATGCGTTGGCAGTTTTATGCGATTCAGTGCCCTAATCGCGCAAGATAAGTGTCGAAATTCGAGTTACAACGCACTTGGTGGCAATGCGAAGTGTCCCATTCAAAACAGCCTTGAATACTCAGTCACTCCCAGTCATCTCAGGCACGAAGGACACAACCACGTGGTCGAGAACTTGCAGGGATCGCGCCAGTCTGCAACGAATACAGCTAGAACAAATACACCGGATTCCAATAATTCGACCCCGATAACTTGGCTAGAAATCTGCACCGCGTGGTTCCTTGCATTCAGAACATCCAGATCTGAAGCCTCGTTTCAGTGCGATCGTTCAATTGGGCCCTTATCCCCTAAACGTGATGCCAATCCGCATGACGTCATTCAATGGACACTACCTATCGGGACGCCCCGACAATCAACCTTATGGGTTCCATTGTGACTACACGTGTTGGTTAACGAATTTAGTCCCATCTACTGCTAGGGAATGGTCCGTTAGGCAGGCGCGCTTGCTGTCAACGTCGTTGCCGTTTCATCAATATGCACATACCAACTTGAGGGCGTAGCCACGCAATGGTCCATCAATAATTGAACTGTACCCTCGCAAAAATGTATTGACCCATGATGTCGTAGATGCCGGGAAACACGTTGCCGTTACCTCCAAGCGTCGGTGCCGCAGCGCTACCTACGACGGGCGGGGCGACATCAAAGGCATTTGCAAGGCCAACAACCACACGGTGGCTTTTTGCAATTTCATAGGTCATTCCCAAGTCGATGTAATTCACAGCTTCAATGTCCCGAGTATTGAGCGCCTTTGCATCGGAGGAACCTATGAATCTCCAGAGTGAAGTGAGTTCTAGTCCAGATAGTGGCGACACCCAAGTAGCCCGCAACGAGTTTTGAAATTTCGGTGTCGGATAGCCGCAAATTCCTCCCCAATAGCCGGCACAAGTTCCCTCAGGCGCAGCCGAAGTCTCTCGTCGCTCCCAAGAGTTCACAAATGACGAACGACTATGCAATCTGAAAGTACCGAATGCCTGAACCTCCAATTCCATCACAACCTCAATGTCGAAACCAGATACTTTCTCAACGGACAGGTTGTTCTGCAATGCTACGATGTGGCCAGACTGGTCGACAGGCCCAATCCACAGGTCGCCACGTTGCGGATTTCGCTTGACGAACTCGCACATGTCGAGTTCTCCATTCAAACACTGCTCCAGAATAAACGTCGGCGAGAGATTGGCGATGCCATCAGTGACTTCAATGGAGTACCAGTCGACCGACGCGCGTTTCAGTGGCGTGATCTTAGGTTCAACTACTATGCCCACTGAGTAAGTCGTCGACTCTTCTGGAGCAACATCCGGGTTTCCTCCTTGCAGATAGTTGTACTGTGCAGCCGGAGAGTGTTGAATGGTTCCAAATTGCTCTTCGGTTACCCCGCTACGTTGACACTGCTCGAGTGTATAGCCGCTGGCAGTCTGCAGAATTCCACTTGACGAGCTTGTTACGGGACCTCCACAGGGATCGGCAGGCATGTCAAATTGATTGAACCCCTGCGGAGTGTAAAGTTCACGAATGCTCGCGACTCTCAGCGCTCGCTGAACGCTCGTACGCACACTCGCAACATCTTGCAATTGAATTAGTCCGCGTAAACCGAAAGTACTTGCATCGTGTCCTGTGGAATATGCCGAATGACGGAATGCCGCATTCACATTTAGTCCGCGAATTGGTCCCTGCGCTATCGGGACAGGCAAGTTCGATTCCATCACGAATTCCACCACGTCGTAAGACCCTTCTACAGGCAACGTTGCTCCACCTTGCCCTGCACCTTCGCCTGTCTGAAAGTTGCCGTCGGGACTAAACGTCAATCCCACTTCGCGTAGCTCTGTTCCGATAGCAACCTCGTACGGCAACGTAGCACCCAGAGTTCCATACATAAACGCGGAAAATACTTTGCTTGTAGTAGTACCACGAGCTACAAGCGGCAATGTCATATAGTCAATCGCGTCTTGCGTTACTCCACCCGTGCTGAAGATGTTCCAAGGTACGCAATCGAGGTCGAGGCCTTGCAACGCGGAATTGCACAAAATATCGCCGTTGTCATCACGCACGGCATCTAGGGCACGCTTGACTCGGGTGACCGACAGGTCGTTCTGGTAGGTGTTTTCGAGATTTACTTTAGCGTGTTGATAGTTAACGTCGTAGTCCCAGGAATCGGAGAGGCTACCGCGTAGACCAGACACGACACGGAGGCTTCGATGCTGCAAGTCGTGACGCCGTGGCCCTCCCTCGACATTGCGTCGTCCTATGTACATTTGTATTGAGTCTTCCATCCGATTCTGGCAAAACGCTGCATCCAAGAAGTCGATGCGCTGTTCTTCAGACATCGTCAGAAGTTTGCTGTCAAGAGCGTTCTGCTGATTAGGCGACAATCTGGCTTGAGTCAGCATTTCGTATTGTGAGTCTGACAAGAATGGGTTGGAACAGTTGAGCACGCTCGTAATGAAGAATGCACCTGACGGAGCAATTTGCGCCACGGTGCGATCATCGTTGTACATGACCTCTCCATAGAACTCCACATCTGAAACAAGGGGATACTCAGCGAACATTCCTAAGCCTATACGCTCATCGGGTCGCTGAAAGTAATTTAGAGGCCCATAGTTGTAGAGCCGACCATCGCGAGGAATGAATTCCGTCCCTTCAACAATGTAGTCAAATCCGACATCGTCGGCGTTGAGAAAGTTTGAAAACCTTCCTTCGGGAATGGTGCTTGAGCCCTGGCAATCCGTTATGAGATTGTTGAGGGAGCAAGAGCTGAAGTCGCGTGACGATTGGGTGACCTCTGAAATGTCACGATACGTTAGATAACCCATGATGTGCCCGCCGTCGTCCGCGATGCTGCTTCCAAGTAGGACAGCGATATCGCTAATACGACCGTCGAAAGTTCTGTCAGAGGCGACATCGTAGTTGGAGCGTTTTACTATCCCCTGAATGTCGTTGTCGGAGTTTGCGTGCGAGTAGATGCTCGTCTGCACTTCGACCGAAAATCCTTCAAATTCGGTATCGAGGATGAAATTGACCACTCCAGCCATAGCATCGGAACCATAGATCGCAGACGCTCCTCCAGTCAATACATCAACCCGCGAAATGAGGGCAGAAGGTATTTGATTGAGGTCTGCCCCTGCATTGATCCCTGCCGTGCCTCCGCCAACCGGCGATCCGGCAGGCATCCGCCTTCCATTCACGAGAACTAAAGTGCGCAACGAACCTAAGTTGCGGAGATTTATTGTCGCCGTGCCGGTGGCACCGTAGGAGTGTCCCGTGTTCTGCATCGACCAGACTTGCGGCAATGTGCGCATTAGATCCTCAACTCGAACCGTTCCTTGATAATCGCTTTCCTCGGCGTGGACTTGTGAAACGGCAGTTGCATCAGCGAGTTCCGCTCCGCCAATACGAGAGCCTGTAACGACAATTTCGTCGATTGAGTCCTCCGACGGGTGCTCTTCATATGCCCAAAGCTGATCTGCTACGACTTGGGAGACAGCCATCGCGTCAGCCCCAATCTGCGTACGGGCTTTGACAAATTGCTCAAGTGAGTCCTTTGTCAGTTCCTCTTTCGATGCCCAGAGCTGGGCAAACGGCAGCATCGCAAGTACAAAGATGCCTACGACCTTTGTGATACGCAAATGCGTTTTCCCAAGTGTCTTGGACCAGCACATCGTTGCTGCAAAATTGCATTGGAAGAATCGGTCTAAGTCACAGGCAAATTTCATTCTTGTTTCCTTGGTCAACTACATGCCTAATCTATGGGTATCAGGCTAGAACATAGCAATATCAGTGTAGTGCAAACAAGTAGACAACAGCTTGTCCGACAGTTCAATTACAACACCTAAGAACCTTAACAAAGACTCGCAAGGTCTCATTTCTACAATGCTCAGCGACCAATCCAAGATTGGAAGAGCCAGGTGCGTAGTCAGAGACCATGTAGAGGTCGCACAAGGAGCTCTTTGCGTAGATGCGGAATGCACAATCCGCACTACGGTTGAACGTTGCCACATAGCATTAATTCGATCTTTGCTTTCGCGTGTGGGACAAGGTCTAAGTTGATTCCGGACTGTCGCGGTCGCTACCAGCCATCTCGCCTATCGATTCTTGCGACTGTACAATGCAGTCGGGAATTCAGTGACACAACTCACGACGATTTCCAATTTTCCTTAGCTCCCATCCGACACAACGGGCTTGACACATGATCCTGCCAAACACTTTTCGCAAGGTTCTGAACGAAGGAAAACCCACAATGGGTACTCACTTCCTCTTCTCAGAGCCCGACATACCAGAAATGATTGGCGATACGGGGTTGTTCGACTATGCCGAATACGTGGGCGAGTACTCGACGTTTGATATGTCGATGCTGTATCACCTAGCTCGGGCCGCGCAGTGCGGCAACCTTCCTCTCATGATCAAGTTAGACCAGGAGGGTCAGGGCTTTTGGGCACAGGCAGCTTTGGGAGCAGGATTCAAGTCCGTACTTTTTACAGACGTCCGCACACCTGAAGATGTCGAGATGTGCCACAGGGCTGTTGCTCCGGATCAACCGGGTGTGCATGGATTCATGGGAGTCAAACTCCGACGTCCCGCACTAATGAGCTACGACATTGAGAAGTATGCAGAAGACCTAGAATCGATCGTCAAAGTCATCATGATCGAGAAAAGCGTAACGGTTGACAACATAGATGCTGTATTGGACAGAGCGCGTCTTCTTAGATTCGACATGACCCAATGGGGACCAGCAGATTTTGGGTTCTCCAAAGGCCCCAATGGAGTCAGTGGGGACGAAATGAGGAACTACGAGGAACTGGTTATTCGCAAGTCCATTGAATATGGCGTGCCACCTCGCATTGAAATCGGAGAAGTCGATCAAGCCAAACGATACATCGACCTTGGCGTACGACACTTTTGCATAGGGTGGGATCGTTTCATTTTCAGGCAGGCGATCGGCCGATTAGGAAGTGGGTTGCGCAAGGTGTTGGAGACCATCTAGCCTAACGCATAGAGACTGCAAAACGAGTCTTCCGCGACGCCTACCAGACCTTTTCCCAACGCCGAGTCTCTTCGGAGCGATACATAGCCATAGCCGTACGGAGTTCACCCATTGCAAACTCGGGCGCAGCAGCCAATTCGCTACCATCCAGAACCGCTTCGCTGAAATCCTTCAGTTCTGCCCCGTAGCTGTCAGCTTTCCCTTCATACGAACTCATTACTGCATGGCCCGACGGATGTTTCTGGTTGTACACCATGAGCCTTCCTTCGCGACCACGCTCCAAAATGATCTCTCCATCGGACCCCGTTATTCGAAAATCGGCACAGGGGCCAATGCGCCCACTTGTTAAGACAGCCTTGAACGTCGCAATCACTCCAGACTGAAATCTCAACAGCGACAATCCAAACGACTCGGTTTCGCGTCCATCTATGTGGCTTCCTGTCGAAGCGACTACTTCCTCGATTTCACCGAGCATCAGCCTCATTGGGCGGATCCAATGTGCCCCACCATCCATGCATACCCCACCTCCTGCCCGCTCTTTGATGTATCTCCAGGGTAGCGTTTCATTGGGATCGATTCCCATGGGATCATAGAACGTAGCATGTGCAGTCAGCACACTGCCGATTTCGCCAGCGTCAATGAGCTCGCGCGTTTTGTGGATGTCCCACCAGTATTGCGCCTGCTCAGCGACCATTAAGACGATTCCTGCATTCCTCCCTGCCTCCAGAATCCTTTCTGCTGAGGCAATGTCTGTCGAGATGGGTTTCTCTAGAATCGTATGCTTGCCCGCATCAAATGCAACATTGCAGGCATTTTCATGGGCATCGTGAGGAAGCATAAGATCGACTGCGTCAAAGCTGCCTCGTTCGATTCCTTCTTCTAGAGAAGCAAACGCTTCGCTTGATGTCTCCCTGGCCATCGCTTGAGCTCTTGTTAGTTCGGAATCTATACATGCCGTGACTCGGATTCTTGTTGCAATTCGTCGAATACCGGACAAATGTGCGCGTGCAATATTCCCACAACCCACTAAAGCAAGATTTAGCTTGGAATTTTGACTCATTTGGAACAGCCAGACCTGGGGAAACTCACGAAGCTAGATGCCAATGTCCTGTAGGTTGTAGTCCTTCAATTCAGTCATACGGCTCGAGTCCCAGAGGTAATCACTCTCGCATCCGCTCATCGGCTGGTAAACGTAACGCGGCTCCTTGGGGAATCGCTTTTGCCGTGCATTGATGCCAAACATGATCAGTCGAGACCGAGATCGAATGTATTCATCTGTGTATATCGAAACTGGATTGTGAACACCACCACTCTCGACGTTGAGTACCGAACTTCGACGATGAAATCCAAAGTTCAAGGTAACTCTGTATTTGGAGCTTGTATTCGCGAACGAGCCGTGAATTGCTTGGCGATTCGTCATAGCGACATCGCCAGGGCTACAAATCAATGGAACAGCCTCCGGCAATCTGTCCGAGCCAGCGCGTCGTACCAATTCCTTGATGTCGGCTCTGCCTCTACGGTGTGATCCGGGAACTACCCACAGCCCGTTTTCAGCATCGCATCCGTAAAGCTGAGCCATGAAATTGAAACCATGGGTGTTTTCATCTAGCTCCGGCTTGTCCCAGTGCGTCCATCCATCTTGGTGCCAAGCCACCGATCCGCCGAGGCCTGGATGCTTCACCCACAGCACTTCGTTGAAAGGCGTGAAGTCCGGCCCATGGATAGCTTCGGCAACTCGTAGCAATTCAGGATGTCCGTAAACACGCAAATAGGCTTCTGAGAATTGGAGTGCACCGGAAATCACTTGGACGATCTCTTTCGGCGCATCCCTCGGCGGATCCAACTCAGTCATCCGCGATGGATGCCGACCATGAGCGGCTTGAGTTCCTCCTATGGGATCAGACAGGGGCTTTACCCAACTCATTGTGCGCGCTTTACAGTCTGTGCCTAGAGCTGGTCGACCTTCGCAATCTACCATTGAATCCCTCGAAATCGGGGCTCTTCGCAATATCTCTGCTACATCTTGCTCAATTTCTGCAAGTTCCTGCTCCGGCAGAACTCCTTCAAAGACATAAAAGCCACAACGAGAGTAGGCTTCACGAATTGACGGATGTAGTTCATTGGCGTTGGAAAACCTGATTCGGCCGCGATTCCCCAATTCATGGGCACGCCGAGTGCCTGCCTCCCTATACTCAACCATAGCTGCTTCAGCTTCGCCATAGTCATGACGCGCTGCTAATGGTTGGGGCAGATGATTGCTAATCATTTGATCCTTTCTCCAATAGTTGGAGAGACGGGCAACTAAGGATCTAGTCCCAGTCTCTCAAATTGCTCTTCAGGAGCGTCGTTCCATTTCATGGCATCGATCATTTTGCCCATGAGTCGAGCTTCCACCGCGGTATCCACTATCGGCTTGGTTTGTCCGGGATCTACCGACAAATCGAATAACTGAGTCTTGAAAAGGCCCTCCACACCTCGCGCTCCAACCGAAGGAATTCGCATGACGGGACACCCTTTGGTAAACGGCAATGGTTCGTTCCATTGCATATCAGCCAGTTCTTCTGGACTAAAGGGGCTACGCATGTGCGTGGGCATCAAAGTGTAGTGATTCAGTGGTGCGTTCTCTCCCGTAGGGCCGCGCATATAGACGTAGCGGCCGTCCGTAATGTTGACGTGTGCTCCAAACATGCCATAGAGGGCTACATCACGTACAGGCGCATCCATCGCGATCAATTCCAAGAGATCTGATCCCTGCATCGATTCAGGATGATCTAGGCCAAACCAACTCAGCAGCGTTGGCCCAATGTCAATGGTTTGTGTCAGGCTTGATCGTCGGACACCAGCCTGCTTCGCCCGTGGATCCCAAATGAACAACGGAATGTGAGCCGTTTCGTTGTACCAAGGCATTCGCCCTTTTCCCCACCAGTCGTGTTCACCAAGCAGAAAACCATGATCCGTAATCACCATGAGCATTGTGTCGTCCCACATGTCGTGCTCATCCATGAAGTCGATCACAGTGCCCAAGTAGTGGTCGCATTGGGTCAGCAACGCGGCATACTGATATTTCAAATACTCGACTGCGTCAGGATCTTCGGTCACCCGTTGATACTTGGGCCAATCAAAGTGCGGTCCATCCCAGTCGTAGTTGTATTTGTCCTTCCATTGTTTCAACGTGAAGAAAGGCTCGTGCGGATCAAACGTCTCGATTTGGAGAAACCAGTTATCCTCACGCCAATTCTGATCGAGGAAGAGTTTCCCTTCAGCAAAGGTTTTTGCCTGAGGCGTCAAGCCTTCTTCCTGCATATATTTCCGATTGACCTGATCCTGCCTTGCCACTCGTCCGAAGTGTTCTATATAAGGTGGGTCCTTAACTTCACCTCGCCACGCGTCCCCCTCCTGACCACGGAGATTTACCCAACTGGAGTATCGATGGTGGTAAGTTGCTCCCCCATCCTCCCAGTAGTGATAGTGATCGGAAACCAAATGCGAGTAAATGCCGTTTTGACGCAATAGTGTGAAAGTGGAGTCGTCAAATGGCTCAAACGGTCCCCAAGAGCGATGCAGAAAGTTGTGCCTTCCAGTGTGAAGTTCCCGACGGGCGGGGATGCACGGCATGCTCCCAATGTAGTGATTTTCGAATACGCAAGCGCGCTCGCCTAGACGAAGGAAATTGGGAGCGAGGGTCCAATCGCACCCGTAATTCGGAAGCATGTGCCTGTTTAGAGAGTCGTACATGACCATGATCGCTTTCATTCGCAATCCTCCGATTTCAGGTGGTTAATACTTGGAGCCACTTGGCAACACATCAACGTGGGCAAATTCATTGCAGCTCAACGTCGCTCGGGGACAAGGGGACTCCCAGCTGCACGCTTCGCCTCGATCTCTTCTCGCGTCTTGCGGAGAGCGACATAGCGCTCTGGAGCACTTGGATGGGTCACGCCGAACGCGATGAAGCGAACGTCCAATTCACTCAAGCGACGCCACACCTCTTCTACATTCGAGAGATCGACGTCCGCGTTAGCCATGTAATACATGGCCAAGTAGTCCGCTTCCCGTTCATAACGCTTGGAAAATGAGATGGCGCCCAATTGAGTGAAAAGTCCGCCTGACCAAACTCGGCCAAACTTTGCCACCGCGACATCGAGCAAACCGCCGGCAGCGGCACGTATTCGAGCTTGGGGAACGTGATTACCTACGTTGTGAGCCAACTCATGTGCAATAACTAACTGAAGATCCCTTTTGTCTGGAAGGAATTGCAGCAAACCTGTGTGTATAGCAATCGTACGTCCGTTTGCAAATGCATTCACAGAACTCTCGCTTATAACCCGGATTTGAGATCTGCATGTCATTGCTGGAGTGACTCTCACAATGTGCTCGTCGGAGCCCCGCGCGAGTTCGATTTCAACTGCATCTCCTCCATGACGTTTCATCACGCGTCGCAATAGTCGCCGCGCTTCGTTGCTGTCATCTACGGCCTGGCCATTTACACGCAGCACTACATCTCCAATACTGACATCTGCAGCGGCTGCTGGAGAATCATGCGCTATCGCCCATACTTTGGCTTGCTCGCCAATAGTAGTGTTGGTCTCCTTGCCGATGCCCAACATTGTGTGGACTATCTTGGTGGGTTGTGCAATCCAGAGGCCGGTTCGATGCTCAACGGAGTTTCCGCAAAGAAACACATTGCTCGCCAAGATTGGCCATGCGGCATCGGCGACCCTCGCGGTGCCCTGACGAAGACGCTGCTCTACCCGCGCGACCTGCGTACGCCGTTCGTCGAGAAGATCTGCTTGCGATATCGTGGGCTGGCGCGTAGCCACCATGCATCCGGAATTGCTAACACCGATGACGGTGAGCACAAGGACTACACACAAAAGCCGCGCGAGACTCCCTAGTCTCAAGAGTTGTGTCATTTTTCTCTTCTCTCCACGAGTGCTGAATTCAGTACGTTTGCTCCTGAACATTATCACTAGATTGGATCGATCACGTCTTCGTAGCCTAATGCACCGCAAGTCTACATTGGATCGCCAAGTCAACCATAGCCATCAAATACAATTTTGCCAATAACTTGAGCACAGCAATCCCATGGCAGATTTCTCTACCCTAATTGTCGATCGCGTAGGAACAGATGACCGAGTGGGGCGAATCACGCTGAATCGCCCAGAGAAGCTCAACGCACTTTCGAGCGAGCTAATTTTCGAACTCAATGAGGCCCTACACGACATGGAAGCCGACGACAGCATTCGCGTTCTCGTTCTTCGCGGAGCGGGGCGAGCATTTTGCGCAGGCTACGATCTTACCCCGAATCCTGGAGCACCAGGTCCCAAACGCCGCTACGAGTCGTCCGACGACAAACGCCGGACGCTGATCATGGGGTTGCGCACGAGCATGCAGCAAGTGACCGACATACAAATGTACTTCTGGAATATGGCCAAAGTCACCGTAGCGTGCCTGCATGGATACGCGGTCGCCGGAGGCTGCGAGCTCGCAATGATGGCGGATCTAGTGGTTGCTGCGGATGACACTCAAATCGGACATCCTGGGCACCGGGGCTTAGGCGTGGCGCGAAACGGTGTGATTTGGCCATTGGTTATCGGTATGCGCAAGGCAAAGGAGCTTTCCTACACGGGCGAGAACATTCTGGCGACTGAGGCCGAGCAAATTGGCATGATCAACTACGCGTGGCCCAAGGACGAACTCGAAAAGAGAACCACGGCTTTCGCAGACCGACTAGCCAACATGTCCGCCGACCATCTAGCCATCTTGAAAGTGAACATGAATCGGTTCTACGAGAACATGGGCATCTACTCCTCCGTCAGAAGTAGCACTGAGCACGACGCAATGGCGCAATTTACCGGATATGCATATGAATGGCGCGATCAAATGATTCAAAACGGTTTCAAGGCTGCACTTGAATGGCGTGATGGCCCCTATAGGGGAACCGACACCTACAAGAAAAAATAATTGAATTGCTCTCAAAATGGACTTCCGACATATTTGAGACTACACATGCTCGACCAATCAGTTCCTGAGTTAGTCAGGCCCTACGAGTTAAGGGCAGGCCAGAGCGATTGGCGCGGCCATTGGTCTGCTGACGACATTTGGGACATTTTGTGCGCTGCCCGTAGCGGCGACTGCCAACGTGTTCGAGAGCTTCTCGCCACAGACCCGACCCTAGCAAATGCCGACTATTGGTATACACCACCATTGCACCTTGCAGTACGCGAAGGACACCTAGAAGTTGTGAAAATTCTCGTTGGCGCCGGAGCGGACACAACTCATCGGTCGTTAGACGGTACCGAAACTCTCGCTGACTTTGCTAGAGATCGATCGCATTCTCTTGTGGTCGACTACCTTGAGCAACTCAATCCCCGAATGTTCTCTAGTGACTTGCCTATCCACGCAGCCGTCAAGTCAAGAAATCAGCAAGAGATGAGGGAGCTCCTGCAAGCGACTCCCCAGCTTTTGGATGCTCCAGGTTCCTTGGGGCGAACGCCGTTGCACTACGCCGTGGAAACAGAAGAAACGGAACTCGTACGATTGCTGCTTGACGAGGGTGCTGCTGTAGATGCGCAAGGATTCAGTAGCGATGATCGACTGGGAGGACATGGTTTCCGTCCGATTGCCCTCGCGCTCTGGCATCATCCCTACTGGCGTCAGCGGAATTGCTACGACATAGCAAAACTGTTGATTGAAAGGGGAGCCCACTATTCCTTGCCGATAGCGGCAGCGTGCGGAGACTCGGATCGCGTTCTACATTTACTCGATGATGAAGGCGTTGATCCCAACTACGAGGAATCAGGAGGAAAGCGGGCACTCTCTGCTGCAGCGGAGAGGAACCACATGGACATCTTGCGTGTACTTCTCCAACGAGGCGCCGAGCCAAATCTAGCCGAGGGACCGAACTGTCCGCGGGGCTATGCCCTTTGGAGTGCGGCTCGATTCGGTTTCACGGACGCAGCCAAATTGCTACTGGAACATGGCGCAGACCCGAACGCTCCCGTGGAATCGTCGGGTTCTCCAACCGAGTCAGCTAAAGACGCTACGATGCGCAACCTGCTCTATCGCTACGGGGGACGTGTAGGTTTGGCGGCGCACTACCATCAGCAAAACATCGATGTTATCGCGGCATTGCTGGATCGATGTCCCGAACGCTTTTCCGAAGCTGACATAGTTGACGGATTCACAGCTGCTGTAAGCAATGACGACGAGGATCTTGTTAGATTGCTGCTGTCTCGGGACATGCGCCTTCCGGACTATGTAACCGGCTGCCAGACGTATTTGTGGCGGTCTCTTGGATTGGCGGAGCTTCTATTGCAACACGACATGGATCCCAATCTGCCCAATTGGCAACTCATGCGACCACTCCACCACATGGCAGCGACAGGCAACGTAGATGGAGCGCGACTCTTCCTGAAATATGGTGCAGACCCTACTCTCCTAGACGAAGAGTATCGGTCTACGCCACTGGGTTGGGCCGCCCGCAAAGGACAAACAGAATTTGCCGAATTCTTGCTGGAACACGACCCTACACTTAGAGACCTACAACCCTCTCACCAACCTAGCTGGGCAGCCCCCACTGCTTGGGCAAATCGACGAGGTCACGCGAAGCTGCTAGAACTACTGCGCAATGGTCAATAGCCGCCCAATGGCGGACTTGCGTAGTGCGACCGAAGGGCTCGCTAGACTTCGATCATGTCGAAGTCGCTTTTCGGCGTAGCGCATTCGGGACATACCCAATCATCTGGTATGTCCGCCCAACGAGTACCTGGGTCAATCCCCTCTTCCGGCAATCCCTCTGCCTCGTCGTAAATGAACCCGCATGTCATGCACTGATATCTGTTCATCGATGTACTCCTTCTGCGTGCACGTTCGCCTACTCAATCGAACGGCCAAATTCCTTTTGACACCTGCGATTCAAGAAATCTTGTGTCAGCAGAGTCTCTGTCGAGCACTCGACAATCCTAAACCCAGCGCTGTTAGCTGCACGTCTAGAACGTCAAATGCACTGCCAAACTCTATCGTCACTCCTGAATGGCGTAGGTATTATCTCCAACCCGTGAAATTGCGACAACCAACGTCAAGTACTTGAGCTCGTGTGGATCCAAGTGAGTTCGTTTCAATCTCCCCCTACCAACCGTTCGTTCTACATCTCGAGCAAGAAATTGGAAGCACAAATATACTTGGTTGCTCACTCCATGCAATGTGCTAAAAGCCCAGCGTCGACACTATGAACAATCGCATTCTTGTAACTGGATTGAGTGGTTTAATTGGTGGCGCCTTGCTGCCGGAACTAGCATCGTATTCCTCAATCAGATCATTGAATCGAAGATCTGTGAAGGGTGTGAAGTCCTTTCAAGCAGACATCACTGACTACGATGCAATACGCTCTGCTTTCGACGACGTTGACGTGGTTGTCCATCTCGCCGCGAAAGCCGGGGAGAGATTCACTTGGAACGAGCTTCGCGATACCAACATCACAGGAACATACAACGTCGTCCAAGCAGCCGTTGAGGCAGGCTGCAAGCGTGTTGTATTCGCAAGTAGCGGTGCTACGGTATCTGGTTACGAATTGGTCGAACCGTACAAGACTTTGGTGAGCGGCGACTACGCAAACGCACCATCACATTGGAAATTGATTGACCACAACGCTCCAGTCAGGCCGTCTGGCGTTTATGGAAGCACAAAGGTTTGGGGCGAAGCACTTTGCAGGCACGTATCGGATACCACCAAAACCTCGATGTTCTGTGTACGCATCGGATACGTCAATGAAAGGGATCGACCTTCACGACCACGAGATTGGGCGATATGGTGCAGCCAGCGAGACATTGTCAGTGCCTTGCTTCGGAGCATTGAAGCCAGCCCTGATTTATCGTTTGCCACATATTTCGTCACTTCACGCAACAAGTGGGGATATCGAGACCTTTCGCACACTCAAAACGTCCTGGGGTTCGTCCCGGCAGACGAAGCTGAGTCGTTTCGATAGATTGTTACCTCCATGTGTCTCGCGAGCAAAATGCCTCTTCGCTCCGTAGATGTCTCACGCTTAGCGTCAATATGTTTGCTATTGGGATTGACAAACTTGTGCGTTGCTGAGGAAGCAACGGTCGCTGTAGCCACGAACTTCCTAACCACCGCGAAGGAGTTGACCAAGCAGTTCGAATTGGACGACGAGGGAGAAATCAAGCTTGTTTCGGGTTCGACCGGCCAGCTCTTCGCACAAATTTCTAATGGTGCTCGTTTCCATGTATTCATGTCAGCTGACCAAGAACGTGCTTCCAAGCTCGTAAGTCAAGAAATGGCTGTTGCCGAATCGCAATTCACATACGCTAGCGGCCGGCTTTGCTTCTTTGTCAGTTCAAAGCGAAGGCTTGACGAGGCTCCCGACGCCATCCTTACTGATTTGTTGTTCGATCATGTCGCCATTGCAAACCCTCGAACCGCGCCGTACGGCGATGCCGCAATGGAAGTTTTGGCAAAGGTTGGATTGGTAGAACAAGACAAATCCACCAAAGTAATCACCGCCCAAAATGTCGGCCAAGCTTACTCAATGGTTGCAACTGGAAACTCCCACTACGGTATTGTTGCTCTCTCCTCCATTCTTGATGGTTCGGTAGAAAGGGACCAGTATTACTTGATTCCGTCTCGGCTTCACAAACCAATCCTTCAAGATGCCGTCTTGCTTATGGAAGGGGCAGATAATCAGACTGCCAAGAGATTCTTGAGTTTTCTTGCAAGCGATGAAGGCAAAGCCATTATTCGAAGCGAAGGATACAAGCTAGATTGAACAGCTCAGACCTCGACGCCGTTTGGCTCACTATACAACTAGCCACTACAACAACCTTCCTATTGCTCGCTATAGGAACCCCCTTGGCTTGGTGGATTGCACGCACAAGCAATCCGCTACGCTCGATTGTTGAAGCTATTACAGCTTTGCCACTGGTTCTACCTCCAACGGTATTGGGGTTCTATCTGCTAATTGCATTCAATCCTAACAATCCCATTGGTTCCTTCTTTGTGTTCTTGACTGGGGATACCCTCGCCTTTTCATTTAAGGGTCTGGTCGTTGCGTCCCTCGTCTATTCTCTTCCGTTTATGGTTCAACCACTCCGAGTCGCGTTCGCGGAAGTTGACACAAACTTGCTGGATGCAACAAGAGTCCTTGGCGCAAATTCGTGGATGCGCTTCTTTACGGTGGCTGTCCCACTCTCAATTCGGGGGTTCTTGACGGCTGCTGTGCTTACTTTCGCCCACACGATCGGAGAATTCGGAGTTGTACTCATGATCGGAGGGAACATTCCAGGAGAAACAAGAGTTCTGTCAATTGCAATGTACGAACACGTGGAAACGCTCTCCTATGCAGAGGCGCATAAACTGGCAGTTTCATTGCTCGTCTTTAGTTTTCTGGTTCTCGTCGGAGTCTACACGCTCAATCGACGAATCCCTGTGAAGGTGGCTTAGAGTGCTGGATCTGAACATTCAGGCTAAGCTGACGGGGTTTCAGCTTGAAGTGAGCACAGGATTCTCGCTGGATTGCGCCACTGCCGTGATAGGTCCCAACGGTAGTGGCAAAACAACGCTGCTGCGATCAATAGCAGGTCTCTTGCCCTCAACTGGGTCGATTTACTTAGACGGTGAGTCCTGGCTCGATTCTAGTAACAACCACATTGTCTCCGCCCACAAGAGACCTGTGGGTTACGTATCGCAATCTCCGGTGCTTCTGCCTCATCTAACAGTAGAAAACAATCTCAAGTTTGCCCGATGGCTTTCAAAATACAAGCGAAATCGAGAATCTTCGTTAGACATGCAACATGTAATCGAAAGTCTAGACTTGCACGAGCTATTGAAACGCAAGCCTAGCGCTTTGTCGGGTGGTGAGACAAGTCGCGTAGCACTCGCCCAAGCATTGACTTGCCACCCTAGTGTTTTGCTATTGGACGAGCCGCTTGCTTCCGTCGATTTTGACCGGAAAGCCGAGTTGCTGCCCTATCTCCGATCAATTCTCAGCGAATACGAGATTCCGATGCTTTTCGTTTCCCATAGTCTTGCGGAAGTCGCTGTTCTTTGCGAGCAAACAGTTGTTTTGCGTCACGGTCGAATTCAATCGGAAGGATCTACGGTTGATGTGTTGCAGGGCTTAGAGGCATCCGATGTCGTCGACGACATTGGAGTCGTTGTACATGGAACCGTGGTTGGTCATGACAAAGAATTTCAGCTCACTCGCATCAGTTTCTGCGGTCAGAGCGTGGTGGTGCCGTCAACACAATCGACTGAAGTCGACCAAGTCGTACGTATGCGAATACGTGCGCTCGATGTAGCGCTTGCTACGACGGAACCCGAGAACATAAGCGTGCGCAACGTATTGCGAGGCACCATTCACAGCATAGAGACGTCGGCGGCAAGCCCCTTTGCGCAGGTGGTTGTGGGTTGCGGCGAGGAAGCCATACGAGCACAGGTGACCCGAGCCGCAATAGTGGACTTAGGGCTCAAAGAAAGCATGAACGTCTTTGCACTCATCAAGAGTGTGACTATGGAGTTATAGGCCAGATGCCCCTCTGGACTTGGCGAAAAATGGTTTGTCTTTTTGCTTCCACCAAAATTGAGGCTAATCCTTGTTCAAACGGTCATGTTATCTGGGAGGATCGCCGTGTGGCGTGTCTGCGCCTAGCGATAGAAGAGAAACGACCAGCCGCATGCTAGTCGAGACATCTCCGATGATGAGCTGCTGGCAAAGTTCATTTCCTATAATTCCCAACCGATTTATGCGCCGTCCAACACAATGACTTTACGGATAAACTCCATTGCCCCAAACTTTGTTGCTAACACTACTCACGGCACAATTACATTTCACGACTGGATCGGCGACAACTGGGCAATCTTGTTTTCCCATCCAAAGGACTTTACGCCCGTTTGCACCACAGAACTAGGGTACATGGCTGGACTGCAGGATGCGTTCGCAATTCGAAGCTGCAAGATCATTGGACTCTCGATTGACCCTGTTGACAGCCATCACGAATGGCTTCAAGACATCGAAGAAACACAAGGCAACGCTGTGACGTATCCTCTAATCGGGGACCCAGACCTATCGGTCGCCAAGGCATACGACATGCTTCCAGATGACGCAGGCGCATCAAGCGTTGGACGGACTGCAGCGGACAACGCTACAGTTAGATCAGTTTTTGTTATCGGTCCGGACAAGCGAATCAAAGCAATGTTGACCTACCCCATGAGTACTGGAAGAAACTTTGACGAGGTCCTTCGATTGTTGGAGTCTTGCCAATTGACTGCAAAACACCAAGTGGCAACGCCCGTAAACTGGCAGGCTGGCGAGGACGTGATAATTGTTCCGGCAGTTTCGGACGAAGAAGCGAAAGAACGCTATCCGAATGGCTGGAAATCGCCAAAACCCTATTTGCGATACGTACCACCGCCAGAGTAGCTTTGTGCAACTCGGGGCATCCACCAGCATCAAACACCCAACCGTCTCCCACCACGTTGAAGAAATTGAGCAGCAGGGCTACAGCATTGCCCCTGGCGTAATCGATCTAGCGTTTTGCGACGAAATCTGTTGCGAGATAAGCCGGCTGGAATCCGCCGGTCCTCCAAGTCTGAAATCTACGGAATTCACCGGCTATCAGACCCATCGGTATTTTGATCTCTTGAACCGGAGCGAAGTTTGGGAACGAGTCGCTATCCACTCTTTTGTGCTTGAAGTAGTCCGAAGAGTCCTCGGAGAAGACATGCTTTTGTCCACTATGGGTACCGCTGTAATCGACCCTGGGGAGACCGCACAGGCAATTCATTGTGACGATCAACTTTACGGTATCCAAAGGCCCCACAAGAATTTAGTTTGCAACACGATGTGGGCACTGTCTGACTTTACACCGGAAAATGGTGCTACCCGACTGATTCCCGGAAGCCATAGGTTTCCTCTTTATCCCCACGAACATGCAAGTAAGCCATCTCATGAGAGTCAACTCTCGACCAACCAAAGTGAGTTCGAGACCATACCTGCGACAATGCCAAAGGGAAGCATTTGCTTCGTTGTCGGCACGTGCTATCACGGTGGTGGAGCAAACACAAGCGACGAACGTCGATGGGGTCTTACCATCAATTACTGTGCTGGTTCTCAACGTCAGCAGGAAAACCTGATGCTTGCGCACACTCGCACAAAGCTAAAGTCTTTTCCTAAGGAGCTTCAAGCAATTGTTGGGCTCCGTGTAAGTCGCTTTGGCGTTGGCCATATAGACGCGCACGACCCCCGCTCGATCCTCGAGCAACCGGATTGATGTGAGTCTTCCAGTACTGATTGTCGGTGGTGGCATCGGCGGACTTTGTGCTTCCCTGGCCCTAGGGCAACACGGCATTCCAACGATTGTGTTTGAACGCAACAGGTTTGAGGATCGTTCTGGCGCTGGCATTCAGCTTTCGCCAAACGCTACCCGCCTGCTGTTTCAGATTGGATTGCAGGATGATCTTATGGCCAATTCAATGTCAGTAACCGATGTCCTAACACGCGATTGGAAATCAGGTCGAGCAATTGCCCGACTGCCATTGGGAGAAATCGTCGAGAATCGTTGTGGATTTCCTTATGTCCAAATCTTGCGGTCGACCCTAGTCCGCATTCTCCTGCAGGGAGTTCAGAACAATCCCAACATTCAGCTCCTTCAGGAAGATGAAGTCGTCGAACTGTGTGACTCCGGTGGACAAGTGACCATATCAAGCCCTAGTGGCCAATACTGCGGCGTTTTGGTTGTTGGAGCCGACGGTATGCGATCGACAGTGCGTAGACTGATGGGTACAAACTACAATCCCCCATACTCGGGATGGGTGGCATGGCGAACAATTCTGAACCGAGAGGATGAAGTCCAGTCCGTCGGCAAGGAGACCACCGTTTGGTGTGGTCCGAAGGGGCATATCGTGCACTACCCAATAGACGACATTGGCAACCTAAACTGCGTGTTCATTACAAGATCTCGTGCCGAGTTGCGCGATTCCTGGGGGCAACAGGGGTCTGTGTCGGAACTTCGACAGTATTTCGCACGCTGGCACAAGGATGTCGGTAAGCTAATTGATGCTATCGACCAACACAAACTCTATCGATGGGGCTTGTTTCGGCACAACCAGATTCCCGGAGGCTGGACAAAGGGGCGGGGCACCTTGTTGGGCGATGCTTGCCACTGCATTCTTCCTTTTTTGGCTCAGGGCGCTGCCCTCGCGATCGAAGATGCCTTTGCATTGGCTCAGTGTGTTACTAGCGATACACAGAATCCGATGCGTGCAATAGTCAAGTACGAGGCAGTACGAAGAGCACGGGCGCGAAAGATTCAGAAATACTCAGAACTCGTGGGAATGGCGTATCACATGCCCAAACCTTGGTCATGGTTACGAGATCTGGGTTCAAGAATTGCCTTGGAACGCCTAAGTCGCACGATCTACAACTATGACGCCTTGGAGTCGACGCGCAGCAGTTGAACTTTTGCCGGTCGCACCTATCTATGGGTTGTAGTAAAGGTAAAATTTGCTGGATGTGGTTAATTGGCGCAAACATAACCGACTTACGACAAATCGCGCGCCGGCGACGCCGCTCAGCGCAGAGCATTGGACTTTATCGCCATAAATTGGCAAATCAGCACACATCGGAGAATGCAATGACACACAAGATTTTGGGGATTTTTGCATGCTTAGTGTTGCTCGGTGTGGGAGCGGTGGTTCATTCACATCCTCACGACGGGACAACTTCGTTGGCCCCGATGCTCGAAAACGTAACTCCCGCAGTAGTCAACATTCAGGTAAAGAGAATCGCGGCTGTTCCAACACGTGGATATTGGGGACCTTCAGGTCCGCGACGGTACCACGAGCGTCAGAGCGCTGGATCAGGGCTAATTATCGATGCGGAAAAGGGCTTTGTTGTTACCAACCACCACGTAGTCTCTGGAGCAGAGGAAATTGTCGTTACTCTATTGGACCGTCGTGAATTCACTGCGTCTGTTCTCGGAAGTGACCCCGACACAGACGTCGCACTGCTACGCATTGAAGCTGACGATCTTCAGGAACTCAATCTTGGAAAATCCGATGACCTGCGAGTTGGAGACTACGTTGTAGCCATAGGCAATCCGTTTGGGTTTGGCCAAACTGTTACGTCAGGAATCATTAGTGCACTGGGACGTACAGGTCTTGACATCGAAGAGTACGAGAACTTCATTCAAACCGATGCCGCAATCAACCCAGGAAATTCCGGCGGACCCTTGGTAAACCTGGAGGGTCAGGTGATCGGTATCAATACTGCGATCGTCGGAAGCTCCGGCAGTGTGGGAATCGGTTTCGCCATTCCTTCCAACATGGTTTCATCAGTTGTCGCGCAACTTATCGAACATGGACGGATCAGTCGAGGAGTTCTAGGAATCCAAATGAAGGGGGTTACGACGCAGGATGCGGAAGTCTACGAGTTAGATTCGCTTGACGGAGCCGTTATCACTGATATTGTTGAGGGTTCGTCCGCCGAGAAAGCAGGCCTAATGATCGAGGATGTGATTGTCGCCATAGATGGCGACGTTGTTGCCGATCCCAATGCTCTCAGAGCACGGGTGAGCCTAAAACGTGTTGGCGAATCAGTTAACGTGGAGTTCATACGCCAAGGCCAACGTCAGAAAATCGATGTGACAATTGGCGAAGCATTTGTCGTGCGGGGAGGCGAACTTTCAGCTCAATTCAGTGGTGTTGATTTCGATAATTTGAAAGTCTCACACGATGCTTACAACGTCGTGGATGGTCGCGGAGTGGTTGTCTCCGAAATTGATAAGTCAAGCGTCGCCTACTCACTTGGACTGCGCAAGGACGATGTGATCGTTGCAGTGAACAGGTTTCGCGTGGATTCTCTCGATCAATTTCGCGAATTGGCGACCAATTATGAAATTGCTGGGATTCGCTACTACCGCGATCGTCGAACATACACTCTGATATTCCCTAACTAACATCTCAAGAGACAAGCTCGACATCAGCGCCTGATTCAATAAGAGTTGGTTGCACTAACAGAAGCCTACTGTGGATCCAACGCTTCCCAGTTGACACTTTAGACGCTGAAATAGGTCTTCCCGGCACTCGTCCGTACACCAAGACATGCAAACTTTCGTCCGCTACACCTGAAGCCCTACTGGGCTCTGACACACAGCTCTCGAACGTGGCACCTCACGCAGAGCGCTGAGACAGTCGAAAAAATTGTTTCAATTGTGTGCAAAATGTCCCTTAGCGATTGCAAGCAAAACCACTTCACAACAATTGGTTTTTCTTTGTGGTAGCACGAAATTCAAATGCGTAACCTATATTGGATTTCGATTCCAGCTTTGGAGCTTAAGTCACTGTCAAGGAGGCAGAATTTCAATGAAGAAGCTATTTGTTTTTATGGGCCTGTTCGTCATCGCCGGTCTCTTGACTGGCTGTAGCGGCGCCCCCTCAAAAAGCTACATGATCGCTGGCGAACTCCTAGTCGTTGAACCTGAGCCTCCCGAGGTAACGGAAAACGATACAGCAGGTTCGAACGAAATGGAAGATGCTAACGATGCTGCCGGCGAGGAAGTCGCCGAGCCTGAAGAGCCCGTAGTGGACTGGTCGACAGCCATCGTTGCGGTTTCGCATAACGTCGAAGGCGAGGATGGCGAGACAATAGAAGAAGAGCTGGCTTCTGCACCTCTTGTGGATGGAAAATTCACGATTAGTGGAGAAATTGAGACTGCTACTGAAGTGAAAGTGACGGCGAAGGTCGGAGAAGAGGAGCTTGTGGCAACCGCCCTGCTCACGCCCGGCGGCAAACCCATTTCCATGGTTTTGGTTGACGATATGAACGAATATCCAGCAGATGGGCTATTTGTTTTGGGCGAGTCTCGGAGTAGCCAGGATCCAGACAAGAAACTTGTCATTTCAGGAGACTTCAGCGAGATCGACAGAGACTTGAACATGGCCACGATTGGTGTCTATGGACGCAGCTACAACGACGGGTCAATGCAATCATTTTCGCTGGGTTACGTCATGCTCAACGAGGGGAAGTTCTTGATTGAGGCAGATGTGAGCGACGCTCAGATTGTCACTTTTTACCTCTCCACGCAGTACTCAATGGAGGACTATGTCTTTGTTAATTCACGATTTGTAGCAGAACCTAAAGTGAGCTACGACGTTGAATTGCGTGGAGAAGACTACCTGTTCGTTACCTCAGGTGAAGGAAAACACGCTGAATTGATTGAGAGTTGGGAGCAATCGACGGAGTATCAAGACAAGTTTGAAGCGTACGAAACAGCATATGTCGCCTACATGGCAGAACAGGACGCGATGAGCGAGACAGATGCACAGACGACAGACGTATCAGACACTAATGATCAAGACAATTCAGATGCTGATACAGAAACCGATAGCGAGAATGCTGTGGAGACTGATGCCGACTTGGAGCTAGTCGCAGAAGAATCCCAAGATTCCACACTCGAGCCTGCCGAAGGATGTGAAGATGTAGTCATAGATCAGACTCATCGTTCCATGGCAGCAATGTTCTTCTCAAACGAACCAAGGGAAGGCGAACCAGAGTACGAAACTCTGCAAAGAGAATTGGGGCAAATGAAGAACGCCGCAATGAGGGAGATTGTTGACAATTCCGACAACCCAATAAATGTCTTGCTCGCGATGGAGTTAGGTGCAATTAGTCCAAACGGCGAAGATAGCCACCTTGCTTTGCCGGTCTACGATAGACTCGCGGAGCAACTCAATCCTGAAATTGTTGCACAACGAGTCACACCCGCGAGGGACGACCTGGTCGTTCGCATTGAGAGAAATGAAAACGATGGTACGTTGCTTCAAGGACAGAAGGTGCCGGCGTTTACTTTGGCGAACGCAGACGGCGTCGATATGGCACTCTACGACATTCTTGCTGACAATCAGGTCACCCTCATTGACTTTTGGGCTTCATGGTGTGGGCCCTGCATCGCTACATTCCCGGACTTGAAGCGGCTATACACTGCATATAGCAATCAAGGGTTCGAAATTGTCGGCGTTTCTATCGACGACAATTTTGACGACTGGAATGAGGCGTCGATCGAGCATGAAATTCCGTGGATAGATCTGGGCGAGCTCAAGGATTGGGAAGGTCCCGTTGCCGTTTCCTACGGAGTGGGCTTCATTCCTAAGGCGTACCTGGTGGACTCTAATGGATGCGTTTTGAAGAAGCACGTTCATCCCCAGATGCTGGAAGACGCGCTTGCACAACGGTTTGGCGAATTGCCTGCGGAAGACGAATTGGATCATGGCGAAACAGAGCAATCGGAAGATCCAGGCACAGACGATATGGGAGGATAACACCACCCACATGGACCGCGAACCTAAGGGTCCGGTCCACACAAGTCGCGGTTAGTGCCATTCGCTGGGCGAGTGCGGTTGCCACTCGCCCAGTTTCGTTGTAGTCGAGAACGAGTTCGTCTGTCCTATTGCTGCAGTTCCGGCTTAGCAAGTTGAAGATCAGTCAAACCATGGGATTGCAATCACCACACGTAAGACGCATTCTGCGTAGCATGTTCCACCGCCATGAACTACAGGGATATATGGCTATTGATCCTGCAATTTTGAACGTCACGGCTTGGATTAGATGGACAAGAGCAAGGTGTTTCTCGCTCATGCGAAGGCCACAAAAACACTTCGGCAAGCCGGCTTGTCAGTAGAGGGAATTAAGACCATACCGACTTCAACCGACGTCAGGTTACAAGCCTCATAGTCATATCGATTGCGTCAAAACCAGTCGTAACCAGAAAACATTCGACTAATAAACTCGACTACTCGTGTTGGCAGACCACCTGGTTTCCTTGTGCCTCCGCGTGCCTCTCCACCGCACCCCAAACGCGCATGAAGTTCTCTCCAAGAATTTTCTTGGTATCGTCAATAGAGTAGCCGCGTACCCAAAGCTCCTTCACAATGTTGGGAATTCCAGAGGCATCCTTTAGTCCGTTGGGCAAGGTTCCACCGACGCCTTCAAAGTCAGATCCCAATCCCACGTGATTTACGCTCGTCAATTCCACTACGCGATCAATGTGGTCCACGACTTTGGCGACATCGGCGAACGGATATGGGTTTTCCTCGGCATACTCGAGCAGCAGTGCGGTCACCATCGCTGAGTCGTCGGGGTACTTGGCGTTTAGCTCTTCGGCTTTCTCTCGTCTTCGATCCGACCAAGCCCGGGACTCCGCATTGACGAATCCGCTGCCAAAATTAATCATGACAACACCTCCGGCTTTGGCAACGGCAATGACCATTTCGTCCGATATATTCCTGTGAAATCCTGGAACGAAATGGCGAAGCGAAGAATGCGTAGCAACCACCGGAGTCTTGCTAATTTCTAGCACCTTCCATGCTGCATCGTCGGTTAGGTGGGAGATGTCAACCATGATTCCTCGATCGTTCATCTCTTCAACCATTTCTATACCAAACCCCGAAAGGCCCTCCCACAATGGACCATCATCGTATGAGGAATCAGCCAGGTGGTTGTTCTTGGAGTGCGCAAGAGTTATGTAACGAATGCCACGTTCGATCAGATGGTTAAAGTTGTCGAGCTTTCCCTTGATGGGGGCGCCATTCTCCAGTCCCATGGGAAGCGCAATTAGTCCTAGCTCCTTGATCTTTCGTATGTCCGCAGTGCAGGTGGCCAACGCAAACTTGTCGGGTGCTTGTTCCACAATTTCCTCAACGGAATCAATGAGCTGATTCGCAAACTCCATTGCCGTTCCATCGTCTTCCCGAGCTGCTGGAACGTAAATGGCCATGAAAGCAACATCTAGTCCGCCCGCACGTGCCTTGGGGTAATCGAACTCGAGAACGGGAGCCCCTTCTATGACACTCCCTGGTTTCCGAGTGAGCGCAAACGGAGTGTCGATGTGCGAATCAACGACAAGTGTTTCCTTTGTGAATTGGACGTGGTCGCGATCTTCCGCGGCGCCGGCCACGCTACAAAGACAAAGCACACCAAGAAGCGGAATTGAGTTTATATTACGCGCGGTTAGAGTCTGCAAGTGTCTGCTCCTGTCTGTTGAAAAATGGTAATTCGGTGCTATTGATGGAGTTATTGGCCCGAAGTGCTAACGCAAATATCCGTCCTCTTCCCCTTGGATGACGGATTTTTGGTCGACGCCAAGCCAATCGGCGAGAATCTGCACGTTGTCCTCGCCAAGGGTTCGTGAACGCTCGTATAAATCACATGGAGTGTGTTCAAAATCGATGGGTAATTTGTCGGCATAGGTACTGCCCATGGTCGGGTGAGGTTCCTCAATGCGACGAATGAACTTTTTCTCGATTAATTGGGGATCCAATTCCATGAGGTCCACTCCATCTTGTACAACCCCAGCCGGCACACCTGCCGCTTGAAGCATTTGCATTAGTTCCCACGCGTCAAGGTCCTTGGTCCAAGCGCTCAATCGTTCATCAAGCTCGCGACGGTTCTGGTAGCGTCCACCCGATGTGGCAAACACCTCATCGCGAGACCATTCCGGATTTCCCATGCAAGCTCGCAAGGCTTCCCACTGAGAGTCATTCAAGCACGCTATCGCAATCCACCGTTCGCCAAGAACATCATTGCTAGCCGGACCAGCGCAACGATAGCAACCATGCGGCCCGATTTCATCGTATGGCTGATCGTTGCCACACGGTTCGATCCCCTCGCCGTTCGCGAAATAATTTAGAAAAGTTGGACCTAGGAGATTCACGGCGACCTCGAACTGAGAAATATCAATGCGTTGGCCCTTGCCAGTGTGTTCTCGAGCTTCTATGGCTGATAGCACGGCAACGGCTGCGTGTAGTCCCGCCTGATGGTCGTTGTATGAGTACCCCAAGCCTATATCCCTTCGTCCCGGTACGCCCGTCGTATAGGTTAGACCGCTCAGGGCATGTATGGTAGGCGCGTAGGTCACAAAGTTTGACCAGGGTCCGCCACTGCCCATGCCTGACATTTGCACATAAATCACCGACTTGTTTTGATTGCTTACATCCACGTAACCCATGCCCCAGCGTTCCAATACTCCCATCGAGAAGTTGTCGATTACTACATCGGCTCTTAACGCTAGATCGAAGGCAATCTTCCGCGCTTCGTCCTGTGCCATGTCAAGCGCAATGGTTCGCTTGTTTCTGTTCCATAGCGTGAAGTATGGACCGATAGGTGCATTGATCTGTGCGCGCGTCTCGGAATTCACCTTGACTACGTCCGCTCCCATGTCCGCAAGTACGCGTGTACAGAATGGTCCAGCCAGAACATGCGTAAAGTCAAGAACGCGAACTCCCTGCAACGGTCTCATCGTCAATTGCCCCACCCAATCGCATCAATGATGCCTTCTGACTCCGCAGACAAGTGTTCGATTCCACCTGCTTCGGCCGGCGTGTCACTATGACTATAGGGAGAACCTGTTGACTTGACAGAATTACCAGAGACTTCCAACGATGACCACCAATCTCTACCGGCTAACTGCGGATTGTCTGCCACTTGCGGAATGTCGTGAACCCACCCAAACGGTGCATGGTGTTCCTGCGCCTCATAGAAGAGCGACTCTACATCCTTAGTCGCGACCCAGGATCGCAGCACTTCCATCATTCGACGTGCCCATCGCCCACGCGCATTAGGTTCCTGGTATTCAGGATCAAGCAGATCTTCGAACGCATTCTCTTCGATCAGCCATACAAGCTGATTGTCGAGACTCGGTGTGGGCGTAACCATGATGTGGCCGTTCTTGGCTTGCATCACTTGATACAGATTCGACCAATGAAGACTTCCCCGGCGTTCTAGGGCTTTACCTTTAGCATGCCGAAATACGTCGTTGTAGAGATACCACATGAACACGTGCTCTAAGCACGAAGCAATGCATTCGTGAACAGACACCCTAACAAGTTGCCCTTTCCCGGTCTGCCTGGAGTGGCGCAGCGCAGCAAGAGCCGCCACGGCTACGTATGCACCAGAGACCGCAAAGTTCACATCGCCAAAAGGCTTCAGTGGCGGCGTGTCCTCATCCCCGGTTATGGCAACGGATCCACCCAATGCCCCAGCGACGAGGTCAGGTGCAAGATAGTCCTTCCACGGTCCGGTGTTGCCAAATGATGTGCACTCAACAATAACCAAGCCTGGATTGCTGTCGCGAACGTTAGCAAGGTCTAGAAACGACTCGAAAGGATGCCCATCGTTGAGCACGATGACGTTGGCATGTTCACAGAGCGATTGGAGCTGCCTCCGGCTTTTGGAGGAATTCGACATGTGGAACAGTCGACGACTCGTCGTGTGAAACGCATACCAAAGAGATTCGCCGGATTGCTTGTCGATTGGTCCTCTGTTTGCCAACGGATCGCCTTCAGGAGGGATTGGACGAACGGTGTCCGCCCCAAGATCTGAAAGCAACTTAGCGCCGTAGATTGCTCTTGCATCCGTGAGATCAATCAACCGAGTACCGCTAAGCGCTCTTTGAGATTCAGTCATCATCGAGTTGATTGACCTACCCAGAGTTGCTTGTCCAAAGGCTCTCCTTAAGGAATCCGCTACAACTAACTACGAGAAACGCCTACTGCACTGCTACTGAATCTAGGCAATACAAGTAGGTCCAGTCGATTGCGGCTCCAAGTTTACCTAATGACCTAGGGGCCGGAGTGTTAGCCAGACGCTCGCATTCGTTTCCGCTAATATCTGCCGCCATTCAATTGGAGAGTGCTTAACAATGCTGAATGCGGTCCCCTTGGGAAAGAAGTGCGGGATGAAAATCTCTGAACTTTGCTTGGGTACGATGAATTTTGGAGAACCCGGACGTGGTCATCAGGGTGACTGGACCCTGCCCGAGGACGAAGCACGACCCATTTTCAAGAAAGCCTTCGAACACGGACTGTTCTTTTTCGATTGCGCTAATGTCTATGGTCTAGGCTCGTGCGAACGAGTTGTTGGCAAGATCTTGGGTTCCCTGTTTCAAAGGGATGAATACGTTCTTGCAACTAAAGTCGCCATCCCAATGGGGAGAGGGGCAAACCAAGGCGGGTTGTCTCGCAAGCACATCTTTGAGAGCGTCGATGCAAGCCTCGAGAGGCTTGGGCACGATTACGTGGACCACTTGGTCATTCATCGGCATCCACATGGCGTTCGAGGCCAGAATCCAGTACCGATCGAGGAAACGCTGGAAGCACTGCACGACGTCGTCAAAGCTGGAAAAGTTCTCTATCTAGGTGCGTCTTCCATGTTTGCATGGCAATTCGCCGAATTGCAGTGGACGGCCAAGGCAAACGGTTGGACCGAATTCGTGTCGATGCAAAACCACTACAACTTGATCTATCGGGAAGAAGAAAGGGAGATGAATCCTTACTGCGTCTCAACTGGAATCGCTTTGACACCCTGGTCGCCACTGGCACGAGGAATCCTCGCAGGATCCTATAAAGGAGGTTTCTCGAGTGGTTCCACAGCACGTTCGTCAGGCCACGATCGAGTGCGAACCGAAAGCCTCTATCGAGGTGAAGCAGACTTTGAAATAGCTGAACGTGTTTCAGAGGTGGCAGACAGGCATGGGAGAAAACCCGCTCAAATTGCAATCGCTTGGATGGTCGGCAAGCCCGAGATTACTGCCCCCATAGTGGGAGTGTCACGCGTTTCGCAATTGGAGGAATTAATTCAAGCGACCGAAATTGAGCTTTCCAGTGAAGATGTTTCCTACATGGAAGAGCTATACAAACCTGTCGAGAATCTGCTGTCGATCGGCACATCCTGACAACATGTCTTATGAGAGTGCGCAATTACGTATAAATTTGGGCTTTGAGGGATCTAGAGCATTCCGAATAGTCATTGCTGCAGGTTAGCGGGGAGTAGATTAGATCGGATTATCGATTGAAATCTACATCCTCAAAGTCGTCACCGTCATCGTCGTCTAGAGAATCAAATTGATCTGTTGATGGTTCGTTTTCCGATGGAGAGCCATCGATTTCCTGCACGCGTTCCTCGACGAAACTTCGAAAGCTGTTGCGCATTACTTGCCTCTCGCTTTCTGAAAGATTCCGGTCCAGTGCGTTCCTACACTCAAACAGCAAGGACTTGTCGTACGTATTTGGTACACCGCGACCTGTCCGCCAATAATCCATACACGAATCCAATTCATCGTCATACAGCTCGTCAATGTAATCCTTAACCACGGAATGGATAGTTTCGCGCGTTTGCTCGGGTATGGCTGCTTCGGAAAATCTCGCGGTGGGCGGAACATTGGAGTGGACTGACATCGACGGCGCCGACGGTGCAGCTTGGCCAAATACAGGGGCGGAATCGGGAGCAACCTCCTGTTCAGAAAGGAAGCGCTGCAATACGTCGATGCGCCATGAAGTTGACGTATCTACGTCTGTTCTAAGCCACGAAAAACGTGCGTTGTCGTTGGCGAATACTTCAAGCATGTGCACGCGAATGCCATAGGACTGGCATACTTCAATTCCGGTACGCAGAGTATCGTTTCGAGCTAGTACTAGTGCATCTGAAATGGAACCCTTTCGGCTAAGTTCCATAAGATCACGGGAAATCGCCGTGGCGACTCCTGTTCGGACGTTTTGCGGATGTAGAGAGACAAGTCGCAGCTTGAAGTCGTCGCTTTCACAAATTCGCAATTGCTCATTGGACATCGTCCGATTTTGGGAGCCGATTTCGTACCAATAGATGCGAAGCAGAGGCTTTGCACCCACTAGGTCTCGAACTACCTGCTTGAGTTCCTGGGCAAGAACTTCTGAGTTAATACCAACCCTCGATCGCGGCATGGCTTCTCCGGTCAAAGCCATGGAACCAAGGGCGCAAAGGTAACCGGCATCAACGAATATCGCTATTTGTGTACGCATGATGTATCAGTTCCCAATCTCAATAAAGCGTCTCAATCAGCTACTCGTCTCGAATATTGGCGATACAAATCAGCGAGTTAACTACTAAACAAGCTAGACACTAATGTTGTCGCCAATCGCGACTTCAAACAACCTGTACATCATTCGACACAAGGTGGCGAACGTGCACTATTCAAAACTATCGAACAATAGCTTACTAAATATCCGGTAATACTCCAAAATCAAACTTCCTTCAACCAACGACTGTCAGCGAGTAAAGACCAAATGAGCGTTTACGCCGACGAGTGGTTCAGGCAATGCGTGCCTACAAGAAAAACCGTTGCACCCGCGTTGAGTGTGGTGACTCCCACACGCCGTAGCGTAAAATTTCTTGAAATATCGATAGTAAGAAGTCGAACCACGAGAAAGTGAAAAAAATTTCGCTGCTTCAGTCCAGTTGCATTAAATTGATCTTGCTTGCAACGGCGACTAGTGTTGCTCAGTCGCCGAGCTCGGAATCAGCGGTAGCCCTCGAAGATCCAATTCCGGAGACCATCGAACTCGGCGACATTCAAGTAAACGCTATCGAATTTGTGCGTGCGCCCGAGACCGTGGACGTCTCGACGCCGATTGGCACCAATGACGCGTATGCGCGAATTCAGTACTTACGTTCACCTCCTGACGAATCTGAGCGCCTTTTCTTCAACGACACACGAGGGATACTCTACGTGACGGACGAAGACGCAAGCGAACCGCAGGTGTATCTCGACCTGCGCACTCTAGAAGTAGGTTTCTATCCCTATGTATTTCCGCATGAATCAGGATTGATGAGCTTCGCATTTCATCCCGAATTCGCCACTGATGGCGCACCGGGATATGGAAAGTTCTATACGGCGTACAGTGCAAGTCCGTTTACGGAAGAAGCAGATTACATTGAAGAACAAAACTCGTTGCAAGAGAGTGTCGTTGTTGAATGGACAGCAACCGACGCAACCGACATGGAATTTGAAGGTGTACATCGAGAAATTCTTCGTGTCGGACAGTTTCGATCCAATCACAATATCGGGAATATTGGATTCAATCCTTTTGCAGTCAAGAAAACTGAAGAGGACACCGAGGATGACGGATTGCCCCCCGACGACGGTATCAATTCCGAGGGAAATGGAGCGGTAGGAGACGATGAAGGATCGGAAGATGAGATTGATGATTACCTAGAAAACGACTGGGGCATGCTCTATGTTGCCTTTGGCGATGGAGGAGGTGCACACGATTCTCGCGACCACGGTCAAGATGTTACGACTCCTCTTGGTGCCATTCTGCGAATCAACCCTTTAGGCGCAGATCCAGAAACCGACGAAGAGTACGGCATTCCATCAGACAACCCAACAATCGATAATGCGATCCCCGAGCTTTGGGCCTTTGGATTGAGACATCCTCAACACTTTTCTTGGGACCTTGAAGGCAAGATGTTTCTACTAGACATCGGGCAGGATCAAATTGAGGAAGTGAATTTGGGAGTCGCGGGCGCCAACTATGGCTGGCGCATTCGCGAAGGCACGTTTGCTACGGCGCATGGAGTCGAGACGGACGACGCCCTAGGCGGAGTGTATGAGGTCGATATTGAGGAGGACACACAACAACTCACCTATCCGGTTGCCCAATACGACCATGACGAAGGCTTTGCAGTAGGATCCGGCTTCGTATATAGGGGTGAGGCCATTCCCGAGCTAATAGGAAAGTTCGTTTTCACTGAATTGGTGCGTGGAAGGGTTTTCTACATTGAGGCTGAACCTGTAGACTCGACTGAAGACGACGCTTCTACTGAAGCGCAGGAACCAGTAGAAGTGCTGGTTCCTGGCACTCCAACAACAATCCATGAACTTGACATTCTCATAGACGGCGAGGAAGGTTCTCTAAGCGAAATTGCCGGAATGCCAAACACCTATCTCTCTCACCTACCCTACACAACCCGGGTGGACCTTCGCCTTAGTGTGGATAGACACGGAGAAATGTATCTCTTGTCGAAAGGCGACGGATGGATTCGAAAGCTAGTACCGATTGAAAAGAACGACGGCGAAGAGGAATAGCATTGGGCTCGTCCGTTCAAAGTGTGACCATCGAATATGGTGTGCTGCAGATTTCATCCACACCTATCAGTCCTATTCTTGCCTGTTACCGATTAGCTACGTTGGTCGACTCGTTCCGCAAGGGAAACAAAGCCAAAACCCCGCCTAATAGTGCTGTACACATCATAAGAGTTACAAATCCACCACAAATCAGGATTCCGACGACGGAATATGCGATGAGCAAAGCTCCTAAAACCCAATCTCTGGACCGAATTACTAGCACTCCTAGCACTATACTTCCCAACGACAAAACGGCTCCAATCCAAGCTGATTTTCTTTCTTTCAGGTCATTCAACTCCGCACCGCTAGAAGATTCCTGGGCATCGACGCGCATTTCCATCGGTGGTTCTCCCACAATTCCCGCATCGTCCAACGCATCTTGAAATTCTCTCCCAGGCCCAAAACTGGTAAAGACCCTCTCAGCAGTGGTGTCTACCAACTCCGATAGACTGGGTGCCACCAATACAAGTGTTGCCGAGCAACTCCCTAAAAGTCCTGCAACCACTGCGATTATTCCGCCGGCAATTCTCACTGCGATGTATTGGCAAGATTTGCAACGATCTGCCACATGTGTGATTTGTTAGCCTAAATTGATTGTGCGACGCGACAATGATCCAGACATTGTGGAAGGCGCACGACAGAATTCCTCTAGGAACGGTAGAGTACGTCCGCTAGGGGGTGCTTAGCGAAAAAGCGTGAGGAGCAGGCTACTCCTCCGAGACAGCAGGCTCTTCGGTCTTGATGGGAAATAGCGCAAGAATGCCACCGAGCGCTGCCACCCACATCATGTATTGCACGAAACCCCCAGCAAAAAATATTCCCAACACAGAACAGACGATGAGGATTGCTCCAGGCATCCAATTATTTGCCCGAACAGCGAAAATTCCGATCGCAATAGCGGCCGCCGAAAACACTAGACCCATCCAGAAGCCTTGCTGGATGGTTTCCCCCAACTCATCAAGCATTTCGTCGGTCACCTCAACGTCGTCCCCGCCTCGCTCGTCTACCATCTCCTGCAAGCTCGTACCTTCCTGTTCCAAAACTGCATCGACCTCTTCCATATCGATGTTCTCCATGAAGCCGCCAAGGAAAAAACCACTAACAGCGACAATCAGGCCCAGAGAACCAGCGATAATTGCCACGATTCCACCGGCTTTTCTCATTCTTCTCTCCACTCAAATAGCTAGCGTGTGTTTGCGGAAAATCAGACTGGGATAGGAGTCGAGAGGATAAATCTCAATCTCTGCCGCAGTTCGAGATTTCAATCAGCATTCTAACCGAACCCTCTTCGATACAGTGCGTGTACGCAAAGCAATCAGAAACATAAACTGCAAAGCGCAAAACGGGAAACAGTAAGGTCGTGGACTACGCTCTTGACCATCACTTACTAGAAACTGCAAACAATACCAATAAACCAACAGAAGGGGACAGGCATTTACGATTTAGGTATGGCAGATCCAAGAGCATAACTCCATGGATCTCTTGATTGCACTCGGACAATCATGATCAGTAGATCTTAGTTGTGAGTGTCGCGCAGTCTGCACCAGTAAGTAGTACCAGCACTAGCCTGATTACCAGTAGCGGGTCTTAAATGCAGTCAGATTCTGGAGGCACGCAATCGAAAATCATTTTCTCCAGATAGATCTTCACCCCGCATTAAGAAAAGAGAACGCGCTTGGTCGAATTTCGCTGTCACGCCCTGACTAATGTCGCGACGATAGACAGAACTGGTCGGCATGAATCGCAATGTCAGCCCTCGTCGTGGCCGGATTGAACGATTCGGCTCGGAAGAATGAATAAGAAATACATCGTGTAGCGAAATCTGGCCCGCCTCCAGCTCAATGTCAACGGATTCTGCCTCGCTAAATTGATCCGAGTCCAGTTCCAAAGGTAACGAGAGACCATCCGACGAGTTCGTGTGATGCTGATATAGCTCTCGCGCACTGTGCGACCCCGGAATGAACTTCAAGCAACCGTTTTCGACCGTAGATTCATCTATCGCGATCCACACCGAACAGGTAGCAAGTGGGCGAATCGGCCAATACTCGCCATCTTGGTGCCATGGCGTTCTGCTGCCAACTCTTGCTGGTTTGGCAAATAGACTGGAATTCCACAATGCGAAGTTCTCTCCGATCACCTGCTCGACCATATCCAATATCTGTTCGTTGCGGGCATAGTTCAAGAACGACATGTCGTAGACCAGAAGGGCGCCGCAATAATCGGCGAATTGGGGAAACCGCTCGACAAGCCTAGTGTGGTCGTCACGCATGGACCGTAGTGCATCATCAGGCAGACGAAAGTCCGGTACAACGTAACCAAACTCGCGGTAATGGTCTACTTGATCGGCAGTTAGCATGGTGTTAGCTCAACTCGTTACGACACCTGATTTGTATTTGCGGATTGAAGCACGACCTAATCTCCGTCTGAGGACGAATCCGGCAACAGCGCTTCTGCAATTCGGTCAATCAGTCCCCGGTCTTGATGCTCCACGGCTTGCTTCCACTCGACCAAATACTCGCGGAGCTCGCTGTCTGACCTAGGCAACGACTTCAGTGTATTCCAAATCTCCGGGTGTCGTATAAAGAGGGGATGTAACCTGTAGGCTACGACGGCGTTGGACCTTCGGTCCAACTTGCCACTAGGCTGTTCTCTCAGTTCATGCTCTCTATCCGATAACCATAATCCAAAATCCTCTGTCTCTTCAAGCTCTCGAATGGACTCCTCAAGATAGTCATCAATGTACTTTTTCAGGTGGCGCTCGCCAGTTCCATGCATGACGAAGATTGATGCCAACTCACACAGGGCTTCATGGAACCATTCGTTCTTCGACTCCGTAGACCTCAGTCGGTTGTAGTCTGAAATGACATGGCAGAATTCGTGCGCAAATTGGTACAGGATCTGTGGGCGATACTCCAATGGCGTATTGCTTAGAAGCACAGTATCAGTCGTCTGCCCGCGGGTTCGGTATAGTGCTACTGGACCTCGTTCCCTGTCGTGTCCGACGTTAAGCATGATTTTTGGACTATGTCGGAGATGTCGATAGATTGGCTCGGCAGCCTCGCGCAGTATTTTCTGAAGGGTGGACGTGTCTTCCAAATCCCAACTTTCATCGATTTCAAACTCTAATGCAGTTTGTTCGGTTTGCGCAATCTGATGTAACCCGTCTTTCTGAACAAGAATTCCATCTCCTTCTGCGTTGTTCGGAAAAATCACCGACGGATTGACAATCGAACAACTTGCGACTAGCGTGATAGTCGCCCACAGATAGGCAGACACCAGCATGGTGCACCACGGAGAAAGCAGATTCGCCAGGCACACCCGCGTACTAGGAGATCTCTCGTGTGATACTGGATCTCGAGCCACAATCATCCCTATGTCTCAATGGCGTAAGTCGCATGGTAATGGTTTACAGTCCTCGCCTAAGGCAACGTCATAGCGTTTCATTTGTGTGCCGACAAGTACCGTACCTCTTCAACGCAAGTAAAATTTCTATTCAGACGATTGTTGGTGTTCAAGAACATTATGAAATCAAGAGCTTGTGAACTGCTCGGTATCGAATTCCCGCTTTTTGCGTTCAGTCACTGTAGAGACGTTGTTGCCGAAGTAAGCGCGGCCGGTGGCTTTGGCGTACTCGGAGCGGTGGGACATTCTCCAGAGACGCTAGACATTGAGCTAAGTTGGATAGATGAACACTGCGATGGCAAACCCTACGGAGTGGACCTGCTAGTTCCTACTAGCATGGACAACAAGGAATCTGCACTCACACGAGAAGAGCTTGAATCCAGAATCCCGGAGGAACACAAACGATACATAGAACATCTGCTGGCTACGCACAATATCGATACCACTGACCTATGGAAAGGCGCCATTCGAGGTGGCGTGGGCGACAACATGCGCAAGGCCGGAGCCGATCAAATCTTGGAAGCAGCGTTTGCGCATCCGGTAGGTATGGTTGTCAACGCGCTGGGCGTTCCACCAGACTTCATGATGGAACGCGCTCGCGCCAATAACGTTGTTGTAGGTGCGCTTGCAGGTGCAAAAGAGCACGCCGTCAAGCATCGCGATGCGGGAGTGGATGTACTTGTCGTTGCAGGCACGGAGGCTGGGGGGCACTGCGGGGAGGTCTCGACCTTGGTGCTTGTACCCGAGGTTCTGGACGAACTTAAGGGCTCAGGCATGGTAGTGCTTGCAGCTGGCGGAATCGTAACCGGTCGTCAAATGGCCGGGTGCATGGCAATGGGAGCCGACGGGGTTTGGACCGGCTCTGTATGGTTGACGACCGCAGAAGCAGAGACATTGCCGGTCGTAAAGGAGAAGATGCTTGCCGCCAACTCACGTCAAACCGTGCGTTCGCGAAGCCGTACGGGAAAATATACTCGTCAACTTCGGTCTGCCTGGACGGACGCATGGCAGGCTGAAGAGAGTCCCGACCCGCTGCCAATGCCACTGCAGGGCGTCGTTGCCGAGGCAGCCTTCCGCCGAATCAATCAACTCGCTCAGACCGACCACGATGGGGCGAAGCGATTGGCGAACTATTTTGTTGGCCAAGGCGTCGGTCTGATGAATGAAGCACTTTCCGTGCGAAGCGTTGTTTACAACTTCATGGAAGACTTTGCTGAGGCAAGCGACCGATTGACCTCAATGGTCGCCGACTAGAAATCTTCGCTAGGGAATCCCGACCATCTCGGTGTTTCCGCGCATAACATGTGTGCGCGAAGCGTCGATCCAACGTTCCATGCCGTCTGGCTGAATATTGGATTGAAACTTGCGGGCTCCCGCTGAGTTTTCAAAATACAGTTCCGCCATGCCCGCATACGGTGCACTATCTCGGTAGATGCTGTGGCTTACGACATACCGAAACCCACCTGCTCCGTCCAAATGCGACTCTACGTTTGGCACATGCACGTTTAGCCAATGTTTATAGAACTCTTCGTAGTCAATGTTGGGCTTCACTCCTACAAGGTAATTCAATCGCAGAAATCCGGATCGAGTCGAGGGATATGACTCGTTCAAGGTAAGCGGGTCAATTGACAATCGCTCACTGCCATCCCGAACCACGTACTCCTTGGTAGCCCAGTTCCAATAAGGTTCCGCTTTTTGTTGAAAGGTGTCACTCGGGTTCGTTCCTGCAGCTTGATTCATTGGAGGCAGCGGCTCTCGATACCAAAGTTGTGCCACGCCGTCCCATGGCGGCTGTGATTCGCTTTCATTCTCGAAGAGTTGTGCGATGTATTTCGACGCTCCTCTTCGATTCTGGTCCTGCGCTACTCGATTTGAATCGATAACGGCGGGCATGTGATTCTTAAACCAGTGCATGATGAGCTCGTCGCGCGACACGCCAGATCTACGACGAATCAGGAAAACCATCTTTGCATGGTCGGTTTGCTTCATAGATTGTTCTCCGCAGTGGGAATTCCTGGCATGTGCTCACCTGTAGGCGATCAAACTTAACTACTCGCGGCCAAATTCTTGATTCAACCTAGCTGCAATTATCATAATGCGACTTCCACTCGCGTTGCCGCAATGCCGATAACCTCGTTCGATGAACTTCTTGAATTAGATGAACTCGGCAACGACAGCTTCGATGCCCCCGCAAGTCCAGACAAGGGCTCACGAATGTTTGGCGGCCAGTTCTTGGCACAAGCGATTGCTGCCGCTGGAGCCACGGTGGATGCAGACCGAACCATACACTCGCTACACGCATATTTTCTGCTTCCAGGAGATCCAAATTTCCCGGTAAAGTACTTCGTGAAGCGAGTTCGCGACGGACGTTCGTTTAGCCACCGGCAAGTTGTTGGCGTGCAAGACGACAGGCAACTCTTCACAATGACATCATCATGGAATGTTGCATTGGACGGACCGAACTTTTTTGGAAGACACATGCCAGCTGTTCCGTCGATCTCGGACTCCAACTATTCGTACGAACAGTTTTGCCGCGACCAGATGCCGGACCCCGACTACGAGCGTACGGTTCAGGCGCGTCCAATGGACATTCGCTATATCAATCCTCCTAAGGAACGACAAAGATGTTCATCCGTGGAGGATCAATTGATGTGGATGCGGATCAACCTGCCGTTATCGGCTAACTCCACATGCAACCATGCGGCATTGTCCTACCTCTCGGATAGCACCGTAATCGACCACATACTGATTCCCCACGGTAAGCGGTGGCAGGATCCAGATTTTTTTGGCACCAGCCTCGATCATGCCATGTGGTTCCACGGCAAATGCGACGCCACTAGGTGGTTGCTATTCGAGCAAACCGTCGAGTGGACAGGAACGGGTCGCGGACTTGCGTCCGGACGCTTATATAGTGAATCAGGAGAGCTCGTGGCAACGTGCGTTCAAGAAGGCTTGATGCGCTTCGACACCAGCTAAGACCTCTCGTGCAGTAAATTGCAGAATGGTCAAAATGCAAATTTGTTAGCTTACTACTTGGAGGAAACAGCATGCGATTGGGATTAGGAATAGGGCCACTGGGACCGCCTGGTGGTGACATGATTGTGCAACTAGCGAAGGAAGCCGAGTCGCTGGGATACGACACGATTTGGTGTCCAGAAATATATGGTGCAGATTGCTTTACGCCACTTGCCTGGATCGGCGCGAACACAGAGAGAATTCACTTGGGTACGTCGATCATGCAAATTTCTGCTCGAACTCCCGCAAGCTCTGCTATGCACGCAGTTACTCTCGACTACCTCTCTGGCGGACGCCTGAGATTGGGAATCGGGGTGTCGGGACCACAAGTGGTTGAAGGATGGTACGGCCAGCCATATCCCAAACCGCTGGCTCGCACACGCGAATGGATACAAATTTTTCGAGACGTTGTCCGAAGAGAAAAACCTGTTGAGTTTGAAGGAAAGCACTACCAACTGCCACTTGATGGCGGTATGGGTCTAGGCAAACCACTAAAGCTCATTCTTCATCCTCTTCGAGAGGAAATTCCGCTTTACTTGGGAGCTGAAGGACCTAAGAACGTCGCGTTGGGTGCAGAACTATGCGACGGCTGGATTCCAATGTTTCTGTCCCCATACAAAATGGATCAACTATACGGTGAATCGCTCAAGCACAAACGGCCACACTTCGACATCGCCGCTTCCGTTCCTGTGATAGTAGATGACAATCTTGAACGTGCTCTTCTGCAAATCAAACAGAACATTGGGTTCTATGTGGGAGGCATGGGAGCGAAAAACTTCAACGTCCACAAGGACCATGTCTGCCGAATGGGATACGAAAGCGCAGCCGACCGAGTTCAAGAGCTGTTCATGTCAGGTCGACGAGACGAAGCCTTCAGGGCAGTGCCCGACGAATTGGCGGACGAAGTTTCTCTTGTTGGATCGAAGGATCGCATCAAGGATCGGCTGCAAGCCTGGGAAGAAAGTCCAGTCACCTCGATAAACGTCGGTTCTCGCGATGCAGACACCTTGAGGTTTATGGCTGAAACTTGCCTGTAAAGCTTTAAGAAGATCCAACGAGACTAGGAAAGAGCTGGCGATTGCAGGGGATTTCGCCGTCCGCGGCCCAATCTCCAATTGGCTTCACGAACTTGCGTCGTCCTCCTTTATATCGGGAACCGTTAACACTCCCTCGCCCGTCATCGGAACGAAGCGGACTGGAAGTACACGTGACTCATCCAACGAACCATCCTCGTTTTTCTTCGCCAAGATCAAGTCTTGATGGCCTTCAGGATCTCCAACTGGCATTACTAGCAGGCCACCCGTTCGTAGTTGCTCTACCAGCTTTGGAGGAATTTTCTCGGCGACTGCTGTGACGATGATCTTGTCGAATGGAGCAACGTCGGGCCAACCAAACCATCCGTCGCCAGCCTTAACCGAGACATTTGCATACTCCAGCTTCTCAAGGCGCTTTTCGGCTGACTTGGCTAGTTCTTCAACTATCTCGATCGTGTAGACATCCTTCGCCAATTCTGCGAGAACGGCCGCCTGATATCCCGAACCGGTGCCAATCTCTAGCACGCGGTCCGTCGACTGAACATCCAATACGTGCGTCATAAGAGCAACGATGAATGGCTGCGAGATCGTTTGCCCATATCCAATGGGCAGCGGCTGATTGAGATATGCGCCTCGCTTAACGGATTCGGGTACAAATTTCGAGCGATCTACAGCGCCCAATACCTCCATGACCTTCTTGTCTATCTCGGAAATGTTTGTGTAGTGTTCCGTGTATTTGGTTGTCTCGCGAATGTCCTCAAGCATAGTTTCTGCGTCCGCCAGCAATCCCACCGTCAGAAACGAGAACGCAACAGCAAACCATCCTCTTGTGTGCACTGCCGGTCTCCCCTACCAACTATTCCTGAGCTCACGCAGTTTCAAGAACACAGTTTTGGGAGATGGCTCATCCTCCAAATCAGGAAAGACCTCACGTAATCGCCTAATCACCGTTGGATTCTGTAGGCGAAAGAAGGTATTGATCTCCTTTTCAACTTCCAAAGTAGTAACGATGGGATCCTCTGGGTCGTGCGTGTGTTCGAGCTTCTCGAGCATGGTTCGCGCCTGCTCGTTGTCCGGTTCTCGATCCAAGGTGAACTCAAGATTGTTCGTCAAATAGTCGTGGCCCGGGTAAATTTTGGTGTCTGGAGCCAGTTTCGCCAGTTGTGCGACAAAAGTGTGATAGAGCTCCTCAGGGTGACCTCCACCGTGACAATTCCCTGCTCCGGCGTTAAACAGAGTGTCGCCCGAAAACAATGCTGGTGAATCGGACAATGTCCTCAGACAAATGTGACTCATTGTGTGGCCTGGCGTGTCCATGGCTTCCAGTTCAACAGATGTACCAACCTTGACCACATCTCCTGCTTTGAGACCAACGTCTATTCCAGAAATGCGTGGTCCGGCGTTGGCATGAGCCAAGAGCTTCGCGTTAGTTTCGGCGATCACCGGGCCATTTCCTCCTGTATGGTCGCCGTGCTCGTGGGTGTTCAACACCTTGGTGATGTTCCATCCCTTCTCACTAGCTCGTGTCAGGCACTTTTGGTGATCCAGTGGATCAACTGCCATTGCGTCACCCGTTTCGTCGCACACAATGAGGTAGTTGAAATTGCGTAAAGCGTTGCCCGTCCAAATCTGATCGACAACCATCATTTAATCTGTATCCCACAAATCACTTAGGTGAGAATACACGATTGTGGTTGTTTGACGGTATTGATGGGGACTACATTGAAAGACCGAGCCTTGGACATTGCTAGCAGTTGGTTTGAATGCTTGAACAGCGGCGATTTGGAGCGAGTCTTAGAACTCTATGACTCAAAAGCAACCTTCCATCCTACTCTCTCAGCTAATTTCGGTAGGGACGAAGCGGCTACCAGGAGCTACTTTAGTGAGTTCCTGAGAAAACAGCCAACCGCAACCCTTAGAGCGTATGCAATTCAGCGATTGAGCGATAACGCTTTTTTGATTTCCGGCACTATGCATATTCAGCTAGACGAGGACGGTTCGGATTCGCAAATCGAAGCGCGATTTACTTTCGCGTGGCAGCATTTCGGTGGTCAATGGAGAATCATTCACCACCACAACTCACTGTGTCCGCCTTAGATGAAGAATCAATTGCGGTGCGATTTCTAGCCGTATAATTCCAAAGCCTGCTAGCCATTGCTACTTAATGGATTTAGTTGCCGAATTGGGCTAGCACGAATGTATTTTTTGGCAGCATGGGGATTGGGATTAGTCCGGTGCGTGCCTGCTAGGGAGCGGAATCTATGTCAGAGTGTCTACCCAAATCGGTCGAAATTTTTGACGACACGATGCGCGAGGGACTGCAAATTGAGAGTCCCGACATACCAGTATCAGAGAAACTTCGCCTCTTGGATGCAATTGGCGAAATGGGAGCCAAGACGATCTCAATTGGTTCATTTGCCCATCCCAAGTGGACTCCATCCATGGCTTGCATCGACGAAATCGCTGAGAAATTTGTTCCGAAGCCAGGAATCAAGTACACGGCGGCCGTATTCAACAGGAAAGGGTTCGAGCGAGCAGAGGCCTATTACCCCAAGATTGATGTCCGCGGACGTAGCTTCGGTACACACGTGGAGCTATGCGACACGTTTGCGAGGCGCAACTACAACCGAACTCAAGGCGAGCAGATTGCGTCGATGGACTCGACGATACAAGCAGCTGTTAAAGCCGAAGCCGAATTTGGTTCTGTTGCCTTGGGAAATCCATTCGGCTCAAACTTCGAGGGACCCTTTTCGCTCAATCAACTGCTAGAGTTGCTGGCGCTCATGATTGAGAAATGGCACCGCGCGGGAATCGAAGTGAGGAAGCTCTCGTTTTTGGATGCAATGGGATGGAATATGCCCCATACGGTGCGGGAAGCCATGTTGGCAATCCGAGACCGCTACCCTGAAATCACCGACTTTCACATGCACTTGCACAATACTCGGGGATCGACCTTAGCAAGCTACTACGAAGCATTAGTGCTTGGAGCCAAGAGATTCGACACATCGCTTGGTGGTATGGGCGGCTGCCCCTATTGTGGCAATGGCCGAGCTGCTGGGCATGTGCCCACCGAGGACTTCGTGCATCTCTGCCACCAGATGGGGATTGAGACTGGGTATGACTTGGACAAGGTAATTGAAGCAGCGTGCATTGCAGAAGAGGTGGTGGGTCACCCACTATGGGGACATGTGTCCAAAGCGGGACCACTCCCCAGCAGAGGCGAAGCCTATCCAGCGGACATGCCGTTCGTCGAAACGCTGGAAGAAGCCGCACACTTCCGCATGGGTCCAATGGTCTACGAAGGACAAATCTCGCCTTGGCGCGAAGGGGATGCATTGACGCGACCCAGCGCCGCGTGACGATCCTATCCGCGAAAAGTACCCTTGTGTAAGGTACTCCACCTTGTCTATGGGGTCCCAGTGTGTTCGACGCGAGATCGAACTCCTCGGACTAGTTTTCACTCCAACCTAGGGATTGGCTAATGGCCGTATTGCAATCGACACTTGACACACGATCTGAGACCTACGTTCAGAATCGTCAACATGCGCTGCAAAAGCTTGGTGAGCTCGAAGAACTCTATGCTGAAGCTGCTCGCGGCGGCGGAACAGAGTCTGTCGAGCGACTCGCTTCCCGTGGCAAGATGGTGATACGGGAACGCATAGCTTGGGTACTCGACCGCGATTCGCCGTTTCTGGAGATCAGCCCTCTTGCCGCGTGGCGATCAAACTACGTTGTTGGCTCTGGATTTGTCGTTGGCATCGGAGTAATCGAAGGTGTTGAATGTGTGATCCTCGGGCACGATCCCTCTGTGCGAGCGGGAGCTTTCAACGCGTTCAATTCTAAGAAGCTGATGCGGGGACTGGAAATAGCACGCGAAAACAGAATGCCCTACGTTCAATTTGTGGAATCTGCAGGTGCGGACCTTGGCGGAGGTGGCGGTGGCGGCGCGTCGGACCCTGAGCAATCCATGCGTCGGGAGACGGGGCATTTTGCAGAATCGGGAAGGTTGTTCTACGAAATCACTGAATTGTCGAAGATGCGCATACCAACGATTTCCATAGCCTTCGGTGCTTCTACCGCTGGCGGCGCGTACCAACCTGGCATGAGCGACTACAACATCTTCGTAAAGAACCAGGCCATGGTTGCTCTTGGGAGTCCCCCGCTAGTCAAGATGGCCACTGGTGAAGATGCTGAGAACGAGGAGCTTGGAGGAGCTGACATGCACAGCTCCATTTCGGGATTGGGGGATTACTTCGCCGAAGACGAAATGGACGGCATACGACTTTGCCGCGAGGTAGTGCGGCATCTGAATTGGCGGAAAATGGGCCCAGAACCCTCTCTACCTTCTGATCCTCCAATCTACGATCCCGATGAGCTGCTGGGTATAGTGGGAGAGGACTTGACGATACCGTTTGACATTCGTGAAGTTATTGCTCGAGTTGTTGACGGGTCGCGTTTCGAGGAATTCAAGCCACGCTATGGCCCTACATTGGTGACTGGATGGGCATCCATACACGGGTATCCGCTGGGCATTCTTGGCAACAACGGTCCTCTCATGTCTGAATCTGCAGAAAAAGCCTCACAATTCATACAGTTATGCAATCAAATTGATGTATCACTTTTGTTTTTGCACAACATTACGGGGTATGTGGTTGGGGCAAAATTCGAGCAATCTGGTATCACAAAGAATGGATCGAAAATGATTAACGCTGTGACGAATTCAACTGTGCCCCATTTCAGCGTAATCGCTGGAGCGTCATATGGAGCTGGAAATTACGGCATGAGTGGACGGGCTTACGGCACACGTTTCACCTATACATGGCCGACCGCAAAGATCGCCGTTATGGGACCAAAGCAACAGGCTGGCGTCATGACAATCGTGCAGCGTCGCGCTGCCCAACGTCGTGGATTGCCATTTGACGAGGAAGCCAACGAGAAACGAGTCGCCGGGGCGGAACACTGGCTAGAGGAGAGATCCAAAGGCCTGTTCGCCACGTCTCGAATCACAGACGATGCAATGATTGATCCGAGAGAAACACGCACAGTGTTGGGGATATCGCTTTCGGCCAGCCACAACAAGGCGGTCGAGGGGACGAAGGAGTTCGGCACGTGGAGAATGTAACCATTAAACCTATTCGCACGATCCTCGTCGCGAATAGAGGGGAAATCGCCAGTCGAGTCTTCCGAACGGCACGGAACATGGGAATTTCGACCGTTGCCGTCTATGCGGATAGCGACGCCAACCTTCCCTATGTGAGGGAAGCAGATATTGCTATCGCGTTGAAGGGAGAGACTTCAACCGATACCTACCTCGACATGGAAAAGCTCTTAAACGCAATCCGAATGTCGGGAGCGGACGCGGTCCATCCAGGTTATGGATTTCTCTCAGAGAATGCCGTATTCGCCAAAGCAGTCATCGACGCGGGAGTAACTTGGATTGGACCACCCGCAAATGCCATTCAAGAAATGGGCGACAAATTGGCAGCGAAGCAATTGATGATTGAAGCAGACGTGCCGACGCTTCCAGCTGTGCAACTATCCGACAATACCGACATCGTCTCAGCGGCAAATGAGGTGGGCTATCCGGTTCTTGTCAAGGCTGCAGCCGGTGGCGGAGGTCGAGGTATGCGTATCGTAGAGCAAGAATCGGACCTAGCCGGCGCCATTGAGGGAGCTCGACGTGAGGCTGCAGCCGCGTTTGGCGACGACACCGTGTTTCTTGAGCGTTGGCTGACATCTTCGCGACATATTGAAATGCAAATCCTAGGCGATCTTCACGGCAATGTGGTGCATTTCTTTGAACGAGAATGCTCCATTCAGAGACGCCACCAAAAAATCATCGAAGAAGCACCCTCGCCCGCAGTCGACACCGAATTGCGCGAGAGAATGGGACAAGCCGCAGTTTCCGCAGCACGCAGTCTCAACTATACCTCCGCGGGCACCGTAGAGTTCCTAGTTGCGGGCAACGAGTTTTGGTTTCTGGAAGTCAATACGCGGCTTCAGGTCGAGCATCCAGTAACGGAGGAAATCACGGGCTTTGATCTCGTTAGAGAACAAATAAGGATTGCCGAAGGAGAGCCCTTGGGCTATCAGCAGAAAGATCTTTCAATAGACGGACACGCAATTGAAGGCCGACTCTACGCCGAAAATCCCGCCAAGGAGTTTCTGCCGTCCCCTGGCACGCTTAGCGTTTGGAAACCCTCAAGCTCTGCGAGATTCGATTCCGGAGTGGAGGCCGGGAGCGAAATCAGTCCAGAATTCGACCCTATGATCGCGAAAGTGATTTCTCATGGCGCGACTCGGCGAGAAGCGATTGCCAAGCTGGCTCGAGCGTTGGAGACCACAAGCATTCAGGGAATCAGCAACAACCGTGATTTTCTAGTCGCAGCTTTGCGAACGCCAGAGTTCTTGGCAGGCGACACGACCACTGACTTTATCGAACGAGTCAATCCATCGCGAGTCCGCACACCGTCAAAAAAAGAAGTTCACGAAGCCATCATTGCTGCGGCCATCTCCGCCCAACAGCGGCGACGGAACCAGGCAACGGTACTGGCTCATGTGCCAAGCGGCTGGCGCAATTCCCATATGCCTCCAGAGAGGGCGAGTTTTGAGCATGACGGCTCTATTGTTTCTCTCGAATATCGAGCTAAGTCCACCATATCCTTTGAAATGAAAGTAGGTGGAGACAACTACGAAACTGTGACACATTCAGTTTCTCCAAGATCTGTAGAGTTGACAATCAATGATCGTCGCATGGACTTTGCCGTTTCATGTGAGGGCGACACGTGGTTTACCCATGGTCCAGCAGGCGATATCGCTTTGAGAGAATTGCCTCGATTTGCTATGACTGGTACCGTGGAGGTCGAAGGAGGACTTACCGCCCCAATGCCGGGCAAGGTCCTATCTACCGAGGTCAATGCCGGCGATCCGGTTTCCGCGGGTCAGTTGCTTGTAGTGCTTGAAGCTATGAAGATGGAACACCGAATTACGGCACCAGTAGACGGGGTTGTTGGGAGTGTGCGGGTCGTGGTCGGCGATCAAGTCGAAAAAGACGCAGTCCTAATAGAAATGAGTGCAACTGAAGGAGACGAATGATGGCAACGACAGAAGCAACACTTTATTCGATAGAAGACGGGGCGGCGTGGATAACGCTAAACAGACCTGAAAATCGAAATGCATTGTCATCCGCTTTGGTCTCTGAACTATACGACCACTTAGGCGAGGCGAACGCAGATCCTCTGGTTCGGTGCGTTGTAATAACTGGGGCTGAACCGGCCTTCTGCTCGGGTGCAGACTTAAAGAGTCCTCCCGGAGCGTCAATTGAAGGCAGGCGATCTGTGCCCTATCCCGATGTATTGACACGAATAATGGATAGTGCAAAACCAGTTATAGCGGCAGTAAACGGACCTGCTTTTGCGGGAGGTTTAGGACTTGTAGGTGCATCTGACATTGCCGTTGCAGTCGAAGATGCCAAATTCAGCTTCAGTGAAGTTCGCATCGGCGTAATCCCAGCAGTGATATCCGTCGTGTGCATCCCCAAACTAGGCACGCACCACGCCATGAAGCTGTTTCTTACCGGTGAACGGTTTTCTGGAGCTCAGGCGGTCGAGATGGGTTTTGTTCACCGTGCTGTCCCGAAGGAAAACCTGAAGGCAGCAGTGCAAGAAGAAATCGACATGATCAATCGAGGTGGACCTAACGCCGTAGTTGAGTGCAAGAAACTAGTGCGCCAGGTTCCAACATGGTCTAGAGAAGAAGGATTTGAGAAGACCGCTGTTTGGAGCGGAAGGATGTTTCGCTCTGAGGAGGCGGCTGAAGGCATGGCGGCCTTTCGTGAGAAACGCGATGCGTCGTGGATCCAGGAATAAAATGTACCTTGCATTTGCGCCAATAGGATTCTTTAGCAGTACCGAAATCCTTGACAAATCTTTATTTCGTTAGGAGAATTATCGCAGAAGCCTGCTCAAGGGACGTGCTGCATGTGTTGAATTAGACATAATCCACAAGATTTTGTTTGGCAGTCAATCGATCTGCAAATTCCTGTGGACACTCAATATTTTGAACGAATTGCTTTGAATATAAGTCGATAATTTTTAACATATTTTACATTCTTCCAAACAAAAAACCAACAAACACAATCGATTGTCAACAATTCTTGATGTCAATCTCTTCACACTCGTTGCTGATGCCCTAGCTGCCCCAGGAAATTCAGGCCAATTAATTTGGACACGGTATACAACTACCATCCCGTTTGTCAATGTGAAATCTCTTTGTGCAAAAGAAAATTTTTTTTGGTTGAGAATGGCCGCCGGGAGTTTGCAGAGAAGCGTTTTGCTCGGACTAGTAAGCTGACGGGCGCGCAGCGCCCTGCTGACGACGCACTCGTTCAGTTAATTCATCGTCAATGGTTATTGCAAACACTCCAGCTGGGCCAACAATCTTGTGAACCATCAACTTTTCGAGCTCTATTCGATCTCGCTCGGTAACTTGACCACATGCCGCGCTATTCAGGAAAGATTTAAATGTCTGGCTTGTATCCATGAACGGAACAATGAAGCTAGGTACGATTGCTTGAATCATTGCACCACGACGATTCGGCGTGAAATTCATCCCCGCACGATGCCACATACGGGCATCGTAAAGGACTATGGATCCGGCTGGAGCTTCGATCAAATCAGACTCCGTTCCCGCATAAGGCAATCCGAATTTTGCACGGTGGCCTCGACGATAAGTGTGCTTGGATAAGCCCCACTCTTCCGGGGGAGGCTTCATCGAACTGTGGCTTCCTAACTTGAACATGGTTGCGCCATTCTCTTTTGTGAAGTCCGAGACGCAAACATTTCGTTGCATGCCCAGCACGAGTTCGCCCGATGGTAATGGAACGCGATCTCCGGTCCCCCACAAGTAGGGAAAATCCGTATGCCATCCTTGTACTTCTCTTTGGCCATCATCCTTGGTAAGCGCAGACACACCTGGTGAATGGCCTAGCCGAATGTCCCGGGTCCCCATATATTCCCTTGTTAACCAAAGTGAAACAGGTTCCACCGTCACTTTGGTAACCGAGGCATCTTGAGAAAGTGGCGAAGTACGCTCAGGCTGACGGTCGGCGTAGCGGTCTACGCAACCAACTCGCTGCAATCCATCAACTACGTCAGCAGGAAGAACACAAGTCAAACATACCCAACCTTGTTTGCGAAGACTGGCGAGGTACTCCGATGGAAGAGATTCTGGGCCATGTCCGACTTTGAAGTGCGCTGGTTGACCGATTGATCCGGTCTTGTCGACAAACCCAGCAGAAGTGGCTAAATTGCACGTGCAACCGGGGCCAGTAGCAGAGGACTGAAGCCGCAGTCCAGATTTCTCGTGCTTGAATCCATCTCCTGAGACTCTCCATATTGCAGAATCATCGACGAACTCCTGAATTCCAAGAGTTGTGCCATCTGTAGTCACTAACCAATCGCCTTTTTGGTCATTGAGATAGCAGAAATGGTGAGCCGGGTTGGTGAACGAGACTATTGTCGGGTCAAAAGATTCGTAGCGTTGGTGGAGTGATTGCAATTCTTGAGACAAGATATCTCTCCTGTGTTGTATCGCTCATGTAGTGGCGACGCTAGCTAGTTGTTGACCAAGATTTTGAACTGCATTGTATATCCGCATCTGAACCGCGCGCGTGTGCTCACGGATGCGATTAGCTCTCTAAATATGGAGAATCTCTTCAACATTCTATATTTGTCGTTTATATTCAATCATTAATTCTAGATACCTACAGTTTTTCCTAGATCAAATATTTGTGTTGTCAACGCCAAAGTCATTGTGCCTGGGTCAGTCCCACTCCACAGACCGACCAAGTAGCAGGTGTATGAGTCCGCGTGGTCAACGATGGTTTCGCCAAAATGAGCGATACCGGAATGAGAGCAAACCCACAGTAGCGCTAGACAATCACGAAACAGCTTGTGTCTTGCAGCAGAAAAGCTTGTCTGTTAACAAAGAGAAGCATTCCGCAATGTAGCGTGGTTTGGGGGTCGAGCAGATCGTTTGCAGAACGCAATTGGAATCGATTGCTTCAGAACTTGACGCTCTATAATTCCTCCTGAGTTCGAAAGTCTGAGTTGTCATGCCGCCCGACGCACTTCGAAATCAAATGACGGTCAGCCCACGCACACACAAATTCATTGTGTACGGCTATTACGTAGTTGCCTGGTTTTTTAGTGCCTTTGTACTGTTCTATTGGGGAGGACTCGCACTTGCAATTTTGGCCGGCACTACGTTTACTTCAGTAAATGTCGCGACCATACTTGCAAGCCAAATCTTCTGCGTGGCACTGATAGCCTATCACTTTGAAAAAGGACATCGAGAGAAGTGCAAACTATCGAAGATTGCCGTTGATCTCTCCGAACCACCTACTGCAGAATCGTCAATGACACGTCGTGCCAGCAATATCATTGCCAACCTGTACTTCACCCTTGCAACTGTATCCTCTATCGCGGTCTTGCTTCACCTGTTTGGGCTCTTTGCCTCACTGACCCCAAACAACAGTGTTGCATCGGCAAATGTTACCCCCATTGTTCTTTGCAATGTGGTCAGCGTGGCGTTGATCATTTATCAGTTCCTCCGAGGATGCAGAGTTAGATCAAGAATTGGACTTTGAGACGCTAACCATACAAATTCGGACGAATTTGTAGCGCCCCTACTTGGCGAACAGGCACTCCGCAAAATGCGGTGTCAAATTGCACGGTTGTGGAGTCCGTGGTTCAGTGCAAAGTACGTGCCCATGACATTCTGTCATGATTGGAAATGTCTTGTAGCATGATCAAAACCCACGATCTGAGCAGCTAATGTCCGCACGCGTGCACGCTCCGGATGTTCCAGTTTGGATGCAACGACCGTAGTGCTTCTTGGTGGTGAGTATGATTGCAATGGTTCACCTCAATGGATTCTGCAATGCAATCACGTGGTGCGCAAAAGAAAAACACACTTCTGTGGCTGACCGTAGGGCTTCTGTCGGGAGTTGGCCTTTCAATCGGTGCCTGCTGGATTTTCCTTGCACTTAGCACATGGAGTTTGATCGACTCTGAAGATTCCAATACCAAGGATTCTTACCCCAGCACGCCCATTTCAGGAAATGTCGATTCAAATTCAGACTCGGACATTCAATTTTCCGCTCAAATCGAGCAAATCATCAATAATCCGACCGACTTCAATCACGTTGCCCGGCTGTATTCACTCATAGCCGACGCGGACGAAGCTGTTCTAGCCGATTTGCTCGAGACGTCGGTTTCTATAGCGGGCACTAGTCGCCGTGAAGCATTTCAGTCGGCTGTCGTTCGCCGCTTTGCGTCCCTCAATCCTCACGCGGCACTCTCCAAGACCAGGACACTTCCTCTACACCAACAAGACGTGTTGCTGGCAACCCTCTTCCACGAGTGGTCCATCTTGTCGTTGGATCAAGCGTTGGACAACGCATCAGCTTTGGAAGGTCGATCCAAAAACCACATCATGCGCACGCTGCTCTCTTCGCGCGAAGATCTTTCGGATGCGGTCCGGCGCGACATTGCCAAGCGACTTGGCGGTGAGAGCTTTGGTTTGGCAGTGCTTGCCGAGGAACGTGCGTTGGGACTCATCGATGAGCCGCAAGTGGCTTGGAACACGTTGGTCAATGACGGGCTGCAAAACCAGTTTCGAATCGACGCGTTCGTGCGCATTGCTGTGGAATGGGCAGCCCAAGACGGCATCGAAGTGCTGAAGGCGATAGCAGACAGTCTGACTGAGGATGTCGACGACCACACCCAAATCCGAAATCGCGTCGTGAATGCAGTGGCTCAGTCAGACGTTGTCGCTGCATTCGAGTACGCCACAACACTAGATGAGGATTCCCAGCAGAATCTCCTACGCTCCATCGCACTGACTTGGGCAAACACGGACCCGGCGGCAGCCCTTAAAGCTGTCGATCAGCTGGGCAATAGTTCATCGATGAACTATGTCGTGTGGGCCATTGTGAACCAATGGACGAGTTCAAGTCCGAATGAAATACCGACACTATTGAGCAATTATTCCAAGCCAGTTCAGCTGATTGCAATGGAAGGAGTGGCTACAAAGCTGATAAAAGACTCTCCACAAGAGTCTCTTCGGTTAATTCAAGAATGGGGAAACGCCGGATTCGACATGACGTCTGTAGTTCGAAGTGTAATAGGCGAATGGTCAAGGATAGATCCAAATGCAGCTCTTGATTGGCTCCTTTCCCAAAACTCGGAGGAGTGGGTGAGATATACCGACATGATGGAAACAACCTTGCGAGGTCTAGTTTCTGTCGATCCCCAGCGCGCATTTGAAATCGCATTGAAACAGCCGCTCCCACAAACGTACAGTTCAGGGTCCGAGGTCTGGGTGATTTTAGAATTGACTCGATCAGACCTTGACAAGGCTATTGAGCTGCTACCAAAAGTGCGCGAAACATCAAAGCAACTAGCGTCAATTTGGATTGGAGAAGCTCTAGTTCGCACAGGCAAGCCTCTGCAGGCTTTGGAATTGGCGGAACAATTGCCTGAAGATGACCGCGACTCGTTCTACTACGATATCGTTAGACGTTGGGCAGACCACGATACGCTGCAACTATTCGAGTCTATCGAGTCGCTTGCTTCAAAACAACTTCAATCCAATGCGGCTAAGGGCTTGATCTGGAACAGTAGATACGACTCGGTACTTTCAATGTCACAATTGGAGGAAGTTAGATCGTACCTGACTGAAGAGCATGCGGAACAAGTGGAGAGGTGGCGTGATTTGTGAATACAGCATCTAGTGCAATCCCGCGAGATCTGATGGTTCGGTGATGTTGAGTTGTGAGGTGTCATAGGTACTAAAAACGTTGTAGGTAGCCAGTGTGATATTGACAGCATGGATTCACGAGTGAGTACTGGGTGTCTCTCTTGTTCGATTTTTTGTGCTAGTGAAAGTTTCGAGCGCTCACGATGTTCCCGTTGCTGTCCTGCCGATCTGCAAGCGCTTTCAATCTTTCGCTGAAATCGACTACTTGACCAGCAACGATGTGTATGACCTCGCCTTCACGTTGAATCACGCCCTTGATGCGAATGAGCTGACTCTGCAGAATCTCCGCGCGATATCGCTCCAAGACGGTTCGCCACACCACCACATTGGCATTGCCGGTTTCGTCCTCTAGAGTCAAGAAAACCACTCCGCTGCTTGTACCAGGTCGTTGTCGGCAGGTAACAAGCCCAGCCACCTGAACAAACCGACCTGGATGAGTTGAAATCAGGTCTTCGGCTTTCATGCAATGTCGAAACTGCGCTTCCCCTCGCATGATCTTCAGCGGATGGTCCCCAAGCGTCAAGTCCAAGTAACTGAAATCTAGAAACACGCTCTCGCCAACCGTGGGTTCAGGTAACACTACATCCGTTTGGTAGGGCACCACAACCTTGCTTGCTTTCCAAAGATCCGTAGGACGGTCCACTCCCGCTGCATCCCAATGCGCTTGAAATCGATTGCCTGAAATGGTCTGCAAAGCACCGGCTCGAGCCAAGAACGTGAGTTCCTGATCGTTCAGTGCCGCTCGGCGCGCCAGATCATCGATATCCTTATAGGGTTGGCTTTCGGCAATGCGATTGCCTACCTCCTCGCCCAATCCTTTGATCTGCCGCATGCCTACACGAAGTGCTCCTTGTGGCTGGTCGTAGCCTTGTATGCTCTGTGCCGGTGGTTCCAGACGATAGTCCCAGCCACTTTTCTGAACATCGGCTCCCCGAATTTCAACGCCATGCCGCATGGCATCCTGCGTTAACTGCGCCGGTGAATAAAACCCCATGGGCAGACTATTCAACAGACCGCAATAGAACGCCGTCGGCTCGTGCCGTTTCAGCCAGGCTGATATGTAGACCAGCAAGGCAAAGCTGGCTGCATGCGACTCCGGGAACCCATACTCGCCAAATCCCTTTATTTGCTCGAAAATGCGCTCGGCAAATTCTCTGGGATGTCCGCGTTCCAACATGCCATCCACAAGTTTTCTGTGGTATTTCTCCAATCCCCCGCGGCGCTTCCACGCCGCCATGGAGCGTCGCAATTGATCTGCTTCGCCAGCTGAAAACCCAGCGGCGACCATGGCCAGTTCAATGACTTGCTCTTGAAAAATGGGAATTCCCAAGGTTCTCTCCAAAACCTTGCGTACTTCATCGTTGGAATACGTCACAGCTTCCTTCCCTTGACGACGAAGCAAATACGGATGCACCATGTTGCCCTGAATCGGACCCGGTCTGACAATGGCGACTTCAATCACCAAGTCATAAAAACATTCAGGCCGAAGTCTCGGAAGCATGGACATTTGGGCTCGAGATTCCACTTGGAACACGCCCACACTGTCGGCTTTCTGAAGCATTTGATACGTGGCTGGGTCCTCAGCGGGCAGATTCGGGACAGCAAGCCGCGCCTCGCCGGACAAACCACGGAAATCATTCACCAAATCAAGTGCCTTGCGTATGGCGGTCAGCATGCCAAGTCCCAACACGTCCACTTTGAGCAGGCACATTGCCTCAAGATCGTCCTTGTCCCACTGAATGACCGTTCTGTCCTCCATGGCGGCGTTCTCCACAGGAACCAATTCGGAAAGCGGGCCTTTCGAAATGACAAAACCTCCCACATGCTGAGATAGGTGCCGTGGAAAACCAATGATTTCGCTAACAAGAGCGACGAAGAGCTGGATGGTTCGAGATTGAGGATCCACTCCGCAGCTTTGCAGACGCTGATTGAACTGATCCTTGCTGTCCCACCACGACATGGACTTGGCAAGCATGTCCACCAAATCCGGATCCAAATCCAGTGCCTTGCCAACGTCGCGAATGGCGCTGCGCGGCCTATAGGTCACCAGCGTCGCGGCCAACGCGGCACGTTCTCGCGTGTACTTGTCGTAGATGAACTGAATGACTTCCTCGCGTCGCTCGTGCTCAAAGTCCACATCAATGTCTGGAGGTTCGTGTCGTTCCTTGGACACAAAGCGTTCGAATAGAAGATGAACGCGGTCAGGATCCACTTCCGTAACGAACAGGCAGTAGCAAACCGCGGAATTTGCGGCAGATCCCCTTCCCTGACAAAGAATCTTCCGACTGCGGGCAAATCTCACAATGTCGTGAACGGTCAGAAAGTAGTACTCATACTTCAATTCAGCAATGAGAGCTAGCTCCTTCTCGATCAACCCTTCCACTTCTTCTGGAATTCCCTTGGGCCACCGACAAGCGGCCCCTTCATAGGTGAGAGAACGCAAGTGCTCGATGGGAGTCGCGCCTTCGGGCACCAGTTCTGCCGGATATTCGTAGCGCAAGGAATTGAGGGAAAATTCGCACTCTTTCGCGATCTTTGCAGATTCCTCGAGTATTTCTTCCGCATACAGCTTTCGCAGCGCTTCGTAGGTTCGCAAATGCCGTTCCGCATTCGGAAAGGCATCGGTTCCCAACTGACCTACCGTTGTTCCAAGACGGACTGCAGTGAGCGTGTCCTGCAACGGTTTGCGTTCCGATATGTGCATATGAATATCATTGCTCGCAACAATCGGCAGACCCAACTGCATCGACAGGGTTAGAACATTGGCGGCTTGATCCAAGTCTCGATCCGACAAGAGCAGTTCCAGCGCAAGCCAAAGCCGTGGGAGAGATGTTTGAAGCTCGCGTCCCTGAACTTCCAATCTGTCGATGGGCAGATTGCCAGGCATCCATAGCGCAAGGCAATCGGCGGTCGAGATGCCAAGATCGCTCACGTTCAATTCGTACTCTCCCTTGGGCTTTCGCCGTCGTCCTTTCGTAATGAGTGCCGATAGCTGAGCGTAGGCCTTTCTTGTAGGGGCCAGAAGCACTATTTTCAGCAACTCGTCTCCGTCTCGAGCAGATATGTTGAACTCTGCTCCAACGATCAACTTGATCCCCACTTTTTCCGATTCGACATGAGCTTTCACGATGCCGGCAAGCGAACATTCATCAGTTATTGCGATCGCTTCATATCCCAATTCCTTCGCGCGCCGCACAAGCTCCTCTGGATGGGAAGCGCCGTGCAAGAATGAAAAATTGCTCTTGCAATGCAGTTCCGCAAACGGAACCGAGTCGGAATTAGGAGAAATAGCCATGCTGAAACCATCCCTCCCCATCGTTGAACAGCCAACACAAAGAACCGCTTTCATGGAGAGCGACAAAGTAGTCTCGGGAAAAATCGCACTCCCACCACCCGCTCTGAATGCGTTCCGGACCTTTAAGCAGCTCGAAATGCTTGCGTTTGACTGGCAGCGGCGGCTCAAACAGCCACAAGGGACGAGAACCGGGAGTGAAGAACGGCGAGGAACTGCGTCCTGATTCGCTAGCAGTCGAAGGAGACCAGGCATATTCCGGACGATGGTCGTTCATGTTGCGCAACAACTGCCAGGAATCAATGCCAAGACGTGCTGTCAGTCGATCAAGAAGATCGCCAGGCAACACTGGTCTGACTTCATGCGTTCCCAGCAAGTCCTTTTCCACTGTTCCTGTGTTCAGCAAAGAGTCCACACGAGTTGCTTCCAGAGATATCGAAATAACCTCCTTCGGCAGCTCGAATGCATCCAGGGCAAGTTCCGAAAACTCCAGAATGGATGGAACACGAGTGCGAGGATGGGAAAAACGCACCGGCACGGATATCCCTTCGCTGTCGAAGGGCTTGAATGTCCATAACGCTTCCATCACGCCAAGTTGACGTGATTGCAGCCAATACACCAGTTCCAATGCCAGTCGCTCCATGTGTTCCTCAAGCGATTGACGGTCCAGGACCGGATCCAGCAAATGGATATCGGACTGAAAACGTTCCGCGGGCTCGACATATTTCTGAGGATCGAAAGCTGTCCCTGTCAAACGTTTCAAATATTCGAGCAAGCCCTTCTCGAATCTCTTCCCTAGTTCGTGCGGCGGCAAATCCAACAGTTCGCCAAACTCTCGTATGCCCATGTTGAATAAACGTTCGACATCCGATGCCTTGAGCTCCGCATACTGCAAACTGACTTCACGCAATCGCTCCAACGCGGTGTCTCGAACCGTCTTGGCATCGGGATGCTCTGGTAGTGGTGTGGACACCTTTGCATGAGCAAGCACACGAGCGGTGCTGGGGGTATGTGCGATACCGATGAATGATGCATGCCCGACATGTCGCAACGAACGTTGAAGCAAGCGAACGATACGAGTAAGACCATCAAACAATCTGATGCTGCCCGACACTTCCAGCATCAGGTCGTAGGGCAGGGAAACGCTGACACAAGGAGTAAGTCGATAGGCTATTGGAATGATCTTCTCAAGATATTCCTTCTCCGCCTTCTCGTCTCTCTTGTAGCACACCAAATCCGGAGCTAGGCTGCTTGCGGTAGCGAGACTGCTTCCCAAAGTTATGCCCGCTTCTTGTGCAGCGGCATTCATCAAATGAATCTTGCGTTCGTCGACAACCACGGTTGCTGGTTGATGCTCAGGCGATTTCCCAAACATTTCCAAACCCATCTGTGGCAAATGCGCACATAGCCAAAGCATTAGGCAATCCTCCTTATTTCTTCCGTCTTTCCGGTCTGTCTCCACTGGTTCCATCGTCGAGCCATGCAATCCACTGAAAGAGCATTGGGATGCCACTGCAACTTCAGCGGCACATCATTAACAGCCCATCCTCCTTTGCGTTTCAAAATCGATAGTTCCACCCTATTTCCGTCAGTTGACTGAGGTCTTTGCACATGGAGCCGAAGTTCTGCGGGAGAGGACCGCTGAGCCGCATGCGAGGGGCGAAAGATCGTAGTCCACACACGACTTGACTTTGCTCGAGTCTGGATCCGTCGGACGTGCTTTTCTTTGAGATCTTGCTCATTCAGCCATGCGAGAGCAGCGCTGCAACTGCCCGACTCCAAAATTTTCTCCAAGGCCCACAAAGCTTCTCGGTGACTGTTTGGATGCACCAGCAGCACGCGGTTCACATCAATGTCCAGCCCATGCAATGCTGGCGCATAAGGCACAAACGGAGGATTGACCCAAGCCATCCATCGCGTTTCCTCACGGAGAAGGCAACGGAGACCGGTCACGAGCAAACGCAGTTCCCCGCAGCCATGAACATCAACAAGCACTTCCATAAGAGCATCGCGAGGCCAGCCGTTTCCATAGAGCAAACGGTCCAAGTCGTCAAACCCCGTGGGAATTCCCCATGCTTGCTCGGAAGTTGTGGAATCCGCTAGGTCACACGCTCGCCAAATGAATTTCTTGCTGAGAAGGTCGCGTAAATCCGACACAAAATACTGTAATTAACAACATGTTATTTAATATAGATATACATAAATACAGTGTCAAGGGGTCACAGCCAATAAAATGCAAAAAAACCTGCAACAGCTACAAACGCTACAGATGCAGCAAGGGATTAGGAGATGTGCGGCTCGTTTCGAGAGTTGTTGGAGAAATCCAAGTCGAGGACGACAGTATCAGGGCTGCAGCAATGTGGGGAAACGAGAGAGCAAGTGTCTCCCTGCTGCCTCAGGGCAAACGCTCCACCAGCGAAGCATCACCGCCTATATCGAAATACGGTTCACCCACAGCGAGATTCACCAATTAATTCGATACCGCTGTCGAATCAACCGATGGATGCGGAACAACCGGAGGCTTTGGCGATACGGGACGCATCTTTCTCGCTGTCAGTTCCTCTATGAGAAGTGACGAAGGAGCGATGATCGAAATGGGCGTAACCCATGCACCACTTCCACTGCCGTAAACCGTGTCGTACTGCTGAATCTCCTGTGAAACAGCAACAATGTCACGCAATGTTCGATCACTGTAGCCAGTAATCTCCATCGCTGGCACGAGTACCTCTCTACCGTCCGCAAACACTTTGTACGCTTCAAGCAGGACAGAGGTGCGATTGCCGAACGCCAGCTCTGCACGATTGGCCAATCTGCGCACCACGATTCCATAATCCAAGCCGTAATCGTCCAACAAGGAGTTCATTTCTACGCGAATCTCTTCATCAGTCCACCCCTCCCCTTCCTTGGGAAGAATCAGGACATTGCCTGGCATCGCACTACCGCCAGTTCGGCTGGAGCCTGTGCTCTTGTCGAACTCGTCCACCGGACTGCGTGTAGTCAAAAGCGTCTTCAACCTTCCCTCCTCGACAAGCAGCGTGCGACGAGCAGGGATTCCCTGCCGATCTACAAAGTAGTGTCCAAGCAAGGGTTGGCCATTGAATTCGGTTAGCGTTGGATCGTTTATGACATCGATTTTGGCGGATACAACTCGAGTACCGATCTTGTCCAGAAATGGGTTTCTGAATCGCTGAGAATCGGATCGAGCATCATCCGTCATGGGCACTCTAACTGCCATTAATCTTGGCAAGAGAAGACGTCGGAGTATTTGTGCTGCCGCCTGTCCCTCATACAGTATCGGGCCGTTGTATACATCCCCAAACGGTTCAGCGGATCTCAAACTCGTCAATCGCGAGATGAGCGACCGCACTCCCGTTTGCATTTCGGCCAAGGGTGGAAGACTCGCACAATCGATAGCGTACTCGTTGGCGTAGTCTTGTATCTCCGTGCCATCCAGCATTTGAGTAAAAGCCAGCGTTCTAATACGACACTGTTGCTCCACATAGTCGTGGAAACTGCCTTCGCTGTTCAAGTAGATGCGTCGTCTCTTTGCCGCAGACGCGGCCACAACCGAAGTGAATATATCGGGTGAACTTGAGAAGGCTGACGAGAGTTCTCTTGCTGGCTCGCGGACTGCATCTAAGTCGATGTCGTCCGCGGTCGGTTGCTCTGCTCTCACATATTGGAACGGTTCTTCAATAGTGAAGTCCGGTGCCGGATCGTCGCTTCGTCGTCCCTCCAATGCAGTGAGTTTCGCTGCGTAGTTCTGAGCAGCGTTCTTGTACGCGGCATCGGTTGCGCGCCAAATCGCGCGCCGTATTTCCTCGTAATCGTCACTGATAGGCAACGCCTGCGTTATCGTTGCAGATCGGTTCACGCGAGGTCGGTAGTTGCGATTGTCGAGTTCATAGGATCCGACTCGGACCTCCACTCGAACAGTTCGAGAGCTAGTCCTGTCAGCACGAACCGACGTGCCCAAGTAGAACGACTCCAGCAATTGCGAATTGTCCCGCACCGTGTAGGCAATGAAATAAGGTTGAGGAGAGCCCTTCAGTTGCAAGTCACTCATGGACCGCCGAAGTTCATCCCTCATCGCTTGGACAACGGGATCTGCATCCTGAGTTGCTTGGGCATTTGCACCAACGGCAGGCGCTAGTGCAACAAGTGCCAATATCCACTTCATCGTCTGAGCAATGTCGGTGTGTTGGAAGATAGCCCTTCCTGGGCGTCGACGGGATTTGGCAAGATTGGAGGTATGCTTCTTGAGCTAGCCTTCTTCTGGACTTCAATTTGCGACACCAGAATAGAAGGTGCAACGGCGGCGACAGGAACCAAGCCCGATTCGGCGCCACAGACGCCATTGAAGACCTCAAAGTCGGATGCGCCCGCTTCAACCCGACTGAATGTCGTAAGCGGTGTTCCGATAAGGTCAACTCCACGAACCATCTCCTGGTGCCCGTCCGTAAAGATTCGATACACGACAACTGGAGTGACATTGAAGGCATTCGGCATGGTGCGCTGAGTTACGGTGAAGCCGCCTCGAATGTCCTCGAAATAAAGTCCAAACTCCTTGCCCTGTTCCAGAACCCGCTCAATCAACATAGCTTTGAGCTGCTCTGGCGAATAGGGATTCTCAACTTCTACAAACATGTTGGATTGTCTCGCAACCACGGGGCGGCCCTGATTCTTTCGCCCGTGCCCGTTTGATATTGGAAAGCCTTCCATTGGTAGCCGAGATGTCAGGAAACCTTCCAATATGCCGTCCCTGACCACGGTGACACGCTGTGCTCGCACTCCTTGATTGTCGAAGTCGTAAGATCCTGCCAAATCGATCGTTCCAAACTTGCGAACATTGGGGTCGAAGACGACGCTAAAGTTCTCTGGCAATACATACTCTCCAAGCTTTGACTTGAACGTCTGCCCTTCGTGTTCCGCCTTTTGCCGATGACCCTCTAGACGATGTCCAAGAATCTCGTGAAAAAAGACTCCCGTTGCACGTCCAGACAAAATGGCGGGTCCCGCATAGGGCTCAACTATTGGTGCATCGCGCATTTCTGCCAGTTCCTCGATTAGCGTCTCTGCTTCGTTCAGAATTGACTCATCGTCAGGCAATCCGTCCAACGAGGTTGAAATATGACTTAGCTGGCGGGACAGAACCATACCGTCGTCGGCTTTTGAGGATGCTTCGATAGTTACTCGGTAGAAAGGTTGGGAAACTCGTATCTTGGTGCCTTCGCTATTGACGAACCAGCGAGTTTCGACGTCTCCTGAAACAGTAACCCTGTTGAAGATTATGTGTTCGGCGCGTTTGAAGGGAGCGCCGTATAGTCTGACTTTCTCCTGTAGAACGGAAAGAGCTGCTTCTAGCTCAATAACATCTGTTCGATACTCCTCGCGAGGAGCTGGCGAGAAGTCTCCCGATTGGTCGATTTCCTCTACGCGCGACTGCATGGCACTCCGAACATCGCTCAATTGGGCAATGGCGATTCGGTATTCCCGGTTCGTGGCATACCACAACGTGTTGCGAATTGCCTCAGGACTCTCTATCGAAATCGATGTGGCGCCACCCCTACCTCCAAAATGGGTGTTGTCGAGTTCAGATGAACCAACTCTTAGATCGATGTCCAATTCACGGAACGAACGGTCGACGATTCCGCCAATTTCACCATAGGAGCCGCTTACGCTTCGGATTTTGTCCTGGGTGATTTCATAGCTAAGAAAGTACGGAGGCTCGTCCTCGTCTTGCAGGACGTCAAACGATCGAGACAGTTCGTCGAGCATCACATCCAATACATCAAACTCAGTCTCTGAACTAGCCGCACCAAGGCAATTGTGGGCTGCGACGCAAAGGAACAGTGCTAACGGGAGGATCTTCATAGTGAGATGGTGGTCAAATTGGTTCTAATTCGAAGCTAGTCCGATCTGAATGGAGCGAGGTGTGTCAATTTGAATCTTCGCTTACAAAAGGCTAAAAGTCTATCTACAGGATCGTGGATAGTCACCTGATATACGGTGACCACACACGACTGATTGGGGCTTATTCGTCCGCTTTGTCCGCATGGACTGTCACATATTCGTCCAGAACCCACATTGCGCCTGTAGCAGCGTCAATGAGCATTCCCACTACTCCGCCGCCAAGCAGGTTAACGAAGAACCATCCGTCAATGCCTCCTCTGATGACGGTTTCCCCAATTACTGTGCCAGACCTATACAACTTCACATAATACGTCGCTTGCTGTAAAAAACCTCCATGGGCATCTAGCGTAACAACCTCGGGTGTTTGACCCCGGTGAACTATATTTCCCTTTGCATCTCGTATTTCTATTTGGAGATTCGTCGGCGAACTCTCAACTCTAACAGGATATTCGGAATAACTAAATACGGTCGCACATCCCGCAAGAGCGTACGTCAATGCTAAAAGCACCAACAGTACTGCCTTTCTCATTTATTTTTCGCCTCCAAAATACGGAATGGTTGAACTGGTATAAGCAAATCCATTTTAGCAACGTCCTGGCACCTGTACCTGTTGCATCGGTGCTGTGCGGTCAATACGGAAAACGCCCGCGTGAACCTAGGTCAGGCCTTCCTAAATCTTCAAAAGTACTTGGCGCGCAACGTTGTTTTCTTTGCCAACGGCAAACAATTGGATTTCACGTTGAAGACAGGAACTAGAGGGAAGGTTGCAACCTCTTAGCGCTCACAAAACGTGTGGAGGAGACCAATTTTCGAATTTACACACTAGGAGACTGCTTTTAGGTCTTGTAAGTTAAGTCAGCAATGAATAGCCAGAAATTCGAAGCGGTCACTCGTCTGCCATCGGATGGGGAGCAAATGGCAGTCTTGGCATCTGTCCGCTGGCAATGCGCAGCGACATTTCCTCAATAAGCAATCCTGGCGTGACAATTGAGCTATAGATTTGGTCATATCCGGAAAGTGCCCCAGGACCCCTGATCATGGCCATCAAGACATTTAGCCCCGACAAGGGAGACGCCGGCACGTCATGATGGTGGGTTTGAGACGTTGTTGCCACAATGTCCCTGAAATGTCCAGGGACAAAATCTACGATCACCATGGGTTGGACAGGAACTTCTCGACCATCCGGATACAACTTGACCACGTGAATCGCAGGCAGTACTGCGACATTTCCCTCCATTGTCGCACTTACCATTTCTGACATCTCGACATGCGCCATTTCGATTTCTTGCGTATTGGCGATCTTGCGGATAACTAGTGCGAAGTCCGACCCGTTGGAGTCTGCAATTTGAATGGCCTGCTCAAGAATCGATTCTTGAGAAACACCACGTTCTGTTTGCAGGAACAAGTTGCCAGGAAGTGGAATTGGCATTCCTCGGTGACTACCGGTGGTCGAGGCTAGCTCTGCAACGGGAGATCGAGTAGTCAACAAATTCTTGAGGATGCCTTTGGAAATCATTTCGGTACGTCTCGACGGCATTCCCTGACTATCGACTGCGTAGCTGCCCATTAACAACCGTTCACGATACTCGTCAATCGTAGGGTCATTGACAATGGATATGTTGCGAGGAAACACACGCGTGTCAATTCTGTGAACCATCTGGTTGGCGATGTTCTGAATTTGAGTGTTTAGCTGAGGACTGGCTGTCATGGGCACGGGAACCGCAACCAAGAGACCAGACAATGCTTGATTAATGAATTCGGCGGCTGCCTTGCTCTCCATAAATACTGGACCCGTATAGGCTTCGAGAGACTCCGCCTGACGTTGGTCCACAAGGTGTTCTGCCATGTAAGCCGCATCTGCTTGCAACGATTCAATTTTGGGGAGTCTGGAGCAATCGCGTGTCAGGGCCGAAGTTCCATCCTTGACTATGGCTCCAGTGGAGGTTTGGGTGGAAGCATGCGTTCGAACGTTGCACAGTTCAAAACTGTAGCGATGGAAGTTGCCTTCGGAGTCAAGGTATGTCCGTTTGGTCGTGCTGCTGAAGGCGGTTGCGTAGGAAGAGAAAACCTCGGACCGACCCCGAAACACCTCAGATACCTGGCGTGCAAGATTGGCAAGCTGGTCGAGTTCAAGTCCTAATGGAATTCGTTCGTCAACATACTGATACGCTTCCTCCTCACTAAAGTCGTTGACGCGTTCTGCCGTGGTTTGGTTTGCTATAGCCGACGTCTTTGCAGAGTAATGGACCAATGCCTCCTTGTAGGCCTGATCCGTCGCAATCCAAATGGACCGCCGCAATTCGTCGTAGTCGTCAGTCAACGGGAGTACATGCGGAGTACCCATCTCATTGAGCTGATCAGGAGTTGCCTCCAAAAGCAAGAAGTTTGTGTTGTCGAGCTGCTTGGAGCCAACTCTTACAACGACGTTGAGCAAACGCACCAAACTGGAGTTCGTACCGTCATGTGCACCCAAAACATAGGTCAGGGTTGAACTTTTCCTTTCCTGAACCGAGTACGAGATGAAATAAGGCAAAGGCTCGTTCTCAAGTTGGAGTTCTGCCAAGGAACGATCCATTTCGTCTTGAAGAGCGCGAACAAGCACGTCGTCGTTGGACAATTGTCCGCTAGCAGCTAATCCTACAAATAGCGCAACAATGCTGATTGTCAGCCGCTTCATCGTTCGCTATCGGCCCGAGAACCGGAATGACCATCGATGCGAGAAACAGGGGAAGGCAGTATTGGAGGAATGCTCCGCGAGCTTTCTGTCTTCTGTACTTCAATCTGAGAAATCAGTATCGAGGGCGCCACGGTGGAAACGGGCAGTTGTCCGGATTCCGCGTCGCACACATCGTTGAATACTTCGTAGTCGTCCGCGCCTGCTTCTACGCGACTGAATGTTGTCAGCGGAGTGCCGATCAAGTCTACACCTCTGACCAACTCCTTGCTACCATCGGGATACAGACGGTAAACCATCAATGGATTCACGTTGAATGCATTTGGCATGGAGCGAGCAGTCAGAGTGAACCCGCCTTTTACATCCGCAAAATACAAACCGTAGGGCTTCCCTTGTTCCTTGATTCGCTCGATGAGCATCGCTTCAAGCTCATCCCTCGTATGAGGATTTCGGATTTCGACAAAGAGATTGGACTGACGAGAAACTACGGGATAGCCGTAGTTTTTCCTTCCGTGGCCATTTGATCTATAGAAGCCCATTATTGGAGTCTTGGACATCAAGAAACCCTTCAGAGTCCCACGATCGACAACTACGACCCGTTGGGCCTCAACACCCTGATTGTCGTACTTGTAACCTCCAATCAACTCCACCCCGTCGAAGCTACCTTCTGTTGGATCAAAAACAACCGAAAAGCTTCGCGGTAGCAATCTTTGGTTGAGTTGCGAATGGAAAGTTTGCGCTTCATCGAGCAGTCGCTGTCGATGGCCCTCGACGCGGTGTCCCAAGACCTCATGGAAGAAAACGCCCGTTGATCGTCCCGATAGGATCGCCGGTCCAGTGTACGGCTCCACCAATGGAGCGACACGAAGCGCATGCAAGTCCTCGATCATGCTGCGGACTGCACTCATAACCTGTTCATCCTGCAGAATCTTGTTAGGAGTGCTAGCGTCAAAAGTGCGCTCAAGAGATATCTCCATACCGTCGTCAGCCTTGGTGGTAGCCTGAATGACCAACCGATAGTAGGGCTTCGAAACTAAGATTCTTGATCCATCCGAATTGACAAACCACCTTGTCTCCACATCCCCGAAGATGTACGCATAGTTGTCCTGAATGAACTCCGCCTCAGAGAATGGCTCCGTGTACTGTTGAATCTTGTCTCTCCAATGCTCGAAATCAGCATCCAACTCAACCTTTGCTTCACTGAATTTCCGCACCGGGTATGGGGAATAGTCTCCCACTCGAAAAACAGGTCTGACACTTGACTGCACTGCGGACTTGACTCTCGTGAACTGAGTCAATGCCTGCTTGTAAGCCACGTCCGTATGAAGCCAGAGAGTAGTCCGAAGCGCTTCCTCGTCCTCGATGGGCGTCGTTGCCGGTCCGTTCGATAACTCACTCAATCCGCCGCGAAGGGGATGGGTATTGTCAAGAGAGTAGTCCCCCAGGCGTAGATCGATGTCCAAGTACCGGCTAACGATGAAGTTCCTGCTTGTTGCTTTTCCAAATGCGCCGCTGACAGTGGCAGCAACGTCTTCAGTGATCTCATAGCTGATGTAGTAAGGCGCTTCGTCATGCCTCTTGAGGACTTTCATCGATCGTTGTACTTCTCGAAACATCACATCGAGAGCATCCAACTCGGTTGCGGTCGCAGTTCCCAGCAAAAGCAACTGCAAAAGTAGCGCGTAGCAAATATATCGTTTCACATCTATTGTCTCGTGTGCTAGGAAGCTCGTGGGTTAGAGATGCCTATTATTCGAAAGCTGTGCCACGATTGCCACATCCTCGACAGGAGAGTTAATGCAGACGTTAAGTAGAAGTTAGCGGCTAATCTTGGGCTAGCGGATGCGGAACCGCAGGAAGATTGGGTTTGAACCCTACGGCACTTCTAAGGCTCAGATCCTCAAATAGCAGCGCCGGAGTGATGATTGAAATGAACTCCTTGCCGCCATGCAATGCCGATATACCTTCCGTAAATAGAGAAAGAATATTCATGTTGGCGAATGGAGAAATGGCTACGTCGGCGTGCACAGTCTCCGCTGAGGTTGCCACAATGTCCCGGAAATGGCTGTCGACAAAATCTGTTACTACTAGTGGCAATACTTGGACCTCGCGCCCATCCGTGTATATCTTGACGACATCTATGGCGGGCATGGCGGAAATCCCACCGGCAAACTGAGTTTGGAACAACTCATCTAGCGGGCTTTCGCTGCCATCGAAGTCTTCCATGCTCTGCATCTTGCGTACCAATAGAGCAAACTCCGATCCGTTTTCCTTTGCCAACTCAATCAGCTCGGTTCGCAATTCATCCATCGAAAGACCACTTTCGGGCTGAATGAAGAGGTTGCCTGGCAGAGGATTTCCATAGCCTCTGTGGCTGCCCGTGGAATTAACCAACTTATTGACAGGGTCGCGAGTGGTAAGCAGCGTCTTAAGTATGCCGTTTGAAATCAATTCGGTACGCCGAGTGGGCATACCTTCCGCATCGACGGCATAGCTGCCAAGCAATGGTCTGCCCTGGTAATCCGAAATAGTCGGGTCATTGAAGACACTAATCGTCCTCGGAAAAACTCGAGCATCAATCTTGGCGACGAAAGGATTGGCAACTTGCTCGAGGTTGCTGTCCCACTGCGGATTTCCCGTCTCTGGCACCGAGGTTGCTCCAAGCAATTTTGCTAGTACTTGGTTCAGGAAGTGTGCGGCTGCATCAGGTTCGAATAGAACTGGACCACTATATACGTACAAAGGCTCAGCGTCGCGTCGAGCCTCGAGTCGCTGCGCCATGGCAACTGCTTTGGCCCTTAGGGAATCAATGGCCGGAAGATCGGAGCAGCTCCTAGAGTAGGTGTAAGTGGAGTCGTGAATTGCCGCTCCGTCCAACGCTTGAGTCCTGGCCGTTGCCCCGACTGTACATTGCGGAGTGTAGAGCCGATTGTGATTCCCCTCGGTGTCGAGGTAGGTGCGCGAGGATACGGTGCTTTGAACATGTGCCGAAGACGCAAACACATTGGGTTGGTCCGCGAAGGCCTGAGACACCTCTCGGGCGATACCTGCTAGTTCCTCCAAGCTGAAACCTAATTGGTCAGATTCCTCCAGGTATAGGTGGGGCTCTTCCTCGCTGAAATCCGGTGTCCTAGATCCAACTATCTGGTTTTCCAGTGCTGATCTCTTGGCCGAATACGTTTTTGTCGCCGCTTTGTATGCAGCATCGGTGGCTAACCACATGACCCGACGAAGTTCATCGTAATTGTCGCGCAAGGGGAGAGCGGTTCCAATTATTCCCAGGTTGATTGCGATTTGATCGTTGCTCACGTCTAGGAATCCAGTGTTGTCAAGCTCGGAATTCCCTACTCGCACAGCTACAAATAACGTACGTCTCAGATTTGTACTCGAAGAATCGTGCGACCCAAGTACGTACCGCATGGAATGAGACTCAAGCTCGGTAACCGTGTACGAGATAAAGTAAGGTTTCGGTTCGCCTTCCAATTGAAGCTCGCTTAGAGAACGATCCAATTCGTCTTGCATTGCGCGCCGCAGTATGTCCCCCTCGCTCTCTTGAGCTTGAAGGCACCCAGCCAAAGCGAGCCAACATAGCGCAATTGCGCACGCGCCCGCTCGTCTCATTGGGTATCACCTGTGGAATTCATCAGTTGGGCCGACGAGTTGTCAACAGGCGATGGCAGAATCGGCGGAATGTCTCGCGAGATCTCTGCCTTTTGAACTTCTATCTGAGAAATCAGAATCGACGGGGCAACTGCAGACACGGGAACACTTCCAGATTCACCCCCGCAAATGCCATTGAATATTTCAATGTCGGTTGCTCCAGCTTTTACCTCACTAAGTGTCGCAAGTGGAGTCCCAATCAGATTGACGCCTCGAACCAATTCCTTCGAACCATCACGGTAGATCTTGTACACCAAGACCGGAGTTACGTTGAACGCGCTGGGAGAATTACGCTGGGTCGTAGTGAATCCTCCAGTTATGTCCTTGAAGTACAGACCAAATTCCTTGCCCTGTTCCTCCACCTGCTCTAGCAGCATGGCTTCAAGTTCTTCGGAGGAAACTGGGTCATCTACTTCAAGCAGGAGGTTGGATTGACGAGCTACTACTGCATGTCCAATCTGCTTACGTCCATGACCGTTCGACTCAGGATACCCTTCGATTGGCGCTCTCGACATCAAGAAGCCTTTGAGAACGCCGTTGTCAATAACAACGACCCTTTGTCCCCTAACTCCCTCGTTGTCAAACTTGTAGTTGCCAATCAAGTCGGTCTCCCCAAACACTTCCATGGACGGATCAAACACTACAGAAAATCCTTCCGGGAGTAACTGCTCGCCAACTTGCTTGCGGAAGGTTTGACTCTCGTCCTCCGACTTCTGGCGATGTCCCTCCAAAGGGTGACCAAGAACTTCGTGGAGAAACACTCCAGTGGCACGACCTGATAGCAGCGCGGGTCCCGTATAAGGATCAACAAGAGGTGCTTCTCGCAGTGCCTTTAGTTCATCAATCATGGTATTCACAGTGGCCAGGACTTCCTCGTCCTTTAGGAGGCGATCAGGAGCGACTGAGTCAAACGTCCGGACGAGTCCCAGCACCATGCCGTCATCGGCTTTTGCGGTGGCAGAAATCACCATGCGATAGTACGGTTGAGAGACGAGTACCCGCGAGCCGTCTGTATTGACAAACCATCTAGTCTCAACCTCGCCACTAATTGAGGCAGAATTGGTTTGTACTACAGGCGAAGTAGCAAATGGATGCGTATATTCCTGGAGTTTTCGACCCCATAGTTCCATGTCGGCATCCAATTCTCTTTTTTCCTCGATATAGGTAGACGGTTCGACGACGGAAAAGTCTCCGGACTTGTCATCAGCTTCCACCGTTGTTTGGACTCGATTGCGAACACGGGTGAACTGAGAAAGAGCTGTCTTGAACGCCATATCGGTTCTATACCACAGCGTAGTGCGTAAGGCGTCTACGTCATCAATGGCAATTGTGTAAGCGCCCAAGTCCGGAATTACCGTGCCACCTTCGACTGGATGGGTGTTGTCGAGCGAGAAATCGCCAACACGCAGATTGATATCTATGTATCTGGTCGTGGACGAACCACGATTGATCACCTCACCAAAACTAGCACTAATGTTCGCACTTGCGCTCTCGGTAATTTCATAGCTCAAGTAGTATGGAGGTGTCGGTTCCTCCTGCAGGACTTTGAATGAGCGATTCAGTTCGTCCTGCATGACGTCCAAGACGTCTGCGTCTGCGCACAGTTGCGTGGCAGCAACAAGTGAGCAGACGCACAACGCGTTTGAAATGTCCGACAACGGCCGCTTGTCGCGATGTCTCAGGCGTCCATGCTGCATGCCTGACACCCCGTGCAAATCAGACGATGTCAAGTTAGAAGCTCACAAACTTGCCCAACCGCCCAAACATGTACTTGCCGGCTCATTGTCCTGCAGCCAGTGGATGCGGAAACAACGGCAACTTGGGCTTGGCCTCACCTGCAGACCTCATGCTGAGATCCTCAAACAGGAGCGATGGCGTAATGATGGAGGCAAAGCTAGAACTTCCCACTGACAGCGGCATGTCGTAGTGCGTGCGGCCAGTAGACGCTGCGACAATATCCTTGAAGAACGAAACTACGAAATTTGACACGCTCATTGGTCTGACGGGAACTTCCCGCCCGTCTTCATAGAGCTTGACAACGTCAAATGCAGTCATTACTCCACCACCACCAAAGCCCACCGAAGCGGCAGCCACAGGATCGCTGAAAAAGTCTTGCCGAGTTGAAAACTTGCGCACGACAAGGGCGAACTCCAATCCATAGTCTTGAGCATAGGCGCGCAATTCCGTTCGTAGCTCGTCGTCCTCCAGCGCATCTCGTGCTTCAACGAACAAATTTCCAGGATAGGGTGATCTAAGCCCACGATTGCTTCCCGTTGACATGTCCGAGGACTTCGTCGGCGCCCGACCTGTGAGAAGTGCTCTTAACATGCCGTTTGCTACCAATTCCGTCCGGCGGGAGGGCATACCATCCATGTCAACGTGATAGTTGCCCAGTAGTGCCTTGCCTTCAAATTCGGTCAGAGTGGGGTCATTAACAACGTCGATGAACCGCGGAAATACCCTAGCATTGAGCTTGTCCATGAATGGATTTGCGTTTCGTCGCAGAGACTGCGCCATAGTAGGATTGCTCGCCACAGGAATGGGCGAAGCTCCTAGGAGTCCCAACAACTGAAGCCCAAGAAACTGTGCAGCAGCTTTGTCGGCTAAGAGAACTGGACCGTTGTAGTTATCCAGAGACTCTGCATTGCGTAGAGCAATGAGTCTGTCTGCCAAATCTAATCCCAATTGCTTCAATGAGTCTGAATCCGGGAGATCGGAACACTTTCGAGCATATGTGGTGGTCGCGTCCTGCAGCTCGGCGCCGTCCGTAGATTGGGTTTTGGCAAACACCGTCGCCGAACAGTGCCCGTTCTCATACCTGTTGAAATTCCCTTCCGAATCCAGGTACAAGGTTGTCGAAGCTCGAGACGAAGCGGTAGCCGATGAGACAAACAGATCAGGTTGGCCCAGGAACGAAGTTGACAATTCTCTTGCGATTGCAGACACCTCGTTGGAATTTGCAACACTAAACGACTCCTCACCCATCCATGTGTATTTCTCTTCATCGCTAAAGTCCTTTGGACGATCCTCGATCGTCTGGCTTTCCAATGCGGAGCGCTTCGACGACAAATTCGAAACGGCTTGCTTGTACGCAGAATCGGTTGCCATCCAAATGCTGCGTCGCAACTCTTCATACGAGTTCGTCAAAGGAAGACCCCGGGAGGCAGTGAATCCTCCAAACTGAAAATTGGTGTTGTCAAGTTCCTTGCTTCCAACGCGCACCGCTACTAGTAGACTTCGTCCCCTACTTCCATTGGAACGATTGTGCGCTCCCAATGTGTAGGTTGCAGCGACTGAGCTTGATTCGACTACCCTGTAGGAAATGAAGTAGGGAGGGGGCTCTTCGTCCAACTGAAGTTCAGCAAGAGAACGATCCATTTCATCCTGCAAAGCACGCAGCAGCGTGTCCTCGTCGTCGGATTGTGCTTGTAGATTGGCAGCAACACTCAGAACAATCAACCCAAGAGCAAAAGATTTAAAAGTCCTCACTACTCACCTCCGAAAAGCTGAATCGAGGTGTCAATTGGGCCTTGAATCGGCGACGGTAGAATTGGGGGAATGTCGCGGGAACTTGCCTTCTTCTGCACTTCAATTTGGGATACAAGGATCGAGGGTGCGACAGCGGACACAGGAACCCATCCAGATTCGGCACCACACATTCCATTGAATACATCGTAGTCAGAAGCAGCGGCTTCCACACGACTGAATGTAGTAAGCGGAGTGCCTATCAAGTCAACACCGCGAACGATCTCCCTTGTACCGTCCAGATGAATCTTGTATACCAGGACTGGAGTAACGTTGAACGCATTGGGCATTGATCTACCGGTCATCGTGAAACCGCCAGTAATGTTGTCGAAGTAGAGACCAAATTCCTTGCCCTGTTCTCTTACCTTTTCTAGCAGTAATTCTTGAAGTTCCTCAGGCGAGTAGGGGTCGTCTACTTCAACGATTAGGTTGGATTGGCGAGCAACAACTCTTCTTCCATAGTCCTTGCGTCCATGTCCATTTGAGGCTGGAAATCCTTCGATAGGTGACCTAGACATTAGGAATCCCTTCAAGACACCTTTCTCGATGGCGACTACGCGCTCTCCAGCGACACCTTCATTGTCATACTTGAAGGTTCCGGAAAGTTCGATGTCGCCCCACCTGTCTATTGACGGATCGAATACAACGGAAAATGTCTCGGGAAGCAATCGCTTGCCAATCTGCTTGCGAAATGTCTGGCCCTCGTCTTCGTTCTTCTGCCGATGGCCTTCCAACCTGTGGCCAAGAATCTCGTGAAAGAACACACCCGTCGCTCTGCCCGAGAGTATTGCTGGACCCGTGTATGGGTCTACGAGAGTCGCGACTCGAAGTGCTTCCAGATCATCAATCATCTTATTGACAGCGGTCAGAATTTGTTCGTCGTCAAGTAGTTTTTCGGCAGAGCTTGATTCGAAGGTTTCTACCAGAGACAAGACCATGCCGTCGTCAGCCTTTGCGGTAGCTTGAACAACCATTCGATAGAGTGCCCGGGACGTCTTGATCTTGGTTCCGTCAGTATTGACAAACCATCGGGTCTCCACTTCGCCGGTGATGTTTGCAGCGTTGCTTTGAATGAATTCTGCTTGAGCAAACGGCTTCGTAAATTGACGCAGTTTTTGTCCCCATGCAGCTGTGTCGGAGACGAGCTCCTCTCTGTCCATCGAGTATTCGGAAGCAGGAGCTTCCGAAAAATCGCCCGATTTGTCGTCAGCTTCAACCCTAGATTGAATTTCCGACTTGACATTCTTGAACTGTGCAACCGCTGCTTTGTATGCGGCATCTGTGCGATACCACAGAGTCGCTTGCAGTGATTCAGCGTGTTCAACGCCAATCATCGTTGGACCACGTGAACCGAACCCACCAAATCCTCTATTCCCTACTGGGTGAGTGTTGTCGAGCGAGTAGTCGCCAACTCTCAGGTCGATGTCAAGGTAGCGCGACATTGTGTGGTTCTCTGAGTTAATCTCTCCGAATCCGCCGCTTACCGACGCAACCGCATCCTCGGTTATTTCGTAGCTTATGTAGTAAGGCGGTTCCTCTTCGACTTGCAGAGCCTCAAAAGCTCGATCTAGTTCCTTCTTCATTACGTCGAGTGTTTCTGCACTCAATGATGAAGGTGCAAATGCCAAAATGGCAACAAGAAAGCCGAATGTCAACCTTGATTCTTTTGGTAGTTTCACGAATTCATTCCCCCGGAAAGTACTGTCTCATAATATCGTACGCGGGCTGCTTTACATTCGTTCGACGATTACAACGCACATTGCGGGCTTTAATGACATTCAAGAGCAGGATTCCCGCGCCAATACAGTTTTGGAAAATGTGCCTTCATCTCGATCGAGAGTCTGCTACAGACCTCCCATGCAGGGGAATCTTTCTGTTTTCGAGATCAACGAGGCGGATTGGGATTCCTCCCGTGGGGGCTGTCGCTTGGTATATACGTGAGTACGATTGGACGACTTACCTTGCGACTGGGACAGGTGGAGAATAAACGGGCACCGGTCTTTCAACAATGTTTGCTGATTTGAAGGTAACCTCGTCGAAGATCAAAGCGGGAGAGACAATAGAGACAAACGCCTGAAATGCTGCTTTCTGTTCTGCACTTGCTCCTGGTTTGGATGTTTGTAAACCGTGCTCAGGTATAGCCGTTTCTGCCAAGTACAGATCTCGCTTCCATCGTTGATCTGAAGCAGCAACGATTTTGCGATAAATCCGATCTGAAAAATCGGCAACGACTAACGGAAGCACAGGAACCTCGCGTCCGTCTGGAAAGACCTTATAGGCAATTGCAGTGGGCAATGATCGGGTTTCGTCTCCCACTAGCGCCATCAATGGCCAAGTCACAGATTCTGAATCAGCAAACGGAATATCGTCCACGCTCATGAACTGTCGAACAAGCAGCGCGAATTCCTGTCCACTCTCTTCCACGATACCCATCAGCGTAGACCTTAGCTCGTCCATCGACACACCGTCAACGGAATCTATAAACAGATTGCCCGGACGCGGACCACCTAAACCTCTAGCACTGCCCGTAGTCTGCTTGAATTCATCAGTTGGTGCACGAGTTGTTAGCAGTCGCTTCAGCATGCCGTTTTTTATTAGTTCCGTACGCCTTGCCGGCATGCCCTCTTCGTCTACAACGTAGCTCCCAAGTAAAGGACTATTGTTGTGTTCAGTAATAGTTGGATCGTTCACAACACTAAGAAATGGGGGAAAGACCATGGTGTTCAGCCGATCAACAAATGGATTGTCGGTTGCTGCCTCGATGAGCATCGCACCAATCCCAAACCCTGTTGTGTCCTCCGCGACACCCTTTGGAGTAGCCCCTAAGCGACCGACCAACGCTTGTCCAAAGAATTGTGCAGCAGCAGGCCCCTCAAAGAGCACCGGTCCTTCGTAAAAGTCCAGCATATCCGCATTCTGCAATGTCAATAGACTCGCTGCCATGCCGGCAGCTTCCGAACTGAGCGTGGTGATGTCCCGAAACTCAAAGCAATCTCTTGCATAAGTGCTCGTGGAGAGCGGTATCAGCGTTCCGGATGGAGTTTGAATGCTCGCTTGAGAGATTGCGGAGCAGATTCCACTCTCGTAACGATTGAAATTCTCACCTGAGTCGATGTACAAGCGTTTTGTCGCAATCGATGTCACTCGTGTTGAAGAGTTCAAGAGTGGCGGGTAAGCGCCAAATGTCGCTGACAAGCCCTTTGCAATCGCCGAAACTTCCTCCAAACCAGAAACCGAATGTTTGATGGGAGAGGTGTAGACGAATTGGTCCTCGCTACTGAAATCCTTGGGTCTTTGCGATACCCGTCGACTGGCTAAAGCAGCACTTTTCCCAGTAAATTCGCCAATGGCTTTCTTGTACGCCGCATCGGTTGCCAACCAGATTTCCCGTCTTAGCTCGTAATAGTCATTGGATAGAGGCAATCGATGCCTAATCCCCACCTCGTAGCTACCAATGTCGCTAAGTCGGTCACTACCCGACAAATAGTTGGAATTGTCGAGATTGGGAGAACCAACCCGCAAACCGACCGTTAGAAATCGATTACTTGTTGCGTTTGATTGGGTGTGTGCGCCTAGTACGTACGTCGCATCTACTGAACTTACCTCGGTAACCGAGTAGGAAATGAAATAAGGTTTGGATTCATTTTCCAGCTGAAGCTCACGGAGCGACCGATCCATCTCATCTCGCAGAGCTTCAACCAATACATCGTCCAGAACTGCGGATCTTTCACTCTCAGCAGTTCCGGGCGTCGAAAATATTGCTCCTACAACTAGCAAAAGAGTGATTCTGTACGCGCTCATTGTTGTGCATGCAAGGATTGCATTAATGTGTCAATTTCACTTATATCGCTAGCAGTATAGTTGTGAAATGGATCTAGTGCGTAGCCCCAGCTGACAAAACCAACAAAAGCGGCTGGAGAGTACCCGACTACACCCCAACTCTATGTCACAAGATCGGTTAGGGACCTCGCAACCTCAAGGCTAATTGCGTTCATGCGCATTAGCGGTGTCAATGTTTCGGTTCGTGAAAATGCACAAAGTGGATTGGGCTTTCTTGGTGCTCAAATACCTCGACTCGATTGCATGAAGCTCGGAGTAGAACCAAGCATAGAAGCGCAAGTTGGGAGGTAAGTCGCTCAAATCCTTTTGCATGTCGAGGGTTCATCCTTTCTCCATCCACTAACCAACTCGCAAGCGCATTGTTCTGTATGCGCTCTCAGGTTGATATTGGTCGTTGTGCTATAACACTTGCGGGATAGAGAGGGCTTCCCCCGGGCGTACTTCGCACAACCGCGGGAACTACGCAAAAAAGTATTCAAATGAACCAAGATCCTAGTAGCTTGCCGAATCGCATACTTCGACTTGTTCGAGTCCTGCTTGCCCGATTGATGGGAGGCCTTGAGAGGTTTGGCTCCAAATCAGTGGCGCGCGAACTCGCTGATTCGGACGACACTCCGAAGCTATCCGGCGCATTGATCGTCCGGCTCATTGCGCGGTCTGTTCCCTTCATGCGTCCCATGTTGTTTCACATCATCTTGATGTTCTGCTTCGGGTTAGTTCTCACTGTCTTGTGGACATTCACAGGTGCGGTCTCGAGCGACATGTGGGACAACAAGATGCTTATCAATGACAAGCTTCAGCCCGCTCAGGCATTCCTCATTTTGGTCGACGAAACCTATGTTCGAGAGGAGTTTCTCGATGACGAGGCCAAAGCAAGAGTTGCTGCCGCGGGTTTTTCAGGTGAAGACCTAACTGAACTCCAACGCAAGACCGTCCGCAATCGCATGATGGTCTGGTTTCTCATTGGCGTCATCTTTCAGACGCTGGTTACGATGTTCTTTCGCTACTACGGGCTTTGGGTATGGCAGAACGTGAATCAGAACCTTCGAGTCGCCATGATCGAGAAGTTGGAGTATTTGTCGCTCACGTTTCATCAGAGCCACAGGTCCGGCGACGCCATTTACCGAATTTACCAAGATAGCTCCATGATCGTAAACGTACTCCAACAGTGTGTAATTGGTCCGTTTGAGACGTTACGAGACATGACGTTTGCAATGGCATTTCTAATGGCGTTTGACTGGCGATTGGGAATGGCAGTATTTGTCTCGCTTGTCCCAATGTTTGTGATAACTGCACTTGCTACTCCGAAGATTCGACAATTGTCAGTCGCGAACCGAGTTGCAAACAGCGACTTTACGTCGAGACTTCAAGAAACATTCGCTTGCTTGAAGGTAGTGAAGGCTAGTCAAGCCGAAGCAATCATGGTCCAGAGATTTGATGTAGATTCGCAATACGCACTAGATCGAGCCCTTTATCTCCGGTTTGGGATGGTCCTTTTGTCGTTGGCTGTTGGAGTTATGGGCGCACTTGTGGTCATTGGACTCGAATATTTGATCGTTAGCTGGGTGGTTGAAGCCCGTGAAACAAACTTTCCAACTTGGGCAACTATGTTCGTTGGGTTCGCAGTTTGGAACTATGCCGCCTTCAATCAGGCTAATGGGAGAATTGGGCAAATTTCGGGTGAGGGACGTGGATTGGTCCGGCTGTGGTGCATGCTACAAGATCTGTTTATTGGGTTAGAACGTGCCTTTTATTTCCTCGATCTAAAACCCATGGTCGTCGATCCGCCGCATCCAAAGGAGTTTCCAAATCAAGTTACATCTGTCGCATGGAAAGACGTAGAGTTTCACTACGATTCAAACGCTCAAGTGCTCAGTGGCGCGTCGCTGAGCGCACAGGCAGGCACTATTACCGCGATTGTCGGAAGTACAGGATCGGGAAAGTCGACCCTAATGGCACTGCTACTGCGCCTTTATGACCCTCAGGAAGGTTCAGTTTGCATCAACAACACAAGCGTGCGTGAATTCAGTATTGACAACATGCGTACCCATTGCGCGATTGCACTCCAGAAAAATGTGCTCTTTACTGGGACCATCAAGGAGAACATTGCATATGCAACCAACAACGTCTCAGATGACGAAGTCGCACGGGCTGCCCAAATTGCCTGTATCGAAGACTTCATTGAAAGTCTCGAAAAACGCTACGACACGCGACTTGGCGAGCGCGGTAGCAAGCTGTCCTCAGGACAACGACAGCGCTTAACAATCGCGCGGGCGGTCATTCGAAATACGCCGATTCTGATACTCGACGAACCGACAGCTTCGTTGGATGCCGAAACGGAGCAACGAGTACTAGCCAATCTCTCAGAGTGGGGACACGACAAGATCGTCTTCATCATCACCCATCGCATTTCAACGATAAGAAATGCTGACCAAATTGCGTTTCTGGAGGATGGGAAAATCGTGGAAGTTGGAGCTCACGATGATTTGATGAACGTCCCTAGAGGTCACTACAGGCGTTTCGTCGATGCAGAACACAAGGGACTTGAAGATGGAGTGGCGTAATGAAGTTTATTCGCAACCGCAACGTTGACGCTTCCACCGAAACCACCCAAAAGGATCACTCGATACTGAGTGGTTTTCAGACTATCGAAAAGTTTGATGACCACCTAGATCTAGACGCGGAACTCAAGGAAAAAGAGGCTCTTGGCATTTTGTTCCGTGGACTTCGGCTAGTTCGCTATGCAAAAGGTCTCTTTGCTGCGAAATGGGTCCTCAGTGCGGCTTTGATCATTCCTGGAATGTTCTTAGGGTGGTTTGGAAAGATAGTTGCCGACCATGTGATCCTTGGAATCCCCCTAGTTGTTGGAGAGGTCAACTTTCCGCCCCACATGATGCCTCTTCTCCGAATGATGGAGGGACTCGAAAGAATGGAAATCATGGGATTGATTGTGGTGATCACTCTCGTCGGCCTGTTCGTGATTGGAACCCGAGTAGGAGGAACAGGAGCCACTCAATTCAGCGGACGCGATACCGCGAGCAACGCGGAGAATCAAATTAGCTCTGGTGGAAGTAGTGCCAGCGGCATATGGGGACTCGTAGAGTTCTGGGTCGATGTCCGTTTGACTCAACGCGTTGTCAACGGACTCAGGCGCAGCCTATTTGTCAGACTCATACGATCACGTATGTCCACAGTCGACGATCAACGCATTGGTGACCGCATCTTCCGTGTTCTCTACGACACGCCAATGGTTTATACATGCATTACCGAATTGACGTTTTCGCCATTCTTTGTCCTCGTAAATCTTGGTCTGGCGTTCTATCAACTGCAATGGACATATGGCCACCTAGCTGAATTCTCTCACATTCTGCTATGCGCTGTGATGTTTCCTGTTACCTTTTTCGCCGCAATTCCCTTCTCAAAGCACATACGTCGAGTTAGTCAAAATCAAAGAGCCGCGGGCTCTGCGACAACCAACGCCATGGAAGAAGCAATGGACAACATAACAGCAGTCCAGAGCCTAGGCGGTATGGAGGAAGAGAAGCAGCGATTTGCGAAGAAAAGCGCACATGCATATTGGCGTGAACGGTTGAACCTAGTTGTATGGGTGGGGATTGGGGTTGCCATAGAAATAGCGCAATGGCCAATTGGCTTCTACATGGCATGGCTAGTCACCAACCTTGTAATCGAAGGAAAAATGACAGTTGGCGACTTCTTTGCGCTGTTTTATATGTATATGGCGATCCGAGGACACTTCTCGAACATTGGACGTCTTTGGGTGAATCTTCAAGATCAAGCCGCAGCAGCACGACGGGTTTTCTTCTTCTTGGACTTTGAAGTTGATGGAGATCGCCATGATGGCAAACCTGATCTTCCCAACGTTCGCAAGAAGATTAGCCTGGACAACGTCTCCTACACGTATCCCGACGGACGTGAGGCACTGCGTAATATCAATCTCGATCTGGACATGAATCAGATAGTGGCTCTGGTCGGCCCAACAGGCTCTGGCAAGACCAGCCTCGCCTACCTCATTCCGGGATTTCTGCGCCCCACGGAAGGAGAGGTACGATTCGACAGAGAGAACATCGATGACTTCAACATCGAAACGCTGCGTAATCAAGTCTCCTATGTCTATCAGGAACACATGCTATTGTCCGAATCGATCCGCTCAAATCTCCTTCTAGCCAATCCACAGGCTACTGAGGAAGAAATGATCGATGCTCTTACTACGGCGGGCTGCATGGAATTCATTGACGAACTGCCTGACGGCATCGATCATGTCTTGGGAAAATCTGGGGACAATCTCTCCGTTGGGCAACAACAACGCCTTTCGATCGCGAGGGGGCTAGTACGGGACACGCGGGTATTGATTCTCGACGAGCCCACGGCAGCGTTGGATCCTCAAACAGAGAACGAACTCATTAGAAAGCTGCGCAATTTATCTGACGATCGCATTGTGATCGTAATCGCCCATCGATTGTCGACGATCCGACGAGCAGACAGCATTGTGTTCATCGACGAGGGAGAGATCAAAGACATTGGAGATCACGAAACGTTGATGCAAAAAGAAGACGGTCCGTATCGTCGATTCGTGGCCCTTCAGGGAGGCTAGGTTTCGGCTCGATTGGTCTGGCCGAGCTAATCACTAGATTCGATTAAATCATTTCTCTCTATTGGTGTGCGCTCTGCGAATTGGAGAAGATACCGGTAAGTCGCTCTCTAAGAACGTTTTTTTGAATTTTTCCCATAGCGTTTTTGGGCAGACTCTCTACTTGACACAGTGCCTTTGGATGCTTGAATCGAGCGAGCCGACTGTCGAGGAAAGAATCAATAGTCGCTAATGAAATAGGTTGATTGGCTACCACAACCGCTACCACGCCCTCGCCGAAATCGGCGTGAGGAGCACCTATAACCGCTGCCTCCAACACGACTTCCATCTGCTCAATTGCGTCTTCGACTTCTACGGGATATACATTCAATCCCCCGCTGATGATGACATCCTTGTCTCTCCCAACGATGGATACTCTTCCCTTCGCGTCCTGGAATCCGACGTCGCCCGTCTTGAAATAGCCATCTGAGGTGAAATCTAGAGCCGTTCGGTCGGGCATGCGCCAATACCCATTGAACACGTTAGGTCCCTTGAGCTCAATCTGCCCGATTTCACCGTATGTTTGAGGCTGACCGCTGCTATTTGTGACTCGCAGTTGCACATCCGGCAAAGGAAATCCAACGGTTCCCGCGACACGTTCGCCGTTAAGTGGATTCGACGTGTTCATCAAAGTCTCACTCATGCCGTATCGTTCAAGAATCCGAAGCCCCGTTCGCTTCTCAAACTCATGAAACGTCTTCGCAGACAAGGGAGCAGATCCCGAAATGAACACACGCATGTTGCGGACACACTTCCGTTCAAACGTAGAGTGGTTCAGTAGACGTGTGTAGTGTGTGGGGACGCCCATGAGAACTGTGCTGTCGGACAAATCAGCTACCACACGATCTGAATCAAACCTCTCATGCCAGATCATCTCTGTTCCCGTAAGCAGCACACAGTGGATTGCCACGAACAATCCGTGCACGTGGTAAATAGGCAATACATGCAGCAAAACGTCAGTGGACTCCCAACCCCAATAGTCAATGAGAACGTCGGCATTCGATTCAAGGTTTCCGTGCGTGAGCATTGCGCCTTTGGACCTACCAGTTGTTCCCGACGTGTAGAGAATTGCCGCAATGTCGTCTTCTGCAACCTGAGCTACTCCCCTAATGGATGTGGCATTGGCTACGTGGTCGTTGAGAGTCCCGTGTCCACTGTCGTCGATGGTCCATACGGAACAGGGAATTTTGCCGCTCGAATTTAGCCTGCTTTCTAGAACAATCAGTGAAGGTTCTGTATCCTCGACGAAATACTGAAGTTCTCGCTCCGTGTACGCCGTATTGAGCGGCACGTAGACCGCACCTATCTGAAGACAAGACAAGTACAACGCTAGCGATTCTGGGCACTTGCCTGCTTGAACCAAAACTCGGTCGCCAGCACCGACACCAGCTCTACACAGTGCGCCTGCTGTTCCTTCTACACGTTTACGCAACCTTTCATACGTCCAGTCGCCTCGACTTGTACGAATGCACGTTTTCTCAGCTGCATTTTCAAATGTTGCAGCGATACGTTGGTAGAGATTGTGGTTCATGCTTGAGAGCAAGTGACTCTTGAATTCTTGAAGTTTCGTATTCTTGCATATTGCTTAAGCAACAGTCCTTCGAAAATTGTGTCTACGCCCCTTTGGGAGCCATCCGAATCAAGAGTCGCCAATTGCAACCTGACCCGATTCGGCAGATCGGTTGGGTTTGAACCACCAGATTACCAATCTCTTCATCGCTGGTCCGTAGAGAACCGAGCGGAATTTTGGGGTCATGCGTGGGACTTCCTTAATGTCATAGGCGACCGCGATGGCGAAGTGCTCGTAGATGGAGAAGACTTCCTCTCAAGCCGCTTTTTTCCGGATTCAACTCTCAACTATGCAGAGAACATGCTTCGTAGGCGTGACGACTCAACCGCAATCCTATCGTTGGTGGAGTCGGGCCAGACGCGCTCACTAAGTTTTGGTGAGCTGTATAGCAAATCGGTCCAGTTTGCTGCAGAGCTTGAATCGCGCGGAGTTCGAAGGGGAGACCGTGTCGCTGGCTACATGCCCAATGTGCCCGAGACCGTGATTGCAATGCTTGGAACTGCAGCCCTAGGGGCTATCTGGTCTTCTTGTTCGCCAGACTTTGGCTATCAAGGCGCATTCGACCGATTTAGCCAAATTTCGCCGAAACTGCTCATATCGGTGGATGGCTACCGCTACAACGGTAAGGAATTCAGAGTAGAGGAAAACGCGCTGAGATTACAGAAACTTATTCCTAGCATTGAAGACACTGTACTTCTGCACTTGTTGAACGACGGTAGCGACGACTTTGATGCGGTGTGGGCAAGGTCGGAAACGAGCTGGGATTTCACACAGTTACCCTTCAGCCATCCTCTCTTCATCATGTACTCGTCCGGGACAACAGGCAAGCCAAAGTGCATAGTTCATGGAGCAGGCGGAACGCTTCTGCAGCACATGAAAGAGCACCAGTTGCACGTGAACATCACTCATTCCTCACGGATATTCTTCTTCACTACCTGTGGATGGATGATGTGGAATTGGCTGGTATCTGCACTCGCGAGCGAAGCGACCATCATTCTCTACGATGGTTCGCCGTTTCACCCAAGCCCATACTTGTTGACCAATCTCATCGAGTCCGAAGACTTGACTGAATTCGGAGCCGGCGCAAAGTTCTACTCGACTCTTCAGAAAGAGAAAGTCCGAACGCTCGACTCGCGAAATTTTGACTCACTGCAAACTGTACTTTCCACGGGTTCGCCACTCTTGCCGGAGTCGTTTGACTACATTTACTCCAACATCAAGAGAGATGTGCAATTGGCGTCCATTTCAGGAGGCACAGACCTCATCTCATGCTTTGAACTTGGCATTCCTTGGCTACCCGTATATAGAGGGGAGATTCAAGGACCCGGTCTTGGGATGGATGTGGATGTATTTGACGAGCAGGCAAATTCAATCCGAGGTACAAAAGGCGAGTTAGTGTGCAAGAAGTCGTTTCCCAGCAAGCCCATTGGTTTTTGGAACGACCCGAATGGCGAAAAATACCGATCTGCCTACTTTGAGATATATCCAAACGTTTGGGCACACAGAGACTTTGCTGAGCGTGTTCCAGACACACAAGGACTAATCATCTACGGGCGGAGCGATGCGTTGCTAAATCCAGGTGGAGTTCGAATTGGCACCGCAGAAATCTATCGCCAGGTGGAATCAATGAAAGAAGTGTCAGAAGCGCTCTGCATCGGCCAGAGCTGGGACGGAGATACCCGCATCGTGTTGTTCGTAGTTCTAGTAAACGGGATTAAGCTTGACCCAGAGTTGACATCCATAATCAAGCAACGAATACGAACCAATGCCTCGCCCAAGCATGTACCTGCGGTAGTTCTGCAGGTAACCGACATTCCAAGAACCCGCTCTGGGAAGATTGCCGAAATCGCCGTGCGAGATGTCGTGCACGGTAGAGACATTGCAAACACTTCTGCACTTGAGAATCCAGAATCTCTGGACCAGTTTCGCTCCAGAGAGGAACTAATGTAAGAGGCGTTGTTTGATAGATCACAACAATACGAGCAACCAAGTAGACGCATGACAGAGAACACCAGACAATTTGGTAGAGGACTTTTCTTTCGGCAGGGACGTGGTCGAATGCCGCGTTCGGGCCCTTCAGTTCGAGACTTCATTCAGGCGTTTTGGCCTTTTATTAGCCCCTACAAGTGGTATTTGGTATTTGCATACGCAGCAACAGGGCTTGTAACGCTGGGCTTTCTGTCAATTGGCTTGATTATCAACGCACGTCTGGACCTCGTGTTGGCGAATTCGGAGATTCTCCAAACCATTGCAGACTTTGGGTTGCTAATAATTCTAGTCGTTGCAATAGTAACTGCCGTTAGTGGCGTTGCTCAATACACGATTGCATGGGCTGGAGCCAACTACATTCGAAATATACGCATTAGTGTGTTCCAACGGGTAATGCAACACGGCGATTCGATTATTGATGAAGAGTCTAGCGGAGAACTGCAAACTCGAGTCATAGCTGACACGGCTCAACTGGGGAATTTCATTGGAATGACGATTCCGACCGCACTCTCTGTAGTAGTGGGTTTGGTCGGAGCACTTGGCGGCGCTATCTACGTAAGTCCTAGATTGACCATCATGGCTGTGGGAATTGCAATCTTTATCGCACTTCCAATTCTGGCGTTTTCACCAATCCTCAGGAAATTTGGCGAACGTCTGCAAAAGGCCGAGGCACAGTCTGGTAGGCACGCGGGCGAGACGTTTAGATCCCGAGACATTGTCTATGCCTTCAATCAAATTCGGCGTGAGACACGCACATTTGCAGACTTCACGAACGAAGTCAAACGTTACATGCTTGCTCAAGAGCGGCTTCAGATCCTAATTTTCAGTGTCTTTCGCTTAATTTCCATCTCGATTCTGATTGGTGCAGCTTCCTACGGGTTGAGCCTGATCGCATCGAATGAACTGACCGTAGGCACTGCGATAGCGTTCGCCTTTTTTGCAATACGAATCATCGGCAGCGGCAGCGGTGTGGCATCGCTGATCACAACCTTTAGCGTTGCTTTGGGTCGTGCCCAGAAGCTCATTGAAATCTTGCAGCTTCCTCTTCCCAAAATCGAAGCGAGCGACGACAAAATTCCACGCGAATGCGATTTAGAACTAAGTGACATTTGCTACACCTATCCAACTCGCAACTCTAGAGCTCTCGAAAACATCCGGCTGATATTTCCCGCACGAAGCAATGTAGCAATTGTCGGAATGTCTGGCTCTGGAAAGTCGACGATTTTCAAGATTCTGCTGCGGATTGTCGAACCGGATTCCGGGGACATCCTTGCAAATGGAGTGCCCTTTTCCAAATTCACGCATGAGGAATGGCGCGCACGATTTGGCTTTGTCCCTCAGGCCGAGATGCTTACCTCCGGAACCGTGGCAGAGAACATCGCCTATGGAATGCCAAATGCATCAATCGATGAGATAAAACGGGCTAGCAAATTGGCATACGCCCACGAATTCATAGAGGAACTTCCGCAGGGTTACCAAACCGATTTGGGGGAAGTTGGAGCTCGCTTATCGGGAGGGCAAAAGCAACGGATTAGCCTAGCACGGGCAATATTGATCAATCCTTCGGTCTACCTATTGGATGAGGCAACGAGTTCATTGGATGCTGCGAGCGAAGAAGCTGTGGAGAAAGCGCTTGTTGAACTTGGAAAAACTGCAACAGTTGTTTCAATCGCTCACCGCATGAAGACCGTTCGAAACGCGGACTTGATTGTCGTACTCGATGAGGGACGTGTAGTAAACCAAGGAACACACGATGCGCTGTTAGCAGACAGCTTCTACGAGCGTCTGGTTAGCGGTTATCGTGGTTAAGTGTTCCGAATTGTGTCGTGCTTTGGTGGACAACAAATGACATCAAAATTACAAACCCGACATGTCCAGAAAGTCAATGGCACAAGCCTGTCGTAATTCACTAGGTTCGTAATTGACTATAGTCGTTCGGTCCGTTTGCGTGAAATGTGCTGACTTAGTCAAAACGCGGTGGGTTCATTGAATCATCCTTCGACGTGTCCGCGACTTGTTGCGTCCAATATCCGATTGCTGCCCTACAAAACAGACCTGATCGACTCTCGCCTTCCCGTTTAGCGGCTTCGTCAACTATGGCCAAGACACGTTCCGGCACCGTTATGTTGACTCTCTTGGCTCTACTCGATAGCTTGGAAAGGTCGACGTTTATTAACACCCAGAGACCGCCCTCGTAGTCGCAATTGGATTGGTGTTCTTCAAGTGAACAAATTTGTGGTATAGGCTCTCCGTCCAACAATAGCCCTTCAACGTGGCAGGCAATTGCTTCTTGAACAGACTGGATGGCCTCGTCAAGCGTATCACCGGCAGAAAAACAACCGGGCAGATCAGGTACGGCTACGCCGTAGATGCTCTCCGTGTCTTTGTGAATAACAACGGGATAATACATGTCATCGATTCTCCCAGCTCCACCCAGCTTGTCGGTAGATGTTTCTCAAAGTGCCAATTGGAATATCCTTAGCTGGATGTTTTACAGTAACTTTTCCTAGTTTTTCAGGATGCACGTATTGATGGTGGCTTCCTCGAATGTTTCGCAAGGTCCACCCATCCTCTTCTAGCTTCTCAACAATGGCAGAACTCTTCATTGTACACACTATACACATTCATATGTCAGGAATTGGTCTCTCCTTGTACCAAGAGACTACTTCAAAGCAATTGGAGACCGAACACGTTAGACAACACCATCCTTGTTAGCCAGCCAATCGCAATACGAGTGCGGCCTGCGCTCTGTATATCGCCCGTGAAACAAAACATTCGTTGTTATAACGACGCGATGGCAACGAAACCTCAACGTTTAGCGCGTGGCCAAATTCACGCACATATTCGCTGGCCCCCAAATAAGTGCCAGACAGACACGAGTGCGATAAGCAAGTGACTAGAAACAACTATAGCTGCATCGAGTATGCACAACGCATTGGGCACAACGTCTTATGGCCATTGTGATCTGTTTGCCCTCAAGAACCTCGGATTAACCCTCCCCAATTTCGTCATACGTAGGTTTCTTGTGCAAGCGGCTATGCAAGCGGCCGCTTAAGCAGATCATTGGCGTCGTCGATGTTTACCTCTTCCTCCCCAACCAGAAGGTCGATTAATTCTTCGCTCGTTGCACGTTTTTGGACGGGTGAGTATTCTGCAACCCTGTGGTCGACTACTAGTTGCGACCAAAGCAAGCGACTTCCGCTATCCGTCTCGTTAGCTTCCCAAGCCATTAGTATTGCTGTGCAAACGTGATACAGCGCTGAGGCAACTTGCCGGTAGTGCTGCTCCTCTTCACTAGTTGCGACTTGAAGTGCAAATTCTGTACAACGGTCCAGCCAAGTATCGAGCTCAACGACATATTTGGAGTCAATACCGCGTAAAGCATGCAGTTTGTCTTTAAGAACATCAACAAACGCTTGCAGACAATCATTTCGGCCAATAGCGCGACGCACAACGTCTATAGCGATGATGTTGGTAGTGCCTTCCCAAATCGAACCGAGCAGCGCATCTCTCACGAGTCTCGGATTTACGAACTCTTCGATATAGCCGCAGCCACCTCGCATCTCCATGGCATCCGAGGTGACTGACCTCGCATCACGAGTTGCGCGCATCTTCAATACGGGTGTTGCCAGGCGTGCGCACTTTTTGAAATCGATCCCGCCTTGCGAGTCTGGTTTTTCTGCGGCGTCAAGAATGGAGGCTACAAACATCCACATGGTCAATGCCTGCTCTGCCGGAAGGGTTAGCTTCAGTAATTGCCGCTTTCCCAGTGGGAGATTCGCAATCTTGTGTCCGAAGACCTCACGAGATTGCGCAACAGTGCGTGCGTCGTGCACGGCACGCCTCATCAAGGCAGCGGATTTGACGCCATTGGAAAGACGGGACCAATTGATCATTTCAGCCATGTGACGGAAGCCATTTCCCAATTCGCCCAACTGAAAGGCCTCGGCCCCTTCAAATGTGATTTCGCCGCTAGCCATGGAGCGCGTGCCAAGCTTGTCCTTTAACCTAACGATGCGGTAGTTGTTTCTTTCTCCTGAATCCAACATTCGCGGCACGACGAAAAGACCCAATCCCGGAGTTCCCTCGGGAGCTCCAGAAGGACGCGCGAGCAATGTGACGACTTCAGCATCCGCGTTGGAGCAGAACCACTTTTCTCCATGAATTCGCCACCTGTCTCGATGTCGCTCAGCCCGAGTCGCTATCGTGCCAACGTCGGATCCACCTTCCTGTTCCGTAATGAACTGTGCTCCCTGCCAATGTTCGCCGCCTGTGCTACAGAGCATTCGCGGAAGAAACCGGTCTTGAATTTCTCTGGAGCCGAACTTCCGAATTAGATGTGCTGCGGAATCTGTCACATTGATTGGACAACCTAAGCCAAACTCGGCTTGATTGAAGAGATACGTAAAGGCATGTTTCGCCACAAGGGGCAACGGATCCGTCCAACCGAACACTCCACCACGATGGCTCATCGCGTGGATTTGAAACTCGTCGAATGCAGCGCGTTCGAGTACTCGGTAGGAAGGGTGATATTCGATCCAATCGTGGTCACGACCGAAGCGGTCTCGAGGGTGCAGCACCGGTGGATGGGCGTTTGCGAGCATTGCGTGCTCGTCGAGATCGTTAGCTGCACGGTGCCCAAGTGTGTTCAAGTGGGGAGCTAGAAATTGCGCTAGCTCACTACCCAAGTAAAGAGGCAACAGAACTTTCAATGCGCGGTCCTCGCGATAGAAGTTCTGACCTCGCGTGTCTGGAGCTACAGCCAATTGACCAGATTCTGCGAATTGAGCTTGTCAGCCACTACAGTATATGGCCCGCGTAGCGATCCCGAGGTATGAGCTCTGCAAGTCCTAATCCCGGTATGGCAACCTTACGCTTGAACAGTGTGATGTCTCGACGTCCTACGCACGATTGTCCACATCATCCCGATCAGTTGAATTCCCAACTAGAACATACTCATTTCCAACGCGAGGTCGACGCGGAATCAATTGGGACAGACATAGTGATATGAACGCAAGTCCAGCACCAATGAGGAACACGGCGCTTCGCGAGGTTAGCCATACAAATCCCAGTATTGCAGGAATAATGACGGCGAGCACATGATTTATCGTTAGTGCGACACTGGCGGTACCCGCAATATCAGCTGGATCTGCGATTTTTTGGAAGTATGTCTTGATTGCGATGGCCAATGCAAAAATAAGGTTGTCAACAATGTAGAGACCTCCTGCCACAATTGCCGAATCCACAAACGCGTAACCTATAAACACGAAGACAAGGCCTACATACTCAATGGTTAATGCACGTTTCTCGCCAATCACTCCTATTAGTCTTCCGATTCGTTCCGCAAATAGCCAAGTACAAAAGTGATTGACTAGCAGCAGTAGCGTGATGTTTGTAAGGCTGTAGCCAAACTTCTCGACAAGCAGAAATCCGGCAAAAGCCACAAATATCTGCCGCCGAGCACCTGAAAAGAAAGTAAGCACGAAATAAAGCCAATAGCGGGCTCGCATCACGAGGTGCTTGCGTTGAGGAACACTGCTTTCGATCTTGGGAAATGCAAGTTGCAAGTAGATCACCAAAGTCAACACGATTCCGCCTGCAACCGCGAATATGGGTAGAAAATCCAATCCTTCATATCCGAATAACTTGGGACCTTCGACCAGAGCGAGAATGCAAAGGAATGTCAGTAAGGCAGAGACGGACCCTACGGACAGTAAGCGACCCAGCAATCTGGGGGCTTGATCTTTGGGGAGCCACTGCAATGAGAGCGACTGTTTGACCGTCTCGAAGTAGTGGAAGCCAAACGACATCAACACCACGGCGCAATACAGTCCAATTACACTCGGTAACAAGCCCGTGATGGTTATTCCCAAACCAAACGTTGCAAGTGCCAAAACGGCGAACGTCTGTTCCCGCATCGCAAGTAGAAAGAACACCGTCGTAAACGCCAGAAATCCCGGCACTTCGCGAAAACTTTGCATGAGGCCGTTCTCGAGACCAGTGAATCCCACCTGCTCAACGGCGTAGTTGTTTATTAGTGCTTGCCAGGTGGAGAGACCGATGGGGACGGCAATGCTTGCTATGACAAGGAATGCCATTGGCGTTTGCCAACTTTCCTTGATAAGACCACGCCGGTTCGAGTTCATTTGGTCGACTGATCGAACACCAAATGCGACGTATTGCTGGGTGCTTGGATGTCAGAAGCTACCAATTGGCAGATTCTTTACTAGAGAAGTAGACAGGGTGGCGACATTGAAGGAATCAAGAGTTCTAGCAACACCGAAATTATAGGCTCGACACCGTCAAAGCGTGTGACAGCAAAGCATGGTCCTTATTTACTCAATAAAATGGCGATTTTGCTGGTTGTGAGCACTTGTGAAACGACTGCTAATTGCAAATCGGGGCGAAATTGCCGTTCGAGTCGCACGGGCCGCCGCAGACCTGGGAATCGAGACCACGTCGGTCTACTCGGAGGACGATGGAGATTGCATCCACAGGCGTGTGTCCGATGAGGCCATACAACTACAAGGAATTGGGGCATCCGCTTACTTGAACGCGACCAACATCGTCTCCGCTGCCCGGGATGCCAACTGTGATGGCATACATCCCGGCTACGGATTCCTAGCTGAGAATGCTGAATTCGCACGACTAGCAATAGACAACGGCATTGAGTTCGTCGGTCCGCGGCCGGAAACACTAGAACTGTTTGGCGACAAATCCAAGGCACGCCAAATTGCGTCAGAAGTCGACATCCCCATCGTGAGAGGTACAAGTGCGCCCATTACCCGTGAGCAAGCCGCTGAATTTCACAACCAGCTCGAGGGAAAACCAATTATTTTGAAGGCAGTGGCTGGCGGCGGCGGACGCGGTTCGCGCATAGTCTTCCAATTTGAGGACCTTGAAGACGCATTTGCCAGAGCAAGTTCGGAAGCCAAAGCGGCATTTGGAAATGAAACGCTTTATGCCGAGGAACTGATTTCTGACGCTAGACATGTTGAAGTTCAAATCATTGGAGATGGAACTGGCGCAGTGAGCCACCTGTATGAACGGGAGTGCAGTGCTCAACGACGACACCAGAAAGTTGTCGAAGTTGCCCCAGCGCCAGGGCTGGGGGAAGAAGCTCGGGAAAAGCTCATTGACGCGGCAATGCGTTTTGCCGAACACACTTGTTATATGAGCTTGGGAACATTCGAATTCCTGGTGTGTGGCGACAGCATTCACTTCATCGAGACAAATGCTAGATTGCAAGTTGAACACACCATAACCGAGGAGGTAACGGGTGTGGACCTGGTTCAGTCTCAGCTACTTATCGCAAGCGGAAAGAGTCTTGCAGACCTTGACTTGAAGCAGCCACGAAAGTGCAACGGGTTTGCAATTCAGGCTCGCGTGAACATGGAGAAGATGCTTCCTGACGGCGGCGTTCTTCCAGCTAGCGGCACACTACGGGTTTACGACGCTCCAAGCGGACCCGGAGTACGAACTGACGGGATGGGTTACACAGGCTACGCCACTTCGGTCAATTTTGACTCTCTACTGTCGAAAGTAATCGTACGTGGCCGCACGATTCGCGACACTGTCAGACGAAGTTTGCGTGCACTTGCAGAATTCCGCATTGAGGGAGTGGAGACCAACATTTCGTTTCTGCAAAACATCATTGCGCACGAGGATTTTGCGGCGGGCAAGACCACAACTCGGTGGGTAGACGAAAACATTGAGACACTTGCTAATCCTGTGGAAGCCAGCCACAGCCGGTTGACCGCAACCCCACCTTCCACAACCGACGGCGATGGATTCGCCGGAGCTCGTGTAGATACGCGCGATCCACTCGCGCTGTTCGACCACGATGCCAAGATCAAAGCAACAGAGCAACAACAAGACGGCGCTCTCACCTCCGATCAGCATCTCCCAGAAATGGAGGGCGCAACGGGTTTGAGTTCTCCCATTCAAGGGACCATTGTGTCAATAGACGTAGTGGAAGGGGACGAAGTGGCGCAGGGCCAACAAGTAGCCGTCGTTGAAGCAATGAAAATGGAGCATGTCATAGCAGCAGACCACGACGGCGTCGTTCGAAGAGTGACCATGGCTCCTGGCGATGTGGTGAGGGAGAGTTTTCCAATCGTATTCGTTGAGAAGGCAGAGATTTCGGACCAAGCCTTGGAAGGAGTCGAAGAGATCGATTTGGACCACATTCGCGACGATCTCAAGCTCACCTATGAACGGCATTCATACATTCAGGATGAGAACAGACCTGAAGCGGTCGCCAAGCGTTACTCGCGCGGCTATCGAATGCCACGAGAGAACATCGCAGAGCTCATGGACCCGGGGAGCTTCAAGGAGTATTGGCCGCTCATCGTTGCCCGTCAGCACAGTCGACACGACATGGAGACTTTGCGCAAGAACACTCCAGCGGATGGACTAATAGCTGGAATCGGAACAGTAAATGCTGACCTATTTGAAGAAGACGCGGCGCGAACCATGCTGGTCCACTACGACTACACAGTATTGGCAGGCACGCAAGGCGGTCGCAACCACTACAAACAGGACAGAATGTTCGAGCTGGCCAATCGGTTCAGGATACCTCTCATATTGTTTGGAGAAGGCGGTGGCGGCCGACCAGGCGACGACAGTCGCGGCCCTGGAGTGGCGTTTGATACCCACACCTTCACGCAATTCTCCAAGCTGTCTGGGCTTGTTCCATTGATCAGCGTTATAAACGGCAGAACGTTTGCGGGCAACACGGCTCTTGTTGCATGTTGCGATGTCATCATTGCGACCGAACGGACTACGGTGGCAATGGGCGGGCCAGCCATGATCGAAGGAGGCGGACTCGGGATCTACACTCCCGAAGAAGTCGGACCCATGTCTTTCCAGGTGCCGAACGGCGTAGTGGACATCTTGGCAAAGGATGAGGCGGATGCGGTCCAAGTCGCAAAGAAGTACCTCTCCTACTTTCAGGGAGACGTGAAGAATTGGGAGTCCCACGACCAAAGAAAACTCAGGCATGTCGTCCCTGAAAACCGGCTGCGTCTGTACAACATGAAGGACATCGTGCACACGATTGCCGATGTGGGATCCGTGCTGGAAATACGTGAGAAGTTTGGAATTGGCGTCATCACTGCGTTCATTCGAGTGGAAGGCAAGCCAATGGGTGTAATAGCTAACAACCCCCACCATCTCGCAGGTGCGATCGACTCCGATGGAGCAGACAAGGGTGCGAGATTCATTCAGCTCTGCGATGCGTTCGACATTCCGGTACTTAGTTTGATGGATTGTCCTGGAATGATGGTAGGGCCAGACGTCGAAAAGACTGCTCTCGTGCGACATTGCGTGCGTATGTTCAATGCCGGCGCAAACCTGACTACCCCACTCTTCGGTGTGGTGGTTCGAAAGGCCTATGGCCTAGGAGTTCAGGCGATGTGCGGTGCGAGTTCCTTAGTTGGGTTTTTTACGGTTGCGTGGCCAACTGCCGAATTTGCCGGCATGAACATCGAGGGATCCGTAAAACTTGGATTTAGAAAGGAATTGGCAGCAATCGAAGACCCGGAAAAACGACGCATCGAGTTTGAGAGAAGAGTTGCGCGTGCGTACGAGGGAGCAAGAGCAATCAATGCCGGCGTTGGCGGGGGCTTGGACGATGTTATTGATCCTGCTGATACTAGGAGCTGGATCGCTAGCAGTCTGAAGCGACTGCCTCCTCGACAGCCTCGAACGGAAAAGAAGTACCCATATATCGATACTTGGTAGACAGGACTCAGTTGACAAGAATGGACGCTTCGTAGCCTTGCTTCCGTAGCGAATCCAGCACAAACTCCGATTCCTCTTCGCTGCACAGATGCAGCGAAATGTCTAACGGCTGCGCCCCAACCGTTGAAGAGTGAAACGTTCTGCGATGAACGATGTCGACGATGTTGCTATCCAACAGACCTAGGTGCTGCGCTAGCTTCGCAAGCGACCCCGGCACGTCGGGCAACACAACCCGCAACCTGACGAGGCGATTCTTGCGCACTAAACCTCTTTGGAGCACCGCGGATAGAGTCATCATCTCGATATTTCCGCCAGACACAATGAGGGCTGTGCGCCCGTGCGCCACATCTGGATGTGCCATAACTGCAGCCAGACTGGCAGCTCCGGCGCCTTCGACAACCGTCTTCTCAATCTCCAACAAAGTGAATATCGCCGTCTCGATTTCCTGTTCTGTCACTTGGACAACATCATCGAGCAGCGACATTAGCAAAGGCCGAGTGACTTCTCCAGGCCGTTTCACGGCTATGCCCTCGGCAATCGTGAGAGCTGAGCGATGTTCGGTAGGATCGAGGCGATGAAAGTATGCATATGCTGTATTGAACGTATCGACTTGCACTCCGATCACCCGAACCGACGGCTTGATCTGCTTTACTGCCGCAGCTATTCCACAAATCAATCCCCCTCCACCAATGGGAACGACAATCGTGTCTATGGAGTCGTCTTGTTCCAGCAACTCTATACCTATAGTTCCTTGACCCTCAATTACGTCGATGTCGTCGAACGGATGCACAAGGGTGTAGGAATACTCCGACGAGAGATCCTGTGCGAGGTCCATTGAACCGTCCACGTTTTCTCCGTGAATTGTTACTTTCGCACCGAAGACTTTGGTATGTTCGACTTTGGTGTTCGGAGTAAATTTAGGCATGACAACATGAACTGGAATTCCCAGAAGTTGCCCGTGTCTTGCTAGTGCCTGAGCATGATTTCCGGCGGAGGCAGCAACAACTCCGTGCTTGCGTTGATCATCCGAGAGCAAGAGCAGCTTATTGAGTGCTCCACGTTCCTTAAACGATGCCGTGAACTGATGGTTCTCAAACTTGAACGAAAGATCGCAGCCAGTTTGGCTCGACAGCGTTTCCGATCTTGAAAATTGGGTGTTAACGATTCGACCCTTGATACGTTCGTGTGCGGCACGAATGTCGTCAAGCTTTATCTCAGTCATGGATTCGTCGCCTACCTCAAGTTGAATGAGTGTCGAATAAAGGCCAATTCTCTGTGCAAAACGACCAGCAAGGGTCTAATGAGTGCGAAAGACTATGTGAGTACGACCGTCTGCGGTGTAATACAACGCTAACCCCGCAGGTACGTGGGATGTATTCTAAATGAGCAAGCGCGTTCCAAGTGCGGCATACGACATTTCAATAGTTAATTTAGACCTCAAGCGGCAGTGGGCAGGTTAGCTCGGATTACCATTCAAATGGCACTCGCTGAAATGCGAGCAATGCGACGATTGCTGCGATTTCGAATCGCCGCCGTGGTTCTGACGCTGTTGGCAGTAGCACCATACGCGATTTCGTGCGTCATTCAGTCTTACATCGCTCCATATTCGCCAAGTTTCGTTGGAGCAACGCCACTCTACCTTCTTGGGAATATCGACCCTACTTACTTCCTAATTTTTCAAATCGCAGCGTTGGTCCTTTTGTTCGACGTCGACCAACGCCATGCGCGTTCACGGATTGCAGAAGTACTTGAGTCACGAGCATTAAGCAATTTTGAGTACTTGGCCGGTCGGGTAGTTGGCTGCGCAGGACTACTTTGGACTATCGTCGCCGTAAACCTCTTAGCGATGCAGACTTTTGGGTTAATCGCGCAGTGGTCGCGCTTAGATCTCGGCGGCTCACTACAGGTCCACTCCATTTTTAATCTGCTGTTCGTCGACGCGCCTATCGCATTGCTTTTTTGGTGTTCATATGTGATTTTTCTTGGTAGCGTCTTTCGAAACAGACTCGCTACACTCGCAATAGGTCTGTTAGGAATGTGCGTCTGGTGTCTTCTTGTATTAACCACGCCCTTTGCATTCTTGGATCTCGTATCTCCTTCCTCAAACGACACTCTCTTCGTATCCGACATTCTTCCCGAATTTCCCACCACGACCTCACTAATGGTGAGAATGGTCATGCTTGGCCTTGCAGCACTGTTGACGGTAGCTGCAGCCTGTGCATTGCGGAGAACCGACAAACCATTGCGAGCACCGACAATGATCGCCGGTGCCAGCCTAGCGGTAATAGTGCTATCAACACTCTCAGTTGCTGGATTCAGCGTCCTTCAACAAAGAAATGAGAGTGCCTCGTGGCGCGAAGCACACCAAACCTATCTACCGCAAGGTGTTGTCGATGTGCAGAGCATTCGAGGCAACGTTCAGATTGAACCGGGCCGGAGATTGAGAATTGATCTTCACCTCTATTTCACCGTAGATGCCGAACAATTCGCGAACGAATTGATTTTCACATTCAACCCGGGGATGAAGATTGCAGCCATTGAACTCAATGCCGAAATTCACGATTTTTCTTTTGAAAATGGAATCTTGAAAGTAAAACCTCAACAATCACTCGAGACCACTGTAGCTCAACAGCTTCGAATTGTTGCCAACGGCGTACCAAACTCGCGATTTGGTTACCTAGACGCTCCCTTTGACTATACGCGTGACTCCGCGTGGAGCCTCGAGGCGACCCGCTCATTTGGAACTGATGTCTCTCTATTTGAAAACCGCTATGTAGCTCTAATGCCCGGTTCGTATTGGTACCCCATTCCGGGTCTTATGCACGAACGGTATGGCGAAGGAAAAAGCACCCGAGACTTTTTTGAGCTCGACTTGAATGTTGAGCTTACCAATTCTTCATGGCAATTGGCAGGAACGTGTGTGCATCCCAAAACAGATTCATCCTTGAATCAATACAAAGTAAAGTGCAATGTGCCACTATCGGAGTTCGCCCTTTTTGCCTCCGATTTCACCAAGGCTAGTGCGGAAATCGAAGGGATTAACTTCTCAGTGTTTCTTCATTCTCGACACGACAAGAACATACATCTACCGGAACGCGTTCGCGAAGACCTAGAACAGGAGGTAGTTGAAACCTTACAAGAGTTAGGCCAGCACGGACTACATCCTCTACAACAATCTCTCTCGATTGTCGAGGTGCCAAACCGTCTGCGAACTGTTGGTGGTGGATGGCGTATGGATTCCCTCAATGCACTGTCGGGAACGATGTTGTTGAAAGAACGCGGCTATCCTGTCGCTCGCATCGACCTAATGCTAAAGAGAGAACTAGACCCAAAGCTTAAATTTATTCGGTTCGCGCAATTCTTCAGAAATGGACTAGGCACTGACAATATTTTCTACACCATACACAAGCACTATTGGTCACATGCAACTGCAGCATCAGGACATCAATCCGAACTGCTAGATCACTTTACGCACTCGCTACTCAAGCAATACATGCCAAGGAGAGGCGAATCTAGTTGGTTTTCCGTTTATGCCGCAATTCCCTTCCTCAGAATGGCAGTAGTACATCCTTTATACGCGATCGATCCCAGCTCCGCTGAACATTCGATTTACAGCTCCAGACTCCAAGTCCAAGAATACGCATATGCACGTAGAGACTCAGCACTCGAACGCATTGAAAGAACTTCACTAGCTGATTTGCCTACGGAACTCGGGCACCAAGCCGACCTCACAGTAGCACTCCTCAAAATCGAGCAAATCGCAATTGCACTTAGCTTCTATGAGCAAGACGCCGATAAGGCTTTGGCGTGGCTCGCTTCAGTTCGCAGGAAATTTGCAGGAAAAACATATCAATACGATGATTTGATCGCAATCGCTCGAGAGCACGAAATCGAAGTGCATCCCTTTCTCACGGACTGGATTACAGCTTCGGCAGTACCTGGTTTCGTCACCTCTCGGGCGTCGATTACAAGACTGTCAGACGACGAAGA
>JAPOWH010000029.1 GCA_026707735.1 Gammaproteobacteria bacterium | reverse complement strand
CATATGCAGCTTGAATTCGAGGTATCCGTAGATCCCGCCCGCCGTGCTATGTCCACCGTGCATGTGATTCTCAACTTGAGTGGCGTAGTCGTGGCCTTGCGCTAAGCCCGCATCGACTTCATCCTCGAACCCTGTCGAGTACGATCCGATGAAAACCACAAATGTGATGCCAATTACGCCAAACCAAATGATCATTTCAAGTGGAGTCGCAAATTGCAACGCGTTCACGAATGGCATGGCAAAGTCGGGAAAGCCGCTTGCTTCTGCAATCGGCTTCTTGAGAATTACGTGGTCGATTAGGAGCTTGAGCGGCCAAGGCAGCAGAAGAAGGGGAAGGGCGTAGGAACCTAGCTTCAGGAAGAACTTTGCAAGATAGCGCCCCCAGAACAATCCAATGTACTTTGCTGCTCGAACAATAATTAGCAGCGCTTCTGCCGCATTGATGTCTGTACGCGTATCGAGGCCACTCGAGCGTGCGTCCAGTTCGGCTTCACGTTCACGTAAAGTCTTGCGAGGAGGAGTAGGTTGCATTTCAGCCATTACGCGGATCTCCTTGCTATATTCGTGAGATTCGATTCAGCTTCTACAAACGCCCTATATCTCCCGCCTTCAACTTGCATCAGCTGATCGTGGTTCCCACTCTCGACAATTGTGCCGTTCTCCAAATACAAGATGTTGTCCGCTTGTCGAATTGTTGAAATCCTATGTGTGATCAAGAATATTGCACGGCCCTCCCTATCGGGTTTGCCTCGCACCCAATCGATCAGGTTTTTCATGACCTTATGCTCGGTTGACGCGTCTAGGGCTGCTGTAGGTTCATCCAAAACTAAAATGGGAGCATCTCGGATGATGGCCCTTGCAATTGAAAGTCTTTGACGTTGTCCGGTTGACAACTTTCCCCCTCGGTCCGAAAGCACAGTATCCAATCCATTCGGTAGTTCATTGACGTATTCGTCGATGGCTGCAATTCGAATAGCGTCGCTGATTTGCTCGTCCGAAGCGTTGGGCGCTACGTATTTAATGTTGTCGCGCACTGACATACCGAAGAGGAGATTCTCCTGCAGCGCTATCGCGATATTGCTGCGTAACGAGGACGTCTTGTAGTCGCGAATATCGCGACCATCGATGCTAATAGAACCGGATTGAGGATCAAACAAGCGCAAGAGCAGAGCCATTAAAGTGCTTTTTCCGGAACCTGTAGGTCCGATAATTGCGGTAATGGACCCGGGCGTAGCACTAAACGACACACCTTCCAGTACGGGACGATCAGATTCATAGCGAAAACTGACATCGCTGAACTTAATCTCTTGCTCAAATCCTTCGAGCGGGACAGCGTCGCGCTTGTCCTTAATATCGGGTTCAATATCCAATATGTCGAATACTCTGCGCAATCCCATTGCAATGTCCTGAGCCGTCATCCAGTTGCGCAATAGCCCGCGGAGATTGTTTGCGGAACCGCGATATTGGCCGCGTGCCCAATCCCAACTTGCGTAGTTCCAGACAACAAAGCTAACCCCAACAAGCCCAATGATTCCCAAAGCGAAAGTAGGACTATCCTGCACCACCCAGTAAGCCATCAAGGACTCACCAAGAATCATGAATACTGCCGCTACGGTGAACATAAAGATCGTGATCAGTGCAATCAGGTTCCGAACTCGATATGCGGCGTTAAATGCAATGACTGAATCGCGCTCAAATTTCTCTTGTACTCGGTCAGCTGTACCGAACGCCTTGATTAGTTTGATCGCGCTAAATGCTTCCTGCAGGTTAGAAGTAACATCCGAGGTTGCAGCACGATAGACAAGAGACCGAACCCGGACGCGGGGCATAGCAATGTTTGCCCAGGTCAAGGCAGGAAAAATCAACAATGCGGCTAGTATCCCAATCCAAGGACTAAGCAAAAATACAACACACACCGCCAAAAAGTAGTTGACTACCATCGTGGACGCATTGATCAACTGCTCAATGACGTTGGTGACCATGGCGCTGTCTTGATAGATCCTGAAAATTGAATCACCTGTTCGATGATCGCTGTGGTAGTTCATGGACAATTGGTGCCACCGCTCGACGAGTGCTACTCGCAGGTCCTGATTAATGCGCTGCAATATCCAAATTCTGTAATAGCCATTGAAAACTCCAATAATGGAATTTATCAACATCAAAATGACTTGCAATTGGACCCAGAGGAACAATAGATCATATTGTTGATCCATTGTGAGGGACGTGATGGTTTCGATTGAGAGATCAGGAAGCCCAAGCCACTTTGCAACCCCAGGAGCCAGTGGTTCTCCTTGCAATAGGCTTTGATTCATTAGGTCGACCAGAATCAATCCAAAAAAGAAACCAATAATTTGTTGAACAAATACGATGAGGTAGTAGTAACAGAGGTGCGTTCCCAGGCGTAGTCGAAAGTGGACGCGGCGATCAGCTATGCGATATTGAACTGTCCAACCAATGATGGCCGCCAACGTAACCGCAATTGCGTAAAACCCATCCATCCAACCTTCGACAAGGTAGATGGCAGCGATATTGACCAGGAATCCAGAAAACACTGCGGCCAACGCTGCCCAAATCTGTACACGACCCCGGGAAAACGACATCACTGTCATTGCACACAAAAATACAGCCGCAGGTATGTAGAGGTAGTGGTAGGGCGACTCCAACGTTCTGGGAACTATGCCTAGAAGTGGCCCGCCGATTACTACAAGCGCTAGCAGAATTGGTGCGTAACCGAAGTTGTACCCTGATCCAGCTACCGTGTCAGCGACACGATTCTCCAGGCCCTCTCCTGGAATGAACCACCGACCAAGGAGCTGTGGCCTTATGTAGGGCCACGATCTGAAAAACAACTTTATGACGTCGATCAGGCCACTATCGTCCTCGTCGACGCTCTTCATCTTGTCGGGAGGAAGCTCTCCGGGACCCATAATCGGGAGAGCTCTGGAAGCTCGGATTTCTGTTGCTTTGAGATCCTGACTACTTTGCATTGTCAAATCCTAAATCACAGGATGTAGTTCACGTCGGTTCATAGGAGGCGTCTTGTTTACTGTTCTCACCGATTCACAACGTGTCAAATACCGCGAGGCAAGAATCCTGTTTCTATCCCACCGAGTTCCCTGCTTTAGCTTACCATGCACGAACTGACAATACCTTGCGACGGGTACCTTGGTCTTTCGACCGGACGTGAGTGGAATTGAGTTTGCTCCACGAGCACCCAAAGGGGCTGCAGTGTCGGATGGATATGCCTTGGAGGGTGTAGCTGTGCGAGCGTGAATTTGTAGGTTTGAGTTGTTGTACACGCAATATCATGAATGTCAATACAAGCGGCGTAACGCCGACTTGAAAAAACATTGTTTGTCGGGAAGTTATCAGACTAGACCACAGGAGGTGGATAGCGTTTCTTGAAATTGCTGTGCTGCAGAGCGAGAAGCGGAAGCTTGTCGTCGTCGCTACTGGCAAGCGTTCGCTAACGATCGAAACTACTACGGTTGGGTCTTAACCAAATGTCTTTCCTTCATCCCGATAGTAGAAAAACACCGCAACCGCTACGAAGAGAACCGAATATATCGTGAGGACTGCCATGTGGGTATACGCCGATGCGGAAATATTGACCTCGACAGCGTGTAGAGCCAGCTGGATTGAGTGGAACGAAGGCATTGCTGTAGCCACCGACTGCAAGTAGCCTGGCAATACCTCAAAGGGAACAACAATACCGCCCAAGAATAATTGAGGCAGATAGACGAGATTGACTACCGCGTGAGCGGAATTCGGTCCAACCAGATATGCAATCGCAAGGCCCAACGCGCAAAACGGAATTGTTGATAAAACCAACACAACGCAAATCAACATCAATCGGAGAGCTTGAACTTCTGGACTTCCGAAAAACAGAGCAATCCCGAAGATTACAAGCACCACTATGGTGCTGAACAGTATTGACATCACTACTTTGGCAAGGAAATACATTAGGGGAGGCATCGGGCTGACGCGCTTGAGTAGCAACCAACCTTGACCCCGTTCGGTTGCTACATAGACGCCGAATCCAAATAGTCCGACGCCGATTACGCCCATGCAACTGGAGGCGGTCGCCCAATACAAAGTGTTATCGACGTCATTGGGACCCCAATTCATCCCGAATCCAAAAAATAGAAACATGCCTATGGGAAAAACGAACAATGACACTGAGAACGCGGGCAGACGCAGGCACTTGACAAATTCCATCTTGGATTCGTGGTAGGCAATTCTCAATAGGTGCAACAGACCCTGGCGAGTCAATTGCCTAGAGCCGTTCATGCTGACTTACCTTTCACCAGATGCAAGTAGGCGTCTTGAAGCTGGGCAGGCTTTACTTCTAAGTTCTTGAGATGCGGGTCGAGGTCCAGCCATGCGCGAACAGTTTCTTCGGGGGAGTTTGCAAACAACCGAATTTGGCGATCTGCAAACTCCGTACGAAGAACACCTGGCAACTGACTCAACTCTTCCTCGCTAAGTGACGTGGTAGCAGCTACCATCGTTGTGCCGACTAAGGAGCGTATGCTTGGCGGCGGAGCATCTGCAATGATCTTGCCATGATCAATGAGAATGATTCTGTCTGCCAAGAGCTCGGCCTCTTCCAAATTGTGCGTGTTCAAAACTACGGTTCGATTTTGTTTGCGGAAGAGTTGAATCTGGGCCCACAACGACATACGTGTCTCAACGTCCATGTTTGACGTTGGCTCGTCAAGATAAAGCAGGTCAGGATCACCAGCGAGCGCGAGTGCGAAGTGCAATTTCTGCCTCTCGCCCCCGCTCAGAGAACCGTAGCGACGCTTTTCCAGTCCCTGCAAATTGGCGATATCTATGATCTTTTCGAATTGCATGGAATTGACGTAATACGTACGGAAGAGTTGAATGTGTTCCGAAACGGACAGAGTTTCCGGTACGCCCGTAACTTGTAGCATGACGCCGGTGCGAAGTTTCGCGGCAGTGGATCCCGGATCGTGCCCCAACACACTGATGCGCCCCTGTGTTAGCTTTGCGGAACCCATGATCAGGTTCAGCAGCGTGCTCTTTCCCGCACCATTGGGACCAAGAAAAGCCACCGACGTAGCTTCCTCAATGGATAGTGAAAGATTGGCGACAGCCTCTACATCGCCATAGTGCTTCGTAACTCCGCGAAGTTCGATAGCGCTCCAAGTGCTCAAGGTAAGTGTGCCAAGAAGTCAATGCATCCCGTGCGGTTCTCACGCAAATGCATGAAATGATTTAGTTTTTTATCTCTTCGACCACTTGCCTGTATTGATCCAAAAGCGGCAGAACTTCATCGCGTTTTGCAGACGGTAGGTTGAAGACAAATTCGTCGACGCCCTGGTGAATTCGACCCCGCAAGTATTCGGCACTTGGGTTTGCGCCGAAGAGTGCAATGTCTATGTCTTCTAGGGAGCGGTCACGTTTGGCTGCCGCATCGGCGAGTCGCTCCATACTTCCAGAACCTAGTCCCATAATCGGCATCCAGCCATCCGCGTAGTCGGCAATGCGATCAAACACCCATTTGGAATTCGCTCCAATCCAAATGGGAGGTCCTCCGGTTTGGACTGGCTTTGGCCATGACCAAATCGGGTCAAAGTCCACAAACTCACCGTGGAATTCGGCCTCGTCTGAACACCAAATTTCCTTCATTGCAAGTACTTTTTCGCGAACAATGGCCCATCTGTTCTTGTAGTTGGCACCATGATTCTCCATTTCCTCTCGATTCCAGCCAGCGCCGATTCCCAACACCAACCTGCCGCCTGACAGCATGTCGAGAGAGGCTGCTTCCTTTGCCGTTGTTATTGGGTCTCGCTCTATGAGTAAACAAATGCCGGTACCGAGCCTAATGCGCTTCGTAACGGCTGCGCATACTGCTAACGCGACAAATGGGTCATGGCTGTGCCAGTACTGTCGTGGAAGTTCGCCTCCACCTGGAAAGGGCGTATCGCGACTTGCGGGAATGTGTGTATGTTCAGGGAAGAAGAGACTGTCGAAGCCTCTTTCTTCGGCTGCAATCGCCAAGTCCGCGGGCTGGATGGCGTAGTCCGTAGGAAACATGGAGATGCCAAACCGTGCGCCCTCGATGCCGCTAAATGCCATGTCTTTTGTACCTAGTACTCAGTTACTTACGAATGGAGATAGTAAAGGAATTGGCAATTTAACAAACGGGCAAAAGTTTGCCAAGGACACTCAAGGAGATGTTGCGCTGGGTCCCAATGCAGGGAAGGAAGGTAGCTAAGCGATCGGTTCTCTAGTCCGAGAATTCCATTTTTCCAAATCTACGCCCAGTCTCCTTTACTCCATTGGGAAGGGAAATCTTGAACGATTCTTTTCGGCCCTTCATCCAGCAACTATATTCCGAAACGGCCAACATCATCACGAATCCGCCAAACAAGAACGCAAAGTACAAACCGGCTTCTTCGAGTTCGTACCAATTGCTGTCGGTGTGCGCTGCCGCGACCCCTCCAAAGAACCCAGCGAACATGAGAAACATCAATACCGCGGCACAGAATCCCAATGCACCCAAGAGTACTTTGGATTTAATTGGCCAGCAGCCGACGATCGTAATGATTCCAGCGCTGGCGAAAACAAATGATTGCACAGGATGGGAAATGAAAAGCACTGCGGGCACCAGAAGCATCACTCCCAGAGCGCCCATCAAGATTCGCATGTTTCCCTCATGTAGCAGGTGGCATTCACGGTGTGCAATCGGTATGAAAAATGCTTTAGATGGATTGAGTCATATTGCTACTTATACCACAAAGACCAGACTCGCAATCGGCGAATGGGCTCAATTGAACGAAGGAATTTAGGTATGTGCAACTGGCAAGTACGCCACTGGGGAAGACTCGGAGCTAGTTGATTGGCGAAACGCCCGATTGGTCCAACCGAATTGACCAAATAGGTCGCTAGCGCATCTTTACATTAACGGAACTTATTGACTCGCGAAGGGACTAATTGACCAATGAAGGAACGCAAGGCAAAGGCACAAAAGCCAAGCTAGCAAATTAACCAGTACCTGCTCGCTAACCGATCCCTTACGTATTCCAAAGGTCCACTTCAAAGGACTCTCCCACTAAGTGAGCAGGTACTACCGTCCCGGTGGGCTTTGAATTTCCCCTCCCTCTGATCCTCCCAAAGGCACCGGGACAACCTCAATTCCTTCGGCCGACGCAACGTCGGCCACTTTACTTTACCACTCTCCAGAATTTGGCATGGACGCCCAAGGTTCAGCCTGAGGCAATGGCTTTCCAGATTGCAGCAGTTCGACAGAAATCCCGTCGGGCGATCTGACAAATGCCATGTAGCCATCACGAGGAGGGCGGTTGATAGTAACGCCGGAATTCACCAGTCGTTGGCAAAGCTCGTAGATGTTTTCCACTCTATAAGCGAGGTGACCGAAATTTCGACCTCCCGTGAGCGCCTCAGGATCCCAATTGTGGGTTAGCTCTACCTGAGCTTCGCTATCCCCAGGAGCTGCCAAAAACACAAGGGTGAATCTTCCCGCATCGTTGTCAATGCGGCGTAGTTCCTCGAGTCCCAGCTTGTTGCAATAGAAATCCAAAGAACTCTCTAGGTCAGATACCCTAACCATCGTGTGCAAATACTTCATGTCCCTAAAATCAATGCGTTAAATCGTGCAAATCCTAGCAAATTGCACAAGGGCGGATGCGAAGGCGGTGCCGTTGTACAAGCTAGTAAAGAATTCGCATAGAGGCTGTGTTCGGGAACAAAGTTTCCCATGCAATGGTGTTGAAACCAAAATGGAATTGAGAGACAAAGTATGCGTGATCACTGGGGGCGCCAGTGGCATAGGTGCAGCTTGCGCCAAAGCATTTGCTGAACAAGGGGCGCGAGTGTGTATTGCTGATCTCAACCTAAATGGTGCTAAAGAGGTAGCAATTACGATTGGTGATGGTCTAGCCATTCGCTGCGATGTGGCCAATGAGGACGAGGTGAATCAGCTTGTTTCTGCATGTAGCAAGGAGCTGGGACCCGTCGATCTCTTCTTTAGCAATGCGGGAATCGCTACAGGAGGTGATCCACTCACTTCAGACGTCGAGGATTGGAACCGTCAGTGGGCCGTGAACGTCATGGCGCACGTGTATGCGGTTCGTGCCGTCTTGCCTGCGATGCTCGAGCGCGGTTGCGGATATCTGATTCACACTGCATCGATGGCGGGCATACTCACCACGCACGGAAATGCGACCTACGCTACGACTAAACATGCGGTCGTGGGCTTGGCAGAATGGAATTCGATTACCTATCACAATAAAGGTGTTCGAACCTCATTGTTGGCACCGTTAGGGGTCAATACTCCTATGCTCGGCAATTCAAGATCTGCGTTTGCAACCAACGCCGCAGGTCCCATTCGAGAACCAGACGAAGTGGCTCAAATGGTTGTGGAGGCGGTGGAAGATGAACGTTTCCTCATTTTGACCGACCCGATTGCGCAAACTTGGATGGATCGCAAGGCAACCGATCTGGAACGTTGGCTCAATGGCATGCGACGACTTCAGCAACGCATCGAGGATGCCAGGCAAACTCAGCATTAGCTCCGAATGGCAGATTTGAAGAAACTGGTCGGAGTGGCCGGATTTGAACCGGCGGCCTCTGCCTCCCGAAGGCAGCGCTCTGCCAAACTGAGCTACACTCCGTAGGTCAATGATTGTAAGTTGTTGAACCGGTCACGCAATCTACTTCATCCGACACACAGCAATGTTCGCTAGGGCTTCTAATCCTGCTGAGTAGGCGTTGGTTGGTATAAGCGTCAAAGCGTTCAAGGACTGTTCGGTGTAGTGTTCTGCTTTCGCCCGCGTGTAAGCTAACGCACCAGAATCCTGGACAGCACGCAATACTGAGTGTAAATCGTCAATAGACCTCTGCACCAATGCGTTTCGAATGCAATTAGCCTGTATCACCGAGCCATTCGCCATTGCATGAATGAGCGGAAGTGTAGCCTTGCCTTCAGCGAGGTCCTGCCCTACATTTTTTCCCATCGATTCGCTGCTGCCCGCATAATCCAGCCAATCGTCAATCAGCTGATATGCCAATCCAAAGTAGAGGCCGAAATCCCGAAACGACTGTGCCGTAGATTCGTCCGCCCCGGCAAGAACTGCGCCGGTGTGCGCGGATGCTTGAAACAGCATTGCAGTCTTACGCCGAATAATCTCTAGGTATTGGTCTTCCGTGAGTTCTTCGTTTCCCACGTTCTGAAGTTGCAGCACCTCTCCTTCTGCAATGCAGTTAGTTGCCTCGCTAATGATTGCCATCAATTCCATCGAGCCGATGTCGACCATCAATTCGAAGGCACGCGAATAAAGAAAGTCTCCAACAAGAATACTCGCTGAGTTGCCCCAAATTGCATTGGCAGTGCGTCGGTTTCGACGCATTGTCGAACTGTCTACTACGTCATCATGCAAGAGTGTGGCGGTATGCAGGAACTCGACCAATGCGGACAGCTTGATGTGGTCCGTACCTCGATAGCCGCAAGCTCTCGCAACCAACATTACGACCAAAGGCCGAAGCCGTTTGCCCCCCGAACCGACAATGTATTGTCCGATTTCGTTAATGAGCAGAACATCTGATTCGAGCTCCCGCTCAATCAGATCGTTGAGGGCTTCAAAGCTGCCGGCAGTTAGCGAACGAACCTGGTCCAGACTAGGTTCGGTGAGTAGCTCTGCAAGATCGGAGTTCATGTCCTGTTGTGCACGATTTTTAATGTCAATGACAACCCCGTGCCTCGACCCTTGGTATCCAACGCCTTAAACCAAGAACAGATTTAGAGAGTGGCATGTTCTCGTGCATGTGCAGGGCGTACTCATGATTGAAGATTTTCGTCAAATTTAGAAGCAGTCTGGGTGTGAGGAGAATGAAGCCCACGAGATTTTACGCCCATCGGGTGCTAAAATGCGATTCTCCGCGTGCCCAATGCCGTCTGGGCAGTGGTCTCCAACACGTTAATGCAACTTGACCTAGGTGCTAAGCAGGATAGCGATATGTACGCAGTATTTGAGAGTGGTGGCAAGCAGCATCGCGTTTCTCAAGGCGATGTCCTGTCGCTTGATCGCCTAGCAGCCGAACCAGGTGATGAAGTCACGTTTGAGACAGTAATGATGGTCGGCGACGGTGACGACATGACCATTGGAAAACCGTTTGTGCCAAATGGCAAAGTGCTTGCACAAGTCGTACGCCATGAGCGAGCCAAGAAGATTCGAGTGGTGAAGTTCAAGAGACGCAAGAATTACTTGCGCAGGGCCGGTCATCGGCAGGATGCAACGGTTGTCAAAGTAACTTCGATTGTTAAGTGACAGGGTAGGTGAACCATGGCTCATAAGAAAGCTGGAGGCAAGACTCGAAACGGACGCGATTCTGAGTCGAAACGCCTGGGTATCAAGAAGTATGGCGGACAGTTCGTTCGTGCTGGCAACATCCTTGTTAGACAGCGGGGAACCAAATTTCACGCTGGTGAGAACGTTGGATGCGGCAAGGATCACACACTGTTTGCAAAGTCGGATGGTGTCGTAGAGTTCAAGACTCACGGCCGTTCAATGCGTAGCTACGTGAGCGTCGCAGCTTCCTAGCACAATCTGCCGTTTGCTGCGTTCTACCTGAAGGGAGAGCGCAAAACGATGAAGTTTGTCGACGAAGTAACGGTAACCGCCAATGCTGGTCGCGGCGGAGACGGCTGCCTGAGTTTTCTTCGTAGGGCCAACTATGCCAAAGGAGGGCCCGACGGCGGAAACGGCGGAGCTGGCGGGAGTGTGTACCTCGTTGGTGACCCGTCTCTAAACACGCTTGTTGATTTAAGATTCAAACCGCAACTAAAGGCGGCAAACGGGCAGCAAGGCAGCGGTTCTCTGAAAAAGGGCGCGAACGGAAAGTCTATCGACGTTCTGGTGCCCTGCGGAACAACCGTAATTGACGACGACACACTGATGGTTTTGGGGGACGTAACCGATCCGGGACAACGCCTAAGAGTGGCTGCTGGCGGCAAGCCCGGACGGGGCAATGCTTCGTTCAAGTCCAGTACCAATCGTGCTCCTCGAATCACCACTCAAGGGGAGCGCGGAGAAACTAAGCAGATTCGGCTGCAATTGCGGGTGCTAGCAGACGTTGGTCTGCTTGGCATGCCGAATGCAGGCAAGTCCACACTACTCAGCGCAGTCTCGGCATCACGACCAAAAATCGCGGATTACCCGTTCACGACTTTGCATCCCTCGCTAGGGGTGGTTCGATTGGGCACGGATAACAGCTTTGTCATTGCGGATGTACCGGGATTGATTGCTGGAGCATCGCGGGGCTTGGGTCTAGGACTTAGGTTCCTGCGGCATTTGACGAGAACTTCCATATTGCTGCACCTCGTAGAAGTCAACCCCCCAGACGGCAGCGACCCCTGTGCGAATCTCGAGTCAGTCGAAAACGAGCTTGCCGCGTACAGCGAGACACTAGCCAACACTCCAATCTATACAGTATTGACCAAGACCGACACTGTCTCTTCAAGCCAAGTGGACACCGTAGTCGCCGCACTTAGAGAAATTGCGCCAAATCGACCCACATATGCCATATCGTCAGTGACTAATGCGGGGGTGTCGGAACTAATGGGTTTTCTCGGGGAAAGAGTACGTGAAGCAAAACGTTCTCTTGCCGACGACTCCGATTACCGACTGGATGTTCAGTCTAGAAGAGACAGGTTGGCATTGGATACTCTCGATCGTTCCTTAGAGGAAAGGCGCGCTTTGAAGGACAAACCAACAGCGGATGCCGATCAGGTAGAAGTGATATATAGACGAGACTAGATGGGCGAGAGACGATACTGTTGCAGAGTTGTTTGGGATCTCCCCGGAGAATGAAGAGATATTTCTGTCTAGACTACTCGGAGGCAGCGAGTAGCTTTATCTTGTGGTTAAGTCGAGACTTGTGGCGTGCTGCCTTGTTTCGATGAACTAGACCGCGATTGACCATGGAGTCAATCACGGGGACCGCTTCCTTGTAAGCATCGGTAGCTGATTCGTAGTCGCCGGCTTCAACTTGGCTTTCTACACGTTTGATAAACGTGCGAAATCGTGTTCGATGACGCATGTTGCGTTGACGGTGCGCGTCGGCCTGACGGGCTCGTTTTCTTGCCTGAGCACTATTTGCCAAGTGTGTTCCCTCAATTGAATGCAATGCGGGCGCCGAAGACCACCTCGCAAAGGCTGAATTGGCGGGCATTATACTCACCTATGCCATATACATCGCGCGCAACTCCTCTCTATCGGAAGACTCTCGTTTCGGCTAGGCGGCATTAGGTATCGACACCAGTAATCAAACCGAAACTGACTCCGGCAGGCTTGGCTCCAAGAGCCTGACCGTAGCATCTCTAACAGGTGCGTCGCGCATATTCGGATTGGCACGAGATGTGGTTCTCTCGTCATTCTTCGGCGCGGGCCACATTGCAGACGCGTTCTTCGTGGCATTCAGGATCCCAAATTTCTTCAGGCGATTACTAGCTGAAGGAGCATTTGCACAAGCTTTTGTGCCAGTTCTGTCGGAGTTCCAAGAAAGACGAAACCGAGAAGAACTGGAGCGATTTGTGCAAGCCGTCGCGGGAAACTTTGGTGTTGTCTTAATCGCGCTTTGTGTAATCGGGGTTATTTTGGCACCAGTCTTGGTCACCGTCTTTACTCTGGGAGGTTGGAGAGGAGACGCAAGACAGGAATTAGCAACGGGGCTCTTGCGGATCATGTTTCCCTACTTGGGATTGATTTCACTAACGGCGTTCGTAGGTGCAATTCTCAACAGTTTCGGTCGATTTTCCGTTCCTGCCTTCACACCAATACTGCTAAACATCGCGTTGATTGCCGGCGGTCTCTACGGAGGCAGGACGTTTGAGCAACCTGTGTATGCGCTGGCGTGGGCAGTAGTGATCGCAGGAGTGTTGCAGTTTGCGTTTCATATGCCTTCGCTAGCAGCTCTGAAGCTGCTGAAATTCCCAAGGATCGATTGGCGCTCGGATGGAACACGTCGAATGTTGCGACTGCTCGTACCCGCGGTCTACGCCGCATCGGCTGGGCAGATCAACATTTTGGTTGGGACTATTCTCGCAGCAAGCTTGGCTGTTGGGAGCGTGTCGTGGCTCTACTACGCAGACCGACTAATTGAACTGCCGGTTGGGATGATTGCGATAGCCATCCAAACTGTGATACTCCCCAACCTTTCAAAGTTGCACAGCCGAGATGATCTTGAAGGATTTCGAAACAGCCTAGGATGGGGAGTGCGTGTAGCCATTCTTATGGGCGCGCCAGCTACGGTGGGCCTTTGCTGTATTTCCGTTCCTTTAGTGGCGACGCTTTTCTTTCGTGGCGAATTCGAGGTTCAAGACATCCATATGGTTGCTATTGCGCTGCAAGCTTTTGCCGTCGGTGTTCTACCTCTAATGTTGGTCAGGGTCGCTGCTCCTGGCTTCTATGCCCGACACGATGCGAAGACTCCGTTCAAGTACGCGTCAATCGGGGTTGCCGTGAACATTGCGGTAAGTCTTTGCTTGTTCAAGCTAATTGGACATGTGGGCATAGCTATTGCAACGAGTGTTGCCGCAATCGTGCAGTGCATACTTCTTATGCAAGGCTTGGCAAAGCGCGGAGATCTGATCTGGAATCGTTCGCTGAGCATGACTTGCATTCAAACCGCGTGTGCCTGTGCAGGTATGGCTATAGTCCTGGCAGTCCTCGCGCCTCGGGGGGAGTTTTGGCAAGTTGCTTCAGAATGGTCTCGTATTTGGTGGACAAGCCTTCTGTTAGGAGCAGGAGTCCTGTCTTACTTTGTCGTTCTGTTTCTCTTAGGTGTACGAATCCGGCACTTCCAGGGCCACATGTAGAATTTGAGAATGGAAATCATCCGTGGCCTCCACAATATCCGGCAACGCCATCGCGGATGTGTTAGCACGATTGGAACCTTCGATGGCATCCACGCAGGCCACAAGCAGCTTCTGAACCTGCTGCAAGCTAAAGCTCAAGATCTCGGTACCTCAAGTCTTCTTGTAACCTTCGAACCGCAACCGAGAGAGTATTTCCGAGGTGCGCTAGTTCCTGCTCGGTTGACCCGTTTTCGGGAAAAGATTCAGATCCTGAGTGAGGAAGGTGTAAGCCGGGTGCTCTGCATTCCGTTTAACGAACGCACGCGTCGAATTAGCGCAAGTGCCGTAATTGAACAGTTCCTAGTAGGCATGCTTGACGTCAAACACTTAATTGTTGGTGACGACTTTCGCTTCGGCACCAATGCGGAAGGGAACTTCAACATGTTGCGGCAAGCAGGGGATCAATACGGATTTGGCGTGGACAAGGCAGTCACTGTCGTGGTTGACGGATCGCGTGTGTCGAGCACGCGAATTCGTGAATTGTTGGCCCAGGGAAACTTTGATTCTGCTGCGCGTCTGCTGGGTCGACCCTACTTTATGATGGGAACTGTTGTTCGCGGACAACAGCTAGGCAAGTCACTGGGAATTCCAACAGCCAACATTAGACTGCAACGGTACAGGAGCGCGATTCAAGGAGTATTCGCCGTTTCCGTCTCGGGGCTCGACAAGGAGTACTTTGGCTCAGCTTACGTAGGTACCCGACCGACCATTCAAGGTACCGAACCGTTACTGGAAGTTCATTTGTTCAACTATGATGACGATCTCTATGGTGCCCGATTGCGAGTCACATTCCTCAAGAAGTTTAGGGACGACCAAGAGTTCGCTTCCATCGCTGCGTTACACGAACAAATGTGCAGGGATCTGGCAGACACTCGCGAATGGCTGCAGGATCGAGAGGAACTAACGTACTAATGCATCGCCCATCTCAACGAACACTTTCTTGGTTTGCGATTAGCGGGATGGTGTTGGTTCTCGATCAGATAACCAAGCTTATGGCACTGGCATGGCTAGAAGTTCTGCCGACGCCAGTGATGCCCTTCTTGTCTCTGACGCTGGCGTGCAACACAGGTGCAGCCTTCAGTTTGTTGGAAGGCCAAAGTGGACTGCTGGCTGTGATTGGCATCTGTCTGGCTGCTCTATTTGCCTTTTTGATCGTTAGATTGCCCAAGGATCGTGTTCTAGAGGGGACGGCATTCTCTCTAATACTCGCTGGCGCGATTGGAAACGTGGTTGATAGGCTCATACGCGGTTGTGTAGTGGATTTCATCCACGTTCACCATGGCAATTGGCACTTTCCAATATTCAACTTGGCCGATTCGGCAATAACGATTGGGGCGGCTCTATGGATTCTTGCCCTGATTAGGGAACAGAGAGCTGATTTCCCGGCCAAAGATGGGCGAATCGGGAACTAGCCCACAATCATTAGTCGGCAACAGAAGTGCTGGCTGACGCATCGAGGCTTGGAGGGAGAGGCACGTCAAGTTTGGGTGGCTCGAGCACGACTCTGCCTTTGCGTTTTGGTCGATCAAGAATGCCAAACGTAAGCGCATTTAGAAAACTTCGATCTCTATTGCGAACAGTAGACTCGATCACCAGATTACCGTCTTTGTCGAATCCGGAGTAGTCTGGAAAATTCAGTGCGAGGACCTCCAACGCATCGTTGGAAGCTTCTGGCAATTCCAGCTTGTGATTGGCCTCGACCATCACGGCCAACGCCCGAGGTACTGCGGCAGACTGTGGAAAATTCTCGACAACATTGCGTGCACGGGTAATGGCAGAAACCCATGCATCGCGTTGAAGGTAGAAGAGCGCAACATTGAGCTCCGATTCTGCAAGAACGTTGCGTAGATAAATCATTCTTAGTTGGGCATCCTTTGCGTAGATGCTGGCTGGATAGAGGTTCAAAAAGTTTTCGAAGTCAATAAAGGCCTGTCGCGCACTAGTTACATCTCTAAGCGGCTCCGGAGTTCCTAGCAACCTGTCAAAGAAGCCTCGGTCCCTCTGGTAGTTGGCCAACCCCCTCATGTAGTAGGCATAGTCAGCGTTGGGATGTTGGGGATGCAGGTTTAGAAAGCGATCTGCAGCGACGATCGAGGTATCGAAGTCGGTACGCATGAAGTTTGCGTAGATGAGTTCCATTTGAGCTTGCTCGGCATAGCGTCCAAAGGGGAAATGCGATTCGAGCAGCTCTAATCTTTCTATGGCATCGATGTAATTTCCTGAACGCAAGCTAACCCTAGCGTGATCGTAGAGTATCTCTTCGCTAACGTCTCCCTCGTCCTCCGGCTGGGGCTCGTTGCTTCGCTTGCCCACAAAGGGAATCAATGCGCAACCGTGGAGCAAGACGCTCAAAAGTAGTATGGTAGGTAATAGCCTTTGCAATGTGCAGCACTGTCTCATTTCCTTGAACCTATTTTAGTTCCATGGTTTTACAAGCATGAGTAGGGAGGTTTATACGGCCGACTTGCTTATTCCCGAATCCAAGCAAGGTGCTCGAATCGACCAGGTGGTTTCCAGTCTGCTAAAGGATGTGTCGCGCACCGAGGTCAAGCGGTGGATTCTCGATGGGTCGGTAACCGTTAACGGCAACGCTGTAAAGCCCTCCTTTCGGGTCAAAGGGAGTGAGCAGGTGTCTGTTAGGGGCCAGCTCAGTGAACCCATGGATTGGGACAGCCAGCAGGATGTGGAGTTCCAAGTCGTCTTTGAAGACGATGACGTTCTCGTTGTGGACAAGCCTGCGGGTGTCGTAGTGCATCCCGGTTCAGGAAATGCAAGTGGCACGCTAGTAAACGGCCTCATCGCGCACCGTCCCGTTCTATCACAGCTGCCTCGGGCTGGCATTGTGCATCGATTGGACAAAGACACGTCAGGACTACTCGTCGTCGCAGCGTCCAAGGTAGCTGTGGATTTTCTTGTCAATGCATTGGCGCTTAGGCAAGTCACTCGTAAATACGTTTGTGTCTTGGAGGGCGTGATGGAATCCTCTCAACGAGTGGACCTTCCCATCGGTCGCCACTCCGTTCACCGAACTAGGCAACAAGCTCGCTCTGATGGTCGACCGGCATCGACTGACTTCCATCCGAAACAAACTTTCCGGGCACACTCGCTTGCTATAGCCCAACTTCAGACGGGACGCACCCATCAAATTCGAGTTCATGCGCAAGCCATAGGGCATCCTCTAGTCGGCGATGCAATCTACGGTGCAAGCGGCCGGCTACCAAGAACCGCGACTGACGACCTGATTTCCAAAGTCAGAAACTTCTCGCGGCATGCATTGCACTCCGCTGAACTGCGCTTTGATCACCCCGTGACTGGCAAGCAACTGGATTTCAGCAGCAACACCCCCGAAGACATGCGACAGCTGATTGAATCCCTGCAACACGATCGGAATAGCTTGCTTGACTCTTAAGCACGATTTCTAAACAATACGCCATTCCTTTGCAGGCTTGGTTGCCGACCCATGGCAGAAATGCTGTCCGGCGGCGAGATGCTCATTCGTGCACTGCACGACGTAGGTGTCGAGTACGTATTTGGCTACCCTGGTGGTGCCGCCCTCCATATATACGACGCAATCTTCAAACAACAAGCCGTTGAACACGTGCTGGTGCGCCACGAGCAAGCTGCCACGCACATGGCCGATGGATATGCGCGCTCGACTGGTGAACCAGGCGTGGTATTGGTCACATCTGGACCCGGAGCCACCAATGCCATAACCGGACTGGCGACCGCCTACATGGACTCCATTCCGTTGGTGGTCATTTCGGGTCAGGTGCCTCACGATGTCATTGGCACCGATGCTTTCCAAGAGACTGACATGATTGGAGTGTCGCGCCCTGTTGTGAAGCATAGCTACATGATTCAGGAAGCAGAGCAATTGCCGCATGTAGTAAAGGAGGCTGTGTACATCGCCACCTCGGGCCGACGAGGACCCGTTGTCATCGACATTCCCAAGGACACGACCGATCCGAATAATCTATTTGAATACCACATCCCCGACAAGATTGAACTTCGGTCCTACAAGCCCGCGGAGAGAGGTCACTACGGTCAGGTAAAAAGGGCGACCAAGGCGTTGCTCGAAAGCAAGAGACCTGTGATTTACGCCGGAGGAGGTGTAATTCAAGGCGACGCAGCCGGGGAACTCACTACGCTGGCGCGCCGATTGAACTATCCAGTTACCAACACGCTAATGGGATTGGGAGCCTTCCCTGGTAGCGACCAGCAGTTTCTTGGCATGCTGGGGATGCACGGCACATATGAAGCAAACAACGCCATGCATCACGCAGACATGATTCTGGCAGTGGGGGCCAGATTCGATGACCGAGTAACTAACAATCCAGAGAAGTTTTGTCCCGACGCCACAGTGATTCACGTCGATGTGGACCCCGCCTCGATTTCCAAGGTTATTGCGGCAGACATTCCCATCGTTGGTCAATGCAAGGCGGTCTTGTCGCAGATTTTGGATTGTCTTGATGAGGAAATGCAGACCAACGGTGTTGATCGAGAAGCCGTCGGTGCTTGGTGGAATCAAGTCAATACGTGGCGTGGCAACCACGGACTCGACCACAATCTCTACCAGCAAGAATCTGCTTCAGGCAAATTGCTGCCTCAGCAGGTTGTGCAGATGGTGTATCAAGCAACCAAAGGTGAAGCTTTCGTGACGAGCGATGTCGGGCAGCATCAAATGTTCGCAGCCCAGTACTACAAGTTCGACGAACCTCGCAAGTGGGTGAATTCTGGCGGATTGGGAACTATGGGTTTTGGTTTGCCATCCGCAATGGGCGTTCAGTTTGCTCACCCCCACGCGACTGTGGTTTGCATAACAGGGGAGGGCAGTTTCATGATGAACATGCAGGAATTGTCCACTTGCTCACAATACTCTCTGCCTATCAAAATCGTGAATCTAAACAATCAAGCGCTTGGTATGGTCAAACAGTGGCAGGACATGCAGTATGGTGGCCGACATTCACACAGCACCTACGCCGATTCTCTGCCCGACTTTGTGTCGCTTATTCGATCATTTGGACATGTTGGAATACGAGCAGAATCTTTGCAGGAGCTCAATGAGGCAGTTGAACTTGCGTTTAGCGACAAACACGCGATGGACTTAGTTTTCATTGACGCCATCATCGATCCCGACGAGCACATCTACCCAATGTTTGTAAAGGGCGGCGCAGTAAATGACATGGTCTTGAAGAAACACGCATAGATATGCGACACCTCCTTTCTGTTTTGCTAGAGAACGAAGCCGGCGCTTTATCACGCGTTGTAGGCCTGTTTGCGCAACGAGATTTCAACATTGAAACGCTCACGGTTGCGCCGACGGAAGACGAAACTCTGTCGCGTCTAACGCTAGTCACAATAGGCGACGATCGGAAAATTGAGCAAATCACCAAACATCTCAATCGGCTAATCGAGGTCGTAAAAGTCATTGACCTTACCGACAATGTTCACATTGAACGAGAACTCATGCTGGTGAAGGTCAGAGCTGAGACGGATAGCAGAGCCGAGGTCAAGCGTACATGCGACATTTTCCGCGGACAAATTGTCGATGTAACTCCCAACACTTACACGATCCAACTTGTAGGTCCAACCGAGAAGCTGTTAGCGTTCATTGAAGCCATCGGCTCCACGAAGATCATGGAAGTAGTGCGGTCAGGAGTCTCTGGAATAAGCCGTGGAACCAAGGTTCTAAGCGTTTAACCCATCGAATAACAGGATTTCGAATGCAAGTCTATTACGACAAAGATGGCGATCTTTCCATCGTCCAGAACATGAAAGTGGTTGTCGTGGGGTATGGTTCTCAAGGCCATGCACATGCAAACAATCTTAGGGACAGCGGCGTGGAGAACCTTGTTGTTGGTCTACGCACAGGTTCAGGCTCCGCAACCAAAGCACTGAATGCGGGATTTGAAGTCAAGCCAGTTAGTGAAGCTGTAAGAGACGCTGATTTTGTTATGGTCCTGGTTCCCGACGAGTCTCAACGCGACTTGTTTGATCGAGAAATCCAACCAAATTTGCGGTCGGGATCGACAATTGCCTTCGCGCATGGATTCAACATTCACTTCGAGCTGATTGAACCCGGTTCAGATGTAGACGTTGTGATGATTGCACCTAAAGGACCGGGACACACGGTTCGTGCGCTATACGAGGAGGGAGGAGGAGTGCCAGCGTTGGTGGCGATTGCACAAGACGCGTCGGGACGGGCCAAGGAATCGGCTCTGTCCTATGCGATGGCCATTGGGGCAGGAAGGGCGGCGATCATTGAAACGTCATTCCGTGAGGAAACCGAGACGGATCTCTTTGGCGAGCAAGCCGTGCTGTGCGGTGGTGCAGCCGCGTTGGTGCAGGCAGGTTTTGAAACACTGACAGAAGCTGGTTATGCGCCTGAAATGGCCTATTTCGAGTGCTTGCACGAACTCAAGCTAATTGTGGATTTCTTCTACGAGGGAGGAATATCCAATATGTGGTACACCGTGTCAAACACGGCAGAGTATGGTGGCCTTACTCGAGGCAACCGTATTGTCAATGAAGAAACTCGAAAGGAAATGAAGCGAATCCTCGAAGAGATTCAAACAGGAAAGTTTGCTCGGGAGTTTGTGGCGGAAAACCAAGCGGGCGCTACCACGATAAAGGCGATGCGACGCTTAAGCAAGAATCACCCTATTGAGGAAGTAGGTTCACGTCTGCGTGGGATGATGCCTTGGATCGAATCGAACAAACTGGTAGATCGAAGCAAAAACTAGCCTAGACCTAGTCATCTCGACCATTCGCAAGAGCGGTTTTTACATTCCTCCTTAGTCAGTGCTATTCGAGAATCGATCGGACGAGCGGCACTCGGAGACGCGTCGGCGATGTGGCGTTGATGTGTACGTGGTCTCCACCAGCCCATTCCGCCTGCCGACGCAACCCCAAGCCAATCGCTCGCACAAGATCAGCGTCTTTCGCGCTAGCGGAACGCTCCAGCCAAAGGTGAGGGACGACGAGCGTTCTCTCCGTCCGATTGATCCGCAAGTCAGCTCGCCCCACGAGCCGGTCTCCACGCAGTATAGGCATCACGTAGTAGCCCCATCGCCGTTTTGCCTTGGGTTTGTACACCTCCCAGATGTAGTCGAATTCGAACCACTTCGCAGCCCGGCCACGTGCGGTGACAAACTCTAGTGGCGGCAAGAACGTGGCCTCGGATAGGGAGTCCTCCCGTGTGGCGCGCCAGCCTCGAGGTACCGATCCGCTATGCACGGCTTCAAGTTGTTTGGCCCGTTCCCGAAGCAGATAGTGCGCGGGTCCGTCACCGATTTGTGCTTGTTCCGCCGTCCCCGATGCCAGAAGTTCGTTCAGTCTGCGCCGCTCTGAGTTAGGATCCGAACGGAGATGGGCAAGGTGCCGGAATCGATGAGCCCAATCGCGGGCTGTTGCCAAGCCTAGCAGCGCAAGCGCTTTACGCGCGAAGAAGTTATCAGCCTCCTCTGCGGTCGCCGCGTGCTGCACATCGACCGGTGCGACATTGCAGCGCAGAGAATACAACCGTTCAAAACGCCGACGTCCGTATGTCATCAGTTCGCCAGTCAACCAAAGATGTCGCAGAGCGCGGGCGGTGTCCTTGTTCGAGCGAAACGACTTCTGATGTCTTTGCTCGGCATAGTCACGGCTCGCTACGGGTCCTCGGGCTGAGATGTCCTTTAGTAGAGATTCTAGGAGCTGCTTGTTTTCTACTGCAAACTCACGCGACTTGTCCTCGGCCGCACGGCGCGCCATGTGAACCCGCCAATACGGGAGTTCGCTCATGGGCAGCACGTACAGCGTCCCGCCATAGTCAAAGAACTCGCGGCTCTTATATAGCAAGTAATCGAGATGCTCAGGGCGATAGTCCCACGCACGGGCGTGTAGCGCGAGATCATGGCTTCTGCCGACCACATTCAACGGGTCGACTTGCACTAGTCCCGACTGTTGCAGAGCCCTACGCGCACCGGTACGGCCTGTCCACCGCCTTCCGGGCCAAAGTCCTTGGCAGCCAAGGATGAACCGCCTAGCTGTCTGGAACGATATCGCCATCGAAGTCAACTATCTACCCTTGGTACGCTGTCGATCCTCTAAATTACGTCGGTGAGAGATACGCCCTCCTGCACAAAGGGTGCTAGCGAGTGTCGCTACGTGAACAGGAGCTTGTATTTGCCATTATGAGCCTGAGTGAGGGCAAGTCTTCTATCGAAATCTACAATCAGGAAATACTAGACCAATTTTTATTTGGACTACCTCAAAGCATATTCGAGGGAATTTCAGTTTAACGTCGCAGAATCCAAACCCATTCCAACGCAGATGAACTGCCGCATGCTATTCCTCAACGGATTTGACACTTTTGAAGTTAGTCACCGAAACGTTCCAGCACGCAAGGGATTGAGATCTAACTAGAGTCTCCCATCTACGTGCTAAGTGTTGCTAGCTGGTTGGTCACTCTTAGCGACGAGGTCAATATCTCTGTAACCGAGTGACTATTCGAGTCATCTAGTAGTAAGCGACCACGCTAGGAATTACCCGCCGCAATCAAGAATAGAACCGAATGTAGTCTTGGGACAGTATTGACAGCAATTGAATGTCAGTGCGCTTTTGGTCGATTGATGATTCGTCGGACTCTTTTTGCAACGGGAACGTTTCGGCGTGGAGCGCGTTTGTTAACGGAGGCCATGAAAATGACAACTTTTAAACGCATTTTTCCAATTGCGCTCTGCTTTGGCTCAATACTGTTCCTAACTGGTTGGTTTGAAACGGGATCTCAAGTCCTCAATCAGTCTTACCACTGCAACAGCAAGGCTGGTGATTACATTCTGACAAATACAGAGACCAAGCAGGAGAAGCGACTACCTGTAGACAGTTCACAACGTGAACTCAATCTTGCACGTGCGGAGGGGTTTACTACTCAAAGAAATGAGCGTATTTGGTCATGCTCTTTCTCTTATCTGGATTCACAACTCATCGGTCAGAATCACACAATTGTTGAGGACACGATCGACCCAACGAGCAGGTACGACTTTGATGCCTTGATTTCTATGCACAATCGTTGTCGCGCGCAACACGATGACAACGAAAATCACAAAATACCTGTGTTTTCCGGTACGGCTGTCGTAGGAGACAAAATCAAGATAATTGGTTTGGCATGTTTCAGTCGGAATATGGTTGGTCTCGACCAATACAAGGAGCCACCTCAGGAGAAAGATACTGAGAGCTCCAGCTAATGAAGGCAATTTCCAGCCGCTCATCACGAAGTGAGGTTGTTTCTGAATGCGAACTGCTGTTTCCATTCAGTCTATTGAACCTTGTACGGAGAATCTCGACATGAAGAGAGTGCCATCGGTGATGTGTCCGACTACGCTGGCAAACTTACCTCATGTAGGGCATCCATAGAGGTAGGGATGTCTTTTAATCGCGCTCCTCTTTGGTCGAGAGCGATCGATGGGACACCCGCCAAGACTTCACGTGGAGATTGATCTAACAGGTCGCCCCCACCAGTTATGGCATTTCAACAACCAATTTTGTGAGCACGTCTAGCGGACAATAGGTATTCGTCATGTAGACATCGCAATCGAGATCTCGATGTCCCATATGGCAGTGGCAACAGTTTGTCCGATCAAATCAAGCTTACGTACGGTTTCTATCCTGTCAGAAACGGTGTCAAGCTGTTTTCTCGGCAGCATTTCGTTCAATATTCCCGAAGCATGGGCGAGGCAAAGTAGTATCACATCTCTGGGAGAGGGGATAGCATCGGAAAATAGAACTTCGAATAGTCTGAGTTTGGTTTCCTTCTCGGCTGTGCCGTCGATAACCGGATACCGCCGAGATCGGAACACCCAAAGAAATCGTTCGTCCACCTGTTCAATAATTCCCTTGGTTGTGAGTCGTGCAAGGGCTTCCTCTCTGATGTCGTCAGCACGCTCCGCAGTCCGCTCGACCCAATAGCGAATGTCCTTTTCCTGTTTTTCCATGGCGATTTCTTTGAGTACGGCGTCAGCAGTCGCACTTCCAATGGGCTCGTCCCTGATGACAAACAATCGATTTACGTCGCTATCGATTCTTCGATTCTCGGCTAGCTCCATGAGTACTGCACCACTTAAGGCATAGCGTCGCGACCACTCTGGAAGTCGCACGAAAGATCCGTCTTCGTCGTGCAAAAGCAACAACATGATCTCTTCGGCTATGCTCAAATTCGTTTCGCTCATGTTTCTTCCACTCTTAATTGCAGATCAAGACACAGTTGCTGGGACGGGATATTAGCGATTTCCTATTAGGTAACCTGAAGCAATCCAATCGAAGCGTGAGTCCTCTTAATTCTATGATAGGTATTTACTCAGTCATTATCATGAGCGGCAGCTTATCCCCCAATTTCTGTTGCCTATACTCCAGGATTAGGATTGTTATTGCGCCCACGACATTGCGTTCATTGTTCTCTCAAGACTAAGCGCTTTCGCTCCGGGGTCCCTTTTGATGGATCTCAAGATAAGTGACCAACTTCTAGCTCCAACTCACGGTTTTACCTTGTGAAGCAATTGGCGTACAGAGCCTTGCTCGTGGGCTCCTATCCATTGACAATAGTTGCGTGCTACGCGGTGTACTCGTTACTCACTCAGACCATGCCAGTGGCATATGCCGCATATGTTTCGGCTGTGTTCGGCGGCGCTTTGGTCACCCTCCACGAATGGCTTCTGCCCTATCGTAGATTCTGGCACCCAACATTGACCGATTTGGCAAACGATAGTGCATACATGGTTTTTGGCCAGGTGGCACTCGAAAGGCTCTTAGTTCTCTCTGCATTTGTCGTCGTAGCTTCGTTCGCGGCGAGCAGTCAATGGCGTGTGCCAGGATTATGGCCATACGACTTTCCAGTCTGGGTACAAGCGGTGATGATTTTGGTATTGGGGGATTTCCTGCGCTACTGGATGCACCGTGGTTTTCATAGGTTTGGCTGGATGTGGCGATTGCATGCAGTTCATCATTCGCCCCAAAGGTTGTATTGGCTAAATGTCGGTAGATTCCACCCATTTGAGCAGTCCTTGCAGTTTGGTGTAGACGCTCTACCCTTCATCGTGTTAGGGATCAGTCCCGAGGTTCTAAGTGTCTATTTTGTGTTCTATGCAATAAACGGCTTTTACCAGCATTCGAATTGCGACGTTCGGCTCGGGTGGTTGAATTGGGTGGTTGCTGGACCAGAGTTGCATCGATGGCATCACTCGATAAATCTTGACGAGGCAAACCACAACTTCGGCAACAATCTCATTATTTGGGACGGGTTGTTTGGTACCCGCTACTTCCCGCGCGACCGAGATGTAAGTGTGCTTGGAATTCCGGTGCCGAACTATCCAATGAATTTCCTTAGGCAAATGGTCGCGCCATTTGACCGTCGGATTTCCATGGACTGAACCGATGCCGTTTGATCCTTCGTACTCCATATTCAAATCTCTTCTAACTCTCAAGCAGAAATCGTCCTTTGATCGGTTAGTCGAATCTGCTAGTGATCCAGCGGCCACTCAGCTTGAGGTGATGAGAAGGATAGTTCAATCAAACCGAGAAACGGAATTCGGGCGCAAGCACGACTTTAATGAGATCGATTCGGTTGAGGACTATCGACAGGCAGTGCCCGTTTCCGACTTTGAATTACTTCGACCCTATATCGAACGGCAACGAGACGAAGGGGTTCAATCCCTCACTTGGGCGGATCCAATTTGCTACAACAGGACTAGCGGCACTACCGGCATTCCGAAGGATGTACCCGTCACCGGCCAGACTTTGGACGAGACTAGAGCATCTTCACAACTAAGTGCATATGTATTGGCTCGGCAATCCGAAATTCTTAGGGGAAGTGTCTTTGCTATTGGCGGATCTGCCGAGGAAGAAAGAACCGTTCGGGGTATGCCAATTGGGTCTGCGTCGGGTCTGCTCTATCGTCAACAATCGCGGTTTGTCAGATCTCGTTATGTCTTGCCTCCTGAAGTATTTGACATCGACGACATAGACACTCGCTACATTGCGTTCGCGGTGTTTGGTTTGGCAAACGCGAAAGTGTCTACGATCGCAACGGCGAATCCATCGACGTTCGTTCGACTGCACGAAGTTGTCAGTGATCGAGTCGAGACTATCCTCCGGCACATTGCGGACGGAACCGTGCCTGAGTGTGGAGTAGACCTAGAGTCTGTGGCGCGAAACCCGCTGCGCGCTCAACAGCTTGAGCGAGTTCTCGGCGCACGGAACGAACTAAAGTACTCCCAAATCTGGCCCGGCTTAACTGGTGTTGTAACGTGGTGTGGAGGTAGCTGTGGGTTCGCGTTATCCAAGCTGCGACCTCTACTGCCGGACAAATGTGAAGTGTTCGAGTTTGGGTACAACTCCAGCGAGTTCCGGGGAACCATTAACGTAGAACTTTCCAAGAACGCATGTCTGCCGACCTTGAGTCACACGTTCTTCGAATTTGCGGAATGCAATGACTGGGAAGCCGGAGAAAGAAGATTCCTTGGCTTGCACGAGTTGGAGGTAGACGGACTCTACTATGTATTTGCCACTACGTCGAGCGGGCTCTACCGCTACGACATCAATGACATAGTGAAAGTGACGGGTCGTGTCCACGCGACTCCTACCATCGAGTTCGTGCAAAAAGGTCGTGGTGTCACAAACATAACTGGCGAGAAGGTCACGGAATCCCAAGTGCTCGAAGCAGTGTCGGTGTTGCAGCAGAAGCTTGATTTAATTCCCCATTTCTTTTTGGTTCTCGCTGACGAGGAACGCGCCCAATACTTGCTTTGTGTGGAAGTGGACTCCCCGAACGACGTTGAGTCGGCGGCAAAGTGCTTTGACGATTCATTGCGACAGCTCAATGTCGAATACGAATCCAAACGAAAGAGCGGACGACTCCTGGGGGTCAAAGTTGTTGTGTTACCGCGGGGAACTGGATTCAAGTACCGTACGGACCTAGTTGCCGCAGGACAAAGAGACGGGCAATTCAAGTACTTGCACCTGCAATACTTGAACAATTCCTCCCTCAAAGTACCAAACATCGATCGCAATTGATGCAAATTGTCGAATTGCAGCCATTTACTTTTCCCGTTCCCTTTAACGTCGTGTTCAAGCACTCTTCCGCCACCCGAAGACACGCGGAGAACTTTGTTGTGCAAGCCACAACGGATAGGTCCGCAGTCGGATTTGGGGAAGGGTGCCCGCGAATCTATGTGACCGATGAGACTGTCGCGTCATGCCTAAATTTCCTCAACGAGCACCGCGAGTCCTTGCTTGAACGCATAAGCGATGTGGCAACCTTGAGGGGCTGGATTGACGATCACAAGTCAGCTATAGACGAAAATCCTAGCGCCTTCTGCGCAATTGAACTGGCGATTTTGGATGCGTTTGGAAAGCAGAGCCAACTTCCAATCGAGTCGCTATTGAGGATTGAGAAAACTAGTGGCATCGTTCGGTATACCGGGGTCATGGGTGATTCACCGTTCTTGGCATTTTGGCTCTTGGCGCAACGCTACAGACGCAACGGCTTTACAGACGTAAAGATCAAACTGTCTGGCCACGCCAAAAAAGACCGGCGCAAGCTGGAAGTATGGAAGCCACGAAGCCGTGGGTTGTGGCGGGTCAGATTGGACGCCAATAACCTTTGGGAAAACCATCGAGACTGCGTGGATCATTTGGCGACGCTTCCTACTGTCTATTGGGGCATTGAAGAGCCAATGCAAGCCCGTGACTTTGACTCCATGATTCATGTCGCACAAGAATTGAACTGCAAAGTCATATTGGATGAAAGTTGCTCGAGAGTGGACGACTTGGATTCAATTGTTGGAGAATCCTGGGTTTGTAATCTTAGGATTTCCAAGATGGGCGGTTTGATTCGGACAATGGAACTTGCTGACGTTGCGAGACAGAAAGGAATAGAACTAATAGTTGGTGCTCACGTCGGAGAAACGAGCCTGCTTTCTCGTGCAGCGCTCGCGCTGGTTCAGTTCTTGAACAATGCACAGCTGGCGATCGAGGGAGCGTTTGGAACGTACCTATTGAAGGAGGATTTGACCGAGGAAGTCATCGAGTTTGACTCTAACTCCGCGATAGCTCTTGAGGAGCTGCCTGCCCGTGCGCGTCCAGGTCTTGGACTTGAAGTCAAAGACTCAAAGCTGATTTCTCTTTCAGGCTAACTCAGCGAAAAATGCATGCGCGTTGTTGAGGAACAACGACGACGCGTGATGGGTCGTAGTTCTTAGAGATTTCAATCAGTGTGGCGGACCAACGTTGTGCTTCCACGACCTAAGCATTGCTAAGCTCGAATTGAGAGTGCTATGGATTGGCGGATATGGTCTGTCGAAGTCTCGTGTGTGGTTGTACCATTTGTCATGCACGCGGGAAGTTTGCTAGCTAGGAGAATTAGAAAGTGTTAATCAACAGCAAGAACCAAATTCCAGCATCGGAGATCACGCCGGAGTCAGTCTATCTTTCGCGTCGCAAATTCATTGGCCAGAGTTCTACGGCAGTCCTTGTTGGAGCCGCGGCAACACCGGCGATAGCTCTGCCATCCGGTTGGGTGGAAGAGCAGGGCTATTCGGAAGGAGAGCCAATCGGAGAAAAAATCACTCCCGAAGATATTGCAACCCGCTACAACAACTTTTACGAGTTTGGAACTGGAAAGGAAGATCCATCCAAAAAAGCCCACGTACTAACGACGGATCCTTGGTCCATTGAAGTAGCTGGAGAAGTGGCGAAACCTGGAAAGATGCAAATTGAGGACGTCTTAAAGGGAATTGATTTAGAGGAACGCATTTATCGTCTGAGGTGTGTTGAAGCTTGGTCTATGGTTGTCCCGTGGGTTGGCTTCCCGGTCAAGAAAGTGCTTGATAAGTTTGAACCACTTGGAAGTGCCAAGTACGTCAAATTCACGACTTTGTATAGGCCTAAGGAAATGCCAGGCATTCGATCGATTTTTTCATCAGTGGAGTTTCCTTACGTTGAGGGATTGCGTCTGGACGAGGCGAATCACCCACTAGCCATCTTTGCTGTCGGCATGTACGGCAAGATTCTGCCTAATCAAAACGGTGCGCCCTTTAGGCTTGTAGTTCCTTGGAAATATGGATTCAAGAGCATCAAGTCCATAGTGAAAATCGAGCTTACAAAAAGGGAACCTCGAACCACCTGGAACAGGTCTGCGCCGCACGAATACGGGTTCTATGCAAATGTGAACCCGGAAGTTGATCATCCTCGGTGGTCTCAGGCACGGGAGCGAAGGCTGCCTACCACGATATTTGGCGGCACAATAGCTACGCGGATGTTCAATGGCTATGACGAAGTGGCGTCACTATATGAGGGAATGGACCTCAAGCGTAATTACTGATTGATGTCCACAGCGACCTAGACTTGACAGGTCGATGAGTCCAGCAGCTCCATCCCGGACCGGACCTAGACTCTCGTGGCTAAGCACTTCCCTTGCGAAATGGTCGGTGGGAATATTGCTCGCCATTCCGCTCATGCTTATTCTTAACGACGTTCGCATTGAATTTGTGCAACCAGGATCGGGGCTGGGGCCGGACCCTGGAGAAGCATTAGTTGAACGACTTGGCGTGTGGTCAATTCGAATGCTTTACCTAACGCTTTTGGTATCGTCCGTGGCAAGAGTTTTCAAGCTGCCGATATTGGTCCAACATCGGCGGACCGTTGGGCTATGGGCGTTTAGCTATGTGGTTTTGCATCTAGCTGCGTATTTCTCAGCGCTCGCTGGATTTGACATTAACACAGTGTTCGCGGACTTCACAAAGAGGCCGTACATCATTGTTGGACTTCTTGCACTGTTTCTGCTTCTGCCTTTGGCAGTCACGTCGACTCGAGGGTGGCAGCGCCGTTTGGGACTGAATTGGAAGCGACTGCACCGGGTGGTCTACGTAGCCGCCACTCTTGCACTCATTCATCTTTGGATGCAGGAGAAGGCGTCATTCATGGACACTGCCATTTACGGAACCATATTGCTACTGCTATTTGTGGAACGGGTCGTAGACTTTAGCCGAAAAATTCAGCGACGCGTGAGGAAGGGCACTCCCTAAACATAACGCGGTTTGGAATCAACAACTGCAGCACTACAACTTGATTATTTTCGAATTCGAAACATCCAAAGCAAGAATTCGTTGCGTTAGTCGTAAAACGCTAATGCTCCTAAGTCGTTAGATCTTTGCATTAATCGCTTTACGCACTCTTTTCGAGGCAGATTAGCCAGTGAAGTCAATTACGTAGGAGGGTCGGGCCTATGGATTGCTAACGAAAGTCTAAGCACCTCACGTTCCACATGCCTATAGAGTAATGGACTGATCTTCAGCAGCAAATGCGACAAAGCTAGTGATTTGGTCGTGAATATCGCTCACTTATTAGGGCGCACAGTGTCTCTCAATAATTGAAGTCGAGACGCGTAGCCCGCTTCGAATCCATCTACAACGACTCCCTGGGAACAAGGCCGATTCTAACAAGAACATTTAGATTCTTCTGAGCAATTGTTTAGCTACAATTTTTAAACTCTGCAAGTTCGATCACAGAGCGCTCTACTCGGAAGATGCAGGATGTCCGAAATGCACCTCATTTGTCGCCGGGAACACAGTCAGCTTTGGCGACCTAACGTTTCGGTTCCGCAGTATGAAAGTACTTGCAGGGAACGGTTGTACATGCAGAACCAAGACGAAGTTGAGTGACTATCGTCTGACGTGGAATTTGAGAGGGAAGAAATCAGAGCCGATGCGATACAGATGTTCTTGGTTGATTGAATACACCATCGGGAGTAATCATCACTAAAGAGTCGAACGCACCTTCGCTCAACGTATTGTTGGATGAGCTTGGGGATTTTTCAAACGTACGTGTCGATATACCTGGTGACACCGCCGCGGCTAAAGAACTGTGGCTTCGGAAGCGTGTTGCCACCTTGCGTTCACTAATAGAACACCATCCGGAAAACGAATGGATTGTTCCAAGCTTGCAGGAGCTCTGGTATTGGCACTCCGAACAACCACGCCTATTCATGCGGGTCAAGGACTCGTTCGGTCAGCACGAATTTAAACCCACAGGACTCTATCAGGACAAAGATGAATCCTCATCAATTGAATCCTTTCAGCGCGACTCCGAAGAAATGAAGAGGCTCGAAGTAGCGATGGCTGATCAATTTCTTGATTGTCATCCAGATTCTCAAGGTTCTGCCTGGGCGTACTACGTGCTGCTGGGGAATCTGGAGACGCACCTATTCGATCAGCTTGACGACGACTCTTTCGAAGCAGAGAGAACACGGAAAGATGTCTTGTCAACTCTGCAAGATCGACAAGAATATCGGTCTCGAAACAGTTTCACATTCGAGCACGAGTCGGTAAGGAAATTGATTGAGCACTACGACGAATTTGACGTCGATGCTGCCCTTGTAGCCGTTGATTCCTTTAGGAACGACGAACAGGCCGAACAGATTGCCTATCTCGAGCAAGTACGCAAGCTGTTTCCAGACAATGCAAGCATCGAAGAGAAGTACTCGAACATAAGGTCATTGGGACAACCGTTCTCGCTATCGTTTAAAGATCTACTTACCGACGAATATGTTGACACACGGGACTACCTAGGAAGTGTTGTCCTAATCGACATCTGGGCCACGTGGTGCAAGCCTTGCCTTGCGGCAGTCCCGTTTTTGAGGAACTTTGTGAATTCTCACAAGCACTTAGGATTGAAATTAGTGGGTTTGGCGTGCGACTGCGATCATGATGAAGAGGAGTCTCCATCTGAAAATTTGGAAGAATATAACTTCAATTCGCTGCGTTCTGTGGAATACAGGGTGCACGAGTGTGCTGTTCGACACGGAATGGATTGGCCAATTTTTGTCAATGAAAAATTCCGCGACCAATGGGCAATCTCCAGTATTCCGCGAATATTTGTTGTGGACCGCGACGGAAAACTGTGCTGGATCGCTCAAGACAACTCTGTCTTTGATTTTGTTGGCGACTTGTTAAACAAATAGCTTTCGCACTTCAGTGTCACTGATAGCGAGGACTCGCCACACAGGGCTTTGGTTGGCGAGGACATGCGAATTGAGCGCGGGTACAGGAGTCGATGTAGCTGGGGTACCCAGAGTCTACGATTGGAGCGACAATCGAACTCGTTCAGCTACTTCTAAACCCCGGGACTAGATTTTGGTGCCCTCGCGGATAGGGCTAATTGTGCTTTGCGGCTGCTGTGGATTCAGACTCCTCCATATCGTATCCCGGTAGCGGGAGGCACTGATTCACTCGACATGTGCGTTCTGCTGTGCGCGGAATGTCATTTCGAGAAGCAACATTGGAAGTTGGAATCTTAGTTGGCTCATGCGTTGCTTGGACTGGTTTGGCGTTGTCCCCTTTGGGGGAACGCGTCTGCACCGCCTATGAAGGAGGAAAGACTAGCAGTGGTTTTCTGTTCCGCCATTTGGCGAGCCACGAAGCTGAATTGACAGTGTGGTCCATGAGTTAAGATTGGTCACACTAGTATTCAAGCGCCGCAACAGGAGAGAGGAACTACGCAATGAGCAACTTGGCTGATGGGCATGCGGTTCCGACAAGAGCTGGCGAAAAGCCGTTGACCGACGATGAGTTGCGGTCGTTGCTCAAGCAGGTTCCAAATTGGCAGATTCAATACTCTAGTGAAAGAAGTCTCTACTTCTTGACACGGAGCTTCGAGTTCGATTCCTACACCAAGGTCTTAAGTTTTCACACAAAAGTGGGAGAGCTTGCAGAAGCCGAACAGCATCATCCGGAAATCACGACTCAATACGGGAGCGCCAAGGTCTGCTGGTGGACGCACACCGTGGGTGGTGTGCACATGAACGATTTTGTGCTCGCTGCCAAATGCGACGTTCTGTTTGAGCACTCGACCTAGACTGCAGCGCTTGATGTAGTCGCGCCAACGCCATTGCGCACGCGAACCGCAGAGGCTAGGCTTTCCAAACACATCTCCGTATCGTCCCAACCTAAGCACGCATCCGTGATGCTTTGCCCGTAAACCAATCCGGTCCCGTCTCCAATTGATTGATTGCCTTCGATCAAGTGGCTCTCGATCATCGTGCCCATGATTCCCTGTTCGCCGTCGGCGATCTGATCGCATAGCACACCGCACACGTCGATTTGACGTTTGAAGTTCTTTCTGCTGTTAGCGTGGCTAGTGTCAACCATTACACGTTCGTTGACCTCCGCATGCCTCAAGATTTCGCATGCGCTTTTGATCGACTCCGCATCGTAGTTTGTGTTTTTTTCGCCGCCACGAAGTACAGCGTGACAGTCTTGATTGCCCCTAGTTGCGAATATGGCTGTATTACCAGCTTTAGTAACAGAGAGGAATATGTGCGAATCAGAGGCTGATTTAATCGCGTTAGCCGCCGCCCGAATGTCACCTTGTGTTGTGTTCTTGAACCCAACCGGACACGACAATCCCGACGCAAGCTGACGATGGATTTGGCTTTGTGTGGTTCTTGCACCAATGGCACTCCACGCGACCAAGTCGCCAAGGTATTGAGGAGTGATGGGGTCCAGATACTCAGTACCCACACCGAGGTTCAAGTCCATTATGTCTCGCAAGAGTTTTCGGGCAATCAGCAGTCCTTCGTTGATATTGAAGGATCCATTCAAGTGCGGATCGTTGAGTAAACCCTTCCATCCAATGGTCGTTCTGGGCTTCTCGAAGTAGACGCGCATGAGTATGCACAGTTCGTCTTTGAATCTATGGGCACTCTCGCTCAGCTTGCCTGCATATTCGATGGCGGATTTGGGGTCATGGATGGAGCACGGGCCGACGATTACTAGCAATTTCGGGTCCTTTCCCGCAATGATTTGGCTAGCGGTGGTTCGGAGTCCAACAACCAGCTCTGAGGACTTTGCGGAAATCGGATACTCTTGCAGTGCAAGCTGTGGTGCAATTACCTCTTCAGTCCCTATGATCCGGACATCGTCAGTTTGCCATTGCATTTCTGGTCGTTCTCGGGCAATAGAATTGAAGGCGTTAGCAGTCTTGGACGAAGACTTAGCCAATCCCCTTTAGTTTCAAATTTTATAGGTAGGTAGTTTGGACGCTGAAAAAATTGAATGGTTGCATCGCTTGGGAATCGATGTTTGGCGACTGCGCGCGACCAGGCAAGAGTCTTCTCAGGTCAAAACCGCGCTCGAGATCACTGACGACACAGCACTAAGTAATAGCGCGAGTTTGTCCAGAGATCTTGATAATCCGTCGGTCTCGGCCGATGCCTTCAGCGCCACTGCCCCAGGTTCGATGTCCTCAGAGACCAACAGTTCTGCTGACGCGAAAGTTACTCAGCAAAAGCCCGTGCCGAACTCTGGCTCGCCGGACTCAGTATCGTCCGAAGTGTCGTTTGTCGTTCGTTGTGTCGAATACGGCAGAGCACTGTTAGTGTTTGACAACGTTAGCCAAGTGCCTAGCGAACTATATGAAGGAATTGTCGGTGCTTTGAGTGGCTACGAGGAAGGAAGTTTGCAGGAGGTCGATTTTGTGTGGCCTCCTCTGCAGAAATTGGCTGATGATCCCGCAAGTGATCATTCCGGCATCGAGAGCGCTAAACGCGCGTTCTGGTCTTTAGCCAAGCGAAACGCGTGGAAGCCAACTGTGTTGTTGGTTGTTGGCGACAGTGCGGCCACCATTACACAAGATTTGGTGGATTCGATCGATTCGATTCTTAAAATTGACAACTTTCCCAGTGATGCGGCATCAAAACGCCACCTATGGCAACAGATAGTGTCGATGTCTTAGAGAAGCACGTCGACTATCCACAACAAATTCGGCCACTTGGGTTTGACGACCTCACACGGGTCTGTGATATCGAAAACCGTTCAATGCCATTTGGGTGGAGCAAGCACATCTTTCGAACATGCCTTGTCGGTCCCTACGAATGCTGGAAATTGGAACGCGAGCGTCTTGGGCAACTTGACATCGTAGGCTACTACGTCCTGTATGTTGTGGGTTCCTATGGTGAACTGTGCAACATTTGTGTCGACGTCGACGAGCAGCAGTCTGGACATGGATCCGCGCTACTTTCCCACGCAATCTCTAGATGCTCAGAGAATGGGATCAAGACTGTCGCGTTGGAAGTGAGGGCATCGAACAAAGTTGCCAAGAGGCTTTATTCAAAGTTTGGATTTGTGAAAGTGGGAAGTCGCAAGAACTATTACATAGCGGTGATTGGTCGCGAGGATGCCGAAATGATGGAGTTGCAAGTCTCCTAACTTTCGGATATACTATATTGCGGTAATAGTTGTCCAGTCGGGCGTTGGGCAATACTACTGGCACTCCCAAGAATTGTTATCAAAAAGACATATTAGTAGACGCGCTATGGATTTGATTGATTCCGTCGATCGGCGAAGGACCTTCGCGATTATTTCGCATCCAGATGCTGGCAAGACCACAATTACTGAGAAATTGCTTCTGCTCGGGGACGCGATACAACTTGCAGGTACCGTCAAAGCAAAAAAGAGTGGCCGCCATGCAAAGTCAGACTGGATGGAAATGGAGAAGCAACGTGGCATATCAGTAACGACGTCTGTCATGCAGTTCAATTACAAAAGCCACGTAGTCAATCTACTCGATACGCCTGGACACGAGGACTTTTCTGAAGACACCTATAGGACTCTAACCGCCGTTGACTCGGCGATCATGGTGATTGACGGAGCAAGGGGCGTTGAACCTCGCACTCGCAAATTGCTTGAAATTTGCCGCATGCGTGACATGCCGATCATCACGTTTGTCAACAAACTTGATCGCGAGTCCATGGATCCTATCGAGATGCTGAGCCATTTGGAGGACGAGTTGCAGGTTGAATGCATTCCAGAAACCTGGCCCATTGGGTCGGGGCGAACTCTTCGAGGTATATACAGGATGGCGAATGATGATTTCGTCATCTACGAGCAAGGGCAGGGAAGCGTCCGGTTTGATTACAACACAATTGAGAAACTGGGTTCCCAAGAGTCGAGAAATTGGTTGAATTTCGAGGCCGACGCAACCGAGGAAACTATCGAGCTCGTGCGTGATGCTGGACACGATTTCAATCTCGACGAATACCTGGCTGGAAGGCAAACGCCAGTTTATTTTGGTAGCGCATTGCAGAACTTTGGCGTATCCGAGCTTCTTGATCGGTTTGTTGACATCGCTCCCCCTCCGCGACCTCGAGAAACTGACTCAGGCACTATCGAGCCTGAATTCGAGAAGCTGACAGGCTTTGTATTCAAAATTCAGGCAAACATGGTCCCCAAGCACAGAGACCGCATTGCATTCATGAGAATTTGCTCGGGCACCTATCGAAAAGGCATGCAAATGAGGCATGTCAGGTTGGCCAAAAACGTCAAGATTGCCGATGCCGTGACCTTCATGGCGGGGGACAGAGCACAAGTTGAAGAAGCATACGCAGGGGACATAATCGGATTGCACAACCATGGAACCATCAGAATTGGTGATACGTTCACTGAAGGCGATTCCATCTCGTTTCGAGGAATTCCAAACTTTGCGCCTGAGATCTTTCGCCGCGTTCGTATTCGGGATCCGTTACATTCAAAGAGATTGAAGAACGGCATTCGACAATTGTCAGAGGAAGGCGCGACTCAAGTTTTCTCGCCCCTCAACAATCAAGACATCATTGTCGGAGCGGTCGGTTCGCTTCAATTCGATCTAGTGGCGTTTCGTTTGCTTGAGGAATACGGAGCCGATTGCCTGTACGAGCCGTGCCAAATACACACGGTTCGGTGGGTTAGCTCAGAAGATCCCATAGTCTTTGAAGACTTCTGTGCTCGAACCCGGTCTCAGTTGGCACGGGATGGCGATGAACATCTGACCCTGCTAGCCACGTCGCGTCCCAACTTGCAGCTCTTAGAGGAGAGATGGCCCGACATCACCTTCGCGACTACTCGAGAACATGCTGCAATTGGCTAGCGGAAGGTCTGCTGGCGTAGAATTCTCTGATTGATTCGATCGGCGTGGGGATTTCGTTGGCATATGTTAGGGAGTTCTTCCTCAGCTGATTTGCCACTAAAGGACCAACTTCTCCATGTAGTAGGTCCCGAGGTCAATCCCATAGAAGTTGCCATCACCGTTGCGCAGATCATTGATGCTTCGGTCAATGCTGACCAAGTAAGGCGCGAAATCCGGAATTTGACCGAGCAAGTCCCAAAAAGGAATGTAAGCGATTTGGTTGCATCATTGCGACTACAGGGATTTACTGGAGAACGACGCAATCTCGATCCAGTAGACAATTCGCGTATCGATCAAGCACTTCGGTACAAAACAGCAAACCCAATTACGCTGGCCATGGTTGTAATCGGAGTTGCCAGGCATTTAGAAATCGAATGCCATGGGATCAATTTTCCCCAACATTTCTTGGCACAGTTGAACGGTGAGCTAATTGATCCACTGCAAATGGAGATTGTTACCGTCTCGGATCTAAAGTCGTGGGCCAGAAGCCATGGAATACCGGACACAAATCTGTTTGCTCGAGCATCAAATGTAGACATTGCCATTCGCATGTTGAACAACGTTTTCGCTGCCTTGGAAGTTAGGACGAATCCGCTGGTAGCTCTGACGATTCTGGACTACAAGTCTTTGCTATTCCCCACTCAAACAGAAGTGTTGATGGAGAGAGCACGTGTTTGGTTGGAAGTGGGGGAAATTGGAATGGCTAGAGAGTTGCTCGGCGAAGCTTTGAAGTCGACCAGTCGTGACGACATCAAGGAGCGGATTCGGCGACGTCTCCTTAGCTTAGCTCCAGGCAACGAGACCATCAACTGAGGTAAAGCCCGTTTGCCCAAAATCTTAATCGGAACGTGCTGGTTGCATGTCCTCGTAGGGATTATCTACTGTCAAGTTGATTGGCTTGCCAAATCCAGGTACGCGAATCGATGTGGAATCGATTTCTAGATCCTCTCCTTCCAGTACGTCCTCGCCAAACTTGTAGATCGAAGGAATTCCATCTGTTGTGGCCCGCTGGTCGTAACTGCGGATTTCTTCGAAGACCTTCTCGTTCTTCTTTGCATGTTCAAGCATTCTTCGCTTCCCATGCCTTGATTCAAGCATTTTGTTCGTCACCGAGGGAGATAGAACCACACCCGTTGCATTGTTCCCGCCGAAACCCTTTGAATTTACCAGTGCCACTTCTAGTCCATTCTCTGGATCGAGTTCCAAGTGTTGCGAATCAATGTGCAGATTGCTGTGGAATACATCGTCAGCAATGTGGTCAATGGTCGATATCCCTGGTAACCAGCCGTATTCCCACGTTCCAAGTACGGAGGTCATTTGATCGCCGGACGCCGCGGCAAGAGTATGCCCCAAAAATGCTTTGACCGCCGCGACAGGCCACTTTTCAATGTTGAAGACTTTTGCCAATTCGTTGAGGATGTGCGATTCGGTAACACGGTTCTGTGGCGTACCGGTTCCATGAGCGTGGATACATGATCGCGATCTAATGGCATTCTCTCCTAGGATTGCCCTCGACAGAGCCAAGGCTTTGCCAACTGTCAAATAGTTGCCTGCTCCTGGACTGGGAATGGATTTCTTGAATCCGTCAGCGTTGATAAAGACCGAAGGAACTGATCCATAAATTTGCGCACCGAGTTCCAAGGCCAATTCTTCGTCCATGAGCACTAGGTAGACTCCTGCCTCCGCGAGAGTGAATCCTGCATTGGACGAGAAGGGACGACAGGCGCGACGATTGTCGGCCACATCGGAGCCATCGAGTTCCATCAACGCTTCATCCTCAGCTACTGCGCCCATGATTCGGTAGGCTTCGACAATCTCTGCTGTTATGGGCGCTTCAGCTCCTCCTACCATAACAACCCTCTTGCCTCCATGCCGAATTTCATCTACGCCCTGTTTAACGTTGTATAGAAACGTCGCGCATGCACCGATAATCCCTCCGGTGCCGCCCATCGATCCCAATACATAGGCATTTACGAAATCAGCTGGCATCTCTGAAAGACCCAGAGCGATTTGTTTCGATGTTGGTCGCTTGCCGCGGTATGGAGCTTGAAGCATTCCGCCGTTACCGTTGGCGTCGAGTTGACCCATCGCGCTGCCTGCGAACACAGCCATTTCATCTGGGCCCACGGAGCGGCGAATTGTCTCCCACGGAATTCCAACAGAGTGAGCGGCATCCGAAGCACTCACGATAGTTACCTGCAATCCGCGCGGGTGATTACGAGACGGATAGGTCGCTGCAGGATCAAATCCTGTTGGCAGTTGCCCTGCTGAGGTTACCCGCGCAACCTTCCTGTCAGGAAACAAGACTGGCGTCTCACCTTGAACTTCAACCTCAATCTTGCCGTTGGCACTTGACTTTACTGACCAGTTGTCCGGGATAGACTCTGGAAGTTGGCGTACGGGAACCGCAAATCGGATCGCATCCCCGTTGCTTGCCTGAATTCTGGATGATTTGTGAAAGTCGCAATCGTTTATGTCGTATAGCTCAATCTTGCGCACCAGCGTATGATTGAGAATGTAGTCGCGACTGCTTTGATCTTCATTGGTTGCGGAAAGCCCCATTAGGCCCCGCAGGGATTCGAATGTCTCGTTGGAGGCCGCACGGGGAAGTGCATCAATTACTGTGCGGCGAAAGGCATGGTGGCAGGAGACTCTCCCAGCAGGATTAACACCTCCGAAACCCACTATAACAGGCAATCGGTTCAAGTAAGCAATCCTCCCCCCTTGGATGGAATGTTACTCCACGTTAAACGATCCTGCATGGCTTCTCGTATAGCGATTTGGCTACATTGTAAGTGGTCAGGAGAGCTAGAACGGGCACTTCTCGCACAGTCTCAATGTGACATCTTCTAAAGATGCGGTGCCCAATGACCTGCCTTACAGAGCTTTGAGTTTGGGACTAAGTTCTGCAAAGTTGCAGGGCTTGTGGGAGGCATCCAGCTGTTGTTGTAGGATTTGCTCCCATGCCAATCTGCAAGCGCCAGTGGATCCTGGCAGGGCAAAGATCACAGTGGAATTTGCGAGTCCGGCAACGGCTCTAGACTGTATGGTGGATGTCCCAATGTCTTCATAGGACAAACTCCGAAACAGTTCTCCAAATCCTTCGACGACTTTGTCGAAGAGAGGCAGTAGCGCTTCAGGAGTGCTGTCGCGTCCACCAAATCCTGTGCCTCCAGTTGTTAAAATGACGTCAATGCTCTTGTCAGCAATCCAATTTGATATGACTGCGCGGATAAGGTAGCGATCGTCTACCACTATATCCGTGTCCACCAATTTATGGCCATCTTGCTTGATGGCATCTCTCAGAAAAGCACCTGAAGTATCCGTTTCCACTGACCTTGTATCTGAGACCGTGAGTATAGCTATGTTTAGTTGGTGCATGAATTCAAAGGATTTACAAACCGCGCGTAGGTTGCTTAATCGAATACACAATGATATATCCTTTACTTTCTTGTCTAAGTCACGAACTTGTGAATTGTGACCAAATTGCAATTTGGAATTAGAAAACGTTGAACATCGAAAGACTTTTTCTTAGTGCAGAACGGTTTGCGCAGGAATCGCTTTTGCTTGCAACTGCCGACCCGGAATCGGAATATGCCGTCCGGGGTTTGCTAAGTGAGAACGACGTTCAAACCCACCGTGATGCGCTAGAGCGCATGGACATTGACAGCTACATTGAAGCTGTAGTGGCCCCCGCCGAGATGCCCAATCGCATGGCAGCGTCCGATGTAGTCCCGTTGCTCGGGTCGGTGATTCATGCAACAAATCGAGCCGCGTATTTCGATGCTCTTGTCGAAATGGAATTTGACGAAGATGTTCGCACGGTTGGATTTGTCGCTCAGGACAGAACTCATCGCAACGGTGAGTGGGGTCAGGCGGAGCATTCACTAGCCGCAGACTTCGTTCAGTCGTGCGCTCGTCGGGCTATTCCGATTGTCAGTCTGATGGATACCCCTGGAGCCGCTGCTGACGAAGAGGCCAATCGTGGCAATCAAGCGCACAGCATTTCCCGCCTGATCGCCGTGATGTCCGATGTGGACGTGCCCAATATTGGGATCATTTTCGGAATTGGCTATTCAGGCGGCGCAATTCCTTTGGCTGCAAGCAACATGATTCTCTCAGTCCGAGATGGTCTATTCAGCACGATTCAACCTAGGGGACTTGCAAGCATTGCGAGGCGACTGAATCTTTCTTGGCAGGAGTGTGCAAAGCACGTTGGGCTTTCACCGTACGAATTGTTGCGCCAGGGCAACATCGATGGCATTGTCGATTACGTCCCTGGAGAGACGGGTGAAAAACTTGAGAATTTCCGACAGGCCATCGTCACGGGGATAGGGTCCATAGAAGCCAGCACCAAGGCGTTTGTAGCTCAGGAACGCATGTTTCTCTCAGAATATGAGCACGTTCTTGATCGATACCTATTTCCCACCGAGCGTATGCGGCAGACAGAGAGTGCTTCACTCTTTGAGTTTGTCGAGAATCCAACCGATTACTTGAACGTTTTTGGGTTAGCGTATCGGTACAGCAGATTTCTCCGAGTGCGAAGGAGAATCAAATCCACGGGTAAAGGCCAATATGGACGCCTCGCACAACGCGAGATTCCAGAAGGGGAGCTCTCCGTCCGTCTTGATCAGGACCGCCGCCGAACTTTCTTGAGGTGGCTTCAGGATCCCGACAGGATCGTCTACGACGACACTCTTAGACGGGCTTGGCGGGCATATGCGACAGCTAGGGCAGCGGTTGGCGAAACTCGGGGACGATTGGGCCGGTTGCTGCTTGGAGAACCCAAGAAGAACTTTGAAAGCGCAACGAACACGCTTTTGTCCGTTGTGGGCTCGTTTTTGATGAATCGGTGGAAGGTGGATAGTGCAGGCAACCTGATATCACTAGTGGACTATCTGCAAAACGAATCAGCCAGCTCGGATCTCATAGATGCGCTAAGCATAGTCAGTCCCCGAATCCTGTTGCGTTCCATTGCCACCGATCAAGTGTTGGGTCCGACACTGCGTGAGCGGTTTACCCATTACGGAAGAAAGCTCCTTGGTCGAGTAGGAGTCGAGGAAATGTCCGAGACTCAATTGGCTGAACACTTGGCCATTGAACTGAACTTGGTCATTTCAGGCGAACATCTCCAAATTGAGGAATCTTCGACTACCTCCGATGGTACAGCGCTTGTGGTATCGCAATCAAGCACAGCGTACAACAGAAGCGTGCTGGACGAACGATTCGGTGATCACTTCCAAGGTATTTCTACTGAGATCGAAGAGTCTGCGGGACAAGCGGATGGGATTGCGACAGTACTGGACATCATTCGCGAACCCGAGCTTCGGCCGTTGTTTCTCAAGGAACTACAGCATCTAGTGGTCTTCAATGCCATTTACGACGAAACTCTAACGAATCTCAAAGAAATCGCTGTTGAGGCAAAGAACACACAGTCGTTGGAGCGTGCTACGGTACGGAAGCTCTTGAGGGATTCCGTACGAAAGACCGTACGTGCAAATCAAGGCCGAGGATTGCCGGAAGATTTGGACATGGACACCTTCCTTGACGGTTTCTGCGAGTGGTACTACAGATTCCAATCGACTGCCGGGCTTCGCAAGTTCCTGCTTGGCGTCGAGGAATGGAAGAAGACCAGTTATCCACATATCTCGGACACACTGCTGGTGATCGTTACTTTCTTCTTCCAAAACCTCTTGGTTTCGCTACTTTCGAGTGAATTGGAAGGCAAACGCTACAGCGGTCGCATAACTCCGCGGAACATTGGGCGCAAGAAAGATTTCTGGAATCGGCTGAACAACGCCTATAGAGATTTGCAGATCCAAGAAGTGCTGATTGAATACAAGAAATCTCGATCCACCAGCTATGAAGCATTTCGCGACATGTTCTTCGACGATTTCGAAGAACTGTTTGAAGACCAGTTAAGCAGCGACCCGTGCGAGTTTCCTGGATTCCGGCTCGCGATAGAAGCAGCTCTGGAGCAAGACAGACCTCCCTGCGGCATTGTCACCGGCGTTGGAAACTTCAAAGGAATTGAAGGCGGCTTGCGGGTAGGAGTTGTACTTTCGAACTCTTCCTTCCAAGCTGGTGCATTCGACATGGCCAGCGCTGAAAAGTTTTGCAGGTTGCTGCTAACCTGCGCTGAGGAGAAGCTACCTCTCATCTGCTTCATTTCTTCTGGAGGAATGCAGACGAAAGAAGGCGCAGGGGCACTTTTCTCCATGGCGGCCATCAATGACAGGATCACCCATTTTGTACGAGATTACGACTTGCCCGTCGTAGTTTTCGGCTATGGGGATTGCACCGGCGGGGCACAGGCAAGTTTTGTAACGCACCCACTGGTGCACACTTACTACCTGTCGGGTACTAGCATGCCCTTTGCTGGACAGATAGTAGTTCCGAGTTACCTGCCTCTCGATTCGATTTTGTCGAATTATCTCGTCTCCGTTCCCGGTGCCATGCAAGGACTGGTGAAGCACCCGTTCTACGAAGATCTGGATACGGACTTGCGCAATATCGACAGCGACATTCCGGTGCCGGATGCATCCATCGTGGACGTAGTGGCCGGAGTGATGGAAGGATCGCTCTCGGCCGTACGTACAGCTCAGCTTCCTGCACAACAACGAACCATTAGCACGGAGCTTCTCTACAAGCCAGTTAAGCGAGTTCTTGTCCATGCTCGTGGTTGTGCGGCAGTAAAGATCGTCCGGATAGCGCAGAAACTTGGTATCGACGTTGTACTAGTTCAGTCAGACCCGGACATGGAGTCGGTCGCTTCGGACATGGTGGCTGACCAAGAAAGGGTCATTTGCATTGGTGGCAGCACACCAGACGAGAGCTACCTCAACGCACGTTCAGTTCTGGCTATTGCCAAAAATGCAGAAGTTGACTCGTTGCATCCCGGAATCGGATTTCTATCTGAAAATAGCCAATTCGCCGGCCTAGTTCGATCCCATGGAATCAACTTCATTGGTCCTCCTGTGGCCAGCATGGAGACAATGGGTAACAAGTCGAACGCGATCACCACGGCTATGCGATTGGGTGTCCCAGTTGTGCCAGGCAGCCATGGGATCGTGACTGACATCGATCAAGCGGCGCTGATAGCTGAGGAAATCGGCTATCCAGTGCTTATCAAGGCCGTCCACGGTGGCGGCGGTAAAGGGATTCAGTTGGTCGAATCATCCGAGAAGTTTCACGAGTCGTTCCAGCGTGTTTCCGTAGAAGCCCGCGCAGCGTTTGGCAGCAGCGATGTTTATCTTGAACGCTACATAACGGATCTGAGACACATCGAAGCACAGATTCTTCGCGACAAGTTTGGCAACACGAAAGTACTTGGCATTCGCGACTGCAGCGTTCAGCGAAATAAACAGAAGATTTTTGAGGAATCTGGATCGACCATGCTGCCAGACAGATTTCTGGAGCAAATCCATCGAGATAGCGTTGCCATTGCAGATCAGGTCGAGTATGTAGGCGCGGGCACGCTAGAGTTCATTTATGACGTACAGGCAGACGGTTGTTACTTCATGGAGATGAACACTAGACTTCAGGTAGAGCACCCAGTAACGGAATTAGTGTCGGGTGTTGACATCGTGGGCCAGCAATTTTCTATTGCTGGTGGAGCAAGCATCGACGACCTCAAGGTCGATCACAAGGGTTACGCAATTGAAGCTCGTGTCAATGCGGAGCGAGTAGTCCGTGATGCGGATGGCGCACTCGTGTTCCAGCCAAGTGCCGGCCTCATTTCGAAATGCAAGTTCCCCAAAGACGTGAAAGTGGATGTGATATCCATCGCCGCCACAGGAAAATTTATTTCGCCCTACTACGACAGCATGATCGCACAGGTCATAGCCCATGGTTCTGATCGAGCGTCTGCGGCACGCCGCTTGAGGAGCTTTCTGTCGAAAGTCCAAATTGAAGGAATCGGAACGAATATTGCCATGCTGTGCAAAGTCTTGGAAGATTCAGTGTTTCTCGAGGGGGAGTACACCACCGACTACTTGCCCGAATTCCTCAATCGTATTGACGCAGACTCGCTCATTGCGGAGATGGAATCCACGATGGGGGATCAATCGTCAAGCATCGATGCTGCGGCCATCTCAATTGAGGGAAGCGACGAGCTAAAGGTTCTTGCGCCGACCACTGGCATCTTTTACTTGAAGCCGACTCCCGCCGAGAGCGACTATGTCCAACATAACGAATGCATTCGCACTGACCACACGCTCTGCCAGATCGAAGCGTTCAAAGTCTTCACCCCATTGAAGCTACGAGACTTGAACGTAGGAGCAAGTCCTTTCTACCCTGAGGACAAAGACTACAGGATTACTAGGATCAATGTCTCTTCGGGACAGCAAGTCAATGCGGGAGATCTGTTGTTCGTTGTTCAGCCTCAGGCAGCGCCCTGAAATAGTCCTACAACTCCCTGTACAACACACACAACGCCGATCACGTCGATGACCCAGGGAACATACTTCTGAAACGTTTGTTCCTGCAGTCGGTGGAGCAGGTGTGTGCCAAATCGGGTTCCAACTAGCGCAAGCACCCCAGCTGCAATTAGTAGCCATCCCCATGTCGAGGGTAGTGGCGAATCTGCGACTACATAGGCAGCGTATGCGTAATACCCGGTCTTACATAGGTGTCCGATGGTCTGAGTAAGGGCTTTGGAAGCAACAATCTGAAACCTGTTTAGAGGCGATTTCTGGTAGAAGAAATCCAGAAGAGGGCCTGACGTTCCGGATAACAGTTGTGTGAAGACTACAAGCAATCCACATACAAACGCAGTCCAAGGTTTCCTGATGTCCAACTCTGCCGTATTGGGTTGCAGGTGGGACGCTAAGGGCACTAAACCCAGAAAAATCAGCACAAAGTTCTTGCTTGGGAGTACGCTCAGGGCTAGAAAGGGCCCGACCGCGAAAACAGTTCCCAGAAGGTAGGGCGGTAGCACTTCCCAAACGACATGCTTGCGCAAAAACCAGAATCGCGATCCATTCGCAATTGACTGGACAAAGCCATGCAGGACCATGGCATGTGCGACGGGAGTGACAGCCAACAGCACTGCCATGAGAATCATGCCGCCTGCCATTCCGGCAACGCCGGACAATATGCTTGTGGCGAGAACGGTTGCCAGGATGAGCGCAATTGTCATCGGCGGTGCGATTTCACTATTGACTCGAAGATCGGATTCGACAGTCTATGGATAGTTGTGACTCGGACATAAACCGTCAGGTGATTGTGTCAAGCACGACGATTCGCAAGCAACTGCTCAAGCTGCTCAAAATTCAATGCAACGAGAGTGTGTCGCTAGTGAAGACTCCGAGACTGGGTTTGCATTGAATGCCTGTTTACCCACCAGTAAGGTAGGGCGCTAACGGACTACGTGCTTAGTTCCAAAGCGGCGATGATGCTTTCATCCAGCGCGTAAGGTGCCGCATCTTGGCTATCGTTTTACCTGAAGTCTTGTCCTGTAGCTGTGAATCCACCCAAGCGAACTCGGTTCTTGGGCTTGCCCCCACACATATGACTGATCCGGTCCGCCGGTATTCCCGCCCAATATGAACTGGACCATTGACCAAGGAAATTTCTGTCGCTCCAAAGAACCCCACCGCCGGCTTGATCTTATGCGTAGGAAAACTTGCATTGAGCACCGTGTACATCGCGGATGGAAGAACGACTAGTCTATCGAAGACCCCAGAACCACTTCCTTCGTTAACAATCACACTGTCGTTTGATGGACATTCGTCTCCTGGTTTGAGATCTTCAAGAATACGGAGCTGATCTGAACTTGCGTTGTCTAGAGTCAAGCTGGAGACGTAGTTCATCTCAACTGGAGACCCAATTGACAGCGATCCTTTTGCAACTATTCGATGCTCGGGAGTCTCAACAAACGCGTCGACCTTTTCATTGTCGGTTCCACTCGTTTGCGACATGACCGCGCGAACATCCTCTCGATGGGTGGTCGCATAGGTGTAGTACATGGAAATAGCTCCGCACTTGTACCATTGAGCCCCCCAAGTTTCCTGAATGATTGGCACAAAGTGATCGAGGTGAATTGTCCCTGGTATAGTGCCACCACGCATGCCAATCTTGGTCGCCACGGAATCATTGTGGATGGAACCTGGTTGGTCCATCCATCTATTTATGGGCTGTTGCCATGCGGACAACAGCTTGTCGTCAATTGCAGTAACTGATCGGCTCACATTGCCCCTCGTTGTGTGTCCTGCCAGATGCAAGCATATTACACAGGCATCTGGTTGTTCGTTTGCCAAGTGAAGGTAAATGGTGCAACTAGGTCAACTACGACTATTCCTTAGCCTCTTCCTGTTCTTCTCTTCGGCGTTTCCTCACTTCTGCGAGCATGGCACGGCGTTCCTTCCAAAAACGAAACGCTGGCCAAAACTCAGGTTCGGTTGCTGCGATCCAAGCAGACTTGGTCCATTTGAGCAACGCGAATGCGAGCCACAATGACCAGATCAGCATGGCGACGAAAAACACCCACTGCGGTAACGAAAACACCCATGCGGTTGGCAATACTGTGCCGCTTTCATCCGAAAACCACTTAAAGTTGAACGGACCTGAACCGTACCCTGCAATATGCATGTTGGGTTGCCCGAGCAGCGCGGAGGGGACCGCCCAGACTAGCATTGAGAACCCAGTAACGCTCAATGCGACGTAGGTAATTTGCTTCAAATAGTAGAAGAACCTGATGCGATCAATCTCCTTCTTGCGTGCCCTGACCCAAATTGCTAGAAACCATGCACCTGCAAACAGCAGCGCCCACAGGTTTGTCAATGTGGCACCAAGAGAGAGCAGTATGGCGTCGGTGGTCGTTATGGGCATATTCGGCAATCGAGATATGGCAATGGCTACCAACAGTACAACGGCAATTACCGCCCAAAACATCACGGCGCCACCAAGCGTAGGTCCGCCCAGAAAAAGAGTCCAGCGATCCTCCGGGTACGACATCGTCATGTTGATATTGCGTGCTTCCCTCTCTAGTCCAATTTGTGGAGTAGAAAACACAAGACCTGTCCCGGAATCCACAAGCCATTCAATGCTGTAGCCGTGCGTACCTGTGCGCAAAGGCAATACAACCCGAGGGTCGGCTGGAATTGGCTGCGCCTCTCCTCGAACTCTAATCGCTTGCACCATCGCGCCGTCTGGGAGCGTTACTGCAAAGTCAGCGGACTGCGAAGCATGAATAAGTAACCGGAGATTGGTGCGGTGGGATCGATTGCCAACGGAATACCGCACATCAGCTGATTCGATAGTGAACACATTGCCGGGTGCTGGCACGGGTCGTGAAAGGTTTAGTGTTAGCGTCTCGCTAGAACGAGGATGAAATACAGTCTCATTGAAGTCCGACTTTACGGGTGTGATTCCTGCATACTCAAACGCCCAGAAGTCCGATCCGCGAATTGACCACGTCTCATTGCGGTCAACAAGGTTTGGGGCAGTCAGTTCAATTGGTCCATCGACGCGGAATCGGCTCGACCAGCTTTGGGCATATTCCTTCTCCTTAAAAGAAAGCGTAATGACATTCTCTTGTACCGTTCCGGCGGCCTGAAGCACCGTTTCGTTTGGCAGTAGAGGCACTTGAACCGTGAACGGTTCAGTTTCGGGAGCAATCCGGACAACCGTCGTGATCACCGTGGGTTCGTACGCGAGGCTCATGCGGCGCATTACTGAAACATAGGGCTGGATCGGCTGCGAAGCTGATAGCAATGCCGGTTCGGGTCGGGCCTCTTCGTCGCTGTCTTCGGACAGCTTGGAAAAAGCTAAATTAGAACCCTTGAGCTTGCCTCCGACTAGTCCTTCGATGATCCAAGCAGTAGCACCGATGTCAATCAGACTTGGTTTAAGCGGAAACTCGATCTCGAATCGATTTAGATCTCCTATATTTGCGTCAATATCAATGGTGTGCTTGCCACGATCCAAAAGAACATAGAGAGAACCATCAGCATCTCTCTGTAGCGGCGTCTCCTTTCCGTTGGCCAAGACACTACTAGGGTTCCAAGAATTCATCCCGGAGGGCAACGCGACTGCAATAGTCTCTTCGGCATGTATAAGAAGGTTCATTTCCAGAGAATCTTCGTTAACTTCGACACGTACGTCTTCAAGATAGGCGCAATCCGGCAAGCAATCGGGCGACTCTGTTAGTCTCGTACGCAATTCCTGAAGAATTCTCGAGTCGGGTGTATCAGCCAAGACATCCGTGGGAAGTAGCAGCAAAATAGCCAAGACGGGCAGTACCCCTCGCAAGAAGCCGGGGAGATTTCCCGCCACAGTGGCCGACCGCATTGCGATGAAAAAGCCAATTGCAACGAGGGCAAGCACCGCACCAAGTCCAGCGACAATTCGTGTTGCCCACGGAGGCATCAAGGCAAAGGAAATCGTCTGGTGCTTGGTTACAGGACCCGACCAATTCAATTCAGCCGAACTCCATTGCCAATTAGGTGTACCTGGTCCTGTTTGAATTGTTACACCTTGTGTCGTAGTGTCGAAGTCGGTCGCGCCCCCGCTCGACGTCAATATGGAATCACTTGAGCCACGATCCGACCCAGTCAGATGGTCTACTATGGAGTCTGCAGGTGGTGACGGCAACCGTGAGCCGGTGACTACCGTCATCTGCTTGGTGAGTTGAGTGTCGGTTAAGCTTCGTGACTGGACTGAGACTTGTTCTGTTTGCGGCGAATCTGCCCTCGATGAAGCCATGTATGCAACTGGCGAATACGGAGTTGGAGAATCCAGTTGAGGGAAAACCGCTTGCATGGCGCTGAGAGCGGCAAAGTAGACCGTTACGACGGCTGCTGCGACCGCAAACGTCCAATAGACAACTGTAGTTGCTGATCGAAACCAACTTGCGTTAACGAGATTTGTTAGATAGATCAGTCCGGCGAGTACAAGCCAGCCTATGGTAGGTAGTGCACTCTCGTGATAGGTGAGTACTACTGTCAGGAAAATGGTGACAGCCCACCAGATTCCTCCAATCCGGAAAACGAACGCCACCAGCAGTAGACATAGGAACACGTCCCAGATCGACCACTTCGACAACCAGGTTTGCTCTACGTTGTCGATTCCGTTAGTCCAAAGCAAACGCCAGCCCGGCGGCAGATGCAGAGTCGCTCGTAGCGAATTGGCATCAACGTGCCAACCGTTGGCCAGCATAGTGCCTCGTCCCTCGAACACGCTCACAGCATGAATGTTCGCATTCCGTTGATTCAGGTTGATGCCGGGACTCTCTTTCTCAACTGGGTCTTCAAACGAAATCAATCGAAGCTGCCCATCCACCTCGACCTTACCGGGAAGGTAGCTTGCGGCGATGCGGATTTCAGAATCGGTTTGGGCATGGATGTCGTCGGCCACGACATAGGAGTTGCCGTCGAAACTTAACCAAAGATTCCTGGTTATGTTGAAGCGCGCCGGGTTGGGATTGACATTTCCTCGTTGTTCCTCAATCAGAGTCAATGGTGTATCGCCAGACAATACGTAACCGTAGATGTCAGAACCTGACTGTGATAGGGGTCCCGGAGCTTGAACCTGCTCGAGGTTGACGCGAGGTGGACCCTCGACGCTGACAACGCGGAGATTGCGGGTTGGCTGGAACCCCCAGATCTCCTCGTCTGGCCACTCTCTACTTGCACGCTGGTAGCTAAACGAGTCGATCAACGTGTTGGCTCTGGAGGCGACCACGACGGTGTTCTCACCCCGAGAGACCAACACACTTAGGATTCCATCGTCGTTTATGTTGGCTGGAATTTGTGATCGGAGCGCGATCAAGCTGAATTCATCAGACACTACCTTGCCCAACTCGACGACTCTAGGTCGACCGCCTGCCGCCAGTTCGATGTAGGTGGTCAGAAGTTGCGGCAATCCGTCGACAAGGTGACGAAAAACCTTTACGCCCAGGGTATCTGCAAGGAACTCATCAGCTTCACCTGCAAGCTCCATCGTTCGGGTGAGCCACAATCTCAAATGGTTGTTGTCGAGAAAAGGACGCACCCTACCTTCCGTGTCCACGGAAAGCGTTACGAGCGCGGCACGAGGGACGTTTAGAAATTCAGGTTCTTCTTCCAGCCTCCAGGTCAATTCCCCCGTGATCTCGTGGGGGCCAGCGGACAGTCCTACCCGCGGAGTTTGGTTGCCTCCACCGAGCGTCGCAGGCTCTCCGTTAAGTAGCACGGTGTGAGGCTTGTGCGCGTTTGAAGTGGGTAGAGAGAGATCGGAGTCGACAAATGCATATGCATCGATGCGAAATGATGCTCCGGTTGGCGCATTGCGCCTTACATTGACCTCTATCTTGCGAATCCACACGCAACCAACTCGACCACCGCCCTGTGCATCGTAGGGACAATCGAATTGCTTCTGGTCGTGTAGTACCCAATCGACCCAGGGCTTTAACTCGTCTGGAACGTAAACCTCATCCGCAAATGCGACCGGCGCCGATGCAATGACCACAAGTGCAATCAGTCCGACTGCTTTCGCAAGTAGCTTGCCACTCCTCATTTTGGTCCTCCAAACGCGCTTTAGTTTGCTTTGCATCACAAATTGTTGCGCAACTTCAAGCGTTCTTTGCAGACTGTATACCGAGGTGGATTCCTGCACTTGAACGGTTACTTACGCTGTGCTTGACCTACCTATTACTAATGATGCGCCATACATTGGATGTGTCGCAAAACCGTGTGAGAATGCCACCTAGTACGTTTAGGTGCCATACTCAATCACCAGCCGTAATATACGTTTTCTCCTCCCTCCTCAAGTGCTTTTGCGTCTTCGTCGGTGAGATGTTTCTTGGCGTTCTCGACTTGCTCTTCAGTCAAGTTTTCTTGGTGTCGGTTGAACGACAGAAGCATCATCGCAGCTCTCGACTTAACGCCCTTGGAAGGCAGTCGATTCATCGAATTGAGCAGCCCTTCGGGATCGGTTCCAGCCCAAGCCGTGGCCAATGACATATAGAAACTCTCTCTGTCGGATTCGGCGAGCTGTTGGGCCAAGTTGAGTGCTTCGTCAACATCTCCATCGCGAATCATGGCTCCACTCACCATTTGGTAAGCCTGCAGTCTGTAAGGACCCTTCCTTACTTGAGGAAGCAACTCGATAGCTTTGTCTAAATCAGAATAGGCTAGAGATGAAATGACGGTCACTTCCAACGCCATTCCAGTCCGCCTTGCATCATCCTGTTCGATAGGTTGCGCGACCGCGGTATCCATTGCAAGTTGAGGGTCAATTCTCACAAGTTGCCACAAGATTCCTTGCAGAAGCTGAGTCTTTATCTCCTTATTCGTAGGCTCGTTTAGGATCCATTCAAGGGCAGCCTCATGGTCACCATTTACCCAAGCGCCGACTACAGCGATCGCGGCTGCGGTTCTTGTATTTCCACTATTCATCCCGACAACCAGTGCCGCGGCCTCCTCCGGAGAATTTCTAGCTACGTGGCTCATTGCTGTCGATATCGCTGTTGGTTGAAGATGCGCGGGTAGGACATCGATGTTGTCTAGGACCTCTCTGGGCTTCGAGTAACCCCAGGCTCTAACAACTGACTCCTCCAACTGCCTTCTCAAAGTCCGTCTCTCCACTTCGGATGCCGCTGCAAGGGCAGCTTGAGGATCAGTTTGGGCCCATGTATCTATCACTCCAGAGGCGATGTGACTGTATTGGTCGTTATCGACAGTTACCGCGAATCTAAACGCGCCGGCCGGGTCGGAACGGGCAACGTTGCTCAAGACGTTGCGAAGTACATACCTCTTAGTATCGTTGTTGGTTAACGATTGATTTATTTGGTCCAATACCCCCGTTCCGTCTTGTTCAACCCACGCAGTTGCCACTCGAGCAATGTTCCTCATGTGCTGGCGGTCGTTTTGTAGATCGATGGCCAGTTCGTTCCAGGCTCTTTCAGGATCGTCCTCCAGTGCGTCTTCGATTTTTCGCCCTGTTATGGCTCCAACTGCAACCTGTTCATATCCAAGGTCTCGCGCGATGGCAAGTAGAATCTCTTCAGAGAGGTCCATTCGTTCTTGGACTATCGCCTGCAATGCCACTTCCTTCCAGTTTTCATCGATTGTTCTGGCCTGTAGAACCGCTTCATCCAAATCTGAATGCGCCCACTCCTCAAACACACTTGTTATGAACTGCCAAACGTTGTACTCCTGCGGATCCATTCTCAACACACGTGACAGCGCTCGCTTGGGATTGAGTTGTGCCAGTCGCTGAACGACAACCACCTGCATCCCGAATCGATAGTTGGTTTGCGCACGGTCTTCCGATTGTGCCAATAGTTCAACTACCTGCGCTTCATTTGATTCAAGTAGCAGATTGCGAAGTGCAACGCTACGCTCAAACGCACTCTTAATTTCTTGAAGTTCATCTAGATTTCGCACCGTCTTCATTGCGGTCTGACTCGAGCTAGAAGTCACGTCGTGGTCAATTTGCTCTATGGGTTTGGGCTCCGTTTCTTCTTCCACTGAACTTGGTTCGGTGGCAGCTGCCATATCGTCGCTTCTGGCAGGTGCAACGAGTAGCCAATACACAGCGCTAGCAGTACAAATTCCAAGTACGAACGCGAGTGTTAGAAGTGCAACAAAAGTACCTTGCGATCTAGTTGATTTCATGAATTTGGACGAGTAGGGGTTAGTGGCATGGTATTTGTAAGAGCAATTGGGGTCAACATGCCAACAACATGCAAACGATTAGACGGTTTGTTTGAGCTCCCGAATGTCCATCAATTCGAATTGGTGGTGCTACGAATGAACGGGGCACATTCGGCGAATTGGGTTAGACAAGCCCAAAATTCGTCGCAGAAGGGTAGGTTGGATCGGGATTGTCTTCTCGCGTGTACGGCTCGCACAATCGAGAGAATCCTACCACCATTGAAAAGTACTGGCTTCCCCTTCCTCAAGCAGTTGCCGGTCGCCTTCTTCAAGGAACTTGCGTGCCTCTTCAATCCGTTCGTCGCTTAGCACCTTTTGCCATTCGCGGTTGGAGAGCACTATTGCCATTGCCGCCTTCGACTTTAGCTCTTGCGAGGAGAGACGGTCAATGGAATCGAGTAGTCCTTCAGAATCCGTTCTTGCCCACGCTGCAGCTATTGGCAAAAAGACCGAGGACTTCTCGGGATCGGATACTTGTTGAAGCAGTTCAAGTGCCTGATCAATATTGTTATTTCGTGCCAGAGCGCGACCTACATTTTGATATGCCCGCAACCTGGTTTGACCCTTCCGTGTTTGAGGAAGGAGTTCCAGAGCTTTTTCGACGTCCTCCATCGCCAATGCACTCACAACTTGCAACTCCATTCCCGTCCCGCCGTCGGCTATTGACTGTTCCAGTGCGATTTCCATGGCTAGCTCTGGATCAACCGGCGCAAGCCTACCCATGATTGACTCAAGCAATTGAGGCTGAATATCTGAATTTGAAGGTTCCGTTTGAATCCAATCCAGCGCAGCTCTAACGTCTCCTCTTGCCCAAGTAATCGCTACGTTCGTTGCAATCTGTGTCTTTTCCTGTCCTGCTTCCAGCTCGGATACAAGCTCGGCAGCGTCTCTAGGCGAGGTCCATGCAATGGACCAGATTGCGGATCGTGTGGCTAACGCACTTAGTCTCTCAGGTAACTCGCCTGCGCTCTTCAAGATTCCACGGGGTTCTGCATGAGACCATGTACGAATAATTGAATCCTGTATTTGGTTGCGCAGTGTTGACTGCTCAACCTGCGAAGCCGAAGCCAGCGCGGCTCTTGGATCCGACCGAGCCCATGTGTCTGCAACGCCCGTAAGGGTCAGGTTGTAGAGATCGTCCTCAATAGTCAATGCATACTCAAATGCCGTGGCAGGATCGGTTTCGGCTATGGAATTGAGGACGTTTCGCACTACTTGTAGCTTGGTCTGTGAGTTTGTTAGCGATGAAACAATTTGATCCATGACGCCAAAACCGCTCTCCTCAATCCAAGAAATAGCAACTCGAGAAATATTCCACGAGTTTTGCACGTCGTCTTGCAGACTGGATACGAGTCCGCTCCAATTTCTTTCCGGATTCTCAATAGCTTTGTTGACCTCAAGCTGTCTGATGAGTGCAACCGCTATCTGTTCATCGCCAAGATCTCGAGCGATTTCACGAAGCCTCTCTTCGGGTAGATCGATTCGTTCCTGCAGAATCGCTTCAGAAGCGGACCTCCTTGTGCTTTCCTCCAATGATTTCGCGCTTGTAATGGCTTCGTTCAAATTTGACTGAGCCCACTCTTTATAGACGTTGGGAACGAATTGTGCGGACAAAAATGGTTCACGTTTGTCCAACTTAGTGGCATGAGTTAGTGCCCGTGAAGGATTGATTTGTGCCAGTCTCTGAATGATTGCAGTCTGTAGTTCGCGACTGCCAGGATGGCTAGGTAGGCTCAAGGATTGGGTAAATAGGTCAAATGCACCTTCCTCATCGGTGTTGGCGAGCAGGTCTCGCAGCGCTAAGCTCCGATCAAACGGGCTGTTGATTTGTTCGATGTCAATTAGACTTGTAGGTGTCGCGCTAGAACTTTGGTCTGGGCCCAATGCCTGCGCGGACGCGTGTTGATCTTGGGTTTTGGAAGTGTCGTATTTGCTAGGGATTTCGGTGATTGCTTCTTGGAGCTGGTTGCTCTTGTTTGGAGCTAGAAGTAACCAATAGACGGCACAAGAGAATCCAATGCCAAGTAGAAAGGTAAGAGCTGGCAGCGCATAGCGTTTCCTTCGCGATGTGAAAGATGTCATGGGCTGTACCGGTAGCGGAAGCAGATTAGCAAGATGCTATGCCTCTCAGCTTGATTGGTCAAATGCACAGCTAAATTGTCGCATTTCAGAGTGTGAAACAAACTTAGAGGATCAGTTAGACTCAATCTACTGTTATTGAATAACCGAGTGTGTGGTGGAACCGTTGCTTTAGTTGGATGAGCAACTGCAATACACAGGATTTAGTACGATAAATCAATTATTTATGAAATCGATACTTGTTCGTTTTGATGTTTGGAGACAGATCCTCATAGAGACTTAGCTCGATCAAGAAATCCTTGACTCTTTCCTAGTTTTATTACTCATGCGAATTGGCGTCCTGTGCCGTGAGAAACTGCCTTGTTCGTTCAAGTTGATTGGCAGTCAATGACGATCGTTCCTGGCTCAGGATAGCTGACGCCGCTTTTGATCTGATTGATCCAGAGGGTAATCGATCCATCGATCTGAGCAACTCTACGGAATCCTGCCGTGCCCAAGAATCGACGATGGAGCTAAAGTAATCCGCTAGGTGAGCATCCGGAACCTCTTCGTAGGCGAAACTAACGACTTCCTCAAATCTGCCCGTGTTTACCAAGGATTGACCAATGCTTTGGTACGCAAGCGATCGGGAACCTTCAGTGCGCAGCTGAGGTAGGAACTTGATTGTCGAATCCACGTCGTTGACGGCAAGTGCATGAATAACGAGGGATTCAATTTTCTCTCCGTCAGCGAGCGGCAGCGCAAGCGCTGTGGACATAGCAAGTTCTGGGTCAACCTTAACGAGCTCGGGAATATTCGTCGCAAGCAATTGCGTTCGTAAGTCCTCCACAGAAGGCTCGTTGAGAATCCAGTCCAGAGCTTTCTTCGGGTCTTCTAGCGACCACACCGCCACAACCATGGATGCAGCCCTCGCCTTTGCCGCTCCTGGTGTCAATTCAGTCACTTTCATAGACGCATTTTGGGGCGAGATCCAAGCTATAGCACTGACCGCTTCGACTGTTGCCAAAACTTGATGTGTCGCCGGAAGTGACCCAATACCATCCAAAACCTCAATTGGTTCTTCAGTCGCCCACAATAGGACAATGGACTCTTCCAACTGGTGACGCCGTGAGTTATCGTCTATAGCGGACACGGCAGCCAAAGCTGCTCGTGGATCAGACTGAGCCCATACCGACGTAACACTAAAGACAATAGAATCAGATGGATCATTTTCAGAGTTCAATGCGTACTCAAATGCAGCAAGTGGATCTGTCTCGGCAACTGATCTAAGCACACTTCGCAAGACTTCGGCCCTTGTCTGCAAATTTGTAATTGCGGTTGCGATCTGATCCAACGCGCTCAATCCGTTCGTCTTGACCCAGCTTTTCGCCACGCGAGCAAGATCCCAAGAATTTTGACTATCGTCCTGGAACTTGGCAACTAGTTCGTCCCATTTCTCCTCGGGTTTCGTGAGTGCGTCTTCGATTTCACGCTGTGCAATGAGCCTGATTGCCATCTGTTCGTTGCCTAGGTCGCGCGCAATCGCTCGCAGGGCCTCAGCGGGGAGATCAGTTCTCTCATTCAGAATAGCGTTTAAGGCAGATTCCTTAGATTTCTGATCAAGTGGAAGTGCAGCCAAGACCGCTCCATTCAAATCGGAGTGTGCCCACTCAACGTAAACGCGTGAAACAAGCTGGTTTGAAATCCGTGCATTCAATTCGAGGGCACGTGATAGGGCTGTCTTAGGGCTTACTTGTGCAAGTCGCTGGATTATTGCGGATTGCATTTCATCTCGAGAGCTGCCAACCGGTAGGTTTAAGGACTTGTCCAGGAGATTCAGCGATTGTTCTATGTCCAAACCGACCAAAGTGTTGCGCAGTGCCAAGCTGCGGTCGTATGGGCTTTCAATTTGCTTTAGTTCCTCAAGACTCCTAACCGTGAGACTATTCAAGTGGGAAGCAATAGCAGCTGTAGCCACCGAGTTTTCCTTTCGAGCCTGGGAATCGGTGCTGTTAATGGGGATTGCGGCATCCACATTTGTCGGGAGATCTTGGGTCCCATAGGAACCCAATAGCCAAGAAACGAGTGCACCCACGCCTATGCCAAGGAAGAATGCGAACGAGAGCGATGCTAGAGAGACAATTCGTGATCTAGCAAACTTCATGGATTCAAGTATTGGGAGGTTGTGACTACAGGGAATTCCACTAAGATTGTGTGGTCAATTCAGCGACACTTGGCAATCGGCTAGAGCATTCAAATGATATCTTCCAAATTCCCACGTTTCGAATCCTTGCTGTTAGCGTAACTGTTCGTCTGGTAGAAATGTCTTGGCGTGTTTGACCTGATCATCAGTAAGGACGCGATGCCACGTGTTGGAATCGACCAGAAACCTCGCAGCGTGTGAGCGAATCTCAGGGGTGGGGAGCTTTTCGATGTTGCTCAGTAGATCAACGGGGTCGTGACGCGCCCACGAATTCGCGACAGTTTCGTAGTAACGATTTCGTTGGTTCTCGGGCAACTGATTCGCCATTTCCAACGCTTCAAGCGCCTTGCCATTTTGGACCAAAGCGCCTCCAACGGAAGCATAGGCAAGAATTTTGGTTTGACCTGCACGAACTCTTGGCAACAATTCGAGTGCTTTCTCAACATCTGTCCACGCTAACCTTGTAATTACTCGGGATTCCATACCAATCTGATCAGTCTCTATAGGCTGCTCCAGAGCGGTCGAGAGTGCGAGCTGTGGATCTAATTCAGTAAGTTCCTCAAGAACCGTACCGAGTAGATTTCTGCGCATCGATCGGACTTCAGGATCATTTATTACCCAATCCAATGCCTCGTGCGCGTTTAGTTTTGCCCAATTGGACGCTACCGAAAACGCGACCACGGCGCGGCTGCTCTCGTTCTCCACACTTGGAATTAGTTGAGCTGCCTCTTTCGGTTCGGTTTTGGCAATAGTCTGGATTGCGACTTCTCGAGCTAGTACCTGGAAGTTCTCGGGAAGCGAACCTAAGTCTTGCAGAACTCCCTGAGGATTTCTCTCAGCCCATCCCCTTACCACGGAATCGTACAAGTAGCTGCGCAAGACTGGAGATTCAACGCCGTCAATTGCTGACATAGCAGCGTCGGGGTCGGTAGTTGCCCATTCTTGTGTCAGGATGGAGAGCAGGTAGTTGTTGTGATCTCCCTCAAATTTGAGCGCATGTAGAAAAGCTTCTTCAGGATTTGTTTGTGCTATTCGGTGAAGAATCGAGCTAAAAACCGTGGAACGGATCTCCCATGACGTCAACGATTCGCTGATTTGATCGATTGCCGAGAGCCCACTCTTGTCAACCCACGCATGTGCGATACGAATCAAGTCGTCAACTTGAGAAATGTTGGCACGGGCATCTTCCATAGTTGTCTGCCAAGCCTTCTTCGGATCATCGAGAGCAAGAGTCAGTTTCGAGTCTTGGCTCAAGTCGACTGCCAACAGCTCGTTTCCTAGGCGTTTTGCTAGATTTTGCCGACCCTGTTCGGACAGGTCATCACGAGTGAGAAGTAATCCACGCATTGCCGCCAGCCGCATCGTGCCCTCTAATTTCTCTATGTGATCGATAGCGCTGGGCAAATCGTTAAGCGACCACTCTGCAAATATGGTTTCCATGAGGTCGATTGCGGAAGCATGGGGCATTTGTTCGACTTGGACCAATGCCGTGTTCGGATCGAGATTTGTGAGTCTCGAAAATATGGCCTCTTGTATCCATTGCCGTTGTGAGGGATTAGAGACACGTTTTGACTGTGCGATGAATCGGACCAATTGCTCTTCATCGGCACTTGCTAGCGTGGCATGGAATGTGGCCACCCGCAGGAAGTTGCTCTTGATTTCCGTCAACCCATGCAGGTGGTCAAGCGTAGCGAATTGCGAGGTGTTAGATGTGAGTTTGGAGTCCGCTGCGCCGTATGGAGTTTTGGACGAGTCAGCTTGAACATCAGATCTCGGTGATTGAGACAACCCTGGCAAGTTGAGGACAGACACGCCGAGAAGAGTTGCAATTGTTGCCAGTACTCCTACTAGAAATCCAATGGCAATGAATTTAAGTGTGTTTAGGTCGACCATGTGAGTACGTTTGATTTCAGCAAGTCCCTAGTCTCGTGGTTTCTACACCCGTCACCACCACGGCGAAATGCGGTTGGGAGAACTTGATGCATTTGACCGTGTTGCCTGGGCTCGCCATGTCTGCACGAAATGCCCGCTGCCTAACGAATGTAGAAGCTCAAATACACTCTTGCATCGACGGGCAACAAGCCTGCTTGAGACTATCGTGCCGATGCGCAGTTTGAATAGTGATTGCGGAGCGGCTACTACTGACTCGCTGCGGGAGCCGGCAATACGAAGCCGTGCTCGACTCCTAATCGGTAACCTAAGGTTCGCTGTGTGTCACCTTGTTCAAGGGCCTCAGCGTCGTCACTGGTAAGAAAGGTCTTTGCTCTGTCAACTTGATCCTGCGAGAGACTCTTCTGCCAACTGTTCCAAGTTATTAGCGTGAGAGCGGCGCTTGACTTGACATCGGACGTAGGCAACCGGTCAATGTTGTCGTACAAACTCTTCGCGTCGTTTGAAGCCCATGTGCTAACCAAATTGCCGTAGTACCTTTCTCGGTCGGATCCTTCCAAGTTGGACGCAAGTTTGAGCGCACTGTCAATCTGCCCAGCACGCACCAGTGCTCCACCGACGGAGATGTGAGCCCATACGCTTGTCTGCCCTTCACGGACTCTTGGGAGCATTGCAAGCGCTTTTTGCGGATCATTGGCAGCAATGTAACTCAAAACGGTGTATTCCATGCCCGAGCCGTTTCGACCTATCGGCTGATTCAGGGCCGTTTGCATCGCGAATTCTGGGTCTACACTTGCGAGGCGATTCAACACAATCGGAAGCAATTGCTCTCGCAAGTCCTTTAGATCGCTATTGTTCAAGACCCAGTCCAATGCGGCAGTCACATCGGTTCGAGACCAATTGAACAATATGGTGTACGCGACAGAATAGCGGGATGTGGCGTCGTCCATTCCTGCCATGAGGTGGGCAGCTTCTTCGGGAGATGTGCGGGCAATCGCCATGATCGCTTGGCTCTGCGCCATAGCTCGCGAAGTTTCGGGAAGTCGATCAAGATTCTCGAGAATGAAGTGAGGGTCGGTGCTAGCCCAAACCTGCACAATCGAATACTCTAAGTTCCTGCGTAGCAAACCGGCATCAACCGTCTGAGTCGCATCGAGTGCCGATTCTGGATCTAGGTTGGCCCACGCTCTAGCTACAACCAAGAGAAGACTTCCATCGTCCTCCATGCCTCTCGCGAAGTCAAAGGCTTCTCGCGGAGCTGTCTGCACCACTTGCTCTACTATCGCGTTAAGAATGGATTGTCGAGTCTGCCAGTCAACTATCGACCGGTTTATCTCGTCCAGCACGCTCAATCCACTCTTGTCGAACCACGCTTCTGCAACTTGGATGAGCAGTCCAGTCTGAGATGCATCGCGGATGTCATCGTTAACTAAAGTGCTCCACGCCTGCTCAGGACTTTCCATGGACTCTGCTAGATTAGACTGCGCGATCAAGTCGATTGCTAGCTGTTCATTTCCTACTTTTCGCGCGATTTCTCGGCGCAGCTCTTCCGATAGGTCATCTCTCGATTGGAGAATGCCTCTGAGAGCCGCATGCTTCCGGAATCCTTCCAACGACATCGCATGCTCTGTCGCGCCCTCTAGATCCTCTAACGCCCATTGCGAGAAAGTCGTTGCCACCAATGTCTCGCGCTCAAACCGCGGCATTGTGGCTACATGAGTTAGCGCCGCTTTGGGATTCAATGAAGCGAATCGTTGGAAAATGGCGTTCTGAGTACTACGACGCTGACTGTAGTGTTCGATTTCCTTTGACTGCTGGATCAATTTGACCAAACGCTTTTCGTCTGCATCAGCAAGTAGGTTGTGCAACGCCACGGAACGATCGAATCCACGGTCAAAAGCAGTTAGATCACTCAGAGATTCGACCTGCATTTGAACGCTGCGTGATTGGTCGAGCGTCGTTGGTTTTTCTCGGCTAGTCGAGCCAGAGACCGAAGCGTCTTCTAGGCTCTGGCGGTTACTATCGCTACATCCAGCTACTACAACAAGGATGGCGGCAATTGCACCTAGTCCCGACAATGTAGAGAGCAATTCTTTGCATGGCAACTGACGGTCGTGGGCGTTGGAATGTTCCATCATGATTAGTCTGTTTGCTGGCTGGAAGTATGTTATTTTCTGGTCAACAGTGGGTCAAGCATTGCTTGATCCAAGGGGGAACTAGCGTCGACGAAATGACGTAGGTCCTCCTCCCGAGTTTCGCTGCCAGCCGCCTCTCGCTCTTGCACGTTCTATCGAGCGTGCATCTTGCTCTGTCAGAAAGGAACGGGCGTAGTCCAAGTCCTCTTCGGTCAGGTCCCGCTGCCAGCGACTATTGAAGACCAGCGACATTGCTGCACGCGATTTGACCTCTGGTGTGGGGAGCCTGTCCATAGATGCCAGCAAGTCTTGAGGGTCCCGGCGTCCCCAAGCGTTTACAACTGATTGATAGTAGACGGATTGCATTCCATCGGACAGACTTCCTGCCAATTTGAGCGCTTTGTCTATGTCGCCGCTTCTTGCTAGCGCGCTACCGACTGACGCGTAAGCCGCCGACTTTGTCTGTCCATCTCGAACTTGCGAGAGCATTTCAATGGCTTTTTGAATGTCGGAGTTTGCCAACCGAGCTATAACAATTGACTCCAGTCCGCGCTGATCGCCGCTAATTGGTTGCTGCAACGCTGTTTCCATCGCAAGTTGAGGGTCAACTGATGTCAATTCGTTCAAGACGACCTCTAGCAGTCTGCTTTGCATGCCTTGAACGTCCGGACTATCCAACACCCACTCCAAAGCGCCATATACATCCTCACGAGACCAACTGCTTGCAATGGTGCGTGCAACATCCCACCGAGAATTGTTGCCTGTTACGGAGGACAGTAGCCTAGATGCTTCTTCTGGAGAAGATCGAGCCAAAGCGACAATGGCTGTCCGTCTTCCCATGCTTCTTGACTCTTCAGGAAACAAATCGATGGCATCGAGAACTGCGTGTGGATCACTGTAAGCCCAACGATTAACGATCGACTCCAAGAGTGTTTGCCGTAAACGGTCCGACTCTACGTTGACTACAGCATCAAGGGCTGCGTGTGGATCCGATGCCACCCAAGCTTGAACAAGCGTTGTAGCGATGAAGTTGTTGCGGTCTTGGTCGTAATTCAAAACTTGGTTGAACAGGCCTTCCGGATCGGATTGCGCCAAACGATGAATGACAGAACCGAGGACTGCCATGCGCGATTGCCAATTGGAGAGAGATTCGTTTATCTCTTGTAATGCACTGAATCCGCTTTGTTCCACCCATGATTGGGCAACTTCGACAAGTCTGGCGATTTGAGCGATGTCGTCATGATCGTCATTAACTAAAGTGTTCCACGCGGCCTGCGGGTTGTCTATGGAGTCGGACATTTGCGATTGCGTAAGAAAATCTATCGCGTACTGTTCGTTCCCGATATCACGAGCGATGCCCAGTCGTAGGTCGTCTGATAGATCGTCACGAGACTGCAATATTCCACGCAGAGCGGCAAGTTTGGTCGATCCCTCGAGCTGTGCTGCTTTGGCGACAGCTTTGTCCAAATCCAGTTGTGACCACTCTTTGAATACCACGCTTACCAAGGGACCATGTCGGTTGCCGGGCATTTCTTCAACTCGAAGCAGTGCGCTCGCAGGGTCGATTGTCGTATAGCGCTGAAAGATCGCTTCCTGAATACTATGCTGGCGGCTACTTGGTGTAATTTCGTTTGATTCTTCAATCAGCTGTCGTAAATCCCTTTGGTTTGCTTCTATCAAAATTCCATGCAGCGCCACTGAACGAGCAAAGTCACTCGTTAGTTGCGACAGCTCGAACAGACTGCTCGCCGAATCCTCAGTCCTGCCATCGTCGGACGACGCTAATGTTTCGCGCAATTGCTGCTCAACGCTCGATTTGGACAACGATCCCGTATCGGCCGGCTGGCCGCTAGAGTTGGTGGTCAAATTAGAAGCAAGCAACACCGCCCCAAAAATCGCTGCTGTCACTACGACTCCTGAGAGGAAAGAGATTTTTGATCCGAATATCTTGTTAAAAAACGATTTCATGGGATTCCCTGTTCGAGCGGGGCATCGAACGTCGATGCCTAATCATACAGCCAATGCTAAGAAGGTCAATGCGCACATTGCTCGTGGGTAACGTTGATCCAATTCGACATCCGATGACTGATTCCTTGGATCTCTCAACATCGCCATCACAAGCTGAAGTCTCTTGGATTGCAATAGGGCGTCCGAAACGAAAACTGTCTTTCCAGACAGGAATGTCAACGCGAATTGGTTTACGTAGTACAGTAAGTAACCAGTACGAGTACAGCTGGTCGATTCTGTAAATCAAGGTTTCGGTCATGCCACGTGTTCACTTGAATTCGAGCAATTTGTAATTGCAATCTTGGTTACGTATACGCTCGTGTAATCCGTCGAAGGGGCGCCTGATCAGTACCTCGCTGGCCCATTACGGCGTTAGTCCGCCAAATCCTAAAGTGGCTTTCTGATAGGCTCAAACGCAGCCATAGCGGCTTGGATGTGATAGATTCTCGTGAATAATGAGAATGAGTCGCATTTGCACTAAAATCGAATCAAATTCCTGACAAGCAAGGAGTTCGACTTGAAACTGCGGAAAATTCTTTCGGCTGTGTTGTGCGTGGTATGTGTAGGAACGGTATTGACTCAGGCAGGAGAGCGTGGTGAGATTCTCGATCCCAATCTGGCGGAGCCAAGTGTTCTAAAGGGTTTGCCAGAACTGAGTGAAGAAATTGTGGATGCTATCGTTGCAGGACGGCCATACCTGTCAGCAAAGCAACTGGATTCGGTGCTTGCAAACTCTCTGGAACGGGAGCAGCGTGAAGCTGTCTATGCACATTTGTTTCGCCAAATTGACCTAAACAATGCCAGTCGAGAGGAAATCATGGTTGTACCTGGAATGACTAGCCGCATGGCACACGAATTCGAGGAATATCGGCCTTACACCTCCATTGAGCAATTCCGGCGCGAGATCGGCAAATATGTCGACGAGGAGGAAGTTGCAAGATTGGAGCAGTATGTGTTTATTCCACTAAATCTGAACACTGCATCAAGTGAAGACCTCAAGACAATACCGGGTATGACGGACCGAATGGTGCATGAATTCGAGGAATACCGACCCTACAAGTCCATAGAGCAGTTTCGGCGCGAAATTGGCAAGTACGTTGATGAGGACGAGGTAGCTAGACTCGAGAGCTATATCACACTCGAGTTGTCGCACTAGGGCCCGCACAAAAGTCCAACAATGCTTGCGGCGTCTCGTTGGCTATTGTGGTTGGCTCTGTCGAGCCCGCTGGTATTCCAAACCTGGCGCTACCTGGCAGGAACTATCTTTTACGGAGAATATCTCCACTGGACGGGAGAACAGTCGGCACGACTGCTGATTGTCACGTTGGCAGTCACACCACTGCGCCGGATGCTGCCGAATTCTCGTTTGGTGAAATGGATTGTGGCGCGGCGACGAGATCTTGGCATCGCCACGTTCCTATACGCTGCCTTACACACTCTGGCATACGTCGTAAAGAAAGCAAACGTTGAGCTGATTCTGTCCGACGCGACCGAGATCGGTATTTTGGTTGGATGGCTGTCATGCGCAATACTCTTGCTACTGGCTGCAACAAGTAACAACTATTCAGTACGCAAACTTCGCAAATATTGGAAGGTGCTGCACCGCTGCGTATATGCGGCTGCGTTGTTGACATTCCTCCACTGGATCTTAACGGCGTTTGACCCGCTAGCTGGATACATTCATTTAGGTGTGCTGCTAGTAGTTCTAGCCCTACGAGCCTTGCCGGACTCACTACTCGTTCGCCATTAAATGGAACGACGATCACGATTTTCTGCTCAATCACAGATTCGATCGCATGTGACACTGCGTTAGGTTTGTCGCGTGACAAATGCCACGGAATTCAGATTCGTTAAATGAGCCAAAGCGTCTCGGTCAGCAGCCCGGTTTGGTTCCCGAATACGACATATGGCACAATTCGTCAGTCCGAATCCGTTACATAACCGACCTTCAAGAACCGACAGAAGCAGCTACATCATCCAACTTTCTTTGCTTAGCGTTTGTTTCCAAGACTGGGCAAGAACTATCCTATTTCATGCAAGAAGACGCTACCTCAACTGCATCGGGTGCATTGCCGCCAGTCGCCGACGCCGAAGAAACTATTCGGCGATTGCGCTCAGAAAATGCTGCATTGCGAGAGGATTTACGCAAATTTAAAGAAAAGCAAGATCTTGTAGATCGTCATAGCTCGTGGAAGACTGCTATGCAAGAAGGGATCGCGTACTCGGACGGCCACTCGCAAACTAGCAGCATTAGCGCGGGCAAGGTGCTAAAGCAACTCGCAGGGATTTCGAAAGAGCGAATGAAGGCTGGGCGCATTCGTAACAGCTCGGAATTCGACTATCTACCTCGTTCTTCTGACGACGAAGCACAGCTTGAGGCAGATTTTGTCAGGTGGGGCTACTGTGTTGTGAAAGGTGCACTAACAGAAGAGCAGATTCAGATTCTGCTAGACCGTCTACTGGACCAGGCAGAAGCAGAGCGCCACGCCAACAACGCAATCATGACAAGCCGAAACGAACAGGCCCAGCTTGTCAACAATCTTGTGCTCAAGGGAGCTGCGTTTAGGGACCTCGTGGAGTTCAAGGCTTCCGCCGCGCAGCGCGGACCACTTGTTGACCGGTTGCTAACCAAGATTATGGGCGAGGGGTTTGGACTAGGGTGCGCCCATGGTTCGATAGTGCACCAGGGTGGTGGTTTGCAGGAATTGCACATTGATCAAGGCTTGATGCCACTGCCCTATCCGCAGTTTCCATTTGGCTCCTTAATCATATGGTGCTTTAGCGACTTTGATTTAGAAAACGGGGCAACCTATGTAGTTCCGGGGTCGCATCGCACTTCCGATGGACAAACTATTTTTGGTTTGGGAGCCAATCTTCTTGAGTTGGTGGATGGTGAGCCCGGGTTGGTTGCGATTTGCGCCCCTGCCGGTAGTTGCATTATTACTGACACTCGTGTGCTACATTGCGGCGGGCGACGAACCGTGACTGGTACAAGGTACGGAATGCGGTGCCACTACAACCGGCATTTCATTCGCGCTTTGCACGAACAGTCAAGCGCTAATCTGCATGTTCCCGATGACATCTACGAACTCCTATCAGACAGGCTGAAGCACATGATGGGGATAGTTCACAACAATCCAAATCCAACGGGCGAGCTCTCCTGTCGCAACGCAACGGAAGATTGAGATGTGGTGTTGCGAGCACACCGTCATGTAGGTCATGTGGGGTCGAGGTTTGCTGCTGGCTAGGAGCCGGCCTCTACCTGTTTCCGCACAAGCATCGAAAGAAATTCAATCCAATCCGGTTCGGAATTGAGACAGGGGATGAGCTGCAGTTTCTCACCTCCCTGAGACTCGAACTGTTGTTTCGCTTGAATGCCAATTTCCTCTAAGGTTTCCAGATTGTCAACAGTGAATGCGGGACACGCTACTGCAATCCGTCGGAAACCCTTTTTGGCCATGGATGCAATAGTTTCTGCGGTGGATGGTTCTAACCACGCTAGGCGGCCCAGACGAGACTGAAATGCAACAGAGTAGGGCACTCTGAGTCTGGTTCCGACCGCTTTTGCGGTCCACAGGCATTGATGTCTATAGCAGGTCTCATGTGCTTGCGACTCTACTTCACAACAATCGATCGCAGTTAAGCAGTGTTTTCCTGTCGGATCTGCCTTTGTAATGTGCCTCAATGGCAGACTGTGAAAGCTGAGGACGACATGCTCAATGTCTTCGTGTAACTCTCTAACTATCTGTCGAGAAAGGATTTCTACATATCGGTCATGGTTGTAGAACGGGGGTACTACCGTAAGATTCACATTTGCAGCGAGCGATCGAGCTTGATGGACCAGAGTTGTACGGGTCGAGTCGGCATGCTGCGGATAGATGGGCAACAGAATTACCTTTGTGCAACCTGTCAGCGCATCAAACGCGGATTTGAGTGATGGTTCTCCATAGCGCATGCCTACCACAGTCCGAAGTTGCGTCGCACGCTCCAAAGAATTAGCAATGTCGCTAGTGAACTTGCGCAGGGGGCCGCCATCCCACTGCCATATCGACTCGTACGCTTTTGAGGAATTTCCGCTCCGAAGCGGAGCAACTATGCCGCGAACCAGGATCTGGCGCAGTGGAGTTGGCAGATCAACGACATAAGGGTCTGACAGAAAATCAGCGAGAAACTTGTGAACATCACGACGAGAAGGTGTTGCGGGAGACCCTAAGTTTGCAACTATGACACCTACTTTCATCAAGTGTAGAACTCGCGTGTTCGCTCGAAACGGATAATATCCGCAATTTTCTCGGGCGTCCCACGTGCTGGCCATTGTTGACTATGATGCGGGCAATCTTCGCAGCGTCCAAAGAGCATGCGCGGAGGTGGGAGTCACATCAACGGTTACTTCAATTCCCAACAGAATTCGAGATGCCGAGAGGGTGATTTTCCCCGGTGTTGGCGCAGCTGGGCCGGCTATGCGGAGTATCCAACATTCTGGAATGGATTCGGCCCTTGTTGATGTGTTCGATTCCGGTCGCCCTCTATTGGGAATATGCATGGGCTTGCAAATTTGCCTCGACTACTCTGAAGAGGACGACACACCCACATTGGGAATTGTCTCTGGGAAGGTGCTCAAGTTCAATTTGAACGATCCTCGGCTAAAGATTCCACACATGGGTTGGAATAACGTAAGAGTAGTGAGGGACCACCCGGTGATGCGATCCATTGAGGAATGCAGCGAGTTCTATTTCGTTCATGCCTACTATCCTCGGCCAATGCAAGCAGATCATGTGGTCGCCGTATCAGCCTATGAAAGAGAGTTCTGTAGTGCCGTAGGGTTCAAGAACTTCGTGGGTACACAGTTCCATCCTGAAAAAAGCGGTCGAGCAGGGCTTGAACTTCTCGAGCGATTCGTAGAGTGGGACGGCCATCTTGCTTAGCAAACGCGTGATTGCTTGTCTCGATGTTCGAGATGGCAAACTTGCCAAAAGCGTAAAGTTCGTGAATACCAAGGACATTGGCGATCCCGTCGCTAAGGCTAGGGAATACTATGACGATGGATTAGATGAGCTCGTGTTCTACGACATCACGGCATCGAGCCAAAAGCGAAAAATCATGCTTGGAGTCGTGGAAGAGGTAGCGGAGCAAGTATTCATACCGTTATCGGTGGGTGGCGGGATACGATCAGTAAATGATGCGACTGATCTTCGCTTGGCTGGAGCGGAGAAGATAAATGTCAATTCAGCGGCGGTGAGGCGGCCAGCACTTATCTCCGAATGCGCGAACGCCATTGGGTCGCAAAACGTCGTTCTCTCCATGGATATCCTGAAGAGTACGAAGGATCGAACAACTCCAAGCGGCTACCGGATCATAATCGATGGAGGGCGAACGGACGAAGGTCTTGACGCATTGGAATGGGCTCTGATGGGCGAGCAACTTGGTGCAGGTGAGCTAGTTGTAAATTCCATAGACGCAGACGGAACTTTGGATGGGTACGAACTAGGATTGACTCGAATGCTTAGCGATGCAGTAAGAATCCCCGTTGTTGCTTCCGGTGGCGCGGGTAATCCTCATCATTTGTTTGAAGTCCTCACAGAGGGACGAGCCGATGCTGCTCTGGTTGCTTCCCTAGTGCATTACGGGACCTACAAAGTTAGCCAGCTCAAACACTTCTTGGCATCAAATAGTGTGAAAGTACGGATGTCTTGGTGATGAAAGCAATTGTTCAGCAGAAGGATCATTTGGCGTGGACAGACGTGCCGGATGTCCATCCAGAACGTGGCGAGGTTCGTATCGCAATAAGAGCCACAGCGGTAAATCGCGCAGATCTTTCGCAACGGGCAGGTAACTACGCGCCTCCTCCTGGGGCGAGCCAAATCTTGGGATTGGAGTGTTCAGGAGAAATCGACGCAGTAGGTGAAGGAGTAACTAACTTTGTAGTGGACGATAAGGTCTGTGCACTGTTGTCAGGTGGAGGATATGCCGAAAAAGTTACCGTTCCCGCGGGACAGGTCTTGCACATTCCAGAAAATCTCGACTACAAGGCTGCGGCAGCTTTGCCCGAGGTCGTTGCAACTGCCTACTTGAACCTCTATATGGAAGCGAACTTGCTACCGGGCGAAACAGCTCTCATTCATGCAGGTGGCAGCGGTGTTGGAACCGCTGCGGTTCAACTTTGCAAGCTGTTCTTGAATCCGTGCTTTGTTACTGCAGGGTCCGTCGAGAAAATTGACCACTGCAAGCGATTGGGGGCAGACGAAGGGTGTATTCGCCACAACACCGACTTTGTGGAAAAGGTTGCAGAATGGACTCAGGGGAAGGGCGTCGACGTGATACTAGACCCAGTCGGCGGAGGCTATTTCGATGCAAACTTGAACTCACTTGCTCTCGACGGCAGATTGGTCGTCATCGGATTGATGGGCGGTGCCAGTGCAGAACTGCCATTGGGTCGCTTGATGGTGAAACGGCAACGAGTAATAGGGTCAACTCTTCGTGCTCGTTCCATCGAAGCCAAGGCTCGTGTTATGGATGAGTTGAAGGCTCGGGTGTGGCCGTTGATTGAATCTGGGGCCTTTCATCCAATAGTGGATCGCACTTTGCCGATCCAAAAGGCTAATGAGGCTCACCAATTGATTGCCTCAAATCGTACTTTTGGCAAGGTAGTGCTGCAGGTCGATTCCAGCTTGGCTAGCTAGGAAGAAGAGATGCTTGCTGAGCAAGCGTCTCTCTTTGTGATTCGAGCAGCTTTGCCTTGTCTCTTTGTTGCTGCACTACGTTTTGAGGTGCGCGTTCAACGAAGTTTCGATTGTTGAGCTTGTTCGCTGCGATGGCAATCTCTTTGTCAATTCTTGCGAGCTCTTTGCCGATTCTCTGGCGTTCCGAATTGATTTCATCCTGGTCAATGAAGGGAACGGTAATGCGCAAATCCTTAATCAATTGAACTGATCCAGGGGGAGTTGCTCCGCCGTCTTCAATCCAACCGATGCTGGATATCTTGGCCATTTTGGATAACAAACTCCCAGTTTCCTGTTGCAATAGGCGATCTTGGGGTGTGCCATGACTCAACGTCACTTGGACTTCCTTGCGCGGAGGAATTTGGCGTTCACCGCGAATGTTCCGAACCGCTAGAACTAAACTCTTTAGCCAATCGATGGCCGTTTCTGCTTGCGGATCGATGGGTAGTTCGTCTTCGTGAGGGTACTGCTCAAGCATTAGAGAAGGTTGGTTTCTTCCCGCGAGAGGCGCGATCTGCGTCCACAGACTCTCAGTAATGAAGGGCATTATTGGGTGGGTTGCACGCAGGAGGAGCTCCAATACGACGATCAGGGTGCGTTTTGCTCCTCGTGTTGCCAGTACCGAGGAGTCTTCGTCGTAGAGAATCGACTTGGTCAGCTCAACATACCAATCGCAGTATTCATGCCAAATGAAGTCGTAGATGTGATTTGCACATAAGTCAAAACGATAGTCTTCAAATGCCTTTCGGCACTGTTTGACCAGCTGGTTAGCTGCGGATTGGATCCACCGGTCAGGCATTGAGAGATCGTGCGGCGCATCTAGGTCAAGGTCTCCGCAATTTGCAAGCACGTACTTCGTCGCATTCCATAGTTTGTTGCAAAAGTAGTGATAGCCTTCTACACGCTTCACGTCAAAGTTGTAATTGCTGGACGGAGATGCAATGGCACAAAACGTGAAACGCAAGGCATCTGCTCCGAATGGCTGAATACCGTTGGGATAGTCGCGTCTCGTATTCTGCTCGATGCGTTCCGCCATTCGTGGCTGAGTGAGATTGCTAGTGCGTTTCTCTACGAGGCTGGCAAGGTCGATGCCGTCGACGAGATCCAATGGATCCAGTCCGTTGCCCGCAGTCTTTGACATCTTGTTGCCGTCTGCGTCTCGCACCAGACCTGTAATGTAAACCTTTCGAAACGGAATTTCGTCGGTGAACCGCAAGGTCATCATGATCATGCGAGCCACCCAGAAGAAAATTATGTCGTGGCCGGTGACTAATACATCCGTAGGATGGTAGGTACGCAGGTCATGCGTGTTGTCCGGCCAGCCAAGCGTTGCAAACGTCCAAAGAGAGCTCGAAAACCACGTCTCCAAGACATCGGGATCCTGTTCCAGCTCGATTGGGTCATCCAGGTTTGCGTTGCGGCGCGCTTCCTCTTCCGTGCGTCCGACATATACGTTACCCTCAGCGTCGTACCACGCTGGAATTCGTTGACCCCACCAAAGTTGTCGACTGATGCACCAATCTTTAATATTCAGCATCCAGGAGAAATAAACCTTTTCCCATCGTTTGGGCACAAACTCTATGTGTCCCTCCTCAACGGCTTGAATGGCTCTCTCTGCTAGAGGCTGTATGGCCACAAACCACTGAGTGGTCAACAGAGGTTCGACTATTGCATTGGATCTCTCGCCACGAGGAATCTTCACTGAGTACGGTTCTACGAACTCCAATAAACCTTGTTCCTCAAGTGCATTGATGACGCGTTCTCTAGCAACAAACCTGTCTAGCCCTCGAAACTCTTCAGGAACGTTCTCATTGAGCTGGGCAGTGGTTGTGAAAATGTTGATGGACTCGAGGTTGTGGCGCGCTCCGATTTCGTTGTCGTCGAAATCGTGGGCGGGGGTAATCTTCAAGCACCCCGTTCCAAACTCTCGATCCACATGAGGATCCGCGATGATGGGAATTCGTCGGCCAGTCAGCGGCAGGTCCACGTGCTTGCCAATTAGCGATTGGTAGCGTTCGTCTTCAGGGTGTACTGCAACGGCCGTATCACCCAACATCGTTTCGGGTCTTGTAGTAGCAACAACCACATGGGCTTTTGCACCAGAAGATTGGGAATCGTCTGCAAGCGGATAGCGGATATGCCAGAGATAGCCGTCTTCCGTATCGCTTAGTACCTCTAGGTCTGACAGTGCCGTCTCAAGTTCTGGATCCCAATTGACGAGTCTTGTGCCTTTGTAGATGAGACCTTGTTCGTATAGTTGGACAAAGGCTTCAACTACTGCTTTGGAGAATCCTTCGTCTAGTGTGAACCGTTCGCGCGACCAGTCCACCGACGCTCCCATTCTTCTCATCTGGTTGGTGATAGTTCCGCCAGACTCCTGTTTCCACTCCCAAACTCTGTCTACGAATCGTTCACGACCTAGCTCTGCAGGCGATTGACCCTCTGAAAGGATTTTCTCCGCAACGACCATTTGAGTTGAAATACCGGCGTGATCGGTGCCGGTCTGCCAGAGCGTGTCGAAGTCAGCCATTCGACGATAGCGGATGATCGCATCCATCAAGGTCTGTTGAAATGCATGGCCGACGTGAAGAGTGCCAGTCACATTTGGAGGGGGTATCGCGATGGAGAACGGAACACCCTTGCCACTAGGCTCGAAGTAGCCGCGTCGCTCCCACTCAGCATACAAGTCAGATTCAATGCTCTTGGGATCGAAATTTCCCGTGAGTTTTGATGTGTTGGACATGATCAGTCGTGGTAGATTTCCAATGATCGTTCAGCCGTTTCGGTCATTCCCATTGGTCAAGTTCCTTGTGCCGAAGATCAAACTGTCGAGAGCGATACTCTTTGTATTGATCGCGTGCGCGTGGCCGTTCATTCGCCAATACCAGTTCGCAGACTTCGTCAAACAAACCGACCATCTCTGGAATCTCCTGAGTAGTGTTGATCAGCGCTCCACCGTTACCCGAAAAAACCTTTTCGTGGCTCACTGTGACCAAACATTGGTTGGATCGCTCATTCGCCATGATGTGGGGAACAAATCGATTGGGGGGATATTCCCACAGAAGCTCGTCCAATTGCGCGGCGTACTCTGGTTTCGCAGCGTGTATGTGCGTTGGAATCAGCCGTAGGCAAAACTGACTTGCCAGTTGGCATGACAGTCGTTGGCGGGCATGTTCGTGCTCTTCGGGAATGAGGTAGAAAGTCACGTTGGTCACAGTGTCGATATGGTTAACATTGGATGGAGACTTCTCAACAATCGAGCTGATTGATTCTCTTGACTAACAAATGATTCGCACAACGCCATTGGGCAAGCATTGTAAGAGACCTATCCTGTGAACACCGCCTACAGGCACGTAACCCGCGAACTGCTTCTAGTGCTCGGAGTCGTGTTCGCCATATTGATTTTCGTAGGCGTTGGATTCCGACTAACTGGCTATCTGCAGGAAGCGGCAAGCGGCAGGTTCGATGCTGATGTTCTGTGGACGCTGATTGGACTTAGACTTCCGGAATTCGTTCAAATCGTTCTTCCTTTCGCCCTGTTTCTCGCAATAGTTGTTACTTATGGGCGCATACACGCGGACCAGGAATTTGTCGTCCTGTTGGCGGGGGGAGCCGGTCCGTTGCACATGGTGTCGTGGACGTTCTCGGTTGCTGTCCCGTGCGCGTTGCTTGTCGGAGTGCTGAGTCTTGGAGTGACGCCAAAGTCTACGTCTTCAGTCGTCGAGCTGATCGCAGATCAGGCAATTTCGTCGGAGATCGCCGCTATTGTGCCAGGTCAGTTTCGCATTTTTTCAGGGGGACGTCGGACGATTTATGCAGAGCGAATCGACCGGGACACTCGCACGCTAAGCGGATTGTTCTATGCCGAGAATAGAGACGACGTAACTATTACAGTAACTGCCGAAGAGGCACAAATCCGTGTGGGCTCCCAACCAGGCGAGAGATTGCTCGTTTTGCTTCGGGGGACACGTTACGAAGGAATACCTGGTTCCAATGACTACCGAGTCATTGGCTTTGAGGAGCTTGCCCTACGTCTTGAGCTAGAAGAGGCTTTGCCCATCGATTTGGCTTTGGAGTCTAAGCCCACCAACGATCTGGACACAACCAAGATTGAAGATGCTCAGGAATTCCAATGGCGGCTAGCGTTGCCAATCATGACGCTTGTAACCGGGTTGCTTGCCTATGGAATTTCGAGAACTAGACCGCGCTCAGGAAGATTTGGCCAAATCGTTCCAGGCATATTGACCTTTGTTGTGTACTACGTGCTTCTCGTAGTGGCACGTCAGGGCATGGCGCAGGGTAGCTTCTTGATGGCTTTAGGGCTTTGGCCTGTCCACGCAGTGGTTGGTTCGTTTGCAATTGCATGGACTCTCAAGCAGAGCAGGCCCGCATGATCCTTCGCCAATACGACTTCTACATCATTCGAGGTCTGCTCCTCAGCATGACAGTTGTATTGCTCTGCATAGTGGTGTTGATGTGTCTATTCGGATTTGTCGACGAAGCAAGAGGGAGTGGCGAGACTCGTTCATTTGCAACGATCGCATTGGTGGTTGTCCTTGGCATTCCTTTGCAGTTGGGGGAAATGGTTCCCTACATCACGTTTCTTGGAGCGGTAATCGGGTTCGGCGTATTGAGTGCAAGTTCCGAGGTAACCGTGTTGCGGGTTGCGGGAGTCTCACAGTGGCGATTGGCGGTTTCCGCATCGATCGCAGCATTGGCGTTTCTCGGGGTAATGTCGTTGGTTACGGAATTCTTGGGACCGACGTCAACCGAACATGCGAATAGTCTCGAGGATCCCGAAGCAAAGTCAAAGCCAAGTCGTGGCTATTGGTACAGAGAAGGCAACGTATTCACATGGTTGCGCGATGTCGACGAAACGGGGAACCTGACCGAAGTGAAGCAGTTTGAATTTGATGGGATTGGAAACCTCGTTCGTGCAACCGCTGCCCAAAAAGGAACTCCAGCTGCAAGATCGGGAAGCTGGTCGCTCGGAAACGTTTCTGAAACACTGATCGATCCAGCCGGCAATTACACTCGCACGTCCAATCAACGTGATTGGAAATTACACAGTGATTTTTCCTCCTTCGCAACTCGAGTCAAGAGGGAACCTGAAGATCTGTCGCTTGTTGACATGCACAGTCACATTCAATACTTGAAGGATGAAGGGATGGAGACCGGCCAGTTCGAGATCACTTTCTGGTCGCGCCTTACAACTCCGTTCATGGTGGTTGGATTGGTATTGATTGCCATAGGGTTCGTGCTTGGACCGTTGCGGGAGACGGGCATGGGCACACGAATCACAGCTGGCATAGGAGCCGGGGTTTTCTTCGGCTATCTCCAACAGACCCTGGGTCCTATGGCATTGCTATACGACGCGCCGCCATTGCTTGCTGTATGTCTTCCGCTAATTGTCATGTGGGGAGTCGGACTGTTCCTACTGTGTCGTCTCACGTGAAGAGCGTTCTCGGGTGTAACGGACGATATAGCTGTTCGAGGCTATGTCCGACCAGGATCGACGATCGGAATCAATCCAGATCCAGTAGTAGCCCAGTCCCAGAGTCAAGAAGGACGCGGTTGCACCTAGAAAGCGATAGAACGCTTTGCGTAGCGTAAAGGGTTCAGGCGAGACTAGCCGCAATCGCCAAGCCAACATGCCGATCGTTTGTCCTTTGTGCATCCAGAAATAGACGAAGAAGGCGAATAGTTCCAGGAACAGCAGGCTTTGCAGCCACGCACCAATCACGGCGTCACCTGTTACGGTAACTAGCAGCACGATGGTGAACACCCACATGGCGAGAATGATGAACGCGTCGTAGATCATCGCTGCGAGACGAAATCGGAATTGTGCGCGCTCGCCATCGATCAAAGATTGGGAATCGACGGCTTTCAATCGAATCTGGACTGCCAAACGATCAAGTTCGTACGCCGTGTGGGAACGTCGCCTCGGGTGAATTTTGAATGGAATGTAGGTCTTCCAGCTGCTAAACGTGGTGGCGCACCGTCTCTCGGCATTGAGGAAGAATTACATTTACTCGGTTCATTGTAAGAACCATTGAATTGGATCCCGCGAGTGACTCGTGTCGCCCACCCGGTGCCAAAGGGGACGATTAGATCTTCGGGTCGAACGAGCGTGCTTTCCTCAACACACATGCCGGTGGAGAGACCTGTTGAAGCTTATTTGCATCTGACGATGCTGGAATTGTGCATCTAGGCTTATCCGAGGACTCATTAAGGCCACGTCTAACGAACACGCTGCAGCGAGTGGCAATGTGGCACACATATGAGCGTCATCACTGTTGAAGGGAATTACTAACTTTAATAAACAGCTTTGAGTAAAATGACTCATCCATATTACAAGATGGATGTGAGTCTTGGAGCCGAACTGGAAGAATAGAACCCTATTTCATGGTGATAACCTCAAGTTTCTAAGAGCTATGAACAGCGAGTCGGTTGACCTCATAGCGACCGATCCGCCGTTCAACAAGGGGCGAGATTTCCACGCCACACCCGACAGTCTTGCCAAAGGTGCAAAATTTCAAGATCGCTGGTCATGGGAGCGTGACGTGCACGAGGAATGGGTTGACCAGCTAACCGACGACCACCCCAATCTCATTGACGCGATCAACAGCGCTCGCAACGCTCACAGCGACGGCATGGGTGCCTACATGTGCTTCATGGCCGTGCGCCTGCTGGAGATGCACCGAGTGCTGAAGCCAACGGGAAGCATCTATCTGCATTGCGACCCGACTGCAAGCCACTACCTCAAAGCGGTGATGGATGCGGTATTCAGGTCCAAGCAGTTTCGCAATGAGATCATTTGGTTTTACAAAACTGGTGGTACGAGCAATCGATGGTTTGCTCGTAAGCACGACAATGTGTTCTTTTATTCCAAATCTCAAACTCACATCTTTAACGTGCAAAAGGAGAAATCCTATTTATCTCACAAATATGGATTTTCTAACATTAAACTTTTCGAGGACGAACGTGGAACATACAGGCACGTTGGCGTGAGGGATGTATGGGACATTCCTGCATTGAGAGGAAACCAGCCAGAAACAGCCGGTTTTCCCACTCAAAAGCCCTTGGCTTTGTATGAGCGAATGATACAAGCGTCGAGTGACAGGGGGGGGGGTAGTTCTTGATCCTTTCTGCGGTTGTGCCACGACGCTGGTAGCGGCCGAGACGCTTGAGCGTCAATGGATAGGAATCGACATTTGGCAGGGATCGCACAATCTGGTCGTCAATCGCCTGCACGACACGGTGGGCGTTTTCGGCAAGGTGACGTTTACCGACCAACCGCCCGAACGCACGGACGACGAATCAACCGCATCGCCGTTTCTTCGAGTCAAGGAAAGCGTCAAGGAACCTGAAGGACAACGCATGAGCCGTGCGCAGATGTATGAATTTCTACTGGCTCAAAACGGATCCAAGTGTCAGGGATGCGACCGGGAATTTGACGACCAACGCTATTTGGAACTCGATCACAACACGCCTCGCTCCGACGGCGGATGGAATCACATATCCAATCGGATACTACTTTGCGGTCCTTGCAACCGACTCAAGAGCAACACCTACACGCTGAGCGGACTGCGAAGGCAAAACAAGAAACTGGGTTACATGAGGCAATAACCATGACAGAACCAAACTCCCAAAAGTGCAAGCAATCACCAAAGAAGGTGCCGATATACACCAACGTAATTTGGATGCTCGTAATTGTTGAGATAGCTATATTGTTGATGTTTGGCTTTGACGGCGTCATGGCACTGTGTGCGACGGACAACGAGAATGTCACATACGAATCCTTCTCGGATCACATCATCAATTTGCAAATGATTGCTGTAGGTGGTGCTGTAGCTATGTTCGAACGATTAATACCAGCACGATCAAAGGAATCCGAAAACGGAGACTAGTCATCATTGGCTGAACGCCATAGGATGTAGCCATAGAGTCCAAACACGAGCACCGCGTAACCAAGAAAAACAAAAACCATGCCACGCCCTCTTCTTGTGTAGAATGAAACTGTGGGCGTGTTGGAAATCGGTTAGCTCACACAATCAAGGCTGGGTGTTTATAGGACTCCCAGCCTTTTCTCTTTTCTGAACTGGTCTTCGAGTCTTTGTGGTCTTGCCCTTGCCGGAAGCCACTCGATCAACAAGAGCTAGAAACTCCTTTGATGGTTTCTTACTAGTCTTTTCCATGGTAGCGTCACTCCTGCACACATGAGACACAGTGCACTTACCCGATCCTTCACATGCACCTTGACGTTGCCTTCGTTGAGCCTGTAGCAGACTTCGTTCAAGTAGCGTTTCAGATGCTTGACGGATATGTGGTGATGCACTCCCGTGATAGTTCGTTCAAGAATCGCCCACACTGATTCAATGCCGTTCGTATGTACGCTTCCTCGTACATATTCCTTGGCGCTGTGCTTCACGGTGTCGTGCGAGTAGAACAAACCATCCAACCCATTGTACGATTTATGCTCGTCCGTATAAACTTCGCTTCCGTGCTTCACATGCTCGTGAATCTTGCTCTGCAAGGTTGCCGAGTCGGTGGTATCAACAGGCACGGCTATGACTTCCCCATCACGCTCGCGGATGCCGAATACGGGTTGCTTGCCAGATGGACCTCTTCCTAGCTTGAGTTTCTTCGACTCGTGCTTATTGGTTTCTCGACCGCCCACATACTTCTCGTCGGCTTCCACTACACCAGACAGCAGTGCGGTCTTGTTGCCACAGGCTTCCTTCATTCGTTGTAGCATGAACCATGTTGTCTTCTGCGGACGGTTCAATTCCTTTGCCAGTTGAACGGAGGACACTCCCTTTCTCGAAACGCTAATCTTGTACATGACCCATAGCCATTCCTTCACCGGCAATCGAGTCCCTTCCATAACTGTACCGATTTTGCAGGAGAACTGCTTGCGACAGTCCTTGCAGTGATAGTAGTGTTTTCGCGAGGTGTGCTCGTAGGTGTTCACGCTTCCGCATGCGGGACAGAATCGTCCGAACGGCCATCGTCTTGCTTCGAAGAACTTGACCGCTTCGTCCTCTGTGGTGCCGACCCAGTTCAAAAACTCCAGCTCACCCATTGTCGTCTTGTTGGTCATTGATTGAGATTCCAAGTGTCTATATGTTTATTTTACTCATCGTTATAACCCTGTCAACAGTTTTTGTTTATTAAAGTTAGTAATTCCCCTGTTGAATATAGACAAGAATACGTTTTACTATGGGAGGGTCGGCAACCCGCCAAGAGTCGGCAAGGCGTAAGAGTCTGGCAAATTGAAATGAAACGAGCAAAAATCACGCTTCTGCTTAGTGGCTCGGCGTTTACTGTCTTTTTGGGAGTATTTACTGTGGCAGTGGGTGCGATGGCGTTTAGATTTGGCGACCGTCTGGGACCAGTTGGCTTTTGGATGGGTTGTCTCGAACTTTTCGTAGCACTGACAACCATTGCTTTAGTTGCGCTGAGTGGCAAGATACGAAGCAAGATTCAAGGATGGTTGTTGGTTGGTTGTTCGCTACTGGGAATCTGCATATTGAGTCGAATAGCTTATGTAAAGTATGTGCATGTCTACTCAAGCGATTGGGCTCTTGATGGAATGCTGGAGATTACAGGGTTCTTGTTTGCCGCGCTTCTGATTCTGTTGCTAGTTGCAGGAATCGGAACTATAGGGGTGACGAAGAAAGAGACCTCTTAACCTTGTTCAAGTCCATGCCAAGGTCAGTTTCTCGACATCGCCGCCATTGGGTCGCAATCAGCAAGAACTCATCCTCGCTGTTAAGAATCGCTCTCTGCTTTGCCTTCGCCATCGGAACCCAATCTGATTAAGACTCCTCCGATTAGAACTATCGCCAGGAATACTGAAATAAACAAGCTCGTAAGGTAGATTGCTCTTGCGAATTCTGAGTAGTTTCCATCAGTAGGCATTGTCAACACTAAGACCGCTATGACAACGAAACCTAGGATAGCTGTTGCGAATGACGAAGCAATAAGAAGTGTGCCACAGTTTCTTGCATTCCTCTCTGCCTTTGTTGCCAGAATTACGAGAAACGCAAGCGAGAAGACAATCGCGCTCGAACCAATGCCAAGCACAAGTCCGACAAGCTCTTTTCCTGTTTTGATGTCACCTAAATTCGCTAGGATTACGAGTGCACCACAGACTATGGCTATTACTGCACCAGTGATAACAAGATTGATACCTGATTGCTTCAAGATTTCTTGAGAAACATTCTCCTATAGGTCTGTAGAGAATAGCACCTAGGCCACTAAACCTTCCACATTGACAATTGAGCTAGTTTAGTCGTTACCTTCCTGTTTACACAGACTTAGAGGTCGTCGCCATTCGATTTTGAAGGTGTCCGACGCAGCAGCAACTACTATCATACGCCCTTTCCAACTCTCGAACGAGTCAGCTTGTAATTGGGTAGGGAGCGTTGCGATGCCTGACAGAATTAGCGTGTACGGACTGCAAATTTCTGATGTTCTCCACCAATTTGTGACAAGCGAAGCCATACCTGGCACCGGAGTCGATGTTGACGCATTCTGGGAGGGTGTGGCTGACATCGTCGGAGAATTCACGGAACGAAATCGTCGACTTTTGGATAAGCGTGAATCCCTCCAAGAACAAATTGATGCTTGGCACAAGGAGCGACGTGCACACGCCGTAGATGCCGAGGAATACAAGCGGTTCTTGTTCGAAATTGGCTACTTGGAGGAAGAGGGACCTTCCTTTCAAATCGCGACAACGAACGTCGACAAAGAAATCGCACAGATTGCCGGACCCCAACTCGTGGTCCCCGTTTTGAATGCAAGATTTGCACTCAATGCCACGAATGCTCGATGGGGAAGTCTCTACGATGCCTTGTATGGAACCGACGTAATTCCGGAAGAGCCGGGTCTCGAACGAGGAAGCTCCTATAACGCCGCGAGAGGCGAGCAAGTTATTGCACTTGCATGTAAACAACTTGACGGTATCGCGCCATTGCACGGGACTTCACACGCTGAAGTGGTTCAGTACGAAGCTAAGTCCACTTCAACGGGTTTTGAATTGGTCGCTTGCACCGCGTCATCCAAACATCGGCTGAAAGATGAGTCGCAATTTCGAGGCTTTCGGCGGCGAATTGGCAAAGAGCCATCGGCGATCTTGCTCCGCAACAACGGGTTGCACATAGAAATACAGATTGATCGCGACGATCAAGTTGGACGAACGCATCGAGCTGGAGTCAAGGACGTGTTGTTTGAATCTGCGGTCACGACGATCCAAGACTGCGAGGACTCAGTCGCGGCGGTGGATGCCGAGGATAAGACCGCTGTCTACCGCAACTGGCTTGGCTTGATGAAGGGGGACCTCGAGGAAACGTTTAAGAAGGATGGGCAAACGGTTCATCGTGGGCTTGCCAAGGATCGGACCTACATTGCCTGCGATGGGTCGCAACTGAAACTCCCCGGGCGCAGCTTGCTACTCGTTCGGAATGTTGGGCACCTGATGCAGTCAGATGCGGTGCTGGACCAAAGCGGGAACGAGATATTTGAGGGAATTCTTGATGCATGCATGACTAGCTTGTGCGCATTGCACGACCTCCGCGGAAAGAATGCGAAAGCGAATTCAAGGACCGGCAGCATCTACATTGTGAAACCCAAAATGCACGGCTCAAAGGAGGTTGAATTCACCTGTGATCTATTTGGTCGTGTGGAAGATGTGCTAGGTCTTGCTCGCAACACCATAAAGCTCGGCGTAATGGACGAAGAACGGAGAACGAGCTTGAACTTGCGCGAGTGCGTTCGAGTCGCCAAGGATCGGATTGTCTTTATAAACACCGGATTTCTAGATCGAACCGGAGATGAAATCCATACATCAATGAATGCAGGTGCGATGGTGCGTAAGGGTCCCATGAAGGAGGAGCCATGGATTCTTGCCTATGAGGATGCCAACGTCGACACAGGTCTGGCAACTGGATTTCCAAGAGTCGCTCAAATCGGCAAGGGCATGTGGCCAAAGCCTGACGAAATGAAGGATATGTTAGAAAGCAAGATTTCACATCCCATCGCTGGAGCTTCTTGCGCCTGGGTGCCATCTCCGACTGCAGCTACGCTTCATGCCCTCCACTACCACGAGGTAGACGTGGCGCAGCGTCAATCTGATTTGACCTCCCGATCCCGAGGGAGCATAGACGACATGCTGAAAATTCCACTATCGTTGGGCGAAAACTGGTCCAAGGAGGAGGTACAGATGGAATTGGACAATAACGTCCAGGGCATTCTGGGCTATGTGGTTCGGTGGATTGATCAAGGAGTAGGTTGCTCCAAGGTTCCCGACATCAACGACGTTGGACTCATGGAGGACCGCGCAACCTGTCGTATATCAAGCCAGCACATCGCCAACTGGCTGCTGCACGGCGTCGTTTCAACCGATCAGGTGCAAGACACAATGCGACGCATGGCGGCAATCGTTGATGAACAGAATGCGGGCGACTCCGACTATCGCAACATGGCGCCCAACTTTACGGGCAGCATTGCCTTTCAAGCCGCACACGATTTGATATTTTGTGGACTTGAGCTTCCGAATGGCTATACAGAGCCGGTGCTTCACGCAAGACGTAGAGAGGCAAAGGCCAAATATGGTCGATAGGAGGCTACCACGATTCGCCATAGGGACGAATGACGCTGTCAAAGGACCACGTAGACTTGGGTTGGTGAACTACATCCCAAACGTGTTGCGCAATGTCGTCGGGGTTGGCAAAAAACTCAACCGGTTTGTCCGCCATTGCTTTCCGCATGCCGGGAGTTGCGATCACCGCGTCGATCGCTATGTAGGCAACGTGAATGCCAGAAGGACCTAGAGTTCGGGCGAGAGATTCGGCAAGAATTCGCTGAGCTGCTTTGCTAGGAGCAAATCCAGCGAAATTAGGAACTCCACGGTATGCGGCCGTATTGCCCGTAATAGCGATCGCTCCGTTTTGCCGCTCAATCATTTTGGGAGCCGCAAGCTGCCCCAAAAACAAAAGCGTGGAGGCGTTTAGTCTGAACGCCTTTTCGAATTGTCCGACCTTGACCTTGTCGAACGTGCCGAACAACCCATACACAGCATTGTGAACAATGACATCTGGAGGCTGCAAGTCCGATTGGACCTGCAAATAGGTCTTTTCGAGACTTTCTAGATCTGAAATGTCACATGGATATGCATGAAGTCTCTCAGATTCCTCGGCAAGTCCTTCTAGTCGGTCTGTGGATCGAGCTACCATCGCAACTTCGTAGTCGCTTGCAAACTTTCTGGCGATCGCGGCACCAGTACCGGGACCGACACCTGTAACTAAGCAAACTTTGCTAGCCATACCTTTGTCCAAGCTTAGAAACAACCCTAGTCAATATAATTTTCGCGCATGCCTGAGTGGCGAAATTGGTATACGCGCCAGACTCAAAATCTGGTGGTGGCAACACCGTGAGAGTTCGAGTCTCTCCTCAGGCACCACGGTAGTCCGTGTGTTATGCCGCTCCCTTTTCTCTCTAGACAATTACACGAATTCTTCCTGTAGCAGTCGGTGATACTTCTTGAGGGTGTTGTCGTGCTGCTTCCAATCCGGCATGTGCTGTGCCATCAGCGAATAGAACGCCTTGCTGTGGTTCAGTTGCTTGAAGTGGCACAGCTCGTGCAGCACGACCATGTCAATTGCATCCTGCGGAACTTTGACAAGGTGGGTGTTGAGGCGCATGGTCCCATGAGAGCTACAGCTGCCCCAACGCGAAGACATGTAGCGGTGGCTCCAATGCGGAACGGAATCAAGCAGCGAAGTGTTGCTACATATTCGTCCTATGCTCTCATTCAATATGGAGTTGGCAACATCTCCGTACCAATCGTGCACTATTGTCTGAATTGACGAATTCAGTGGCGCACGTACCCGAATCGTTCCATTTAGCTGTTGGACTGCAATGGAACTGGATTGGTGGACCTGCAATTTCAATGGCATGCCCAAAAGGTAGAGCGTGCTACCCGTTTTGTAGCTGGATGGGTAGACGACGTGATCGCTATTCTTGAACTTTCGTATTTCTCTACGCAACCAATCTTCGCTGCGAAAAATGAGTATGCGAAGTGCCCGTTCAGTGGTACCAGCAGGGGCATCGATGAACAAAATGCCGTCTGGATGATAGGACAACATTACGCGCGTACGTCGTCGGGGACGTGATCGCAATCGGATTTCTACCCGACGTCCGTCAATGTCGATCTGGCTCAATTTGTGGAGGGCCAGAGGTTTTGGAGGAGTGTAAACAGATTTAGCACGCATTGATGAATTGACAATCCAACTAGAAGCAATTTGAAGGAAATATGTACAAATATCCAGTTTAATCTTAGCAAGTAGCAAATGTCAACAACAATCGATCACTACTACGGGAATTTCACGGTCTGTCTTGTTTGCATATTCAGTGTAGCCTGAGAATACTTGGCACATCTGATTCCACAAATTCTGCCTCTCTTCACCTGAACTGGTTCGTGCAACACCATTCATGTGCTTCGAACCAACTTGGACTTTCACGCTAGGATTCTTGTCGAGATTCAGGTACCAAGATGGGTGGTGTGGATGGCCGCCCTTCGATCCAACCACCACGTAGGAACCTTCGTGTGTTCCGTAAATCAGGGGTATCGTGCGAGACATATCGGACTTGCGTCCTTGCGTGGTGAGTAGAAGGGTCGGCATTCCATTCCAGATATGTCCCTTCTCCCCGTTGGTTTCCATGTATTGGCGAACGTGTTCTTCAATCCAATTGGGAAGTGTGGAATCACTCATTGGCTTCGGCCTCCTGTGCTTTTTCTTTAGCTTGATGCTGAGCAGCGGGACGTTCAGATTCCGGTCCGTATCTGTCAATCAGTATTGGGCGAACGGTTTCGGTCCATACTTCGTAGCCCTTCGTATTCAAATGCAATCCATCTTCCACAAATAGGTCCTCGCGTACAAAACCCTCTCCTTTCATCATTGGGCTTGCGATGTCCAGGTAGCACATATCCTCCCGGTCATCGGCACGTTTCATTAATTCTCGATTCACTTCTTCCATTGTGGGCCAGAGTTCCTCACGACTTATGGAGGGTTTCACGGCAATGAAGCAAATGTCCGCGTCGGGCAATTCCTTGTCGATATGGCCTATGAAGTCATCGTAGCTTTCGAGTATTTGTTCAGGGCCCTTGCCAAAGAACACGTCATTGTCGCCTTCGTAGATAACAATTGCACGCGGCTTGTACTTGGTCACTATACGGTCCCGGAACTGGTTGAGCTCGTGCATTTGCGATCCGCCAAATCCTCGGTTTATGACGGCCAATGGAGACATGTCTTCTTGCAGGCTGCGCCAAAACACAATGCTTGAACTGCCCACGAAAAGCACGGCGTTTTTCGGCGGCATCTCTTCTACATCCAGCTGCTCGAAGTACCTTATGTATGGTTCCCACGTCGACTCTTTTTCTTGTGAAGTTGCGGCAATGGATAGAAACACAAGGAGCAATCCAGTCAGATTTTGAGCTGTAGTCTGCATTGTCGGAACATAACCTCAATTGCTAGTTGAAATTCGTGATCTTGTAGTCTAGACCACAAGCGCCCGCTGAGAATCCAAGCCTGAACTGCATTCAGATCGACTAAGTCGTTCAACCCATGCGCGAGACAAACTTTTCCAAGACTGACTTTGCCTATCAATTGCCTCCAAGTTTAATCGCTAGCCACCCAACGCCTGAACGTACGGATAGTCGATTGCTAGCGTTGCACGGGGACAGCGTGCGGCACTTGAAATTCAATGGGCTTCCAGATCTTCTGCGTCCAGGCGATCTGCTAGTGGTCAACGACACCAAGGTGATCAAGGCTCGGCTAATAGGCCACAAGGCAACTGGCGGTCGAGTAGAGATCTTGATTGAAAGGGTGGAGACTGGTTGGATAGCAGTCTGTCATGTCAAGGCGAGTCGCGGACTGTCGCATCGACATCATGTCAAAATTGATAGATTCTCAGCCAAATTGATTGATCGTGATGAAGATCTCTTTCGATTGGAATTCGACTCTCCTATCAGGCAAGTCATTGACGAGTGTGGCCATGTTCCTCTGCCAAATTACTTGGAGCGACCTGATACCCAGGAAGATGAAAGCCGTTACCAGACCGTTTACGCACGTAGCGAGGGTGCAATTGCCGCTCCCACTGCGGGTCTACACTTCTCCAAAGCACTGTTGCAACAAATCCGAGAGACGGGGATTCGAATCGAACCCATAACGCTGCATGTCGGTGCAGGTACCTTTCAGCCCGTAAGGGACAACGACCTGTCGCTGGTGAATATGCACTCCGAACGCTATGAAATTCCAACAAGTACTAGAGACGCCATAGCGCAATGCTCAGGACGCGTGGTTGCAGTGGGCACAACGGTCGTCAGGACGTTGGAGAGCGCAGAACTTACTGGAAACGATGAAGGTGAGACCAATCTCTTCATCTCGCCAGGGTTCGAGTTTAAAGTTGTCGATGCACTCATTACCAATTTTCATTTGCCAGAGTCGACGCTGATCATGCTGGTCTGTGCTTTTTGCGGCTATGAACGTACGATGAACGCTTACGATGTCGCTGTAGAGAACGGGTATCGCTTTTATAGCTACGGGGACGCTATGTGGTGTAAACGCGATGATCTTTGATGTGGTCCACACAGACGGCGCGGCACGCCGAGGACGCATGACCCTCGAACACGGCGTTGTGGAAACACCAGTGTTCATGCCCTGTGGAACCTACGGATCGGTCAAAGGCATGACACCAGATCAGCTCAAGGAGGTTGGAACCCACATCGTGTTGGGAAACACGTTCCATCTATGGATTCTTCCAGGTGAGGAGTTGATTCACTCGTTAGGGGGGCTGCATGGCTTTATGCAATGGCCGTATCCCATTCTCACCGACTCAGGGGGCTATCAGGTGCACTCGCTCCGAGATTTGGCCAAGGTAGACGACGACGGCGTGACCTTCCGTTCACCGCACAATGGGGACCTCTTGCGCCTGACACCGGAGAAGTCCATGCTGATTCAGGAACAGCTTGGCTCCGATATTGCTATGGCGTTTGACGAATGCACAGACTTTCCCGCCACGCAGCAAGACGTGAGAAAGTCGATGCTGAGATCGATGGAATGGGCTAGGCGAAGCCGCGACGCCTACAACGGACCGGGGACTTTGTTCGGAATTGTCCAGGGAGGGATTTACGACGAATTACGTTATGAAAGCCTGCAAACTCTTCGGAAAATTGGCTTTGACGGGTACGCAATTGGCGGGTTGTCGGTGGGTGAATCAATTGAGGAAATGTTCGAGGTATTGAACTCGTTGGTCCATCAAATGCCGGAAGTTAGCCCGCGCTATCTGATGGGTGTAGGCACACCCTCCGACTTGCTCCGTGGAATAGCGCTCGGCGTTGATATGTTCGATTGCGTCTTGCCGACAAGGAATGCCCGAAATGGCTATCTATTCACTTCGTCTGGAATCGTAAAGATTCGCAATTCACGCTATCGCGCAGACCCGAAACCTATAGATGCAAACTGTTTGTGTTCGACGTGCGATAGATTCTCTCGAGCCTACCTGCACCACTTGGACAAGCGCGGGGAGATGCTCGGGGCGACGCTTATGACAATCCACAATTTGCACTATTACCACAACTTAGCAAGGGACGCTCGCGATGCCATTGCTGAGGACCGTTTCGCTCAATTCAATACCGCAACACGAGCGTGTTGGAATGCTTCAGACGAGTAGATTGATCAATCTCCTTACATTGCGTTGTCGCCAAGCAATGTTTGTTTGCCAAGAAATCAAGGACGGGCGACAATTGAGCAAGTCCGAAGCGAGGAATTGTCATGTCTAGTACTTCAGGCAAAGATACCGAGTCTCATGCCACGGGTGCAGACCTGGAACGATTGAGAGAAGACCTGCAAGAAATGGAAGCGCGAATCAACTCAAGCTTTGCCGCAATTGAACGTCGTCTCGAGGAGCTTGAATGGCACTTGGACGAAGTTCTGTCTCATTTCAAGAGCGAGGGTGGACCATCTTAGCTCTCAACGTACGTCGTAGGGTCGATACTGCGCGAGAATGAGCCGGATCGACTTGCTCGTCCAAACTAGGCTCGCAGTGTTTGCGAGTAAGATACTTAGCCTTGCAGTAGTTCTCAATGGATCGCCGAATACGCATCGACGGACAACTCAGGACTGAAAATACTCAAACTACCAGGTGCAAAAATGAATTGGATTGAAACTGTTGCGTATGCCCAAGAAGGTGGTGGATCCGGTCAAGGCTGGTTGACCATCGCGATGCTTGGGGGCATGGTCGCGCTGTTCTACTTCCTGCTAATTCGCCCGCAACAAAAACAAAGGAAAGCCCATCGCGAGCTGGTAGGTGCATTGTCGCGCGGCGACGAAGTAGTCATGGCCAGTGGAATGATGGGAATCATCACACGCGTTGAAGACGATTACATCATTGTGCGCGTGGCCAAGAACGTCGAGCTACGATTCCAAAAGTACGCAGTAAACGCGTCATTACCTAAAGGAACACTCGACGTCTAAATGCCTGCAACCCGGGTTTTTGGACAGAACCTCTTTGGCACCCAGGCAGGTGCCGCTCCCTCGGGTAAGGTGTCTGTTTGGCGCTACTTGATTTCAGCCTTGGTCATTGCCATTGGCATTGTCTATGCAATTCCAAATCTCTACCCTCCAGACCCAGCACTGCAGATCCAAGTTGACAACGCAACAAATGCACAGGGCGACGAATTTCGGATTGGCGATTCCTTCGTAGCGCAATCGGCAGGCCTCTTGTCGCAAGAGGGTGTGGAGATCAAAGAAGCGCAACGTATCTCCAGTGGCGCGCTGATTCGACTATACAACAGCGAAGATCAGCTGCGAGCTAAAACAATCATGGAGCAACGGCTCAATCCCGCGGGAAGAGACCGACAGTTTGTTGTCGCCCTGAATCTTGCAGAAACCACGCCGCTCTGGCTAAGAAAGATTGGGGCGAGGCCGATGACCTTAGGACTTGATTTGGCTGGCGGAATCCACTTCGTTTTGCAGGTCGACATGACCGAGGCGATCAAGAATCAACTTGACGACCAATCGGCAAAGATTCTGACGTTGTTAAGAGACGAATCCATAAGGTATGTTGCGGCACTGAATGAAGTCATCGATCGATCATTCTTTGTTTACTTCTCCTCAGAGAGCGACCAAAGTACCGCCTACTCAATCCTCTCAGAGCAATATGGTCAGCCAGAGTTCGAGATCGCGGAAATAGACAACGAGAAGGGATTGGCCGTTCAAGTCACAATTACCGATGCGAGATTGCGCGAAATCGAAGACGTAGCAATCGAGCAGAACCTGACGGGATTGCGCAGCCGAGTCAATGAACTCAACGTGTCCGAGCCATTGGTACAGAGGCAGGGGAGAACTCGGGTAATTGTCGACCTCCCCGGCGTTCAGGATAGTGCGGAAGCTAAGCGGATCATTGGAAAATTCGCTACTCTTGAATTCCACCTTGTAGCCAAGCCGGAAACTCATCCATCGCAGATTGAAATTCTGCCCTACAAGGGTCGAGACGTTCAAGTGAACAAGCACATCATTGTCTCTGGTGACAACGTCATCAATGCCGTTCCTGGAATTGACCCCGATACAGGACTACCGGAGGCAAGAATCACATTGGACCGGTCGGGCGGCGACCGGCTTCACGACGCAACGAAGAATGAGATCGGCCACCAGATGGCAATTATCTTCATCGAACAAAAACCTGTGATAGTGACATCTGTCGTTGATGGGGAACGAGTTGAAGAGACGCGCATTGTTCCGGAGCGGAGGCTGATTAGCGTCGCGACAATCCAGGCTGCGCTTGGATACAACTCACGCGTTACTGGATTGAACCAGGCTGAAGCTCGTGAATTGTCGCTCTTGCTTAGAGCTGGTGCCCTTGCGGCACCAATGTACTTCGTCGAGGAACGTACCGTCGGTGCGTCTCTGGGAGCAGAGAACATTGATCGCGGAGTGCTCGCCGTAACTATTGGATTTTTCCTAGTTCTCGCCTTCATGCTGGTCTACTACAAAGTCTTTGGGTTTGTTGCCAACATTGCGCTGGCTTTGAATTTGGTCATCTTGGTGGCGGTCATGTCGATTTTGGGTGCAACCTTGACTCTGCCGGGGATTGCAGGAATTGTGTTGACGGTGGGCATGGCAGTGGACGCTAATGTATTGATTTTTTCGCGAATACGGGAGGAACTGAAGCACTCTGCGCCGCATGTGGCGATTCCAGCTGGCTATAACCGTGCCTTTCTGACAATTCTTGATGCCAATGTAACAACACTGTTTGTGGCTCTAATACTTCTAACAATTGGGAGCGGACCTATCGCTGGATTTGCCGTCACCCTTTCGATAGGAATTGTGACGTCCATGTTCACTGCGATATACGTTTCGCGTGGACTCATCCATCTCGTGTACGGAAATCGACGGACTGATAAGGTGTGGATCTGATGAACTTCGACTTCATGTCCAAGCGCAAAATCGCACTAGTCGCGTCCGCCACGATGCTTGTCGTTTCTGTAGTCTCTCTATTGTTCCTTGGCATCAATCGCGGACTGGGATTCACCGGAGGAGTGCTTGTCGAGGTCGGTTTTGAAACTCCAGTCGAACCCGCTGAAATTCGTTCGTTGCTAGAGCAATCCGGCTACGACAATGCTGTAGTCCAAATTCTGGGAGCCGAAACGGACATCGTCATTAGGGTTCCACCTGGGGACGATGTTGACCAGTCGAACGTAGGCGCGGACATTCACGAGCTACTCGAGCAAACCTACTCGACCGTCGATCTGCGGCGATCGGACTATGTTGGACCAGCTGTTGGCGACGAGCTTGCTGAACAGGGTGGGCTTGCGCTGCTTGTGGCGCTGATTTCCATCATGGTCTACATCATGTTTAGGTTTACAGGGAAGTTCTCCTTGGGTGCGGTTGCAGCGCTAATTCATGACGTATTGATAGTTGTGGGCATTTTCTCCCTCATGCAGTGGACTTTCGACTTGCCTGAGTTGGCGGCGCTCCTCGCCGTCATAGGTTATTCGCTGAATGACACCATCGTCGTCTCGGACCGAATTAGAGAGAACTTTCGAACCAGCAAGAGAGGCACACCAATCGAAATCATCAATCGTTCGCTGAACCAGATGTTGGGCAGGACATTGGTAACTTCGATGACTACGCTACTCGTCTTGGTAGCATTGTTGGTTGCGGGAGGCGAGCAATTAAGAGGGTTTGCGTCCGCGTTGTCGATAGGAGTGGTTGTCGGTACCTACTCGTCAATATATGTTGCCGCCACCATGCTATTGATGTTAGGTATTCAACGTGAGGACTTGGCAATACCGGAGAAGGAAGGCAGCGACTTCGTTAGAAAGTAGCTGCCACCTACGGCGCCTCGGTGCGAGAACTGTCTTCCACTTGGTTGGCAATGCTAGAAGCAGCTAAACGTTCCATCTCAACGGGCTTCGCGCCAAGTAGTTTGCCAATCGTCGACGAGAGTTGAGGATTGGCTGCAATGAAGTAACGGGGGCTTTCATGTTGATGGGATGAGCAAACTTCGGTGGCGAATCCCCCAGCCTCTTTTACAAGCAACTGCGCAATCTGAACTGTATTCGACGGTGGACCAACTGTTACAAAGGCATCGAGTCTGCCGCGTGCTACTCGCGCAAGATCGATTGCCGTCGATCCACTTGTGCGTATTTCTTGCATAGATGCGTTTAGCAGCGCATACATTTTTTGAAAGTGGGCACTGTAATTGCTCGCCATTGCGTCTTGTTTGCAAATTGCAACTATCGCCTCGTCGTGCACAAAGTTCTTGGCAACTCGAAGCCGATTTTGGTTGACCATTGCTCCGACATCTTGGCTCGCGTAATATTCGTCGTCCTGCAAGTAGTCGTAGACAATGGAGTGTCTAAGGTTCGAATCTTCGTAAATGCCCAAAACTGCACAAAAGTCATTGAGTGATCGGAGAAAATTTGCTACGCCATCCAAAGGCTTAACTACCCAGGTGAAGGGTTCAGACTTATTGATAGCAGGTGTTTCTTGCACCACTGCGTGACTTGGATATGCACTCAGGATGGCGCTCTCTATATTGGCGTAAAGTTTGTTCTTTATTCCGGCCGTATAGTTGTGCAATGCTTGTCGTCGCATTCGGTTGAATGGAGGGCGGTCGTAGGTACTCAAGAGTTGCTGTCTAGATTGTCTCGCGGCACGGAGACCGATGCGGATTAGGGGTTCCAAGAAGAAGATCCTTGGCGGAGATTTCGCCCATGCTAGCACGTCCAAGGATTCCTCGGTATGAAACGGACTTTGAACGATTGGGTCATCATTCAATTTGCAAATGAATAGTCAGATTCGAATAGTTCTTGTAGAGCCTTCCCATCCGGGCAATATTGGTGGAGCCGCGCGGGCAATGAAGACGATGGGACTTTCCAAGCTCTCTCTTGTTCGCCCAAAGCGATTTCCCGACCCTCAGGCGGATTGGCGAGCCGCTGGAGCGCTTGACATCATCTTGGATGCCGAGGTTCATGAAACTCTGCAAAGCGCCGTCGCTTCCTGCGTGCTGGTCGCGGCAACAAGCGCTCGAGGTCGCCACATTCCATGGCCTGTGCTCGAATCTGCCGACTTTGCTTCACTTGTCCACAAGAAATATGGATTTTCCGATCCCATAGGCATAGTCTTCGGCCGAGAGGACAGCGGGCTGACAAACGATGAGTTGAATTTGTGCAACCTGCAAGTTCGCATACCAGCTAGCAATGCGTACGGTTCGCTCAATTTGGCCATGTCTGTGCAGGTGATTGCGTACGATCTCTTTCGTATTGGCATGGATCCGGATAGCGAGCATGATGTCTGGGACAGGAACCTAGCCACTCACCGTGCGGTCGAGAGTTTCTATGAACATTTGGAATCGGTACTAACTGCCATTGACTTCTACGACCCCGACAATCCTCGGGAAGCAATGACACGAATCCGGCGACTGTTCAGTAGGATTGAGTTGGATGAAACCGAGGTACAAATCCTCCGAGGAATCCTTACGCACATGGAAAATGCAATGAATTAGTGGCTCGATGAATGGAATTAATCCCCGCCGAGTGTAGTAAGTCTTTAACATAGTCTTAACGTAGCATCTTGTTCAACAAGCGAGATTCCCTTAGTCAGATGGCTCCTCGTTCGCGTGCGGTTTACATGGACTACGCCGCCACAACACCCGTAGACCCTCGAGTCGCTCACCAAATGAGTTCTTGCTTGATGGTGGATGGGCATTTCGGCAATCCTGCAAGCAGTTCACATGTTTTCGGATGGGAAGCCGAGGAACTCGTCGAACAGTCCCGTGTTGACCTGGCCAAACTCATTGGCGCGGATCCCCTGGAGATTGTCTGGACTTCCGGCGCAACGGAAGCTGACAATCTGGCCTTGAAGGGATTGGCAGAGATCGACAATCGTCGTCACATTGTCACATCGTCCTATGAACACAAGGCAGTGTTGGATACATGCCACTATCTGGAAGAGAACGGCTATAGCGTCACCTATGTCAAGCCAGATAGCGAGGGACTGATTCAACCAAGTAGAGTGGAGGAAGCGATTACGTCGGACACCTTCGTAGTTTCCATCATGCATGTCAACAATGAAATCGGAGTGATCAATGATGTTGCAACCATCGGGAGAATCTGCCGGAAGCGAGGCGTGCCTTTTCATGTCGATGGCGCTCAAAGCGTGGGGAAGATTCCTGTAAACGTGAAACTCATGCACATTGACTTGCTGAGCATTTCTGGACACAAGATCTATGGTCCAAAAGGTGTTGGCGCACTGTATGTCAGACGCAATCCCCCGGTGCGCATTGCTGCGACGATTCATGGTGGCGGTCATGAACGTGGTATGCGGTCCGGCACTCTACCCACGCATCAAATCGTTGGAATGGGCACAGCCGCCAAGATTTGCGAACAGGACTTGGAGGTGGACGCAGAACGCATTCTAAAACTGCGTGAACGTCTTTGGTCTCACTTAGAACAAATCACCGGCGTTAGCCTGAACGGAAGCAAAGAACAGCGCATTCCCGGTCTCTTAAACGTGGCCTTTGAGGGCATTCAAGATGAATCCCTCATGATGGCATTGAACGACGTTGCGGTCTCGTCTGGCTCGGCGTGCACTTCTGCGACGGTCGAGCCGTCGTACGTGCTGCGGGAATTGGGTGTGCCACACGACCTAGCGGCTAGTTCGATCCGATTTTCGCTAGGACGATACAGCACGCAAGATGATGTTGACTACGTCGGAAGTCGAGTTGGGGATGTAGTAGCTGTCCTTCGAGCGGACACGTCGCAACTCGTACAATAACCGTCGCACACACCTAGAGTTCTCGCGACCCCTCAAGCACTCTTTTAGGGTGCGAAGGATTCGCGTCGAGCGTTTGCATGATCTCACTAACAGGAGTCGTTGGCTGTCAAGCATGTCCATTGAACGCACGCTCTCAATCATCAAGCCCAATGCAGTCAAGAAGAACGTCATTGGGGAAATATACGCCCGTTTTGAGTCTGAAGGGCTACGTATTGCCGCTGCACGCATGGTGCAATTGACGCGAGAGAGAGCGGAAGACTTCTATTTGGAGCACCAGGGGAAGCCTTTTTACTCTAATCTATGCGAATTCATGAGCTCCGGGCCCATCTGTGTTCAAGTCCTTGAAGGTGAAAGAGCCATTGAGCGCAATCGGGACGTAATGGGCGCGACTAATCCTGCGGATGCGAAACCGGGAACTCTGCGCGCTTTGTACGCTGACAGCATGGATGAAAACGCCGTGCATGGATCGGATTCACCGCAATCTGCAGCTCGAGAAATCGGCTTCTTCTTCGGTCCCGAAGAGGTTCATCCACGCCATTGAGATGGCAATGGAAGCAACCAGTCCTCGAACGAGCTTGTTTGGGTTATCCAGAGCTCAAATGAAGGAGTTCCTTCTAGGCTTTGACGACCGTCCGTTTCGAGCTCAGCAACTCATGAAATGGGTCTATCACGAGCGAGAGTACGACGTGATGGAAATGACAAATCTCTCCAAGTCATTTCGTTCGGCATTGGCTGAGGTTTCTGAGGCCGAATTGCCATCTGTTCTCAGGCAATCAACATCTGGTGATGGAACGACAAAGTGGGTTGTCGGAACCAAGGACGGAGGCGCTGTCGAATGCGTACTGATTCCAGATGGCCGAAGAAATACGTTGTGCATATCGTCACAGCGCGGTTGTTCGCTGGACTGCGCCTTCTGTGCAACTGGGAAGCAGGGATTTGCTGGCAATCTCCTAGTCGAGGACATTGTTGGGCAAGTTGTCCAGGCGCAAACTTGGCTTGAAGGCGATCCCGCTCGTGGTGAACTAACAAATATCGTCTTCATGGGGATGGGCGAACCATTGATGAATTTTGAGGCTGTCATGACAGCTACAGACATCTTCATGGACGACCTTGCCTTCGGAATATCCAAGCGTCGTGTCACAATTAGCACCGCTGGAGTTGTTCCGCGGATCTACGACATGTGCGGACGCACTGAAGCTTCGCTTGCTGTTTCGCTTCACGCACCCAATGATGACCTGCGTAGCTTTCTTGTGCCTATCAACAAGAAGTATCCCGTCGCTGACTTGCTTGAGGCATGCCGTGCGTATCTAGGATCGCTTAGCGATCGAAGAATAGTGACTTTCGAGTACACGCTTATCGACGGCGTCAACGACTCCAACGCCATCGCTCGCGATCTTGCCAAGCTACTTCGCGATTTTAGATGCAAGGTGAATCTCATCTCCTTCAATCCCATAGCGTTGGCAGATTTTCGTCGTCCTTCGATGGAAAATGTCCGTAGCTTCCAACGCACATTGATTGACAATGGGCTGATGGTTACCTACAGGACCACGCGTGGTTCGGACATTGATGCGGCCTGCGGACAACTTGTTGGACAATTCGCAGACAGGACTAAGCGACGCGACCGCTATTCGGCTGTGCAGCAGCCGTCAATGTAAAATTCTGTCGCAGGGATAACGGCAGCTAGTGTTACGGATGTCCCATGCCACCTTTGAGGAAGCAGGTGGCATTCTTTCCTCCATTCAGGGCCGTACTGCTGTTAGGTACAGTAATTTTGGATAGCAAGGTGAACGACGAAGTTCAAGAAAAGGTTGACGATCAACAACCTGAATCGGTGGGCGATCAGTCGACAGAAAGGTCAATTGGCCAGCGGTTTCGAGCAGAGAGAGAACGCCAGGAAATAACTCTCGACGACGTGATGCTCGATACGCGAATCCCTCGGCAGCATATCGAGAACATCGAGAATGACCAGTTTGAATCGATGCCTTCAGAAGGCTACTTGAAGGGCTACATTCGCAACTACTCGCGCTACTTGAAAATCGACCCGGAGGAAATGCTCGAACTCCTGAGTGATTCCGGTAAGCACGAAGAGGAATTGGTTCATTCCGATCATGGAAAAAACCGTGCCGCGGCCAGATTTTTCAGGGACTTTCAAGGCGTAGGAACAATAATCGGTATAGCCATTTTCTCGCTGGCGATACTGTGTGGAGCGTTCGCCATTTGGTGGTTTGGCTTTCATTCTCCTCGGGACGATGGCTCGAGCTCCAATACCTCAGAGCAATCTCAACACAATGAGCTTGAATCCGCGTCTCAATCCGACCCCGCATCTCAATCCAATGGGGCCGCACAACCTGTTCCGACCTTCACTTCGAATTCGCCAGACGATTCGTTGGGATTCCCTTCTTCCACGGTATTGGACCAGTCGGTTTCCAATCAGACTGACGAAGACGAATCGCTGTTGAATCTTGGCTCAAGCGCATTGAGCTCAATTGGCGAGACATCCGAGGGTTTGCGGGATTCGGACGGCTCGTCAGAATTTCCATTGGAATCGGATTCCCCGACGATAGGAGGCGACACGCAAACTGCCGGTGACCAATCAGGTTCGGTCGGCGACAATGGGAACGGACTGATTTTCGAAGGCTCAGAGGGAGATGTGGAGGAAGAGACCGAGTCTGAGCATGATCTTATATTCACATTTGTCGACGATGATTCGTACCTTGCAGTCACAGATGCGACGAATTCACAACTCGTGCGGGGTGTGCAGGAACAAGGCACCGAAATTAAGCTGGATGGTGAAGCTCCGTTTCGCATCAACATTGGCAATGTGAATGCCGTACGGATGTTGTTCCAAGGCGAGGAAGTCGCTTTGGATCAATACACGGACAGAGCTTCGACGACCGCCAGTTTCGAACTTCCCCCGTGAAACGTCGATATCAGCCGGTTCGGGGCATGCGTGACATTCTCCCCGAAGATTCAGCGCGCCTAACTTTGATTGAAGACACGTTTCGCGATGTATTGCAGAGCTATTCCTACGAAGAAATTAGATTGCCTGTATTGGAAGCAAAGGATCTGTTTGACCGTGGGCTAGGCGAAGCGACCGATGCGGTGTCAAAGGAAATGTACTCCTTTGAAGATCGTGATGGAACGGATTTGGCGCTACGACCGGAAGGCACTGCTTCATGTGCGCGGGCAATTGTCAACCACAGCATGGCGCATGAGGACAAACCAAGGCTATGGTACGCCGGTCCAATGTTCAGGCATGAAAGACCACAATCCGGCAGATACCGCCAGTTTCAGCAAGTCGGAGCTGAAGCTTTCGGCTACTCAGGACCGGCGATAGACTACGAACTGATGAGCGTAGGAACTGATGTGTTCGGCAGGCTCGGCATACTTGACGAAATCACTCTTTTGCTAAATAATATCGGTAGCGCCGCTGAGCGAGCACTCTATCGAGGGGCCTTGGTAGAGTATCTTCTGCCTATTGAGGATGATCTCGATTCGGACAGCCGACACCGATTGAAGGCGAATCCGATTCGGATCCTAGATTCCAAGAATTCTCGTACACAGGAGATTTTGGAGCAAGCGCCACCGATCGAGGAATTTGTTAGTCAGGAATCAAACGAAAAGTTTGCAGCGGTGAGGCGATTACTCGACGGTGCCAACATTGAGTACCAAATCACTCCCCGACTGGTTCGCGGCTTTGACTACTATACGGATACTGTATTTGAATGGGTGACTGACAAGCTGGGTGCACAAGATGCAATTTGTGCTGGAGGCCGCTACGACGGGCTCATCGAGTTGTTAGGCGGAAAGCCTACACCAGGCGTTGGTTTTGCGGCAGGAATCGATCGCATAGCGATACTCCTCGAACAGTGTGAAGGAAGCTCCAAGTACGACAAAGCCGATGTATACATAATTGCACATAGCGACGAACAGCAGGAATATGTTGCAGAGGTTGCTAGGCAGGTGCGTCGGCATACGAACCTACGAGTTCGGGAACACACCGAGTCCGGTCGCATGGGTGCCAAAATGAGATGGGCAGACAAATCCGGCGCAAAATGGGCGTTGATTGCGGGCGATGCAGAAGCAGCAAAGCGGGAAGTCACCATCAAGTGGATGCGTGTTGAAAGGGAACAAACAACGGTTTCCTTCGACCAAGTGGTTGAAGTGTTGAGTGAGAATTGGGAGAAGTAGGCTTGGCAGATTTTCTGACAGAAGAGGAACAAGCTGAACGAATACGACAGTTATGGCGCGATTATGGGCTAACGATTGTGCTGGCGCTTGTCTTGGGAATCGGCGGAATCATTGGGTGGAACTTTTTTCAAGACCATCGAGCCAAGGTCGCTCAGGAACGGGCGGACATATTCGTCGATTTCGAAACGGCAAGAGGTCTCTTGGGCCCCGTCGAGGAACTGGCACAGGACATCGAAGAGCGATACCCCAATTCCAGCTATCAAATGTTCGTGCTGCTTTATCAGGCAAAGGATGCCGTCGACGAGGACAACTATGAGCTAGCTCTCGAACAATTGAACGGTGCATTGGAGTTGGCCAAGGACAAAACTTTCCAAAGCATGATTCGAATGCGCAAGGCTAGAGTCGAGTTTCAATTGAACAAGCTAGACGAAGCGCTGAGCACAGTAGGTCAAGTTGGGGCCGGTTACGAATTGCTTGCACTTGAACTGACCGGAGACATATATCGCGCACGAGGAGAGATCGAACTGGCGGCAACCGCATATACCGATGCGTTGGAACTCTCTGAGAGCTTTTTTGACGAGCAGCGCATTGGCTCGAAGTTGTCTAGCCTACCGAGAACTTTAGAGGACGATTCGGAATCCAATTCATCGTCGTAGTTCTCCGATCCAACCCATGAACAATTCAAAACTCCACGTCGGTCGCGCAATAGTTGTTGGAACCATAGTCCTTCTACTCGCTGGATGCATCGGACCTCTCAAGCCCTTAAACAGACTCAACCCGTTTGGTGGAGGCGGATCCAAATCCTCGGAGGAAGTCAGCACTGACGGTCCGGCAAAACTTGTTGAGTTCATTCCCGAAGTTGGAGTAGAGCGAATTTGGTCCCGCAAGATCGGTAAGGGACTT
>JAPOWH010000018.1 GCA_026707735.1 Gammaproteobacteria bacterium | reverse complement strand
TGGCGAAAGTCGACCGCATCATCGAAGCCTTGCGCTACGATCGGTTCCGGTGGAATCAGGTTCGACGGTTCAACATTATCTCAGCGTTTATTTCGCCTGCCATATGCCTCCTTATTCTTTCCCAATATTACGGCAATAATCGGTTCCAAAACATTCTCTAAGGCTAGTGCCCAACGTCTGGCTGAATCTCGTCCATCCATTGGAAATCGGCAACAATTCAATTCTATCAGTCGGTACCGGATACAGGCAGAGGTGCAGCTACCCAACCGTGGTTCTCTTTGACTTGCCGCACCAGACTTTTCCCATAGTCACATCACTCAGGGGCCGACTCGGCCACAGAGGGAACCGACCTCTCGGTGTGACCGACGGGCCTAACAACTTGTGCGGAGCACGACGCTCGCTCGATGGACGCGCCGCACAGGCGTGAGGGGTGAATCCTGCGGCGTTCGTACCGGTGTGTACGGCGGTGAGGACCTAGCCCGTCTCGCGGTCGCCACGCCGGAGTGAAGCAAGCCCCTCCTGGCCACGCAATGTGAGTTCTTTGGTCAAGTACCGACGCAATTCATGGCCAACTGCTCCAACCATTCGTATCGCCAGTGTGATCCGAGGAAATCCGGCCCCGGAGCACGAACGGGATGGTTCGGAGTCGTTCCGTCTGAGTGGCCATCGAACTCTGGCGCACGAATCGCGCAGTGCAGTTCATTCGACTCCGCGTACTCCAGCAACTCAAAGATCAACCGCATGGATCGCTTCTCCGCCACATCGAGGTCGTCAACTGACCATCCGGGGGCAGGCTGGTTCTCCCAACGCTGTTCACTGTGCATCCGCTCGAAGAGCATCCGGTTGCATTCGTCCCCGGACATTGCCAGCGTGGTGTTCCCGACGCGGCGGTAGGCGACGCCTCGGTAGGTGTATGGCCTTGATGCACCCTGGCGTGTGCTGACCACAATCACTTCACGCCCGCCTTCTACCGGTACTCGCTTGATCTCTGGAAACGCTGGGGGATCAATTCGCTGAAGCTCGGCGCTCAACTCCTCAACAGTGCGCTCGCTGACCTGCTGACCTGCCACAGCTCCATCCCCGGCCACACCAAACAACACCTGTCCACCACTCTGGTTCACGAAGGCGCAGACCGTCATGGTCGCCTCTCGGCGCGTACCGGTAGTCTCCTTGAACTCCAGCGCCTCAGACTCGCCGGATGCGGCCAGTGTTGCAACTTGCTCGGCCTTCATGGGGTGGTCTCTAATTCCTTCCCCAATATCAGTTCAATCCAGTCTGGTGTTTCGGTCTCGTGGAGCCTCTTCAGAATCCCCTTACGGCAGAGGTCTTGGGCATCCTTCAGCACGTCACGGTTTTCCGACGTATCTTCCACCTCACCACGATGTACCGCATTGGACGCACGGTCATATGCATCGCGGAGTGTCCGGTAGTTCTTGCGGCGTTCCTCAAAATCAGCCCCCAAATCCCATGCGCCTCTGGTTGCAAGACGGAAACGCAACTCGGGGCCAGAGTCTGGTAGGTAGAGCGCCTCTAGGGCGATCCTCGCCTCGATCAATTTATCCGTGAGGCTTAAGCGTCCCTTTGAGTTCATCCATCTATTGATCGCAATGTCCAATGGCTTCCCTTCATGGGTGCCATTGAGCCGTTTCATGAGTATTTTATGCACGTTTGGCAGATCGGCTTCCGTCAGAGTTGCCGTTCCATATGAGTGACATTCGTCTCGACGTCGTGAATGTCCATAGGTCGCACCAAGACGGAATACCTTCGCCTCCCCACAGTCAACCCACTCTAACCACCATCTTGCGTATTGGTCGCAAACTAACGAAAGTGCGTCACAAAGTATGTCCAACAAGTTTTCTGGTAATGACCCGTGGGCCCACGATCGCTCTGGTAGTTCTGGGGTCCCTGGCCTGCGTAGGGCTGGTCCTCCAGTGCAGTCAATCGACACAATTAGCCCGTTCGACACAGCAGAAGAGCCATATAGCAATGCGCTATGCGGTGGCAAATGAAGAGATACATTGCCCGCCGATGCTGATAGAGGGGTAAAGCGAATACCCCCTTCCATACTCAATGACTCTTCGGCGGTTATCCCAGACAACACGGCGCAAATCTGATATGGAGCTCGCTCTCCCGTTGCCCATTTGCGGAGCAACGCTACCGTTGCCTCTGGTCCCTGAATGGCA
>JAPOWH010000010.1 GCA_026707735.1 Gammaproteobacteria bacterium | reverse complement strand
CTTCGCGAGAAACTAGGGTGCCCAGTAATACCTGTTACAGCGAAGCGAAACAAGGGAATTGCTGATCTCTGCGCAGCATTGGCAATTGTGCGTGAGCCTCCAGCCGTTGTACATGGATCGGAGGCAGCACGCTACGAATTCGTGGACCACGTTGTAGCTCAGGCAATTTCTCAATCCAAAGAAAAGGCGCGCCTCACGGATCTCATTGATCGACTCGCTCTCAATCGTGTAATGGCGTTTCCGATTTTTCTTTGCGTCATGTATTTGATGTTCTTCGTGTCTATAAATGTCGGATCGGCATTTATTGACTTCTTCGATCTTTTGGGAAGCGCACTCTTCGTCGAAGGACCGAGGCAACTCTTGTCTGCGATTGGCACACCCTCATGGTTGATGGCGTTTATTTGCGACGGCGTTGGTGGTGGAGTTCAACTCGTTGCAACCTTCATTCCAGTCATTGGAATGTTGTTCCTGTTCTTGACTCTATTGGAAGACAGCGGCTACATGGGGCGCATTGCGTTTATCCTCGACAAGCCTATGCACAAGCTTGGGTTGCCTGGGAAAGCGTTCGTACCGCTCATTGTTGGATTTGGCTGCAATATTCCCTCCGTCATGGGTATTAGAAGCCTCGACAATCGCCCTGACCGAGTCTTGACCACAATCATGGCCCCGTTCATGTCATGTGGCGCTCGACTTACCGTCTACGCGTTATTTGCAGCAGCGTTTTTCCCGACAAACGGACAAAACGTCGTTTTCGCGCTCTATCTACTCGGCATATTCGTAGCACTTGGCTCCGCATGGGTTGTCCGCAAGCATCTAGTACCCCACACTTCACAGTCGTTTGCCCACGAGCTGCCTCGCTACCACTTGCCATCCCTACGTGGTTTGCTTACTCACACATGGCATCGATTGAAGGGATTTGTGCTTAGAGCCGGAAAAGCGATCGTCCTCGTAGTAATTGTCTTGAACATGGTCAGCACCATTGGCACCGACGGATCAGTCGGCAACGAAAACAAGGAGAACTCAGTGCTCTCCGCCATTGGACGCACCATTACCCCAATTTTTCATCCAATGGGAATCGACAAGGAGAACTGGATGGCGACTGTGGGCATTTTCACCGGCTTTTTCGCAAAGGAAGTCGTCGTGGGCACACTGGACGCTTTGTACACAGCGGATACAGAAGAAGATGAATCGTTCGACTTTATAGAGACCGTTACTTCAGCATTCACATCGGTTCCAGCAAATTTCTCCGAGTTAGGGGAATCCTTGGCCGATCCGTTGGGGTTGAGAATCGAGGACGCGACAAACGAAGAACAAGCTGCATCGACCCATCAGGTGGAGGTGAATACCATCATGGCTATGAAAGCCCTGTTTCACGGGCAACTTGGCGCGTTTAGCTATCTGGTATTCGTCTTGCTCTACATGCCATGCGTGGCGACAATAGGAGTAATCTACAAGGAGATTGGGGCTTTCTGGGCTACCTTTAGCGCGGGGTGGAGTCTTGTCATAGCTTATTCTGCGGCTGTTGTTTGCTATCAAATTGGCATGCTCGGTTCGCAGCCACTTCAATCATTGCTCACTCTTGGCATTACGATCGCTGGTACGTGCGTGGTCTTCACATTGCTCATATTTTGGGGACGCAAGAAAGCCCCAAGCGAGGATCGCCTGATCCGCGTCACTCAAGCTCATTCCTAATCTGGCTGAGAATTCTCGGCATGTCGCGTGTGAGTTCGCAAGAACTCGGCCGCCGCAAGTCTGTTATTTGCAACCGCGAGATCCATGGGAGTATTGCCGTCCGGATCCTTCAATTTCGGATCGGCTCCATGGTCTAAGAGCGCTTGCAAGGAATCTGACTTTAGTCCTCGCATCGCCGCAATGTGAAGTGCGGTGCGTCCGTCTGGATCCCTCTCGTTAACACTGGCTCCATGATCAAGCAACCACTTAATCAGCTTGGTTTTTCGGTAGTTGAGCAATTCTTGCAGTGGCGTGTAGCCGCCAAACTTCGCATTCCAATCGACTCCATGCTTGTGAAGCAGCTCAATGATTTGATCATCGCCCCCATACGTCGCAGCGAACGCCGATGGCTGTGGAGTCGATCCGAGATTCAATAGATAATCGATCAGATCGATGTTCTGCGAGTAAGCAACTGCATACCACAATGCATTGGCGTGGAACACTTCTCCGGCATCGGGTATCTCCTGCATGGCATCGATTGCGACTCCATGCTCTAACAAGATTTCTGCACACGCTATCGACTGCGTGGAGGCGCCTTGTCGCCACATGCCCGAGAGACAAACGAAATGCAGGGGAGTGCGATTGAGGTGATCGATCAAGTCAGAAGACTTGGAATTCTCCAGGAAAGACTTGATCGCGCCTAGATCATTCAGCGCGGCGGCCGCAAAAATGTCACCTGCCCCTCCGTGGTCTCTAAGGACATCAGTGAAGGCTATCTGCGGGCCAACTGTCGAATACACGACGGGCGATACGTTAAGTGGTCCCGCTGGAACGCTTGGATTTGCGCCACGATCCAGGAGCAGCTTCATCGCTTCAACATGCCGCTCGTGCCTGGGAATCGTCTTGTGGTATTGAGCCACTCGAGTGAGCGGCGTGTGGCGCGATGCCGTACCGGACTTTTGATTGGGATCGGCACCTGCGTCAAGAAGCAATTCGATGCTAGCAACGTTGCCATGGAATGCTGCATCGCACAAAGGCTTCCAATGTGCGGCAATTTGTGGGTTAGCGGCTAACTCGGTCTTTACAGAGGCGATATCGTTTTGAGCTATAGCTTCACAAATCTTCTGGTAGCCCCGCGCCACTTTCGCTAAAGTCCGCAAATCATTGACGCATTGTTATAGTTCGTTGCGCAAGACCGGCGTAGGTCAACTTGCGCCACAACCACTCAAGTGGACCGTAATTGAATTGGTTCAGCCACAATGGGCTATAGATCAATTGCGTTGCCCAAATGCCTAGCACGACCAAGTAGAGTTGGGCCAAATCAAACGTACCGAATAGCCCGAAAACTACAAACATGGTGTTGCAAATGATTGTCTGCATAACGTAGTTGGAGAGAGCCATGCGACCGACGGCGGCTAGACATGATCGCAACATGGGCAATATTTGCAGTTTGCAAATCAACATTACAAGCCCGACATAGCCCAAGGCATTGGCTATCCGTCCAATGTCATAGGTCCACTCAAAATAGGGAACGTAAATATCCATTTGAGCGGTATCGTGGACCTCCCACCAATTTACAAAGTAGCCGACTCCAAGACCCAAGACCGTCATTAAAACGTAGACCTTGGCGGAGTAGAACGCACTGAACACCTTCATCTTGAACAGAGCCATCCCAATCATCATGAGCGCCAAGGCATCCCAAAACAACATCAGAATTGTGTTGAGTGTCTGCGACTTTAAGGAATAGAAGGCGTTCTCACCGAACGCTGAAAGGTATCCGCCCCCTCTCGTAGCGATCGACTCATTCAATACTTCAGCGCTGGGCGGACGAATCGAATCGAGCACGCTCTCGTCCATTCCATACATCGCCGCTCGAACGGGGTCATCGGCAATAGATTTCGCAAAACCATATAACGCGGAGATCCCCAGGCGAACAAGGCAAAGCACCAGCAAGATCACGCCTGCAATCAGAAGCAGTCTGCGAGGGGTCCAATCTCGTGCAAAGTAAAGCACGAGGCCGACCACACCATAAAGGAACAATATGTCGCCGAGCCACAACAGCAGGTACGCGTCGACCAACCCAAAAACGATCAGCCACCACGTTCTCCGATAGTAGATACGCTTGGCAAACTGCGCCCTCTCACTATTGAGCATTCGTGAAGTGAATATGACAATGCCTGCGCCGAATAACATAGAAAAAATGGCGCGCTGCGAGCCTTCAAAGGCTATGAAGGCAATGAAATAAGTGGTTAGATTTGCAACTCCGTCGCCGATGAACAAAACGGGGCTCTTGCCCAATTCTGCGGGAAGTCCGAATAGGAAAATATTGATTGTCAGAATCCCAAGCACCGCGACGCCGCGCAAGACGTCGATCGAATCTATGCGTTCGCCTCTTTCGACAGGTCCCAGCGCGCTCTGTGTGCCAGACACCTCGGAGTCAGTCCGAATATTCAATTCCTCAGCGCTCATTCATCCTTCCATCAGATAGTGTGCGAAACGACACTCGAAATAGCCGCGTTGGCTCTCATTCGAATTCCGTGAATATCTAGACGTTCCAATCGCTCCACATGTTCGACGGTGTCGCGCGAACGTCCTCTCGAAAGTTCCGAGTATCGACCCAATATTGGTACATTGGTCCGGGACCAAACTCCAAGTCGTCGTAGTAGGATAGTCCAGCCCGCTGGTAGTCGCAGGGAATCAGCACTCGAACGATTGGGGTGCCTTCCTCAGCCGAACAATTCACTCCAGCAGAGTGAAGCAATCTTGGGTGCCAAAAAACAACATCGCCAGCTTTTCCAGAGAATTCGACCGGGGTCGTGTCCATGAGGATTTGATCCCTCACTCTGGGATAGTCCTGCACGTTGGAGCCGGTAATGGTGCTACCGTGAACGTTATCCCAGCAGCAATGCAAACGACTGTGAGAACCAGGCCAGACGGCGAACCCGCCGCAGTGAGGAGGTATGTCGTCCGCCAACACCATCGCCGACAACTGCGATGCCATGTAGTCGCCGTGAGGACCAAGTTTCCAACGCTCGCTGGGCGGTTTGGGAAAAACGGCATAGACTCCTCTGACGCGTCTAGCTGGCTCTACTTCCGATCCAAGCAGCGCTTTCGCAACTTTGGTAACCGCCGGGCAATTGGCGATTGTGTCCACTAGAAACGATTGTGTTCCAAGCCCACCACTGCCTCGCGAACGCATCTTCCAGTTGCCGCGATACAACCTACCTATGCGATCAACGTCTTGCTCCACCCACTTCTCATGAGGTGAGTCGACCCAAGTTGAAGGATCGTCGCGCGCAAGTATGTTGCGGGGCACGTTCTCCCAGAGCAGATCGATGGCTCTGCTAAGCGCCGACATGTCCTTGACGAGCTTGCGTTTGACAAGGAATCCCTGTTCTACGAAGTGTGCTACATCGTCACTTGTAACGCTTCCATTGCCCGCAAGTTCCAGAGGGTCTTTGTAGATTCGAGTTTCTCTGACTTCCACCCGGTCGCCAATCGGCTGGCCAGAAGCATGTCCCTGGTTGTACTCGTTCATTAGTGGTTCGGCTGCCGACTCTTCCCCATTATGCTTGACCAATCCACCTGCCACGAAGCAAATGTGCTGGGACTCGCTCCTGCTCTAGCTGATTGGACTAACAAAGCTTGCGGTACAACCGCGTGAACAGAAAATATCGAGCGGGCTCGGCTCTAGTAGCTCCCGCTGAACCGATCCTCTAGTTCCTTTGAACGTTTGAAATGTCGGCGGGCCGAGATTTCGTCTCCTAGCAGTTCGTATATGCGCGAAAGGTTGTTGTGTGCGGGCGCCATGTTTGGAGCACGGCGGTAATACTTGATGGCAAGTTCGAACTCGTCCAGCGTATCGAAAATCGTACCTAGGTTGTAGCTCGCCAATTCGCTATCGGGCGCTACTTGTAGGGCTTTCTCGTAAAGGCGTTTGGCGTCCGGCAACTTGTCGTTCAGTTGCAGCAAACGCCCCAAGTTGAGATATGCGTTTACATTTGACTCATCAAGACGAATAGCTTGTCGATAGGCGTTGCAGGCTCGCTCAGAGTCGTCGAGGGATTCCAAGTCAACACCGATTTGGTACCAATCTTCACTTGCAAGTCCACCCTGTTCAATACGTCGCTCCAAATCCTGAGCGAGAAAATCGGATTCGTCGGCTTTCCGCGCGATTTCGTGCACATTCGCGTCTGTTGACTCTTCCGCGGCATCGAAATTTAGCATCGTTTGCCCAGTCTCTGGGTTCCAAAGCGCATTTCGTTCTCGAACAACAATCTCCGATCCATTCGTTTGGATGTTTACCGCAGACAATGGCTGTACGGATTCACTGGCTTGCAATATCGAGATGTTCTTCAGGATCTTTCTCATTGAAACGGAGTTTCGCGACAACGCGCTAATTCTTCGAAGAACTAGAAGATCTTGAAATGAGAACTCATAACGATGTCCTGCACCTCGCCGAGGAGATACCAGCCCTTTACTAATGATGTTCCGTACTTGTCGTTCGGTGAGAGAAGTAAGCTTCGCAGCCGCTTTTAGCGTAGTTACTTCAGGTTTGATCGACTCTGAGAATGCGGTACCGCGATTGTTTTCCATCCTAGATCCCACTATCGCCTTGACTGCACGTCGCAAATGTCACAGCATGACCGTCTTGAACATTGATCCTGAACTAATGTTCAAGTTTTTGCGCACTAACAAATTATACAAGCATCACTGCAAATAAGGCAATTAACTTGCTTCACTCGACTCGGCCTGAGTAGAGTCCTCGAGTCAGCTGCTCGAGTTGGACGTCGTTGACAGGTTCGAATCCTGGAATTCGGCATGGCGGGCCCCACTCCGTCCCAATGCTCGCGCGGATTGAGTCGTTGGCGCACATGCGAAGCGTACCACTACGCCGCACATCAAAACTCAACAGAGCTCCTTTCGTCAGGCCGACGCATTTTCTTGGCAACTGAATCAAGTACTTTTCCTCGTCCTTGCGCATTTGAACTACGATGAACCGTTGATTGAGGATGTCGTAGTCTTCCACCTCGCGCCGGTCAATGCATCGCTTTGTTAGCTTGTAGTCATCGTCCGAGGACTCGTAGGCCAATATGTCCGCTAAGCTATCGAAGATGTGATCTTTTTGCGCGGCCGAGTCTGATTCATCGAGGGACTGTTCGTCTTCGGTTTCGGTTTCTGCGTCTGGTTCCTCTGAGGATTTGTCGTCACTGCCCGGCTCAGACTCAAGTTCGGTTTCCTCGCTCAGAACAACACCTGTGCACAGTATGAGACATGCAATTAGGAACCGACATCCATAGCAAATGCGGCGAAGCAAGTTTAAGGGTGTACCGCCACGCGATCTACCACTGTGGAGCCTGAACCAATTCACCGACAAGAAATCCTGATTCTCTGTTTGTTAGCACCATCCTCTACGCATAGTATTCCAATGCGAACTTCAATGAAATAGCCACAGAGGTGTAGGCACTACGTTGCTGATGCACACTCGAGAATTGCTGGTGCCTGTGGCCGAGCTGCCGGTATTACACAGCTATGGTGTTTTCCTGGGCAAGCTGCTCAATTTCACTTGATTCGTACCCAAGTTCCTGCATGATTTCGACTGTGTGCTCGCCAAGTTTGGGAGCATGCCGTCTATTCTCCGTGGCACTTCCCTCAAACCGCGCCGCATTTCGTGCTTGACGAATCCTTCCAGCCTCCGAGTGATCAAGCTCGATGACAATCTGCGAGGCCTCGACTTGTGGATGATGAATCATCTCTCTACGTGTAAGCACAGGGGCGCAGGGCACGCCTGTAGCTTCCAAAATTCCCAGCCATTCGTCTGCACTCTTTTCGTAAAGTACGCTCTGGGTAAGAGCAAGCCGTTCGTCAGCGTATCGATCCCTGCCTGCGGGCGTCTTGAACCTGTCGTCATCCAGCCACTCAGGATGCTCCACAGCTCTGCACAGTTTTTCCCACTGGTCGTTCGTCATGACTGAAATGCTTATGAATCCAGACTTGGTTTCGTATATGAGATCAATGAAGGTCGCAGCGCGTTGAACGTTTGTCTCTCTTCCAACGAATGTTTGGCTCCCCATGTCCGACGCCCACATGAATGCCACGACCGAGTCCAACATAGAGAGGCGCACATGCTGACCCTCGCCGGTTCGCTCACGACGAAAAAGCGCAGCTGAAATCGCTTGCGACGCGGTGATTCCCGTAAGCTTGTCTGGCAAGATCGTCCGAACAAGACGCGGTCTTGCCTCATCGGAACCGGCCTGCACGGTGGCAAGACCCGACAACGCCTGCACAATTGGATCGTAGACGGGTTTGGCTGCATACGGTCCTTTCTCTCCCCAGCCAGAAATTGAGACGTAGATGAGACGGGGATTCGCTTTGCGCAGAACAGGCTCATCAATGCCAAGCCGCTCCATGACGCCAGGACGATAGTTCTGAACAAAGACATCGGCTGTGTTCACAAGGCGAAGAAGCAGGTCGTGACCTCGTTCATGCTTTACGTCAATGGCAACAGATCGCTTGTTCCGATTGTTGTTGAGAAACGTGGCAGACAACTTACGAATCCCGTAACCCGCACGTCGCGCGTGATCGCTGGTGGCTGGCGCTTCAATCTTGATCACATCAGCACCTTGATCCGCAAGAATCATCGTTCCATACGGACCAGCAATCATTGTTGTGAAATCGACGACGCGCACACCGTCTAGAGGTCCTGCCATGAGTTCTCCACGTTTCCGCAACCGTTCCATCCCGCAAGAATGACCGTGAATCGATCTTGCGATTCGCGCAATCGTAACATTGCTATCCTTGACGCCGATTCATTGCCGCTGGAACTACAGGCCGATCCATGACGATAGAACACCGCACCATACAAACCAATGGGATAAACATGCGGATCGCCGAACAAGGCGAGGGACCGCTAGTGGTGCTGTGCCACGGCTTTCCAGAATCCTGGTATTCGTGGCGACACCAAATTTCCGCTCTTGCCGAAGCTGGCTACCACGCAGTGGCGCCAGACCAGCGAGGCTACGGCAAAACCGATAAGCCGCCAATGATCGAGGCCTATTCGATCATGCATCTTGTTGGTGACATTGTCGGGCTAGTGCAAGCTCTCGAATCCGATCACGCGGTGGTTGTAGGACACGACTGGGGTGCACCCGTCGCCTGGAACTGTGCCATGATGCGGCCAGACATATTTCGAGCAGTAGTAGCTTTGTCAGTTCCGTGGGGTCCTCGAAGCGGGTACCCGCCAATGCAAGGAATGAAACAGTATTTTGGCGACAGATTCTTCTATCAACTGTATTTTCAAACTCCCGGAGTAGCAGAGCACGAACTGCAACACGACGTCGCCGAGACCATGCGAAAGATGCTTTATGGCGCGTCCGGAAGCGTCAATAGACGTTCCATGTTGAGCAACGTTTCGGAAGGACCTCACAAGAGTTCATACATGTTAGAGAACATCCCCGACCCGCAGGACAGCTTGCCTGATTGGCTGACCCAACAGGACATTGATTATTTTGTTGCGGAATTCGAGGAGGCAGGATTTAGGGGTGGGCTGAACTGGTATCGAAACATTGATCACAACTGGGTATTGACCGCCCCATTTCAGAACATGAAGATCATGCAGCCGGCACTCTTTGTTACCGGCGAGTTCGATGTAGTGCCCTACGACGACTATGCTGGGCAACGTATGCGAGCAATTGTTCCGAACCTTCGCGACCCTGTGGTTCTCCCGGGAACTGGCCACTGGACGCAGCAGGAGTCACCCAACAAAGTCAATGAAGCACTCATAGGGTTCCTGAATTCTCTCAATTGAGTGCTGTGAACCGGGTAGCGATTCGCGCGTTTTCCAGGAACAACCACCGTCGCCCTTCAATCTTCGGTCTTTCCCGCTCCAGGGTCCCGCATTTTGCTCAGCAATCGATCGGGATCGGCCAATGGATTCTTCGCCATAGTGCTGTCAACCATCTTCTCGTATTTGGGATCAAGCCGCTCAATTTTTGATTTGCTGGACAAAACCACATTTGATCGAGAAACGATCGCACGGGTATTTTCCGATCCACAATGCTGACATGAGATCGAGGGCGGTTTGTCGATGACGGAAGTTGAAGTCTCGCTGATCTTGAGACAATCGTGGCAGCGATATTCGTAGGACGGCACTAGAACAGTTCACGCAAACTTGACCGCGCCGTCAACACTAGGGAAGTGCGCTAATCTACGGTCCTGAGTGCCTAGCCCAGGCATCGACAAATGCTTGAATGGACTTGTGCACTCGAAGGAAATGCAGACGATCAAACGGTCCTGCAAACTCCAGGACTGGTTGATCTAAATTGAAGGCGATCAAGGTCGGCAACTTCCCAACCATTCTGCGTCGCAGATAGAAACTCCACTGCTTATTCGACATGCGAATCCTTACACCGATTCCTCGAAGTTCTGATGGATCTTCAACAGTTCTTATCTCGCCAATCTTGAATGCGTCGAATTCCACGACTCGGTGCGCGTCATCACTAGAAAAGGCAATTGCAATCTCTGCACTTCCAAGTTTGCGGTAGCCGCTTTGGCGATTGACGCTTCGCTTAGCTGACTGCATGGCTTCAAACATCTTCATGATGCGACGATCTCTTCAAACGTGGTACTGATCCTGTGTGAGGCATCGAAGAAAAACTGCATCGTCTGGTTGTAGCGAACGAACAGGTCTTGGCGATATTGATCTTCATGTTTGGAATGCGCGATGCCTTGTTCCATGCCCAAGTCGAGAGTGTTCAGTGTGAACTCGCCAATTGCATGGTTGTTGGCACTTATGTTCTCGAGCATGGACTTCCATAGTTCGTACGGCATATCCAGATAGAAATCGACGTTCTCCAATTCAGCCTCGTTCGCCTGCCTTACCCCAGTGCAACCAAACCCCTCAAACTCTACGATGAAGACCGCACCTTCGATCTTCAAACCCACGACACAATCACATCTGCCGCTTCCTGCGCCACGATACATATCCGTCGTATTGAACACCTCTCGAACGGCCTGTAGCCAGTCCAGCGAGGGAAACGTAAATTCAGAGGCCATGTCAGTTTTGGTCTCGAGGTCGGAAAGCTCGAGGCATGGTTGCTGCATCAGCCGGCAGATCGAGCCAGCGTCGCATAGCCAAATGTCGTTCGCGGAAGTCCTCAATCAGATCGTAGTAGATGGACATGCCCTCGTTTCTCGCTCCCGAAATTCCGCCGCCGAACACGATGGCTAGCGCTTCGCGCAAGACTGGGTCCCGCAGATCTCGTGCAAACATTCCCAAGCCTATGGCAATCATGGTTATGACACTGCCTCTTCGCTCGTCGTCATGCGCAAGGCTGAACTTGAGGTGTTCGACGCCGTAGGTCAGCAAACGAGCGAGGTCCTGAATCACGAAGGAGTAGACCACGCGCTCTGCATCGTTATAGCTGTGTTTGTAAAGGTACTCGCACACGGTGGCCACAAACAGCGTACGAATCAAAGCAAGTCCAGCAACGGTTTCAGTCCACCCTCCGCGGCTCTCCAACAGGAAGCGATTTGCCTGCCCTGTGGGTTCCAACCCTAAGCCGCCCCCGTTGATGAGTGCACGCTTACGGAAGGCTTCATATCGCCGCGCTGCATCCAGACTTGCTGTTGCTAAGAACTGTTTCACTTCGTGATAGCCATACGACATTCGGTGCTGCCAGTTGGTCAGTACTTCGATGTCGATATTCGCGTATTGAAGAATCTCCGTACAAACTTGGCAGATCGCAACTTCCACGTCGTTTGGCAGGGGCTGAATGGAAGACCAGGGAACATCGGTAGCGGGCGCCCACCGGCGTTGGATTGCTTCCTCGTAGAGCTCGGCGGCGCAGTCAGCCCAAAGTTCCGTCTTTTGTGTGACTGAATAGCCAATCGGCAGTGCGCCCTTGACGGGTATCGCTCCCCGCGGGTTTCGCCCTTGGTCGCCCCAGCGCTGTGGCACTTCGCCATAAATGCCGACGTTCGTCTTGTCGAGTGTCAGTCCCTTCTTGTCAGGAGTCACTCGTGTACCCCATTGTCGAGACTGATTCATCCAATTGAACTTGGGTTCGGGTATGTCCATAGGCCGAGAATCGCCTGCCGATTTCGTCCCAGTTTGAGAATCTGCCATGCTAGCTCAAATGAATGACTTTAGTGCTTGATCTTGTTTAAGGACTCAAGTACGTCGTCGGAACCAGAGTCTTAAATTGAATTCAACGGAGCTACGCTGCAGCCTGCGCCATCAGTTCGTTAAGGCGTGATCGTCCGTTGTCAAATCTATCGCCAAATCCAGCCGAAATGACTCGCTTTCTGTATTCCTGCAGCTGTCGTCGCCTAATGGCAACGAGTTTGCGGAAGCCCTCGTCAAACTTGTCGCTACCTCCACCCAAGAGAATGCACAGCGATTCTGAAGTCTGCGTCAGTCTTCCGGCGGGATTGGCAGCATCGGTCAACATGCTACCTTCTGCCTCATCAAGATATGAGTGAATCTCTTCCCTCCGATCTGGTTCGTTTTGCGACATGTATCTCAAGTGCATCACGCCAAAAGCGACATGCCTGGCTTCGTCTTGTGCACACAGCCGATAGATCGTCTTTTCCGCGTCGTTGTATGCCATCAGTTCGCCCATGCGAAAAATCGTCAAGACCGCGCCTTCGCCAGATATGTGCAAACGAGAGGACATCTCGGTGAAGTCTCTGGACAAGTCTATTCCGCCGACGAAGCCAGCGGTTGCGCCCGTAGCCCGCATCAATCCTCCGCCATTTGCCAGCGCTCGTTTGCGGAACACATCCATGTGACGCGACTCGTCCATGACCTGCGCGAGTAGCACTTGCCGTGCTTCGAAGTAGTCAGGGGTCGTACTCGAAATCCATCGTGCGGGGACATCGCCGGCAACGAATTCGACTTCCGTGAGAAAGGTCGCCATTTGGCACTGTGCTTGCTCTACGTCGTCCGGCAGAGGCTTAATTGACTCCCAAGGCACATCAGTGGCAGAACTCCATTGTCGCTGCAATGCCTCTTCATAGAGAAACGAAGCGTTTTCGAGCCAAATGTCGCTCTTGGTGCGGACGGTATAGCCGCCTAGACGCATCGAGTTGGCTCGCGGCTTGGAACCACGCGGGCGTCCTGTCTGGTTGTTGCTCTCCTCGGGCACTTGGCCATATTCGCCGATTTGGATGTCGGCAAGCGTGAATCCGTACTTTCCGGGTTCCGCATGGGTGTCCCAGGGCCCGTGCTGATCCATCCATCCCAGATCGAGATCAGGTAGGTTTCCGTTTGTTTTTGAACTTGTCATTTATGCGGCAATACTGTGATTTTGCATGCCAAAGCCAACCGCTGTGATTTTACCCTAGGGGACAAGAGACGGAGTTCGCATTCGTCTCCCCATCTCCATGTATTGTGGAGTGTTTAACTAGGTATCATCGTTCCGATTTTGCTTCCAAAAGGAACCTACTTGACGGTCGCGACAACGTTGCCCGACTCGGAGATTGCACGCATGAACGTCTTCGGTCAAACCGATGTCGGGTGGTGCGCCAACACACCTGTTAATGAAACGATGGATGACGACGGTGCGGCTTCCATACAAAAAACCGGGTTTGCGGCAATGGACCCATTTGCACCAAGCCATCGCGTCTACGACGATCCCCAAGTGGAAGCACTGCGAGACTTCCTTCGCGAGAACAATGGCATTCAAGGGCTTGAAACCTGCGAACCACAGGAATTGGACCGAATTGAGCGACTGTTTTTTCGGGATGGTTTTGTCGTTGTAAACAATCTGCTCGAGTGTGGCGCGCTAAATGATTGGAGAGAAGGTTGCGCCCGCATTCTGCGCGACATCCTTGCACATCCAGGTCACGGCGGCAGAAAGTACATCACGGAAACGAATAGATTGCCCCATCGCTATAGCTACGGGACTGCTTCGGCGTCTCGTCAGTTACTTCATGAGCCCGCATGGGCAAACATGATTGATTTGCCAACAACAACGCCAATTCTGACAAGGCTTTTTGGTTCAGCCGAATATCACGTTTGGGGCGCAGGTGGAGACTTGTGTCTGCCAGGCGCAATCGAATATCAAGCGCTGCACACTGATCTCCGCGAGAATTTTCAAATTTCCATGGCCAGGTTCAATCAAGCACGCAAGTTAGGCATCGATTCCGAAGTCGAAGACCCAGAAAACTTGGACGCGCGAACCCGTCAGGTCGTCGTTGAACGAACTCCTCCAATGATTACGATCAACTTTCTGATGAGCGACCTGACTTGGGAGAACGGACCGATTCGACAAGTCCCGCACACGCATGGCAGCGCAGGAAGAATTCCTTTGCAGAGCGAAGAGCCAATGTGGATGCGTACATCCACGCTGGTTGGCGCGAAAGCAGGTGCCGGGATGATTAGAGACAATCGGGGATGGCACGGTGCAACTCCAAACTTGAGTCGAGAAGTAAGGGCGCTGCCGGATGTCGAGTACGGCGCTCCCTGGATTGCCAAAGATCGGATTTCACGAACCATGCCTCACGAGATCTGGCAATCGTTGTCTCCTCATGGTCAAGCGATTGCGCAATGGGTAAGAGCCGAGCCGGGAACTTGGCCCGCTGGTGCAGGCGTCATGCACCCATTGGCAAGAGTTCGGCACCGCTCAAAGGAACTCGCCCTTGCTCGCATCGCACAGAACGAGTAGTCAATTCCCAAAGACTCAAAGCGTAGGTGCCGGCAACGGGGTCAAGTCGAAAGGCAGGCGGGTTCCACAATCCCTCAATGTATCGAATCCCGATGAAGGTCGACGAACGACCATTGAGCTTCCATCAATAGCGAGCCGGGGTGTCTAGTACGGGAACCGAGTCCAATTCCATGTGTGGCGAACGTGGCGAAAGCTATTATGTTCTGAATGTAGTGCCAACTAGCTCTGCCTGTGCGTTGCGCGGTTTAGAGCAGGCGTCCGCCCAACCTAACAAGGAGTACACACCACAAATGTCGTTCGAAATCCATCCAAAGCTCCTTGCAGACTGCATCTACATCGGCGAGTTGTACCTTTGCCATGTGTTGCTCATGAACGACAGCCGATTCCCTTGGCTAATCCTGGTTCCAAAAGCCGAAAACCTTCGCGACTTCCACGACCTCCCACTCGAGCAACGGGCTGATCTCTATGATGAAATCGAAGCGGCATCAAAGACGCTGCAGGTTCAATGCGACGCCCACAAGCTGAATGTTGCAGCCTTAGGCAACCAGGTACCGCAACTCCACATTCATGTCATTGGCCGGCGCACAGACGATGCTGCCTGGCCAGGTCCGGTTTGGGGTTCTGGCGATGCGACGCCCTATGATCTCGACGAGCTCGATTCCTTTTGCGACGAGCTTCGAGTGTCGCTGGCCATAGACGACAGCGAAGACTAGTCAGTTTCGTCCGTTATGTCCTCGGTCGTAATGATCACGTCGTCCGTTTCCTCCTCGTCGGGAGCAAGATCGGAAAGGTCCTTTACCAATTCGGAACCAACATAGCTTGCCAATCCGTAGTAACTGACGTGGCGATCAGAGTGCGCAAGCCAATCTTCCGAGTCTTCGATGTAGTAGACACTCAATGTGTACGAGCCTGCTTCGTCGGAAATTACGAACTGTGCCCTAGGTTCGGCGTCCCCAATCTCAATTTCGCTAAGTTCGAAGACCGTTAGCGATTCGAATCTGTCCATATAGCTTCGCACTTTCGACACATCGAGCTCACTCTCAGGCAGCGACTCCCAGCCGTCCTCGCCATCGTTCAGGGAGTAGTTCCCCACATGCTCGAATTCCGTTATCGGTCCCGTTGGTCGAAGGAGAGACTTGTCCAGCCACGAATTCAGCGTAGTGCTGGCCTCGTGATTCGAGAAATCTATCGCATAGACCGGACCACCCTTGACCGACCTTGCGTGTGCTTTGCGAAAACTCGGCGAGGTACCGAGATAGATGTCGGCAAATGATTCCTCGCCCGCAAACACTGCAACGTGCTTTTGAAAGGTGTCTTCGGTCACTTCGAAACGCTTCGCTGTGCCCTCGCTGGTAGCTACCGGCCAATCGCCCGCAACATCTTCGAGACGCTCCAGCAGACGATCGATTTTTCGTTCGTCGGCTGGATTGCCGTCTGGCATCGACCATTTGTCGTCCTCCCGCCGAAGCTCAATAGATTCGTCTGCAGTACTTAGCACCAAACGGTCAACTGTGGTGCGGTCAAACTGTAGAAATGGCTCGGGCGTTGCTGGACCTTGGAGACTGAGCAACCAAATGAGGACAACAATCAGAACTTGAACCGCGAGAATTCCCGCCAACACTATCTGCTTCATTTCGCTACTCCAAACCAACTTGCTTGCTCAGTTCGACGCCTCACACGAAGGAAAGCGTTAATTCCAAAGACAATGCACAGTCCAACAATGGCGGCAAAGTAGTTTCCATATTCGAATAGTCCCGTTTGAGCGGGCTCAAGCGAAGGAAGTGTGCGATTGAAATGGCCACGACTGCGAATGGACATCAATGAAGCGTCTTCCATGGCGGTATCAATCAGGTTCGCAAGGAATTGATAGCCGTTCACGTACAACATTTGCCTAGCGGAGCTAATCATGCGAACAGAATAGTCTGAAACGAATTCCGATGACCCAATCACTATCAATCGCGCTGACTCGGGAGAGTGATCGATTACCGTTCCAACAATGCCCAGCGTGTCCTCATCCTCGGCTTCGTTGGATTCCTCTTGACTGACATCTTCGTCGTGACTTTCCTCGCCATCGGGGACCGTAACCAGAGAGTCCTCATCGGTTGTTTGTTCTGCTGCTGGATCGAGAGAATCCCCAGATTCCTCAACTACAGTTAGCTCGTCAATTTCAATTTCGTCTGAAGGATCGTCAGCAGTCGTCTCGCCCGCAGCACCACTAGAGTCCTCTCCTTCGTCCTCGACCAGATCAATACTCTCCATTTCTGCAAGTTCCCGTGCCCGCTCGCGAGCTGCAACGAGTGCTGGCGATTCGTCGAAGTAACTTGAGAATGATCCTTTTAAGGAAACCGCCAGCAGTTGCGAACCTACCAATCCTCCAACAGGACTGTAAGGCGAAATTGATCCGTCCGTGAATCTTGGCATCACCTCCGGAGACGAATCGGTCCAACTCTTATCTGAACTGCGCATCAACTCCATTACTTCTCGCTCTAAATTGGTCTCTGCGTTTATGGAGACAGGCGATCCCCAAGCATAGGTCAATTGGTCTAGGTCCTTGGCAGCTGTATTGGTAGCTACAAATCCTTCATCGCGAACCTCTACGAAAAATGGGTAGTCAATCATTCGCAGCTCCTGAAACGTAAAGCCGCTAACCTCGCGAATGACGGGAACTGGAAAGGCCGAGTTCCTTGGGTCGAGCACCATGGATTGTTCGATGGATACTCCGTTGTGGGACAGCCAATTCTCGAGGCCCGTAAAGTTTGGTGTGGAGTTGAGTGTCTGCGATTGGACCATGGTTTCAAAGCCTCCTGCGGCGACAATGACGGTGCCTCCACGCATTAGGAATTGATCGACTTCAAAGACTTGCTCGTCGTTCAATGACGAAGGCGCCACAACCAGCAATACGTCTACGTAGTTGGGCAAGGGTGTACGGAGCGTTGTGCTTTCCAAGTCGTAGTCTCCTATCAAGTAGCCGCGAAGTTCGGTGAACTCGCTACCCATTGGAGGCTGACCCATGTATTGAGGTGGAGGCTGGGTGGGTGCATAGAACGCAACAGAAGTTAGCAACCCAGTGGCGAATCGCTTCAACCCTTCCTCCAGCGTTCGTGAAAATCCGTCTTTGTCTCGCGAATCGGGAATTCCCATGCTCACGACTGTTTGGCCATCGGACAACGTCAGATAGAAATAGAAAGTATTGGTGTCAAAAATGCTCGCTGCCATAGGTTGAAACCCGAAGTTCTCGGCAATTTCTTCTGCAACAGCTCCTCCGTCTGCTTCCGGATCGACAATTGTCCAACTGAATTTCCCACTCGAAGATTCCTTTAGTTCGTCCAAGGCCGTCGTTAGTGGGATTCGTAATTCCTCGAGCTGTTCGTGCAAGCGCTCCGGACCGGAGATGTAACCGGTAAACACGACTTCCGAACCTACAAAGTCGAAGAGCGATCCTCCTCCCTGAAATCCAGCCAACACCTTCTTGATTGCACGAGTTATGTCGTATTCGGGGTTTCTAAGCCGCACAGATAGGTCAGCTTCGGATGTAGCTTTTACTTCAATCAGATCTCTGAATCCGAGCACCTCATACTCGTCGCCATAGCGGATGAGCAGATCAAAGTAGGAGCTCACCAAACTCGTCTGATGCCGGTCAGATACTTGGAACGTCGAGGGCTGAATCCCATACTTGGAATTTGCTTCATCCTCCAGCTCAGCGTCCGTCGCCGGGTCGACAAATTCGATTTGTACACGATTGCCACCCACTATGTTGTATTCCCTGACCAAGTCGCGCAATTGGGGAACAAGAGGTGCTAAGAGTTGATGCGTCTTGGAGCTGAAGTAACCGCGGATGAGCAGAGGTTCACGTAGTTGGTCCAGAACCTGTACTGTGACGGGCGCAATTGTGTATTGTTGACCTCGCGTCACATCAACCCGAAGCAAATTGATGCTGCCGACCCAGAAATTTGCTACAAGGAGATTCGCTACCAAAAGCGTAGTCACAATTGCTGCATTGCGATGGCCCGTGGATTCCGCATCTTCCGCCCAACCCAATGACTGCAGCACCAATACATTGAGAACGAGAAAAGCAATTGTTACGGATAGATAGAAGTACAAATCTGAGAAATCGAGAATCCCGCGCGCTATCGATTCGAATCTCGAACCCGAACCAACCTTTCTCAAGACTTCCGCCACATCGTTGCTGACAAGGCCCGTGATGAACTCACTGCCGAACATGTAGAAGACCGCACAAAAGAACACGGAGACGATTAGTGCAACAATTTGATTCTCGCTGCGAGCGCTTACGAAAAGTCCAATACTTATGTACGACGCCCCAAGAAGCATTGCGGCGGCGTATGCGGCAATCACAGGGCCCCAATCCAAGTTGGCCAAGAATGCAACTGAAATCGGGAGTGGCAGCGTAAGGACTAACGCGATACCCAGAAGCGCCACGCAAGCCAGAAACTTGCCCAAGACGAGCTCCCACGAACTGGCAGGCAAGGTGGAGAGAAACTCGATCGTTCCAGTGCGACGCTCATCACTCCATATCCGCATGGTTAGCGCGCTTGTTAGAAAGATCAGAAGGATTGGTAGCCACTCGAACATCGGTCTGACATCAGCGATGTTTCGGGCAAAAAAGGCTTCACCCCAGAAGAATACGAACAGCGTCACTCCGAGATAGGCAGCCAAGAACAAGTAGCCGATGGGCGAAACGAAAAAGAGTTTCAGCTCCTTTCGTGCTATTTCGGTTAAGCACTCCGCTCTCATAGCTCTCCCCCTGCGCTAACAGCTCTGAACAGAGCTTCCAAATCTCGTTTCTCTGGTTCTATGCTTCCCACCGCAATGTTGTCTGCGACCAGCTTCCTGACAATGACAGGTATGTCGCTCTTCTCCTCGGCTTGTAGTGGGGTAATCAAGTAACGACCATCAATTTGGCCAACTGTTGCCACCTCTTTGAGGCAATTCCGCACGTCTTCGATATCTGCATCGCTGGTCAGCCAGCATCGGCTTCCTTCCTTGAGGTTTTCGAGCAGTTCGTCGACGACGATCACGCCATCGCGCATGATCAGAACTCTGCTGCAGATTGCTTCAACCTCCTGCATGATGTGAGTCGACAGCACGACAGTTGCATTCTTGGCTAGCTCCTTGACCAAGTCTCGCATATGTTGCGTTTGCGACGGATCCAATCCAGTGGTCGGCTCGTCCAGAATGAGTGTCCCAGGGCTGTGCAGAATCGCCTGCGCAACGCCAACACGCTGCTGTAATCCTCTTGAGAGGGTTCCTATCGTGTCCATTGCTCTGTCCTGCAAATCGGTGCTCTCAATGGCGTATTCCACGCACTGGCGACGCGACTCCTTCGGCACGTTCCGCACGGTGGACGTAAACCACAAATAGTCAATAACTGAGAGTTCTGTGTAGAAAGGTCTAGTTTCCGGCAGATACCCTACGTTCGCTCGCGCTTGAGTCGGTGATTCCTGCACGTTGATACCATCCACGAAAGCGCTGCCAGAACTTGGTTCAAGATAGCCCGTAAGCAATTTCATGACAGTTGTCTTGCCAGCACCATTGTGACCAAGCAACCCAACAATCTCGCCAGAAGAAATCTCGAAACTGACGTCGTCGACAGCCACAATGTCACCGTAGCGTCGTGTCAGATTTTCTGTAAGCAACACCTACAATCCCTCCACAAATCCGTGCGTTTCACTCTTCTATATAGATTACCCACCGCCGTCAGTCGAACTCAATGCATCACACTCCACTGCTGGCTTCAAGCGTGGGCAATAGTGTATTAGTCATCGACTCCAATGAATTGTTCGCAAGTCTTGAGCGGCAACGCGTGAGATTTTCCGCAGCTGCAATAGCGAGTAGTCTGACCCAAAGATTCCGTCCTTCGACAAACCGTCTCCAAGCGGATTGAGCAAGGTTCGCATGCATCAAAACTCCCTTCCTTTTTCGTCGCACGAACTACATGGCGTATGATTGCGTACAACATTTGAGGAGGGTGAACACCAAATGGCTTGCCCGCCACATCGGTAAACCCTTATGAGAACACAATTTCATGACAACCATACAACGCAGCACGACGAATAGCCGCTGGCTTGCCGTCGTCACATTCCTATTCATTGCGCCGATGACGGCAGTCGCACAGGAAGCAGACAGTGATGAATCAGACCAAGACGAAGATAGCGACCAGCAAATGGAAGAAATGGTCGTTACTGGTAGCCGATTGCCTGCCGGATTTGGTGCATCTCCAATTTTCGAAATCACCCGCCCCGAGATCGATGCTCGAGGCTTGACGAATATCGAGGACATTGCACGCTATTTGCCACAGAACTTCTCCACGATTACTAACGGAGGTAGTCTGGACAACCGCTCGCCCAGATTCCAGATCGGGTCGGTCACGATCAATCTCCGTGGACTGGGCGAAGGATCCACGCTTGTTCTAGTTAACGGCAAGCGATTGGCCGCTTCGCCTGCAGAGAGGGGCACCTTTACAGACATCTCTACTCTTCCCTTCAGCGCGATTGAGCGCGTGGAAGTAATGACCGACGGCGCGAGTTCCGTCTACGGCTCAGATGCAGTCGGAGGCGTGGTCAACTTCATCATGAAGAAGGACTTTCGAGGAGCCGAATCCTCGATTCGCTACGAAAACAGCAGTTCAGGCGGACATCGTCGGATTATCGAGCAGTCCCTCGGCTACTCGTGGGATACCGGAAACGCTACTGCATCACTAACTTATCGAGAAGACGACCCTGTGTTCATGCGCGATGCGGGACTTGACACAGACGGCGACTATCGCGAGCAGGGCGGCAGATTTTATCCCAATACCTTCGGCCAGCCCGGTGTCATCCTCAGATTCGGACTGCCCTCAAATGCACCACCAAACACAACATATGGAATCCTGCCGGACGGCGACGGCACGAATTTCACACCCGACGACGTCATATGGGTTTCCAATGAGGAGGTTGCCACCCAATCTGGAAATTTCCTCCTGTTGCAGAAAGGACTATCGGCGAACGCCCCAGGCGAAGCGATTCCTGCTTCGGACCACTTGTCGGGCTATCTGAACGTTATGCAGGAAATCGGGGAAGATCTGACACTTAGCGTTTCCGGAACATTCGCGCGGCAAGATTCCATTCAGGAGGCAGTGGGAGCATCATTCAGCGGTCCCGTTCCTGCGAGCAACTACTACAACCCGTTTGGCGAACCGGTCTACATGGCCTATAAGTTCGAACGCGAAATAGCAGACGGAAAACTTCAAGGATTTGCACGGACAACCGATCTTGATCGCACGAATTTAACCGCAACGCTGACCTGGCAAACGCCGATTGAGGGATGGACTGCAGTCTTCTCGGTCAACTCTGGTAAAGATAATCCGTACGGTGGCTATCCAGGCTCCTTCAACTATCGGGGCGCCGCATTTCAAGCGGCGCTAGCAAGCAGCGACCCTGCAGAAGCAATCAATCCATTTGGGGACGGCACCGTGCAGCGTGCCACCCTCAACGAGTTTTCGGAATACGCTACTAGAGGAGCCCGCGAAGGCCGGCAGAATGTCTACAGTGCGAGCTTGTCCGGCTCTATCTATGAGATTGAAGGCGGCTCCATCGACATGGCTGCAGGAATTGAGACTCGGACCGACACACTCGACTTCGATTCATTTCTGTTGAATCCGTTTACTTTTAGAGTAGCGAACGCGCCCGAGATCGTTCCAGAGTCAGTAAATACGGCCATGTTTTTTGAAGTATCTGTCCCGATTATTGGCGACGCCAATTCTAGGCCGGAAATCCACGAACTGACGTTGTACATGGCCGGGCGCTATGACAAGTATGAGATTGAAGGACCTTTCGAGGGCATTTTGGAGCCTTCAAGCAGCCGCACCTACGACGACTTCGTGACCAAACTTGGTGTGGTCTACTTTCCGATGGAGAACATCAAGCTTCGCGCCACGTGGGGTCAGGCTTTTCTTGCAGCAACATTGCCGGAATTGTTTGCGCCAACACGCGAATTCACGTTCTTCCGTTTCCTAGATCCACTCAACCCAATCGAAAATGGTGGGCCGTTTGCATCCGTGTTTCCGCTGACGGTTCTTGGAGGCAATCCCGACCTGCAACCTCAGACTTCCACCACAACAACAATAGGTTTTGAGTACACATCCATGAGCATTCCAGGTCTGTTTGTTTCTGGTTCCTTCATCAGTACGGAATTCGAAGATCTGCTTGGGACATTGAATGGTGTCTTCGGATGGCCTCCTACCTATGCGTTTGAGAACTGGCAACAGTTTCCCAATAACGTAAGACGGGATTCTGACGGTGTACTGACATATGTGTCAATGCAGTGGGACAATTTTTCCGCTAAGACCAGCCAGGCAATAGATATGGATGCACGCTATACATTCGAGAATGAATACGGTCAATTCGCGACTGGAGTTCTCGGCACGTACACGCTCGCCTTGGAGACTGTCCCAGCCCCAGGAGTTGACACTGTTTCGCAGGAAGGCACTAATCAGGGACCGGTCGAGCTAAAAGGTAGTGCGTTCCTAGATTGGACACGCGGTCCTTGGAGCGGCAACCTGACCATTAACTTCGAGAGTAGCTACAAGAACGTCAATGCCGGTGTCGCGAAGGAGGATGTAGACGGCTATACAACGGTGGACGTGCAGGGATCGTATGTGCTTCCCGATTCGGATTGGCGATTTACAGGCGGAATACAGAATATCTTCGACGCGGACTTTCCCTTCTTCGATAGCTATCGAGGCGTAGACTCCGCGCACGTTGACTTTCGCCGCCGCGTGATCTTTGTAGATGTCGTGAAGGAGTTTTCCTGGTAGGAAGTGCTTTGAATCCGAATTGCTATGGGTAGGTGAAGTTCGGACCAAATAGTGAACGTCGCAACATGCTATCGTGTATGTTGCGACGTTTCGTTCATTCCTTCAAACCCGGGCTCCACGACTCGTGCACGAGTCTTCTTCAAGCTGCCAAGAGCTGCACAACAGCAATTCACAAGCAAGACAAACAAACGGCGCATGAGAACCCTGTTGTAGAGATGTAGCAAAAACACATGCCTGGTTGCTCATAGGAATGCTGCAGTTGTCGCCGCTGGGATGATCGAAGCGCTAGTACACTGTAATTTGAGTCTAGCTCATCGCACTTTGTCCAAACAGACAATTGAACATGTACGAAACAACGCAATATCCAATACGTCCAGCATTGAAACAAGCCCACGAGTCCGTGTGGCAGCGAATTGCCGAAACTGGTTCGTTTTGGTCCGGCGAAGATCGTGTTGCCATAGTCAATGAAGCCAGGGCTTCGCTGTCATGTAGCCTCTGTCAAAATCGAAAAAATGCGCTGTCTCCTAACGCGTTGTCAGGGAGTCACGATTCAGTTTCACATTTGCCCCCCATAGTCGTTGACCTTATACATCGGTTACGTACCGACCCAGGACGATTTACCAAGACAGTCTTCGAACAGTTCTGCGAACGCTATCCGTCACAAGAGTACGTAGAGATCATCAGCGTTGTCGCGAGTAGCGTAATCATTGACACCATGCACTCTTGCCTTGGCTTGGACTTGCCCGATGTTGGACGACCCGACACACGCGCTCCAACCGGCTCTGAACCAGCCCTCGTGGAAGAGGGAGGAGCTTGGTTGCCTTTGGGCCAACGTGATCAAAGAAGATCCGATCTTGGATTCAGGAGGGTTCCCAACATCTTGCGTGCCATGGGGTCAGTTCCTTCGGCAGTATCGTTGTTCTTCACCTGCTTTCGCAGCCACTACTCAATGATGGGCGTCCCGCTGGATTTGCACGCATCTCAATGCGAATTCATCGCAGCACGAGTTTCCGCGCTAAATGAGTGCTTCTACTGAACAAGCTCGCATGCATTGATGCTCCGTGCGAGCAGCCAAGACGAAGGGTTTGATGCGAACTTGAACGCGGTAATGAGCACTGAGGAGGATCCAGGAGTTCTGCACGCGGACATACTCAGGAAATTGACTGAGAGTACGATCCAGGGAAGATGGGACGACCTTGCAACATTTCGAAGGGAAGCCGCAGCGCAGTTAGGAATTCAAGCAATGGTGGATGCACTGTCCGTTGCATGCGGATTCAATGGAATCACGCGTGTAGCGGACGCGACCGGTATTCCCATCGACTACTACGAAGACGAACTCGGTCAAGACATTCGTAGTCGGATTGGCATCGACTCATTTCAATACACAGAGAAGTCAGCACGCTACGGGTGACCGTAGAAACAATCTGTTGCTCGTCTGAGCAATAGCGACTCCAAACTCTCAGTGAGTTGGGTCCAAATTAAATTGCGCGTAATTCCTCAACCAGCCTTGGCTGGTTCTTCGCGATCCTCTGGATGTGCCCCCAGTTCTCAGAATTCGGCATTGCACCTAATTCAAGCAGGCGTCTCAAACTTTCCGGCCTCCATACGTGTATCGCATACCCCAGCGGGCTTTCATGGTCTTGTCCCGCCAATAGATCCGGCTCTCGTGCTATTGCTTCTTCAATCTGCGACAGACGTTCAAGAATGATCGCCGATTCGAGCGATTCCCGAGCTCCATACGAGATAAGCGCTTCAACTACTGATTGACTGCATTCCTGGGAAAGCATGTGCAGGCAGGCAGTAGATAGCGGAGTCTGACCGTCACCACACGGAGTGTTTGGGTTTGCACCGAGTTCCAAGAGAGTTGTTACCGCTATATCGTGTCCGTTTCTAGCTGCATGAAACAGTGCCGTGCGATGTGCCGCGTCATAGCTATTGACGTCAACCGACTTTTCTGTGACCCAGCGATTGATGGCTTCGTTGTCGCCAAGTGCTGCCGAAGTGTGAAGATCAATCGTTGCATTGTGTTCGCGAAGCAGTTGTGCGATTTCCAGTGCGGGTTTCTGTTTCCACGGGCCCGCATGCATGGCGAGATGTATGGGAGTGGAAAAACTGCTATTCATAGCGTCAATGCTCGCGCCTCGTTGACAAAGCAGCATTGCTAGTTCCACATTGCCACGCTCTGCGGCTGCGTGCAACAACGTGTTGCCTTCATCGTCCCGCACCTCGATAAGGGCGGGGTCGCGATCGAGCTGGTCGGAGATTGCAGTATTCTCGTTGAGAAATGCAAGAGCAAAAACACTGGGTTCGACATCTTTGCTCAATATCTCGCGAATTACCGACTTGTAGCGATCTGTTCGCCCCGAATATCCATACCGGGCGATTTGCATGAGTATGCGACCGAGTTCGTCCTGAGACAAGCCCTCCCAATCAGAGAACTCCTCAATAATCTCATGCAACCCGTCACGATCATCCGAGACTAGCGCTTTACTGATCGCGTTGGCAACGGACTTTGACATTTGCCCTACACCTAAGGTCGGATCTCGTAGTAAGAATTTGTGGCATTTTCGTATTCAAGCTTGCGAAATCGCCCGAAACCGGCCTCGGCAGCCATTTTTCGTGCCACTTGTTCATTGAACCCAAGCGTTCCTAGGCCCGCTCCGTTCGGCGTTGACATCGCCGACGACATGCAAACAAGGAGAGAAAAACCATACATGAGAAAAGCGCTGGGATTGTCCGCCAGATTTTCTGCAAACGTTGGAAACGACCGAATATCGGAACACAACCACCTACCGTCAGGCCGAATGGCATTCCGAAGGTCCGTCAGTAGTTGTGCAGGAAATGGAACGTCATGGACGACGTCGAAAGTGCAGATTAAGTCGAACGACTGATCCGTTGGTAGAGGATTCTCGTTGACGTCGCAAATTGAAACATTTGCAACGGGTGCCTGAGAAAGATTCTCTCTAGCTCTAGCGAGCGCGTGTTCAGAAATTTCATATCCGAAAAATTGGGAGTTTGGATACTCCTTCGCCATGTTGAGTAGGGCGACTCCTGCTCCACAACCTACGTCAGCAACGCGTATTCCCTTCTCCAGTTGTTCGCAAAGGCCATCCATTTCCGGCAGTATTTTGGCTACCAACAAAAAACGAGGAACGAAGTTGTTCAGGCTTTCAATAGCGTGGGCGCATCCTGGACCGTGGTCGTCGTAGCTCAATCCAAGCCCAGTACGAAATGCATTGGGAAGCCTGTCGACGGATCGGTGAAGAATGTCGTATACCGCGAATCCTGATGCAAAGTAGTATGGACTGTCCCTATTGCATAGAACCTCGTAGGCTTCCGCAGAGATGGAAAACTCATTAGTCGATGGATCGTACTCAAGCTGTCTGGCACAAGCCTGGTGACGTAACCACTCTCGAACCCAGCGCTCATTCAAACCAATTGCTTTCGCCAAACTCTCGCTGCTCGATGGGCCACATTCATTGAGCTTTCGATACAAGCCCAGCCGGTCGCCAATAAGCGATAGGCTGCAATTCATTGCTGCAGCAATAGATTGGGAAACTTGCCAAGAAAACAGCTCGGTTTTCTTTCGACTAATGTTCTGATTCATATACTCAAATACGGTTTTACTGCGGCGCACGCTTAGAAAACAACCAGACTTGTACGACGACTACGGAGTTCGACTGGAGCAGTTTCGAATTTCCTAGACGGAAACTCCACTGTGTCAATTGCAATCCATTGTCCACCTCATCTAAAGCTGAATGATGGTTGACACTGCACAATGATCTGGGTGCTCGCCAATGCGCGGTCCTTCGGACGTGCTGTTCTCTACGACAAGCTTTGCAGCTGAAGAATCCGCCACAATGTGGTCAATCAATTCGTCGAATCGCGGGTCGCACTGTGTCTCTACACTTGCCGTGACCAAGTGCAGAGAACTCTCGGTTGACGTCAAAATGCTCCACGCCCAATCATCAGTCACAGCCAATCTTCGATTGAAATCCCCCAATATCAGAAATGGCACTTTCTCAGACAAGCGTTCGTCGCGCCACTCGGAAAGTTTTTCAATCTGTTGTCGAAGCGTTTGGCAGGTTTCGTTTCGTTCGTCGTCTTCGTCTTGTTCAGCGCCCCAACAGCCGGATCTGAGATGTACAGAAAGCAATCGAACTTCTGCCCCTTCGAGAAGAGTTATGTCCGTGCCCCACCTCTGAAAGTCATCATCTAGTCCCAAGACTTCAAAATCGGGATTGCGACGATAGGAGATTCCTTTCCGTATTGCAAAACCGGTACCAAGGTGTCGCAGGTAACGTCCCGGCAGACCCCAGCACTCACGCAGGTCCTTCATGGGCGGTCGCTTCGACAATTCAATTTCCCATTCATCACTAGAGAACACTCGCCGTGCCGCAGCTTCATCCTTGACTTCCTGAATGGCAACTACGTCAAATTGCATTTTGTTCACTGTAGCAGCAATGTTGTCGTAGTCCGCTTGTGTTCGCGTAATGCATCCTTCTTCGCCGTTCGCATTGAGGTGTTCCAAATTCCACGCCGCAACGCGAAGTTCCTTTGCATCAAAGGAGCCGCAGTAGGCTAAGAAAACGGCTGTAGCAGCTAGCCAGAATCTTTTCATTGGAATTTTCATGTCGTGCCGAGCAGTAGAGGCGACTTCGAGAATGTTGCAATTCATTGACCTAGATTTCCTCGGCGATCAGCCTTTACAAAAGTCCAAGCGCAGCATGTGGGTTAGCGAGGAATCCACTTTACGGCATCCGCGTAGACAAAGGTACCGTCGGACTCGTTAGAGACTTCGACCGTAGTTGGTCCTTCCTCGAGACTGTAAGTCCCCAAGTCGTTCCATCCCAAATGGCCCAAGGCAGCATCAAATGTCACTTCTTGGACGCCCGAACGTTGCAGTATTCGAATCTGGTAGCTTCCTTGCTTTCCCCACGGTTGCGACTTTGCAGCTGCTTCTCCCATGTAGGTCAAATACATCGTTTCGTAGTTTTCTGCTTGCCGCGGCTCAAGAGGCAAGTGGTAGTGCAGCTTCCACTCGCCAGATTCTGGCAGGCTGGACTCAAACCTCGCCCACCCTCCAGATGCCGATCCAATCCCGACCGCGGTTGTTCGTCGGTATTTGCCATGTGCTCCCGACAAGTTGCTTCTAGACCAGATTTGCGGTTCCGTGGTCAAGAATTCATACTTGGGCAATCCTTGATCATAGTCTGGCTTCGACATGGTGCCGGGACGTAACAAATTAACCAGCAAGAAACCTGGAGGCTGCAACGTGTTGTTCGCCACAGAAAACGATGAATCAAGATCATCTACCACAATCTCGCGGAATTGCTCTTCCGAGTACCCTGCAGAATCAGCTCTAGTTCCGTTTTCCGGGCTTGGAAGTCCAACTGTTGGACTGGGTAGCGGAACCTCCCACTGCGACCGATTGTAGGAAAGGTAGGGTTGAATTGCTATGTATTTGGGTTCTTGGATCGCCGACACCGACAGTGTCACTGAGGAATTGGGCGGCACCAAAGTAGCCTTAGCCGAGCCCATTGGATACAGCATCCAATACGATTGCTGCTCAAATACGGTTAGAGGCCTCACAGAGACAACTCCAGCCGTCGGCTCACTGTTTCGGATTACCATGTGAATGAGGTATGGCTCCGTCTCAACTTCTCCTGTAAGCTGATGAAGTTGCACATCTTCTACCGTGAATCCCGGAAGACCGGAACGCAGTATCCATGTGTCGAGGTGCTCTAGAACAGGCATCTCAAGTTCCTTGGCTAGGGCGTCGATGTCTTCAAGCGTATAGCTTCGACCCCGAAACTTACTACGCAGAGTACCCAGAAATCTGCCGGCCGACTCCTCCCCAAGCGCGTCGTAAAGCATTGTCGAGATTGCCAGACCCTTCATTGCCAAGACTCTCCGACTAAAGTCAGCGTCGTCCAACAGGTTGATGTCTAACAGAGAAGCCTCCATAGCCTCCCAGCCTACATTTCGACCCTGAAAGTGTTTAGTTGCTAAGAACTGCATTGTGTCTGTAATGCCGGTGTTAACTGTGGGGATGCTCCGGTTTGTAAGTCGGTTTATTAGATTGTGCTGATCGACGTCGGGAGCAGAAAAAACATTCGACGTGTACCAGATTGCAAGATCGTTGTAGCCCATAAGCACACAATGAGTCAGTTGACGTATCACGAACTCTAACGCCTGAGCCCCTTTGCCGGTGGGCTGGGTCTGAAACGAGATGAAGTTGCGCCAAAGCTCATTTCTCAAGCTTCCGCCAAAGCGGTCACTGTCAAGATACGCTTGAAAGTAATGCATGGCCATGAAAGCGCGCTGATCTTCCATTTGTAAGCCAAGTTGCGGATAGCGATTGAAGAAACGCTCAAATTTCGCCGTGGGCAACGACCATTCACGAAACATCATCACTCCTGGCGACGACAGGACACTCTCGAACGGCCATGCACCAGAGTAGCCCCGCAAGCTATTAGGAATTTCCACAAGAGAAAATCTGTCGAACGGGTAGTCTAGACCGTACTCTGCCGCTCTCTTGGTTACAGGATTGATTAGATCGGGCAATCTGTGAACGTACGATGCCGCATAGTCCAGATTGTTTGCATGCTGCCTGTGCATCAGCAGTTCAACCTCCAGATTGTCGATTTGCAGAGATCGGACTTCAAAATCCGCTGCGAGCAACGCGAAATTTGGTATAGGTACCTTTGGTTTCACTTGAAATGTGGTCCACACCTCTGTCGAGCTTTCGCCCCGCCTGCCAGGAACTCCAATTGTCCAACCCGTCGGAACAAGAATTTCCAATTCGACGTCGAAAAAGTCTCTGGCGCGTTTCGAGTAGTCGTTAGCCCCGTAGTTGGGCCCTGGCATCGGTAGCCAGCGTGAGTCTGGCAAAAGAGCTACATATGACGGCTCAAACACGGAGGCTGCCGTTCCCAAGGCAATGTAAGGCAATCCCGCCCCACGCGGATTGCTCCATAAATTTAGATCGTCGTCCAAATGCCCAAATTGCTTTTCTGGTTTCCCAGACGCCGTGAGCTCTAATTCAATTCTTCTCTCACCCATTTGGTGGGTTTCGATAGGAATTCGCAACAGTCCGTGTATGAATGTATATGTCGAAACTGACTCTCCCCCTATTTTCAGCGTTTCTATGCCCATTCCGGGATTAAACGACAAGAGGACTTGGTCTACTTCCTTCCCAACTGGGAGACGAATGTCATAGGTAAGCTCCATATCTATTGCCACTCCAGGATCCACTTGGACGGATCCTGAAATCCTTTCAACATCGACAACCGGTTCCAATATGTGCTTTGCGTGGTGCTCCGACCAAACGGCGATTTTGTTCTGTTCGGCAGTATGCGAACGCAGCAATCCTACTAGTGTCGTCATGCCAACTACGATCAAGGCGGTCCCTAGACACCACTTCAACGTCAAACTAACCCCGTCCCTGCGACTAGGTAGCGAAAGTGCCGCAATCAAAACCCCCACTGCAAGAGTGATCATTCCCGCCCTGTGAAGGACCGTTGAGGTCTGATTTTCGGTCCAAGGGATCAACTCGGAGGGAAGTTCCGGAAACACAGGCCCTACTCCCCCTATAAACCCTGTGATGTGCAAAGACGTTGCTTGAGTAAACCAAAAATGTACGAGCACCAACGCGGATCCAAGGAGTGCAACGGCAACTCGATTTCTAATGTTGGCGGCCAACAGGGAGACAACAGCTATCCACAGCAAAAGACCCGGTCCGGCGTCAAGGAACAAGAAAGCAAACGCATCGAAAATGCTCGTAGTCTCTCCAGGCGCCCCGATCGACTGGGCTATTCGCTGCACGATCAGCAACGCACCAATGCTCGCACTAGCCATACAGAATGTCAGCAGAAATAGAGCCACGATGCGACCCAATAGCAGTTCGTGATTGTGTACGGAATGAGCATCAAGGGTTTCGCCGATTCCTACGGCAGCGTCCTTAGATTTGAGGTCGCATGCCAGGAATACTGCACCGAGATAAAACACAACGAGAACTGCATGCCCCAACGTCACAGTCAAGAATTTGGAGTCGAAAAGGCGGGCTGAAATTGAGAGAGTGTATCCGGGGCCCTGCGCGTACCTCAAAGTCCAATAGGACAAGAGAACTGCACCAATGCCAAGTGCAAGCACAAGCCAGACTCTCGACGATCCCATGTGCACGCGTATTTCACAAACCGCTGATGCTCGAACTTTCGCCAGCATGGAAATCATGGACTCAAAGAATGTCGAGCTTCCTTCAGACGCCCGACGATTGCCAGAATCGTGCGCTTGCAGTTGCCTGTTGCAAGCTCAATTCGCAAACAGTAATGAATTTCAATGGTTGTGCCCCGTTTGCTGTAGGGCGACACCGTGCACTCACGACCGCAGTGACTGGTTGGCGAGAAAGAGACAAGCATGTGCCGACGATTCCCTCGGTTGGAACGACATTGGAGGTACACAAGACTTCCCTCTCAATTGCATAGGCTTTGAAATTCTCCACCGCTATTAGCAATCTGTTCAATTGTGCACATCTTGTCTGTTATTCTGTAGCCTAACAAGTACTTCAACGTACGCTAGTTTGCTCAAGACTGCCCTATCTGGAAGTGGGGCAGTCTTGCTATAGGAGCCAGACTTTGCCTGTGCAGTCCGCCCTGCTCACCGAGAAACGCGTCGTGGCTGACCAGCTCGATCAACCATACGCTGCGCTCGACTTGGGATCAAACAGCTTCCACCTGATTGTCGCAAATGATCGACCTGGGCGTTTACAGGTGATTGACCGACATCGAGAAGTAGTTCGATTGGCGGCCGGGCTCGAATTGACCCATCGCATCAGCCGGCGTTCCATGGCCGTCGCGATGCGCGCCCTCGCCCGCATTGGCGAACGCATTCGAGATCTTCCGAAACACAATGTCCGAGTCGTTGGAACGAACGCGTTACGAACGGCGCTCAACCGTGACGAGTTCATAGAAGCCGCCGAGAGACTGCTAGGTCAGCGAGTGGAGATCATTAGTGGTAGAGAGGAGGCTCGCCTGATCTATCTTGGAGCCCTGCAATCTCTGGAAGACGATGCCGACCGTCGGCTCGTCGTAGATATTGGCGGAGGGAGCACAGAGGTCATCTTTGGCAAGAAATTCCATCCCCGCATGATGGAGAGTCTTCGCATGGGGTGCATTTCAATGACCGAACGGTGGTTTGGCGACGGCAAAGTCACCGAGAAGCGCATGCAGCGAGCGACAAACAATGCGCTTCAAGAGCTAAAAGCCATCGAGCAAACATTCCGTTCTCTGGAATGCGAGTACGCCGTCGGAACGAGCGGAACCATACTAGCAACGCACAATGCGATTGCGCATGACTCGTCATTGACCATTACCAAGAAGTCTCTGGCAATGCTGCAAGGTCAAGTCATCAAACTCGGTCACGTTGATCGCATGGTCGGGCTCGTCAACTCTGATCGGGCTCCTCTGTTCCCAGGGGGCTTGGCAATCCTGATTGCGCTGTTCAATGCGCTAGATCTGGATTCGATGCAAGTGTCCAATGGTGCTCTTCGCGAAGGATTACTTAGCGATCTGCTGGGTCGCATACATGATCGAGATATAAGAGAAAGCTCGGTAAAGGACCTGATGGTCCGATTCAACGTCGACACAGTCCACGCACAGAGAGTCTGTGACACCGTGATGTTTCTACTTGACCAAATCCAACATGATTGGGGGTTGGAAAACAGCGACAACGAGAAACTCCTGCGATGGGGCGCCCAACTCCACGAAATTGGAATGGACATTTCGCACTCCTCATATCACAAGCACGGAGGCTATTTGCTTCAGCATTTCGATATGGCAGGATTCTCGCTGCGAGATCAACACGTGCTTGCATCGCTGGTGCGTGGGCATCGACGAGCGTACCCTCTGGACTTCGACCAAGATAATCCGGCAATCGCCAAACTGACTATATTGTTGAGGCTAGCTGTCTTGCTCAAACGCAATCGCACAGGCGAGTCACTACCGAAGTGCCGGTTGAGCGTGGTGGATTCGGGTTTGCACCTAGTGCTTGATCGCAAGTGGCTCAAGAAACATCGACTGACTCTGCTTGATTTGGAGCAAGAGTGCTCGTATCTGCAGTCAGCACCCTACCAGCTGAGTATCAAAACGCAAATGAACTAACTGCTCTCGGCCAATTGAGTCAAGAGTGAATTCTGTGCGCTAACAGAATCCGCATCAGACACATTGCACTCCATCGGGCGATACGAACCATCCGATTGAAGAATCCAAGATTGGCTGTTGTCCTGTAGGTAGGTGGTTAGACCATGCAGCGCAATGCGTCCTGAAAGCTCAGGGTCTTCAATGGGATAGCAAGTTTCGACCCTACGAAAGAAGTTTCGCGCCATCCAGTCAGCGCTGGAGAGATAGGTTACTGAACGCCCGGCGTTTTCAAAACGAAATACTCGAGCATGCTCCAAGAACCGTCCAATGATCGACCGAACTTCAATATTCTCGGAAACGTTCTGTACACCGGGGCGTAAAGAACACATGCCCCTTACTATGAGCTGAATCTTGACACCGGCTTGAGAAGCCCGATATAGTTCCTTGATCACTCCGGGTTCCACAAGTGAATTCATCTTGGCAACAACGCCTGACGGTCTGCCCGCTTCGTGATGTTCGATTTCGCGCCGTATGCAATGGCAAATCGTCTCATACAGCGTGAATGGTGATTGAAGTACCTTCTTGAGGTTGCCGGACTGAGTTGTGGAGGTCAGTTGACGAAACAACTGCTCAACGTCAGCACCCATGTCGGGATCACATGTCATCAATCCATAGTCCGTGTAAACACGAGCCGTTCCTGCGTGGTAATTGCCTGTGCCCAAGTGAACATATCGTCGAAGACCTTCGCGTTCGCGTCTGATTACCAGGATCATCTTGGAGTGTGTCTTGTAACCAACTACGCCGTACACGACTTGTGCCCCTGCTTCCTGCAATTCGGTTGCAAGCTCGATGTTGTCGGCTTCGTCAAACCGTGCTCGCAACTCGATGACAACCAGTACCTCCTTGCCATTCGAAGCAGCATCGATCAGCGCCTTTACGACAGCCGAATCGGCACCCGTGCGGTAGAGGGTTTGTCGTATAGCCAAGACATCGGGGTCTTTGGCGGCTTGGCGAAGAAACTCGAGCACTGGCACAAAGGACTCGAAGGGATGGTGCAAAAGGACATCGCGTGTGCGAATGACGCTAAAAATATTGTCTGACTGTTGCAGTCTGTCTGGAATGCGAGGCGAAAACGAGGCGAACTTTAGGTCCGGTCGATCAATTGAATCCGGAATGCTACTCAGCCGCATCAGATTTACCGGTCCGTTGCACAAGTAGACATCCTCGCTTGTTAGTCCAAACTGCGAACTCAGAAAGTCAAGAATTGGTTCGGCGCAAGAGTTGTCTATTTCCAAGCGCACCTCGTCGCCGAAGCGTCTGCTTGGCAGTTCACCCTCGAGCGCTCTTCTAAGATCGGTTATTTCCTCCTCGTCCACAAACAAATCGCTATTTCGGGTAACGCGGAATTGATGGCAACCGGTAACCTCCATTCCGTGAAACAGGTCACCCACGTGCGCATGAATGATCGAACTCAAAAAAACGAAATCAAAGTCGTGTACCGCTACATCGAGAGGGAGTTTCACAACTCGAGGTAGTGCACGTGGAGCCTGCACAATGGCCATGCCGCCGCTTCGGCCAAAAGCATCTTGACCATCCAATTGAATTATGAAGTTCAAGCTCTTGTTTAGCACCCGAGGAAACGGATGGGCTGGGTCCAAGCCCATGGGGCTAAGGATTGGAGCTAATTCCTCTCTAAAGTAATCATCTACCCATCTTCTTTGCGCATCGTTCCACTCCTCTCTCCTAAGAAAGTAAATCCCTTCATTTCGGAGGGCGGGCCAAAGCATGTCATTGAGCACGACGTACTGTTCGTTGACAATTTCATGCGCTACTACAGAAATCCTCGTCAACTGCTCTTCTGGGGACAGGTTGTCGGGTCCCCTCTGAGCAGAACCGTACTCGACCTGCTGCTTTAAGCCAGCTACTCTGATTTCGAAGAACTCGTCTAGATTGGAACTAGCGATGCAAAGGTAGCGGAGACGCTCTAAAAGCGGATAGGAATCTCGTTTTGCTTGAGCTAGAACACGTCGATTGAATTCTAGTAGCGATAGTTCGCGATTGATGTAGAGTGCAGGATCGCCGAGGTCTATTGAATCCATCTGATTGAACTAGCTATTTGATAATATCCTACCATGCTTATCGAAAAAAAGGAAATGGGCCGAGATCGCCTCTACGAGACGAAACAAGGCAAGGTGACTCCCTTCACATTCAATCGCAGGGTCGTGTCGGTGTTTCCCGATATGATTCAGCGATCCATTCCCGGTTACAGCACCATCGTTCAGTTGAGCGGCATTGTCGCCTCTCGACATCTCAAGACCGGCAAGCGCTGCTATGACCTAGGCTGCTCTTTGGGTGCCTCCACAATGGCAGTCTTGAATGCAATGGGAGATACCGAGGTATCCATAGTTGGTGTGGACTCGTCGGAGCCGATGGTACGCGAAGCAAGAAAAAGAGTAGTGGATTCCCGTGTTGAATTTCTTGTAGCAGACCTGCGCGAGATTGAACTCGAGCCCTCGACAGTAGTGATTTTGAACTTTGTTCTTCAATTCGTACCGGTTAAGGATAGGGTTTCAGTTCTCGAGAGGATTAGATCCTCGCTGGAGCCGAATGGGTTGTTGATTGTTTCAGAGAAAGTCGAGTCGACAAGCGAGTTTGAGGATCTACACGTCAAATTTAAGAAGTTCAACAATTACAGCGATTTGGAAATAGCGCAAAAGCGCCAAGCTCTAGAGGATGTCATGCAGATCAACTCCATAACTGATCATCTTGACCGACTGTCCACGACGGGATTTGTAAACCCACGAGTGTGGTATCAGTGTCTCAATTGGGCATCGTTCGTCGCGAATGCATGAATTTTGTTGAACGTCTCCATGCAAACTGGAAACGCTTCGGTTTCAACGGGCGAATCGATCAAATACGACACGGTGACCTCTCCAGATGGCTAGAAGTGTTGAAAGATTTGCCGCAAATCCAAAATGTGAGATTTCGCGGTGGTGAGGTAGTTCACACATCAAGCCCTGAAAAATTGGCATGTTCAGATCGTGCCATACTGGATCACGCAGTACGAGCTCTAATTCCATGGCGCAAGGGACCATTCTCGTTCTTTGACATTGAGATCGACGCGGAATGGCGGTCCGATTACAAGTGGTCCCGCCTTGCAAAACACGTGGACTTGAAATCAAAACGAGTGCTGGATGTTGGTTCAGGAAATGGGTACTTTGGATACCGCATGCTTGAGGCGGGAGCAAAGTCTGTAACAGGACTTGACTCATCGATACTTGCTGTAATGCAGAATGCTCTGATCAACCACTATGCATCGCAGGAAAATGTAGTCCTCCCGCTAAGATTTGAAACAGGGTCGTGGATCCAAAACTACGACATGGTGTTTTCGATGGGTGTTCTCTACCACCAGCGGGATCATGATTCTCATCTTAGGGAATTGCAGCGCTCATTGCGCGTAGGCGGCACGCTTGTATTGGAATCCATCGTCGCAGAGAACCCACTCTATCCAACTGATCGCTATGCTCGAATGAGAAACGTCTGGTGCATCCCAAGTGTCTCTACGATCACTCAAGCTCTTGCGAAATTGGGCTTTACCAATCGACGCGTAGTTAATGTTTCTGCTACTACCTCAAAAGAACAGCGTCGGACAAAACACATGCCGTTTGAATCGTTAGCTGATGCACTTTCCGCTACCGACCCCTCGGTTACAGTCGAAGGGCATCCCGCGCCACAACGTGCGATTATCCTCGCCGAAAACACCCGTAAGTTGACTTGAGAAATTACCAGATTAAACCTTGGCAGTCGCGTAGAATGAGCGCGCACCGCACATTTACTACCCACAGAACTGGGCATGGCTGCACCGCTAGGACTAACTTTTTCTCGATATCGCAAGCGCAAGGCTCGAATCCTTGAAATCTACGAGATTTTTGTTGATTCACCAAAGCGATTGCTGCACCCAATCGAAATTTCCCGCCAGTGCGGATTGCACATGCTTGATGTCATTGAAATATTGGAGTCCGCGCCTGAACTCTTTTTGAGGCTTCCGTCGTCGCGGCAGAGCGTTACCAAGTATGGATTGCGGCCATCAGTAGCGATTCAATCGCAGGATGAGATTGAGCAGTTCATAAACCGGCGTGCCAAGAACGAGACGTACTTGCTCTACGCAGTGATTAGTATTGTCGTTCTTGCGTTGCTCGTCGTCGCACTTTCATCAGTTCCCTATCTGATTTCGTTGTTTCATGGCTCCGAACAACCTCCGCCTTAACGGCTTCTCAAACGATTGTGAGTTCATTGAGATCTTGCCTCTAGGGAAGTGACATGCCGGAAACGCTGAACAAGACACACATTGCATTTCGTCGATCTGTAGAAAAGTTGTGTGAAAGCGTTTTGCAAGTAATTGAGAGCGAATTGGACTCCTCTACAAAAGAAAACCACATTCGAAATCTGTCCAAAAAAGCACAAGTCTGGTCGTTCAACCATCCCTCGGACTTGGGAGGACCAGCAACTCGTTCCCTTCTCGAGCTTGTAATAATTCATGACACATTGGCATCCCACAATATAGTTCAGGTGCCAGGCGTGTTTGGACCTACTCCTGGCTTGCTGGGCAACGCGTCGGAACCACTACGAAGCTCACACTTGAAACCATTTCTCCAAGGAACGAAACGGGCTGCGTTTGGATTCACAGAACCTGTTGACGCGAAGCAACCAACCCGTGCAACTGTTGAGAATGGTTCGCTGATAGTAAATGGGCAGAAATCCTATGTAACTGGCGGACAGTCCGCAGATTTCATTAATACGCTGGTGGAGGTCGAGAACTTTGGTCCAAGCGTCGTTGTAATCGATCGCCAATGCGACGGTGTAACCGTAGAGAGAGTTTTCCCTTCTTCTGATGGTAGTACCCATGCCTCAATTGTGTTTCGTGATGTAAAGGTGCCGATGACCAATATTGTTGGCAAACCAGGCAGAGGATTGCCACGGGCAATGGATCAAATCACAGACACTAGATTGGTTCTATCTGCCCAGAGTGCTGGACTTGCACGATGGGTGATCGGTCAAGTATCTGCCCACATTCGCGCGCCACATAGAAGTGGTCAACCGCTAGCGTCTAGAGAAGGAGTTCGGATACGGTATGCAGACATGCGGATCAAAGCCTTTGCCATGCGGAGCATGGTCTACCGTACAGCGCGAATCGCCGATTCTGGAGAAAACTCGGTCAATGAAACAATTGCTAGCAAGGTCTTTTGTACTGAAGGTATCGGGGAAATCGTGGATACAGCAATACAACTAACAGGAGGCGCCGCTCTTCGAGTTGGCCACCCGCTCGAGAAACTCCAGCGACTTGTGCGTTCTTGGCGCTTGGCTGAGGGCGCAAGCGATATCTTGCGGTTAAGTTTGGCTCGTGGCGACTTGGAACTCAATAAGGGAAAGCTCTGATCTGAAGCAACCTAGCGACCGTATCTCTCCCTATTGTCTTGTTTGGCTTTGTGTCCCTTTCGAATCTTGACAAGGACTGCGCCAGTTCCTCCCAGTTGGTTAGGTGCGGTAGAAAGTGCAATGACATCCTTATGCTGCCTTAGCCAATGCAATACGTGACTCTTCAGCGCTGCAGGAGGATTGCTATTCTCACCCCGCCCATGCAGGATCCTCACGCAACGATAGTCAAGGTCGATACACCTGTCTATCAGGTTTGAAACCAACACCCGGGCTCTTTCAATTCCTACTTTGTGTAAATCTAGGGTTTTCTGAATCTCGTAACCGCCCTGCTGAAATGTCCGAAACACCTTAGGTTGGACTCCATCCAATTTCCACTCGACAAAGTCGTTTGGCTGAACAAGGACCAATCCTCCGTCCGACATTCCGCTTTTCGCTGCACTTTCGTTTTCGCCCGTAGCGTTCGCGCGGCGGCGAGCCCAGGCCTCACGTTTGATTTGCGAGCCAGGAGATGTACTGGCACGCTGTGGGGCGTCAATCGCTACAACGCCGTGCATCGAATCCTCGAACGCCGTGAGGTCTTCCTTTGACTTGGTCATGTTCGTATAGACAACAGTTCGATGAACTCCTCATTCTGAGCAACGCAATCGGATGCATGCCATCGTCAGTGCAGCATTCAATCCCTTAGTCACCCAACGACTTCTAGTGGCTCAGCGACGGATTCCAATAGTAGAGTTCAATTGCGATTGCGATGATTGTAAGCAGTTATTCCTGGAATCGACTACCAGCCTACAACTCGCTCAACATGCTAGAATCCCACGCTCGATGCATCGCAATTGCCACAAAAGAACATGCTGACCGGTCGCCAACGGCGGCCAGCGTAGTCCTTCTTGGCATCACCCACGACGCTCGTAGATTGGAACGCCCCGCCCAACCAAATATTGCTTGATCCATGCGGAATTTTCTCCGTTTTCTCCTTATATTCTTGATTTGCCTAGTAATTTTAGGGCTAGGAATTGTTGGCTTCATGTGGCTCACTAGCCAGCAACCTCAGTTTACTCCGTCAAGCATCGAGCCCCCGGCATTCCTTGTCGGGGTCGAAGTAGCCAATCGAGTTCCCGTAACTTTTGAAGTGGCATCACAGGGCACGGTTTCGCCACGCACTGCCACAGTTCTCGTGGCACAAGTTAGCGGGGAGATCACTGAAGTGATGCCGTCATTTGTAACTGGCGGATTCTTCAAGAAAGGCGATGAGTTGCTGAAAGTGGATCCGCGAAACTACGAAACCGCAATTGTTAGAGCCGATTTGACGTTGGCACGTGCGAAAACGCGATTGGCTACAGAGAGTGCTCTAACCGGCTACGCGTTGGATGACTGGAAACGGCTTCAGGAGTTGGATCCTGCACGCCTCGAGGCAACCGACCTTGCATTGCGCAAGCCTCAACTGGAAGAGGTAATGGCTGAATATGAAGCTGCCAAAGCCGAATTGGACAAGGCAAAGGAAGACTTGGAACGTACTACGATTCGAGCTCCCTACGACGGACTGGTACGCCAAAAAATGGCGGATGTCGGGCAGTTTGTAAACACGGGTTTTCAATTGGCGCGAACTGTGGCTGTGGACTATGCCGAGGTCCGATTACCCATTGCCCTGAGCGAACTGCAGTTTGTTGAACTGCCCAACGGCACGGATGGAACGCCTCTTCCTGTAAAGCTGCGCGCTGAATTGGGCGGCGAGAGCAGCGAGTGGGACGCCAAAATTGTCCGGACAGAAGGAATCATCGACGAGCAAAGCCGAGTTATCCATGCCGTAGCGCAAATTTCCGACCCATACGACATTGCAAACGGCGGTCAAAAACTACTGCGATTTGGCACGTTCGTCCATGCTAGGATACAAGGAAACGATGGCGGGGACCTGTTCGTGGTTCCAAGGCATGCGGTGCGCAACGGTACGACAATGTGGATCGTGTTGGAAGACAACACCATCCAACCAAGAGAAGTTTCCGTTGTGCGTTCAGACGAAGACTTCTCCTACATATCCAATGGCATAAACGAGGGCGATGTCTTTTGCGTAACTCCAATCGACCGTCCACTTCCTGGGATGAAGGTACGATTTGATGAATGACAATTCGGATTCCTCGGGGCCGGGAAGCGAATCAACGGAACTGACCGAGACTTCGTCGGCAGTCACGCGAGTCGAGCCGCCACCCTCGGTTGCGGTCGGGGACAACGGCGGAATAATTGGATGGTTCGCTCGCAATCACGTCGCGGCAAACCTGCTGATGTTCGCCATAGTGGCAGGCGGTTTGTACACACTCTTCAACAACCTGAAGAAAGAAACGATGCCGTCGATGCCGCAGAACCAAATTCAGGTTTATGTTCCGTTTCGCGGCGGCACTCCTGAAGAAGTAGAACAAGGTGTTCTGTTCAAGGTCGAGGAAGCGATCAAGACAGTTGAAGGCATTGGAGATGTTCGCTCACAAGCAAACGAGGGATCCGGTTCAATTCGAGTTGACGTTGCTAGTGGCTACGAACTCGATGAAGTGCTCGACGAGATCAAGCTAGCTGTCGATTCTATTTCAAGCTTCCCAAGCGAAACGGAAAGGCCAATCATCCGCGAATTCCGCGGGTGGGGAGGCCCCGGAGTTATCAACGTTCAGGTTTACGGTGATGTCGATATCTATACCTTGCGCGACATCGCGGAGGATGTGCGGAACGAAATTCTTGGATTGCCCGAAGTCTCGCAAGCTGAATTGCAGGGCGCCAGCTCCTCGGAGATCAGCATCGAAATACCTGAAGCCAATCTGCAACGTTATGGGCTCACTCTAAACGGGGTTGCCCAAATCATTCGTCAGTGGTCGGTCGACGTTGGGGGTGGTGGCATTCGAACTGAGGGCGGTTGGATTCGAGTACGCGCTACGGGGCAAGCCTATTCCGGCGAGGAGTTCGAAGATGTGACTCTAATTACCGGTCCCGACGGCAGACTCGTCAAGCTGGGCGACATTGCAAATGTAATTGACGGCTACTCTGAATTTAACTTCTATGCATTGTTCAATGGAAAACCATCAATAGGCATTGGAATCGAAGCTAGAGATCGCGAGGATGCGTTGCAGATTTCAAGAGCTGTTCGCGAGTATGTAGACACAAAGAAGCAAGAACTGCCCTCTTCGATTCAGATTGACTACTTCGGCGATTCGACTTACTACTTGAATGATCGCCTAAACATGATGATCAAGAACATAGTGCTTGGCGCCATACTTGTGTTCTTACTGCTTGGTTTGTTCCTGCATCTAAAGATCGCGTTCTGGGTCTGTGTTGGACTTCCTGTGGCATTTCTCGGAGCGTTTTGGCTGCTCCCAATATTCGGAGTCACGCTGAATCTGATCAGTCTGTTTGGCTTCATTCTCGTCATCGGCATTGTCGTGGACGATGCGATCATCATTGGCGAAGCTGCATATTCCGAAACCGAGCAGTATGGCTACAACACAGAGAACATTGTCAGAGGCGCGCGCCGAGTAGCTGTACCGGCGACTTTTGGCGTATTGACGACGGTAGCCGCGTTTGCGCCGATTTTGCTGACCTCCGGTCGCATGACGGTAATGTTCCAACCGATCGTTTGGGTGGTCGTTCTCTGCCTGTTGTTCTCCCTAGTTGAGTCCAAGCTAATCCTGCCTTCGCATCTTGCGTTAATGCGGTCCTCCAAGAAGACGCACAAGCGAAGAGGCCCCGCTGATTGGATGGATAGCGCGTTAAGGCTCTTCTCAACTCACCTGTATTTGCCCTTCCTGAAGTTTGCCGTCAAGTATCGGTACATCACTACTTGTGGCTTTCTTACCTTGTTGATGTTGACCGCTGGCTTTTACGTTAGCCCCTTCATGAAGAAAGAGTTTTTTCCGTCGTTCGAGAACGACTTCATTTGGGTGAACGTTAGTCTCAGAGAAGGTTTGCCCGAGAACATGATTGTCGACGTGATTGAACAGATCACGGAATCAATGCGTGAATTGAACGCCGAAGTCATGGATACCTCCGAGGCAGACGTGCCTCCAATTCGCCACGTCTTTGCCTGGTCGAACAGCGAAACACAGGCTCGCCTGAATGCTGAATTGGCCAAACCCGAAGATAGGACACTGTCACCCACCGAAATCGCCATACTTTGGCGGCAAAAGGTTGGCGAAATCGCCGGAACCAGAGAACTGTCGTTTAGTGCCGAACAACGCTTCTACAGCGGCCCGCCGATTGGATTCAATCTGTCTGGCAAGAGCTTTCGTGAGCTTGACGCGGCGGCAGAAGAGCTTGCGCAACACTTGTCCAACTACGACGGAGTGTTCGAGATTAGAACTCCGATTAGCTCTGGTCCAGAAGAAATCCGGCTGAGTGTGAAACCGGAAGGAGTAGCCCAGAACTTGACGTTGAATTCACTTGCCCGCCAAGTTCGCGAAGCTTTCTTGGGAGTAGAAGCTCAAAGAATTCAGAGGGGTGAGCAAGAAATTCGAGTGATCGTTCGCTATCCAAAGGCAGAACGACGTTCAATCGGAAATCTCGAGAGCATGCTTGTTCGGTTGCCCGACGGAACCAGTACACAATTCCATTCCGTGGCTGAATACCGCCTCGAACAGGGCTATGGATCCATTCAACGAATAAACGGCAAACGTACAGTTGCCGTGTCGGCTGAAGCGGATCTGAGCAAAGTTAGTCCTGCCATGGTCGTGTACGACGTGGAACAGAACTTTGTGCCTGCCTTGATTGCAAAGTATCCGACTATTACCGTGGAGAATGCTGGGGCGGCACGGGACCAACGAATGGCAATGGGGAACTTGGGTGTTGCTCTGCTGATAGCTCTCGTTTCGATCTATGCGCTGATTGCCATTCCGCTCAAGTCGTATCTTCAACCGATCATAATTATGATTGTCATTCCCTTTGGAATGATTGGAGCTGTGTTGGGGCACACGCTGCTAGATATGCACTTCAACTTGGCTTCCATGATAGGTTGCGTTGCACTTACGGGAGTCGTGGTTAACGACAGCCTGATTCTGGTTCACTTTGTCAATCGCATGCGTCGGGAAGACGGCGCTTCGTTACTCGAGTCGATCCTCGCGGCCGGTAAAGCTAGGTTGCGTGCCATCTTGCTTACGTCATTGACGACGTTCTTCGGTCTTGTTCCAATATTGCTCGAGACGTCGCTGCAAGCGCAGATTGTTGCACCAATGGCGGTATCGCTCGCATTTGGAATCGTGTTTGCTACGGTGATTACCCTTGTACTTGTCCCGTGTCTGCTTCGAATCGGTGGAGACTTGGTTCGAACACGCAATCCGGATGTTATTAGCGACCCAACCTTTGCGATCGATTCTCGATCCCTGCCCGTGCCAACGGGCGGTTAAGACACTATTGCATCCAGCACGCCTTGTCGATTCACCGTGATCCTCAGTCGACGCGAAATTCGATCAAAACGTGCTTCAACGAATCGGTGTTCCTCCCAGTGCAGCTCCACATTTGTCCAAACATAGAGAACACGGTCTGACGTTGCGGTGCAACGTTTGCGCAAGCAATTGTCTACATACAGTTCAAGATCGTCATTTGCCTTTACGACAAGCTCGAAGGACTTGTGCTCGAGTTCAACGCGAAAAGACTGTTCTCTCCCTCCGGAGTCGGTAGTTGCGTTCATTCTTCCCTTTTTCTGAATTTCACTTCAACTCTCATGTTCTGAGAAGGTTCACTTGCGATACCACTCAAGTATGTTGAGGTTTTCGTCGTCGGGATACGAATGCGATAGATCCTCAATCTCTCGAAACACGACGTCGGCTCCAGCGTGGGTGAGGATGAGGTTTGCTTCTCGCGCGGACTCAATTGGAAACATCCAATCCAATGAACCGTGAATCAAGTAAATTCGCACTGCTTGAAGCCGATCTCGCGAAGTCATTTCGATCATCATCGGATGGAAGCTAGGAAAGCACGGCACCAAATGTGTAAACGCCGAGTCTTCAAGTAGTCCCGCGAGCAGTGAGAACGTGCCTCCGTCACTCACTCCCTGTAGCATCAGACGACCGCTGTCAATGTTTAGTTGTCGACGAACGGTTTCCACATGGCAAAGAATGTTCTCAGTGTCTAGTTCCGGATCGGACAAACCCCACGTTGAACCTAGCGAAGTTGGACACAATACGATTGCACCACAAGAGCGTGCATCTCTTAGCCAAGTCCATACATGACCACGGCCGTGACCCCCGCCACCGTGAAGCGTGACAATTAGCGGCCACTCTCTAAGTTCGCTGTAATTTTCAGGTACATACAGTGTGTACCCACCCCGCGAATCTCTTGAGTTTCGCTGATGGTTAATGCCAACCACTTCAGATGTTTGACTTCCCGCATACAGGGAGTTCTTCAATCGACCGTCGTGTCGTACCTGTTCGTTGAGGAATAATTCGTTAACCCACTCATATCGGGCAGAGAGGGGGTAGAGGACGTCATACACTCGTGGCTGAGCCGAGCAGCTGCTTCGAATTTCAAAGAATGGATTGGGGTCTCCCGCCAAGCTCCAAACGGTTGCCGACGCGTCCCGAAGAATAGATACCGCTTTGCTGATTGCAACGTGATCAGCATTTGTGCTTGCAACGCAAACATCATTCCATCGCTCCTCAAACGCAATGGATTCGGAAAGATCCGGTGCAATGTGAACGGCAACATCGACTACGTTTTGCGGAGTGGCACAGCGTCGAATGAGTGCGAACGCAGCAACAGAGTTCTCGATCCAGCGAGCTGTCTCATCCATGAGTCCCGTATCCCTCACAGTCGCTCACGTTCCGTGCATGCATGAGCTAGTACTGGGATTTTGCTACGAATCATGAATTCAGTCACGACTGAAGGTCGTCAGACCATTCACACTCAAGGCTAGAACTTGTGGCCAAAATGCACTCCTCTTTGAGAGGAACCTTGCTTCCTTTCCGTAATTGTTCGACATTTTGCATTTTGAAACTTTCGACTGAACCAGCTTCAAGCGTCTCCAGTCCATTTGTAAGACAGTCATGATTCGTTGGCTAAAATCACGGGAACCGAGTTTTGGACGCGTTTGCCCCTACGAACTCTGCGTCCCCACAACCATAGAGTGGTCGAACTCAAAGCGACTTAGGGACAACCAAGACTCTTTAGCTGGAGAACTCCGTTGAAAAATACAGCCACCTTTGATCGCTCAGTTGAGGATGTGGGCAATATCTTGAACCTGGAGCACTTCAACTTTACCGTTCCCGACCAGGAACTTGCTTCTCTCTTCTACGTGTCTGGTCTTGGCTTTACGCGAGACCCCTACATGGACTTCGCGACATTCAATATGTGGGTAAACGTTGGCGAGCAGCAGTTCCACCTACCCAAGAGCGACGCCCAAGTCTTTAGGGGGCACGTAGCACTGATAATCCCCGATCACGATGGATTGAAACGAAGACTCGAATTTGTCACCCGATTCATGGAAGGCACCAAATACTCCTGGGAAAGCATAGGCAGTCACATCCAAGTGAAGTGTCCGTGGGGCAACACTTTTCGAGTTTACAGTCCGGGGGGCGATCATCCGTATCCCATGGATCTTGGAATTCCGTATGGAGAGATGGTAGTAGCTCCGGGAACCACTGAAGGCATCGCCCGATTCTATGATGAAGTCTTTTCAACCCCTGCAAATGTAGTCGACGACGACGATGGCAAACGAGCCGTGGTAAGAATGGGATACAACCAATCGTTCATTTTTCGCGAATCCGACGAAGAAATTCCCGAATATGACGGGCACCACATAGCCATATACGTTTCCAATTTCTCTGGTCCGCACCGAAAACTAAAGGAAAGCGGCAAGATAAGCGAAGAGTCAGACCAGCATCAATACAGATTTCAATCGATAACCGATCCCGCTACTGGAACGGTGGTAGCCGAACTCGAACATGAGGTACGAAGTTTGCACCACCCTATGAAACGACGTGTCCTTGTAAACCGAAATTCAGCCCAAACGTTCGGAAACTATCGCGCTGGTCGAGACATGTTCATCCCGACGTGAAAGACACCGATGATTCGGCGCCCTTCTACCTTCCCCTAGGCGACGAAATACCAGTATTCGCCGCGGCGTACGACAGTCGTTTGCCAGTGCTGCTCAAGGGTCCAACAGGATGTGGCAAAACCCGATTTATCGAACATATGGCACATCGGCTTCTAGCTCCAGACGCGAACGCTATGGCTTCTACAGGCGCGCTCGTAACCGTCTCATGTCATGAAGATCTCACAGCCACGGACTTAGTAGGTCGCTACTTGCTCGACCGTGACTCGACAGTTTGGCAGGATGGACCGTTGACGAGAGCCGTGCGCAACGGTGCAATCTGCTATCTCGATGAAATTGTTGAAGCGAGAAAAGACACAACCGTACTGATCCATTCACTAACGGACCATCGACGGGTACTACCGATAGACAAAACTGGCGAAATGGTTCAGGCACACGAAGATTTTCTATTAGTCATTTCTTACAACCCGGGCTATCAAAGCGTACTCAAGGACCTCAAGCCAAGCACGCGCCAACGATTTGTAAGCCTTGTCTTCGACTACCCGCCTCCGGAACAGGAAGCCGTCATCATAGAAAAAGAGTGCGGCATCGACGCCGCGAACGCTGAACGATTGGCACTGTTAGGGCAAAAGGTTCGAAATCTACGCGATCACGGGTTCGAGGAAGGTGTAAGTACCCGATTGCTAATCTACGCGGGGTCTCTCATCCAGCGCTCTATCCCCGCTAGAGCCGCAATTGACAAAGCGGTCATTCAATCTCTTACCGACGATGGGGAAATAAAGACAGCACTTGCGTCCATTGCAGATGTCGTCTTCCCATGACGCGGCTAGCTGACATTGAAACGACTCTTGCGATATTTGCAGAAGGAATCGCTGGCAAGCGCTATCAACTGCAAGACGACGAGGCGCTTGCAGATCCTTTTGGCCACAATCCGATTCGCCGACCACTGACTTCGTACTACAACCTTTACCTTCCCAAGGAGTTCAATTTCTTTTCGTCGGATGAGACCAATCGGCGAGCTTATTTGCTAATGGTTCTGCAGCAACTAGGACATAGAGAATTTGGCACGTTTGACTTCGATATTCGCACCGTCCGCAGGCTGTTTCCCTTGCTTGGTTCGGACAAACCACTGTCAAGCGATCAACAGTCGGATCTGTGTCAGCTCTACGAGCAATTCGACAATCCTAGAGTTGCTCGAGATCTGTTTTGCGTCATTGAGTCGGAACGGATCGAGCGACAGCTACTACGGCAATATCCTGGAGCGCAAATATACCGACGAGAACTTCAGCCATACATAAACTCACTCCATGGAACCGAGAGTTCCAGCCCCCTGAACTCCGCAATTAATCAGTTGTCGGGCCAGCTAAAGCGAGTTCCCAATTGTCATTCCCCACTCGCGGGCAAGGTTGAAGAGGCAATGAGCATGCATGCATGTGTCATGGACAGCATATCGGCGACATTCCGCTGCTACATTGCGATCCGACACCTCATAGGAGACGAAGAGTCGAGCTTCCCTGAGACTGCCGTGCCACAACATCATCTCGTCTTGGAGACCCTTCAGCGACAGTCGAAGCTAGAGGATTCGGAAGAAGAACTATTGGGAATCGACTTGGAGTTATTTCAATCGGAGTTGCTGAGTGCAATGGCAGAAACAAGCGAGATCAACAGTTCTTCCGCAAACTTGCTCAGCACCCCCGTCGAACCGAAGATGCTTGCCAAGAAGCGAAACCAAGTTCAACGGCGCGTTAGCGTGGAGAGGTCATCTCTTGGCATTACCCCGCGAGGCAATGCCAGCGACGGCAAGAGTTTTCGTTACGACGAGTGGGACTATCTAAACAGTGCTTGGTTGCGCAACTGGTGCCAAGTGCACGAATTCCCAATGGCTAGTGAAGTCGCCAACGATACTTCCGAACTTCAGCTAGCTGTCCGGCCACATGTGAGGGAAGTGCGAAAGCTCTTCGAACAAATTCGACCAGCAGGTATGAAACGTGTCAAGCATCAGTCGGAAGGGGACGAACTTGATCTGGAGAGAACGGTGAGTTTGAGAGTGGACCGGAACACACGCGCTTCGCTTGACGATAGGATTTACTCGCGAAAGGTTGCAGTGAGTCGTGACATAGCAACCGCCATATTGGTTGACCTTTCCGCGTCAACCGACAGTCCAATCGACAAACCCGTCGATACACCCTCGCACGCTGACGCAATTGAGGCTAGGGTTCAAGATCTGCGTGATCCCTACTTTGACGACGACTATCTGAATGGGCGTCTGGATTTCAATCCCGTTGATCTGCAACACGAGCCAAGCCGACGCGTCATAGACGTCATGCGGGAAGCCGTACTTCTGCTAGCGACCGCGCTTGAGTCCCTAGACGACACCTATGCGGTTTATGGATTTTCTGGCTATGGCAAGGACAACGTTGAGCTGCACGTGGCAAAGGAATTCAATAGAAAACTAACAACGCGGGAAATCGGTGCTTTGGCGTCGATGGAACCCAAGCGTTCGACGAGAATGGGTCCATCTATCCGGCACGCTGTCAACAAACTGATCAGTACCGGTGCAGCTATGAAAGTACTGCTGATTGTTAGCGATGGTTTCCCTCAGGACTGCGACTATGGACCAGACCGCACTGACCACGAGTATGGTCTTCAGGACACAGCCATGGCTTTGCGGGAGGCCGACCACAAAGGCATTCACAGCTTCTGTGTAACGGTCGATCACGCCGGACACGACTACTTGCGCAGAATGTGTCGACGAGACCGCTACTTAGTTATTGAAGACTTAGAGTTGCTACCAATAGAATTGAATAGAGCATACAGACGACTTATCGCTCGTTAACAAACTATTCCCGTGGACGGTGTAGCTACTCGTCCCCGCTAAACAATCCAATAATCGAAAGCAAGTTCATGAACAGTATGTAGATTCCGACGAAAATGCCTATCGCAGCAACGACGTAATTGCGTTCGCCACCCAGCACAACACGACTGGTTTGAAACAGGATCAAGGCACATGCCACAAACACAAAGAATCCGGCGATAAGCAACGACCACGGTGACAAATCCACGAAAAACGACAAACCGACGAGCCCGAGGGTCACGACTAACGCCACCGTGATGAACTGGCCTAGCCAACTAAAGTCGGTACGCCGCACAATCGTATACATCGACAAACCTACAAAGGTTGAGGCGGTGAGTGCCAATGCTTGGACAACAATCATCGGATTTTGGTGCAAATAAATTGCAACAAAGGGCGCGATCGCCACTCCAATGAACGCGACGAACACAAAGGACCAGAATAGTCCCCACGTGCTGTGTGCCGTGCGATTAATTATCCAAAAGAGCCCAAAGACACCAATTAGGTAGGGAAAGAAACCTATGTAGGGAACTCTTGCAGCGATAGCGATAGCAGTACAAACCGCACAAAACCCAATCAGCCCTGACAAAAGCAGATACGTGTTCCGCAGAACACTATTGATTTCAATAGCCTGCGCACCCGACGCGACAGCCAACCTCGCACTTTGCATTTGTTGTAGTTGGTTACCGTTCCAAAAACTCAATTGTTATATTAAGGTTGCCAAGAGTGATTTCAAGATGGTCGCGGGTTTCCCTTTGGCGAGGCTGGCCAAAAAATACATTTGCGTTCGCCTTGGCGCCCCCTTTTCGAAGATGCCTAAAGGCGCATAAGAGCAACATTGCCTCCAGTGGCAGTCTCGTTACGACTGACCACCCGCTCGACAACGAATCGTTGCAAGTAGAAAGGACCACCAGCTTTTGGTCCAGTACCGGAGAGACCTTCGCCGCCAAACGGTTGCGTTCCAACGACGGCGCCAATCATTGAGCGATTCACGTACAGGTTTCCGGTCTTGACGCCTTGAGTGAATTGGGCGATAGTCGACTCTATCCGGCTGTGAATTCCAAAGGTGAGTCCGTAACCAAGTGAATTCACTGAGCTAACAAGCTCATCAATTTCAGTTTTCTTGAATCGGTGCACTCCCAAAATAGGACCAAAGTACTCTGTGTTGAAGGAACCAATTTCCGATGCATCCACTATAGTGGGAAGTACGTAGTTGCCGGATGGCGGGTCAGCTACCTTCATCCGGTAGATCAACTTGTTCTGACTAATCCCAGATTCGAGCCACTCCTTTGCTTCGCTATCAATTACGGGCCCGACGTTCACGCTCCAATCAATTGGATTGCCAACTGTTAGAGCATCGACAGCACCACACACGAGTTCGAGCAATTCATCGGCTATCTCGTCTTGGACGCAAAGCAGCCGCAATGCGGAGCAACGCTGGCCTGCGCTCTTGAATGCCGACAAAACGATGTCGTCCACGACATGTTCGATTTGCGCTGACGAGTCTACGACCATCACGTTCACACCGCCCGTCTCAGCAATCAAGGGAACAATGGGACCGTCCCTGCTTGACAACGAGCGAGCAATTGCTTTGGCCGCTGCAACAGACCCTGTGAAGGCAACTCCTCCAATCAGCGGATTGGCCACAATCTGCTTTCCGACCTCATCTCCACCCGGAAGAACGTGGAAGACGTCTTGGCCGATCCCTGCTTCTTGCGCCAGACTCGCGATGCGCAATGCAACCAAGGAGGTTTGCGGCGCGGGTTTAGCTACAACCGTGTTGCCAGTTACAAGCGCGGCCGCCGCAGGTCCCACAAAGATCGAAGCTGGAAAGTTCCACGGGCTTATAGTTGCGAATGTTCCCCGTGGATATATGCAAAGCCGGTTCGTCTCTCCTGTGGGGGAAGGAAGCTCTTGTGTGCGAAACAACTCCCTGCCTTGAGCCGCGTAGTAGCGGCAAAAGTCCTCCGCCTCTCGCAATTCATTGATTGCGTCTTCCACGGTCTTACCAGCTTCTCGCTGCAGAAGTCCGATCAATTCAGTCCTATTCTTCTTGAGTTCGTCTGCCCACCGCTCAATCCTTTGAGCGCGAACCTCAGCACCTTCGCAAAACCAATTCTGCTGCTGTTCATACGCATCTTCGATACTGGCATCTACCTGATTCGTGTCAATGCGCGGATGCGTTCCAACTACGTCAGAAGGATCACTTGGATTCCTCACCTGCTCTCCGTCGGTCGCGAAGTTCCACTGCACACGTTGCCACTTCGAAACTTCCTTTCTAAATGGCTCTCTCAGCTTGGTGTTTCCAAAGTCAATGCCATACGAGTTCTCACGTTCGCCCCGATATATATCCTTTGGCAATTCAATTCGTTCATGGCTGTGATTATTCGCGGATTCCACTGCTGAAATGGGGTCGCTCGCCACCTGCTCGACAGACAGATCAGAGTCGAAGATGCGGTTCACGAAGCTGGTATTGGCTCCGTTTTCGAGCAGGCGACGCATCAAGTACGGCATGAGGTCCTTGTTGTTGCCAACAGGGACATAGACTCTGCAGCCGGGGTAGTCATTGAATTGTCTGCGAGCCACGTCATGGAGCAACTCGCCCATGCCAAAAATTCGTTGAAACTCGTAACGTTTGCCTTGACCCATGCACTGCACGGAAGCTATTGTGTGAGCATTGTGGGAGGCAAATTGAGGGAAGATGTGTTCGTGGTGGCTGAACATCCTACCTACGCAAGTTAGGTAGGAAAGGTCTGTATTCTCCTTGCGTGTATACACAGGAAACTGCGACAGGCCGTTTTCCTGGGCGTGCTTTATTTCATAGTCCCAATAAGCTCCCTTCACCAACCGAACGTTGAGACGAGTTCGATGAGTACGGGCTAGCTCTGCCAACCAATCGATCAGCGCAGGTGCTCGTTTCGCATACGCCTGCGTTACCACTCCAAGACCCTCCCAATCTCGTAGAGCGGGATTCTTGAGAAGAGTCTCGACCACTTTGAGGCCCACCTCGCATCGCTCGGACTCCTCACCATCGATCGTGATTGGGATGTTGCGACCCGCAGCCAAGAGACAGAGTTCTTCCATCTTCTCCACAAGCGACGACACCGAGCTCTGCTCATTGAGTGGCTCGATCCTCGGATGCAGCGCTGTTAACTTGACTGACATGCCATGGCCAAGTTGCACTGTCGATCGATGATCGGCTACATGTCGAAGCGCACCCATGTATGAATCGAAGTAGTCGTCGGCAACTTTGAAGGAACGCGCACCTTCGCCCAACATGTCGAACGAGGCCGTCCATTTCGTCTTGGCTACAGCCTCTTCAATAGTTTGGCCGGCGACAAAAGAGCCGCTGAGTATGTTCATTGCTGTAAGTAATGCCCTGCGCGTTACCGTCTCACCGGTGCGTGCCGCAAACCTAGTTAGCCAACCTCCTGCGTCATCGCGAATGTCGGCGCCCAGGTCCAGCCAATCGCCTGTCAATATGAGCGCCCAAGTCCCTGCATTCACAAATAGCGAGTCTGAACTTCCGACATGTGACGCCCAATCGCCCTGACGAAGCTTCTCAGCAATCAGCTCTTCCGCTGTACGCTCGTCGGGAATCCGTAGTAGAGCCTCAACGAGACAAAGCAATACCACACCTTCTTCGCTCGTAAGTCCATACTCATGCAGAAATCTCTCCACAATTGGACTCTCCTGCTTACGCTCGCGACATTCGGTAACGAGGCTCTTAGCATTGGACTGAATTTGCAGCCTCTGGCTGCTTGTAAACTCCTGGCTCTCCAGAAGTTGCTTAACGGCTTCGTCCTCGGAGAGTAGAAGCCTTTTACCAAGCTGCGACCAACACTCCTCTAATGACATTTCTTTTACCTTGTATAGCTTCTAAGTGGCCCGTGCGATCACCCGCTATGCGCCAATGAATTGGGAATTGCTAGGAGAACAACGACTCAATCTATCGAATGGTTTCGGCATTCGGTCGGCCTGACACTCCCGAAACCATGTTCCGGGCCTCCTTTGTCGACTTTAGCGTAGGTTTGCCTCTCGCAGCGAAGTTATAGGGTTCCGTATCGATGGATTCAAGCTGTCTTTGTCCTGCAAGTACCTCGCTCTTCCATTGATCCTGGTGATCCTGGCGCTCTTGAAATTCCGGCATTACTTCCTTTGCAAACAATGCAAGGCTGGCACAAATGTCTTCATGAGTGTTCTTGCCAGCCTGATTCAAGAGAATGACTTGATCCACGTGAGCCTGTTCCAACTCCCGAAGCCGCGACCGAATAGTTTCCGGGGAGCCAATGAGCTCGCTTCCTGACCGTTTTTGTCCTTCTGGTGTGCGTTTCCATTCCTGGTAGCGTTTCCAAAAATTCATGCTGCCAGGTGCAAACGGTCCTTCTTTGTTGTAGAGCTGCAACGCGAATTGAAAAAACGTCCAACCGTCAGCCTTTTGCCACGCTTCTTCGTCAGTGGAGGCGCACATGAATCCAGACACGACGGCAATGTTCGGATTCGTTGCGTAGTTCTCTAGCTTCTCTAGTCCATGCACGAACGTATTGTAGTAAGCGTTAACCCAAGCCTTGGCAGCCTCGAGACTTACGAACTTAAAGCACAAAGCACCCATTCCACGACGAGCTGCATAGCGAATTGTGTCTAGTTGCGAACACGCGATCCACAGTGGCGGATGTGGCTTTTGCAGCGGTTTCGGCACCACGCAACGCAATGGAAACTTGAAGAACTCGCCTTCGTACTCCCATCCATGATTCCAAAACATTGGTAAGGTACAACGAACCGCATCCTCCCAAACTTCTCGCTTGTCGCGAAACCTAAGGTTGAACGGATGCAATTCTGTAACGGAAGCACCCTCTCCCAATCCAAGTTCCACCCGACCGTCAGATACCAAATCTAATGTTGCGATTCTCTCTGCAACTCTCGCAGGGTGATTGGTTGTTAGCTGAACAATGCCGTGGCCCAATCGAATATTTCTAGTTCTCTGGCTGGCGGCTCCGAGAAAAACTTCTGGCGCCGACGAATGCGAATACTCCTCCAGAAAATGGTGCTCCACTTCCCAGGCGTAGTCGAAACCCAGCCGATCGGCCAATTCAATCTGTGCCAGAGATTCTTTGAGCAACCGGTGTTCGCTGCTTTCTTCCCAATCCCTCGGCAGCTGATGTTCGTAGAAGATTCCAAATTTCACGGCATTTCCTGTAGCAAACGTTCTGGGTAACTACTCGATTGTAAGAGGCGATTCATAGTCCGAGAGCCGCGCTCGTTCCAGCAATTCGTCCAAGGACTGCGCCCGACGTTAGTCCACTTCCGCCTGGGTAATTGTGGTAGTAGAGTCCGCCCACAATTTCTCCCGCTGCGTATAGATTGCCAACAGGAGATTCTGAAACGTTCAGCACGCGCGCATTTTCGTCTATGTGCAATCCGCCAAAAGTAAACGTGATGCCGCACGTGACGCCGTAGGCTTCAAAGGGAGGAGTTGATATTGGATTGGCCCAGTTTGACTTTGCCACAATTCCGTCATTTGCGCATCGACCATCCTTGATTGATGGATTGAAATCAGCGTCAGTGCGTACCGACTCGTTGAACCGCCGCACAGTGTCGAGAAAGCCGTTGGCGTCCACATCGGACATTTGCCGAGCCAAGCCTTCCAGGCTGCTGGAACTAACTTTAGTCACTTGCGGCACACGATATTCGTCCCTCAGCAAGGGAGTGGTCTTAGCATCAAACACTTGCCACGCAAAATGCCCCTTCTGCCCCAATATGGCAGCGCCGTAGCTTGCATACGTGTAATTGCGAAAGTCCTTTCCCTCGTCCACAAATCTTCTACCATCGGCGTTTACCATAATTCCGAGAGGGTAGGAGTGCTTTTGAAAGGAGTCGCCGACGCTCAGGTCCCCGTAGTCCGGTGCGTTCAAGTCCCAAGCAACTGCATGGCAGCCCGACCAGTGTCCATGGGGCATGGCGCCGACATCGAGAGCCATGCGTATGCCGTCGCCAATGTTGTAGCGAGTTCCCCTGACTCGAGCAAGATCCCAATTCGAGCCAAGATATCGGGCTCGCCATGCCGAGTTGGATTCGAACCCTCCGCAAGCTAGAACAACCGCGTCAGCGTCAATAGACTCTCCTGCAGCAACTACTCCAACAACAGTTCTCTCGCTCCTATGCATTTTGAGATTCGTTGCGCGGCAGCTGTAGCTGACAGCTACCTTCAACCTCTTCGCAATTTGGTTGAGGGCATCAACTAGACCAGCGCCTCCGCCCACTGCCTCTACGGTGAGTCCTCCCCAAAACCGCTGTTTGCCATCGATTTCATGCGATTGACGTCGGTAGAGCGGGAGAAATCTGACTCCCTTGCCACGCATCCACTGTAGCGTTGGCAAACTCTGCTCTGCCACCATATGGGCGAGAGCAGGGTCAGTTCGGTATTGCGAGAGTCGGCAGAGATCCTCGTAGTACTGCTCGCGATCATAGGTGCCGAATTCCGATCGTTCGATCTCGCTCTCAGACAAGTCGGGCATAAGCGAGAGCAGATCTTCCGGCCCACCATAGCGTGTTCGGAATCCGCCGCCTGCGAAGCGCGAGTTTCCACCTCGTGCTTCAAATGGTGCACTCTCCAGGAGTACTACCTCGGATCCTTGTTCGCATGCCGCTATTGCAGCGCACAGCGCGGCATTTCCTCCGCCAACGACAACAATGCGTCTCATTTCGTCAGTGAAAAGCTCGTTTCGCGTTCCAGAGGTATTGTCGGCTCAAGCGATTGAACCCAAACCCGTCAGATTCTTCTTTGAGCTGATACTTGTTGGGCAGTGCGGTAGGCAAAGTGATATGGCAATGAATAGTGCTGGAACAAGCGTAAAGGAGGTCGATCTGTGGTACTTTTAAGGGTCAGAGCGTGAGAATCGAGAATCATACAACACGGCTGAAAAAAGTGCGATTGAAAGCATGATCACAAAAGGGATGTATACGATACGTGCGTGCACAATAGCCATTGGCATTGCCTTTCTTTCCGCATGTGCCTCAATGAACCAACTTGATTGCCATAACGCCGATTGGCATGCCGTGGGATTGATGGATGGTACACACGGGAAAACACTAAATGTCTATGAAAATTACGACCGTGACTGTTCTAAAGTCCACGTAACTCCAGATCGGCGACTCTATTTGGAAGGTAGGTCTGAAGGACTAGCAGTGCTCTGCACCAAACCGCAGGGTTACGAATTTGGTCGTGAAGGAGGTGAGTACGAGTACGTTTGCCCTCGTGCACTGGAAAAGGCATTTCTTGAAGGCTATCGCCCGGGAAATCGACTTTACACCAGTGAACTTCTGATTAAACGGATTGATGACGCGATTGCCAAGTTGACGCGAAGCAACCGGGAGCTGCAGGTCGATATCGACAATTTGGAGTTCCAGATGCAAGAAGGATCTGATAATGTTGGAGGCCAAAGAGAAAAGCTCGAACAAATCGGAATGCGAAAATCTGAGATGGCACGAAATCAAGCGAGCATCGACGATTTCATTGGCAAAAAGGATCAGGCAATTGTTGAATATAAGCTGGTTATACAAGCTAACAGAGTCTTAGGATTCCCTGAGGAGGAAAAGTACTGAAGCGCTGAGTATCTGTTAAGTATCAACTTAGACTTTTCGAAACGATAACAGTTTGGATCCCCACGCCGATGTAGCATTTGCGGCTAATTATGTGGTAGACCCCACCTCATAGTGACTATAGCCGCATCTAGCACAGCCAATTCCTCATAGCTTGACATGACGATTGCTTCAATTCGGCGTGCCATTGAACACAAATCGGTTTGAGCAACAAGGAGCCCAACTTTACCTAGGCCAACTTGATTTGATGCAAATTTGCCACTGAACCAAGAACTAGCGACACAATCTAACGAGTGAGAGTGACTTGATCCTGGTCTACTCTAAACAGGCTGCGATTAAGCAATGTCCGTATTTCACAACCCAGATCGGAAAAGCTCTATGTCGAACTGCTGCAATAAACTCATTCCAACTCTACGGGACTTTCATCAAAAACGATTGTTCGAGTCTACCCCATCAACAATTGTTGTTGGCGCAGCGGCGGGTCTTGTTATTGTCTCCTGTCTGATGTTCGTCTATGGATGTGCATCCATGAGCCATACCGATTGCTATTACACGGACTGGTATGCAAAGGGAGTAATTGACGGCACAAACGGCGAAGCTATGTCCCGTTTTACGCGGTACGTTTCGGACTGTTCTAAGTACGCCATCACGCCCGACCGACAAGACTATACCGACGGCAGGCTAAAAGGATTGGAATCCTATTGCACTAGGGAAAACGGATACTACAGTGGTCGCTATGGCAGAGAGTACAAGCATGTCTGTCCGGGCACCCTTGAGGCCGACTTTCTATCGGGCTACAGACCGGGGAGTAGGCTCGATGAGGCTGAGTCACGTATCGAATCAATCAACAGCAGCATTGCGTCAAAAAATCGAAGGATAGAGAGATTGAATGCCGAAATAGACAAGTTTGAGACGGAATTGCTGGACGAGGATACAGACGACGAGACGCGGGCGACAAGGCTTCGTCAGATCAAGCGACGTCAGACTGAAATCGGCCGCCATCAGGTGGAAATACAAGGCTTGTACGAACAAAAAGTAGAAGCAATAGTGGCCTATCGTCAACGCGTGCAGGAAAACAATGACCTAGGATTTCACGAAGAGGAACGCTATTGAGTGGAAGTCTTCTCCTCGCTGCCTAGAAGACTAACGCTCGGTACAATATCGAAGAGCAACCAAACGGGAGCTCTCAATCACAAAGGCTACGTAGCTCAGCTGGTAAGAGCACAGCACTCATAATGCTGGGGTCGTTGGTTCGAGTCCAACCGTAGCTACCAATCTTCCCTGTCGATGGCTTGCGACGCATAAGTGAACTGGCGTACAGGTATAAAGGAAGAACGCTCAAGCATCACTTGGAACTACAGATACCAAGGAATTTAAACAGATGAAAAAAATCCTTGTCGGTCTGGTGCAAGTGCTGGTAATTTTCTTGTTGCTTGTACTGGCGTTCCTATTCTCTCGTGCACCAAATCTTCAGGAAATTCAATCCGACTCGGCCGTTGTAGCATCGAATACTGAGAGCGTTCTCAGCGTTGCCGTAGTCAAGCCGCAAGCCATAACAAGCCAGCTATTTGTTGACTCCACTGGCACTGCAAAAACGTCCAGCATCGTTCCCATGGCAACTCAGGTCTCAGGCCAAGTGGTATGGATCTCTGACTCGTTGCGAACAGGAGGCTCAGTCGCCAAGGACGAAGAGCTATTGAGGATTGACGCTACGGATTTCGAATTGGCGTTAGACCAAGCTGAAGCCAACCTGCAGACTGCAAAGGCAAACTTGGAATTGCGCGAAGCGGAGCGTCTCGCTGGCGAGGAAAACTGGCAGATCATGAACCCCGGCAAGGAAGTTCCAACCTTGGTCGCAAGAGTGCCGCAAATAAACCAATCGCGAGCAAGTATTGCAGCAGCGGACGCGAGCTTGGCAATCGCAAAGCTGCGACTGTCGAGAACATCGTACTCGCTACCGTTCGACGGCAAAGTACTTGCCACCGATGTGGGAGTGGGTCAATTGCTAACGCAAGGTCAACCGTTCGGATCGGCATACGACACGGCTTCACTGGAAGTGGAGGTTAACGTGGCTGAGAGTGAAATGCGTCTGCTTGAACCCGTTGTCGGAAGGGCTGCTCGCATAAGTAGAAGTCGCGACTCATTCGATGCAGTGGTGGACCGTATTTCGGCGTCTATCGACATTCGCACTCGAACAACTACGCTCTACATTTCTGTTGACTCGAACTCACCACTCCTACCTGGACATTTCGTGGACGTTCGCATATTCGGACGTCTCGACGATGACACCTTTCGTCTGCCGGAATCTGTGGAGCAGTCTCGTTCGACGTTTTGGATCGTGAAGGAAGGAAAGCTCGAGAGTGTCGAGGTGCGAATCATAGCCAGAGAGGGCAACGAACTGGTAGTCCCGGCGTTTGACTATGGCGAGGGCATTGTGGTCGGGTCGCCACGCAACGCATATTCAGGAATGCCGGTAACTGTCTCAGCGAATCGTTCATGACCGAGTCCCCCACGTCTAGTTTGTCCCCACAACCTCGTTTCGGCGTACGAGGGACGCTGATAACCTTCTTTGCCAACAATCCTGTGGCTGCAAACCTGTTAATGGTTGTGATGCTGCTAGGCGGATTCTTGGCTGCACGCGGATTAACATCGCAGGTCTTTCCAGACATTGATCCTGGAATCATTACAGTCGCCGTCCCATACCCCGGGGCCACACCCTCAGAAGTTGAAGAGAGCATCACGCGTCGCGTCGATGAAGCCGTTCGTGGAATTGATGGAATTGATCGTGTCGTTTCCAAAGCATCTGAAGGCTATGGACGCATTACCGTGGAGCTAAAGGATTTCGTTGACTCTAGCAAAATCAAGGACGACATCCAATCCGCAGTGGATTCCCTTGCAGACTTTCCTCCACTAGATGCCGAAGAACCCGAGATCGTGGTTGCCGAGACATTACAAGACGTGATGACGCTCGCGGTGAGATCACGCGGCGACGAATTTCACCTTGACAAAGCCGCGGGTGACCTTGAGCAGGAATTGTTAAAGCTACCTCAAGTTTCATTGGTCTCCATCGAAGGCCAACGGGGGTATGAGATAACCGTCGAGGTAAGCGAAGAAAAACTGAGGCAATATCAGACCTCCATCGAGGAAATTGCAATTGCCATTGCTAGATCATCGCTAAATCTCTCCTCAGGAGAAATCCGCACCGAGGGCGGTGATTTGCTGCTGCGCACGGACCAAAAACGTGAAACGGGAGCAGAGTTTGAGAACGTCGTACTTCGAAGCCTCCCAAGCGGCACAGTACTACGCTTGGGCGACATCGCCACAATCAACGATGGATTCGTAGACGACGAACTGACAAACGAAATCAATGGCGAGCGTGCGGTTTTCGTCCGAATCCAAGCTTCCAAAGATCAAAACGTGCTTGATGTTTCGAAGGACTTGTACGAGTTCTTTGAGACCTACGAACCAGCCCCAGGAGTAACAGTGTCGGTATGGGAGGATGCAAGCTCCATCTTATCCAGTCGACTAAGTCTGCTACTACGTAATGGAACGCTAGGTTTCGCTCTTGTATTTCTCTTTCTAGTTCTCATGCTGGACCTGAGGCTTGCATTTTGGGTCGCTATGGGAGTGCCAATTTCCTTTCTGGGAGGTTTCCTGTTTTTCGACTTCTTCGGCGTCAACATCAATATGGTGTCTCTCTTCGCGCTAATCGTTGTGCTGGGCATCGTCGTAGACGACGCCATAGTGATTGGCGAGAACATCGGCAGCGAACAGCAAAGGGGACTGGTAGGAAGCGCTGCAGCCGTGGCAGGGGTTAGAGGAGTGTTCTCTCCAGTATTCGTAGGTGTGGTGACAACCATGGTCGCGTTTGCTCCTCTTCTCTTTGTTACCGGCACCATGGGACAAATTTTGGGGGTTGTACCAATTGTTGTAATTGCGGTACTTGCGATGTCCCTCGTCGAAGTTTTCTTCATTCTGCCGGCTCATTTATCGCACGAAGGACGTTGGAGCCGTTGGCCTCTGGACCAGCTTCAGTCGTTCGTGGCGATCAAAGTGCAGTGGTTTAGAGACGAGATAGTTAAAGAAGCGGTCAAGTATGCCGTTCGCTTTCGCTACTTGACGGTGATTTACGGTCTCGGAATGCTCTTGCTCGCTCTGATGTTGGTGTTTAATGGGGCGGTCCGCGTCGAGTTCTTTCCCCAAGTTGAATCCGACAGCATCACTATCGAGGTGAATTTCCCAGTAGGGACTCCATTTGAAATCACTCGACAAGCCGCACTAGGCATTCAGGATGTAGTCATTGCTGTGAACCAAGAGTTCAATGGGACTGCGATTGCTTCCTATGGCGTTACAGTTGGCGGACGTAGTGCTGACAGACAAGGTCCTGGAGACGGGGAGCCTCAGTCAATGCGGATTGCTCGAAACTTGGCAACCATTGAAATTCAGCTCCACGAAGAGCCTTTGCGAACGGTGTCAGCGAATGAGTTGGAGAGAACCATTCGAGTGCGGGTCGGGGACATTCCAAATGCCGAGTCCGTCAACTATTCGTCCAATCTGATCTCTGAGTCGTCGGTGCTTGAATATGAACTGGTGCATGACGATGACGCGCGTCTAAAGCAAGCCGTTGAATGGATGCGAGAGCGATTCAAAGAACAGCCAATGCTGACGGAGCTGAGGGACACCTTGAGCGATGGCAAACGGCAGTTCGATATTGAACTAACACCCGAAGGAGAAGCGGCAGGGCTCTCCCAAGCCATGGTCGCGCGACAGCTAAGACAGAACTTTTTTGGCGAGGAAGTCCAGAGAATTCAGAGAGGTCGCGACGAGATTAAAGTGATGGTGCGCTATCCATCCGACCAGAGGCGCAGCACAAGTGATTTGTTCAATACCAGAATTCGAACCAACGACGGTATAGAACTGCCACTAACCACGGTAGCCAATGTAAGCGAAACACGTAGCTTTTCGGCGATCGACCGCGTCGATGGCTATCGAGTCATCACCATTTCGGCCGAAGTCGACAAGGAATTCATGTCAACCGGCGCAGCGGCGCAGCTCATTCAGCGTGAAATCATTCCAGAAGCGCATTCGCGGTTTCCGGAGCTAAGAATCAGTCAAGCAGGCTTCGGTCGTGAACAAGCGCGCGACCTCGCATCGCTTCAATATCTTGCCACTATCGCCATCGTAGTAATTTTCGCTCTTCTTGCCGCTCAGATGCGCAGCTATTCCATGCCGTTCGTCATTTTGGCCGGCATTCCATTCGGTGCGGCAGGCGCTGTAATTGGTCATTTTGTACTTGGCTACGACTTGTCAATGATCTCGATGTTTGGCATGGTGGCGCTAAGCGGCGTTGTTGTTAACGACAGTCTCGTGCTTGTGGATCGCTACCGACGACTGAAGAATGAGAGACCGGAGCTTTCCGTTCAAGAAGCCATCGTCGAAGCAGCGCGACTACGCTTTCGCGCAATATTCCTTACGACAGCAACCACAGCACTTGGTCTTACACCGATGCTCTTCGAGACAAGCCTACAGGCACAATTCCTTATTCCCATGGCGGTTTCGCTTGCCACCGGCATCGTGTTCGCCAGCGTCGTGATTGTGTTTCTTGTCCCCGCACTAGTCGTCATAAGAAGCGACATCCTCAGGCTTCTCCGCATTCGCGAGTCTCGCGATCCCATCACAACGGAGAGCTAGTTCGCCACGAGTTTGATCGGGCTGGTCGCACGAATTGGATTGAAACGCCGCCACGAACATGGTTAGCACAGGCAACTTCGATTGGATCGACCAAGCTTTGGAATTGCCCATCCGATTCGCTCAAGTTCGCGAAGATCCCACACTGGATATGAACGTGACGCGGAGAGCAGCGGCGACCGGCAGGGTTTTGCTTGTCGCGTCGGGTGGCTGCACTGCATGCGCATTGGCCACTATGCCAGAAGTAGGCGAATTAGTCCTTGTCGATCCAAACCAAGCACAGATTAATCTGGCTAAGGTCAAGCTGCAATTGCTGAGACGCTGCGACATGGTTGAACGCATGCAAATATTGGGTCACGCACAAATGGATGTCGCTGAGCGACTGCGACTATGCGAGCAGCTAATCGAGTCGGGAGATGTAAGCGCGCTTGGTCCGCCAGAGACTGTTGCACAGCGGGGATTGGACTTCGCAGGACGATACGAAGCCGTATTTCGTGCAATTTCCGACCACATGGAGGTTGTTGGCGACGACCTATCGGCACTCCTTGAGCTCTCAAGCGTGGAGCAGCAGAAAAAGACGCTCCGTGAAATGCCCAGGGTGCGCGAAACACTGTTTGAGGCCATTCATGATGCGATGGATTTAGCGAATTTAGTAACTTTGTTCGGCAAAGAAGCCACACGCAACGAAGTTCAGACTTTTGCAATGCACTTTTGCGAGAGAACTATCTGGGCAATTGAGAATCTTCCTGCAAGATCCAACACCTTCCTGTGGCAGTTCCTCAAAAGCTTGTGCCCCCCACAACATTCAGTGCCTTGGATTAGCATGGGTCCACCAGAGACCTTCCCTAGCATTCAGTCGCATGTCTGTTCAATTGAAGACTTCTTGCAGAACAGCGACGGTTATTTCGATTACATTCATCTCTCCAATGTTCTGGATTGGCTTTCGACTGAAGATGCGGGCAACCTGCTTCAACTAACGTGGGAGCGTCTCGTTCATGGTGGGTACACATTGATCAGACAGCTGAATTCCAATTTGGACATTCCAAGCCTGGCTGACTCCTTCACGTGGCTAACTGAAGACGCAGAAGCGCTACACCGAATTGACCGCAGTTTTTTCTACCGCAAGGTGCACCTCGCGCGAAAGTGAAAGTGTCAACACACGTTTGGTCCCAAGTGCCACGGGACTTTTGCGACAAGCTGCACGAGTTTGAGAGACAGTTTGACTACCCATTGAATGCGCAGCATCGCTTCCGAATCGAGCATTCGGTGGACTATACGAAGTTTTTTGCCGCAATGGGCGAAGCAGCGACGATTGTGGTGGAACGAGAGGGCACCATACTAGGCGTCCTAAGCGCGACGATTCGCACTCTGGAGCTTGAACGGGGCAACTCTGAGAGCTGGCTCTACATTGGGGATGTCAAGATCAGTCCAAAGCACCGCGGAAAACGCGTGCTGCACCTCTTGTTTGCTGCAACTCGAACCTGGGTTGGAGGAAGGTGCAGCAAGGGCTATTCGGTCGTCATGGGCGGAACGAATGTGACTCCCTCAATGTACACAGGTCGCGTGGGAATTCCTGCATTCCAGCCCGTCGCGAGTGTAAGTCTTCTAGCCTATTCAACTGACGGCACTACCACCTCTTCTAAACAAACTGTCGATGTCGAGACCATTCCACAATCCAAATTTGACCCTGTCGATAGAGGATTGCAAACACGACGACTGAAATGGCCCCGTTGGGTCCAAACAGATCCCAGACTCAGGTCCGATATGGAACCCTATTGGCTATTTCATCAGGAAACAGGTTGTTTTGCTCTTCTCGAGGATACAAGGCGAGCCAAACGACTCTACGACAATGTAGGGGACGAAATAAGGTTTGCACATCTGACGAATCTTTGGTACGAAGACATCGACCACATACAGCCGATCATTGAACTCGCATGCGCTATGTCGCGCTTGGCGGGCAATGCCGAGTTGCTGGTTTGCATCCCCCAAAGCATGCAAGACGAAATGCTGAAGCGCCTGCCGGAGATGGATACTCCGCGAGTACTCGAGGCAACCGTTTTTGCAACGGAAACCGAGGTATCAGCTACATTGCCCATCTGGTCGTCCGAGATCTAAAATCACGCAACTAAACCTAGAGGTATCAGAATGTCTTCAGAGCTCCAAGTTACGGCGCACGCTGACTCAATCAAGCAAGAGATTGGCATTGATACGAACCCATACTTTACGTCTTTGAAGGACGGATCGATGTCTCTTGAGGCGTTCCGACGGTCACAAGAGCAGTTTTATTTCTGTGTCGCTTTCTTTTCGCGACCCATGATGGCATTGGTCGGGAGAATATCCAACGCAAGCCGTAGACTCGAAATACTACGCAATGTGGTCGAGGAACATGGAGAGTTTGAAGAGGCTGCGTTTCACCAACATACTTTTAAATCCTTCTTGCAGTCAATCGGCAGCGACATCCGAAATCTTGGCGATCAAGACAAGCAGTGGCCAGAAACCCGGGCGTTCAACAGTTCCCTAATCGGGGCTTGCCTCTTGGATGAATTGGAAGTTGGCATTGGTTGCATGGGAGTGATCGAGTACTGCTTCGCGACGATTTCAGATACGATCGCCCAGGGAGTGGTCGATAGAAACTGGATTGAACTGAAGGAATTGAGGCACTATCGAATTCACGCCAGCATCGACATTCGCCATGCACAGGACTTTTTTGAGCTTATTGAGGAATCCTGGCTCGATAGCAACCGTCGGATGTGGGTAGATCAAGGTCTCCGGCTAGGCGTATACCTGTTCGATCGACTCTATACCAGTCTATATGAATCCTCTCAACGGCAACAAATCAAATAGGTCTAGGTGTCGAGCAATCTCCTTGATTCGCACTAGAAGATAAAGCTGACTAGCGGCTTCCAAGCCGAAGGCTAAAATTTGACCTACAGAATAGGTGGGGCAGAACGGCGATGCTACTCGAGGCGATCACAAGGATATATCGGAGATTTTTGGATGTATTGCGCCCGCTTGACGGACTTGGGCCTCTAGCGCTTCGGATATTTCTGGCGCCTATTATGATTGAGGCAGGTTGGAGAAAAATCGCCGGATTTGAGGGCACGGTCACCTGGCTCGCACGAATGGATGTGCCGCTGCCGGAAATAATGGGCTTTCTTGCTGCTGCGGCCGAGTTTGGAGGTGGTATATGTCTCATCTTTGGATTCTGCACCCGACTCGCAGCAATTCCTCTAATGGTCACAATGCTTGTCGCTGCCTTTTTGGTCCATTGGGAAAACGGCTGGTTGGCAATTTCGGATGCGAGTAGCATCTTTGCCAACGATCGTGTCATGGAAGCAGCGGAAAAGAAGGAAATCATTAAAGACATCGTGCGAGAACACGGAAACTACCGATATTTGACGAGTTCTGGAGCCATTACAATCCTAAACAACGGCATCGAGTTCGCGATTACCTACTTCGTCATGCTCTTGGCATTGCTTTTTACCGGGGGTGGGCGATACGTCAGCGTGGACTACTGGATTGCCCGTTGGCGAAACATAGTTTGAGAGGTCCGCATGCCAGAGAACAAGACTAAGCCCACAGACGCGAGCGTTTCTAAATTTCTCGCGTCAGTCGACATCGACCAAAAGCGCTTGGATACTCAATCGATTGTTGACATGATGCACGACGTCACGGGGTACCCTGCAAAAATGTGGGGTTCAAGCATCATTGGATTTGGCTCATATTCATACAAGTATCGGAGTGGGCATTCAGGGGAATGGTCGGTTGTGGGCGTGTCGCCCCGCAAACGTAATATCACGGTGTACATCATGCCTGGCTTTGGTCAGATGGAAGACCTATTGGAGAAGCTAGGCAAGCACAAGACCGCCAAGTCTTGCTTATATATCAACAAGCTCTCGGATGTCGACCCCAAAGTGCTCCGTGAAATCATTGCCCGCTCGGTTGATTACATGAAGGACAACTACGAGGTCACCAGCTAAAGGCGAACCCATCGACTACAGCCCGGCTAAACACTAGCGACTCCCTGATTCAGACGTTGAATCGGAAATATATGACGTCGCCGCTCTGGACTACGTAGTCACGTCCCTCCACGCGCCACTTGCCAGCTGACTTCGCGCCCTGCTCGCCGCCCTGCTCTATGAAGTCCTCAAAGGCAATGACTTCTGCGCGGATAAAGCCACGCTCCATATCGGAGTGAATTCTCCCAGCAGCTTGTGGTGCCAGGGTGCCTTTCGGAATGGCCCATGACCTCAGCTCGTTTTCGTTCATCGTGAAGAAGTCGTGCAATCCCAGGAGTTTGTAACCTGCCGCAATGAGTCGCTCCAAGCCCGATTCGTCGATACCAAGCTCACAAAGAAACTCGCGGCGGTCCTCCTCGCCAAGATCTACAAGCTCCGCTTCAAGCTCACCGAAAAACTCTACACACTCCGCTCCCTCACTAACTGCTATGCGTTTTACAGCGCCCAGGTGCTCAGAGGGCTTCGGATCTTCATCCGCGACATTGGCCACATAGAGGACAGGCTTGGCAGTCAGGAACTGCCATGAATGCAACGACTCAATCTCCTCGGGTGATGCGTCGAATCCTCGAATTGGCAATCCACGGGAGAGGTGGTCGATCAGTGAGTTCAAGAATTTGACCTCAGTTCTCGCTTTTCCGTCGCCAGTCATGGCTGCCTTTGAGAGTTTCACATGCATGCGTTCGGCAACCTCAAGATCAGCAAGAGCCAACTCTGTATTGATCAACTCAATATCTCTAACAGGCGAAACGGAACCATCCACGTGCACAACGTTATCGTCGTCAAAACACCTTACGACATGTGCGAGTGCATCCATTTCGCGAATGTGGGACAAGAATTGATTGCCCAAGCCTTCCCCTTTCGATGCTCCCTTAATGAGCCCCGCAATGTCGACGAACGTCATCGTCGAAGGAACTACTTTGGGTGGCTTGACAATCTCTGCAATTGCATCCAATCGCTTGTCTGGGATGGCTACCGTTCCAGTGTTGCTATCCACAGTGCAAAAAGGAAAGTTCTCCGCATCGACTTGCGCATTAGTAAGTGCATTGAACAACGTCGACTTGCCAACGTTTGGCAATCCAGTAATACCGCATGCGAATCCCATGCACTTACACCCCTACATCGAAACGATATTCGGCTCGAAGATTCACGCTACACAGCGGCGGAGATTCAGCTTGATTGAGGTGTGTGCAACAACCACATCGCTCGCTGCCAGTTCCCCATCAACATGCATTGCAGTATCTCGTCGCTCAACTCGCTGCTAGTTTCCGCCATCTCGCGTTCCTCGTTGGGCATATTGGTTCGCGTCAGGTAGTGGTGCATTTCAGCCCCATCTCCTGGGTGCCCCACTCCGATGCGCAGCCTAGCGAATTCCCTCTCTCCACCGAATCCTTCAAACAAGCTTGCTATGCCATTGTGACCGTTGTGGCCGCCTCCTAGCTTGAGCTTGCTGGTTCCCACAGGAAACGCAACTTCGTCGTACGCGACTAGGACTCGTTCTGTGGGAATCTTGAAGTAGCGCACAACCGACCCGACAGAGTTTCCTGAACGATTCATATAGGTTGTGGGAATCAGAATCCTGACGTCGTGCTCGACAATGAACCCGCGTCCGAGGAATCCCTGGAACCGCGTCTCGTGCCGCAAGTCTATTGAGAATCTGTCTGCTAGGTTTCTTGCCCAGCGTTCACCGACATTGTGGCGGGTATTTTCGTAATTCGGACCCGGATTTCCAAGACCTACGATGAGTTTGAGCGTCGAGGCGTCAGAACGAGTGTCGTCGTTAGCGGTTTTGTGCTGTGTTCCGGTTCGAAACCAGTTCTGAGCGTTCGCTACGAGGTCCTTTATCCTGACCAGCGACCTAGTCCTCGTCTTCGGTTGGTTGTTCTTCCTCGGGTGTTTCCTCAGTTGGCTCCTCGAGGTCTTCTTCCTGTTCCTCTTCTTCCACAGCTAATCCGCGAGGCATGTGGACATTGACGATTTGGTCATCCCGATCGTCACCATGCGAAAGTGCAACCAGCGATACGCCCGACGGTAGTTCCAAATCCGATAGATGGACAGCATCACCCACATCGAGAGACTCCATATCAATCTCGATGCGCTCAGGCAGGTCACGCGGTAGGCAGCTCACTTCAATCTCGGTCAGATTTACGGATATCATGCCGCCATTGAGCTTGACACCGACGCAGTTTTCCTCATTAATGAAATGGAAAGGTATTGAGACCTGCAGCTCTCGGTCTTCACTGACCCGAAGAAAATCCATGTGGATAACCTTTTCGGTCGCCGGGTGACGCTGTAGTTCCCGTAGCACTACTTGCTCCGACTTGCCATCCAAGCTCAAATTGAGAACTCGAGAAAAGAATGCCTCGTCGTCCAAGACTTTGGCGATCCGGCGGTACTCCATGCTGAAGTACTTGGGCGGCTGGTCTCCACCATAGACAATTCCCGGCACCAAGTCATTGCTACGACGCAATCGCCGTACCTTTGCCGAACCAACGGCGTCGCGTTCGACAACATCAATCGTTAACAAATCAGCCATAGAAACCCCTCTGGCGAGACGGAAATCACCCATTGAAAACTGGCTGGGGTGGCAGGATTCGAACCTGCGAATGACGGGTTCAAAGCCCGTTGCCTTACCGCTTGGCCACACCCCAAAATAGGCTCGGAATTTTAGTCGTGGCGTTGTAGAAGTCAAACCCAATCGAACCGCTCGGCGGCCGTTTGCTCAACTGTCGAAGAGTATTCGCAGCCGTGTTTCACCTCTTTGCAACTGTATTTCTTTGACAGCTAGCTCGTCGGGTTCGTTCTCCGCGTAGGCTGCCTTGACGGACCAACCCTGATTTTCAAACTCCTGCAACCGACCATCGCTATCGTACTTGCGACTGTTGCCATTCTTGGCAAAGTCGCAGTTCATGCGTATGCACGCTGGCAAATCCAATATGGGCAAATCGATCTCGAATGTGTCGATCAGCCAACCCTGCAAATCGACGTTCTCCATTGTCTCTCCCGTGGAGGTCACAATGTCTGCGCTCTCGTTCGTTCCACGAATAACAATTCGTCCGATACCCAATCTGCCGGTCAGCCGCAATTCGTACGCGGACTTCACGGACTTCCACTTGAACTGAGCTGACCCCGAACGCGAAGGAGTTGTGAAAGCTATGCGACCCATGATCTCAATGACGTCGACTTGCTCCTGACCTGTCACGGGTCGCTTGACATTGCTGAACGGTTGACAACCCGCCAACAGCATTACAGCAATTCCGCAACTGAAGATCAAAACGACATATCGGAGTCGTTCTCTACGGCTTCTGTGCAATCCCAGACTCCGAGGCTCTGCTATCATTTCAATTAACCGCACAGGCAATTCTTCAATATTCCATGCCGATCATAGCCTTCGGCCTCAATCACCGAACTGCGGGGATTGATCTGAGGGGTCGAGCATCGATACTACCGGGCAAACTACAACCGGCCCTCAATTCTCTCGTCCAATCAGCGGCCTTCGTTCAGGAAGCACTGATACTTTCGACCTGCAATCGCACGGAAGTTCATGCCATTCTAGGAAATGTCCCGCGAGAAGCGGCGCAAGCGAACCTGCTCAGATGGCTGGCGAATCTTCAAGACCTAACGTTGGCGGAGCTAGAGACCACGACATACTTTTGCTGGGACGACGAAGCGGTTTCACACATCATTCGCGTTGCCGCAGGACTGGATTCGCAGGTTCTTGGAGAACCTCAAATTCTTGGCCAATTCAAGGCGGCGTTTGATGCCGCTGCCGTAGCAAAGACGTGCAAGTCTAGGCTTATGGATGTCGCAACAACCGCAATCCGTGCTGCCAAGCGCATTCGCACGGAAACAAATGTAGGTAGAAATTCCATATCTGTTGCACAAGCTGCAGTAATCATGGCGAGACAAATATATTCGGATCTGAGCAAAACAAGGGTTCTTCTTCTTGGAGCAGGCGAAACCATATGCTTGGTAAGCAAACACATGAGCTCCGCTCAAGTCGCGTCCATTGGAATTGCCAACAGAACGCCAGCACATGCGGCCGCTCTGGCAAAGCAGATTGGCGCACACTCTATGCCGCTTGCTGAGATTGGAAACAGGCTGCACGAATACGACATATTGATAAGTTCAACTAACAGTCCAACCACCATTGTTAGCAGGGAAGTAGTTGCAAAGGCTTGCAACTTACGCCGGTTTCGTCCAATGTTTATCGTCGACCTAGCGGTCCCTCGTGATATTGATCCAACCGTGAGCAACCTGGATAATGTCTATCTGTATACCATTGATGATCTAACGTCGGTCATCGACGAAAACTTGAAGGCGCGCGAGGAAGCCGCGATGCAAGCCCATTGTCTGGTCGACGAAGGCGTTGAGCGATACAAGGAAGAGTGCAGAATTCGGCAAGTCGCGGATCTAATTTCCGATTTTCGAAACAGCGTAACTCAAATCCGGGATAGCGAAATCGACAAAGCTCGTTCGCGACTGCAATCTGGCGAAGACCCTCAGAAGGTGATTGAGCGTCTCGGCGGGGACCTCGCCAACAAGCTGGCGCATCAGCCCACAATCGCTTTGAAGGATGCTGGCAAGGCCAAGGATCAGCAGCTGCTCGAAATGCTTCGCAATCTGTTTAGAGCCAAGTAATGCCCCTAAGCTCTCGAATCACCAAACGATTGGAAGAAGTCTCGGACCGTTATGCGGAACTGGAAGCGCTACTTGGTGATCAGGAGGTGCTTGCTGATCAAACACGGTTCTCTGCGATATCCAAGGAATACTCTGAATTGCAGCCAATTGTTAAGGCATACGAGCAATTCCGGGCCATTCAATCGGAACTCGACGAAGCGCAGGAGCTGTTAGACGACGACGATGCAGAATTGCGTAAGCTTGCCCAGGAAGATATCGATGAGCTTCAACCACGGTTAAATGAAGCAACAAAGTCCGTGGAATTGCTGCTGTTACCAGCGGACCCCGACGACAAAGCCAACGTCTTTCTCGAAATCCGTGCTGGCACAGGTGGAGAGGAAGCAGCTCTCTTTGTGGGAGACCTAGCGAAAATGTACGACAAGTACGCCTCTTTGAAGGGTTGGAGCTCGAAGTTGATCACTAAGAGAGTTGCGAGTCAGGGAGGACTAAAGGAGGCTGTCTTCCAAATATCAGGTAGAGATGTCTATTCCAAGCTCAAGTTTGAAGCTGGCACTCATCGAGTTCAGAGAATTCCGCAAACCGAGTCGCAAGGACGAATACACACTTCGGCATGCACGGTTGCCATATTGCCCGAGGTTGAGGAAGTGACGGATGTTGAAATCAACGACACGGATCTGCGAATCGACACCTACAGGGCTTCCGGCGCCGGTGGCCAACATGTCAACAAGACCGACTCTGCGGTTCGCATCACCCATCTGCCATCGGGAACAGTGGCTGAGTGCCAAGATGAGCGGTCACAACACCAGAACCGAGAACGTGCCATGGCGTTGCTAAAGTCGAAAATCCTCAGTGAGCGTCGGGCGGCACAAGAGCAAGAGAGAACTTTGGACAGAAAGATCCAAGTGGGAACGGGAGATCGGTCCGAACGCATCCGCACCTACAACTTTCCACAAGGGCGGCTTACGGACCATCGGGTCAACCTGACTCTCTATAAGCTGGATGAGATCATGGAAGGTGCGCTCGACCAAGTAATCGAACCACTTTCCAAAGAACACCAAGCAAACCTCCTGCAGGAGCTCAATGGAGATTTGAATTAGAAATCTAGGCGAATGCTTGGAGTGGGCGCAGCAGCGAGTCGATCCATTCGATGCAGAGCTTCTGGCAATGCATGTGCTAGATGCCACTCGCACCCAAATCCACCTTCAGCCAAACCTCACACTAACCCCCGATCAAGTAGGCCAGTTTTGTAGCCTGATTGCCCATCGGCAAGATGGAGTGCCCGTAGCTTACATAACGCAAGAATCTTATTTTTGGAAACAGAAGCTTCACATAACGCCCAACGTGCTAGTGCCTCGGCCAGAAACCGAGTTGCTGGTGGAAACAGCTCTCAATCTGCTGCAAGACGGAGATCGAGTTCTTGATCTGGGCACCGGATCCGGTGCAATCGCCCTAGCTCTGCTTTCCGAGCTCGAACTCCATGTCGTGGCAACAGACGTCGACACAGACGCATTGGATGTCTGCCGTACCAACGCTACTTGGCTAGGCCTACGTGTGCAGGTCGTCCAATCGGATTGGTATTCTTCCGTTCACTGTGACTTTGACGTCATTGTCTCCAACCCGCCCTACGTCAGTGCGGACGATCCACGCTTGCTGAGAAGCGAAATACGACACGAGCCTCTCGTGGCGCTGGCTAGCGGCACAGATGGACTAGACGCGTTGCGCACAGTTGTAGCCGGTGCAAGACATCATTTGGTCGAGGGCGGTTGGTTGATTGTTGAACACGGATACGATCAACGCCAGGAAGTTGTGAAACTGTTTGAAGCTGCTGGATTTAAGGACATTCAGTGCCTTGACGATCTTGCACAGATCCCTCGAGTTGTTTTTGGAAAACGCTGTGAATGACAACGAACTTCTGCGCTATAGCAGACAGATCATGCTTCCGGACGTCGAGATCGAAGGTCAGCAAAAGCTTCTCGATGCAAGGGTCGCAGTAATTGGGGTGGGTGGGCTAGGTTGTCCAGTAGCCCTCTATCTTTCAGCAGCGGGAGTAGGCCATCTGGATCTAGTCGACTTTGATGTTGTAGATGTCTCCAATCTTCAACGCCAAATCGCGCACGAGGAAGCAAGCATTGGTGAGCGAAAAGTCCTTTCGGCGAAGAGGACCATTTCGCGACTTAATCCAGCCACTACAGTTACAACCATCGATGAACAGGTTTCCCTAAAACGATTGTGCGACATTGCGGAATCAGTTGATGTTCTTGTGGATGGAACTGACAATTTTTCCACACGCTATGAGGTAAACAAGGCGTCAATTGCGACCAATACGCCACTCGTTTCAGGAGCGGCCATTCGTATGGAAGGGCAAGTTGGAGTGTTTGACCCCAGAGTTCCTGACTCTCCCTGCTATTGCTGCCTCTACAGCAACGGGGTTTCCGAACCACTCAATTGTGCCGAAAATGGAGTCGTTGCGCCTCTCGTAGGCATCATTGGATCGATGCAGGCAATGGAAACAATCAAGCTAATCTGTGGATTCCCCGATTCATCAAGCGGTTGGGTGCTCTACTTCGACGCCAAACGCATGGATTGGCGAAAGCTCAGGCTAAGAAAGAATCCTCAATGCTCTGCATGCAGTGGCTAGAGGTGTAGCAGAACTGATTGCAAATGCTTCGTATTAGGGTCTGAACAGCTTCGTCGAGTTCGACATCTGGCGCGAAATCTGCGACTTGGGCGACCTCCATTCCAATAAGTCCGCACGGATTGATGCGGCTGAATGGTTCGAGATCCATCGCCACATTGAGGCTAAGACCATGATAGGAACAGCCCCTTCGTATGCGAAGTCCTAGAGCACCAATCTTCCTCCCGTCGACGTACACTCCAGGCGTTCCCTGTCTTCTAACGGCATCAATTCCATACGATGCGAGCATCTCAATCATGGCCTGTTCAAGTCCACTCACAAATTCGTGGACTGTGTCGCCGCGATTGCGCAGATCCCTCAACAAATACGCCACGATCTGACCGGGACCATGGTACGTTACCTGTCCTCCGCGGTCCGTTTTGACGACAGGAATGTCACCGGGCATTAGCAAGTGCTGCTGTTTAGCTGCCTGACCTAGCGTAAATACCGGGTTGTGCTCGGTGACCCACAGCTGATCCTGAGTGGAGTCGTCGCGGCCATTTGTAAAGGATTTCATGTCGTCCCACACAATGCCGTAGTCGGTGCGGCCGAGCAGACGCACGGACAGAGGTAAGTCATTGGTCGCCATGGAGTAAACCGGTAATGGGTTCTCAGCCCGATTCGCTTCCGTTGGATTTGGTTTTTTCAGCGTTGGGCTTGGTAGAAAAGAAGTCGGCCATGGCGTTAAAGATGCCCTGAAAAAAACCTACCTTCTCAACATCAGATTGCGCATAGAGACTTTCTGCTGCAATTTCTTCACCGTTTTCCGTTACACGGAGAGTACCGACCACATCTCCCTTTGCAACCGGAGCTTTCAATGGGTCGACTGTGTCGATTTTGAAGTCCACCTGATCGCTCCCTTTGGCGACGAAGTGCCTAATGTCCGTTCGAAGTCGTGCTTCGACGCTGTCTTCCTTGCCATCGGAAACAGCCACGCTAAACGTCCTCTCGGGACCCACAAGCTTCTTTACTTCAAAATTGCGGAAACCGTAGTTGAACAGTTTTCGCGTCTCCTTTATTCGAACATCATTGCTCTCAGTTCCCATGACTACACTGATAAGTCTCATGCCGTCACGCTCAGACGACGCGACGAGGCAATACCCTGCTCGCGCGGTGTAGCCCGTCTTTACGCCGTCCACAGTCTCATCGAGTGTCAAGAGCCGATTCCGATTGGGCTGACGTATTTCGTTGAAGGTGAATTCAAGCTCGCTATAGATCTTGTAATGTTCCGGATAGTCAACTATGAGAGCGCGTGCTAGCAGTGCATTGTCGAGGGCAGACGACAAGTGGTCTTCGCCAGGCAACCCCGTGGAATTCATAAAGTAGGTGTCTTCCAGACCCATGTGCTTGCCGTATTCGTTCATCAACCTGGCAAATTCCTCCTCGGTACCAGAGATGTATTCGGCGAGTGCGACACTAGCGTCATTTCCGGATTGAATGATGATCCCACGCAGCAAGTCGGCGACGGAAACCTTGGTGCCCTCCCGAATGAACATCTTGGATCCTTCCGTTTTCCAAGCAACGACGCTAACTGGGACCATCTCATCCATTTCAAGTCGACCGGCCGCCATCTCCGCGGCGGCCACATAGCTCGTCATGATCTTGGTGAGACTTGCGGGAGGGAGCTTCTCACGGCTGTTAAATTCAACGAGAATCCTTTTGGACTGTGCCTCCATGAGCAAATAACTGGTGGCATCGAGTGTGGGTGGACTCGGCATGATGAATTGGGCCTGCACGAGTGCACAGCAAAGAACAGAAGCAATGAAAGGAAGGAGCTTTGGGAGTTTCATGGATGTCAAATGAGTTGGGTAAAGTTTCGTAGGACCAAGGCAAGCGCTTCGTGCTATAGATTGTCTCGTATGTCCGTGGCCAATTCATACACGACTCGCGCATAGAGTCGGCTTCTGTTGTAGCGTGTGATTACGTAGAAATTGTCGAATCCGAGTACGTAGTCGTGGCGCTCAGGACCTTGTCCGCCGTCTAGTCGAAAGGCGAACAAAGCGGCCAAGGAGGTATCTGGCGCATCTGTCTTTACGCCTAGTGTTCTCCACTCCGCTGCGGTTCTGTCCGGTTTGAGGTCACTATTCGCAATCTCCTCCAGCTGGGTTGGCTGATTGTTCAGTTCTACCCGTTCTAGGACTTCCTCGTCGTCGTTCCAACCATGTTCCGCAAAGTAGTTCGCAATGCTTCCTATAGCGTCGGAAGTGTTTGTCCATATATCGCGAACTCCGTCCAAATCGAAGTCCACAGCGAAATTCCTGTAACTCTCTGGAATGAATTGACCATAGCCCATTGCGCCCGCGTAGGAGCCGACGAGATCGCCGATTTCCTTGCCGTCGCCGCTAGATTTGTACTCTGACGAGCGATAGCAGGAATCTTCAAGATCGAAGGGCTTTATTCTCTCTTCACAGGCAAGAATGAGAAAGTGGCGAAGCTGGTCGCGAAAAAAATCTGCTCGCCGTGGATAGTCGAAACCAAGGGTGGCGAGGGCATCCAGTACGCGATGCTCACCCAAAAACTTGCCGTAGTACGACTCAACTCCAATAATTGCCGCGATTATGTGCCGCGGCACTTTATAGGTCTCCTCTGCGCGCCGCAGATCTTCGATGTTGGCTTTTATGAACTGCACTCCCGCGGCCGTACGCTCGGGTTGCAGAAAAATTTCCTTGTACTCATGCCAATTTATAGACTCTGCAGGTCTCTCCATGCGTTTGATGATTGAAGGATCGAACTTCGCATCAGCAAATACGGATTCCAGGGTTGCGCGGTCAAACTCCAGGTCGTTTACCAATTCATCGATCAACTCGATAGCGAGTTCGTTTTTGGAATAGTCGGCATGAACGGACACAACGGCAATCCACACCACAATCAGACATGCGACAAATTTCACTTTCACTCCCGATCCATCCACTGCTTACGAGTGCAGATAGCCATGACTACACCGAATGAAACGAGTGTTGATACCGCGGAGGTTCCGCCGTAGCTGACCAATGGTAGGGGCAACCCAATGACGGGCAGCAGCCCCAAAACCATAGCGACGTTTACGACGACGTAAAGGAAGAAAATGATCGCGATCCCTGCGCTAACAAGATGTCCGAATCCATTCGACGAACGAATACTCAGATAGAGTACGCGTATGAAGATGAGCAGATAGCATAACAATAAAAGCGTACACCAGACAAATCCCAGCTCCTCGCCGATTACTGCAAGCACAAAGTCGGTATGTCCTTCGGGGAGAAAATCTAATTGGCTTTGTGTTCCGTTGAAGAGTCCCTTGCCTGTTAGGCCGCCTGACCCAATTGCGGTTTTAGATTGCAGAATGTTCCATCCGGCGTTCTGAGGATCGCTATCGGGATTGAACAAAATGGAAATGCGGGTCCTGTGGTAGTCGTGGAGAAGGTAAAGCCACGCGAATGGAACCAACGCGGCAAACAGTACGATCGCCAACACTATCCAGTACCACCGTAGTCCAACGACAAACAAGACTCCTGCGGTTCCCAACAGTAGAATCATCGCCGTTCCATAGTCTGGCTGCAAGAGCACCAGTGCAGTTGGTATGCCCGCTATTGCAAGCACCACGCAGAAATCCAACAATTTCAATTTGAACGAACGAAGACAGAAGTACCATCCGATCATTAATGGAATTGCTAGCTTGAGCAATTCAGATGGCTGAAAACGGGGTAGTCCCGGCAAATCCAACCATCGTTGCGAACCCTTGGCTGACTCGCCAAAGAACATGACCACTACGAGTAGCAAGACTACACCAACGTAGATCATTGGAGTCAACCTGAAGTAGGTCAGTGGCGATATGCAGCAAGCAGCCACCATCAAGCCAAATCCAAACCCCAGTTTCACTACCAAGGCAACCACGGCCGCTTGGTCCTTCCCAAGAGAACTATAGAGAACTACCAGACCAAAGACAGCAACTAGACCCAACAGAATTGTCAGCCAAGGGTCGAGATTGAAGTTTTTTCTTGCTGTGTTTGTTAGGTAGGGAAGGAACCCCGATGTAGTCGGAGTGTTGAGAAAATCAGTCACGAGAAAGTGCGACAGTTCTATTCAGGTAGGACTCAATCAGTTTCCTTGCAATTGGACCGGCAATCTTTGAACCTCCTCCATCGATGCCGCCGTTCTCGACCACAACTGCGACAACGATCACTGGATCCTCCGGCGGCGCGAACGCAAAGAACAGAGCATGTTTTCGCTGAGTCTCCGTTAGCGACTCGTCGTTGTATTCTTCGCCCTGAGGGATTTCCACAACCTGCGCGGTGCCGGATTTCCCTGCCATTTCGTAGGGAATATCCATGCCAATGTATGCCCAAGCTACTCCATTCTGCTTGTAACCTAATCCACCCCGGTGGATCACGGCCTTTAGTGCGTCGACCATTTGAGCCCAATCTTCGTCGGTTGGACCTTCCACTCTCGGATACTGCTCTGTAAATCCCTCGTCCAACTCGATAGGTTGATCGCTTGACAACAGCAGACGCGGTCGTACCCACTCGCCTCGATTAGCAACGACCGTCGCAGCAGTTGCCATTTGCAACGGAGTAACCATCATCCCGCCCTGCCCTATTGAGAGATTCACTGAATCTCCCGGATACCACTTGTCGTTCAATGTCTCCTGCTTCCAGCGTGTCGACGGCATGAGGCCAGGATCTGCATCGGCAACATCGATAGCGGTAGCTCGACCGTAACCAAACTGAGCAGCGAAACTTGCCAAGTCGTCGACATGGAGTCTCGTGCTCATGTCGTAGAAGTAAACGTTGGATGAGCGATAAATGGCTCGGTAGAGATCGATCTCTCCCTGGCCTCCGGTGCCTTGTACATTCCAGTCCCAGTCACGCCATATTCGAGAGACGTTGGGAAGCCGAAATTCTCCATTCGGGTCAGATACTACATACTCCCAGTCTGTCGCTCCCAAACTCAATCCGGCCAATGCGATAACCGGTTTGAACGTTGACCCTGGGGGATAGGTGCCCTGCGTCGCCCGGTTGAACAGTGGAGTATCCCGACGAGCGATTAGATCGGTATATCCACGGTCTGTCATTCCCATGACAAAGAAATTTGGGTCATAGGTTGGCTTACTGACAAGAGCTAGGATCCCTCCCGTATTGGGATCTATGGCAACAACAGCTCCTCGGCGCTCCCCGATTTCCTCATCTGCCAAACGCTGCAGATTGGAGTCAACGTGAAGAGTTAGTGTTCGACCGCGCACGGGAGGCACTTGGCTAAGCTCCCTCATAACTCGACCGTGCACATTGACTTCAACGGTGCGATATCCCACTTGGCCGTGCAATTCGGTTTCATAGAACTTTTCTATGCCGCGTCTACCGATGTACTTTGTGGCGGCATAGCTAACACTGTCTAATCGCTGCAAATCCTCGGTTGTAACTTGCCGCACAGAGCCTACAACGTGAGCCATCAATCCGGCCATCGGATAGTCCCGCAGAGTTTCCGTGGTTACGAAAACATCGGGATAGCGATAGCGATTGACAGCGAATATCGCCAATTCCTTATCGCTTAGATGCCGCTTCAACGTGACCTTTTCGCCGGTTCGCGGACGCAATTGAACTTTGAGCCGCTTGCGGAAGCTTTCCTCCTCGTCCGGCGTGAATTCAATAATTTCTCTTATCCGTACAAGCAGTGCATCTACATCGTCAACGTTCTCTCCAATAACGGAAAGTGATTGAACCTGCCGATTGCCAGCGAGTGCTACTCCGTTTCGATCGTAGATCAATCCTCGTGCAGGAGCTATCGGTTGCGTGACCAATCGATTTTCTCTGGCTCGAGTCTCATAGCGTTCGTGGTCGACGATTTGAAGCTGATACAGACGAAAAACAAGTCCCCCAACCACCAGCAAGCCGATTGCGCCTATCGCCATCGAACGGAATAGAAGGATTCCATGCCGCTCCTTGGGGACTTGGAGTGTTGACCGCTCAACTTTCATTGCGATGGTAAGGATGCCCGTCCAAAATCGACTGTGCTCGATAGAGCTGCTCGCAGACAATCAAGCGAGCTATCGAGTAGGGAAATGTTAGCGCAGACAAAGACCATTGTGACCCGACCCGATGCCTTTCATTTGGAGTAAAGCCTTCAGCGTCTCCAATTAGAAAACTGACCGTCTTGAATTCCATGAGCCACTGCTGAAAATTTTTTGCCAATTGTTCAGTCGTCCACTGCTGACCACGCTGGTCCAACATGATGATTTTGGACGAAGGTCCTGCCTTTTGCAACATGCGGTCGAACTTGGTACGACTTGGTTTGTTTCGGATGCGCACTAGTGAGAGCTCCGGCATTCTTCTCGCGTACTCGCCTACGGCCGAGTCGACCCACGTGGGGTCTTTGCCAAAGTAGAGCACTTGAAACTTCACATTAGTCGTTCAGTACGCGTTTCAGACTCCCACAATCGCTCGAGCTGGTAGAAATCTCGAGCCTTGCCTTGCATGACATGCAGAATCGTTTCACCGAAATCCACAAGCACCCACTCGGCCCTCTCTTGACCTTCCACGCCCAGTACGGGAATGTGCCGCTTCTTCGACTCGTACAGGAGGAAATCGACGATAGCTGAAACGTGACGACTGGATGTACCAGAGGCGACGAGCATGTAGTCGGTCATGTCCGTTAGACGGCGAACGTCAAGGACAGCAATGTCAAGCGCTTTTCTATCCTCAAGCAACTCGACAAGGACATCGCTTAGATCTTGATCGGCCAGCGAGAATCCTTTAGCTTTGGTACAACCCGTTCTGCATTATATGTTCCCGAATCTCTTGCGGAATCATTTCGGACACGTCCAGCCCATTTCTGAGCCGATGTCTAATAACCGTTGCAGAAATATCAGGCATTTTTGTCCGCGAAACGTAAAAGCTGCCAGGTCCATCCAGCAATCGGTGTGCATTCGTGACTTGCTCGAACGTCGTGGAGCTTCCTAGCTGCTCAACTTGCGGTCGAGTCAAGACAAACAAGCTAGCAACCTCTGGCAATTTCTCAGCGTCGTACCAATTGGCAATATTTCTGAATGCATCAGAACCTAGCACCCAAACGGTCGTGCATTTCGATTTCGTTGCTAGCGCTTGCAGCGTCTCGATTGTGCGTGTCGGTCCCTCACTCGTATCTTCGAATCGCGATGCGACCAAATGATCATCAAGTTTGGATGCAAGCAGAGACATTTGCCAGCGGTGTTCAAAACTTGCTTCGGGCGGCTGTCGTAGCTGCGGCATCGGAGCAGGCATTAAGACAACTGTCGCGTCACCGAGTAGCTTTGACACATGTCGCGCCGCTGCCAAATGACCAAAGTGAATCGGATCAAACGTGCCGCCAAACACAATCATGAAACGAAGTCAGGCACTCTCACTACTCCTTACAAGGCCGTGAACATGTGAATCAGCGGTTCGTGCTACCGCCTAGCCATCGCGCATCGAATTCTCGTGCAACCACTCCCAAATCAGATCGAGACGACGGTGGGCGTTGCTGACTTCGAGTAGCTGTTGTCGGTAATGTACATCCATCATAATGTGTTCGGCGAGTCTCATGCTCACGGACGAGGCGTCCTCGAAATCCACATCGATGACGTAACCTCGAGACCGAGTCGCCTCGACCACTTGTTTAAGTACGTCCACCAATCTCTTGTCCGATTCTCGAATGGCGGCCTTCGGTTCATCCATTTCCACGCGAACATGCGCCATGCATAAATGGTCGTCTTGTTCCCAAGCATTCTCGATGCTGATCTTTGCGCCGCCCTCTGCAACAATCTTGTACCGCCCATCACTCAATCGTGTATGTTCACCAATCGATGCAAGTGTGCCGACGCGATATATGGGCGGAACCCCGGTCGTTCCGCTCTCATGAACCTCTCCTCCTTCGCGTAACAGAACAACCCCAAATCCTGTGTCTGTCTGTATAGCCCTCTCGATCATATTCACATAGCGTGGTTCAAAGACATGCAACGGCAATCGACCGTTCTTGAAAAGTACGGTTCCGAGTGGAAAGAGGGGGAGTTCAAGCTGGGGAGTCATGAGTCAATTGCGCCCCATCCATGTGCATGACAACCCGAAAATCAGGTCTCGCCAAGGTCGTTGAATCCATAGTACGTCATTTGAGTTCTGTGAACCGTCGAACCTATCACACAAGAGTGACGCTGCCGAGTAGCAAGATGCCAATGATCGCTCTGTAAACCACAAACGGTGTCATACCTACTCGATCAACGAATCTAAGAAACGCATCTATGCAAAGGTAGGCTGCCAGGAAGGATATGAGCACACCCAAACCGAGGGCGGTCCAATCGGTATTGGCCGACTGCCCAATCGTATCCATTCCAGTCAACCACGCTGCTGCCGCGATCGTAGGAATAGCAAGCAAGAATGAGAATCGAGCCGACGCCGTTCTACTAAAACCAAGCAGCAGAGCGGCTGTAATCGTAATGCCAGAACGAGAAGTTCCAGGAACTAGAGCAAGAACCTGTGCCAATCCAATGAGAAACGAGTGTCGAATGGTAATTGCATCCTCGTGTTTTTCTTTCTTGCCGGCGATGTCAGCGCCCAGCAGGACTATGGCAAACACTATTGTGGCAAGACCAATTACAACAATCGAGCGAAGGTGCGATTCGACGAGATCCATCGCCAAACTGCCAGCAACAACAATCGGAAGGGTTGCCACCACCAGTTTGACGACAAATTGCAGCTCTTCGTTGTAATCCCTCTTCAAAATACCTTGAATTGATCCCCAAGCTAGCTGTCCCAACCGGAAACGGAAATATGTGACAACTGCCAGCAAAGTCCCAAAGTGGGTTGCAACGTCGAACGTAAGTCCTTGATCGCTCCATCCAATGAGTTTGGGTAGCAAAATCAAATGCGCGGAGCTGGAAATGGGCAGGAATTCAGTTAGTCCCTGCACAAGTGCAAGCACTACGACTTGAACATAGTCTTCTAGTTGCGTCACGATTGAGATGTGCCGACACTCGATGAGTCGAATTGAAAAGGGTTCTTTTGCAAGTCAGTTAGTCTTCTCGCATACTGCCCGATGATCGGCTAGCGGAATGATCGATGAAGATTGAATCAATTGACCACGTTGCCCTGCCTATACGGAACGTTGACGCGATGCTCCAGTTCTATGAATCGCTGGGATTCCATATCGATAGTTCGCTCAAACCCAAGCTCTACTCTGCGAATCTGCACAACCAAAAAATAAATTTTCATTCGCCCAGTCTTTGGGAGGACACCCGTTTCGGACTTCGGGCTAAGAACGCCGTGCCTGGGTGTGGCGACCTATGTTTTGTGTGGTCCGGTTCGGTTGGTTCCTTGATAGCCCACTTGAAAGAAATTGCATTACCGATTGTGGAGGGACCCGTTTCCCGTCAAGGGGGAAGACGCAACGGAAACGACATCGGCACTAGTGTCTACGCGAGGGATCCCGACACGAATCTAATCGAGTTCATTTGCTATCCGAAACCTGATTAAAACGGTATGTCGTCATCAAGATCGTCAAAGGAATCGCTTGAGCCGCTTGGAGTATCCGGCTGAGTCCCACTACGTCTTGACCCTTCGCCGTAGCGCTCGTTCCTTCGACCGTAGCCATCGTCCGATGCTCCCGAAGTGCCGCTACCACCGCCTCCCCTTGGGGGCGAACCGCCATAGCCACCACCCCTAGATTGGCCACCAGATCCTCCCAATAAAATCAGGTTGCGTGCATGGATTTCCGTACGGAAGTGGCGTTCACCGTCACGTTCCCACGAATTGGTGCGCAGTTCGCCCTCCACAAAGCATTGCCGACCTTTCTGCAAGTATTCCCCTGCTACTTCTGCTGTGCGGCCAAAGCAAACGACGTCGTGCCAGTCGGTTTCCTCTCGCCACTCATCGGTGCGCGAGTCTTGCCAGCGTCGCGTTGTTGCAATCCTAAATCGTGCAATTGGAGTGCCACTATTCGTAAATCTTGTTTCGGGGTCTGCACCAAGGTTGCCAAGAACCATGACCTTATTAAGACTTCGAGCCATATGCCTAACGAATCAAGAGTTTGTCGGCAACTATATTAGCCCATGTACTTTCGCTCCGAGAAGCATGGGGATACATGCCATCCTGGGCAATTTCTCGATACTACACGTTCAGGTGTTTTGCCCGCAATCGACGTGTTAGTGGCCCATGATGTGGTGCCAAGTTTCCAGATCGCGAATCGATAGGTATGAATTGTAGGACCTAACTTCAGCGATGGTCGCATTGGGCACGGCGCTGTAGTTGTGGCCGGGAAGCACAAGGGTATCGCTTGGCAGAGACTTGAGCTTTTGGAGGCTGTGGAACATATCCTCCTTATTGGATCCTGGAAGATCCACGCGACCGCACCCGTCAATAAATAGAGTGTCCCCCGAAACAACAGTGTTGCGAATTCGAAAACACTGGGAGCCCGGCGTGTGTCCTGGAGTGTGGAGAAACTCAATCCGCACCGGTCCAACGTCAAGGAAGTCTCCGGATTCAACGCTAACTATGTCTGAATCGGAAAGTTCGGTTACTCGCTTTACACCGTCAGACTCATGCTTATTGGCGTAGACCTTGACTGGCCGCTTGCCGACAAGTTCAGCAACTCCTGCGATATTGGAGCCTTTCATTCCTCCTCCAACATGATCTGGATGGTAGTGCGTGGCAAGCGCAGCCACTAGCTGGTAGTCGCTATGATCGATGCGATCCAACAGGCTGTCGATATCCCAAGCAGGATCAACGAGGGCAACCTCACGGGTTTCGCGAGAGCCCACGATGTAGCAAAAATTCGCCATTGGTCCAATTTCAATCTGCTCAATAATCAATTCGTCTTGGATCGACATCGAAACCTCAACTAGCGAAAGCACGCAAGCCAATAAAAGTAGCTACAACTAATGCTACCAGCGTCAAAGATGCTCAACCATGAACATCGAATTTGGCAGTGCTATTGTTGTCGATGTTCAGATTTCGTGTAATTGTCACTCACTCGACAAGAGAAAGCCCATGTTCGATTTCAGCTTATTTAGACATCCGCTTGCAGGAACTCCCATGGGAACAGCTTTGGACCTATGCATAGTTCTCGCGGCCCTCATATGGATCCTGTCTGTTGTAACGAGGGAATACTCTTGGATTGATCGCAGTTGGTCCATTTGCCCATTGCTCTACTGCCTGATTGTGGCGGCGTCGGTCAACTTTCAATCTCCCCGCGTTGCATTAATGACCGCTCTCGTCGGTCTTTGGTCAGTACGGTTAACTTTCAATTTCGCACGAAAAGGTGGGTATTGGCGCGGAGGCGAAGATTACCGTTGGGCAGTTGTTAAGGAACGAATGGGTCCAATTGGATTTCAAGCACTCAATATAACCTTCGTTGCGCCAGGCCAAATGCTCATCATTTGGCTATTTACGTCGCCCATTCATTTGGCTTGGCTCGAACAAGGCGAGCCGCTCGGCGTGCTGGATCTTGTTGCCGCCGCGCTGTTTTTTGTCTTTTTTGTGGGGGAAACCGTCGCGGATGAGCAAATGTGGCGATTCCAGGAAGACAAGAAAAAGCGACTTGCCGCGGGCGAACAACCCTTAGAACCGTTCTTGAGGCATGGCTTGTATCACTATTGCCGCCATCCCAACTATCTGTGCGAGATGGCATTGTGGTGCTCGTTTTATCTCTTTGGCGTTGCGGCATCGGGAATCTGGTTTCACTGGACGGGATTGGGATGTATCGCGCTCATTGCCCTATTTGCAGGATCGATTCCATTGACAGAGACGATATCGTCATCGAAATATCCTGACTACGAGACCTACAAACAATCTACCCCCATGCTCATTCCCTTCGTCAAAATCAATCGATCAAACGCGAAGAGCTAGTGATCAGTGAACCACCGAAGCATTTGTTCTCCGGGGCTGAAACCGCTATGCCACGAACTCTGATCGCGAGAAACAACAATGCGAAGCTTGTAACATCTAGCTTGCTTCAGCTAGCCGTTGTGCGGCGTCTCGGCGATCCCAACACAGTAAATCTCGCTAGGTAAATCTCATATGCCAGCTTTGGACGGACTCAGAATTCTTGACATGACTCAATACGAGGCTGGCACGTCGTGCACTCAAGCTCTCGCGTGGCTTGGAGCAGATGTGGTCAAGATCGAAGCGCCGGGACACGGGGATCCAGGGCGAGCGGTTGGTCTAACTTCCGAACAAGCCTATTCGTCCTACTTCTGCAATTGGAATGCCAACAAGCGCTCCGTTGTCCTGAATCTTCAAAGCGAAGTAGGAAGAGAAATTCTCCTTGACCTAGTTCCCAAGTTTGATGTGTTTGTAGAAAACTATGGGCCAGGCGTTGTGGAGAAACTCGAGATTGACTATGACACTCTCAAGGCAATTCATCCCAATTTGATTTACGCGCGCCTCAAAGGATTCGGTTTGAGCGGTCCCTACTCAAAATTCAAGTGCTACGACATGGTTGCACAAGCCGCCGCGGGTGCTTTGTCAGTAACGGGAGAGCCGGATGGGCCTCCGATTGTTCCCGGTCCAACAACGGGTGATTCAGGATCTGGAATTCAGCTTGCGATGGCCATACTTGCCGCCTACATTCAACGGATCAACACCGGCAAGGGACAATGCATAGAAGTGTCGATGCAGGAAGCTATGACCTACTTCATGCGCACAAGAATTGCCACAGGTTCAAAGTGGGGCACGCGTGCCGCGTGACGAACCGGCAATATTCATGGATTGCCTCCCGTGAACATGTATCCCTGCGCTCCGTTTGAACAAAACGACTGGATCTACATCATGCCTATTACATCAGGGCATTGGGACGCGCTTTGCGCAGCCATGGATCGTACGGACCTTCTTGTCGACGAACGCTTTGCCGACATGGCGGCTAGGAGAATCCACAAAGACGAACTCTATGACATTGTGTGCAGTTGGACTTCGGAGCGCTCCAAGCACGAAGCCATGCAAACGCTTGGTGAAGCTGGAGTCCCGTGCTCGGCAATTTTGGACACCAGAGAACTACACAGGGACCCTCATTTGACTCAGCGCAACTTCGTGAAGATGGTTGAACATCCTGGTCATGGGGAGGTTCCGCTACTTGGATTTGCGCCAAGAATGTCCGAATCGGAAGTGGAACTCAAAGCAGCTCCTTTGCTTGGTCAGCACACGCAGGAAGTCTTGTTGCAAGATCTTGCAATCGACGAAGGTAGATTCGCCAAACTCAAGAACGATGGAGTCGTTGAGTAGCCCAATAAACGTTGCTTGTACTAGACATTGCTGGCCGAACCGCGCAATTGGTCTGCCTTAAGTCCATACACCACATCTCCGGCAACAACAGTTAACCGAACGTGGTTCGTTGAGAGGTCCTTGCACGCGCAGGACCAAGGTTTGTTCAATAGGCACAAGTCGGCAGCTTCGCCAGCACCCACGCGACGAGATAGCCCACCCGGAGATTCCGGTCTGGTAGTGAACAGCTCGAGCGCTCGGGCCGGATCGATGGCTTCTCGTGTTCCAATAACCCGGCCAGCGCGAGTGGTTCGATTGACTGCGGCCCACATAGCTACCCACGGATTGCAGGATCCAAACGGTGCATCTGTTCCACCACCGACTCTCAGCCCTGCATCCAACAAACCGCGCAGTCGAAAGAGTGATGCGTGCTCATCAGATCTCAAGTCCTGGACATATTGATCTCCCCGCTCCAAAATGAAATTTGGCTGAGTGACAACGGTTAGATCTAACTCCTGCATGATGTTCAAAGTGTCCTCCTCTACGACTGAGGCATGTTCTATGCGATCACCGGGCACCGTTCCCACAGCCTTCAGAGCGGACAAAGCAAAGACCAGTTCGACACGAGAAACGCAATGAATAGCGACTGGCCTGCCACAAGCGTGCGCATCAGCAATGCGTCCCTCAAAGGACTCGATGGGTGGTAAGTCGTAGTCGTCGATGAGTAGTTTGCGTGGACCCTCACTCAGATTCTCGTTTCCCATCAGAAAGATCCGGAGCCGGCTTCCCACCAAACCGCGAATCAGGTCGCGGGTTTCTTCGTCGTTGAACGGTGTTGCGTCGGTAACTCCAGTGACCCCCATCGACAACAGGTGATCGCCAACTCGTGAGACATCTTCTCGCAACGAATCTAACGGAGGGAAAACGTCTTTAAGCGCGTCATCCATGCGATACATTTGACCGTCTCCATTCACATCCAATCCCAGCTCCTTGAGTGCCTGGGTATTCAAAGTCCAAAGTCTTCCGGATCGATGCTGAACCCTAACCGGTCGGTCTGGGCACAAGGAGTCCAATGTCGCCCGATCCAAGTCGCCAGCCACCGACTCGTGATAGCCAACTCCTCGGATCCAGTCAACGCCGCTGACAGACTCCAACGCCGACGCCAACTCGTCGAAGTTCCTCACTTCGGGTGGACCGCATGCGACGGACGACAGTTGCGCCGCTAAAGAAAGAAGGTGCATGTGATGATCGTGCAGACCGGGAATCAAGGCGCAGCGGTTGGCCTCGATGACTCGGTCTTGAACCTGCGGGTCAAGCGAATGCCCCACTTCTTCTATTAGTCCATTTCGACATCGAACGTCTACAACCGAATCATCGCTGATTTCGGCGTTTTGAAAAAGCAAACTGCCCGATTTCTCTCGCACTGACACAATGCTTGCTCGTATAGCAGGTATTTTTGGTGTGAGAATGTAATCTATCATGCAATCAGTGCTATTACGAGTTCAACGGATTACCTTGCCGGAATAGTGGCCGCCAATCCGACACCTCTGTCTAGACTCTTGCGGAATCCGTCTGCAGTAGAGGATTTTTGCGTCTTCAATGGCATCACCCATCTTGAGATAGAGCTTGACGAATCCGATGAATCTTGGGCTATTTCTCCGGCGTGTCCAGTGATTGCGGTAGGCGATTCTCACAATCCCCACCCCTGTGCCGACGTAATAGTCGACACTCGGGAAGAACTTCGAGACATTGCGCAAGCGATTGCAGAACGACCGATTGCTTCGACAATGTATGTTCAGTTGCTGCGCCACAACGAGAAGTGTTCGATCGACGACGCGCTTCAAGCCGAGTCGCTGACATACTCAACGCTCCAACACTGCAACGAATTCTTGGCATGGCTTAAGACTCGTGGCGGCCCAGTTGCAGAGGCTAGCGATTGCGACCCCGTCGTCTTGGTTGAACGAACTGGACCGGTGCTTGAATTGATTTTGAATCGACCTGAAAAGCACAACGCGTGGTCGTCATCAATGCGTGACGCCTTATGCGAAGGATTGGCACTGTCTTTGGAGGATCGATCCATTGAGCATGTTCGACTAAGGGGTAACGGCCCCTCATTCTGCTCTGGTGGAGACTTGGATGAGTTTGGCAGTGCGCGGGACGCGGGAATTGCGCACGTTTCGCGGACCGTGCGCAACGCTGGAAGACTAATCGAGGCACTTCGCGACCGAGTGACGGTTAACGTGCACGGCGCGTGCATAGGAGCCGGAATTGAGGTTCCATCGTTTTCAGCCCGGGTAGTTTCGTCGCCGCATGCGCAATTCCAGCTACCTGAGGTAAGAATGGGTCTAGTGCCGGGTGCCGGTGGAACGGCAAGTATGCTTCGCAGAATAGGGAGGCATCGATTGGCGTGGATGGGTCTGACAGGGGACCGTATTTCGGCTGAGACTGCCCTTGCGTGGGGACTAATTGACGAAATTGCAAATTAATCGGCTACGGCCAGCTTGGAGATGGTCTCCGCTAGTGTCAGTACTCGACAAGCAATAGGTTGCTGCCAGCCTAGAAACAAAAACCAGTGCACACTCCAAATGCTGAGGGAGCTCCGTTCATTAGGGAATCGTGTCAACGTATTTGACGCATTTCGACAATAAGAAATGGACAAGATTGTGGAAATTGGGGGGTATGCGGCTGGGTATTGCGGGCGCCTATTCGCTCAATCAGGACACGATGTCGTACGAGTGGACACTGGAGAACGCGATCCTGCTTATGTTTCTCGAGAAGCATTGAAGGCGTTTCTCGATGGCGGCAAGCAAATCATTGAGACATCAAATGCCGCTCTTATTCGACGCTTGGTAGAGGAAGCGGACGTAATCATCCTTGACGCGGATTGTGCTGACTCCATTGATAATTGGAATCTCGACGAATGGCCAAGCGCAGTCAAGATTGCCATTACTCCGTTTGGCAGAACTGGACCGCACCGAAACTGGCAGGCTACCTCCTCGACACTACTGGCGATGGGAGGCTTCACCTTCCTGATGGGAGACGCCGATCGTGAGCCGCTCACATTGCCAGGGCACTTCGTTGATTTTCAGTCAGGTGCCTTTGCGTACTCCGCAGCTCAGGCGTGTCGCCATGCATGCGAGCCCAATACGATTGACATCAGCAAGCTGGAAGTTGTAATGGCGCTCAGCCAATTCACTACTGTGATGTGGCATTGCGCGAACATAGTTCGCTCAAGACACGGAAATGATTTTTGGTCTGTCGTTCCGACGAATATGTTCGAGTGCAAGGATGGGTGGGTCTACATCAACATCGTTCCTGGATTTTGGGACCCGTTTGTCGCGTTTCTCGAACTGCCGGAGCTTGTACTCGACGAACGATTCATAACGAACGCGCGCAGAATGCACCATCGAGAGGCCTTGCATGAAATCACCAGAAATGTGCTCATTGGACTAACTCGTAGCGAGATCCAATTGCGAGCTGTTGAGTGTCGTATACCTTTGGGATCAATCCTTACATTTGACGAAGTCCTCGACGATGAGCACCTGTCCAGACGACGAATGTGGGAAGAGCGTATTCTCGAAAACGGCAAACGAGTAAAACTGCCGCGTCTTCCTTGGGTGATTCATGAATCCTCTCCCTCAACCGACCTTGTCTAACTATCGAGATCTCAAATGGCCAACGGACCACTAAGAGATGTACGGATACTCGACCTGACTCATGTATGGGCGGGTCCGTTAGCTACCCGAATACTCGCCGATTTAGGAGCGCAGGTACTTAAGGTAGAGGCCCCTATGAGCCGTGGTCCAAGAACCTATCCAGGCAAGCCGATAGCGGGATTTGTTGGAGGCCACGGCGGAGAAGAACCATACAACAAGAACGCGGCGTTTGTAAAGCTACAAAGAAACAAGAAAAGCATTGGACTGGACCTCAAGAGCGATCAGGGCCGAACGGTCTTCTTAGATCTCGTTGAAGTTGCGGATGTAGTTATAGAGAACTTCAGCGCACGCGCGATGTCCGCACTCGACTTGGACTACACAGTCCTTCAGAAACGAAATCCCAGAATCATTCATGTAGCAATGCCAGGCTTTGGATTGTCGGGCCCCTACAAGGACTGGGTGGCCTTTGGTCCCACTGTAGAACCCATGTCCGGATTGACTCACGTCATGGGCTATTCGTGCGCCGAACCACGTTCGACAGCAATGGCATTGCCCGATCCAATTGCAGCGGCGCACTCTGTGTGTGCAGTCCTCACAGCTCTCCGAAATCGGGATGCCACCGGCAAGGGCTCTCTTGTTGAAATGTCGTTGCACGAATCAGCGGTGTCGGCCAATGGAGCATGGTTAGTTGACCATCAATTGGGCGCAGAGCTGACGCGACTAGGCAACGCACATCCGTCTATGGTTCCCCATGGGATTTACAGGTGTGTCGGCGAGGATCAGTGGGTTGCTATAGCCTGCCGTGACGACGCTGATTGGATCGCGATGTGCGGCTGCATTAACACTCTTGATGACGAGCTAGCAGTCCATGAGCGGCGGAAAAAACGAGTGGAAATTGATCGCCAAATCACGCGTTGGACATCAGTTCGCGACCACAATGACGTCGAGAGTTTGCTGCAGCAGAAGTGTGTGCCCGTCGGGCATGTGCGACGAACGCCCGACATGGTCGCAGACAAGCAAGTTCAAGCTCGAGGATTCTTTGTTCCCTTGGACCAAGGCACTCCCATGCCGGGGAATCCCATCAAAATGGATGGGATTTCAAACCAAGACTGGACTCCATGTCCTCCACTGGGGAATAACAATAGGGAAGTCCTTTCTAGTTGGTTGGACATGTCCGATGAAGAAATCGAGACACTATACGAGCAGCAGGTTGTTTTCGACAGACCTCCCAATTGACGATCCGTCCATAATTCTTTCCAATACAAGCACTTTGTTGGCTACACAAGATGAGCACTGCGAATGTCCGCGTAACCCAACTTTTGACTGCAACATTCCTGCTACTTGGCTGGATGGCTCTGTTGCAAGCTGAAGAAAGCGACAACACACTCGACATGTATGTCCACCAGACGGACGACACCTATGAATGGAAGATCGTTTCCAACCAAGAGGTTGACGACTTGCGTTTCATCGTTGTACAGCTGACTTCGCAAACTTGGTTGACAACAGAGCAAGTCAATCACCTAGAGTGGCAGCATTGGTTGGAGTTCTACATTCCGAACGAACTCGCCTCCGACGTTGCGTTTCTATTCATTACAGGTGGCAGCATCAACTCAAGCATGCCGAACAGGCCAGATTCCACACTATTGCAAGTGGCTCAAACGACTCGAAACGTCGTAGTGAAGCTACCTCAAGTACCTAATCAGCCACTTGAGTTCTTGCGCGACGGCCAAGGACGGTCCGAAGATGACTTGATCGCGTTTTCCTGGGTGCAGTTCTTGGAGACGAACGACACATCGTGGATTGCCCAAAATGCCATGGTCAAGAGCGCCGTACGAGCAATGGATGCCGCAACCGAGGTCTTGGCATCCAAGGAAGCTGGGCAAATATCAGTCGAGAAATTTGTAGTGGCTGGTGGTTCCAAACGAGGTTGGACTACTTGGTTGACCGCCGCCATGGACTCACGAGCAATTGCCATCATCCCCCTTGTCTTTGATGCTCTAAACACCAGACCTTCCATGCGTCACCACTTTGAGGCATATGGCTTTTGGTCGGCTTCCATTGGCGACTACGTAAACCATGGAATCATGCCGAAACTGCAATCGAAGGAGTTGGACTCACTCGTATCCTATGTCGATCCCTACGAGTACCGAGAGCGCTTGAAGGTGCCGAAGTTCATCGTGAATTCCGCTGGCGATCAGTTTTTTCTTCCAGATTCCTCGCAGTTCTATTGGGAGGGACTCTCCAATCCGAAATACCTTCGATACATTCCAAACACAGATCACAGCCTTGATGGATCAGATGCCGTAGAGAGTATCGCCGCCTTTCTGTCACTTGTTTCCCACGAGAAAGACATACCTAACATTGAATGGAGTAGGGAGGATTCAAACTCCATTGAGGTTCGAACCACCCATCCTCCCTTGCAAGCTTTGCTCTGGTCGGCTCACAATGCAACTAGCCGCGACTTCAGACTACTGCCGCCAGACGATGAGAGCGGCATGCCCAGAGGACCCCTCTACTCCAAGAGAGTATTGAGCCCTTCGGTCGATGATGGTCTCGTGTTCCACGCGTCGGTGGTTCCCAGAGATTCTGGCTGGACTGCATGGTTTGTTGAGTTCGTCTTCGACGTTGGTCTTTCGGTTCCCCTAAAACTGACCACTAACGTGCAGGTCACACCAGAAACCCTGCCATTTGCTGGGAAAGACAGCAAGCAGGATACATACTTGACCATTCACTGCACGAGTATGCAACAGGACTCGAATGTTCCAAAGAGGGTGCTCGAATTCCTTGCAAACAACGTTGAAGCGCCCAATGCAAATCACGCGGAACACCTCGGTCGCAGTTACTTCAATTGGAAACAATCCAAGGATATCCGTGTCGAAGGAACAGCGGTTGCCAATTTCCTCGAATCCGTCGGATATGTCGATTGTCGCTTCCAGCTTGAATCAGGGAAGGGACCCACACTTCCGCCTATCGACGAACAATAAAGCGACTGGTGTCTGCAACGTGACATATTTGGGAGCGGCTAATCAAAATAGCGAACCCCTATGAAATGGTTGTACAAAATTGAGAACTACGTAATAGATTCGGTACGTGTTTTTCTTCTACTAACAGGTGGTCTGATGGCCGCCGCGTCATTGATTCTTTTGCTTTGGGCAGGTTTCGCTGCGTTCCAACCAACTGAAACTGACATTCGAGACAACCTGAAAGCGCCCACCTTTGCCGAATTACGCAGCCGCTTGCTGCCCGTCGCAAGTGAATCAGCTAGCAATTCGCCAATCGACGCAGATCAAGGCTCACAGGTGCACGATTCGCCTTTTGAGGGGCGTCTGAGAGCCGTCACAGAAACTCTCGACAAGCAATACAATCTTGTCGGACGCGAAGAGAAAAAATTTTCTGAAAGCTACAGTTCCGAACGGCTCGAAGCCTTGCTGATTGAACGTGACTTAGAGGAATACCGTAGTAACAACAGCGTCATGGATCACTATCTCGACTCACTTCAAAAGTTTGCGTCTGATCTTAGCAACGATGCGATGGTGTCTCGCATAGCTGACACCACGGCAAGAACATCACTGATCCTCAACGCCATAAACGAGTTCCAAGCCGAATACTTATATGCACTGGACATCTCCACGCACGCCGCATTGGTCGAAAGCTCGCAAGCCAAGACAGCTAAGGCGTCGCTAATAACCTCACTATTGTGGTTGTTGCTTGGAGCAGGGTCTATATTCTTTGCCGCTTGTTTAGTGTTAGTGGTGTTTCGAATTGAACGAATTCTACGGAACAATGACGAAGGTGAGCCCGCGTAATGCTAGACCCACTAACACGAAAGTTGAAGATGTCACTGGTGCTGTTTGCATTTTTGGCAATGCAAGCCGTTTTGACTGACGAAACGACCGAAGACAGCGAAGATCCCTGCGAGGACCTCCTCGTTGTAATTTCCTCCGATGATGAGGAAGACGCAGAGAACACATCCAAGAGCCTCGATCTCTCCATACAAAAACTGGATGAGTGCCTCGACGGTTTGCTCTATGGGGATTCAGGGGACAACGTTGGCAACTCGACGACCACAAGTGCCAATTCATCTCTAGAGGTTCCAAATTCCGGCGAATCTGCAGTGACTGGCTCCGACAACTCGAACAATCTTACGTCGAGCTTAGCCGGGCTAGACCAGCACTTAGCCAGTCAAGACATTGAACTAAAGCCGATGGGTCAACAGTCCCGCGACACCTCTAGGTCGGGAGAAAGGAAGGATTCTGAAGATAGCGGATCCCGGCTGGTGTCGCACCTTGATCCAGAGGAACAAAGTGTTGACACCGAGGTCTCACCGGGAGATGCCTCGGACAACGCTGGACGTTCTGAACTTCAGGGAGGCGATCCCACACAAGACAGTAAACATGCTGAACCAAATCGGCAGCCGGCGGATCCAGAAGACGAGGACGAATTGCTCAAGCAACTGAGAGAAGCAGCCGAAAAAGAGTCCAATCCTCGAACAAAGCAAGCACTGTGGGACCAATACTATGAATACTTGGACAATCGGAAGAAGGAGTAATTGAATGAATCGACACAGCACGTTCCTGCTCTTACTTGCCGTTGGACTCAGCTCCAACTTGCTTGCTCAAGGGGTGCGAGTTGGTCCGCAGCCGATTCCTCAGAAGCCTGCAAACGTGGATGTCTACGAATCCAAGGGGTTCCTTAAGACACGTATGAACATACCTTCTCTCCGTCTGGCGATTCCTGTATTGGATCCCGGTATTCCTGAAAGTACAGAAGAACAAACCCATCAGGGAATATGGCCCGAACTTCGCAAGAGCGAGTCGGTATGGGCTGCTTTCAAACTCAAAGAGTGGATGCACCGCTACAACCAATTCGATTCCATAGTCGTATCGGCTGACGCCTCTGTGAGCGCAGACGTCTACTTAATTGGAAGAATCGAGAAGTCGGATGGCGAGTCGATGCGAATCGACTATCAGGTTGTCGACGCTACTGGCGACATTTGGCTTCCCGATATGTCTGACTCGCATCGCGTAGAAATCGGCTGGCACCAGCGTCATGAAGGTACAGGTCAAGATCCGTTCGATCCACTCTACAACGAAATTGCCGATACCGTGTATGAGGCCCTCAAGGATCGTGGGAAGGCACACGTTGAAAGGCTTGAGCGAGAATCACGAAGAAAAAACCAAGAGGAACGAAGACTTACAGACTTGGAGCGAATTGCAGCTACACGTGATCTCGCGTTTGCCCGATTTCTCTCCCCTCGTGAATTTGGGGATGCACTGGTCGCTACAAACGGAAGGTACGAGATTCAGTACTTGCCAGAAACTGAAGGCAGCGATTGGGCACGAATAAACAGCATACAAGTACGCGAAGACGACTTTGCTAAGGTGATCGAGAAATACTACGAGGAATTTGCCAACACCATCAAGGACGAGTACGCGCAATGGCAAAGGGATTCCTTTCCCATCGCTCGGGAGCTTCGAATAGCAAAGCGAAACCGAGCATTGCAAGGAGTTGCCGGCGCGGTTTTGCTTGCAGCAGCGGTTGCCGCAGAAACCGATGGTGCCGCGGCCGACGGGGACGGCTCGGCACAGCTAGGCACCCGAGTGGGAGCAGCATTGGGTGGTTCACTTCTTGTTTCGAGCTTTGTTAACAACGAACGGCGCAAAGTTGCTGTTGCCGAAATCAATGAGCTTGGTGGCAGTCTCCACAATTCATTGAAGCCAACTCGCGTGGATCTCGATGGCAAGGTTGTTACATTAACTGGCACGGTTCATGATCAGTTCACGCAATGGCGAACCATGCTAACGGAGATGTACGAGGCAACCGAGCGGGATATTGAGTCCGTACAAATCCTCGACGAGGAAGAAAACGCTTCGTCGGATTGAGACGTTGGAGCTCTCGCCTCGCCTTCCAGCGTATGCCGCTTGCCTGCTAGCGCTAGCACTCGTATTTGTAGCACAACAAAGCTCGACTACCCAAGAGGTCGAAGACATCGACTGCGAGGGTGAGTGGGCCGACTCGCCGCTTTGCATTCAACGCGAAAAAGCCATAGAACTCAGAGCGCGAATAGACGCTTTGCTAGAGGAATTGCCAGACGTGGCTGCCCCTCCCTGGGATAGCTCGGTCTATGAAGCCGCACTGGCCGAATTCGAGGAAGGTCAGAATCAATATCAAGAACAGTTCTTTGGCGATGCTGCCACCAAATTTGAGTCGGTAGTAACTGAGCTACTTGCAATCAAGAATCAATTCGAAGCTGCTTCATCCGAGAAATTCGATGCTGCCTTTGAGCTGCTAAATGCGGAAAACTACTCCGATGCGCTGATTCATTTCGAACAGCTAGTTACTTGGCTACCACAATCGGAGGAGGTCCAAAGTGGTCTCGAACGAGCAGAAACCGGTACCCGACTAGCCACAGTGGTGGAACAAATCGAAGAACTCATCCAAGGCAAACTGCTCGACGAGGCAGGCGCAGAATTAGAAGAGTTCCCGGAACAGTATTGGACTAGCCGAATTGCCAAAGCGAAAAATAGGATTCTCAAGAATCGACAGACACAATCATTCAACACGTTGATGTCTCAAGGACTGCGTGCCTTCGACGAGGGTCGTTGGATGGAAGCCAAGCAGTTCTTTGCAAGTGCTGTCGACCTGGTACCCGATTCCACCGCAGCAATCGAAGCGCTGGCTGACGCCGAAACGAGGCTTGCACACCACAACTTCAAACTACTGAGCGAAGAACTTGAAGCACTCAGAGCGAATGAACAATGGGAGCCCATGCTTCCGATCCTTGAATCGATGAGTCAATTGAAACCTGAGAACCAAGAGCTAACCGCAACAAAAGCGCACATTCAAGCGCTCTTGGACGTTGACACAAGGCTCGCCAAATCACTCGACAACATGTCAAGCGCCATGGTCAGGCAAGAACGCGAAAACGTTCGAAAGCTGCTGGAAGAGTCAAACGAACATATTGTCCATGCGCGAATTGCAGAAAAGAGAAGCGATCTAGCAAAAGAGTTTGAGCGCTATACGACTCCAGTGTCCGTTACCTTGATCTCGGACCGGAAAACTCAAGTGACGATAAGACCAGGTCGCAAGCTTGGAAGGTTCTCCAAGAAAGAAATCTCCGTCTATCCGGGAAACTACGAGCTTGTCGGCATTCGAAGAGGGTTTCGCGAGACAAGACAGAAAATATCAATCGCACCTGATTCTGAGCCGATCGAAGTCCGCGTGATTTGTGATGTCAAATTTTGATAGCGAACACAGCGACTCTGGGATCGATCTGAACAAGATCGGCAGAGAGAGGCGAATACGGATTCTGGTACTTGTTGCAGTCCTTTCGGTAATCATCGTTGTCCCAGTAGCATTGTTTGGCACAACTGCGTTTCACGTCAAGATTGGACCTGACCGGGCTCAAAGCAACGCTAAACTGGTCGCGCAGGAAGGGTTGACAATCGTCGTAGGTAACCGCGTAATACTTTTTGGACAATCCGCCACCCTATCTGCGGATGCGCCAGGATTTCATCCAACACAAGTCCAAATTGACCGAAATCAGGAGACTCGCGTACTCCAGCTTTCATTAGCGCCACAACCCGGTCAAGTTACTTTCAAAGTACACGCGGAGTCTGAGGTTGTACTCAAAGTCAACAATGAGGAAGTGGAGGGCGAAGAACCAATAACGGTTGAGTTGCAGTCGGGTCGCTACATCGCGGAAGTTACTGGCAGAGAAATTGTCCCTCTCAACCTCGAATTCGACGTTATTGGCTTTGGAGAGAAGCAAGAAATTAGTTTGGTTACCGAGCTGAGCCGGAGCACGCTCACTCTTCAAACCCAACCGGCAACCGCCACCATTGAGATCAATGGCGAATTGGTCGGACAAGGCAACTTTAGCAATCGCGTATCGATTGGCGAATTGCGCATTCGAGTGTCTGAGACAAATTACTTTATCTACGAAGACACAGTGGTTGTTGCGCTGGATGAAGCCCTTGATCTCGGCACTGTCACACTCCGCCCCAAACCGGCAACTGTAACCATCAACAGCACACCCAGTGATGCTTCAATTCTGATCAAAGGGGATTTTGTTGGCAGCACACCTACTTCAATCACTGTCGAGCCAAACGAGAATATTGAAATTTCCCTTCGCAAATCGAATTTTGAGACGCACACCGAAAATCTACGATTTGATCCAGGTGAAGTAACTCAAAAAACGTTCAACTTGAGTCCCATTTCCATACAAGTAGTCGTTGACTCCAATCCCCAAGCAATTGTCTGGCTAAACGAAAGCAAGATTGGCAATTCTCCAATCACATTTGACGCAGTAGCCAATGATGTCGTCAAGGTGTCGAAGGATGGATTTGCGCCTCAACGCTTTACGATTGAAGCTGCCGACCATCCACACAAACGCTTGAACGTAGTACTGATCGACGAATTGCAGGACCGATTCAACAAGGCTCCGGTCCAAACCACGGTAAAGAACTCGATAGTTCTGCAAAAAATGCCGCCGCTAGAGTTTCAAGTTTCGCTGGAACCCGATGTGTCTGGACTGAGTGACGACGCTAATCGCGAAATTGAGTTAACGCGAGCATACTACTTGGGCGTCCACGAAATTCGGTTGAAGGAATACGCACTGTTTAGCAGCTCCAGGACCGTCAGCAAGGGTGACGAAGAACTGCCGGTTAGTGACATTTCATGGATAGATGCAGCAAGATTCTGTAACTGGCTAAGTGCAGAAGAGGGATTGGATCCCGTTTACGAATTCCTAAGCGACGGCACGGTGAAAATCGACTCCGCAGCCCTCGGCTACAGGCTTCCAACAGAGGCAGAATGGGAAGCTGCATCCCAATACAACACAGCTAAGGAGAATGTGATCGGTGTGTTCCCGTGGGGCGATGGCGACGCGCCGAGTAGCGGCTCTGGAAATTTCTCTGGCCGTGAGTCGCGTCAAGACTTGCACCCATTTCTTGAGAACCATTTGGACAACCATGTGGGTTTGGCTCCTGTAGGTTCCTATCGGCGCAATCCAAATGGCTTTTTTGACCTCGCAGGAAACGTGTCGGAGTGGGTTCAGGACTACTACGAGAGCGCGGCAAGCGGCTACAACGAACGCCTAGTAGATCCGCTGGGACCTGCTTCAGGCATGGATCGAATGGTCAAGGGCGCAAACTTCCGTTCGCACGACTTGAGTGAAGTGCAAATCAACTCACGCCGAATCGTAGGCTTTAAAGACGAAACCGTTGGTTTTCGCGTGGCTCGATGGCTATGGTAGGAACAAGGCTAGTCAAGGTGGCGGCTGTGATGCTTCTAGTCTTGGGGGCACCACTCGGTAGTGACGAAGAAGACTTGTCTCCAAACCCTCCACGAGAAGAGCAGGAATCCCACACGTCTAGCTCCGACGAACCTTCAAGCAATACAACGGAACAAGAGATCGTGGAACCAAATAACGCGGAACCAGAACCCGAACAAGAGGAGAGCGAAAGTTCCGAGCCAGATGAAAGCGTTCCCTACAAGCGACTACCCCTTGAGGGTCAAATGAGCCCCAACCAAAACGTAGATCTACCCCAGGACATTTAGACCTCAGATGCCTGATAGAAACTTCCAATCACAGTCCAATCGCGGACTCAGACGATTTGTGACACGCTACGGTCTCTCTATAGATTTGGTAGGACTGTTTCTTAGTTTCGTCTTTGTCCATTTGCTCTACGTGGTCTTCATCGATCCAGCTGCGGACCAGGCAATCGCATTAGCCGAAAGCGCCGGTACGGTACCGGATCGAACGCTCGCGGTGGTCTTCAAGGACCTTGAACAGGAGATGTGTCTGATACTCACGCTTTGGTGCATTTGGTTATGGTTCTTTCGCTATAGGCTATTCCAAAGTGAGACCTATCTTCTGGAACTAGACATTTTGAGACTCGATCGCTTGGATGTAGATGCAGACAAAGACGACACACCGCTCTTGGAGTTCGTCGATAACCGCGTTCAGCAACTCAAGGCCTCACTCCAAGGTTCCCAGCTAATCGATGCACTCGACCTAGCTGTCCAACGCATTCGGCTGAACCGAAACTTTCACGAGGCAAACGATGTGGCTGTTGAGGCCTGCGACTTGCACTTGGAACTGCTGAATTCAAGATTGTCGATCTCCAAATACATTCTTTGGGCGATACCCTCAATAGGGTTTCTTGGCACGGTCCGTGGGATCAGCGAAGCCCTGTCAAAGGCGCATGAAGCCATGCAAGGGGACATTTCCGGCATTGGAGCAAGTCTTGGCGTGGCATTCAACTCCACCTACGTGGCCCTCTTTCTGAGTCTATTACTGATGCTGGTCTCAAATGCCCTTCAGGGACGAGAGGAAAGGCTGGTCGCACGATTTAAGCACTTTGTCTCTTCAACGTTTATCCCTGTTCTGAGTGCTCGTCTGACCGAAGGTTCGAATTCTCTCGATCAGCCGACAACCAAATCCGTTGAGTAAACAGGTCCGCAGCAACGATGCTGTTGGTTTCTCCCTTTCATTTCTTGACGTACTAAGCTGCGGCCTCGGGGCCGCAATATTGCTGTTGCTAGTCGTCAAGCATGGAACAACAGACATGCCCGTAGACACAGAAGCCTTCGTCTTGTCGCAGACTGCAAGAGTTCAAAACGAACTCGATGAACTGCTTCAGAGCAAGTCTCACCTCGATGAGCAATTGAGCGACACAGAACAGGGCGTACAACAAGCTGTCGAAGCAAAGGCGGCACTAGCTCAATCGCAAGACGAAACGATCTCAGAGTTACGCAACCAGCTCGCTGCGCTCACCGCTGCTCAGGCAGAACTGCAATTGGCAAGCGATGAATTAAAGGAACTGCAAGCAGTACCCACCGAGGAGCCGGAACCCCAGACGGGGTCTACGGGACACTTGGGTGGTTTGGCTGTAGCCCAATCCCGAGTGGTGATCTTGTTGGATCGATCGGCAAGCATGCTTGACCAATCGCTTGTTGAGATTGTCCGGCTTCGCATCGCGGACCCTCAAACCAGACTAGCCGCCGAAAAGTGGTCTACTGCGCGCAAGACCGCCGAGTGGGTCTACCGCCAAATCCGGGACCAAGGGCAATTTCAATTCTTTGCTTTCAGTGATACGGTTGTCGACACTTCAAACAACATTCTCGACACGACGCAATCCATAGATTGGTTGGAAAAGGGCACAACAGGAATCAAGCTCTCCGACATGCGGAATACCCTAGCGAACTTGCATGCTGAGGGGCCAACAAATCTGGAGTTGGCATTTGAAGCAATTGCCACTATCCGGCCCCGTCCGAATCAGGTTGTTCTAATTACAGATGGACTTCCCACCGTGCCCGAGAGCGTAGGATTAGGGCGAATTCGCGGGTGCCCTACTCCACGGGGTAGCAGCACTCCTATTCTCTCCCCTCGGTGCCGCAAGGGGATCTTCGATCGTGCGGTTTCAACATTTCATAGAAGCTTCCGGTCTACCGAAATGAATGTGGTTCTCCTCCCGCTAGACGGCGATGCGCAGGCAATGTTCGCCTATTGGAGCTTCGCTGCGAACACTGGAGGTAGAGTGCTGGTTCCGGCAATTGGGTGGCCGTGGTGAACAATGGCGCCATTGAATTGGCAATCTGAATGAAGCCAAGAACTGACAAGAACGAACCAACATCCCTCAGCTTTCTGGATGTCATAGCGTGTGCATTCGGTGCAATTGTGATCCTCGTGCTCATTCTTCCAATAGGACAGCAAACTGTCTCGGAAACAGAATCCCCTTCCGCCGCGGCCATGGGGCGGATTCTGTTCCTAATTGACAAGACGAATGAAGAAATCTTGTCTTTGAAATCGCAAATTGAATCAAGTAAAGCTCTTTTGGCAAGCATCCAAGCCGAATCAGCAACAATTTCAGATGCCACTAGACTGATCTCAAATGCTGTGGACGACGCATTGGAGCAAACAGCAGATGTTGATGCGAAGCGCTCAGCGTTGGCAACCACTCGCTCAATTCTTGAGAGTATTCAGCCTCAGGGTCCAGCAACGGAACAGGTTCAAACTGAACTTGCAGGGATTCCCGTCGATTCAGAATACTTAGCGTTCGTAATAGACACCTCAGGCAGCATGCAGACTATTTGGGACGTGGTGCTCAAGGAAATTGAGCGCTTTTGGCTGCTATACCCAGAAATCAAGGGATTTCAAGTCATGAATGACAACGGAAGCTACCTCTACCGACATACGAAAGGACGTTGGATTCCTGATTCAACCAGCGCACGAAAGCGAGCCCTCCTCCGCACAAGAGTCTGGTTGGGGTTCTCGAACAGCAGTCCGGTTGAAGGAATAGTCAAGGCTGTAGATGATTTGTATCGCGACGGTATCAAAATGGCGATTGTTGTAGTGGGCGACGACTATCAAGGAGCCAGCTTTCAAGGAATACTTGACCAGATCGATCGAAAGGTTCAAAGCAGATCCGTCAAAGAGGGCGAACTGCGGATTCATGCAATAGGGTTTTGGAATCGCACAAGCGTGGCTGCACCAGAAAATTTCGGCGTTCTGATGCGAGCACTCACGCACCGAAACAACGGGGCATTTGTAGCTCTAGAAGCCCGCAATAGCAATCCGCTGCCGATTCCGTTCCTGCGATAGCAATAACCGTGTCCGCATTGCATTGAGATAGACTTCGGCACGGGTGCCGGGCTCAATCTATCAAAGTCAAGGCAATGAACTTCATTTGTTCACTTCCGCCAACCCAACTCTCTGGTGAGAATTTCTTGTGGAGTCTTGAGCAGAATCCTGCCCCGCCAATCCAGTGCGAACTGGAATCACAGAAGATTATCGGCTCAACCAATCGCACACACTGGCGCATACTACTAGAAGAAATTTGAATTGTTTTGCAAAATAGAGTGTCTACCGGCGACAAGCACGAGTGATCGGTGCTGTTGTGATACATGCACTAGCGCTACACGCGACGACAAAATCCCCTACATCAGTCGGCTACCTCGGAGCTTGACATGATGCGTTTTGTTGGTCCTGAAACAACGGCCTATAAGTCATTTGGCCTCGGTGCTCGATGTCTGGCGATTGGCGCGATCCTGCTAGTCACTGGCTGCGGAGGCGGTGGCGGAGGCGGCGGAGACGAAGTGAATCCGGACGAACCGACCGACACCGATGACACTACTCCGCAAGTGCCTGTCTTGAACGAAACTGGCATCGCGTTTGTTCAGGAAGCGGATGTCGGCTTGACCCGTCGCATTACGGGCTCCTACGACCAGTTTACCTCTCCTGAAATGTTCGCAGGCGGAATAGCAGCGGGAGACTACGACCAAGACGGAGACACGGACCTGTACGTAGTTGGTCGCAATACTGATCCAAATCACCTCTACGAAAATCAGGGCGATGGCACCTTTGTAGAAGTTGGTCAAGCCATGGGCGTGGACAAGCGCCATTGGGGTAGCGGTCCTGCGTTTGGCGACATAGACGGCGACGGTGACCTGGACTTATTCGTGGGAGCCGTCGAGGAAGACCCAATCTATCTGTTTGAGAATCGAATTAACGAAAGTGAAGGTAGATTTGTAGACATTACTCCCTCGTCTCTCCTACAAATGAAAGCACCGCACACGGTTTCCGCTTTGTTCTTCGACTATGACATCGATGGGAATGTCGACCTCTTCACCACACATTGGGGCTCAAGGTGGTCGCCTGGGTTGGATACCGAGTACATTTGGCGCAACAACGGGGACAACACGTTTAGTAGCGTTAGTATTCAAGCGGGTGTTGCGTATGCCGAAAAGCAATTCGACTGGAGCTTCACCCCAAACCTAACCGACATCGACGGAGACGGAGACGCAGACTTCTTGGTCGCTTCAGACTTCGTAACAAGTGAGATATTTTTGAACAACGGCGACGGAACATTCATTAGGATCACCGACCGACGGGTTCTAATTGATCAGAATGGCATGGGTGCCGCGGTTGCTGACTATGACAACGACGGCGACATGGACTGGTTTGTAACCTCAATCTATGACCTCGATGGACCCGAGGGTTCACACTTTGGCAACCGACTCTACCGCAATCGAGGCGACGGAAGCTATGAGGATGCCACAGATGAGTCGACGACTGCCAATGGCGATTGGGGGTGGGGAGCGTGTGCGGCAGACTTTGATCAGGATGGCTACGTAGATTTGATCATGGTCAATGGATGGTGGGAGGTTGGAAAGGACTATAGGCAACGACCGGTACGGTTCTTTCGAAACACGGGTACCGGGCTTGTCTTTCGCGAAATGGGCGAGATTATTCGAATGACCAACGACGGTCAGGGACGCGGAATAGTGTGTTTCGACTCTGATGGCGACGGGGACCAAGATGTGATCATCGTGAACAATAGCGAAGACCACATCGTCTACTATCGCAACGAAACGGACAACGGGAACAACTACCTGATCGTAGAGTTGGAGGGAATAAATCGAAATCGCTTCGGTGTTGGCGCCCGCATCACAGTCACAACGGAGGCGGGTTCGCAAATCCGCGATTTAGGTGGGAGCAATAACTATGTTTCGCACAATCCGTTGGAAGCACATTTTGGACTGGGCACGGCGACCTCAGCCGACGTCAATATTAGGTGGCCGGATCAGACCGTTTCGACGTTAGAAGCCGTAGCCGCAAATCAAGTACTCTCGGTCCGAGCGACCCAAGTGGCGCTTAGGCTCACGGTTGTACATGGCCAAGGCACAGGAACGTATGACGAAGGAGACGTTGTCGAAGTCTCCGCCCGTGAGGCCGAGGATGGCTACTTCTTTTCGCACTGGACCAGCAGCGGCGGCGGATCATTTGGCGACGTCAACTCATCATCGACGACGTTCACGATGCCAGACGAGGCGGTGACTGTATACGCACACTACCTTCCAGGAGTCTCTCCGGAGGAGGATGTTTCCGTCGCACGACGATGGAACGAAGTGCTCCTTCAATCTATACGCAACGATTGGGCGCGTCCCACGGTTCACGCTAGAAACCTCTTCCACACTTCTGCAGCCATGTATGACTCGTGGGTTGCCTATTCAGCCCGATCCAATCGAGAGAGCACATGGCTGCTCGGTCAGCAACAAGGCACCTTTGCCTGCGATTGGGACGGTCGCTCCGTCGACGCCGACGACCAAGCAATCGAGGAAATGCGGAACGAAGCAATCAGCCATGCCATGTATCGCATCATTCGCCATCGATTCCAACTTTCGCCGCGAGCAAGTCAAATACGAATAGACGCAGACTCACTCATGGGATACCTTGGCTACGACGTCTCAAACGATTCGACGGATTGGGAGAGCGGATCCGCGGCAGCCTTGGGGAACCACATCGGCGGGTGTTATATCGATTTTGGCAGCAATGACGGTGCCAATGAAGCAAACGACTATGCAAACCTAGCGTACCAACCTGTAAACCCTGCATTGGAACCGCATCTACCAGGCAATCCCAACATCGTGGATCTCAATCGTTGGCAACCGCTGGCATTAGAAACATTTGTGGACCAGGCTGGCAACCCGGCGACCAACAACCAGCCCGACTTTCTCAGCCCGGAGTGGGGAATAGTCTGGCCATTTTCTTTGGATGACAGCGACCTCACGAAGTACATACGCGATGGCTTCGAATATTGGGTTTACCACGATCCAGGCGGTCCACCATTGGCTGGAGAATCGTCACTATCTGCAGATGCCTACCAATGGGGATTCTCGCTTGTAGCAATTTGGTCCGCACACTTGGGACTGGAAGATGGCGTCATGTGGGACATATCCCCTGCCTCAATCGGCAATATTCAGGAATTTCCAGCTAGTACCGAATATGACAGTTACGAGAAGTTTTACGATCTTGAAAATGGGGGCGATCCGAGCCACGGCTATGACACCAACCCTGTTACGGGTGAGCCTTACGAGCCACAAATGGTGCCGCGTGGCGACTATACACGTGTGCTGGCCGAGTTTTGGGCTGACGGACCCGATTCGGAGACACCGCCGGGACATTGGTTCACGTTAGCCAATGAGGTCAGCGACCACACGCTGCTCGAAAAGAGACTGGGTGGCACCGGACCCATTCTTGATGACCTTGAATGGGACGTCAAAGTGTACTTCGCCCTCGGCGGCACCATGCACGACGTTGCCATTGCGGCCTGGGGTATAAAGGGATGGTATGACTACATTCGACCCATTTCAGCAATTCGCGCAATGGCAGACCGTGGACAAAGTTCCGAAGCTGATAGCGCCAACTACAATCCCGAGGGGATTCCGCTTGTTGAGGGGTTCGTTGAGCTTGTAGCCGAAGGAGACGATCTCGCTGGCGACGAAAACGAGCATGTAGACAAGATAAAGCTCTTCGCTTGGCGTGGACCTGACCATATTTCCGATCCGGAAGTAGACGAAGCGGGCGTAGGATGGATTCTCGCCGAAAATTGGTGGCCCTATCAGCGACCAACGTTTGTGACTCCACCGTTTGCGGGTTTTGTATCGGGCCATTCAACTTATTCGCGCGCCGCTGCGGAAGTACTTACGGGATTGACCGGTTCGGAGTACTTTCCCGGCGGCATGAGCCAGTTCGAGATAAAGGCTAACGAATTTCTAGTTTTTGAAGAAGGACCATCGGTAGACATGACTCTCCAATGGGCAAAGTACTACGACGCGTCCGACCAATGCAGCCTGTCGCGGATTTGGGGCGGCATCCATCCTCCAGCCGACGACATTCCAGGCAGAATCATAGGGATCAGCATAGGAAAGAAGGCTTTTGAGCACGCGATGCGCTATTTCAACGGCGAAGCTGACTAGACCACAATTCGGGTAGAGGTTGCAGCGGGACATGCGTAGCAAGGACGCCGTCTCGCCCGATCAGCTTGCCATCATTGGTCAATCCTCGCGACTGTCTACAGGCCTTGCACTGCATAGGATGCGGCCCTACCCAATACTTGCGCAACTTATTGACACCCTAGCACTTGGAGGGGCTAATATGTTCCATTGGCCCCTAGGCTTCGTGATTCGGATGGTCGTCAAATCAACAACCCTGTGTCGCACAACTCGCGACCATAGGCGCATGCGTCGGACCTATAAAGCGGCGTAACGACCAGTGACTACCTATTTCATTCGACGATTTCTACTGATCATTCCAACCTTCATTGGAGTGACAATTCTCGTCTTTACTTTGACCCGCCTGGTTCCAGGAGGTCCGATCGAACGGATGTTGAACGAAGCTGCTATGGCAGGAGCTGAAGGCACAGTTTCGGTCTCAACGGACTACGGCGGACAAGGCGGTAGTACTCTCTCCGAAGAGCAGATGGAGGTACTGCGCAAGTATTACGGATTCGACAAGCCTATTCTTGTAAGCTACGGTCATTGGCTTAGTCGCGTAATTGTTCTGGATTTGGGAACGTCAACGCGCTATACCGAACCAGTATGGGACATCATTCGCTCCCGTCTGCCTATATCCATGTTCTATGGCATAGCCACGCTAATTCTCACCTATGGGGTTTGTATTCCGCTGGGGATTGTGAAGGCGATCAAACACAAAACCGCCTTCGACAATGTGAGTTCCGCACTCGTGTTCCTCGGTTATGCAATTCCAAACTATGTGGTCGCGATTGGGCTACTAACAATCTTTGCCGCAAATCTGGAGTGGTTTCCTCTCAGCGGATTTGTCAGCGAGAATTTCGACCAATTGTCGCCGATCGGAAAGGCTGGGGACATTTTCTACCATGCAGCTCTCCCGCTCGTCGCGTATGTTGCCGGGAGCTTTGCATTCACGACAATGCTGATGAAGAACTCGCTAATGGACAATTTGGCGGCTGACTATGTGCGGACAGCCATTGCGAAGGGGCTTGACTTTCGGCTAGCAGTGTTTCGCCACGCTCTGCGGAACAGTCTTATCCCAATTGCGACATCATTCGGCAACAACATCTCGCTGATTATCACAGGCTCATTTCTGATCGAAAAAATCTTCAACATCGATGGCTTCGGACTATTGGGATTCGAGTCGCTAGTGGAAAGGGACTATCCCGTTGTTATGGGAATTCTCGTAATTTCGTCTCTGCTCTTCGTCATAGGCAACATACTCTCCGACATTTGCGTTGCAATCGTTGATCCTCGCGTAAAGTTTGGGGCAGATGGATCCAACCAGTAGCGAAATCAATCGATGCTAGATCCCCAAACTGTCAAGCAATGGAGGAGATTCCGCTCTATCAAGCGCGGCTACTGGTCCGCTCTAGTGCTGTTCACACTTGTGGCGCTTAGCATGATTGCAGAACTTCTCGTGAATAGTCGCGCCCTTGTAGTCTCCTACGAAGGCGATTGGTACTTTCCTACTTATGGGCGAATAATTCCTGGCGAAACGTTCGGGCTTGACTACGACTACGAGACGAACTATCGCGAATTGCAGCAGAAGTTCAAGGAAGACGGGTCGGGCAATTGGGTGCTCATGCCTCTAGTCCCCTTCAATCCATTCGAAAACGACCTTCGTACCGACAAGTTTCCACCTTATGCTCCGTCGCTTGAAACACAGCACTATCTCGGCACTGACTCAACAGGTCGCGACATCGTCGCCCGCCTGGTCTACGGATTCAGAATTGCAATGGGGTTCGCAGCTGTACTTCTGGTGTGTAGTTATGCCGCGGGAATTATTGTTGGGTGCGCCATGGGTTACTGGGGTGGAGTCTTCGACTTGCTGTTTCAACGACTGATCGAGATTTGGAATACGATTCCCTTTCTTTACGTCATCATGATCGTGGCCAGCGTTGTCATTCCAAGCTTTTGGACGCTAGTCACCGTAATGGTGATTTTCGGATGGACGACAATGACATGGAACATGCGTACATCCACCTACAAGGAAAAAGCCAGAGAATACGTCAATGCTGCACGAGCGCTGGGTGCAAACAATTCTCGAGTGATCGGGATTCACATATTGCCCAACACGATTTCCGTAATTGTGACGTTCATTCCTTTTTCCATAGCCAGCGGAATCGCCTCGCTAACTGCATTGGACTATTTGGGATTTGGACTGCCACCCCCAACGCCAAGTTGGGGCGAGTTGCTGTCCCAAGGAACCGAAAACCTTGAGTCCGTTTGGATTGTGAGTTCCGTGGGAATAGCCATCGTTGCCGTGCTGCTGATGGTCACCTACATTGGTGAAGCGATTCGAGAAGCATTTGACCCCAAGAAATTCACCTACTACGAATAGGCAACTCTCTCCATGAAATCCTTAAACCGTTTTTTCCTAACTCTAACCTTAATTGGACTGCTTCTTGTCTTCTTAGGGGGCTGCGGTGGCGATGGTCCACCAACTGAGGAGAGTGCAGAACTCGCACAGCCTAACGAGACTGACGAGATAGAAGAGACCATCTACGTAGAGTTGCCGCCAATCACAGTCAAGGAGGGCGATGGACTACCGTTGGAATTGCCGCCCGATCTGGTGTGGCTGACCAACAATGAAGACCCCGAGTACGCGTCTCCAAACGCTATCCGAGGGGGTGTGTTCCGCACGTGGATTTTGAGTTTCCCATTGACTTTGCGATTGGTGGGACCTGACTCAAATGGGAGTTTCGCTGGATTTACTCGCGCCAACCAATTGGGACCAGTATCACACCACCCTCAAACGGGCAGACCAATACCGATGCTTGCTACTCATTGGGCATTTGGTGAAGACGGGCGATCTATCTTTTATCGAATAAATCCAGAAGCCAGATGGTCCGATGGATTTCCCGTGACAGCTGACGACTTTGTTTTTTCGCTGCAATTCCATAGGTCAGAGGAAATTGTCGCTCCTTGGTACAACAACTACTTCACCGAGCGAATCAGAGATATCAAGAAGTACGACATGCTTACCTACGGAGTACAGGGAGCTGACGCCAAACCACAAGAGGAAATGCACTACTTCTATGGAATCGGTCCAAAGCCTGCGCACTTCCACAAGATGAGCAACAACTGGGTCAGTGAATACAACTGGAAGCCCCAACCCACAACCGGACCCTACCACATTGGGGAAGTTGACAAGGGCGATTTCATCGACCTCGACCGTACGGAAGACTGGTGGGGCGACGACATGCGCTATATGCGCTATAGGTTCAATCCTGACACCATACGCATCAGGGTCATTCGAGATGTCAACGCCGCGTGGCAGCATTTCCTGAAAGGCGAAATCGACACGTTTGGAGTAACAATACCCGAGTACTGGCACGACAAGACACAGCATGAGGTGTTTGAAAAGGGATATGTTGGAAAATACTGGTTTTACAACCAGTTACCGTTGGCATCATCCGGCGTATATCTCAACACTGCGGACCCACTTCTCTCTGATATGAATATCCGGTTGGGAATCGCCCATTCCCTGAACTTCAAACGCCTAATTGAAACCATACTGCGTGGAGACTACGAGAGAATGGAGACGTTCCAGCTGGGATTTGGCGAGTATGACAACACGTCGATCAAACCCAGAGAATTCGATTTGAAGAAGGCAAAGGAGTACTACGAAGCTGCTGGATTCAATGAGCGCGATGCGCAAGGAATTCGCATTCGCAAGGGAGAGAATGGCCAGACCACTCGATTGGCGTTCCGGGTTACCTACGGCAATCCGCAACACACGGACAGACTTGTCGTATTGAAGGAGGAGGCCAAGAAGGCTGGTCTTGAACTGCAATTGCAGCTGTTGGACAGCGCCGCCTCGTTTAAGCAAATGTTGGAAAAGAAACATCAGATGGCTTGGATGGCTTGGGCTTCATCCGGTGTCGCTCCCCGATATTGGGAGCACTTTCATTCCGACAATGCCTTTGTAACGCAAACTAACAACATCACCAACCATGCCAATCCTGAAATGGACACGTTCATCATGCAATTCCGTGCTTCCGCGGATCGTGCAGAACGCGTTCGCCTCGCTCACCATCTCGAGCAGATGGTTCATGACTCCGCTGTAATGATTCCGCGAACAAAAGCACCATTTAGTCGAGATGCAGCTTGGCGGTGGATAGAGCTGCCAGAGTGGCTTGGAACGAGGAGCAGCACATCCTTATTTAACAGTCAGCCGCCATCTGGAATGTACTCCGGAGGCGGGTTGTTTTGGATCAACGAAGAGAAAAAGGCGAAGATTCTCGAAGCAAAGAGGAATGGCGAGACGTTGCCTGCATTGGAGGTAATCGACAGAACCTACCGGCTCTGATTCTCTCGAGTGCAACAATGCCATTGCTAAGCGTCCAAGATCTCTCCGTCGCCTTCGCAACCGATGACGGTATCGTCGATGTTGTCGATCGCGTTGGGCTCGAGTTGGATAAAGGCGAAACCCTTGGTCTAGTAGGGGAATCCGGGTGCGGCAAGAGCGTAACCGCGCTGGCGCTAATGGGATTGCTTCCAAAGCCGTCTGGACGAATAACCAATGGCAAGATCGTACTTGGCGGACACGACTTACTCGATATATCTCCCCAGGCTAGACGCAGCGTGCGCGGCCGACGCATATCCATGATTTTCCAGGAACCCATGACGGCACTGAATCCGGTCCAACGCGTCGGCAATCAGCTAATGGAGTCCATTCGTCTCCACCGCCCCGAAGCGAACAAGGAAGAAGGACATGCGGAATGCGTCAAGATCTTGGAGCAGGTTGGAATCCCTGAACCAAACCAGCGGTTAACTGAATACCCACACCAACTGTCAGGGGGAATGAGACAGCGTGTGATGATCGCAATGGCATTGATCCACGTCCCTGACATTCTCATAGCCGACGAACCTACGACAGCTTTGGATGTGACAATTCAGGCTCAAATATTGGAACTCATTGCAGATTTACAAGAATCCAACGGCATGTCAGTGATTTTCATCACACACGACCTTGCGGTTATCGCGGAGATTGCGGACAGAGTGTGCGTTATGTATGCGGGACGGGTCGTCGAGGAGTCAGGGGCACGCGATATATTCGCAAGTCCAATGCATCCGTATACACGGGGGCTGTTAAATTCGATACCGAAATTGGAGGGCACCCCAAAGACGCAGCTGGCTACGATTCCAGGGTTGGTTCCGAGCTTCCAAAACATGCCCTCAGGTTGTCGCTTCCGCAATCGATGCACGTACGCAGAATCACTTTGCGCTGACGAAGTGCCTAAATTCCGCAAACAAGGCCCGACTCATTCTGTGGCTTGCCACTATTGGCACAGGCAATCCGAGCTAAGCGCGTGAACGACTCTAAGGATCCTCCACTCATAGAGGTTGAAGGCTTGACGAAGCACTTCCCAGTTAGAGCCGGAGTCATACCGAAAACCGTCGGACATGTCCACGCGGTTGACGATGTTTCATTCTCTTTGCGCAAAGGAGAAACGCTGGGATTGGTCGGCGAATCAGGCTGTGGAAAGAGCACGGTAGGAAAGACGTTGCTAAGGCTCGAAAAACCTACAAAAGGAGTCGTCCGCTTCAACGGTCAGGACATTGCCACAATGAAGCGAAGGGAACTGCGAGCGCTTAGGCGGCACATTCAGATCATCTTTCAGGATCCCTTCGAGTCTCTCAATGCTCGACATACCGTAGGCAAGATCCTCGCAGAGCCTTTTGTAATCCATCGTATAGGCACTGCGGCTGAACGAAGAGAACGTGTAACGCAACTGCTGCACCGTGTAGGCTTAGATGCAACCGCCGCCAGTAGATTTCCTCACGAGTTTTCAGGAGGCCAACGGCAGCGAATTGGCATTGCGCGGGCGATTGCTCTTCAGCCGCAGCTAATCGTTTGTGACGAAGCTGTTTCAGCGTTGGATGTGTCGGTACAGTCCCAGATAATCAACCTATTGCTCGACCTGCAACAAGAAATGCATTTGGCACTAATCTTCATTGCGCATGACCTCGCGGTAGTGAAGCATGTGTCCGACCAAATTGCCGTCATGTATCTGGGCCAGGTGGTCGAGGAGCGGAATGCGCAAGAAATCTACTCCTCTCCGCGACATCCCTACACGCAAGCACTGATTTCTGCCATCCCAAAGCCCGACCCAACCGTCCAAAGTGATCGAGTCATATTGGAAGGAGACGTGCCCTCTCCCATCGATCCACCAAGCGGTTGTCGGTTTCGGACTCGGTGCATACATGCTCAGGTCCGCTGCGAGGAGGAAGCGCCTGTAGCTACCGAGCTAAAGGGAGGAGGAAGCGTCGCGTGCCACTTCTGGGATCGAATTGAAGCCAAGCAAATGACGAGTTGACTGCGCAGCATCAAGTCTCCAAAGCAATTCTTCGGAGTATGTCACTTTAAATCGACACTCTGTTCCGCATTGCAAGCTCAAGCTTGACCTGCAGCCAATCAACGAATGATCCTCTAAAACTGAAGTAACAGACGCAAAGATAAATCGTAGCTCTCGGTAGTCAGCTCTTTAGGAATCTCAAGGTTGCGCTCGCTATCATTCCATGAATTCGAGCCCTCGTCGTTCACGCGCAACTCCAATTGCAGAGCTGACCGATCACCGATGAATTTCTCAATTCCAATCCCGCCTACCCATTGCTCGAGAACGGGCTTTCTGGTCTCTGTGGCTTGGGAAGTTTCGTCAGGTGAAGTACACCCCTGACTATTAGTGCAAACCTCGAAGTTTCTTTCGAAAGCAACTCCAATTTCTCGCTTGCCACCGAGCAGATACACTGACAAGTCGAAAAACCCGAAAAGCGACACATAGGTCCCCAGTTTGGCTACCAGTGACCTGTCGCTCTCGGCCTGAAACTTCCAATCCTCCACTATCAAATTGGGCAATTGCGATCCGTCCAACGTGAAGCCTGTAGCTGACAACGATCCCTCAATCGTGTCGCCTCTGAGAATTGCACTAGCCTCCAATGCCAACCACGTTCCTTGGCGCTGAAGGTCCAATCGATATCCGACAAAAGCCCCCAACGTATATGGAGTTCCCTCACCGCTCTTGTCCTCTGAGAAAACCAGGTCTGAGAGCGAGAGTGTTGGAAAAAGCTTGGTATCGCCACGATTGTCATATCTAGTCTTTACATCTTCCAAACCTATCCCGCTACCCAAGTAAATTCCACCAGCAGAAGATTGAGCAGCTACGAGAACGGCTAGAGAAGACGCCAGGACAAGACGCAGAATTCGCGTTGTGGACTGCAATTTCATAACTCTTCCTTGAGTTAGACCAATTGCTGATTGGCGCACGGAACCGAGTGTCGCAATAGTATCCGTTTTGTTAGTGCTTTGCAAAGACGCGAGTGTAGTGCGCAGGAACAAACTATGTGAACGAGTAGGCGCTAGTCGCTAGCTTTCAACAGCTGGTTTCGAATTACCCGGCGCAGCAATTTGCCGGTTTCGTTGTACGGAAGCTCCTTCCAAAACTCAATCGACTCCGGCACTCGAGAGGAACGCATCTGCTCGCGCACCCATTGCTGCAGATCAGAGACTGCGACACTTTGATTTACCACTAACACCGCGGCGACGGCTTCGCCCCACTCCTCACTAGGGACTCCTACAACAGCCGCATCATCTACCGATTCATGCTCGAGCAGCACATCCTCAATTTCTCCCGGCGACAGATTCTCTCCACCACGGACGATCACATCGTCAGAACGCCCTTCTAGAAACAAGTAACCGTTTTCAATGTAGCCCGCATCTCGAGTGCAAAACCAGCCATTCTCATCAAGCAGACTTCCCCGGCCTTCGTACTCTCCTGAAACTTGATCCCCTCTTACATAGATCTCACCGTGGCTTCCATCGGGCAAGGAGCGTCCTCTCGAATCTCGTATGTCCAATTCAATGCCAGGAAGAGGCACTCCTGCAGATGCCAGGCGTCGTCGGATATCCGAGTCTGCGCTGTCCATCGCAGCTCTATGCTCCCGTGGTCCTAGCACGGTTACGGTAGAGCTCGTCTCAGTTAAACCGTAGGCGTTGGTGAATTCCGTATTCGGAAACCGTTCCAAGGCTCGTTCAACCACTCGACGAGGCATTTTCCCTCCACCGTAAGCGATGGATTGTAAATGTGGCAATTGAGTGGACTCCTGTTCGTCCATAGCATTCACAATGCGAGCCAACATGGTTGGCACGACAAACGCGGTTGTAACGTTCTGTTCCTTTGCTAGACGCAACCACTCTTGCGCATCGAACTGAGCCATCTGCACCACTCTTCTACCCGAGTAGACAGAACTCAATATCGCGCCAATTCCAGCAATGTGGTATGGAGGCACTGACACCAGAGTTGACTCGTCTTCACCGGAAGACATGAACTCCACGCTGCTCAATATGTAGGAGACCAAGTGTCGCTGGCGCATGACTGCGGCCTTTGGAACACCTGTTGTGCCGCTTGTAAATAGAAGCACCGAAACTTCGCTGGGCTCCATCGACCAATGGAAGTCATCGTTCGGGTTAACCGGAGTCGCAGCCCTGAAGTCATTGCGCCTAACAACCTGCAACTCTCTGCGTCCGACGTACTTGGCAGCAAGCTTGTCGTCTGTAATCAGATACGCTGGCTGCAGACGCTCCAACAGGGCGTCAATTTCGTCATCTGTCAGTCGATAGTTGATCGGCACATAAGGGATTCCAGCCCACGAGCTGCTGAACAGCGCTATTGGTATGCTCAGGTTCGATGTGTCCAGCAATACGCAGCGGCTTGCGCCAGACTCACGCAACATTTGCGACCGAGACCGGGCATCGTCAAGCAACTGCCCGTACGTGGTCGATTCATCTTCAATAGGATCGTAGAATGCCGTGCGGTCTGGATACGCTGAAGCTGCCATTTCGAGCAGCATCATGATGTTCACGGACTAAGAACCTCTCGAGCGGAAGTGGATTCTTGGAACAGCGGGGGGCCCAGAATTGCGTATTCGCGATTCCTAATCGGTCTTGGGAAGTTTCTTCGAATCCTTGAGCTTGAGCACGTCACCGTTGACTGCTAGCGATCCTTCACCTGGTTTAACGCACAGCACTTCTAGCTTTCCATCTACATTCACATAGCGCTTGCCAATAGTAGTGCCTTCGGCGAATTGCGGATCCACCGTGGTGTTCTGCTTCTCTCCGTTGTCTGTCATTGGTGCACCGCCACATGTCAAATCTAATTCTTCTTGCGGCGCACTTATGACCATGATTTCAGTCGTACATACGCCACTCTTGAGTCGCTGACCGGTAGACAGTATCGCCATTGCCAAGAGCCCCACGGAATATTCGAGTAGCCGTAAATTTTACAAACCAAGACAGGCGCACCAACCTTGGGCGACTCGATCCTAGATCAAATGAAGAATGGCGCTGCGTTCTTCCAGCAGTTCCCGCTCTGTAATAGCAATCTTTGAGCGACTGAATTCATCCATTTCCCGTCCTTCGACCACATGGACCCCTGCCTTATCGCACACTACCGGATACGAAAACACGATTTCTTTCGAAATGCCGTAGCTGCCATTGCTGAAAATTCCCATGCTGGTTACATCGGCAGTGCCTAGATACCAATCGTGCATCTGCTCGATAGCTGCATTTGCAGCAGAAGCCGCACTTGAGAGGCCGCGTGCATTCAGGATTGCCGCACCACGCTGCTGAATCGACGGAATGAATTCCGATTCGTACCACTGCAAGTCCACAACTTCCAAGGCTGGAGTTCCGTCAACAGTCGCAGACCCTAGTTCGGGAAACATCGTTGCGGAGTGGTTTCCCCAGATTGCCAGACCCGCTATTGATTCAACTTTGCAGTCCACTTTCTGAGCCAATTGCGCTGTTGCACGATTGTGGTCAAGCCGAGTCATCGCGCAGAATTGCGAAGGGTCTAAATCGGGTGCATTGCTTAATGCAATTAGGCAGTTAGTGTTAGCTGGATTTCCTACAACAAGGACTTTGACATGCTTGCGAGCACATGAATTCAACGCTTTCCCCTGCACTGTGAAGATAGCTCCATTCGCTTCAAGTAGATCTTTTCGTTCCATACCAGGAGAGCGGGGACGCGAACCTACGAGAATCGCCAAATCGACGTCGGCGAACGCGGACTCAGGCGCATCTGTCGCGACAATCTTTTCCAATAGTGGAAAGGCGCAGTCCTCCAACTCCATTACGACGCCTCTTAGTGCATCCATGGCAGGAGGTATTTCCAGAAGTTGAAGCTCCATTGGCTGGTCGTATCCCAGCATCTCGCCAGACGCTATGCGGAAGAGCAGTGAATAGCCAATTTGCCCGGCAGCTCCAGTTACAGCAATACGGACGGTTTGCTTCATACGGATGTTCCTATGCGAGAGGTCGGGATTACCTACAAATATACACAGAGAGACTTCGGCGAATGATTGACCGCGACAGCTCTAATCGTGAAACTCGAAATACCAAACACCATTCTCGATCAATTCAAGCGCTTTCGGCACGAAGGGGGCCACATTCTGCGGCAGCAAATGCTGGTGGAACCAACCGATTCGCGAACAACGATCAGGTTCCCCAATCGTCGGTACTCCTTCCCACTCTTGCGCTTCAAAAATAATGTCAACGCCACCGTCGAACGGCATCACCACTCGAGGACAAACGAATTCCACCACTAGTTCTGACTCTTCGCAAATTTCACGGATCGCGGCGTGTGTGGCTGATTCGCCTGGTTCCACATGGCCGCCTGGCAACGAATAGAAACCATCCATATAGCCCGTGTTCATTCTCTCCAACAGTAGTATCTCGCCGCGTGCGTTTCGCGCAATCGTGTGAACGACAATCGAAATCCCGGTCCAGCTAGTGGTTGTCACAATGAACCGTATCGGGCAAGGAATCTAAGACGACATTCATGAATTCCGATCACCCAGAAGTGGGAGAATTCCGCTTTCGTATATTTCGTAATAGCATACATTCCTGTGTTGCCGGTAGTTACTCGACCCCATGCCTGCAAAGATTCGTGATTTGGAGGGTTTCTGCTTACTCCACTTGCTGATTGTTGCTTTCCTAGCGCTTTCTGCTTGCACTTCGCTTGAGACTTCAAGCGACGCACACCAATCAGGAGCTAATCCCCTTGAGGAAATCGAACGCCGGATCCTCACGACTTCCCATCAATGCTATGTGGCCAAGGACGCTTCGAGTTTGTACGCTTTAAAGCGAGAAATGCTGACTTGGGATGTGGATCCAGAGCAATGGGCAGCACAGGTGTATTGGCTTGCATTTGCTGACTTCAATCTTGCTCAATTGGAAGAGATCTTTGGCAGTACCGATCAAAGCCTATTGCTGATTGAGCAAGCTATCGATTCACTGAGAGACACCGCAACATTGAACGTCGAAGCGCATTCTCTGCTTGCCATACTGTTTCAAGAAAAAATCAAATTTGCCCCTGACGAAACTTTCGAACTAGTAACTCAAGTACGTAACCAAATTTCCTCGGCGATCGAGTTAGACAGCGAAAACCTGAGGGCTCAGTTGGCAAACGTAATGAACTCCGTGATAGAGATTCCGGGGTTTGGTCGATCAGTCGATCCGGAAGAAACCATTGCACTGGCATTGGAGAAAGCGTCGCTCGACTCTGCTGACATTTACAGCCAATCCACATTTGCACACGCGCCCACCTGGGGGTTGGCACGCATTCTTGGCTTCGAGGTCATCTACCACATGAACATCGGCAATACCGAGCACGCAGTCGAAGCCATAACGAGAGCTCTGGAGGAATTTCCCGATCACTATTGGTTGATGGAGCTTGCGGCTCGCATTGAATGACAATCGAAGTGGTGCTGGTATCCTCCTGCGTTCGACACTGACGAGACAGATGCTTGGGAGGTACCGCATGACAGAAATCAACGTTGAAAAGCTGAAGCCAGTGGGAGAGTTCGGATCCAAAATCTGGTGTGAGACAGTCGCAAATTATGGTGTCCAACTTCTCGAGAGTGGCGACCTGCCGCGTGGCTTGGAGTGGGGCTTTACAGAGAATTACACTCATCCACCACGTCGTCTCCTTGACAGTGGACGGTCTCTATCAGCCTACTTCATCATGGTGAAAGACGGGAAAATTAGTGGAGGCGACGGAATTCCACCGGAATGCCTTGCACTCCCGGGTTTCCACGTTGAGATTCAGTGGGCATCAATCTGCAATCAGTCCCGGTCGCTCTACGGCCGCGAAGGGCAACAACAGCGATCAGCTGAAGAACGAATAATGTTTCGAGACATTGCAGCCTACACCGAAAGAGACAACCCGCTCGGATTGAAACGAGGCAGCAAGCCGGCAGTTTGGCCGAAGGAAGTTGCCTCTGCTCTAGGCAAGGGCTCTGAACAAGGGGGAGGACTGCACAACATCGCGGCGAGGCTTCAAGCACCATCCCCGGAGTTTTCAGATCTACCTGTGACAAAAATGGGAGTACCTGATTTTGCGTCGATGAGCAAGGAACAGAAAGAGTTCTTTCTCGAACTGTGCGGAGTTCAGGTCTAGCCGTCAATCAAGAGTGCGCTGAATCAAATTCGACCGGCTGCGCCACTGCTTTGGTTTTTGACACGCAAAAGGAAACAACTCCACACCGAATCATCCCAAACAGAGCATCTATGTAGCGCTTTGCTAAGCTATGCGGTTTTCTAAACTGGGGTTGGTGCGCCAAACAAGCGGCGCATGACACAGGAATGCCTCGGCACATGTAAGCCACAGACCGATGCACTGCAACGACGCGTCAAAGAAGAACCTTCCCCGGCTGGGACATCCTCCCGCATCCGGCCTTTACGATCCCCAAAACGAGCACGAATCTTGCGGAGTTGGATTTGTATGTGACATAAAGGGGAGAAAGAGCCGCTCCATTCTCGATGATGCAAATCAAATGAATTGCAGCATGGAGCACAGGGGCGGATTGGGCTACGAAAAGAACACAGGCGATGGTGCGGGCATATTGACTGGCATCCCCGATCGCCTGTTTCGCAAAAATTGTCAAACAGCCATAGGCTTTGAACTACCCCCAGTCGGCCAATATGGGGTTGGCGTTGTGTTCTTGCCACAAGACACCTCTGAGCAGGCGTTCTGTAAGAAACACTTTGAGGATTGCATTCAACATGTCGGCCACAAACTGCTTGGCTGGCGTCGAGTTCCCATTGATCCCAACGGTGCAACGCTCGGTGACTCCGCACGTGCGGCCATGCCGCACATTGAGCAAGTCTTCATAGCGGCTACAAAGCAATCGGATCCTGATGCCCTGGAGAGATCGCTATATCTAATAAGGAAGTTGGTTTCGAAACGCGTCCGTAGCGATACTACGCTGGCACAGCGCTCACTTTTCTATGTATGCAGCCTGTCCGCCAGGGTGATCGTCTACAAGGGGATGCTTACGCCCAATCAGCTGTTTCCGTTTTACATGGACTTGCAGGATGTTGATTACGAATCCCATCTTGCAATGGTGCATTCGCGCTTCTCGACAAACACTTTTCCTTCATGGGACCGCGCCCAACCAAATCGATTTATGTCCCATAACGGCGAAATCAATACTTTGCTCGGCAACAAGAATTGGATGAACGCTCGCCAAGGGCAAGCCGAGTCAGCAATCTTCGGTGACGCGCTACACGACCTCTATCCCATCGTTGAGCCAGATTGTTCGGATTCTGGAACATTCGACAATGTGCTGGAATTCCTATTGATGACCGGTCGAACTTTGCAGGAGTCGATTCTGATGATGATTCCTGAAGCGTGGCAGCACGACCAAACGATGTCGCAGAAAAAGCGCGACTTCTACGAGTACTTTTCGTGCCTCATGGAGCCCTGGGATGGACCCGCGTCCATTGCATTCACAGACGGAACCTACATCGGTGCGGTGTTGGACCGCAACGGATTGCGACCTTCAAGGTATTACATAACCACCGACGACCGCTGCATCATGGCTTCCGAAGTGGGAGTGCTGGACATAGAGCCCCAGAACGTAGTGGAAAAGGGACGTCTCCAGCCGGGCAAGATGTTTCTCATCGACTTCGACCAAGGTCGCATGATTCCTGACGATGAAATTAAGCAGGAGTGGGCTCGGGAACAACCTTGGGGTGATTGGCTTCGTCGGCAACGCCTAGAACTTGAGAATCTACCACGAGCTGCGAGAGTTCCCCATCTTGAGTCCGGCACTTTGATGCAGCGAATGCAGGCCTTCGGCTATACGACTGAAACACTGCAATTCATGCTTCTCCCACTTGTGACCGAGCTGCGCGACCCACTCGGGTCAATGGGCAACGATGCCGCGCTTGCAGTAATGTCGGACAAGCCTCGCATGTTGTACGACTATTTCAAGCAGCTCTTCGCGCAGGTCACCAATCCAGCGATTGATTCGATCCGAGAGCAAGTGGTGATGGCTCTGGAATGCTACATTGGACCCGAGCTGAACATTCTCAGCGAAACCGCCAACCATGCCCATCGGCTTCGCATTCAGCATCCAATCCTAACTAACTGCGAACTCGCCTCCCTAGCCTCAATGGACCACAAAGGATGGAAAGCGCGTGTCATCGATATGACGTTTGAGGCAGGCTCCGGTCGCGACGGTCTAACGTCAGCGTTGGACCGCATGTGCCACGAAGCCACCAATGCGATTGAGCAGGGATTTCGACTGATCATATTGTCTGATCGCGAGGTGGGGTCGCATTGCGCACCGGTTAGTGCACTTCTTGCTGTGGGTACCGTTCACCACCACCTAGTTCGAACGCATTCTCGAACCAAAATCGGCATTATTGTGGAAACAGGTGAGGCACGCGAAGTCCATCATCATTGCTTGCTTGTAGGGTACGGCGCCGATGCAATCAATCCTTACCTCGCGTTTGAAGCGCTTTGGGACGCAAGACGCAATGGCTACTTGCACGATATTGCCCATCTGCAAACCGACCAAGACATCGAAGTAGCCTATAAGACCGGGACAGCCAAGGGCATCCTGAAGGTGATGGCAAAAATGGGCATATCGACCCTGCAATCCTACAAGGGTGCTCAAATCTTTGAAATTGTGGGATTGGCCGAAGAAGTCGTTGAAAGGGCGTTTGCAGGAACCGCAAGCCGAGTAGAGGGAATTGGATTCGATGTGCTGGCCAGCGAAATGCAGCGGCGCCATGCAGTCGGATATCCCAGCAACATCGATTCGGGAGTCTCAGTACTTCCCAATCCGGGAGATATCCATTGGCGCGTCGATGGAGACATGCACATGTGGGACCCGGAGACGATAGCCGATCTCCAACTCGCGACACAAAACAACAGTTGGGACACCTACCAACAGTTTGCCAATCACGCCAATCAGCAGACCACACGGGGAGCAAACCTGAGGGGCTTGCTGGACTTCAACACCGAAGTCAACGGTGGAGCAATTCCCATAGATGAAGTCGAATCTGAAGCCGAAATCGTGAAACGCTTCACGACAGGAGCAATGAGTTTCGGTTCAATCTCCAAGGAAGCCCACGAGTCCCTGGCTATTGCCATGAATCGAATCGGCGGCCGGTCGAACACCGGCGAAGGCGGAGAAGATGCCAACCGGTTCCTGCCACTTGCCAACGGAGACTCGAAGCGATCAGCCATCAAACAGGTGGCAAGCGGAAGGTTCGGTGTAACCATCAACTATCTGAGCAATGCAGATGAATTGCAAATAAAGATTGTTCAGGGAGCCAAGCCCGGCGAAGGCGGCGAACTTCCTGGCAGGAAAGTTGACGAGTACATCGCTCAAATCAGACATTCGACTCCGGGGGTCGGATTAATAAGCCCCCCGCCCCACCACGATATCTACTCAATCGAGGATATCGCCCAACTGATCCACGATCTCAAAAATGCCAATCCCAATGCACGCATCAGTGTAAAGCTCGGCTCCGCAGTCGGCGTGGGAGCAGTGGCAGCAGGAGTAACCAAAGCACGCTCGGATCATCTCGTCATCGCAGGCGACACCGGTGGAACGGGCGCTTCACCAATAACTTCGATCAAGCATGCTGGTGTACCTTGGGAATTGGGACTGTCAGAGACCCACCAGACCTTGGTTGCCAACAACTTGCGTTCTCGCGTCGTACTTCAGGTAGACGGTCAACTCAAGACCGGTCGCGACGTGATTGTTGCCACATGCCTTGGGGCTGAGGAATTTGGCTTTTCAACCGCGCCACTAGTCTCATTGGGATGCATCATGATGCGCAAATGCCATCTCAATACTTGCCCGGTCGGAATTGCAACTCAAGATTCAAAACTCAGAGCGAAATTCACAGGAGTGCCTGAGCACGTGATCAACTATTTCTTCTTGGTTGCAAGAGAAGTGCGTCAAATATTGTCCTCTCTTGGATTCCGTTCGATGAGCGAGGCCGTCGGTAGAGTCGATGCATTGAAGGAAAGCCCCGCGTCTTCGCATTGGAAAGCACATGCGCTTAGTCTGAAGCAAATTCTCGCTCGTCCCTCGGTTCCCAAGAACTTCCTGGGGGCGTATTGCAAGCACACCCAGGATCATGGTCTTGACTCAGCACTTGACAATCGACTGATCGAGATTTCCCAGCCTGCACTCAAGGACGGCACCAAGGTTCGCGCCTGGCTGCCAGTGCGTAACACGAACCGGGTCGTAGGGGGAATGTTGTCGAACCAAGTAATTCGCCGGGTTGGTCCAGACATGCTTCCTGACGACACCATTTCGTTCAAATTCACTGGCACAGCTGGTCAGAGCTTCGGTGCTTGGCTAGCTCGAGGCATTACCTTGGAGGTTGAAGGCGATGCCAACGACTATGTCGGCAAAGGTCTTTCAGGAGGGCGAGTCATTGTCTACCCTCCCAAGTCGAGTCTATTCCGACCCGAAGAGCAAATCTTGGTCGGCAACGTTGTGCTCTACGGTGCAACGAGCGGAGAAGCATACTTTCGCGGAAGAGCAGCTGAGAGATTCTGTGTGCGCAATAGCGGGGCCAACGCCGTCATTGAAGGTGTGGGAGACCACGGCTGTGAATACATGACCGGGGGACGAGTCGTTGTACTAGGCCCGACCGGAAAGAATTTCGCTGCTGGGATGAGCGGAGGCATCGCATATGTCTGGGATCCACTGCGCGACTTTTCATCTCGATGCAACCTGGACATGGTTGAGTTGGAGGATATTCAAGACTGTCGCGACGAGTCCGAATTGAAGACTCTCTTGAAAGACCACGCACGCTACACGGGATCGACTGTCGCCGAAAGTATCCTCACGGAATGGAGTTCCAGCTTGGAACAGTTCGTCAAGGTAATGCCAATTGATTACAAACGGATTCTTGAAGCACGCGAACCCGACAGCAGCGTTCGAATCCAATCAACAGCGGAAGCCTGACGATGGGTGCCACAAATGGATTTCTGCGGCATACCCGAATTGCTGCACCCTACAGAGATCCCCTAAAGCGCCTTGACGACTATCAGGAAATCTATACGCCCCATGACGCCCGCGGGCTAGCGGTTCAAGGCTCAAGGTGCATGGATTGTGGAGTTCCATTTTGCCAGTCCGGCACCAAGTCTACACATCGGATAGACAGAGGCGGGTGCCCAATCCACAACCGCATCCCCGACTGGAATGACTTGGTCTATCGAGGTCATTGGCGCGATGCACTGTACAGCCTGCATGCAACAAACAACTTTCCAGAATTCACCGGTCGTGTATGTCCAGCGCCTTGCGAAGGCAGTTGCGTACTTGGAATCACCGATCCACCGGTCACCATCAAGAACATCGAGATGGCGATCGTTGACTATGGGTTCGAAAAAGGATGGATAGTGCCAGAGCCCCCAGACAGTCGAACAGATCGCCAGATCGCCGTCGTTGGGTCGGGACCCGCAGGATTGGCAGCGGCTGCGCAACTGAACAGAGCTGGGCATTTGGTCCGCGTATTTGAACGAGAGGATCGAGTTGGCGGACTGCTGACCTATGGCATACCCAACATGAAGCTCGACAAGACAATGGTTGTAGATCGTCGGATCAACCTATTGCGTGAAGAGGGCATTGAATTCCACGTGAACTCCGACGTTGCCGACGGCAATAGCGGGACCGTCTCCATTGGCGCCCTTGCCGAGGAGTACGACGCTGTGCTGTTGGCAACAGGCGCGACCGCACCCAATGATCTAAACGTGCCGGGCAGGGAATTGAATGGCATTCACTTTGCCATGGACTACCTCACCGCGAGCACCAAGCGACTGCTTGACCCCAGTTGCGACAAAGCGAAGTTCTTGGATGCAAAGAATCGTGATGTTCTAGTAATCGGAGGCGGAGACACTGGAACTGACTGCATTGCCACGGCAGTTCGCCAGGGGTGCAAGTCGCTTGTCAACTTTGAGCTCTTTCCAGCTCATCCCAATCAAAGATCGGAGAGTAACCCTTGGCCAGAGTATCCACAAGTCTTCAGAGTGGACTATGGCCACGAAGAAGTGCAAGCTCGCTTTGGTGCGGACCCGCGAGTCTTCAGCATTAGCACCACCTCGTTTCTGGGCGACGACAATGGAACGGTTCAAGCGGTTGCAACCGTTGATGTAAACCTAAAAGACGGAAAAATAGGGGAACTCCAGAACACTCGTCGAGAATGGGAATTCGATCTTGTGCTTCTAGCACTTGGGTTTCGTGGACCCGAACATTACATAGCCGAACCTCTGGGTCTCAATTTTGACTCGCGATCAAACTACTTGGCTACTAAAGGAATCTATCAGACCAATGTAACGAACGTTTTTGCAGCGGGAGATTGCCGGCGCGGGCAGTCGCTCGTCGTAAATGCAATCAATGAAGGGCGAGAAGCGGCGCAACAAATAGATCTCCGGCTCATGGGTAGAACCGCTCTAAGTGGGTGAGTTGTAACCCAATGAGCTGAACCACAAATCTCTATCAACCGTGTATTCGCTGCAACCAGCGCTTCAGGCTGCGAAACTGTTCTCAGAGATTCAAGTGCAGGAGCAGAGAAGAAATCCGTGTATAGCACATCCGTAGCGTGCTACAGCAATTGGCAATATCCAAAAAACCCATCATGGTTCGCTCAACAACTCCTCCACTACCTGTGGAAAGTCTTCCTCCGCGTGGGTCGACCTCAGTATTCCCTGCCTGTCGATTGCAAAGAGCGTAGGGATTGTTCGAATGCTCCAATGCCTGAGAAGTCGGTGATCAAGAGATACGGACCAACTTATTCGGTGCTTCTCCAGGTATTCGCAGACTTTCCGCTCTACCAACTGATTATTCGCCGCTCGATCAGAGAAAATGCTGATTACAGCCACACTCCCGTGATGAGAGCCGACAAACGCTCTTAATCCATGCACAAAGTCTGTACAGTGCACACACCCCGTCGATAAAAAATTTATTAGCACAACCTGACCCTGATAGTTTCGAATGTCAACGTGCTCGCCACTAACAAGATCATTGAAAAACAAAGTAAACTTCTTGCCTTCTGAGTGAAGACGCCGTGCGTAATTTGCCAATTGCTTTTGATTGGGTAGGAGGTTGCTTACCCTTTGAAGTAGTCGGACCTGAATACGTCTGTCCCTCGGTTCCAGACAATCAATTGCCAACACTAAGTGACCCGCACACTGTCGCATTCCTGCTGCAAACCAATAATCGTAGACTGGCTCGATGGCAGTAGTGCAATCCCTACGTAACTCCACGAAATCTTCAATCATCGATAGCAGCGTGCTAATCGATTTTTCCCCTACGCCAGAACCTTCGTTGCGAGATCGGATCATGTCATTGGCAAACTTCTCAATTCGAAATCGGTGAGCCCATTCGGCGACTCGGAGTTTCGGGTACGTTTCGATGAGGGACTCCGCTCGCTCTTCTTGGATGTCTTCTAGCGGACCAAGTTCTTCTCGCCAACGGCGTAGGTATTCATCGTTTGACCAATCCGGTGCCTCATACAAACCGGTAATCTGAAATTCCTGTGCGTTCAGCCCATCATTTACTCGCGAAAACAACCACGGCTGTTCAGATTCATGCCCTTCCAATTGCACCGCGCAACTGAGCGCTGCTTCATGGCTAGGATGGTGTTCAATCAGCTTCCTTAGGAGAACAACCCGATTTCTCACCCAAAGTTCGTTGAGCTCGTCTGATTCGTAGGATGGCGAAGGCCATTCTCCGCCCATCCGCACCTGAAGCTGTCCAATCGCTCGAATCAGCCTCTCGCTGTCAGAGTAGGCAGTCGATTCCATCGGTCTAAGCTTGGGCTGCTGCTCAGCCATTCAAGCTCTCAGTCTCGTCAAGGCATTGCAAAGGAATGAACTCATAGGTGCTCAAAAGCCTCTACACAGAATGCGGTTTAAACGGTTGGCGGCAACCTTGGGCACGAGTTGAAAGCTGTCTTGATCTAGGCTCCTGGCAGCTAGTCCGAACCTAGGTGCTCCACCTAATCTTGCACGTTTCGTCATGTTGCTCATTCTATGACTCTCAACGCATTGGATGTACCTCATGTTCAGATTTGCTTCGGAGTTGACACCTTGAGGAAATCGATGCCGGCGCAGATCCATTAAGGGACTCTCACCCGGCAGCACCCAATCGAGCAATACAGCTCGGTCCACCGCGCGTATACGCTTCTTTCCAAATCTTTCTTCACAGCAGCTATCCGTCTCTACGAAAAGAATTGCTCCAATGTGGCGATGAGTTCGGGTCAAGAGATTCCTTTCTCGCGTAGTTCAGATTGAAACCATTGATTGCTGATGGATGCTCACCGAAGTACAGCGCTGCAAATCGCAATCCCAATCACGCTACGTCCGTGTGGTACAACCACCTGGCATGGGCAAACAAACAAGGCGTAGGTATGAAGATTTCGAAGATTGACACGTTTGTCGTGGATGCGGGGTGGCGACCGTGGCAGTTCGTAGCGGTCCGCACCGACGAAGGGATAACCGGTTATGGCGAATGCTCGGATGGACGAATGCCCTACAGCGTCGTTTCCTCAGCCAAGGAATTTGAAGCCATACTTTTAGGACAAGACCCTCAAGCCGTAGAGGCGCGTTATTGGGACATGTATCGTATGGCGCGGCAAAGTCCTGGCGGCATAGCCGCTAAAGCCATCGCAGGGATCGAGTTAGCTCTTTGGGATATCAAGGCAAAATCGCTGAATGTTCCGGTGTTCGAGCTCGTCGGTGGACCCATGCGCACTCGCCAGCGAGTCTACTGGTCTCACTGTGGCAGTTCTAGAGCCGGAAACTACAAAATCATCGGCGCACCTCCAATCCGATCGTGGCAGGACATCACCGATCTAGGAAAGGAAGTCGTTCAACGCGGTTTCACAGCGCTCAAGACAAACATCATCTTTCCAGGTGAAACTGCTCGTACCTATCGAGGGGGATTTGGAGGAGGCGAAGGCACTACCGACGGAAACGTGACCAATTTGATGCTAGACCACATTAGAAAGTTGATAGGCACGTTTCGAGATGCCGTTGGTCCGCAGGTTGACATTGCGCTGGACTTGAATTTCAACTTCCGTGCCGAAGCGGCAACGCGCATTTGCCGAGTACTTGAAGACATGCAAATGATGTGGGTGGAGATCGACATGTACGAACCTCAAGCGCTTCGTGACATCCGCAACGCCGTCAATGTTCCGGTTTGCTCGGGTGAAAATCTGTTCACCGCGCGCGACTATCGACGCTACTTTGAAGCGCGTGCAATGGACGTTTGTATGGTTGATGTTCCCTGGAATGGTTTCTCCAATTCACGACGAGTAGTCGAAATGGCGGAAACGTTCGAAATCAACTGCGCCCCTCATAACTACTACAGCCACCTCTCCACGCTGCACTCGCTCCACCTCTGCAATATTTCTCCAAACATTCGTATCTGCGAGATTGACATCGATGACGTTCCGTGGAAGGACGATCTAGTGACTAACCCACTGCAATTCGACCAAGGGCACGTCGTAATACCTGAAGAACCCGGTTGGGGCGCGGACCTCAATGAGGAAGTAGCCGCCCAACACGTTTGGGAAGCCGGCCGGCTGCCGGGCTATTGGACTCGAGCAGCTAATTGAGGTGGTTTAGAGCGCTTTGCACTAAAGTGGGCCGCACGTAGCGAATTATTAGCCCGTGTGCCTCGGATACCTCAATAGCGCCTCAGTCAATCAATGCAGTCAATACGCGCCGCGGCTACTACGCCATGTCGGCTGGATCTACATCAATTGACCAACGAACTTTGCTTCGGGGTACGCTAACGCGCTCTATCGTCTTCAAGGCTTCGTGCAAGTGTCTTCTATTACGCGCAATCAATGCCGCGTGGTAGCGCCAACGCGAGGAAACGCGGGCAATAGGCGAAGGCACGGGACCTAGAGTCTCGACATGCATGTTCTTCACATCGTTCAATCGATCCTCCAAGAACTCCTCTTGTTCAACTGCATTTGTGCCCTCTGCTCGCAACACGGCCAAGTGAGTGACCGGTGGCATCGATGCCGCTTCGCGAGTCTGCTGCTCGCGGCGGACAAATCCACTGTAGCCCTCCTCCACTAGCGCTCGCATGTTTGGATTGAAGGGATCGTGGCTTTGTATCCACACTTCTCCTCGGCGCTCAGCTCGTCCAGCGCGGCCCGCTACCTGAACAATCAACTGCGCCGTTCTTTCTGGCGCTCGGAAATCAGGACTTAGAAATCCGGCATCTGCCCCGATTACAGCTACAAGTGTGACATTGGGAAAGTGATGGCCCTTTGCCAGCATTTGCGTGCCAACAAGAATGCACCTTTGTTGCGTATGGAGTTCCTTGAACAAGCGTTCCAGTTTGTTGCTGGTGCTTGCGGCATCGCTGTCGACTCTATAGACGGGTACGTCCTGAAACGTGTTCCTAATGGTCTCTTCAATTTGTTGAGTCGCTACTCCTACTGAACGCACGCGGTCAGACTCGCAGTCAGGGCAGGATTCTGGAACCGGAGTCTTGCCTTCGCAATAGTGGCAAATCAACTGGGATACAGGCACCTCGTGCAAAGTCAATTTGACATCACAACTTGTGCACGTAGCGATCCAACCACAATCCGAGCAATTGACGGACCTTGCGTAGCCTCGACGATTGATCAAGATCAGCACTTGAGCGTCTGCCGCTAGGTGCTGGCGAATCTTGCTAACCAGTATGGGGCTCATGCCGCCATTTAGCTGATGGCCCCGAATGTCAAGGACATTGAACGTGGGCATTTGGGCGGTGCCGGGACGATGCGACAGTTTCGACACTGAGTAGCGCCCTCGACTTACATTGTGGAGCGTCTCCATAGACAAAGTAGCGCTCCCCAAAATGCATGGAATCCTCAAGAGATTGGCTCTTACGACAGCCAAATCCCGGGCTGAATACCGCAAGGACTCCGCTTGCTTGTAGGAGGTGTCGTGTTCTTCGTCCACGACAACGAGCCCCAAGTTGTGGAAAGGTGCAAACACGGCAGAGCGTGTTCCGATCACTAGCCTGTGCTCACCAGAACCAATCCGTGACCACACATTGAATCTTTGGATGTTGGTCTTCATCGAGTGCAGTACCGCCACGTTTCCAAAACGAGACCGAAACGTCTCTGCGGTCTGCGGCGTCAGAGAAATTTCGGGAACTAGCACCAGAACTTGCTTTCCCCTATTCAAGACATGTCGAATGACCTGAATGTAGACTTCGGTTTTGCCACTACCAGTCACGCCGTCTAGGACATGAACGCCAAAATCATCGAGATTCGGGACAATCGAGTCAACGGCTATGCGCTGTTCGTCGGTAAGCGCAAAGTTCGAGCGTCGATAGTCGTAATTGCCCTCGACATAATCCCAACGCACCAGACCCTTGCGATCAAGCGCTTCTAGCACCTTCCTGTCAACGCCTAGCTCCCGAAAATTGCTCTCAAGAATTGGCGATCGTTTCTCTAGCAGTTTCCACAACTGAGCCTGGCGGTGTGCATTCTTAAACTCTGGCGAAGCTGCTTCGCGTACCGGGCACCACTGTTTCTCCGGTTCGACATCAATGTTTCTTCCTCGAAGTGCTTCACGGGGCAACATGGTTTCGAACACTGAACCTATCGGAAAGTGGTAGTAGTCGGAGATCCAGGCCGCCAAATGAAGCAAATCAGCCGGTAGAACTGGAACCGCATCTATGGTGCGGTCAATCGGCTTTAGCTTGGCACCATGTTTCGATTGACGCTTTAAACCCAAGACAATTCCTGTGGCAACAGAATGCCCAAACGGAATCCTCACTCTGCCGCCAACAACAGGGGGCAGCGCACCCTCCGGTACCAAATAGTCGTACTCTTGCCACACTGGACGTGGTATGGCTACTTGAACGATATCGCTCACATCTAGAATTTTCTAACGAACCGATTGACGACGGCACAGTGCCGTTTGCAAAATTCGGAATATTATACAAATGAACATATATTTGGTGATCGCCTTTGCCGATACCTGTCAACCAGGAATGTAGCTGTGACCGATTTGCTGTCTCTATCTTGTCCTAAGTCTCGGTCTTTTCTAAAATACGCCGACTTTTTCCACGCTGAATGCGAGTCGATGAAGAAAGGAATCCACCCCGACTACAAGGAAATCACCGCTACATGTAGCTGCGGAAACGTATTCAAGACACGCTCGACATTGTGCGAAGACATTCACTTGGAAGTGTGCTCCCGATGTCATCCGTTCTATACGGGCCAGCAGAAGATTGTCGATTCTGCTGGAAGAGTAGAGCGCTTCAAGAGTCGATTCGGACGCTCTACCACAACTGCGCGGCGAGCTTAAACTCAATCCTGTGATTTAGGGCACTTTCCAACTAGGAGACAATCCAATACTCTATAGTTGGAATGCTTCGTTGAGCAGTGTGGATTTCAATGAGTTTCGCTAGATCACTTCTTCTTTCTTTCGTTCTGTTGCTACCGGGCATAGCGTCGGCCGGTGCTGGCGCGAAACTCTACAACGAGTTCATGGACAGCGATGCCATGTATCCGGATGAGGAATGGCAGGAATACATTGACTCGCTCGGGCAGAAACTCCTCCGGCATTCAGCTGACAAGGATCGAGAGTACTACTTCTTCATGCTCGATAGTTCGGAGATCAACGCGTTTGCCACAGCGGACGCCTACATCTTCGTCAACCGCGGGCTTGTAGCATTCATGGGATCCGAGGCTCAGCTCGCCGCGGTGATAGGGCATGAAATTGCTCATGTGGTAGCAAGGCATCCTGCCAAACGACGCACAACGAATCTACTGGGCACCGGTACTGGAATAGCCGCAATGCTTCTTACTGGAAGAGTGGAGACCTATGAAGCCGCGGATATAGCAACGCGAACGTTGCTCGCTGGCTACGGTCGCGACATGGAGCTTGAAGCTGATCGGATTGGAGCGGAAATCATTGCGCGCGCAGGCTACAACCCGCTAGCTGTGATCGATGCAGTGCATGTTCTTAAGGATCAAGAGTTGTTTTCGCTCGAAGTGACCAATCAGCCACGCAACTACCACGGTCTATTTTCCACGCACCCGCAAAACGACAAACGGCTGCACGATGCTGTTGCCTACGCACTTGATATGCTGCCCGAGACTACAGAAGAGCATGCCAGCAAATTCTGGGATTTGATGGATGGGCTCAGCTATGGCTCAGACGCGCCAAGCGGCGTCAACGAAGACAATGTCTACTACGACAAGGGCCAGCGCTTGGCAATCGAGTTTCCGCCCAAATGGGATGTAACACACAACCGCCAACAGGTTATTGCGCGTGCTCCAGGGGGACGAGATGAGGGATTGATCAGCATCGTAACCATGACACCTGAGACATTAGACGATCCCTCCAATTTCGTGAAAGGCACATTGAAGGTAATGGATGCAGAGAGCGAATCGACAATCCAACTGGAAGGATGCTGCGAAATCTACATGGTAGAACGGTCTATAGAGGGATCCAACAAGAAAATCTCGGTCTTGGCAATACGCGACAGAGGACCGGACCGCTACATCATCAGAGGAGAAGCTGGACCGCGTGGAGATGCCTCGGATCTCTTGGAGAAAGTAAAAGGCGTAATTAGAGGCATACGCAACTTGAACGTTAGCGATCTTCAAATCTCCAACACGCAGCGTATTCGCGTTGTGGTCGCCAAGCCCGGCGATACCTACGAAAAACTGGCCCAACAGAGTTCGCTGCGAAGGCACGCTGTAGAGACGCTCCGCCTCCTCAACGGCCATCACCCCAACGGCGAACCGCGTGCCGGTGACTACGTAAAGATCGTCCAGTAATTTAGGGAAGTTGCGCGCTACTGCCCGCAACTTCACAGTTCAATTGCCGCTTGATGGAGCCAACCATGGCTGATGTAATCGATTGCAAAATTCTTGGAACGGGGGGTGCGCAGTACGCACTCGTCGAACTTGACCCGGGAGAGACCGCTATTGCCGAAGCAGGAGCTATGGTCTACATGACGTCCGGTGTTACATTCGAGGCCAAGATGGGAGACGGCTCAAGCCAAGGTGTCATGGGGTCCCTGCTCGGCGCTGCCAAACGAGCAATGGCTGGCGAATCGATCTTTCTCACGCACTTTACGAATTCGGGCCATGGCAAGCAACATGTGGCTCTGGCCGCTCCCCATCCAGGTGAGATCGTTGCCATGGACCTCTCCAAGCTTGGCGGGCAAGTCGTCTGCCAACGAAGTGCATTTCTCGCCGCCGCGCACGGCACGCGAATAGAAATCGAGTTTACTCGTCGGTTCGGTGCCGGACTGTTTGGAGGCGAAGGTTTTGTTCTCACTCGGCTAGAGGGAAACGGCTTAGCGTTTGTGCACGCCGGCGGTTCACTAATTGAGCATGAACTTCGCGGCGAAACACTGAGAATCGACACCGGGTGCGTAGTTGCATTTGAGAAGAGCATCGACTACGACATTCAATCGGCTGGAGGATTGAAATCGATGTTTTTCGGAGGCGAAGGTATGTTTCTGGCGACACTATCGGGTACTGGTTCAGTCTGGCTGCAAACAATGCCTTTCTCGAGACTCGCCAATAGTATTGCTAGTCAAATCCCCTCAATGGGAGACTCCAAGTAGCTGAGAATCCTTGCTGCGATGGCAGGTGACAGCAAGCTAGAACAGCTCTTCTGGGGCTAAGACTTCAGATTCTCCAACAGAACGAACGGGTCCAGTGGGTGGTGCCGACTCCGCTAGAAAGTACTCGGCTATAGCATCGTCTTGGCTCGTATGGGCAACCTGACCAGTAGCTGGATCAATTTTGACACTAACAATTCCATTGGGCGGCTCTGGCGTGTACTCAGGAACCTCTGCCAGAGTCTGACGCATGAAATCCACCCAGATTGACAAGGGTCTTCCGGACCCAAATTCTCCTTCACCTAATGGCCGATGGTTGGTGTATCCAACCCATGATGTGGCAACAATGTTTTGTTGATAGCCGTTAAACCAGGTGTCTACCGCAAGGTCCGTTGTTCCGGTCTTACCGGCCAGATCGTTCCGATTCAAATCAAGGGCTCCGCGACCGGTTCCCATAGTAACTACGTCGCGCAGCATCGAGTCGATCAGAAACACCAATCTCTCGTCCAATACACGCTCTGCGGGACGAGTCGCGCTGGAGTCCAATGTAGGATGATCTACTTGGTATAGATTGGACTCGCGCCACTGTGACGCATTGAAACCTGTGTTGTTGTAACCGCACTCATCGCAAACGGTCGGATATGTGGGCCGATACACAGTTTCTCCTTCTGGCGTCACAATTCGCTCAATCAAGTGGGGCTGGATACGAAATCCGCCATTGGCGATCACTGAGTACGCACTAGCCATTTCAGCAGGCGAAACTGTGATAGTTCCGCCCCCAATGGCAAGCTGCGTGTTGTTCGGTAAGTCCTCCTTGCTGAATCCGAACCGTGTGACAAAGTCGCGGGCGGCCGTAGCCCCCATGTGCTCGAGCACACGAATCGAGACAAGATTGATCGAGCGGTAGAGAGCTTCACGTACCCGAGTCGGACCGTTGTAGGTTCCACTGAAATTTCGAGGACGATATGCGGACGGCAGGTTCTCATCGTTGTAGACAAGGGGCGCATCGAGGAAAATCGATGCCGGCGTTACGCCATTTGCCAGAGCAGCTGTGTAGACGAACGGTTTGAATCCAGAACCTGGTTGTCGCTGAGACTGCGTTGCGTGGTTATATTGATTGATATTGAAACTGTAGCCACCGACCATCGCCGTGGTGGCCCCCGATCTGGGGTCCATTGCAACGATCGAGCCTTGAATTTCAGGTATTTGCGCTAACTCCCATAGGTCTGAGATCCGACGAACTCGAACCAGGTTTCCGATGTCTGCGATTTCGCCAGCCGTTCTTGGGCTTCGAGCAACTCCTGCGTCGCCAAGCGAACGCTGTGCCCACTTCAGTCCATCCCAACCAACGGTTAGTATCCGACCATCCGCTACAACTACATCAATTTCCTGCTCACCCACGTTCAACACAATTGCAGGTAGTAGTGAGCCGATAGTTGTTTCGTTCCTGAGTTCGCTGACAAAGGCCTGTATTCGTTCTTCGTCTGTTTCTGGAACACTAATGCGGCGTTCTGGACCGCGGTAACCATGGCGTCGATCAAATTCTTCAAGTTCTTGCCGAAGAGCCAGCTGTGCCGCAGCTTGCTGCTCAACATCAATGGTCGTGTATACGGAAAAGCCCGTGTACGCCTCCCGACCGAACCGTGCAATCACATCCTGTCGGACTATTTCCGCCGGATAAGGCGCATACAAATCCAATTCGCGCCGGTGGACACGCGCAGTGATGGGCGCGGACGAGGCTACTTCGAACTGCTCAATCGATATTGCACCGGTATCGCGCATACGCCGCAATACCAGATTGCGGCGCTCAAGAGCCCAGGTGGGTCCATTGATCGGGTTGCCTGCCTCGGGTCGCTTTGGCAATCCCGCTAGCATTGCCAACTGGGCCAGATTGAGCTCTCCAACTGGTTTTCCGTAGTAGGTGTACGCAGCCGCTTGCACACCATAGGAGTGCTTTCCAAAGGGGACTACGTTGATGTAGAGCTCTAGTATTTCCTCCTTTGTTAGCTCTCGCTCAATCTTGATGGCGAGCAACATCTCGCGAAATTTACGAACGAGAGTCTGCTCTCTCGACAAATCTGCAATGTTCCGCGGCAATTGCATAGTGATAGTGGACGCACCTCTCTTGACTCCATCGCTTAGCAGTAGATCAATCGCGTCATTGGCAAGCGATATCCAATCAATTCCCTGATGCCGGAAAAATCTCTTGTCTTCCGTTGACACAACTGCGTCCAAGTACAACTGAGGAACATCCGCGATAGACACTGGAATTAGCCGCCGTTCGCCAAACTCGGCTATTAGCGCTCCCTCGGACGAGAAAATGCGCAACGGTGTCTCTAATTGATAGTTTCGATACGATTCCGCATCGGGATTCTTCGGGTCCAGGTATAAGTACATCCCCGCGATGCCCAGCACAATCGAAAAGATTCCGCAGCCAGACATCCACAGCAAAGCCAGACCCAATTTGGCAAAGGGTGCTGCAACGGGTTGTCCCGCAAGCCTGAAACGAAGCTTCTTCACTTCCGGATTACAAATTTGCGTAATGCAATATGATCTTGCTCGTTAATGGGCATGAGTTGTATCAATTGTTTAGTTCAATCAATTGCATGTCAAATTCACGGCTCGACGAAGCATAGAACTTGAGACTTCCGTGGACAGCAATCGTAGCAACCTAATCCTAGTCGGTATGTCGGGTACTGGCAAATCGACGATTGGACGCATAGTTGCAAACAAGCTTGAGTACGCTTTCTTCGATACAGACGCCGAGATCGAAAAGCGCACGGGGGTGCAGATTTCTTGGATCTTTGAACTGGAGGGCGAGTGCAAGTTTCGTGAACGCGAATCCGAAGTATTGAGGGACCTAACCCGACGCAATCGAATTGTTCTCGCTACGGGCGGCGGCATTGTATTGCGCGAGTCCAACCGTGATTTGTTGAACAAAAGGGGTCAAGTTGTATGCCTAACAGCTCCAATTGCCGACTTGGTCGAACGGATTGGCAGTGCACGCACACGCCCGGTGTTGCAACATGAAGAATCCATTGAATCGGCATTGGTGAGAATGCAGTCCGAACGCAATCCGCTATACGACAGTGTGACCGACGTCTCGTTCGATACCTACGGCCACAGCAAGCTTGCTGTAGCTTTAGACATTGTGGCGTGGTATTCGAAGAGGTCGATTTGAAAGCTAGGACTCTAACGATTAACTTTGCGTCGAGCAAGTCTTCGACCGTTCACATTGGTCAGGGAATTCTCGCAGATCCGGAAACTTGGACATTCTTGAACGGAACTACTCAACTTGCGCTAATCACAAACCCGACGGTAAGGGAACTCTATGGCGAACTGATACAGCGAGTTCTGCCGCACAATGCCGATGTATTCGAAGTCAACGATGGCGAGGAGTACAAGACCCTTGAGTCGTACACTGCGCTAGTCGACAGTCTGATCCGACACCAATACAAGAGGAACTCCTCGATAGTTGCCCTTGGAGGCGGTGTCATTGGCGACTTGGCAGGATTCGTAGCGGCGACATATCTGCGAGGCGTGCGATTGATTCAAGTGCCCACGACCCTACTCGCTCAAGTCGACTCGTCGGTTGGCGGCAAAACCGCCGTCAATCACATTCGGGGAAAGAACCTAATCGGCGCATTCCACCAACCCGAGCATGTCGTCATCGATACAACGACTCTCGACTCGCTACCGCAGCGCATCTATGCGGAAGGTCTCGCCGAAGTGGTCAAGTACGGCGTCATAGACGATGCCGGACTCTTTTGTTGGATTGAACGCAATCAGGAAGCAATATTGGCCCGCGACCCACGAGCACTGCAACATGCAGTGACGCGTTCTTGCGAAATCAAAGCAAAGATAGTGGAGCGGGACGAACTGGAATCAGGCGTACGGATGCTGCTTAACTTTGGCCACACCTACGGCCATGGAATCGAAAATGCTGCCGGCTACGGCAAATTGCTGCATGGAGAAGCGGTGTCTATTGGCATGGTGCTAGAGCTTGAACTTTCGGTTCGTCTCGGGTTATGCTCCCGCGATACAGCTGACCGTGTCAAACGGCTGCTCGCATCGCTGAATCTTCCTACTCGTTTGCCCAATGCTCTAGCCGCTCAAGACATCGAAAGCGCAATGCAGCATGACAAAAAGGCCACCGATACACAATTTCGATTCGTTCTCGTACGAAATCTCGGCAACGCTGTGGCGGATTATGTCTCGGATTTTGGTCTGATTCGAGCGATTCTGATGGAAACGAGTTGAATCGAGGATTAATGGCCTATATCTATATCATGTAATTGGTGTCCATCAGTGCGCAAGAATAGACTCAAGTGCCCCCTCAAACACGGAAAAAGAGCTCGAAGCGGACCTTTCTTTCCAACTTCAGTACGCCTTCGTTTTTAATTGGACTTACGTTTGGTCTGGTGATTTCGGTGTTGATTGCCTCCCTAGGCAATCGGTCGTTAGTCTTGGATACTGAATTCCTCAGCACATTTCCAGACATTGACAAGGTCTTCCCGAATACGAGGTTTGAGTTTCCGGACAAGCTTGAGTCTACTGATCCTGAGCGCGTCGGTGCGCAATCAACTGTCGCGCAACCCCCCGGCGAATCCGATCCGGGCGCAATTGCTGGACAAGTAGCCGACGGAGACTCTCCCACGAACGGAGAGACTGTGTCAGCCGTCAGCGACGAAACCATTCAACGCGAGGAAACCATTTTCGGAACAGAAATCACGGGATATGTGCTGCAAGCCGGGGCATTTAGCCAACGTCGAGCGGCGGATGCGTTCCGTGCAACCCTTTTGCTTGAAGGCTATGAAGCGTATACAAAAGAGCATCCAGACGACACAGAAGTTGCTCGCTTTCGCGTCATTATTGGTCCGTACGAGACGAGACAAGATAGTGCCGAGGACATAGCACGCCTTCGCCAAAGCAACATATCGGCGTTTCTGGTGCCAATGACTGAAGAGTCGCCCTGAATTGAGCCGAATTGCCCCAACCTTAGAGCTAGGAGAACGATGACTCGCATTCGCTCGACTACGGTCGTTTGCGTCCGGCGCGATGGGATGATCGCGATGGGCGGAGACGGACAAGTGTCCCTTGGCAACACAATACTAAAGCAGGGAGCTTCAAAGGTTAGAAAACTACACAACAACACTGTTCTCGCTGGATTCGCGGGAGGGACAGCGGATGCCTTCACGTTGTTTGAACGATTTGAGGAAATGCTCGACAAATATCAGGGGAACCTGACTCGATCCGCAGTCGAACTGGCCAAGCTGTGGAGATCGGATCGCGCATTGCGACGGCTTGAAGCGCTTCTTGTTGTCGCAGATGGCTCCACTTCGCTACTGATCAGTGGCACGGGCGATGTTGTCGATCCCGATGATGATCTCATCGCAATTGGATCGGGCGGCCCATATGCTCAGGCAGCGGCAAAGGCTCTACTGAACAATACGCAAAAAGACGCAGAGCAAATCGTTAACGACGCATTGCAAATCGCGGCGGAAATCTGCATCTACACGAACGAAAACAGGACTACCCTGGTACTGAACGCATGAGCATCATGACTCCTCGAGAAATAGTTGGCGAACTGAACAAGCACATAGTTGGTCAGGAAAAAGCCAAGCGAGCGGTCGCCATAGCTCTGCGAAATCGATGGCGCAGAATGCAACTAGACTCCAAAATCCGCGACGAGGTCACGCCAAAGAACATCTTGATGATTGGTCCCACTGGAGTAGGCAAGACCGAGATCGCTCGTCGGCTCGCTCGGTTGGCAAAGGCTCCCTTCATCAAGGTTGAAGCTACCAAATTCACCGAAGTAGGTTACGTGGGACGCGACGTTGAGTCCATAGTTCGTGATCTGACTGATGCTGCTTACAAGATGATGCGGGAGGAAGCAACCGATCGCGTCAGAGGTCGCGCCGAAGATGCAGCGGAGGAACGCATTCTAGACGCCTTGCGTAGCAACATGGCAGATCGTTCAGGCACGTCTGCAGGATCATATGACTCCGACAGCAGCCGACAGGCGATGCGCAAGTACTTGCGTGAAGGAAAACTCGACGACCAAGAGATTGAGATAGAAGTCTCTGGTCCCGAGTCGGGCATTGGTGTGGAGTTTCTCGCACCACCTGGGCTAGAGGACATGGCACACAATCTTCGAGACATGTTTCAGAACTTGAGCAACACGAAGACGCGTCGAACGAAGTTCAAAGTGGGCGATGCTCGGCGCCGACTCCGCGATGAAGAAGCCAACAAGCTTGTCAACGACGAGGAAATCAAGGCCGGAGCGGTGGATGCAGTTGAACAGACTGGGATCGTTTTCCTGGATGAAATCGACAAGGTGGCCAAACGCAACGAGTACGGAGTAGACGTATCTCGGGAGGGTGTCCAAAGAGACCTCTTGCCCCTAATCGAGGGATGCACGATTACGACTCGCTATGGCATGGTGAAAACAGATCACATTCTGTTCATAGCATCGGGAGCATTCCACCTCTCTAAGCCGTCCGATTTGATACCGGAATTGCAGGGCCGCTTGCCGATCCGTGTTGAACTCAACGCGCTAACGGCAGAGGAATTCAAGAGAATACTGATCGAACCTAACGCATCACTGACAGAACAGTATCGTGAGTTGCTCGCAGTTGATGGTGTAGCCCTGACGTTTGGTGAAGACGCCATAAGCAGAATTGCCGAACTCGCTTGCGAAGTCAACGAGAATACCGAGAACATCGGAGCAAGGCGCTTGCATACGATTCTCGAACGTTTGATGGACGACATCTCCTTTTCCGGAGGAGACACTAAGCAATCTTTGCACGTCGACGGCGACTATGTAGATTCACAACTTCAAGATCTCGTTCGAGATCAGGATCTTTCTCGCTACATTCTGTAGCTGTTCACCGAGGCAAATGCAACCGAGCAGCATTACCTATCACAGTGAATCTCGTTGCATCGAACTGCAATACGAGGACGGTCAAGTCTCTAAGTTGAGTGCTGAACTTCTTAGGGTGTTTTCGCCGTCCGCGGAAGTACGCGGACACTCGGAGGACCAGCGAGTGCTTCAAACCGGCAAGAAGGAAGTCGGAATTCAGTCTATAGATCCTGTTGGCAACTACGCTATTCGCATCGTGTTCGACGATGGACACGATACGGGAATCTACTCGTGGGATTACTTGAGGGAATTAGTTGAGAACACCGACGAGTATTGGAGCAAGTACTTGCGCGAGCTTGATCTGGCCAACGCATCGAGACTGCCCAAGATCCCATTGGGACACTGGAGTCCCTCAAAATGAGCCGTACACCGAGGACCGTAATCGTCGACGACACCGACAATCTAGCCTCCGAAAAGCGACGCCGCGTCTCAGAAGTCTTCAGTCAGATAGCTCATCGCTACGACTTGATGAACGATGTGATGTCCCTTGGAACACATAGGATTTTGAAGCGTGTATTTTGTGATTCGGTGGGATTACGTCCCGGCCACAAGGTATTGGACGTGGCTGGCGGCACTGGTGACATAGCCAGACTATTGGCTCCGGTTGTTGGTCCGGAGGGCGAAGTAACCGTGCTCGATATCAATGAATCCATGGTGCGCGAGGGTCGTAACCGACTCATCGACCGTGGGCTTGCCGAAGTAAAGTTCGTAATTGCTGATGCTGAGCAAATTCCAATGGACGATCAATCGTTCGATGCAATCACGGTCGCGTTTGGAATTCGCAATGTCTCGAACAAGGACAAAGCCCTACGAGAGTGCCATCGGGTCCTCAAGCCAAACGGGCGCTTGGCGATTCTAGAGTTTTCCAAGCCTCAATCACGGCGATTGGATGCACTATTCAGCGTATTCCGCCGCACATGGCCAATCGCCGGGCACTTCGTCGTGGGAGCGACGGAACCATACAAGTACCTCGTTGAATCCATCGATCAGCACCCCAATCAACAGGCAATGCTCCATCTTCTTGAAGCAGCGGGATTCAAAGGCTTAAAATTCGAGAATCTCCTGGGAGGAATTGCCGCTATCCATCAGGGTCTTCGATGACTATCGTGCAAACAACAGCTGCTAGTGCTCTCGAAGCTGCAATACGAGCTCGGATTGCCATCGATCCACAAGCTAGAAACATGGTACGCAGCCTGGACGGCAAAGCGGTGGAATTGCGTGTCGACGACACCCGCATGGTGATCTTGTTTGAACGCGGTCAGGCGAGGGTTTCCAGTAGAACCGAAGCCATTCCTGATCTTACTCTCACAGGTTCTGTTGTCGACATCGCGAGGACACTGTTGAGCAACAACGCCACTTCAGTTGTAATCGAGGGCGACGAGAATTTGATGGATACTCTGCATCGGATTTTCAAGCCTAGTCTTGATACGCAGGACGTCGCAGAACAAGCAAGAGCGACCGCCGAATATGGCGTAGCCACAGCTCGTTCTGCATTGGAGGGGCTCGCCAGCGAACTTACCACAAACAAGGCGGACCACGCACGGATAGCTGATCTTGCAGAGCAATTGAGTCGACTTCGCACCACGGTCAACGACTTGGAGGACCGCATAAAAGCCCTTGAGGATCGGTGATACCGCTCGGACATCTTCTTCGTATCCTCTACATAGGAACTCGCTATCGGCTTGACACAACGTTAGCGGAACTGCTTGCACAACACTGGCTAAAGTGGTTTCTGCCAGCGACCTATCTGCCTAAACCCAAGAAATCGTCAGCAGTGCGTCTACGGGAGGCACTAATCAAGCTTGGGCCAATTCACGTGAAGTTTGGCCAAGCCCTATCGACTCGTCGAGACTTGCTCCCAATCGAATTCGCAGATGAACTTGCGAAACTTCAGGATCGAGTACCTCCGTTTGACGCGCGCGAAGCGATAGCCTTAATCGAATCGGAGCTTGATGGCGACCTAGGCTCTTTGTTCGCAACGTTCGACACCGAGCCGTTGGCTTCGGCGTCGTTGGCACAAGTCCACGGAGCAACAATTCCCGATGGGTCACGCGTCGTGGTCAAGGTGATCCGTCCTGATGTGGAAGACTCCATTGTTCGCGACATTCACTTGCTCAAGAGTGTTTCGAAGCTCTTGGAAGGAATCTCCCACATTGCGCGTCGACTGCATCTCGTAGAGGTCATCGAAGACTACGAGCGCACAATCTTGGGGGAGCTTGACCTAGAGCTGGAAGCCAGGAACACGCAGCAGCTGAGAATGAATTTCGCGGGCTCACCGCTACTCTACGCACCGCGTGTCTATATGGAGCTCACTACCAAAAATGTATTGGTAATGGAACGTATTGACGGCATCCCAATTTCCGCGGTGGACGAACTCAAAGAGCATGGCACTAATCTGCAGGTGCTGGCACGACGCGGTGTAGAAACCTTCTTTACGCAAGTGTTCACCCACAACTTCTTTCATGCCGACATGCACCCAGGCAACATTTTCGTAGATGTAACAAACCCAGAGGAGCCCTCCTACATTGCAGTCGATTGCGCCATAATCGGGCGATTGACGCCGGAAGATCAAACCTTCATTGCACGTAACATCGTGGCGTTCTTCAACCGCGACTTCGCGGAAATCGCAAGGTTGCATGTCGAGTCTGGGTGGATTCCGGACCATACAAATACAGAAGCATTTGAAAAGGTAATTGCAAGGCTTTGCGAACCCTTGTTTCAAAAGCCTCTCTCAGAGATCTCATTCGGACAATTCCTGCTCGATCTATTCACAGCTGCCCGCGATTTTCACATGGAAGTTCAGCCTCAATTGGTGCTGCTTCAGAAAACGCTTCTGAATATAGAAGGTCTCGGACGACAGCTCGATCCTGATCTGGATCTGTGGGCGACTGCAAAGCCATTCATGGAAGAGTGGATGAAGGCCAGATATGGTTTTCTCGCAACTATCGAAGCAACCTTGGAACGTGCACCGGAAATGGCGCTTGAATTGCCCCTCTTACCCGAGCTGGTCGTAACCGCACGACGAAAACTCAATCGTATGGACAGTGCTATCCGTAACCATCAATTACAGTTAGCAGAGTTGGAAGAAAAAAATCAAAAGGAAAGCAAGTCGAGGCGGTTTCGTCAAATCATCGGTTTGCTTGTGTGCGTGTACGCAGGCGTATTAGTAGCTGGTCTTCTTCCAGAGAACGTCGTGACAACCTCAACGATTGTTGGAGCGACGGTTGGAATTTGTGGACTTGTGCTGCTGTTTAGCCGCTAATCAATTGCGTGGGAGCTTGAAGCTCCCTCTGCAACTGCGCTAGAGAACCCGATCTATTTTGGGCGGCTCGATCAGGCTGTGACTCCACTCGAAAAGGCGATCTCTAAGATTCAAGTCGATTATCAGATAGTCTCCTTCCTTGCAGTCGGACTTGGAGAGAAACTTGCCAAAGCCAAAGATAGCTCCGTTCTTGCAACGAAGCGTCACACCTTCCGGCGTTCGAAACGTCTCGTCAAGCTGCAATCCCCCAATTTCCGAGGGAACACTTGCCACGAAGTTGTGCACGAAGCGTGGAAGCCTGAAGACAATGCGAAAATTGCCGTTTGGCAATCTGCCCTTGTCGATCAACCTACGTTGGAATCCCTTGTTGCGAACCCGCTCGTGAACCGACGTTACGGCTTCAGGCGAGACATGGCTACCTACTAGCCTCCACACATTCTGCTTGACCTGCACAACGATAGGGCTATAAGTCATTTCGACTTCCAAGCTGCTCATGTTGATACCAAGATCGTCCCCGTATTCCTTAATTGTTTGCCTATCGAGCGCATCCGTATCGAAATGCTTGAACGCATCCACAATAGCTCGTTCGGGACGAGTTAGTTCATTGTGCTGGTGCAGGTCCCCAATGAAATCTACAGTGTAGTCACCGATTACATGAAACTGTGGATACATCCTGAACAGCGAAATCAGGATGTGAGATGGGGGCACGACCCCTTCATACTTTGCACTTCCGGTCTTATTGCGAAATGAGAATTTTCGGTTGAGTCCCTCGCGAATCTCTCCAATTTCTAGCGGACGATTTATGGCCAGCATCTTCTTGGTAACGTTTTGGATGCGAACTCGTTTTGCAGGTGTACGAGGTACCCAACAGTAGTCGGGACTAATGAACTCAATGTCCTTGGCACAATGAAGCATGTCCCGCAAAATGCCCATTGGTATTGCGGTTGGCAAACACTTTGCCACGTAATCCAATGAGACAGACCCCGATGCACGACATGCGCGGCGGGCAATGCCGACGATTTCGTTCAAGTGCGTCAGCATTTCGTTGTTCCTAGGACCGACGAGACTGTCTCGAGCCCCCTCAACGAAAATCCAGCTGGCCAGTCCGCACTGGTCCAAGACTGATTTGACGGACTTTGCCGTCCATTCCGTAGTGGTAACGCCGCTATTCTGAAGTCTCCTAGCTATCGAAGACCACAGTTCGGGTTCATACTTGGGCAGTTGTGCTGCCATTCTATGGACGATGTCGGGGACATTTGATCTTGCAACTCGCTTTACGCGCGCCTCAATCTGCCGCACGCGTTCCCGAGTGATGTTTGCCAAGCGGCCCGCACGTTGCAATGTGATGGGTTCGGTGCCATACCAACCCAGTCGTGACCCCAACGCATTGAGATGGGTAGTCGAATAGTTAACGAGGATGGACTTTAGCAGGCGGTCTAATGCCGCCTCAAGAGTATCGTCCTCCCTATTCTCAAAAACTATCGATTCTGGAGCAACCCAATCGCCTTCGCCACTCTCTGCTTGAACATCATGTCCCGAGTTCGTCGGCTGACTATGTTCTGCACCGTCAGAACCTGGCCGATCTTGGTGGCTATGATCGTTCATTGGTTAACCGAGATAGTCTCATGTCCATAATATTTACATGAAAGTCGCAATATGTCAATGCCGAAAAGAGAGTGGCTCAACGCCACCTGTAGACGGGAGCCTCCGCGTACGTCCACCATATTTTATTGTTATTTCAAACAATTACTGCGTTAGGGAGGGTGCGACTTCAGCAGGATTCCATTACGAACTCACGCGATTTCAACCAACGCAGCGATCAATTGGATGGCAATTCCACAGAATTCGTAATGTGCAAGATTGAACAATTGGTACACAAACTCAAATCGACAGCAAACGTATGCGAAATTGAGGTTTGCCCACATAACATGGCAACTGGAATTTCACTTGGAGTTAGCAATTGTCATGTAATATCATTTCCTAAACACCTGCTCAGGAGTGCGTTGTGTTTGGTGGACCATGGGAAATAATCCTCATACTAGCAGTGGTATTGCTTGTATTTGGCGCAAGTCGACTCAGGAATATAGGTAGCGACCTCGGGAGCGCAATTAAGGGATTTCGCAGCGCGATAAAAGACGATGCTGATAGCGACGAGGAGGCCGCTGAGTCTCCGACGAAGTCCACCGACAGGAAGAAGCAAAAACCATCCAGAAAATAGAATGCCTGAAATCAGTGAACTTCTAGTTATTCTAGTTCTAGCTCTAGTCGTCCTAGGTCCTTCAAGACTCCCAGAAATAGCTCGTACACTTGGGTTGTGGGTCGGTAGGCTACGACGCATGTACAACAGTTTCAAGCTTGAACTTGACCGCGAAGTTGGCATGGACGACATACGCCGCCAACTGCACAATGAGCAAATTATGTCGGAGATGAAAGCGTTGGAGAGCGAGACCAACACAATTCTCTCGGACACTCAGTCCACTCTGGACGAAACAATTCAGACTGCAAAGAATCCCATTGCAAGCAAGCAAGATTTGACCAATTCCTCGGGTCCAGAAGACAAGAAGGCCGGTCAAACTTCATAATGACAGAGGACTCCGTTCCCCAACAGGAAACCAGCGAAAAAGAACACGACGAGGCTGTTGACAGCAACGAACAGCCTCTGTTGGCACACCTCGTCGCATTGCGAAAGTGCCTCATCAGATCGCTTGTCGCTATTGGCGTAGTGTTTGTGCCCTACGCGGTGTTCAGCAAGCAGCTCTTCACCCTAGTCGCATTACCGATACTCGAGAACCTCACCGGTGCACCCGATGAATCTGGCACAGACAGGCTGCAAGTTGTCGGGCACCTGATTTCCACCGATGTTGCTGCACCATTCATTGTGCCGCTCAAGCTAGCAATATTTCTGGCATTGTGTACCGCTATGCCCTATGTCTTGCACCAGATTTGGTCATTCGTTGCCCCAGGTCTCTATTTGCGCGAAAAACGATTCGCGCTGCCGCTTCTAATCTCAAGCATCACATTGTTCTACCTTGGCATGGTGTTTGCCTACTTGCTCGTCTTCCCTTTGATTTTTGCTTTCTTTGCCAGCGTTACGCCAGAAAATGTGGTCTGGATGACCGACATTAACAGCTATTTGTCTTTTGTAATCAAAATGTTCTTCGCGTTTGGCATAGTCTTTGAAATCCCTATCGCCATCTTGCTCCTGACGGCAACCGGGCTTGTTCAGATAGAGACTTTAAAGAAGGGACGACCCTATATTTTCGTAGGCTGCTTCGTCATTGGCATGCTACTCACTCCACCCGACGTCATATCGCAAATTCTTCTTGCGGTGCCGGCGTGGATTCTGTTCGAACTTGGTTTGATTTTCGCTAAGATGACCCGCCGCGACTCAGAAGAATCGTAACCGGTCCATCGTTGATCAGTGAAACCTGCATGTCTGCGCCGAATTCTCCGACTGATACTTTGTCAGGATCATGGAAGTCTCGTATCTGCTCCACGAAGAACTCGTAGAGTTGCATAGCCCGGTCCGGTAATTCTGCATCTGAAAAGTCAGGACGATTGCCACGCGACGTCACGGCCGCCAACGTGAATTGGGAAACGATCAAGATTTCTCCCGAAATGTCGGCAATCGAGAGATCCATCGGACGACCGTTGCTTGGAAATATTCGATGATTTACAATCTTTTTCGCCAGCCAGCTTGCGTGTTCCTCTTGGTCTCCGCGAGTTACCGCCACGAAGAGCAAAACCCCTGAACCAATAGACGAAATCAAGGTCTCACCAACTCTCACGTGCGCAGAAGACACTCGTTGTAAAAGCGCAATCAATCCAAATACCTCCATCTGAATCCATTGTCCATGCCAATCGCTAATGCTCCCAAAGCTATCGCACTAATCTCCGGTGGTTTGGACTCGATGCTTGCCGCCAAAGTTGTAGCGAACCAAGGCGTAGACGTCGAAGGCGTGAACTTCTATACGGGATTTTGCGTTGAAGGGCACACACATGCTATCCGAAGGCGGGACCAGGCAAAACCGAAGCGCAACAACGCCCTTTGGGTGGCTGAGCAATTAGGCATCAAGTTACATATTGTCGATGTTGTCGAAGAGTACAAGGACGTAGTTCTAAATCCTAAGCATGGCTATGGAAAAAACCTGAACCCATGCTTGGATTGCAAGATATTCATGGTGGGCAAGGCCATGGAGATGGTTGGTTTCCACGGAAATCCCTTTGACTTTGCCATAACTGGCGAGGTTATTGGGCAACGTCCAAAATCCCAACGAAAAGAAACTATGCCGATTATCGCCAGGGAATCACAAGCAAACGATCGTCTTCTCCGACCACTGTGTGCCAAAAATTTGCCTGAGACCCTGCCCGAGCGCGAAGGCTGGATCAATCGCGAGGAGCTATTCGGGATGAGCGGCCGCTCCCGCAAGCCTCAAATGGAGCTGGCAAAGCAATTTGGCTTCAAGGACTACGCACAGCCCGCTGGCGGATGCTGTTTTCTTACTGACGAAGGGTATTCCAACAAACTTGGCGACCTGTGGACGGCTCGTAGCAAGAGAGACTACGAACTGGATGACATCGTGCTGCTTAAAGTTGGCCGACACATTCGTCCCAACCCCAGGTTCAAGATGATGATCGCCCGCGACGAAGGAGAGAGTCGCTTCCTGGAAGGCTATCGCAAAGCCTACGTGAGTCTACGCGCGGCAGACCGTCGCGGTCCCTTGGCTCTGATCGATGGTGAGGCCAATGCAACCGACATCAAACTTGCGGCTCGAGTTGTCGCTCGCTATAGCAAACAACAAAGTGACGGCCAGTCAATCGTCAATGTAAATTACGTCGACGGAACTGCAGAGTCGGTCTCAGCTGTACCGTTTGAGCCCTACGAGATTCCTGACGCATGGCACGTGGGAGCATAGAGACGCTGAAAGAAGTTGACGCGACAGGTACACTTTGTCCAATGCCATTGATTCGCGCTCAGGACTTCGTACGCAGCATTGAACCAGGCGACAGGTTCGCACTGCTGGCGAATGATCCCGGGGTTTATCAAGACATTCCCGCGTGGTGTCGCATGCACGGACACGAAATTATTTCAACGGCCGAGAACGGACACGTTATCCGAATGGTAATTCAGTCTGCCGGAGCAGGCTCTAGCTGACACGCCATTGACGCGGCTATTGCTCCTGATATGTCAATGGGCGCTATAGCTAACTGATGAGTCGAATCCCAAGTGCCTCTTCACATAGTCCTCTACCAGCCGGAAATCCCGCCAAACACTGGAAACGTAATTCGATTAGCCGCGAACACCGGTTCAACACTGACCTTGGTTGCGCCGTTGGGGTTTGAATTGGTCGACTCCAAGCTTAAGCGCGCTGGACTGGACTATCGCGAGTGGGCAGACATGAGAGTATGCAATTCGCTCGACGCCGCTTTGAAACCCTTCAATCTAAACCGTGTGTTTGCTTTCACTACAAAAGCCGGACAGACATACACAGACATTGAGTATCAGCAGGGCGATGTCTTGTTGTTCGGACCCGAAACGAGAGGTCTACCGGCACACGTCAGGGAAGAGTTCAACGAGCGATGTGTGCGCATCCCAATGCTTTCAAACTCTCGAAGCCTCAATCTTGCGAACTCTGTGGCAGTGGCAGTGTATGAAGCTTGGCGCCAACTTGGCTACGATGGATTTAGTTGAGCACCTCATCGATGGGCGGCGTTTTTGGCATACCAAGCTGACGCTCTTGCATCGCTTGCCGAATCAAGTTTTCAAGATTTACAGGAGCAACTGCAAAAGCAGGAAACGTACCCTTAACTGCAACACTGTCGATGGCTTCGCGCGCGTAGGGAAACAATAGGTTGGGACACTCCACGGTGAGAATGCGGTTCCGATCAGAACTCTCCGAAATCGCAAAAATGCCAGCCTGCTCGACGGAAATCTTGCATGCCGGACGCGACCCGAGTTCGGCTCGCAAATGCAACTTGATGACGACCTCAAAGCGATGTTCTTCTAACTTTCGGTGACTTACTTCGATTTCGAGCTTCACTTGAGGTTTCCATTTCAACTCGAAGAGTTCCGGCACGTCACCTGGCTCAAAATTCAGTTTGCGCAAGTAAATGCGTTCGACCGTGAAGTCAGACTTAATGTTTGTAGTGGCCAAGTTGTTAGCCCTTTTCGACCGGCATGTTCTCGTTGCGCCATTCCAGAAGGCCGCCACGTAACTTCGCTACCTTCTCAAATCCTGCTTTCTTCAACATTGTTCCAGCAAGGCTGGAATGCTGTCCCATCTTGCAGGCCACTATGATGGGAGATGTCTTGTATTTCTCCAATTCCTTGAGGCGCGACTGCAGCGATGCGATCGGAATGTTCATCGCCTGGGGAATGTGTCCCTCCGAATACTCCTTGGAATCTCGAATGTCCAACACGACCGCACTCTCTCGATTCATCAGGTTAACCAGTTCCTGCGAAGTCACAGTCTTGCCGCCTCGCTTGACTTCATTGCGGACGAAAAGCACGATCAAAACGAGGAAAATCCCAACCAGCAGCGGGTGGTTCCCAATAAAGGCAAAAAGCTCAGACAAGCGACGAATTCAAGTAGCGTCAACTCGTGCAATTATAGAAAGCCCCATTGGCGAATTCTCTAAAATCGGGTGGTACATACTGCTTGCGTCACTACTTGACTACTACGCTACTGATTGTCCTGGACGGATGGGGTTATGGAGAACTAGGACCATTCAATGCTATCGATGCTGCCAGAACTCCTATATGGGACCACCATTGGACTAATTGTCCGCATACTCTTCTAGCATGTTCGGGCGGCGAAGTTGGTTTGCCAGCCGGTCAGATGGGCAATTCCGAAGTTGGCCATATGGCCATAGGAGCAGGACGTGTTGTTGATCAAGACTTAACGCGAGTCGACAAGTCCATTGCAGATCGTACTCTCTTCAGCAATCCTGCTGTGCGACAAATCAAAGAGCATACTGACGAAGACCATCACGTTCATATCATGGGCCTGTTGTCTCCCGGGGGCGTTCACAGTCACGAAAACCACATATGGTCGATCGTCGAGCATCTAGCAAATTCATCGGTGCAAACTAGACTTCACGCCTTTCTAGATGGACGAGACACACCTCCTAAGAGCGCTTTGCAGTCCCTGGCACACTTCGAAGAGAGACTCGCCGACTATCCGCAGGCGAGCATCGCATCGATTTGTGGCCGCTTTTACGCCATGGATCGCGACGGGAGATGGGACCGGACAAAGTCCGCATACGACTTGCTACTTGGTTCCCCGTATGTCCAACGTGCCGTAGATTCAGTCGCCGCGCTCCATGCCGCATATGACCGCGGCGAGACTGACGAATTCGTCCAACCGACTCGTACGAACCAATTCGTGCCAATACAAGACGGAGACACCGCAATCTTCATGAATTTTCGTGCGGACCGTGCGCGTCAATTGTCGAGAGCGTTCGTACTTGATGATTTCCAAGACTTCCACAGATTTCGTAGCCCTAGGCTGAAACAATTTGTCACACTGACCAAGTACGCCGACGACATCAATAGCAGCGGATTGACCATACCCGTTGCGACGCTGTTTGGACCACAGCGAATACGAAATACTCTTGGAGAATGCCTTGCTAACGCTGATCTAAAGCAACTTCGCATCGCGGAATCGGAAAAGTCTGCTCATGTGACCTATTTCTTCTCAGGAGGAGTTGAGCATGTGTTTGAGAAGGAGTACAGGTGCATCTTTGACTCGCTACGCGTCTCGACCTACGACCAGCAACCCAGAATGCGTGCAGACGCTATAGCTGACGAAATCGTAGATTCGCTGCTTCACGACAAGTACTCGGTCGTCATTTGCAATTTCGCGAATGGTGACATGGTTGGTCATACGGGAAATTTCCATGCCGCCGTTGCGGCGGTCGAATGCTTGGATGAATGCTTGGGCAAAATCCTTGAGGCCTGCAAGCGAACAGCATCCGACTGCTTCATTACCGCTGATCATGGCAACGTCGAAAACATGTTCAATCGAGAGAGTGACCAGCCCGACACCGCCCACACAAACAATCTCGTTCCGTTCCTATATGTCGGTTCACGAGACATTCAGTTAGTAGGTCCTGGTGTTCTTAGTGATGTTGCGCCAACCATTCTAGATGTCATGAACCTACCGATTCCTGCGGAAATGACGGGCAATTCTCTGATTCGCATTAGCCACACTGACAAGTGAGTTGAGATGCATATGCTCGCTCGATTGGACGGAGTTCGAAGGCATCGACTTGCGGCGCTTGCCCTTCTGTTGGTTTTTCTTCCTGACTCGATAGCGCAAGGTCAGAACGACAACTTGCAGGATCGCTTATCCGAAGTTCTCGAGGAACTCAACACAAAGCAAGACTGGATTGGACAGGCGGACCGCAAGGTTCGGGACCTGCAAGAATCCGTCCGAATCGCCGACAAGGAAGTAGCTGATGCTGGTTTGCACATAGCTGAACTTCAGGGGAACATCTCCAACTTGGAAAGTCGCATTGGAGTACAAGAACAGCAAGCCGCTTCGACTAGAGAGAAAATGTCGAAGTTGACCTCGTCAGTCAAGTGGCACATCAATCTTGCCTACCGGTTGCAACGCAGACATTGGCTAAGAGCGTTCCTTGAACACGAGAGTGTCGAAAAGAATGATCGATTCGTCAAATACCACCGCTACTTCGTCAACTCCAAGACCGATTCCATCCAGAGCTTCTCGGAGCTGCTGAGCGAGCTTCAAGCAACTATCGTTGGCCTGCGCAACGATCGGCAGCTACTTGAGAATCAAGAATTGGAATGGGCGAATCAAAAGGCACACTACAACGAGGAGAGCGAGTCGAGGAAAATTCAGATTGCAAGACTAAATGACGAGATCAGCGATACTCAACAGGAGGTCAGTAAGCTGCTCGAAGACAGGCAACGACTTGAAAACCTGCTGGCGGAAATCGAGCTCGCATCCGATCTTCCATCTAATGACTCCGACATGGATGCCGCGGAGGACAATCAGTCTGAATTGCCCTGGCCAACCAAGGGTAGAGTTCTAGTTGATTTTGGCGACTCCAGGGCCGATGGGCGACTCAAATGGCAAGGTGTTCACATTGCCTCGGAAACGGGTTCCGATGTTGTCGCCGTGGCACCTGGCAAGATAGTGTTTGCTGATTGGCTGCGTGGATTTGGAATGATGATTGTTGTTGATCACGGCGATGACCTAATGTCCGTCTACGGCTATTGCGACGCACTGCTTGCACGATTCGGCGACAACGTGGAAGCGGGAGAAACGATCGGGACCGTCGGTCAAAGTGGCGGGCAGAATGTTTCCGGACTCTATTTTGAAGTGCGTTCCAAGGGAAAATCGATTGATCCAATCGATTGGCTAGAGGGAAAGGAACCCTAATGAAAAAGGGGTCTTGGCTCCTTGCTTCGCTAGTTTTCTGAATCGAGGTGCACTTGACACCTAGCTAGCGACTTGAGAAGCGAGAATTGCGCTGGTTCGCCGAAAGTCAATACTGCCTTCGTAGAGCGCGGTGCCGCAGATGACCCCCATTAGGTGCGGTTGATTTACTGCGATTTGAGCTAGTGCTTCGACGTCGCGTTCGTCCCGCACGCCCCCAGATGCGATCACTGAAACGTCGGAACTGGCAAGCACTCTGAGCGTAGCATCCAAATTGACCCCGTTTTGCATGCCGTCGCGTTCCACGTCCGTACAAACAATGGCAAAGAGAGGAACCGCAAGATACTCCATGATTGTCTCGTCCAGGGTCGCATCAGCAACGCGATTCCACCCATGAGTGAGCACACTCTCATTCCGGATGTCGAGTGCCAGAGCAAGCTTCCTAGGATGTTCGTTGGCAAGAGTTTGAAATCTATATCGTTGCTCCAATGCGAAAGTCCCAACAACGACCTGCGCAATGCCGCGGTCCAACCACAAACGAACATCTTCCTCCTTTCGGATCCCGCCGCCTAATTGCACCGGAACATCCCCTGTGACTTCCAGTATCGCTTGAACGGCATCCAGGTTGGAGGTCCGACCAGCTGTCGCACCATCCAAGTCGACAACATGCAACCGCCTAGCTCCACACTCAATCCAATGTTCCGCCACAGTTGCGGGGTCATCACCGTAGACGACAGCTGTATCCAAAACCCCTTTCTTCAGACGCACACATTTCCCATGGTGCAGGTCAATTGCTGGAATTAGTTGCATGTAGAAAGTGCTGCAGCAAGCAAAGACTAGATCACACCCTTGGTGGATGGGATCCCAGACACCCCGTTGTCTACAGCTATGGCCATGCGAATCGCTCGGCCAAATGCTTTGAATATTGACTCAGCCTGATGGTGTGCATTGCGTCCACGCAAATTGTCGACGTGCAAACCGACAAAACTATGATTGACGAATCCTTGAAAAAACTCACGCAGCAAATCGACATCAAAGTCGCCAATTCGGGGACGGGTGAATTGAACGTTGTAGGTCAATGACGGCCTGCCGCAAAAGTCGACTACAACCCTTGACAGCGACTCGTCAAGCGGCACATATGCGTGGCCGAACCGAGTCAATCCCTCCTTGTCGCCAAGAGCTTGAGCAAGAGCTTGCCCAATGGAGATTCCCACGTCTTCTACAGTGTGGTGTGCATCTACAACTAGGTCACCGAGCGCCTTGATTTTTAGATCAAGCATGCCATGACGAGCGAACTGATCTAGCATGTGATCGAAGAAAGGCAATCCAGTCGAACAGTCGGATTGTCCCGATCCATCCAAGTCCAAAGTCACAGAGATTTCGGTCTCGAGTGTTTGGCGCGTAATAGAACTTGTCCGATCCCCAGACACAACGGCATTTCCTAAGCTAAGTGCGCGGATTTTACAATTCGCATTTCAAGGTGACAGCACGTCACGTTTAGCTCCCGGCAACTACAGTCTGTCGAGAAGGCTTCCGTAAGGCAAGAAGCGATTGGAAGAATTTTCCTTTATCCAGCTGGTGATTTCCCGTGAATAGGTTCCGCGCTGGCGTAGGACACCTACCAAGGGAATCACAGGTGATTTTGCACCGCAATCAAACCCCGAATATTGCTCTTCACACAGAACCAACACTTTGATCCAATTGATGATGGTATTGTCATCGGCGGGTTCAGCGAACTGTTTCCAGTCACCTGCCTTGGCCATCAAGGCGACACGCATTGTTTCTAGATCCTCCTGAGTCAGAGGCAACTTCATCCCGGTGCGCTCTCGCCACGCGTTGCTCAAAATAGCGCGATGATTGTCACCAAGAGAGATGGAACGAGGGTCCCACTGTTCTACATCGGTCATCAGAACATGTCCCATGCCTAGCCATACTTCTTACATTGGCTATCCTACACTCTTGAAAAAGTGCTGCGCAGAATGGAAGTCGATTGGACTGGTTCGCTTCAAGAATATTGAAATGGGCTCGGACCAACGGTCGCACACATTTGCCCTGGCAATCCAATAGAACTCCCTATCGTGTGTGGGTGGCGGAAGTCATGCTGCAGCAAACTCAAGCCACCACGGTTGTCGCCCACTACGATCGGTTTCTAAAACGTTTCCCTACAGTTCAAGCACTGGCCAACTCGACCGAGAACGATGTTCTCCATGCATGGACTGGACTTGGCTACTATCGTCGCGCTCGCAATATGCACAAGGCGGCCCGGCAAATCGTAGACCGATTTAGCGGCACAATCCCACCTTCGTTGGAAGACTTGTGCTCGCTGCCGGGCATAGGGCGGTCCACAGCTGGAGCAATCCTCTCCTGCGCATTCGCCGTCTCGGCGCCAATTCTCGATGCAAACGTGCGTCGCATATTGGCAAGGTTTCATGCAGTCAACGGTCCAGCAGAATCCAGAATTGCCGACTCCCGACTCTGGGACCTCGCAATACAGCACACTCCCAGTTCTGATTCAAGGCAATACACACAAGCGATCATGGACTTTGGAACGAAACAATGCGTGCGTTCCAATCCAAACTGTGACATTTGTCCATTGCGAATTCGGTGTAAAGCGCACTTGCATGGTGAAGTGCATTTGTATCCACGTCGTTCTTCCTCCAAAGCGGTCGAAGTGACGAAACGACCGTTGATAATTCTTGATGCCTCTGGTTCTTGCCTACTACAGCAGCGTGGCGAATCAGGTATGTATGCGCGACTCTGGGAGATGCCTAGCCTGCCAGAGAACTCAAGCGTGGAGACGGTGCTTGCGAAGCTTGAACTCCCGTTGGAGTGCGTGCAGATCCGCAAAGGCCCAATCATAGATCCCTATACGATTTCAAATCAACGTGTTACGGAGGATTCAACGTTAGCACGATATAGTGTTGAAGCAAGCACAATTGGATCGCCAAGAAACACGCGCTGGTACAAGAACGATAGCCAGACTCCGCTTGGCATGTCGGTTAAAACGAAAAAACGAATAGACTTGGCAAAAGGAATCGTGGAATAGCATTGGCACGCACTGTATTCTGTCGCAAATTTGGTAAAGATCTCCCTGGGTTCGAAAACCCTCCGATCCCAGGTCCATTGGGTCAAGACATATTCGAGAACGTGTCAGTGCAGGCTTGGACCGAATGGCAAGAGCTTCAGAAGATGCTAATCAACGAGCACCACCTCTCGCTTCAAGATCTGGACGCCCGACGCTATTTGATGGATCAAATGAAAAAGTTCTTCAACAATGAGGAAGTCGATAAACCCAGCGGTTATGTGGCGCCACCAACTTGAGAGTGACATCATGACGAATTCAATACGAAGTTGCTTTCATCAGGCTAAGATGGAGCAAAATGCAGGCTTAGCTATGGAGATCCTATGCCAACTCTAAATTACGGCAAGGTAGCCATTCACTACGAGATCTATGGAGATGGATTCCCAATTCTTCTCTTCGCACCTGGAGGAATGAGGTCTGCGATTTCGTTTTGGCAGGGCAGCGAATGGAATCCCATAGAAGACCTGTCGCCCAGCTTCATGGTCATTGCGATGGACCAGCGAAACGCCGGTTCGTCTAGAGCGCCAGTCAGCGCAGCTAGCGGTTGGTCCGACTACACGAAAGATCACATAGCATTGTTGGACCACCTGAACATTGAGAAAACACATCTACTAGGAGGTTGCATTGGCGGCCCCTATTGCTTGGGCGTAATTCAATCCGCGCCGGAACGGGTTTGCTCAGCCGTACTTCAACAACCAATAGGCGAGGAAGACAACCGCGACCTGTTCTACTCGATGTTTGACGCATGGGCCGACGCGATAAAGGGGGATCATCCCGAAGCATCTCAACTCGATTGGGAGAGCTTCCGCGCAAACATGTTCAATCAGCGGTTCCTTTACAACACGTCACGCCAATTTGTTAAGGAGTGTCAGACACCTCTACTGATATTGATGGGCTCGGACCCCTATCATCCGGAAAGCGTTTCCCGAGAAATTGCGGATTTATCGCCCAATGCAAAATTGATTGAGAAGTGGAAGAATCCCTCAACGGACAACACAATCGAGCAAGTTCAGTCGTTTCTTCACGCGCACACGCCAACGAGTTGACGACGGGCATCGACCGTAGCAATTCGTTCAGCATTTAAGGCCTGACCGGAGCATGCTTACTCTCACTAGCGTCAACATCGGAACAGAACGCGTCGTTGGAAAAAGTGTTTCAGGAATCTACAAACGCCCAATGCATGGAGCTCAAGAATTATCCAAGACTGGCATCGTAGGGGACGTTGTCAGCGATTCGCGACATCATGGCGGACCCGATCAGGCCGTCTACGTCTATGGAGCCAAAGACTATCAGTGGTGGCAAAGCGAGTTAAACATTGAGCTTGAACCCGGTACCTTCGGCGACAACCTGACCATTTCAGATCTCTCTAGCAGAGAGGTTCACATCGGCGATCAGTTTGTGATCGCGGACGATGTTGTACTCGAGGTTACTGCGCCACGCATACCTTGCGCGACGTTGGGCGAGCGAATGGGAGACAAACACTTTCCGGTGCTGTTCAGGAGAGCCGAACGACCGGGTTTCTATTGTCGTGTGATTCGCGTAGGAAATCTCGTTGCCAATTCAGAGGTCATTCACATTCCATACGAGCGCGAGCCCTGCATCTCCGTGATCGATCTGTTCCGGCTCTACTACGATCAGGGTCCAGCATTGGCAACACTTGAAGCAGCACTAAAAGCGCCGTTGGCGATGCGGGAACGTATACGTCTTACATCCATTCTTGATCGATTAATTGGCACCGGCAGAACGACGGTTGGAAACTAATCGTTTATCGCATTCATTGGCCTTGTTGTCGCTAGAGGTATCAGAAATGCGATTGTCCGCCCGCACCATTTACGGGCGAACTCTAGCGCTTTAGGGATTCGGAATCGGTTTGTTGGCAGTCAAAAAGTCGATATTATGCATTTAAAATGCATAATATCGACTTTTTGATGCTTCATTATATTAGACGTTCTCTCGAACCAGTATTGGTAAAAGCAGCTCGAGAGTTCCCAGCCGTAGTGCTTACGGGACCACGTCAATCTGGCAAAACGACCCTACTGCGAGAGGTTTTCGCAACTGAATTTCGCTATGCGTCACTTGACCTGCCCGATGTGCAAAACTTTGCGTTTGAGGATCCCCGAGGATTTCTACACTCCTATCCTGCTCCGCTAATTTTGGATGAGATTCAATACGCTCCCGACCTTCTCCCATATATACGAGCCAACATCGACCGCAATCGAACTCTTGCTGGACAATACATTCTCTCCGGATCACAAAACATTCTTCTATCCGAAAGAGTCACCGAATCGCTTGCTGGTCGAGCAGCTGTTCTTCGCTTGCTACCGCTGTCCCGACGCGAAATTGATGGATCCCCACTACTTCCGTTCGCTTGGGAAGGCAACGCGAGCGAGTCAATTCAACCACAACAAAACCACCTTGAATTGTGGAACGGATTTCTTCGCGGAGGCTATCCCGAGCTTGCTAGCCAACCTGAACGCGATGTCCAGGCTTGGCATTCGAGCTACATTCAGACGTACCTAGAACGTGATGTCCGGACACTACGGCAAGTAGGAGATCTCACTCAATTTCAGAACTTTCTCCGACTCCTAGCTGCGAGAAATGCTCAACTGCTAAATCTAACTGAAATTTCACGTGACCTCGGCCTAGCAGTGAACTCAATAAAGGCGTGGTTGTCTGTACTCGAAGCCAGCTATCAAATAACGATTCTGCGACCCTACTTTGCAAATGTGGGAAAGAGACTCGCAAAAACGCCAAAGGTCTATTTCTCTGACGTCGGCACACTATGTTTCTTGACAGGCTTGAAAGAGCCGGAGCACGCTTTTGCGGGGCCAATGGGGAGCGCGATTCTTGAGACAGCTGTATTAGCAGAACTCATGCGCACAATCACCCATCGTGGTAGCTATCCCCTAGTGTACTTCTGGCGTACAACAGCAGGAACAGAGGTAGATTTCATAGTAGATTCCGGTACGCACCTTGTGCCTATAGAAGTTAAGCTGTCCGCAACTCCGCGCCGAGCCATGGTCTCCAGCATCAAGAAATTTCAGCGGGACTTGCCAATTCGAACATCTAAGGGTTACCTCGTCCATCCTGGGGAGGCTCGACTGTCGCTAGGCGATGAGATAACTGCATTACCCTACTCGCAACTGTGAGGGGGAACTCCAAGTGATGTCTCCTCATCGAGCAAACGGTCTTAATCGCCACACAGCAGTCTACGATCCAAAAATGTCTTACTAAACCATCTTACTCAAAAAAATTCATTACCCATTTGGGCTGAAATTGGCTTGCGCTCGAAGAACACTCAATCCACACCACCCCTCGATTTCGCGCTTTTATTCGCGATTGCAATACCAAGTTCTATTGAATTGCAACTAAGACTTTGTGGACTGAGGACGTGACCCGCCTAGTAGATCCAAGCAAGTTGCAGGGGCATACAATTTGGAAGGTCAAGCGCTCCTATAGGCTCTCCCAAAATTCAATCGACTTGGCATCCTCCTCATTCAAGAAGGTCTTGACGCGCTCCATTTGCTCATCTGTGAGGACAGGTTCGAACTTGTTAGCTTCTGCAAGTTCCTTCGCCATGCTTGACTTCAAATCGTCAGGAACACGGGGAAGCTCCTCAAGCATTTGCAGCGGGTCACTTCTAGCCCATCCGGAAGCGACTGATCCGAAATAGTGAGGTCGATACGACTCTGGAAGTTCCTCACCGAGCGACATAGCACGCTTGACTTGGTCTGTCCTCGCTAATCCCGATCCAATGCTGGAATACACCCGACTCTTGGATTCTTCCCGCACTCTTGGCATTAGTTCGATTGCCACGTCCACGCTTCCGGCAAAGCATAGATCACGTATGACGTCTGCTTCCATCCCGCCGCGAACCTTCCCTCTCGTGGGCTGCTCCAATGCCACGTTGAATGCCTTGATGGGATCAACTCTCGTTAGTTCCCGGACAACGGTTTGGATCATATCCGACCGACGCGGACTGTTCAATCTAGACTCATCCTGCACCCATTCGAGCGCAGCCTTGGGATCAATTGGTGCCCAATGCCGCACCAGAACATTCTCGATGCTGGAGGTGTCTTCAACAATGTCGCCCATGTCCTCGAGCAGCTTCACAGCCGCGCTCGGCGAAGTTCGGGCAGCGACTCCTATGGCGGCTTCCGCGACCTTCAACTGCATCGGCTTCGGGAATAGCTCAACGCTTTGAAGAGCTCCGTGCAGGTCTTGCTCGACCCATAACCTTATGAATCCGTTTTGGATTGAGTCGCTGCTGATGTCGAGGTCCAGCTTTGAGAGCGCAGAGATCGCAGCGTTGGGATTGGTTCTCGCCCAAGTCGCCAGGATCGTTGACAATTTGTAGCGGTCGAGACCCGACAGGCCCTGCACGTATTCGAAAGCGGCTTCGGGATCGTGCGCGCTTACTGCGGCTACAACGTTGTCTGTCACGGCCTGGCTCGAATTGTATCGACTGCCGTCGTCCGGATAGAGACGGGTAAGAATCTCGATCCCCTCTTGTTCGACCCACAATTCCGCGATTCGGATGAGTTCTTCAAGCTGATATGTGTCATTGAGGTCGTCGCTTACCAGCAACCCCCAAGCCCGTCCCGGATCGTCGATGTTGTGGGCGGCTGCTTCTCCGATTGCCATCCGCATCGAATCCACATGTCCTCCAAGACGTTGAGCAATCTCCCGACGCACACTGCTAGGCAAGTCACTTCGTGCACTCAGTATTGCCTGCGCGGCAGCCGATCTATTGCCGCTCTCCAATTCGTGTGCATACTCGATTGCATCATCCAGTTGCATGAAGGCCCACTCTCTGAATACTCCTCTCACATATGGAAATTGCTGCAGCGGGGGAAGATCATCGATCTTAGTAAACGCCAAGCGAGGACTGATTGACGCAAGTTTGCCACCAATCATTTCCTGCGTTTGTTCGCGAGAATTTGTGTTCGCGAGACTTGAAGATTGCTTCAAGTGGCTGCTCAACTCCTCTGCGCTCAGCTTCGCAACTCTCCGGTGCAATGCCGCCGTCGTGGAGAACGCACTTTCTGGATCATGCAGCTGGTTCAGATCGTCGAACTCAGCGTCATCGTGTTCAGTGGACTCGGAAACAGCTTGAGATTCGTCGAGCAGACCTTGGGCGGAAACCAGTGGAAAATTGGCATTGCTGTCTTCCTCCGGCGTGGATTCCAACGCAATGTAGGTAACGATCGCCACAGTAGCGACGACTATGCCGATGGCGATTCCTATCAGGTAGTCTCGACCGCCCTGCAACGTTTTCTCAAAGGATCGTGTCATACTCAATTCTCTGATCCGGCTATGTGCTTTGAATGTGGTTAGTCATACACTCCTGCGCTCTATTGCTGCCCCTCCAATCGGTCGACCTCCTCTGCGTCTTCCTGGGTCAGCGATGATCGGGCGCGTTCAACTTGGTCCTGTGTAAGAATGGGACTCCTCGTCTGATTGATGAGCAGCGCTTGAGCCATCATCGATTTCAATTTAGGACTGTCCAGCTGATCCATCTCCTCGAATAAATGTATGGGATTGGATTCCGCCCAATCGTCAGCAATCACCGCGTAGTAGAAGTCTCTGTCCGATTCCGGCACTTGCGCTCCCAGTTCCAACGCTCGGTGGGGGTCGCGCTGGCGGACCAGCGCGACCCCCATCCAAACGTGCGACATGACTTTCGATTCCTCGCGAACCTTGGGCAACAGCGCTATCGCAGCCTCAATGTCAATACTGGAGAGTTCGCTGATAACGGCGGCCTCCATTCCGGTGTCGCCCTCCCAAACCAACGGCTGCTGCAGGCCGACCTGAAACGCGTGCTCGGGATCGACGTGAGCCAATGCCTCCAAGGTACTCTCGATCAAACTGTTGCGGCGCGTGCCGCCTCTTTGAGGTTCCTCAAGAAGCCAATCCAGTGCAGCCCGCGGGTCTTCTTCCCTCCGGTGGTAGTTTAGAGAGGACTCAATGCTGGAAGCGTTGCTAACTTTGGACCGGATCTCCTCTACGAGTTTCGCGGCTTCCGATGGATCGCTCCAAGCGACAGAGGAAATTGCCCGTTCGGCGGCCACCAATCGCATTTCTGGATCGAATTGTTCGAGACCACTCAGTATTTCATGGGGGTCATTCCTGGCCCAGGCTTGAATCACATTGCCGAGTAGAATCTTGGCTTCTGACGCTGGTTCGACGCTGGCTGCCGCTTCAAAAGCGCCCTGCGGATCGCTACGAGCCCAAGTACTGGCAACCAAGTTCAATAGGAACCTCCTTTCTTCGGGAGGCTGAGCCAGGACATGATTGAATGCGGCTTGGGGATCGAGCTCTACAACATTGCTGGTCAACTCCGTTCGCAGCCAACGGTCTCTAGGTTCGTTAAGAGCAGAATGAACTTCATTCAACACGGCGATTCCGTTGCGTTCAGCCCACGCCAATGAGACTTCCCGAAGTTCACGTAATTGGTAGACGTCGTCCATTCCATCATCCAAGAGTGCGTTCCATGCATCCTCGGGCCTTTCTGCCAGCGATGTCGCAACCTGCTTGGCAATCAGCCCGTACGCAAATTCCTCCCTTCCAAACTGGCTAGCGATCTCCCGTCGACGACTGTCTGAGAGGTCGCTTCTGGTCTCCAAGATTGTCTGCAAGGCTGCTTGCATCATTGGCGTGTCCAAAGTCTGCACACTGGCTACGGCGTCGTCGAGGTTTGCCAACGACCACTCTTGGTAGACGCCCGTCAGCAACGAGGCACGAATGGACATGGGAACGCCCAACGAGACTTCGAGAGCCATATAGGGATCAATATCGGCCAGTCTCTGGCCGATCGCAGCCAAGGTCGAGGCGCGGCGTCCTGAATGTTCGATTTCTTGTGACTGGTAGAGTAGACCGATCAATTCGTGTCGTTCTGACTTCTCGAGCAGAGAGTACAACGCAGCACTGCGATCAAAGTCGCTGGATTGTTGAGGGAGTGCCGGCAAGTCACGTCCCAAGTCAGATGTTGAACTGCCAAGTGCAATCGAACTGTCAGTTGGTGGCTTGGACGAATATTCTCCGGCACTGGCGGTCGATGCGTTGTCAGACCCAACGGCTTCAATGATTGCTGAATATGCGAAGAAAACAAGAAGCGTCAATGTAACGCCGACGGCGATACCGATTAGATAGCGAGTGACTTTCGACTCTTGGGCACTCATGGACCAACCCCTAGCAAAACCCATTGTTCGATCCCTGCGTTCGTGCTTCCTTGGAGAATCGATTCAGTATTAGTGTGACCTCTCCTACCCCAAGCCAAGTGCGCAGCACTAAGACCAGTCCAGCTATCGCTACAGAGCTAAAAGGCTGACTACGAATGACAGGTTGCACACGAGTCCCCCGAAAGACTTCGGCACCAACATCATCGATGGTTCTCTAGCAGTTCATATTATTATTCAACTTGATGCTATCACTGAAGGGGATTGGGCAAGACCCACCTTCAACCTTGTCCAATTGCGGGACTCCATATGAACAATTACTCCTCGTACACGTCGATCGTGTTCGTCGCCTTCGGAATCCTTTATGGCGCGGGGTTTCTGTTAGCCGCCTGGGTTCTCGTTCGGAAACTCATGCAAACACAAAACGATATGGACCAGAGTGCAGTGAAAGGAACACAAGACGCCAAAGGGCGCATAGCGACCGAGGGAACGCCTGCCGCGGTTGCACCTGCAATACCCATAGCAAGCAAGGGAGATTCCAACAAGAAGGAAATTGAACCCCCCATTGATTTAGACAGTGGCTTCGATGGAGGAATCGATGGTGGCGGAATTTAGTCACTATTGACTTACGGTTAGTAAACGCCGCTTCAAATTGCGCTCCTGCATAGCGTGACTAGCGAAGATCGCGAAATTTGGAACAAACGTTATTTGCAGGGGGCTTACGCTGACCGAAATTCCCCAAGCGAGATTCTGAAGAAGTGGCTTCATTTGTGTCCGCCAGGTAGAGCACTGGACATTGCTTGCGGGATTGGCAGAAACGCAAGATACCTTAGCGAAAGTGGCTATGAGACCATTGGATTGGACATCTCAAACGTTGCTATTGAAAGTGCACGTGATCTGGATGGAACAGCCAACCGCAAAGTCGAGTACCTCGTTCACGACTTTGACAATGGCATTCCAGTGCTAGGGAAATTCGATTTGGTCATCATGGTCCGGTTCTTGGACTGGAGAGTAGTGTCCAGCATAGAACAGCACCTTCACGTTAGTGGCCGTGCACTATTCGAGCAACACTTAAAGTACAACAGTGATGAACCGCTCGCAGGTCCGCGCTCGAATAGATTCCGCGTGGACTCAGGTGAATTGCAAACCCACATTTCCCATATGGAAATAGTTCGAGAATTCGAAGGATTAGTAACCGACTCCGACGGTCGCAAATCAGCTGTTGTTCAGGTGCTAGCCCAGAAAAGCCCCTAAGTTTTCCGTTTACTCGGCTTGCATTGCCGCAAGCTCGCGAATCCAGATGTTCCGAAACTGAACTGGGTCACCGTGGTCTTGCAACACTATAGGACCCTTTGGACCATGAGCCGTTTGGTAATCGGCCAGAGCACGGTGCTTTGTGGGGCCCTGCATGGATTGACGAAGATGCGCGACCACACCATTGTGAAACAGGGTCATTGTGGCGGGATTCTTCAAATGACCCGACTCATACTCGGGCGTTTCAAACACAATGTCGAAAGTCTGCCAAACACCAGGTGGCAAACACGCATTGACAAGTGGCGGAAACTGTCCGTAAATGGCTCCCGCCAATCCGTCAGCATAAGTTGGGTTTTCAAAGTTATCCAATATTTGCACTTCGTACAAGCCAAGTAGGAAAACTCCGCTATTGCCGCGTCCCTGACCGCTTGCAGAAATCGCAGTTGGAGCTTTCCACTCCAAATGCAGTTGGCAGGAACCAAACTCGCGTTTTGTTCGAATGTCGCCGGTTCCACGAACTGTTTCCATTGAATTGCCGGCGACTAACTTCCAGCCTGCTGTGCCGCCTCGCACAGACACCCATGCATCCAGGTTCGAACCGTCGAATAGAACGACCGCGTCGTCAGGAGGCGATCCTTGGCTCTCCTGTGAGGAGAACGAACCGGGGCTAACAATTGGCGGAACTGGTCTATCGCGATCGTGAATTCTCCATTTGCCACCTGGCAAGAAAGGCGTATCGTCGTAACCATCGGTCATTCGCAACTCCTATTCGTCTTAATTCAACGACTTGCTGGCATTGGTACGGGCCGTTTGCATTGCAGTCCCTGCAATTGAAAACGGCGAGACAGTGCAGACCTAGTCTCGCCGTTCACCAGAAAGCTCAGTCAGCTTTCACCAATGAGCGATTAACGTCCATATCCCATGATGGCCTTGGTCTCCAAGAACTCCTCAAAGCCATGTACTCCCCACTCGCGGCCGTTGCCAGACTGCTTGTAACCGCCAAACGGCGCTCGTTGGTTTACGGGGGCACCATTCAAATGGACGTTTCCGGTACGGATCTTTCTGGCGATATTGCGAGCTCGCTCTGGGTCTCCACCGGATACGTAACCAGATAATCCGTAGATTGTGTCATTGGCAATTCGTACGGCATCGTCATCGTCTTCGTAGCCAATAAGCGACAGCACAGGACCGAAAATCTCCTGCTGAGCAATGGTCATGTCATTGGTCACATGCGAAAAGACGGTTGGCTTCACGTAATAGCCGGCATTCAGACCGTCAGGACGTCCCAGTCCTCCAACCTCGAGCTTTGCGCCTTCGTCAATGCCCTTCTGAATCAGATCTTGAATTCGTTCGTATTGCACCGCAGAAACTACCGGTCCAATTGTTGTGCCAGAATCGTTAGGGTCGCCCACCTTGACATTTTGTGCTGCCGACTTTGCGATCTCAGCTGCTTCATTCATGCGAGAGGAAGGTACCAGCATTCGCGTAGGTGCGTTGCACGATTGTCCGGAGTTGGTGCACATCTGGAACACGTCGCGTGAAATCGTTTGCTCAAAATCCGCGTCGTCCAAAATGATATTGGCAGATTTGCCTCCAAGCTCCTGGGCAACGCGCTTCACGGTCGGTGCCGCATTCTTTGCAACTTCTATTCCAGCGCGCGTCGAACCAGTGAACGAGACCATGTCAACATCCGGATGCGAGGCGATAGCTACACCGACTGTCGGTCCCTCACCGTTCACAAGATTGAAAACACCCGGCGGAACTCCAGCTTCATCGAGAATTTCGGCAAACAAGACGGCATTGAAGGGAGCTACCTCTGACGGCTTCAGCACCATGGTGCATCCTGCCGCGAGAGCCGGCGCAACTTTGCATGCAATCTGATTGATTGGCCAATTCCACGGAGTAATGAATCCACAGACTCCGGCAGGTTCCTTAATGACTCGAACCGATCCTAGTGACTCTTCAAACTCATACTCCTTCAGCACGCTCAGTGTTGTCATGAAATGGCCCATGCCAGCTGGCGCTTGAGCTGCCTTTGCCAATCCCATTGGTGCACCCATTTCCTCGCTGATGGTTGCCGCTACATCATCTAAGTGCTTCTGATAACACGCGACAATTCGCTCAAGCAACTCCACTCGCTCCTCTCTCGTCGTTTGCGAAAAGGAGTCAAAGGCCTCGACAGCCGCAGCTACTGCTCTATCAACGTCTTCCGCGGTACCGAGAGCTACTACCCCAATTGGCTGTTCGGTAGAGGGATTCACTACTTCAAGGGTGGCGTCGGTTGAGGGGTTTACCCACTCGCCCCCAATGTAAAACTTGGTTCTATTGCTCACTTGCTCTTACTCCCTTTTTGTGGATATCGGAATGCCTGGCCGTCGCCGCAAATTCTGTGCCAAGTCCAACGCTGTTCGTCTTGCCAGTCCCCGCCTAGAGAACCCGTTGGTGTAGACGAATTGAACTGCACGCTACTTCGACAGAGCCAATTGAACGTACAAATTGTACCGTCGCACCAATGTGGCTCAGGGACAACACAAAACTGGCGACGAACAAGATATGCCAATCCTGCGCCGCCTACATCGAATTCTGAAAGTTGACGAAATCCAGTCTAGCGTAGGCTACTGAGGTGCGTTTGCGATGTCTTCACGAAGTTCCTCGATTACATCCTTGAACTCAGCCAAGTTAGATTCGTTCAAGGAGGCTAAGGCTTCGTGCGCTCGCAGCAGCCATTTCTGCTGTGTCTGAGTATCTGTAGACCCACCAAGCAACTGCTCACGATCGTGTGGGATTTCTCGCGCGACTCCGCTGATGCAGTCCAACACATCCCGCATTCCAAGCTCTACAAAGGTCTCGTGGATATCCGACCCAACACTTTGGATGTGCAGATTGGCTCCAAGCGACGCGCACACTTCGGCTGTCTCGTGCAGTGTTCCCAGCATGGCACTATCCAGATACTCGCAGTGCATCATGTCGATAATCACACTCTTTCTTGCAGATGCTGCATCTTTCACGGTCATCGAGAGTGACTGACCGTGCATCCATGTGATGCGGCCATGGTAGGAAAGATATAACGATTCGTCGTCCTCTGCGTATTCGATTTGAGAAACGTGATTGTTGGCAACTTCCGCTTCAATCTTGTCCTGAAAGATTGAGGCCGAAGGATGATCGAAACTGTTTTCCCCGTCTCTTACATCGATCATTAACATGGTCACGTCGTCTCTGTCTACCAAATATGAACCGTTCGTGATCCGATTGAGAAGATCGCGCATCGCAGTTTTTCCCGGAGGAATGTCGCGTAGGTGCACGGCAATTTCTTCCAACGAGAACGGTTCTTGGTCACTAAGGTTGAAGATCCCATCCGTATACATCAGAACACGGTCGCCCGACTCCAGAACTAGGCTCTCCTCTTCAAACTTTGCATTCGGGTATAGACCCAACGCAGGACCGGAAGATGAGACCCTTTGGACCTCCCCGGATGCTCGCAATACCAATAGTGGAGGATGCCCAGCACTAGCTACCGAGAACTTGCCGCTGTGAGTATCCAAAATGCAGAACATTGCAGTAACAAACATGCTTGAACCGACAACGTCCGAAATGAGTTCTTCGTTCACTCGAGCAAAAACTGGAATTGCACTATGGCTTTGTACGGGGAGACCCAATGCTTCACTTGCACTCGGTGATGGTTGATCCGAGCGGTACGCGTCGTCGTCTTGCTCAATGATGTCGAGCCTGTTCTTGAAGAGAACCGTCAGCATGGCCGCACTGACTCCATGACCTGTGGAGTCCGCAAGCACGAGTCCAAGATGCCTCTCGTCTATTCTGAAAACGTCGTAAACGTCGCCCCCTACGTTTTTGCCCGGAACGTATAGTCCACTGAACGAGTAGCCAGGGACATTGGGCGGATTGCGAGGCAGGAGAGATCGTTGAATGACTTCAGCTTGTTCGAGATCTCTGTCCATGAGAGCGGCGTTGTGCTCAAGCGCAATGACCAGGGATCGAAGCTGGTCCTTTGATTTCTCCAATTGCGCGGTCCGCTTCTGTACACTCTCCTCCAAATGGAGAGTGTGCTGCTCGACAGTCTCCGACATGGTGTTGAAGTCCCGACCAAGTTCTCCCAGCTCGTCCTCTGTTTCCACTTTGATTCGGGTCGAGTAGTCGCCATCAGCCATACGACGAGTTGCACGCGCCAATCGACGAATGGGTCCCAACGAGCTCTGCACCACCGTGGTCAATACAGCACCGGCAATAAAAGCAATCAACAGGCCAATGCAGACAACGACAACAAAGACACGTTGCAGCGGTCGAAAAGCTTCAGCCTGGTCCACCTGAACGACGAGTCCCCATTCTGCGTAGCCAACTGGTCTATACGCAGTTAGCACTCTGACGCCTCGGTGGTCCAAAGCATTCTCTATAAAACCGTTTTCTCCCGCCAACGCTTGCGACATGGCTTCGTCGATTCCAGCATCCTCTGTTTGAAACAGCTCGAAATCGCCACTGGCAAACAAGTAATGCACCTTGCCGTCGTGCATGCGCCGCGCACAACGTACCTGGACCGTCTGATGTCGCGACCTGAAAGAACTCAACAATTCGGCCAAGTTTGAGCTACTTACATCCGCGCTTGCGACGCCAACCACTTGATCGTGATTGTCAATAATGGGTACGCTCATCGAGATCGACTCTCCAAGGTCTTCGCCATTGGAAAACTCGACATAGGGGCCATGGATCCCTTCCACGAAAAAATCTGCCTCGAGCGCAAGATGTCCAACTTCGCTAGGTTCCGTCGATCCAAGTATCGTGCCTGCTGCATCGGTGATGCGAACGCGAGCATATTGCTCGTTGCTAGTCAGGGCGTCTTCGACTATAGCTTGCAGTCGTTTGCGCAACATTACATCGTCGAGCATGCCTTGATCGCGTTGACTGAACAGATCGGTACTGGAGACAGTTGTTGCAAGCGATCCTAGTAACCGTTCCTCCAGTTCAATGTAATTGAGCAGTTCCAATCCGAAAACTTGACTATCGAGATTCAGCTCATAGCGGATTTCGTCGCGAATGGTGGCTCGCATGTAGGCAACATTCATCGCAGTGAAGCAAGCAATGCTCACCAGAAGGATGCCAATCAGGAACAGCGTCAGTTTTCCGCGAACCGAACGGAAATAAGGAATATCGGCGCGAGGTCGGTTCGAATCGACAGATTCCAAGTATTTACCTCATTCGCCGCGACGAGACCGAGTTCAAATAAATACGGAATCGCAACTTTTGTTAGCCGAGTATTTTATTACTTTAGATCAGCTTTTGGGGTTGGCGTTTCGAACTTACGGCGAAAACTCAGAGCCCTAGAACGCATCCGGACACCCGAGAGTTGCCATCGAATGGCGAGTTGAGTTCAGATGTTCAGTGAAGTCTATGACGAAGGTTGGAGTGAGAGCTCTCTTTCGAGTCGCTCCGGGGTGACATACCCAGGAATGACCGCCCCGCTCTCAAGAATCAAAGCTGGTGTACCACTAATGTTCATCTTGCTGCCCAGCTCGAATTGCTCGTCAATGGGATTGTCGCAGCTCTTGTTTTGGATAGTTTCCCCCCGCTTCAATGCTGCAATTGCAACGTTAGGGTCATCCGCACACCAGGCTGAAACCATCTTGTTATAAGTTTTTGAGTTCTTTCCAGCCCGTGGGTACGCAAGATAGCGAATCTCGATACCACGTGCCTTGTAACCCTCAATATTCTCGTGAAGCAATCGGCAATAGCCGCAATCCACATCGGTAAACACGTATACGACATGCTCCACGTCTTCTTTCGGCGCAAAATTCAGACTTTCATCCAATGGCACATCTTGTAGTAGTTCCTTGCGCATTGCGCCCCTACTGATCTCGGTAAGGTTAGTCGTACTGGTACCCTCAATCCTATGTAGCTCGCCAACAAGAACGTATTTTCCATCTTCGGATGAATAGAAGAAATTGCCGTCGTTTGTTTCGACCTCATAGACTCCGGAGATAGGTGTGGCAGACACTTTCGATGCATTCAAACCTAGCGCTTGAAGGGAGTCCAGTACTGTTTTCTCCGCGCTGGAGCTTTCCTCCTCCTGCGGTATTGCCGAGATTGAACACGACAGCGTAATAAACAGAATCATTGCTGTTCGAGTAAGCTCACTGACACTCATTGCTTGCGATCTATAGCGCACTGTCAATTGGGCATATTAATGTATGTAGAGTTCCTTCGCAGCCTTTACCAGTTTGTGTTACCTAACGGCTAAACGGCTTACTGAACCAGGCAATTCATTAAACTAATACACTCTCAAATTCGTCCATTGCGCATGAAATTCGGCATTTTCTACGAACATCAGCTACCTAGACCTTGGAGCCACGGCGAAGAGCACAAGCTGTTTCAGGACGCTCTTGAACAAGTGGAGGTGGCCGACAAGCTGGGCATCGACTTCGCTTGGGAAGTAGAGCATCATTTCTTGGAGGAATACTCTCACTCATCCGCTCCGGAAGTGTTTCTCGCCGCGTGCTCTCAGCGAACAAAGAACATTCGTCTTGGTCATGGAATTCGTCAGGTCATTCCCCAGTACAACCATCCAGCTCGCACAGCGGAGGTTATCGCGACATTGGATCTCGTGTCTAACGGACGGGTCGAATTTGGAACCGGCGAGTCCTCGGCGGAGCTTGAACTGGGCGGGTTCAAGATCCCGGTTGCGCGCAAGCGCAAGATCTATTTGGAAGCCACTGAACAAATAGCCAACATGCTTGCCATGGATCCCTATCCGGGCTACAAGGGTCAATACTTCGACATGCCGTGCAGAAACATCGTCCCCAAGCCTGTGCAGCGACCGCACCCGCCCCTCTGGGTCGCCTGCTCACAGCGCGAGACCATCCGCATGGCCGCCCGATTGGGAATTGGTGCTCTCACTTTTGCGTTTGTCGACCCTGCAGAGGCGACGGAATGGGTCGAAGAGTACTACAACATCATCAAGTCAGAGGCATGTGTGCCCATTGGTCACTCCATCAATCCAAACATTTGCATGGTGTCCAGCTTCTCTTGTCACCATGACCGCGAATTGGCAGTTCGGCGTGGACTAGATGGGTTCGAATTCTTTGCCTTCGCGCTTGGCAGCCTCTACGCGTTCGGAACCCACAAACCCGGGCGCACTAATCTTTGGGAGCAATACATCAAAATGCGCGATGCCCAACGAAAGGAAAACCCCGTCGACATCACCAATGCACTAAGCGGTAGCCGCGGTGGAATCGGTACTCCGGACGATCTTAGAGAGCACCTGCTGAAGTTTGAGGAATGCGGCGTCGACCAGGTGACCTTCATTCAGCAAGCAGGCAACAATCGCCACGAAGACATCTGCGAGTCGCTGGAAATATTCGCGAAGGAAGTCATGGGTGAATTCAAAGAGCGCGACCCAGCTCGCGAGGAGAAGAAACTCAAGGAACTTCAGCCATATCTGGATGCAGCGATGGAGCGCAAAATCAAAATGCGTGAACTCTCTGACGACGAAATCCCCTCGTTCATGTCATTGGGTAGACGCGTTAGCGAGGACTCAAAGAAAGAGAAATCCATTTACGAAGGACCAGAAGCGCAAGCTGCCGGCGCGTAAATGCCCTTGAACACCTAGGCTCCAAACAGCCCTGTCTAGAAGGGCTATAGTCTTCGCGCAAGTCAGCCGGCAGCTGAAATTTTTCGCATCAAAGGAACAGACCGTGCAGAACAATGCTAGGATTCTGTAACTTTGTTGTGACCCTTTCTTGTGCAATGGCATCTAAGGATGTATGGCGAACATTGGTGGCGTCCAGATTGCAATAGAAGTCGTTGAACGACTGATGAAGGGCGATCCGGAAGCGCAAGAGCAAGTTTTCAAGGCATTGTCTGGCCCTGTCTACTCGATGGCGCTTCGAATAATGGGTGACTCTCACGCTGCTGAGGACGTTGCTCAAGATACGTTCATGGATGTATTGACTAAAGCGCACACGATTAGAGAACCATCCCACTTTGTAGGTTGGGTTAGGACTCTAGCAGTCAATCGTTGCTACATGAGGCTCAGGTCGCCTTGGCACCGTAGACGCGTGAATTACGAACCAGTTGCGACTGGCGCGGAAGACGCCACTTCAGAAATGATTGACGTAGAGCGAGCACTTGCAGTCATGGACCCCAAGACTCGCTTGGTTGTTTGGATGTATTGTGTGGAGGGCTACACGCACGAAGAGATCGGCAAATTGCTCAAACGCAGCACAAGCTACTCCAAAGTGATCATTTCGCGTCTGAATCAGAACATGGAAAAATCGAGACAAGAAGAGGCTGCAACCCAGCAAACACTACCGAACGCTGAAGCTGCATATTCAAATCAATGGAACACAATGACATGTCAGTGAACTCCCTAAACGAACTCACGAAGGGACTGCGTCAATTGCCCGACGTGTCACCGCCCGGTGACATGCTCGAGCAAGTACGGGACAAGATTCGACGACGAAGTGTCCGACAGCAGCAGTTCATGCAATTTGGCGGTGTGTCGTGTATGGCGCTTCTCGTATTCGGGCTGGTGTTTTGGCATCAACCGTACTTGAACCGTCACGATCCGACAACTGTAGACACAATTTCTCCGGTAGAGACGACGCCCGATGATCCATTGCACGCGTTGCAACAGGAATTGCTTAATGAGTTCTCAGCGTCAACAATTGAACGGTCCGCAATCATAGTGCGATTGGCCGACATCAATACGGAGCTTGATGAGCTGGAAGTCGGGAATGCCGCTCGACGCGATGAGCTTCTAAAACAGAAAGACACTCTCAAGAGATCTTATCGACTTCTAAAGTCCCAATCCCCTCCCATTACCTTAGCCAGCTACAACGGAGTCTTATAGGCCCGCACGGAGTCAATCATGAAATCACTTCTAACTTTAATCCTCTCGATTGGTTGTTTCCTGGGAACGTTCGCGCTTGCCCAAGAAAGCGACAAAAGCCCTGAAATGGAAGTCACAATCCTTGCTGACGCGGAAGCGGCTAGCGTCGCTAACAGAGAAGCGGCCATAGATTCTCGAAATCGCTATCAGCAAGAGCAAATAAAGCGTGTAAGAAGACAATTTGAAGAAGCCGTAGGCGCCATGGCAGCTGCTGAAGGACATGCCGAGGCAATTTCACGGATCGCACCCTATGTGTCAGCTCTATCACCTCAACTGGAATTGCTGTCGAACAATCTCACGCATGCCATCCAATCCAAGGCCGGTATGGGTTTCATTGGAATTCGTATGGGCGAGTCCACAGATCAAGGTGTATTGATCGATCAGATCATTGAGGACTCACCGGCTGAAAGTGGGGGACTGCAGGAAGGCGACATAGTTGCCTCAGTAGACGGTGTGCAAATAAGGGAGGCAGACGATCCTGTGCGGGCGCTTACTGCTTTGATTAGTGTGGTTGAGCCGGGCACGACACTCAACTTGGAAATTATTAGGGACAAGAGGAAACTAGATAAGACCCTCACCACTGTTTCACGGCGGCAATACCCGGAAGTGTGGGCCTATGAATTGGACGCGCCAGGTAGGGTTTCCATATTGAACCAAGTCGGTAGCAGACTTGGCGAATTGCGAGATCTACGCACTCTGGTGTTGATTGAATTTGAGAGCGATCTTGGACATTACTTCGGCGAGGAGTTTGGAGTCTTAGTCATCGAAGCCCCAGAGGGCCGAGAATTGAAGAAGGGCGATGTATTGCTGCGAATTAATGACAAACCAGTCCGATCCTTCTCTCATGCCAAACGATTTTTCTCCAATTCCGAGAAACCTGCGGCAGTCGTCGTGAAGCGCCGCGGAAGGGAGCAGAAGTTCGATTTCATGTCAAGCGATTTAAATATAACTCAAGTGGGGGGTGCTTAACTGGGGCTATTGACATTGATGGGTCCACAACCATCCATAGATGTGAACCAAGACCTATAGTTAGCTAGGAGACACCAATGACCATTTTCTCAAGATTCTCGCTCTATCTGGCATTAGCTTTTTTCGCTGTCGCCGGTGCGGGAGCGCAAGAGAATCGAAACCAAGACGAACAAGACTACAAAGAGGTTCGCGAGCAACTCGATCGAGCAGTAGAGGCCCTGGCCGAGCTCGAGAGCGACGTGATTGTGCACGAACTTGGACCGCTCGTTCATTCCTTGCAACCGGGTGTTGAGTCCTTGACGGAAATGTTGCTCAGCGTCCTCAGTGAATTTGACGAAGCAATTCAGCTTGGGCAAATCGGGGTTACGCTATCAACCACTGCGGATAAGAATCTAACAGTTGTAGGAATTCAGGATTGGAGTCCTGCAATCGGCGCAGGTCTGCAGCAAGACGATCAAGTCGTCACAATTGACGGACTCAAAATCGCAGAAGCCGATGATCCAGAAATCACTGCCAATAGGCTTATATCCAGCTTGTCGCGTGGCGACACGTTGCGCTTGGGCGTACTGCGAGATGGAAAGCAGGTCGATATTCCAATAGAGGTGGGAACATCCTCAGCCGGTCGAACGTGGTTCGTTCCCAGCCCGAACCGATCCTATGTCTACATGGGTGACGGCAACTACCAAGTAATAAGACCTCATGATGCGTTTTCTGGTTGGCTACGTCCTAATGCCCGTGGCGAACTGTCAGAGGCCATAGATGTCATTTCTCTGCTTGAGGTCGAAGAGGAGCTTGGGCACTACTTCGGCGTCGACTTCGGGGTGTTGGTTCTTAGCGTGTCAGACAAGCACGAGGTTTTGAAGCCTGGAGACGTTCTCATGAAAATTGGAAATAACTCCGTGCGCTCCTATTCCCATGCAAACCGCTATTTGCGACAGCGTAGCGACACTCCCGAGATGGAAATAACAGTTCGACGGCGCGGCAAGCAGACGACCGTCGATCTAGATTCGAGCCGCACCGCGTTTGTGTCGGTGCTTGAACGGTAACCAGTACAAAATGCGTGGATGTCGATAGGTTCCTCCCTAAAAGTCAACTCTTATCGAGTCTCTCTTCTATCGACATCCACTCGTTTTCTAGCTCTTCAATTGTCTTTCTAGTCTTTCCATGCATTCTAATCCAATCCTGCAATTCGCTGCGATTGGCATCCGAGAATGTCTGCGGGTCCACAAGCTTCTCGTTCAATTCGTTCACCGTTTTCTCGAGCTGTCCTAACTTCAACTCTATCTTAGCCTTGCGAGCCACTAGATCTCGCTGGCGATTTCGCGCATCTGCACGTTCCTTTCTAAGCAGCCTAGACGTAGTTTTCGCAGGTTTGTCCTGTTGTTGCGGATCGGCGATTGTCGCTTCGTAGTCCTCTAGGTCCCCCTGAAATGCTGAAACACTGCCACCCTTGACGAGCCAAAACTCGTTGACACACTGCCTCAGCAAGTGTTGGTCGTGTGCAACGATTACGACGGCACCTTGAAATTCATCGAGTGCGTTTGATAGGGCAGTACGCATGTCCATGTCCAAGTGGTTTGTCGGTTCATCTAGCACCAAGAGAGCCGGTCTCTCTAACGCGATCGTCGCCAAGACCAATCGAGCTTTTTCGCCACCACTGAACTGTTTGACGGGTCGAAATATGTCCTCGCCGCCAAAGCCCCATGCACCGAGAAAATCTCTAACTTGCTGCTCGCTGAATTCAACGCGGTCCAATACGTGATCGCTAGCATTTCGTTCGCCATCCAATATCTCCAATTGATGTTGAGCGAAGTAGCCAATGGATGTGTGTTCGCTAAAGCTAATGCTGCCATCTCTGGGCCGGATTTCGCCTGCCAATGCCTTCAACAACGTTGACTTTCCAGCACCGTTCAAGCCTAGAACCCCGATGCGATCTTTGGGATAGATGCGTTCAGTCGTGTTGGTGATCACGTCATGTTCGTCGTAGCCCAGACTGCATTTGTCTATCGACACCATGGGTTCATCAAGTCGAGCAGGTGATTGAAACGAGAACCTGTATGGCAATTGAGTGCGAAGCACAGCTACCGTAGTCATCCGTTCAAGGACCTTGATTCGGCTCTGAACTTGACGCGCCTTGCTCGCTTTTGCGCGGAATCGATCGACGAATCTCCGTAAACGCTCGCGTTCCTGCTCTTGACGTTTCAGCGCAGTCTCCTGCTGAATCAACAGCTGGGCTCTTTGTTCTTCGAAGGAGGAGTAGCCGCCTCGATATGTGAAAGCTTGAAGCTGGTCAATGTGCACTATGGTGTCTACAACTTGATCCAAGAGGTCGCGATCATGGGCAATCAACAGCACTGTACCGTCATAGTTTGCGAGCCACTTTTGGAACCACACCGTCGCCTCTAGATCCAAGTGGTTGGTCGGCTCGTCCAACAGCATGAGATCGGCTGGCGTCATGAGTGTGCGTGCAAGATTCAGACGTATTCTCCAGCCTCCCGAAAACTCCTCATGCGGCTTCGTGAAATCGTCTGACTGGAACCCAAGACCTGAGAGAATAGTGGCGGCTCTAGTTTCAAACGTGTAGCCTCCGCGGTCCTCAAATTCCGCAAATGCACGAGCGACTTCGACGCCGTCTCCTGACGAATGAGTTTGATCTATCTTTCGTTGTAGTCTGCGCAGCTCGGTATCGCCATCCATGACGAAATCTATGGCTTGCCTGTCCGAAGGAGCTACGTTCTGAGCTAGCCAAGAGACTCGCCAAGCCGCGGGATACTCAACGGTTCCTTCTTCAGGCTGCAGCTCGCGCCGAACCAGCGCAAACAGCGTGGTTTTGCCTATTCCGTTTCTTCCAACGAGCCCAACGGAGTGGCCAGCATGGACCGTGAAGGAAAGATCTTCAAAAAGAGGCGCGTCTCCGTACTTGAAGCATACCTTATTGAATTGAAGCAGAGCATGCTCCTAGTCAGTAGGCAGAGCGTGGCCCCATTCGAAATTGCTGGATCGTCAATCCTATCAACACTACAAATGCGACGAGAGCCAATATCGGAATTGTGGGCGCACTCTCGGCACAGTCGGGCGAACCCGCGAACAGCGATTCCAATATATCCGCGAAGGGATAACCATCTCTAATCAGGGCATTGGCGCCAGCGAGACATGCAACACTGTTGTCAGGCCCAAATATCACATACAAGTGCCAAAAGGCAAATCCAATTCCACCCAAGAAGAATAGTATGGAAAGTAGCGGCAAAATCCCCAGCCGCGAATCCACCGTTAGGCTGCCCACGGCAACTAGAACTCCGAAAAACATCATGTAGCGTTGAGAAAGGCAAAGGGAACAGGGCGTCAAATTGAAGACGTGTTCCAACGCTAGCGTCAAAGCCAGTGCGCCTCCGCCGCATAGTACAACCAAGATTGCCCAAAACTCGCTGTGCTTGTAGTCAAACTTGAGCATCAACGGACACCTCCTCCCACACCATCTTATGCGACATCATAGTTTCATGACTTCCGCACTTTCATACCAACTCGAGCAACTTGGCCGTCTGGCACATTGTCTGCCCACCAAATGGCGGCTTGCTTTTCAATCAATGGAAAGTAGCTTTGGAAGTCATCATAGAAGACATCGATGTCTCTCGCTATTACAGACAGTGCTGCGACATCTTCGTTCTTTAAGCGATGCAAGATTCTCTGCATGATCCTCAACATCACGTTCAAGTCCGAGTATGTCGACCAAAGATCTTGGTCCATGGTGTGCTTTAGAAACTTCGCGGCTGAATCCGGCATCTCAAACTTGGTCAAAACACCATAGCAATAGTTAGTGAAATCGCTCAACTCGCCTTCCCCATGTGCTTTCCAATGGACCGCCAACAAATGATCTGCAACCAAGTCGAGCAAAATCGGCGCGGCACGACGCAATGGTTTGCCGAAACGCCAATAAGTTGCTCGCATTTCCTCCATCCGATTGCTCTTGGAATCAATGTGTCTGTGCAAGCGAATCCCACTCTGTACATCGGATGGATAGGTAGTGGGGACAGGCCCTTTGACAAAGTCTCCCAGAAACGCGCCGGCTATGTGAGCTTCATCGTGTCTAGCCAACCAGCAGTGCGCCAAGAAATTCACTTCCTAGCATCCAAATGCATGTAGTCATCCAAGTGTTGCTCGAACGATTGAGTCTCTGACCTCTCCAGTTCTTCCTGCATCTGAAGCGACTTTCGCGACATTTCCTCGAATCTGTCAATGCGATCGCCGCTTAACGGGGTTTCAAGGAATTCGCGCTGATGCTTATTGGCCAACGAATCGATCAGTCTGTAGTACGACAGTTGGCTGCCCTTCATTCGGGCAAGTATTTGAGCCGACGGAGTCGTGTCAGGATCCAAGACCTTCCGCTGCTGCACCTCCCAGGAGGATCGATAGGCCGTAGTCGCCGAGAGAGTATCGATGAAACTGCACACCTCTTCAATGGCACCCAGCACTTCAAGCGCCCAATCTTGCAACATTCGTTCCTTTCCGTCCAATCTCAGGGAAACTGCAGGGTCTCTTCCGCTTTGGACAGTAATGAGCTGGTTCTCTTGAATTTCCTGCCATGTTATTGCCGAGTCGGATGCGCTAGGGATCAGCCAGCAATAGATCAACATTGCGTCTAAGAATCGAGCAGTAGCGCTATCAATTCCTGTTCGAAGGAACGGATTCAGGTCCAAGCAGCGTACTTCCAAGTACTCTATCCCGTTACGTCTCAACGACTCGATCGGCCTAAGCCCGTATTCGGACAATGGCTTTGGCCTTATTGTCCCGTACGATTCAGCCTCGATCTGCAAGAGTGCAGTAGAAAGTTGCTTGTATTCCCCGGCTGGCGTTCTTGTCCCAATCTTCTCGTAAGGCTCATACGGCTTGCTAAGTGCCACAACCATGTCTTGCACGTAACCATCAAGCGAGTTGTACGAAATGTAATGAGATGCCTGCGCGGTACTTTGGTAGCCCAATGGTCCCATCCGTAAGGAAGTCGCATATGGCAAGTAGAAGGATTCGCCATCGAGTTCGTTCAATCCGTGAGCTGCCGTGGAAATGAAGGATCCGCACACTGCCGGCGAGGAACCAAACAAGTAGATGGGAAGCCAAGCCAATCGCCGAAAATTCCGAATTAGGCTCATGTAGCTATCGTCTCGAAACTCCCGTGAATCGCTTTCGCCCTGAGATTCTGCCCGCAATTGCCAGAGCGAATCGGGAATGGAAAAGTTGTAATGCAATCCGGAAATGGACTGCATGTAGCGACCATACCGGTACGCAAGTCCAGTTCGGTAAATGCTTTTCACCCTTCCCACATTGGAACTTCCGTAATCTGCAATGGGGATGGAAGATTCCCCTCGGAGCATGCATGGCATGCTTGCCGGCCACAATCGCTCACCTTCGATGATTCCATATACGAATCGATGAATGTCGTCGAGTTCCGCTAGACAGTCGTCAATGCTCGAGTGCACACGCGTGACGAACTCTAGCTGCGATTCCGAGAAATCCGTCGTAATTGATTCGTGAGTGAGCGCCGCGCCCAATTCTGCAGGATGCGGTTTTCGTGAGAGATAGCCGTCGCGAGAAATTCGCAATGCTTCCTTCTCGATTCCGTGGTCCAACTGAATCTTCCCCGCAGAACCAAAAATGTGCTGCAACCGAGATTCGAGTGACGCATCCACTTTAGTTGCTCACATCAATACAGGAACATTGCCAGACAGCTAACCGCAATTGCTCGGTAATGTTTGCCGTTACGACTAGCGAGGACCTGCTTCAACAATTTCGCGATCAACAATGAACTTCGCGAAATTGCCCTTGAACTTGGCGACTAGAGAATTACGTGCCGCATCGTAGTTGTTCTCGTTTGACCATGTGTTGCGAGGATTCAGGATTCTGGAGTCCAACCCCTCAATGTGTGCCGGTATAGAGAGGTTGAGTTCAGGAAGGTGCGTCAACGAACCATGCAGTAAAGCGCCTGAGCGCGCGGCTTCGATGATTTTTCGAGTTTCCGGTATTCCAATTCTCTTTCCGTCGCCGTAGGTTCCCCCGGTCCATCCAGTATTCACTAGAAAGACTTGGGAATTGAATGACGCAAGTCGGCGCATCAGAAGATCCGCGTACACTCCTGGCGGCCTGGGCAAGAAGGCAGCTCCAAAACCAGCCGAGAAGGTAGCTGCGTACGGTTCGGAGGAACCAACGACTGTCGAACCAATTTGCGCCGTGTAGCCAGAGAGAAAGTGGTATGCCGCAGCCTGCCGCGACAGCACAGAAACCGGCGGCAGCACACCGCTTACATCGCATGTTAGAAATATTATTGTCTCCGGCTCGCCCCCTCTATTGTTTGGTTCGCACGACAAAACGTTACTACGCGGATAGCAGGCTCGAGTGTTTTCCGTTAGTGAGGAATCGCTATAGTCGGGCTCCCGGGTGTTGGGGTCTACAACAACATTCTCGACAATGGCACCAAATCGGATCGCGTCGAAAATCACTGGCTCTGTCTTTCTTCGAAGGTTTATGCACTTCGCATAACAGCCTCCTTCGAAGTTGAATACGCTTCCAGTGCCCCATCCATGTTCATCGTCGCCGATCAAGAGACAATCCAGATCCGAGGACAGAGTTGTCTTCCCTGTACCGGACAATCCGAAGAATAGAGCCACCCGTCCACGGGAATCCACGTTTGCCGAGCAATGCATAGGCAAGATGTCGTCCTCTGGCAGGAGAAAGTTCATTACAGCGAACATCGCCTTCTTCATTTCTCCCGCATAGTGCATTCCAGCAATCAGGACTTTCCGCTCGGCAAGGCTCACAATCACTACGCCATCGCTGTTTGTCCCGTCTCTTTCAGGTACACACTCGAAATCGGGTGCGTTCAGTATTTGCCATACGGGTTTGTTTTGGGGATTGAATTCTTCAGGAACGATGAACAACGTACGAGCGAACATCTGGTGCCAGGCGTACTGCGTGCATACGTGCACAGGTTGGTAGTGTTGGGGATGAGCACCGACATGCATGAGCCCTGCGTAGCTCTCTCTCTCATCTACAAATGCGCTGACACGCTTCCAAAGCAGCGAAAACCGATGCGGCTCAATAGGCTGATTCACTGGACCCCAGTCAATCTTTCTCGACGTCCGATCTTCCTCGACTATGAATCGGTCGCGCGGCGATCTGCCCGTCCGTTTTCCAGTCTGAACGGCTATGGAACCGTTAGAAACGAGGATTCCTTCGCCATTGCTAATTGCGTGCTCGGCAAGTATGGCTGCAGCAAGACCGTTGTGCCTTTTGGGTTCTTGAAGTGCTTCGATTACTGCTTCCTTCCTGTTGAAATGTTCATGAAGAGAATGTTATCCGGGCTCCGTATCCACGATGGGATCACTCTGTTCCTTTATAGGCCCTTGTCGGTCACACTTGGTAACCTCGTTGCTTGAGTTGCGCCAAGCGTCGACGATCTTCTCGACTTGGCTTGCGTTTCGAAAACGTTAGACCTGCTCGTGCGGCTTTGTGCCTATCTGCTAGTTCCGTCCGCTTCGCAATAGAATCCTCGGTTTCCTCGTACATGGTCTGCGCAACCGTAGCCGGTCCTCGCTGGTCGTAAAGCTCCTTCACAACAACCACGATCTGGTGAGCAGGGAGTGTAATTGTCAATGTCTGTCCTTTGTGAACGCTTCGTGCTGGTTTGACTCTCTCACCGTCGATGTGAACTTTGCCACCGACGACTGCCTCCTTGGCGCGGGAGCGTGTCTTGAAGAAACGCGCTGCCCAAAGCCACTTGTCAATGCGAACTCGTTCTTCGTCCATGTTCACAGCAGGATTTCACCTAATACCGGTTTCGTTTGAGGACAACCGTCTTGCAAATTCTTTGTACACCTATACTTAGCCGCCATTCAAGCTGCAGGAAATCGACGTGCTCCCAAAAATCAGTCAGAGGCGTATCGTGGCAAGCAGCCGACTGTTCAGCATTGAGCAAATCGATCTAGTCTTTTCCAATGGCGCAACAAGGACTTTCGAACGACTTCCCAAGAGGGGCTTCGAGGGCATCATAGTCTGTGCCGTCAATGACAAGCATGAGTGTATTTTAGTGCGTGAATACCAGGCTGGTACGCATCGCTACGAGCTTGTTCTTCCCAAGGGGCGGGTCGAGCGTGCGGAATCATTCGATGAAGCAGCCAATCGAGAACTCAAGGAAGAGGCGGGACTCGGAGCTCGCCGTTTGCAGTACCTACGTGAATTGACCATCGCTCCAAGCCATATGGGATTTTCCATACATGTGATTTTGGCAACTGACTTGTATGCAGAGTCATTGACGGGAGATGAGCCAGAACCGTTGGAAGTCGTTCGTTGGCCAATGAGTGAGCTGGATAGTCTGTTTAGATCTGACCAACTGACTGAAGCTCGATCAATAGCTGCGTTAACTTTGGCCCGCATGGAATTGCGGAGCTGAAGTGATTGACGAGCTTGTAAGAATTTCCAATCTGGCAAGTCGGGAAATTCTCGATGTCTATAACTCAGAATTCACTGTGCACAGGAAGTCTGACGAATCACCAGTCACCCAAGCAGACCTTCGAGCCCATGATGTAATAGTCCGAGAGTTGACGCTACTTGACCCTTCTATCCCCATACTCTCCGAAGAGGAGAGGATTCCCGGTCCTCGTGTACGAAGGAAATGGAAACAGTATTGGCTGGTAGATCCATTGGACGGCACTCGCGACTTCATTGATCGCAATGGCGAGTTCACCGTCAATATTGCGTTGATTGAAGATGGCAAGCCTAATCTGGGTGTGGTAAACGTTCCAACCGAAGAAATCGTGTATAGCGGTGACTGTGTCGGTCACAAAGCGATTGTGCAATCCACTGAGACGAGGCGCACCATAGTGTCAAGAGAGGTAGATTTGAGTGCGTTGGTTCTCCTTGAGAGTCGGCACAATACGACGCCAAACAATGATCGCTTCACCGAGCACTTGGTGCAGTCTGGAAGGAAAGTCATGCGAGAAAATGTGGGGAGTAGCTGGAAAATCTGTCGAATCGCTGAAGGAAGTGCTGATTTCTACCTTCGGTGCGGACCAACCTCTGAGTGGGATTTGGCTGCCGCGCATGCTGTATTGAGAGCTGCGGGAGGACATTTGCGTTTGCTGTCCGGCGCTCCATTGCACTACAACCAAAAGGAGAGCTTGCTCAATCCTTCTTTTTTCGCTTGCGGAGACTCGCCGGATTTTTGGGCTACCGAACTCAATGCTGCATTGTCAAGTGTGGGTGAGGTTGGTGATTGAGTGGTAGCAATCTTGCTCCAACTTAGATTGACACGCTTTAGGAGACACTAGTGCGGTTCATCATCTATGGCGCTGGAGGCATTGGGGCATCCATAGGTGCACGTTTGCATCTCGACGGACAAGACGTCGTGCTCATCGCTCGAGGTGAGCATTTCAATTCCCTTCGTTCGAAAGGACTTCGATTTGTATCTCCACGACACGACAAAGTGCTTCACATTCCTTCCATCTGCCACCCGTCAGATCTTGAATCCGACGCGAGAGACATCGTCTTTCTGTGCATGAAGGGTCAGCACACCGACGAAGCGCTAGTCGACCTGCAAAAGGTCGTTCCTGACACAACGCCCATAGTTTGTTGTCAGAACGGCGTTGCTAATGAACGGGCAGCGCTCCGGCGCTTTGAGAACGTCTATGCAATGTGTGTGCTGGTTCCCGCAGAACACTTGGAACCAGGTGTGGCCATCAACTTTGCCGAAGAAACCGCTGGCGCACTGGACGTAGGGAGGTATCCAGTAGGCCTCGACTTGACAGCTGAAGACATCGCGGCTGCACTACGCAACGCAGGTTTCAGTTCGGTGGCTGACTCCTCCGTGATGCGGCACAAGTACGCAAAGTTGCTTGGGAACCTAAGCAATGCAGTTCAAGCCGCATGTGGAACAGGCTCGCGAAACATCGCGTCCATTCTGCGGTCCGAGGCACTTGCCTGCTATGCAGCGGCCGGAATCGAGTGCGCATCTGCAGCCGAGTCACGTGAGCGTCGGTCAGAGATCAATGGCGCACCCGTGGAGGGATTCGCTCGTCACGGAGGTTCGTCCCTGCAGAGCATCATGCGCAATACAGGCAACATCGAAGTGGATTTCCTAAACGGCGAAATCGTTCAGCTTGGTCGTCTCTATGGGATCCCTACGCCCGCCAATCGAATTGTTCAATCGATTGGGCATCAAGTTGCATTGTCGGGACGCGCTGGCAAACACTGCACGATCGAGGAGCTAGAGGAAATGGTCGCAAGGGAGTGTTAGTGACATGCGATGCTTCATTGGTACGTTTCTTCCCAGCAAGATCCAGACCCTAATCCACGATCGACGACCGAGTCTGCAACAGGTTCGTTGGACACGACCGGAACGCTACCACATAACTCTGAGGTTCTATGCGGACTTGAGCGCTGAGAAGCTTCCTGTTGCTATAGATAAGGCAATAAGATTCTCTAGCGCTTTTCCGTTAGATGGAGTCGCCACACAAATGGATGGGTTCCCTAGCCGCAATCGCGCACGAGTCGTCATAGTTCGCGTTGACACTCACGGACTACTTGAAGCTGTAGTCGACGATGAGGGCTTTCAACCGCACGTAACCATTGGGTACGCACGCCAACGGTCTGTCAAAGTTCCGGCCCTTGAGATGGGAATCGAATTTCGCCTTGATGGAGTTTGTCTTGTGGAATCTATACAGGGGCGGTATCGCATTGTGTCCCAGCACAATCCCTAGCAAACGCGATCTGAACTCGAAGCCTGCGCCTAGTCGACCTCGGATCCAGCAAACATAAGCTCTGCCTTTCTGTAAGCATCCAATCCAACTACCTCACCAATTAGTCGTCCAGGAATGTCGTCTTGAGGAGGATGAATTCCACCCCAGATTCGCGATAGTGAACACTGGTCCGCAGCATCCTTGTATGAGGCCCACTGAAGCTCGATTGCCTCGCTAGGTCCTCGTTCAAATTTCAAGAAAGTGTCGGCGGGTATTTCGAACCGACCCAGTCCCCCTGGAAAGTAGCTGCTGCCGGTGAATTGAGAAAGTACTTCTGCGGCCGCTGCCGAGTAAGTGGAGTGACCGGAGATATACCCCGCGAACGGAGGAGTTACGAACGAAGGGCGCTGGTATGGCCACCAGTTTTCCGCACGGACCCAGCCTACTCCAGCGACGTCTGACCGAGGGTCCTCGACGAAATCGGGTCCGCGCCATGCCTTGAGTTTGATTTTGCCTATATGCTCATCAGCTTCTCCCCCCAATGGATCACCTGATTTGATAAGTTCGATGAATCCTTCGCGTAGTCCAATTCCTTCGATGTGATACGAGTCTAGATCGATGTTGGAGCCCTGCCCTCGATCTGCCATCGCACGAATCGCCGAGATCGGCCGAATGTAGTCATACCAGCCTTTGATTCCCCAAGCTGCTATGGCGGCATCATGCATTGCGCCCCCCAACGTAAAGTACGCCTTGATGTCCCACTCCAAATGTCCTAACGTCAATCCTTCGCCGCCGATGCGTCGTTCCAAATTTGGGTGATCCATTACTGTGTTCAATATGACAAACCAATGACCGGGTGGAGTCTCCGAATCCGGACCATCTGCCCAAAACTCTGCCAGTACGCGTGTGTAGTCACCACGCTTCACAATGTTCGGGGAATAAGGCAAGTCAGTTGCGGGATTGAATGGGTGTCCACCGTTTAGCTCGTCCGAGAATACGTCTCCATAGAAGGCTTGATACTCATCGAATGTTGTGGGATAGCTAGACACATTTCCCAAGCTAGCAGGCGAAGTATCGAGCTCGACTCCATCCGCCGGATCGAGTTGAGCCGACCACACCGACACGATCTCAAATCCCCAGCGATACCAATCGGATCGGGAATCGTCGATGAACGGTGGGGGACCAGGATCGCTATATACCCAATACTTCTGCTCATCGCGTACGTAGATATTAAGATCCTGTTCATCCAAGGCAAAGGGCAATACGCTTCCCCATTCCGCTCCAATGAAGGAAGGTTCAGACGAACTTGGATTCCCCGCCTGGTCGATGAATTCGACTAGAGATAGTGGCTGCCATCGATTCAGGTCGGTTATGTTGGGATTCCCGGCAAGCTCAGGTTTTAGAGGTTGATTGACGGGTCGGTATCTTAGATTTGCGTAGTCGTTTTGTTCGTTTGCGCTGTCCAGGCCACCCAATGTGATGTAGCAGTTCGCTATGTGGTTTCCAAGCAATGCCGGATTAGCGGAACTGGCATCTCGTTCAACAGTAGAAGCGTCGAACCCTAGAAAGCTCATCAGCACGTCTGCATCTCTGACAATGATCGCACGTCCTGGAGAACGTGAAAAGCGATGCAGGATTAGCCGATAGGATGCATAACTGATCGCTTCCGCGCGGGCTGATTCAATATCTGCGGAAGTGCTCTCTCGCACAAACTCGCATTCGCTGCCCGCTCGCGTTTCACCTAGTAGCCAAGGAACTTCAGCATTTCCATAGGCTGTCCACGCATCGTACATGGCCGCGGACAAATGAAAGAGATTGCGGGCATGAACCGTTGGCCGGGCATAGTCGTTTCGAATTGCTTGAAGTAGCACTTCAATCCACAGACGAGCGACTGATACGTCAGGGTCGATCGAAGTCACAGGTAGATAGTTCGCCGTGACGGTTACCGAGTTTTCGGGCATTGTGAAATTGGTGTATTGTGACTTGGCATCGACGAAGCTTCCGCCGCCACTCGATGTCCAATGGGAAAACAAGTAGCCGGCTTCCGGCGTTCCCGCTTCGAGACTGACCACATCGTCCTTTTCATAAATGCCGGTGCCGCTTCCATCAACCACACTGAGTACCAACTCTTCATGCTCGGGCTGCACAACTTCCAACGACTTGTTAGCCTCTATATTTAACAGGCGCGTCTTGGACCGAAAACGATCCGGCCATGTGACCTCAACCGACTCGACCATTTCGTCAGTTCCCAAACCAAAATGGGCCACAGTTGTTGACTGAGCCAGATATCCGGTTCCAAGTTGAATCTCCTGCATTTGAATGCCACCAGACGACTTGATTTCCACTCTTGCTCCGACTGCTTCGACATTTCCAGGCAAACCAATTAGCTTGACTTTCAAGAAGTAATTGCCATTGTCAATGTCATTTCTGTAGACGGAAGGCGATTTGCGGTTATTGGCGACAAAAATGTCGATCTTGCCATCGTTGTTGTAGTCGACGCACAGCACCCCGCGACCTTGGTCGGAATGATTTACGCCCAATCTCTGAGAGGACTCCACAAATGTGCCGTTGGGAGTTCCCATGAACAATACTGACCGATCTTCCGGAAACAGCTCCGACCCGTTGGTATGGAAGAGATCCAGCCAACCATCGTTGTCGAAATCAGCGAAACAACTGCCCCAACCCCAACCACCATATCGAACATTCGCGTTTCGAGTGACGTCTTCGAATCCGCCAACGCCATCCCTGTTTCTATACAGTCGATTGCCATCGTAAAGGTCGCCAAAAGTACCGGGGTCTCCCCATATGCTCGAGACAAACCAGTCCAAGTCTCCATCGCGGTCATAGTCGCCAACGGCGGCTCCCATTCCATTCTTGTCTGTGATTTGAGAAGTAGTGATGTCTTCAAACCACCGCCCTTCGACATTGCGGAACACTTGGCTTGACTCAAAATCGCCGGCCATCAGAAGATCTGGGTAGCCATCCGAGTCAATGTCTGCGAAAGTTGGAGTGAACGCGTGCTCCGATCCCTGAGTTGGCACAATTGGTAAGTGAGGGCTTCGGTCTCGAAATCGACCCGTTCCATCGTTCAACCAGAGATACTCGGAAAGGGGTTTCACTCCACGCCACCCCGTTCCCCAGTGTGCAAATGCGAGATCAATATCGCCGTCAAGGTCGAAGTCTGATGCCGCTGCTGACAGTGTCGCTCGGTTGTGGTAAATGCGTGAGGCATCCGTGTTCTCAACGAAGCGCCCGTTTTTCTCGTTGACGAAAATCTCCACGCCGCCATGTTGTACCGAAATGAAATCGACCCAGGAATCACCGTTGAGATCGACAAAATAGCCCCCGAACTCCGCTGTGCTGGGATGGATTCCATTGTTGTCGGAAATCTGCTCAAATGCGCCGCCTTGGTACGTGAACAATCTGCTTGGTTTGCCCCCGCCATGCGTAACGTACAACTCGATCGATCCATCGTTGTCAATGTCCGCATATGCGAGTCCGCCCGAAAAGTCGAACAAATCTCGCTCGATTGGATTTGAAGGGTCAATAAAGTAAGTGGCGTCTTCCATCTGATAGCACAACCCAAGCGACTCCGCTACTGAATTGAAGGTCGTGTCCGAATTGGTGTCCAAGCAGTGGCGTAGATCCACGTCAGGTAATGATGCCGTCGCCATCGCCATACTTGTGCCCGACTCGTGTATGGCAACTTTGTCGTCTCGATTGTCTCCCCCTCCCCCACATGCGCCTAGAAGCACGCAGGTGCAAGCGATGACTGCGAAATGTGTGTGGCGGCTCATATTGAGGTGGCTGCTTATTTCGGGCTAGATTTGGGGAATTCGCTACTCCCTTATCTCAAAGGGCACACTACTAGCGAATTGAGCCAACCGTCAAGCGAGAGCACATCGATGTTCCTCGACGCACCACTGAATCCGAGAAATCCTGGATGGTGTACAAAGTCGATGGCTTGTTGGCACCGGAAGCGCAAGGCAAAATCCCAATCCATCAACGACTAATTCAGTGGATGCCAAAGCAATGCTCTGATCTGCTCGAACTGACCCGATGTCTTGATCCAGTTAATTCCGCAATCCGAACTACGAAACACTTGGCCAAGAATGGTGCTCGCATAGACCAACGCTGGATCCGTAGCATTGACCGCGATGTTCCATACAGTGGAGTTTGTGGGACCAGGTACATTGGCGTCTTGCCATGTCGAGCCCCAATCGCCGCTTCTGAGTAGCCTTCCTGTGGAACCCGGCGGACCGTCGCCGTTTCCCAAAAAGACTGTACCTTGACAATCTCCTCCCAGCTCCAATCCGCGAGTGTATTGCCAAGGTGACTCCAATTTCTGAAACTCCCACGACTGACCGTCGTCACTCGACGTGTACAAGCCGACCGCCGTTGCGGCCAAAAGCTTTCGACTTCCATTTTCGTGGACAATGGCTAGGTCGTGAATATCAGGAAATTCGAATCCGTTATCCAGTCGTTGCCAGGTATTTCCGGAGTCCCGGGTCACATGTACGCCGTCGACCTCTACGGCAACCCAATAGGTTTCCTCGTCAATTGGATCAAATCTAATTCTGGTAATGCGCGTCTTGCCGATCAAGCACTCCTGCGCAACATTTGCCGACAGATCCTGCCACGACACTCCACCATCCCGCGTTCTGAAAATCGCGCCAGGCCGGGTTCCAGCTAGCATCAAATCGGGATCATTGGGAGATTGAGCTAGCGCCCATACCTGTCGATCATCAAAGGGCGAAGCAACCTGTCGTTGTTCGGCGCCTTCCCGACGGACAATTCCTCTCGCGGTTCCCGCCCAAACGACATCTGGCTCTTCTGGATGCCAAGAGAGCGACCACGCTCCGTCCACATCCTCCTTTCCTTCAAATGCTGGGTTCCAAGTCTCGCCCAAGTCCGTGCTGGACCAAACTCCAGATCCCACCGTTCCCACGTACACACACGATTTCACAGCTCTCTAAGTCTCAATGTAACGGACAGTTTCATCGCAAAATTGTACGCCCAAGTAGCATCATCCATCGACGTCCCGTGTGACTATTTCGATCAAGATTCGTCGTTTGTAATCGAGCACTCTTGAGCCCAAACTGCGGCCATTCAAGCGCTACGCCCCCTCTAACAATCTATAGCCTTTGTAGATAATGCGAACTTGGTGAGCGCTCAGGGGAGCGATGCCGAAGATAGCTCGCAATTGAGCAAATCGCCCGCTGAGTACACGAGCTGCAGAACAATGAAAGGCTAGAGTAGAGCAGCCTGGGAATTTTCTGTGTGCCGCCAGTTCAAAGACTACCGTACTATACAATTGCGTCGCCGCGGGGCACTTCTACGCAGATCTTTGGCCAGGTAGCTCAGTCGGTAGAGCAGTGGACTGAAAATCCTCGTGTCGGCAGTTCAATTCTGCCCCTGGCCACCACACACACAAACCCTAGTTGATCCTCTACATTGGTTTCCATGCAACGAGATAGTACGTTCTTCGTCTCGTTGAGCGCCCGCCCGGAAATACTCAGTTAATGTAGAAAATTGGAGTTCCGGACTCTATCGCCTGTCCATTCTGTATGGGTGCATTAACTATGGTTCCAATACGCTCCGACTTGATTTCATTCATCATCTTCATGCTCTCAACAATACAAAGAACATCTCCAATCTCAACTCGCTGGCCAACCTCCACAAATGGCGGCAACTCTGGAGCTGGAGATCGATAAAACGTACCAGCCATAGGAGACTCGATTTTCAACGCACTGGATGGGACATTCGAAGGCGTTGAGGCTTCAACTGAATGAGGGGACTTGGATAGGGAATCGATTGAATTTTGGGCTACTTCATTGGACGCTTTGATGCGAATGAGCGACTCGCCCTCGCGCACCTCGAGCTCTGCAATACCGGTTTCCTTGACTACATCAATAAGTCGTTTGATCTCTTCAACGTTCATTTCTATAAGGACTCCTCGCTCGATTCAAGGTGACGAACAGCAGCATACAAGGCAAGCGTGTAGCTATAGGGACCAAATCCGGAGATCTGACCGATCGCTACGTCAGCCAGTATGGACTTGTGGCGAAAGTTTTCCCGCGCGTAAACGTTTGACAGGTGGACTTCAATAAATGGAAGAGACACCGCTAGCAAGGCATCTCGAATCGCGATGCTTGTGTGGGTATATGCGCCGGCGTTTATCAGTAAGAATGCAGACCTATGCTGCGCTTGCTGAATCGAGTTTACAATCTCGCCCTCGGAATTCGACTGAAACGCCGTCAGGTGGAATCCTCTTGCATCGGCTTCGCGCTGCAGCTCCGCAACTATTTCATCCAAGGATGTCGACCCGTATATGTGAGCCTCCCGTTCACCAAGCAGATTCAGATTTGGGCCATTTACCAAATGTATGGACCTGGTTGAGTCAGACGGGGAAATAGGACTGTTCATTGATCGCCAATTCGATGTCGATACCGCCGCATATTCTATTTTGATGGGAGGCTAAATTTTTTTTGGTGTTCAAGCTAGCGATGCTGGCAATCAGTTGACATGAAATCTGAATCCAAAGCAAGAGCAATCCTGAGGATTGGTTTGTTAGTCGCATTGATTGTGGCGATCAGCATATTCGTTGCACTGCAGACGCAACACACAGAGAAAACCGCAGAGATTAGCGATGCATGGGTAAGATCTTTATTGACCTCAGGGTCAATGACCGCGGCGTATTGCACGATCTCCAATCGCACAGGCAAAGATATTGTGATTGTCTCCGCCCACGCTGAACACATTGGAGCGATCGAATTCCACGAATCCGTCTACGAAGACGAAATGCACAGAATGGTGAAGTTAGACGAATTGCCCGTTCCGGCTGGAACGTCGTTGCACCTAAAACCGCGTGGCAAGCACCTGATGCTATTCGACGTGGAACCAAGCGACACAAGCATGTATCAGATCGAATTTGTTCTTAGTGATGGCGCAACCATTGTTGCGGATTTCATGGTCAGAGACCGAACCTCTTGAACAGGAGCGCGTGGCAACACAAGTTGCTCGCTTGCATGTAGCACGATCGCACACCCAAAACCCTCTCCTTATCATATGACCGCCGAAAGAGCATTTCGAGCGCAATTCGTTGGGCTTCAGACATGGGAGACTTCATGGACCTCACGCTAGTTCCTTCAGTCCTTGGCATCGTTGGATTGGTTGCCGCCGCTGTGGTGTATTTGCTTGTTAAACGCTATCCCGACGGAGAGGCAACGGTAAAGGAGATTGCAGAGCAAATCCATCGTGGAGCGATGGTGTTCATGCGCCGAGAGTACTCAATTCTGGCTGCATTTGCGCTAGTTCTGTTTATATTGCTACTGCTTGAAACCAAGCACCTTGGCTACCAGACTGCTCTGGCGTTTGTTGCAGGAGCGCTCGCGTCGGCTGGAGCCGGTTGGATTGGTATGTACACAGCAACCAAGGCCAATGTGCGAACAACCACAGCCGCGCAGCAGAAAGGAGCGGCAGCGGCGCTTTCCGCCGCGTTTTTCGGTGGTTCGATCATGGGTTTAGCCGTCGCATCGCTGGGATTGCTGGGGCTGGGCTTAGTGTATTACTTTTTCGGCGGCGACCCCCAAACTGCGCATCACATACACGGATTTGGAATGGGAGCGTCAACTGTTGCGCTTTTCTCGCGTGTCGGGGGCGGAATCTTCACAAAAAGCGCGGACGTGGGCGCTGACCTAGTAGGGAAAACAGAAGAAAACATTCCTGAAGACGATCCCAGGAATCCTGGCGTAATTGCCGACAATGTCGGGGACAACGTTGGAGACATAGCTGGGATGGGTTCCGATCTCTTCGAGTCGTACTGCGGATCCATGATCGCGAGTATTGCGATTGCTGCGACCTTAGCTGAAGGAACTGTCTTAAGACTCGTGGCTTCGACTATGGCGATTGAAGATGTGCGCGGAACGCTAATGTTCTTGCCCCTTGCCCTCGCATCGACGGGTCTTGTTTGCTCAATCTTGGGAATCGCCTTGGTGCGAACACAATCAAATCGAGATCCTGCATTGGCTCTTCGACTGGGAATGTTGGTGACACCGATACTCTTCATTGGCAGTGCGTATTTCATAATCAATGAATTTCTTGACTTGATTCTCGAGATTTGGTTGTGCGTGCTGGCCGGTGCGATTGGGGGAATCGTAATTGGCCTCATCACCGAATACTACACTTCGGGCAAGCCAGTTAGAACGATTGCTGAACAGGGAAAGACGGGACCGGCAACAGTTTTGATATCAGGACTGGCTAAAGGGATGGAATCGGTTCTCATTCCCATACTCAGCATTTGCGCAATTATCTTCATTTCGACTTCGTTGGCAGGCTTGTATGGCGTAGCCATCGCTGCCGTTGGACTTCTGGCAACTGTAGGTATGACTATGGGTGTGGACGCCTATGGTCCCGTGGCAGACAACGCCGGCGGAATCGCCGAGATGGGCGGTTTGGGCGAAGATGTTCGAAAAATTACGGACTCTTTGGACGAGCTTGGAAATACTACTGCGGCCATGGGCAAAGGATTTGCAATTTGCGCTGCCGCGCTTGCCGCGCTCGCGATCATCGCGGCGTACGTGGAAGCCGTTTCACACTTTTCAGGCGAACCGTTTACGTTGCATATCGGAGACCCCAAAGTGCTCATCGGCCTCTTTGTAGGCGGTCTCACGGCATTTCTCATAGCTTCCATTACCATGGCGGCGGTGGGTGACGCCGCAGAGAAGATGATCGAAGAAATTCGTCGCCAATTCCGAGAAATCTCTGGTCTTCGGGAAGGAACGGCCAAACCTGACAACGACAAATGCATTCAAATTGCCACCAACGCCGCATTGACGCGAATGGTGCTTCCGGGCGCAATCGCAGTGTTTCTGCCTCCCCTTGTCGGATTTACTCTTGGACCGCAAGCTCTCGGCGGAGTCTTGGGAGGCGGATTGGTGGGGTGCGTACTCCTGGCACTAACTATGGCAAATGCCGGGGGAGCTTGGGACAACGCCAAGAAGCATGTCGAAAAAGGCGCGTTGGGAGAAGGTCACTTGAAGGGTTCTGCAACTCACGCGGCAACCGTCGTGGGTGATACCGTCGGCGATCCTTTCAAGGACACGTCCGGGCCGAGCATGAATATTCTCATAAACGTCATGGCAATTGTTAGTCTGGTGATTGCACCAGTTATTGCCTAGAGAAACGGAGACCCTAGCGCTAGTCGAAGCTGCAGGCCGGTTCGTCTGCTAACCACTAAAGCTCGCCATACGCGGGAAGTTTCTTCGGCACGAGAGAATTGAGAAGGCCGCGGTACAGAGGAAGTCCATTCCTATAGGGAGGATAGGCTTCGCCTTGGATCAATGGACTCAAGTAACGCCTCGCTCGGGCAGTTATGCCGAATCCGTTGTTAGTTATAAATGACCGTGGCACGTTGCGCTCGACATTGGCGACCCGCTTAATGGATGTTGTGGCGGTTTCCCAACGGTAGGGTTCGTCATTCAGTCGCTTTATCGAAACCATGACGCCTGACTCTCCTGCCACTGCAGCATTGACCGCAGCTTCACCAACAGCGTATGCTTGTTCAAGATCAGTCTGAGAGGAGATGTGACGAGCAGACCGTTGCAGATAATCAGCAACCGCAACATGGTGCTTGAACCCTAGCTCATCGGAGACCATCCGCGCAATCGTTGTTCCGACTCCGCCCAATTGAACGTGGCCAAACGCATCCTTGGTGCCCGCTTCCGCAAGGAATGCCCCCTCTGCGTCTCTCGTCCCCTCCGACGCCACAATCACACAATAGCCAACTTGCTTAACTGTGCGGACGACCTGTCTTAGGAAAGTCCGACGATCAAACGCTATCTCTGGAAAAAGAATGATGTGAGGCGGCTCTCTTGGACCATTTCCTGCGAGACCACCGGCAGCTGCAATCCATCCAGTGTGGCGCCCCATGACTTCCAATATGAAGACCTTTGTGGAAGTCTCGCACATGGACTGGACATCCAAGGCTGCCTCCTTTGTTGACACTGCGACGTACTTCGCGACTGATCCAAATCCAGGGCAGGTGTCCGTCTGGGAAAGGTCGTTATCAACTGTCTTGGGTATACCGATGCACTGCACTGGGTAGTCGAAGCGTCGGCTAAGTTCGGAGACTTTGCTACAAGTGTCCTGTGAGTCTCCTCCTCCGTTGTAGAAAAGAGTCCCAATGTCATGTGCCTGCAACACCTCAAACAATCGGCGTGCATTGGGATCATCTCCCTCGGGTGGCCCAAGCTTGAATCTGCACGAGCCAAAGACTCCCCCGGGCAAATGTCGAAGCTGATCAATAGCCTGGGAAGGCTCTTTTCCCGTGTCGTACAGCTCTTCGCGCAGAATTCCGACAATGCCGTTTCTGGCGGCATACAGGCTTGAGAACGCATGGGGATGGTTCCGAGATGTCTTGATCACCGCGCAGGCAGTCGCGTTGATCACAGAAGTCACGCCTCCAGACTGCGCGTAAATCGCATTCCTAGCCACCATTGGCTCCGGTTACTGCATTGCTGTACTTAATTCTCGCCTCACCGTCGGACTTTCAACACTGCTAAATATTTGATCGCTGGGTCCAATTGCACTCAAACCACGGCATCGTCTGACGACATTTGCTCAAAGGTGTCTCGACCCACTCGTCTAGTTGAACTGTAGAAAGGACCAATAATAGTCTCCTTAATTCATGCTCACCCCACATGTCCTAACAGTCAGGCTTGTTGCCAAACTAGAAAGTGATCACCGACATGCGCTAACGCACTATTGGGTTGACAATTCGAGTATCTCCTCAGGGTGTAGATATCCTGACAGAGTTGGCGTAGTGCCCAGGTAAAGAGGAAGTGAGCTCTCGAAGATCATCCTGCGTCAAGTAGTCTCCGGCCTGTGCAACTTGGCGCGAACTCAATACCAGAGTCATGCTGTTGAACTTTATCAAGCACTTGGCTGCAAACGACCTGTTCTCTTCCGGGAAATGCTCGACGCGGTTGAGCAGTTCAACTGGATGATACGATGCCCAGTACATCGCCAACCGATTGTAGAAGTCGTCTTTCCAGATCGGTATTTCCTCCCCCAATTCAATTGCTGCATCGAAATCCAAATGAGTCGCAACCAATTCTTGTGCGACAGATAGGTAAGAATTGAATACTGTCGTTATGTCGTCACGAGTTTGAGTAAGCATTCGCAGCGCAAGATCTGGATCGAACTTTGCAACCTCTGCGATTACGTTCGACTCCATACCGCCGTTTATTATGTGAGTCGATTGCTTTAAAGCGGCATCCATAGCGAGCTCTGGTTCCTCTCGAGCATACGCTCTAAAGGCCGCTTCCTTTACTTCTGTAACAACCCCAGGTATTGAAAACTCAAAAGATTCGACCCAAGCTAAACAGGCATCCAGATCAATTTGCACCCAATGGGTCGCGATCTCCTTTGCAAGGGTTGCTTCCCGTGCAGATCCGGCTAAGTTTGGCAGGTACTTTATTGCGGCGGTGGGAGCAATGCGAGCTAGCGCTAGCAATGCCTTTTCCTCTGCGAAGTCTCGAACGTTGTCCGGAATGGCTTCCATATCCTCCAATACAGTCTGTGGCGCGACCTCGGCCCATTCCCATACTGCGCGACGCTGCAGCGATCTGATCGAGGAATCTGCTGAATTCAAACTCCATACAGCTGCAAACGTTGCCCGCGGATCTACTTGAGCCCAACCGACCACAACTTCATGCAAAGCCCATCTACGCACCTCTCCCTGCAAGTGCTTTGCCTGTTCGAAAACATCTCGATATCCATTCTCCAATGCTTTGTACAAAACTGACTTTGCAATGGCGTCCCGGACAGTTTGATCGGAAATCGAATCGTAGATGTGGTCTAAGATTGCCACGCCATGCAATTCGAACAGCGCTTGAGCCGCGCGGTCTAGTTCTTGTATTTGCCTTACATCGGATTGATGGTCGTTTACGAGAACACTCCACTCAGGGACGGACTCAAACTGCCGCGGCGTAGCATCTTCGCTGCCAGTTAATTGCACTGCACTTGCAGTGGCCTGTGAATTCATTTTTGTGGCGTTAGCGGGAACGATTGCCGAGGGGTATTTATCCTGTGGAGTGGGGCTACCTTTACTGTTGCCAAGCGCGATGTTGATGGCGACGGTCGCCAATACGCCTAAGGCCAATCCGACCAGCAAAAGACCTGCCCGTTGCAGAATTTGAGATTTCATGAACTTAGTCGAATTGGGTGATAGCTAAGGCATCATTGTATGCCTGAGCTGGAGTACTCCTTGCCTATCGATTGACTGCAATTGACACTCCAATGTCCGATGACATAACGACTCTTGATGTGGCTACCTCGTGCTTTGATTGAGTGAATTTGCACTAGACGTCTAGTTAGAAAGGTGTGCGACAAGAGGCAAAGATCACTCGACGAGATTTCCGCTATTTGACGTCGATCGTTCACCCAATTTCCCGCGAAGTCGTGCTGCTATCCGTGTGACTAGGCATGCACTTCTTCGCTCGTATGAGAAAATTCACTGATGGTCAACGCATTTGCCGCATTTTGGAATATCTGCATCTTTAGGGGCAGTCCTGCTCAAGCACCCGCCGACGATCAAGTACTAAGGATCTTGGTGTCGATAGTTCTAGCGATCATTTTGGTTCAGAGCGTCTCAGTCGGTGGAGAGCGCATGTGGCCCTTTGCCGGAGCTTCAATACTTTCGAATGTTCTTCTACTGGTCGCTATCTACATCTCGTTGCGAATTCGCAAATTGACCAATAGACTTCGCAAGACAATCTCCGCTTATCTGGGCACTCTAGCCATAACAGATGTGTTGTGGTTGCTAGCGTTCTGGCTGGCTGCTGGCAACGAGCTATCGGACTTTCTGATTATGGCGCTCGCATTGTGGAGAATTGCAGTTGTGGGCTTCATCCTCAAACACTCACTGGATGTCTCACTCATTGTTGGCTTGCTGTTGGCTCTTGCATTCTTCATTATGAGTGTTCTTGTTGTAGTGATGGTCGTTCCCTTTCCTTTAGCCGAAGCTGCGTGAAACCTTGCGTGCCGTTTCGCAGCTCTGGCTAGATATTGGGTCGCATTGAGCATGTCAAATGCCCCGCGCATCTACTTCTTGGGCATCGGCGGGACGCTAATGGGCAACTTGGCGATCCTTGCTAAGCAGGCTGGTTACAGCGTGAGCGGCTACGACGGAAAGATCTACCCACCAATGAGTGATCAACTTGCCAATGCCGCAATAACTGTGTACGAGCATTTCGAACCTTCTCACCTAGTTCCCAGCCCAGAAACCGTGGTTGTGGGAAACGCATCCATGCCCCGCGGCACTCCCGCCTTGGAATTTGTTCTGGCCAACGGCATTCCTTACCAATCCGGCGCTGAGTGGCTAGGGGAAACGATATTGAGATCACGTCATGTAATCGCCATCTCCGGAACTCATGGCAAGACAACAACCACAGCTATGGTTGCATGGATTCTGCACTGCGCCGGAAAGCGGCCAGGCTACTTGATCGGTGGCGCAGCGCAGAACTTTGAACAGGCTGCCGAACTCGGCACCGGTTCCCACTTCGTGATCGAAGCGGACGAGTACGACACATCCTATTTCGACAGGCGCTCCAAGTTTCGCCACTACCGGCCCAAGACATTGACGATCGGCAATCTTGAATTTGATCACGCCGACATCTTCGAGGATCTGGAGCAAATCAAATACCAATTTCATCACCTGATCAGGGAAATTCCGAGTAACGGACGCATCGTCGTGCCAGCACGACATCAAGAAATACTGGAACTGCTCGAGCGCGGGTGCTGGACACCTGTTGTAAATTTCCACATAGACGAGCAAACGGCCATTGAATGCAATGTCGACTACTCTGCGACCAGCACTAGCTCCGATGGCCGAGAATTCGATGTATTTCGCGGGAAATGCAAGCTAGGAACAGTACATTGGCCACTGCTTGGATTGCACAATGTCTCCAACGCAATGTGCGCGATCCTTGCCGCGGAACATGCTGGCGTCGAGCCTGAAGAATCGATCCGCTATCTCCCCCAATTCAAGGGAGTTCGACGTCGCATGGAAACCATTGCAGAACGTGGAAATACGACCATTTACAGCGACTTCGCTCACCACCCCACGGCAATTCGTGCGTCCTTGGAAGCACTTCGAAGTCATGTGGGCACGCAGTCGATAATCGCGGTCATAGAGCCTCGAACGCACACAATGTCGCTCGGAACCTACCGTGATGCTCTAAAGGACTGTTGCGTTGCGGCTGACGAAGTGCATTGGTACCGAAACGACAGTATCAAGTGGAATCTCGATGAGCTTGCTTCTGACTGTGTCATGCCGACTACGATCCATTCAGACATTGACGAACTCGTAGAGTGCATTTGCAGCCCGAAACCCACAAAAACCCATGTTGTAATAATGAGCAACGGCGGATTTGACGGGATCTTTCGACTTGTTGGGGAGCAAATCCTGCAAGGCTAGATCCTCCCAAAGTCGCTGTGCAGCAATCTCCAAAGCGACGAACAGAGGTTTCCCATGCAACGCGTTACATTCATTGCTCTCTTCTTCCTTGCGTTAACAGCGTTTGGCGAGGAAGAAACGTGGTATCCATCGAAGTACGGCAAAAACGACACTCTTGGCGCCATCAACAATCTCTCGGCGGATGGTGTAGTCAAGGCGGCACAGCTTGTTAAGCTTGGCAAGACGTACCCTTTGGGCGTGGTTACTGGTTGGGAGACTCCTGCCTACCCACCAAGGACCTATTCCATTACAGTTCTGCAAGGAGGCGACGGCACCGGAACTCCAGTAGGTTCCAACAAGGCGACCGGAAACGACGACCTTATGTTCACGTGGGTTGGAATTGGTAGCCAGATCGACGGTCTGGGACACATGGGAATCAATCATGTCTACTACAACGGAATGAGAGCCGAAGACATAGTCTCTCCCAAGGGTTTGAAAGAATTGTCCGTCGACAAGCTGCCTCCGATCGTTGGTCGAGGAATCCTCATCGACATGACCAGGTATTACGAGACCGAAATGCTGGAAGCAGGCACGGCATACAACAGCAAAGAGATTCAAGAACAAGCGTCCGCCCAAGGGATTGAAATAGAGAAAGGCGATGTCGTTCTGTTCTACACCGGATGGATGAATCTGCAAGGTGTTGACAACACAAGGCTCATGTCCGGTGCACCTGGACTTGGGATGGACGGAGCCGAGTTTCTTGCGGAAAAGGGAATTGTTGCCGTCGGTTCAGACACCTGGGGACTGGAGGCGGTTCCTGCAGAGAATCCGGAGGAGATCTTTCCGGTTCACCCTCTTCTTCTTGCAAAACACGGAATTTACATCCTTGAAAACATGGACGTGCGAGAATTGGCAAAGGACGAAGGATGGGAGTTCATGTTCGTATTGGGACAGCCCAGATTCGAAGGATCCGTACAAGCCGTGATCAATCCTGTCGCGATACGGTGACCTAGACTCTTAGAACCAAGAGGAAGCGGGTAGCGTTATGGCGTCCGGCCCAGCACTGATGCGAGCTAGATGGGACTTGGCAATCGGAAAGATCTTGTCGAAGTAGTAGCGGGCAAGGTGCTTCTTGCCAAATGTGCCATCGTCACAATCGGCCATTCGCTTCCAAATCCACGCGTAGATCACATGTCCCGATAGATCCAAATAATCCACCGCGACGGCAGATGCGAATTCAATTCGCTCACGAGAGCGAGCACAAATGTCTTGTGAGACTTTCACCCAATCGTCAATGGCGCAATTTACTTCGTCCGCGTAAGTTCCTGACGAAACGGACTGACGCATGAATTCAGCGAATTCCAAGACATATTCGCCGGAGTTTTGAACCACTTTCCGTCCAACCAAATCCAGTGCTTGTATGCCATTTGTACCTTCGTATATTTGAGAAATACGAGTGTCTCGAACTATTTGCTCAACGCCAGTCTCTCTGATGTAGCCATGTCCTCCAAAGCACTGTTGGGCCAACAAAACGCTCTCCATGGCTCGGTCAGTCATAAACGACTTGGCAATAGGCGTCAGTAAATCGACAAATCGTTGCGCTTGCTCCCTGTTCTCGGGCACCATCGAGTATTGGGTCAAGTCGAGCTGGTGTGCAACCAGAATGGCTAATGCCCGACTTCCCTCGGTATAGACGCGCTGAGTTAGCAGCATTCGACGTATGTCAGCGTGTTCGATGAGTGGATCCGCAGGTCCATCGACGTTTACGGGTCCTGTTGGCACTCTTCCCTGCAGTCGTTCCTTTGAGTAGTCGACGGCTAGTTGATACGCGCGTTCCGCCAATCCCAACCCCTGCAACCCAACCGACACTCGAGCGAAGTTCATCATCGTGAACATGCACGATAACCCTCGATTGGGCTCGCCCACCATATATCCAATCGCATTGTCATACACGATGGTGGATGTTGCACTTCCGTGGATGCCCATTTTCTCTTCGATGGATATGCTCGAAAACCCGTTGCGCTGGCTAGGTTGCCCTTGCGAGTCCGGCAAGAACTTCGGCACCAGAAACAACGAAATCCCTTTTGTACCTGCCGGGGCATCTACCAATCGCGCCAAGACAAGATGAACAATGTTCTCGCAAAGATCGTGCTCGCCGCTCGTAATGAAGATTTTCATTCCATCGAGTCGGTAAGAGCCGTCTGTCAAAGGCTCAGCGCGCGTACGGATCATTCCGAGGTCTGTTCCAGCGTGCGGTTCAGTCAATGCCATCGCGCCCGTCCAACGGCCTTCGTACATGGGTCGCAGATACAGTTGTTTGATCTCCTGAGATCCATGTGCATCGATGCAATGGGTGGCACCAAGTGTCAATGACGCATATAGCCACAGGCTGGTATTGGATCCCCAAAAGAACTCTTCAACAGCACATCCAATGGATTTGGGCATTCCTTGGCCGCCCCAATCGGGATTTCCGCCCAACCCTAGCCATCCCCCTCCAGCAATGTCCAGAAACGCCTTTTGGAATCCAGTTGGAGCGCGAACTTTGCCATCCTGCCAATGGGCTCCTTCTTCGTCGCCGGGACGGGACAGTGGCTCCAATACGTCGGTAGCCAGCTTTCCACTCTCAATGAGAATTGCTTCTGCCAACTCTAGGTTCAAGCCGTTTGAATGGTTCCAGGACTGCCAGTCTTGGTCCAACTGAAACACGTCCCGATATAGGAATAGCGTGTCGCTAATTGGTGGTCGATAGGGCGACAATTCTGCGATGCTCCGTGCGATGGGTCCAAGACACTAGGGTACACCCCGATAGACCGAAAGCAAGTCCGACATAGTTCAACCCCACTCAATTTCGCACTTCGTTCAAAATGAACCTATGGATTGCCTGATGCTGGATCCTCTGGGATTCCAAATTTCCTAAGTTGGCGCGGGATCGCTTGATTGTTCGATGCTCTACAGTTCCAAGTGGCAATGGGAATCGCCCAAATAGAAGGTACGTGCTCTTCGACAGGTAATGGCTATGGAAGACCGAGCAAGGGAGATGCCTACAAAGATCATTAAGCACCTTCTAAAATAGATTGATGGTGATGCTCGACGGGCTTGCCTCGGCAGGTTGAATGCATCCAATCTCTTCAATTGCCCAGTACTCAATTTTCAATGATCAACCAGGAATGACTGAAGCCGAACACATCGACGTTAGCGTTCAGACGCATTTTCTGTGGCACGAATCCGATCCCTCAGACTTGCGGTACGTGTTCGCCTACACAATCACGATAATGAACAAGGGCTACACGAGACCACGCCTCATCAATCGACATTGGTTGATAACAAATGGCGAAGGTTCTCAGGAAACCGTAGATGGACCAGGTGTAATCGGAAAGACTCCGACAATTCCGCCAGGAGAGTCCTTCGAGTATACGAGCGGGACGATTCTCGAAACACCCTTCGGAACAATGGAAGGCCACTACGAATTCGAGGATGATCGAGGCCTAAGATTCAAAGTACCCATCCCAGCCTTTATTTTGGCGGTCCCCAACGACTCTGAGAACTGATTCGTTGCTCATCCAAAATCGCTAGACACCAAAAAATGCGACAAATCATTCTCTTAGGAGTTGTCCTATTCATCATTTGCCTGCAGGCAGGCTGCCAGCAACCAGCGCCCCGCTCCGATATTGGCGACGATTCAGATCAACCGGAGATCTTAACTTGGAATCTCTCTGTATGGGGTACCCCGCGACCAGGCACCAGAGTGCTTGACTCCATTTCCGAGCACATCGAGGCGGCAACAGACGGAAAATGGAATTTCGTCGTGCACTATGGCGAAGCCTTATCCAAGGCTCGTGAAAACCTCGATGGAATTTCTGTAGGTGCTTTTGAAGCGGCACTTGTTTGCAACTTCTACCATCCACAAAAGAACCCTGGACTCATGGTCCTTTCGCTGCCATTTCTACCAATTGATGATTGGGAGGACGGCCTCGCCGTTCGTCAAGCTGTGTACGCCCACCCGCAAATCCAAAAGGAAATGGAACGCTGGGGAGCAATGATCTACAGTTCGTCGATATTGCCCAATTACGAGATCATGGGTCGCGGAAATCCGCCGGTAAAGTTGGAAGATTGGCAAGGGTTGAACGTAAGGGCGGGAGGAGGCATAGGTGCCGTAATGAAGAAACTTGGTGCCGTGCCAACCAGCACTACTGCAACAGAAGTGTATACAGGCATTCAATTGGGAACCATGGATGCAGCGGCGTTCCCCTTTACCTATGCACACGTCTCCTACAGACTGCACGAGGTTTCCGATTGGTTCACAAGCAATTTAGCGCCGGGAACATCCGACTGCCCAGTTGTGCTTTCGATTGAAGCATACGAACAGTTGCCGCGGCAATACAAGGACCTGCTCGACTCGATCAAGGAATCCGTATTGGAGGATCAGCGCTTGGCCTATGAGGAAATCGACAAGATTAACCTGCCAATGCTGCGCGAGCAACTGCAGGAAGTGCGCTACACCGAAGCTGATCTCAGGGATTTTCGAACACGCTTCGGGAACCTAGTAATCGAAGAGTGGATCACGGAAAACGAGCAGAAGTTTGACGCGCGCGGCTTAGTCGAAACCGTGTTTTCGGCGGTTGACATGGACTACCACTCTCCAGACGCCCCGTAACCACATGCCGAAAAGCGAATCTGCTTGCGCCGACGGTGTGGGTCGGGCACTTCAACACGCGGACAGGGCTCTCTCCCTAATTGAGAACACTACCAATCTAATTGCAGGAATTCTAGTCTTCTGCCTGATGATGCTCGAGCTCGTTCAGGTTGTCCTGCGCGCGCCATGGATCGACTCACCGATTTTCGGACACATCGACATTATTGAAATAGGAATGGTGGGGTTTACGATCCTTTCCATTGCCTACGTGCAACGTCTGGGCGGTCATGTGCGTATGGAGCTTCTTGTTTCTGCATTGAAAGGCCGAATTCTGTGGGCCGTTGAAATGATTGGTTCTGCACTGACAGCACTCGTTGTTGTCGTGCTGATTCCTGGGTCCTATGCACACTTCGAGCGGGCTTTTGCATTCGGCGACAGCACCATGGATATAGAACTCGTGACATGGCCGGCCAAGTTGGTGGTGCCAGTAGCGCTGTCGGTGCTTCTCTTGCGCGTGTTGCTCCAATTCCTAGGCTACTTTCGCATGTTGTGGAATCCACAACTGCCTCGTGTAGCCATACCTATCGTCGCAAGCTCCTCGGACCGAGCCAAGGAAGAAATCGAAATGGCCCGCGATCTATCGAGCTAGTAAAAGCGTGCGGGTGGCAAGACTCAAATATCAAGGTCAGACATGGATGACCTGACGATCGGCATACTTGGAGTTGCTCTGCTCGTACTTATGGTCCTTGCGGGCGTTCGAGTGTTTGTCGCCGCTGCCCTCACAGGCTTTCTGGGATTGGTGTGTCTTGAAGGCTGGAACGTGGCGGTCGCAATCGTAGGAACGGTACCTCACTCAAAAACCGTCTTCTACACCCTTTCTGTGCTGCCGCTATTCATAATGATTGGTTTTTTCGCCTTTCACGCTGGCTTGACCGGCAAGCTCTTCGAAGCCGCCCGGCGGTGGGTTGGATGGGTGCCTGGAGGATTAGCAGTGGCAACGGTTTTTGCTAGCGCAGGATTCGCTGCTGTCTCTGGAGCGTCTACTGCCACAGCTGCCGTTTTCTCACGAATTGCGATTCCCGATATGGCGGAAAACGGTTACAAGCCAAGACTTACCGCAGGAGTGATAGCGGCTGGAGGCACATTGGCGTCTTTGATCCCTCCGTCAGCAATTCTGGTTGTCTACGCAATCATCGTTGAGCAGTCTGTAGGGAAACTGCTGCTTGCTGGATTGGTTCCAGGAGCAGTTTCTGTATTGATTTATGTGACGTTGATTGTGTCCATGTGCTCATTTCGACCGGATCTAGGTCAAGCCATATCGGGGTTTTCTTGGTTGGATCGATTCAAGAGCGTGCCTGGAGCGCTGCCCATATTCCTTGTAGTGGCGATCATATTCGGAGCACTCTACACAGGCACCGCTACTCCTACGCAGGCGGGCGCAATCGGTGCGGCTGTCGTCTTCGTTGTGTTCCTAATTCGCGCCATCTCTCGTGGTGCGCTCCGCAAGGGCATCAAGGATTTTCGCGAAGCCCTGATGGAAACCGCAAAGCTCACAGTGATGATCTTCACACTAATCTGGGGTGTGTTTGTATTCGTGCGCTTTCTTGGGTACGCACAACTGCCGGCAGCATTCGCAGAATGGGTTGTGACACTGGACGTGCCTCCTTTGCTGATCATGGTCTGCATTCTGCTCGCCTATGCCGTACTGGGCATGTTCATGGATGCAATCGGCATGCTGATCTTGACGTTGCCCGTCGTCTTTCCTGCAGTCATGGCGCTCGGCTACGATCCCATTTGGTTTGGAGTGATTGTCGTGAAAATGGCTGAGATTTGCCTAATAACCCCGCCAATCGGTCTTAATTGCTTTGTTGTTGCCGGTGTATCGCGAGAACTGACCTCCCGAACCGGCAGGTCCCTTGCCATTCCACTACAGGACGTTTATCGAGGGATCGGTCCGTTCTTCGTCGCGGACGTTTTGACCGTTGTTGTTCTGCTGCTATTTCCTGACATTGTGCTCTGGTTACCAAACACAATGAAGAGCTAGTGGTGAAATGGCAAGGCGATCTACTTGTAGACCAATCGACACGGTTGGTTTAGCATTGTGCACTGATGGTTCTACTCGTTTGACGGGTATTGGACTAGGGAGACATAGTCAGTGAGCGCAACCAATTTGGTAGACGAGTTCGACGATATTCGTCCGTATCGAGACGACGAGCTACCCCAGCGCATCGCAACGCTTGTTCGCGACCCTGATTTGGTTCGTATGGCTTGCAGACTGCAAACGCCGCTTCTCTTTCGTCTCGCACCCTTGTTGGCCCGATGGATCGTTGGCACGGCTTTGAGGCATCGTTCGAGAGGGATCGGCAATGTGCATGATCTGCACACGCTACTCACTCGCTATGTAGAGCGTATGGTGCGTACCACTACCAACGGATTCTCGCATTCGGGAACAGACACTCTTCCGAAGAAAGAACCCTGCCTCTACATCTCCAATCATCGGGACATAGTGCTTGACTCCATCTTCGTCAACTACGCATTGTGGTTAAGTGGAGTTCCCCCAACCCAAAACGCGGTCGGCGAGAATCTACTTCAGGGCGGACTGGGGAACGAACTCATGCGGGTGAACCGTTCCTTTACAGTCGTTAGAAGTGCGAAAACTGCTCGCGCCTATTACCAAGCGCTGCTGAAGACGTCAAAATACATTCGCAAGACGTTGGAAATGGGCGAGTCGGTGTGGATTGCACAGAGGGCCGGACGTTCCAAGGATGGTACCGACGAGACCGATCCCGCCATCATAAAAATGTTCCAGCTGGCCTATCGAACCGATCAAACGACACTCGAAGATTGGCTGAACCGTGTCAATCTTGTACCGGTTTCCTTATCGTATGAGATCGATCCATGCGCTCCAATGAAGGCGCGAGAGCTCTACGTCAAGGACACCGTTGGAGAGTACACAAAGGAATTCGGCGAGGACTTTCGCAGCATTTCTCAGGGAATCAAGGGATTCAAAGGCGAGGTGCATATTGCCTTTGCAAAACCTATCAAGGGGTTGTTTGACGATGTCAACGATTTGGCAGCATACATAAACGATCAAGTCAAAACCGGAATGGTTCCGTTTCCGACTTACCTCAAAGCTTTCGATCTACTTCACAACCGGGCTGATTCCAATCAGTTGTCTCCTGGGCGTGTAAATCAAGAATTTCACCACCAGCTCAACAGTCTGGAACCTCAAGAGCGTAACTACCTTCTAGTGCAATACGCCAATCAGTGTCCAGGAGCGCAAACGCAAAGTCCACAAGACAGCGAAATCGCAACCTGAACTAACTCAAGCAATCGAAGTACTTCAATCCGTGCCAGTCGAAACTGGATAGCGGTCGAGCGTTTGGCCGAGAGTGACTTTCATAGGTTCTAGCCAGGGCTCAAAGTTTCGCCACTGCTCCAATCCATCCCGATATATAGGCTGTCTTACCTGTTCCGCGCTTGGGGTTCTTATCGAACGTTTGGTTTCGTGGAAGGTAAGACACGCTTCGTCGAACGGCAGTCCACAGTGATCCAATATGCGACGTACCTGTCGTTCCAAGTCACCGACAACATCCTCGTAGTGCACTGTCAACACTTTGCCGGGCAACACACTGCTCCAATGATCCATCAGTCGGCAATAGTCGTTGTAGTAAGTTGCAATCTCCTCTTGTCCATAGGTAAATTCCTGACCGGATGCAAACAACTGCTTATAGCAGCTGAAGCAGCATGACATGGGATTGCGTCGCGCATCAATGATTTTGGCGTTGGGAAGTATTAGGCTGATCATCCCAATGTGCCTGAAGTTGTTGGGCATCTTGTCAATGAAGAATGGCTTGGTTGTACGATGAACGCGGGTTTCGCCAATAAAGCGTTGGCCTAGTTCCTTTGCCAAGTCTGCTCGCAATTCTCGCAGCACGTAGGGATAGCGCAATGGATCTGTTCGCCTTCTTCGTCCATCCATTTTCTGCGCATACCCGCTGATGTGATGCAGTTCCAAGGTTCCCTCGACCAGAGAGTGAGAAGCCAAGATTTGTTCCAGCAGCGTAGATCCAGAGCGCGGCAACCCCACAATGAAAATTGGATCCGGGTCGTTGCACCCAAATCCACTGCGTTTCGCGAAGAACTCCTTTGTGCACACTTCTTCCTGAGCTAGCAGCCGCTTTGACATTTCATGTGCGTCGTAGCGAAGTCGTTGCTTGTTTAATTGATTGCCCTGCTTGTAGAACGAGAAGGCAAACGCAAAATCCTCCAGATCTTCATATGCCTTGCCCAACGCAAAGAACATGTGAATCTTGTCTTCGACGGAAGTGCTAGGAGAGTCCACAAGTCCATGCATCTGGCTCAGTTCTTCCTGCGTAAAACTATACGTCTTCAAATTTGCCAAGCTCCAGTAGGAGTCGCCAAAATCGGGCTGCATTGCGTACGCAGCCCTGTAGTCTTGTATAGCTTGCTTGATCCTGCCTATCGTTTTGAAGGCGTGTCCTCGCGTCACGAACAATCGTGGGCTAACCAAAGGATTGTCTTCGGGTTTCGAGAGAATCTCGTCATAGACTTTTAGCGCTCCGTCGACATCTCCCGTTGCCAATACCTGATTCGCGTACGCAAGTCGGAACACTTGGTCGCTCGGTTGCAATCGAATCAGCGTGTTCGCGTGTTCGAGAGCTCTTGAATAGTTCTGGCGTTTGTGTAGAACATCGATGTACTGAAGTCGGGCACGAGTGTTACTTGGTTCGAATTCACAAGCACTCTCCAAGATGAATTCCGCGTCGTCAAGGATCCCAAACTCTGACCCAATCCGAGCCAATAGGCACATTGCTTCAACATTCTTTGGGTGTTTCCGCAAGTAGTGTCGACACAGACGTTCCGCCTTGAATGTTTCGCCGTCATGGAATGTCCTTAAGACCAAAACAAGCTCATGGTCCATCGATTCAAAGTAGCGCAGCTGTTGTATTGCTCGATTGCGAAGATCGTTTTTTCCAAGCGTGGCCGCCAATTCGAGCATTCCCGCCCAACCCCCCAGAAAGGTCGGATTGAGGCGAACACATTTCTCAAAGGCTACAAGCGCATCGTCTTGCCGGCCCAATGCCACCAGCGTCCGCCCTCTTTCCAAGAACACGGCTGCGAATTTAGGTTTCAACGACTCTAGCCGCGCAAGCGTATCGAGAGCCTGGCTTAATTCCCCCTGCTGTCTCTGGCAGATTGCCAAGTGATACAGGAAGTCGTGGTCGTTCGGCGACTTGGCAAGCAGCGTGTGCAAGAGCTCTGCAGCGGACGCAGATCTCTTTTTTGAAATTAGGTCAACGACACTCGCTAGATGTCGCTGCTTGCTCTCTGCGTGACTCTCTTGGCGCAACCTAAGCGCTTACATGCTGAATCTTGTACGGAATCCTAGCGTACGCGGTCGGTTGGTCGTGATCCTCTGGCGATGATCCTGGCGGTTAATGTGCAATTGCGCTCGAGTGTCCATCAGATTGTCGACAAAAAGTTCGAACACCCACCCTTCGATGTCACTTACTCCGACAGTCAAGTCCATTACAGACCACGCATCCTGCACCTGACGGGGGTCCACAACTGGTATGTCAACCATTGAGTTGAAACTTTCACCCGCGAAGTTTCCTGCCGCTTGCACGTACAGACTGCCGCGCTGCAATTCCTTCTCGTAACGTACTCGGCCGGAAAACTGAATCTCTGGCGTAAGTGGGAGCTGGCTTCCTGGATCCGCGACGACGAAATCAAAGGTGGGATTGACGCTCACAAGCTCCGTGTTGTTGTAGGAGATCGCCGCAGACAACGTCCAACGTGAATTGGGAAGGTACTCCAGCGTAGCCTCCAATCCATTGATCAATGCATCGCCACCATTGTCAACGATGGTAAAAATCGAAATGTTTTGAGAGTCGAAATGCGAAACCTGAATGTCCTTCCAATCTATTCTGTAGAGTGCGCCATTGAATCGTGCCTTTCGATCAAGAAGCACTGATTTCCACCCAATTTCGAGATTATCGGTACTGTCGGACTTGTAGATTACGGGAATGAAGTAGTCGGGGAATCCTCCTGGGCCGTCGTTTCCTCTCGCCGCGACTCCACCTGGCGCGACAACTCCCGCTGCAGCTGCTCTGTTAAAGCCTGCTGGCCGATACCCTTGCGAAATTGTGCCATAAATCAGCAGATCCTCCAGAGCATGCCAAGCAAGAGAGAACTTGGAAATTAAGTCGTCGACTTGGCGCGGTTGAAACCCCGCGAGGTTGGTTTGGTAGTCTCGTCCACCAACACCTGTTGGATTGACATTTACACCCGGTTCACCGGATAGGTTGGGTACGGGTCGCGACCCATACCGAAACGCTGAGTAGCCTTCGAAACCAATTTCCAAGTTGTATTGCCGCAGCCCGAAAACCGCTTCCAATACAGGTGTAATCCTCCAGGTTAGCTCGCCGAAAAATGCCGTTTCTGTTTCTGGCCTTATGATGTCATTGACGAATTGCGTAGATGGGCTTCTTTCCGATAAATTGAACGCTCGTCCTGTGGAGATTCGATTCACGTCCATAATCGGCCAATGCTCGGTGCCGTTGTATACGAAGTCACCAGAGTGGCGGGGGAGGCGGTCTTGATAGAACATTCCTGCCGTCAATCCCAAATTTTCGTTCAATTCGGTATTGACACGAAACTCATGCGTCCATCTTGTGTTCTTGTTGAATATGTCTGTATAGGCCGTTCCCTTTGTGCATTCGATCACTCCAGGGTCACCTGACAACGTGGGATCGTATGTATAACCTACGCCACCACCGCCGTGATAGCCAGGCGTGTTGTATTCGCAAATGTAGCCAGGAATGTAGCCACCAACATTGATGTATTCGGAGTAGTCATACACTTGGTCGACATCTCTGCTGAGATACGCTCCCGTGTAGATCATGTCAAGCCTGTTCAAACGTCCTTCCAGTGTCCAGCTTGTCTGTCCGAACGAATCCTCCAACGTATCAGGATTGAATCGCGCGACATTCAGTTCGCCAAATTCGGGATCGTAGTCGAATACGCCCTGCGCTTCGATTGTCTGCTGATGGTGCTGAACGACCAAGTCCCAGTTTTCGTCGATATCCCACTTCGCTCCAAGGCGAAATCCTTGATAGCTAGATTTGTTGAAGTCGTTCTCAACGAACGCTTCGTTGGATGCTGGCGTATATTCAACAGGATAGGTTTTTCCTGGAACCGCATAGGATCCATCAGCGAATTCGTGGCCTTGTGGATCACCGTCGGCGGGCACGAATTGAATTCCCTGTGGCGAGGGTAGTCTGGGATTCTTTGTAGGATCCGGCAGGTGCGCTGCTGGCACATTGTCGATGTAGCCTCCTAGTTGACTGCTGAATAGAACGGCGCGAAACGCCAGACGATCATCAATTAGAGGAAGATTGATAACCCCTTCAACCTTGTTGGAGGGTGCGCCGCCCTCAGTTATCGAGCTGCCAGCATTGAACGCCATCTCAAATTCATTCAACAACGGTTTGTTTGTGATCAGCCTGACGGTTCCAGCTTGCGAACTCGAACCGTAAAGTGTTCCCTGTGGACCAGGCAGCACTTCTATCCTGGATACGTCTGTCACATAGACGTCCAGGTTTCGTCCACCAGCTGTTACGGGTTGCTCATCCAAGTAGAGCGCAACATTCGGTGCAGAACCTTGAGCTTCAGCAACCGATATGTTGATTGCATCGACCGCGGCCCCCCGAATATAGACTTCGTTCTGCCCCGGACCGCGTCCTCCAGCGCTAATGCTTGGAAGGTAGAGAACATAGTCCGTAAAGCTATCAATGCGTTGCTCATCGAGATCTAGTTCCTCCATCACCTGGACGGTGACCGAAGTGTCTTGAATGCTCTCAGACTTCTTTCGCGCCGTAACGATAATCTCTTCGATCTCGGCATCTACTTGCGGCGAGGCAAACAGCAGCGCACTTACCACAAGCCCCATAACCAATAAAGGGACGAATCGGCCCCACAAATGTCTTGTTAGTTTCACGTCTCTACCGACCCAGTCGTTCGACAACGAACTCGTTGGAGTCGATGTTAGCACAGCGGTTTGTTTGCCAAAAATCAAATGGATGCGCGGTCACGGTGCATGGTGAACCCGTGTAACGGGCTCTTTTCTAAAGATTTGTGGTCAGGTCCGCCAAATTCACACAATTGGTCAAGCGACCGTCGCGCAAGAATCTAGCTGCTGTCCGTGCGGCAAAGGCTCGAATATCGCGAATGCTCTCGGGTGTGAAGAATGCCGAATGAGGAGTAACTACAAGTCTGTGCTTCATGCCTTCCTCGTCGTTCAGCCACGCTCTAATGAGTGGCCTTTCCACACTAGCCGGTTCCTCTGGCAGCACGTCCAACCCCGCAGCCAAAACTGTGCCATCTTTCATTGCATCGTAGAGTGCATCTATGTCGACGATAGGACCACGAGCTGTATTGATCACAATGCAGCCTCGCTTTGCAACGGCAAAGACCTCCTTATTCAGCAAGTTGCGTGTCGCGTCACTCAGCGGAGTGTGCACGCTAATCACATCGGATTCGCCGACTAGTTCCTCCAGAGAATCTGAACGGCGAATTCCCAACGCCAACTCCACTCCGCTCGGTTGGTATGGATCAAAGAAAGTCACATCCATGTCGAATGCCTTGGCTCTTCGCGCCGTGGCGGTTCCAATTCGTCCGAGCCCGATGACTCCGAAAGTGCAATCCGACATTCTTCTGCCAAAAGGATTCAGAGCAGGTCGCCAATTGGCTCTTGGATCCGCTCGAAGCGACTCGTCGTGAAAAGCGATGCTTTTCGTCAATGTCATCATGAGAGCTATGGCGTGGTCCGCCACTTCCCGAGTCCCGTAGTCAGGCACATTGCACACGGGAATTCCTCGAGACGACCACGCATCGAGGTCGACATCGTCGTAGCCAACCGCCGTCTTAACGAAAATCCTGCATCGTTGGAGCTTTTGCATAGAGTCGGGGGGAGGCTGAGTTCCAACTATACCGTCGCAACTGGCCCACTGTTCGTCGGATACATTCCTCATGCCGCCGCCGAAAACTGGGGTGATTCCTTCGCCTATGGCGGATATTTCTATGGAGTTGTCTCTGTCTTCGCGGTGGTGCGGCCAAAGAATGCTGAAATTCATGTCTTCTGTTCGGAATGTTGGACTCAGGCTCTAGAAACCGGAAGCCCGCAGTAGTGTTTGCACGAGGTCAACCAATGGAGTGGGGTAAACGCCCAGCACAACCGTAGCAATTCCCAGAGTTGCTACCGCGCCGATTCCTGTCCACGACGAATTTGGTGCCCTCTCCAACTCGCCTTCAGGCTGAGAAGTCATGGCAAAAACAATTCTCAGGTAGTAGTAGATGCCAATGGCGCTACCCAGCACCAATAGTCCAACCAGCGTCCACATTTTGCCTTCAATTCCCGCCGTGAACAGATAGAACTTGGCGATAAATCCCATCGTGAGAGGAATGCCAGCCAACGATAGTGCCGCGGCTATAAGCGTTGCAGAGAGAATCGGCCGACGCCACAGCAAACCCGTTATGTCGTCGATAGTTGCTAGTTCTCGTTCTGAATGGACGGACAAGACTGAAATAACACCGAACGCGGCAAGAGTCATAACAAAGTAGCCGGCAAGATACACAATCGCCGTCTCAAATCCAATACCAGGATGAGTTGACACCAAGAACAGTGCGATCACTAGATAGCCCATATGCGCGATCGAGGAGTATGCGAGCAATCTCTTCAGATTCTTTTGCTGCAAGGCCAAGAGATTGCCCACAATCATGGATGCCGCCGCATTGAGGAAAACCACGTACGTGATTGCCTCAGAACTAAACACATCGCTCTGCATGACATATCTCATGACAACTACGAACACGGCGCCCTTGGATACTGTGGCGACAAAACCTGTAACGATTGCAGGGGCTCCTTGGTAAACGTCGGGAGTCCATATGTGAAAGGGAACAAGCGAGAGTTTGAATGCTATGCCACTCCAGAAAAAGGCATGACCAATCAGGTAGAAAGTGTCACCCTCCATGCTTCCTGTAACTGGACTGACATCCATGAATTCCATTGATCCGCTTGCCGCATAGATCAACGCCATGCCGAAGAGAATCGTCGTGGATCCAACCCCAGAAAGAATCATGTATTTCAAGCCCGCTTCCAGTGGTCCACGAGCTCTCTGCGGATACGCAATCATTGCATATAGGGAAATCGAGACTATCTCTAGTCCCAAAATCAGCGATGCAAAATGCGTGGCAGCGGGGAGCATCATGCCGCCGAATGTCGCCGCAAGCAAGAGCAAATAAAACTCTTCCGGGTAGCCAAGTCGCTCCTGCACATATTGATACGCGATCACAGCTGTGAAGATTGCTGCAAGCACGAACATGGCATTGAAGACATAGGACACCCCATCGACATAGAAGAGCATGGTCAGGGTAGTTCCTTCTCCAAGCGCCTCATATCCAGGAAAGTGACAGATGAGCGTAGCGACCAAAGTCAATACAGTCAGCGACCAAGCAACGAAGTGGGTGCGGCGAATTGCCACGCCGATCATCACAATCAACAACCCACTTGCAAGCGCTATGTAGGGTAAACCTGCAAGGAATGCGCCCTCCAGATTCATGGAGCAACCCCTAGCATTGGAAGTATTGCATCTGTCATGGACAACACGTGCTGCGGGTACACACCCAGCCAAACCAGGGCAACCATGAGCACAATCATGGCGCTCATCTCGCGAAACGCGAAGTCCCGCATTTCGGGCACGTCAGGATTCGGAGTGCCTTGAAATGATCGTTGCATAAGCGAGAGTCCATATACGGCTGCCACCACAATGCCTATAGCTGCGCAAATCGTGAGGAACACATTCTTCTGAAACGCGCCTAGCAGCACCAGGAATTCGCCGATGAAGTTCCCGAGCCCTGGCATGCCGACCGACGCAATTACGAAAAACATGGTGACGGCTCCCATTCGAGGCGCCTTCACCCAAAGCCCTCCCATTTTCGACATTTCTCTAGTGTGCAATCGTTCCTGCAATGCACCCGCCATCATGAAAAGCGCCGCGGTCGAAAACCCGTGGGCAATCATGGTCACAATCGCGCCTTGCATTCCAAGATCATTGAATGAGTAGACCCCAACAAGCACGAAACCCATGTGTGCAATGGAACTGTAAGCGACGAGACGCTTGAAGTCCGACTGGCTATATGCCATGAAGCCGCCGTACAGGATACTGGCGACGCCGAGCGCCATGCCGTATATCCAAAAGTCCCTCGACGCTTCCGGAAACAGCGTTACGACAAATCTGACAATTCCATAGGCGCCGGTCTTTAATAGGATCCCCGCTAGAATCACCGAGCCGGCCGTGGGTGCTTGTGTGTGGGCATCCGGCAACCAGGTGTGGAGCGGGACACTGGGGAGTTTTGTTATGAACGCGACGAAGAAACCCAGCATCAGCAGACGTGCTACGGAATCATCGAGTTCAGCTCCTAGCAACGTGTGATAGTCGAAACTCAGTACTCCATGTGTGCTGTAGTGGATCCAGACCAAAGCCACAATCGCTACCAGCATCAATAGCCCGCTGATCTGCGTGAAGAGAAAGAACTTCATCGACGCGTAGGATCTGTCTTCGTGACCCCAGATGGCGATCAAGAAGTACATCGGAATCAACATCACTTCCCAGAAGAAGAAAAACAGGAAGAGGTCGAATGCCGAGAACACCCCTACGACGCCCGCCATCACCCATAGGATGTTGAACTGAAAAAATCCTCGTCGAGTGGTAGTTTCCGTCCACGAAGAGACTACTGCTACTGCCCCAAGCAGCATAGTGAGTCCTATGAGCATCAGAGAAAGTCCATCGACTTTCAGGATTACGTTGATGCCAAATCTAGGAATCCAAGAATAGAACTGCTCTGCGTACAGTCCGCCTTCGTGCGGTCCGCTCAACCAAGCAAACACAACCCATAGTGTTGCGAGTACGAATGTTGTCAACGCCACCCAATTAGGCAGGTTGGGGCGAATTCTTTCAGACGCCCACGCAACTAGGCCGGCAGCCAACAGAAGACAAATGAGAAGCAGTACGTTCATGTCAAATAATCGCCACGAACACAATTGCCAGCAAAAGACCTCCGAACATCGTCAGCGCATACCAACGCAAGCGTCCGTTTTGTGAGATGCTGAAGAGGTTGTTCAATATCCGCGCGACCAAGGCGGTAAACCGAAACAGCAAGTCCACGAAGTCGCCTTTATTGACTCTGGCAAGCCATCGAAATGGATTTACGACTAGCGAGTCGTAAATCTTGTCGAATCCCCATCCGACGAACCAGAACCTTCCAACCGCTTTGCCAACGCCAGACTCGGCAATCCCTTTGCGGTCGAAAACATTGGCATAGAAGATCAGGTATCCGGCGACAAGCCCCAATAATGGAATGCACATCGTCGCAATGGCTATTGGGTTGTCCAAATGCAATCCGAAATGGACTCCATGGTCGTGGAACAAAGAGTCAAGTACGGTAAATCCGAACCAGCCTCCCCCAAGTGACAACGCTGCCAAGACAAGCAAAGGCAACCACATGTTCGCCTTGCTGGGGTCGTGGGGTTCCATCTTGGTTTCGCCGAAGAATGTTAGAACCATCATGCGGGTCGTGTAGAGAGATGTCATGAAGGCAGCTGCGATTGCACCTCCCCAGAACACCATTCCTAGTTCAGGTGCATCAGCGGCCGTCAGAAGAATCGCGTCCTTGCTGACAAATCCCGATGTGAATGGCAGAGCGGCCAAGGCGATTGAACCAACCACCATTGACCAGAACGGAATCGGCAGCTTACGCCATAAGCCACCCATCTTGTGCATGTCTTGTTCATGGTGGAGAGACAGAATTACGGAGCCACTCGCTAGGAACAACAAGGCCTTGAAGAAGGCGTGCGTCATCAAGTGAAAAATCGCCGCGGACCATGCGCCAACCCCCAACGCCAAAAACATGTAGCCGATCTGGCTCATTGTGGAAAACGCGAGAACTCGCTTAATGTCGGATTGCACAAGCGCAGTGAACGACGCGATAAATAGGGTTGCGAGTCCCACAAATGCTACGCAAAGCATCGCGTGCTCGGACAGCAGATAAATGCCTTGCATGCGCGCGATCAGGTATACGCCCGCTGTAACCATTGTCGCGGCGTGGATCAGCGCCGAAACGGGGGTGGGCCCAGCCATAGCGTCAGGCAACCACGTTTGCAGCGGAACCTGCGCAGATTTCCCAACCGCGCCGCCCAGCAGCAATAGTGCTATTGCTGTATTCATCAGTGATCCGTCCGGCCAGATGCTCCGGGCTGTCTCGAGGGACTCCTGGATGCCCAGTGTTCCCACTTCCCTGAACAGCAACAGCAGACCCAGAATCAGTGCAGTGTCACCAACACGCGTAATGACGAAGGCCTTACGCGCTGCATAACCGTTGGCTGGGTCCTTATGGAAGAAGCCGATGAGAAGATAGCTGCAAAGACCAACTCCTTCCCAACCCAGGAATAAGAGCAAGAGACTGTCGCCCAGAACCAATAGCAACATGGCGAAGACAAAGAGGTTCATGTAGGCGAAGAATCTACTGTAGCCTTCTTCCTCCCACATGTAGCCCGTGGCGTAGAGATGAATCAGGAAACCTACGCCGGTTATCACACCAACCATCACCAATGCTAGGTAGTCGAAGTAGAGCGTTGCTTCTACTTTGAACTCACCAACCGCCATCCAGGTCCACATAACCTGTGAATAGGCATCTGTGCCACTCGTTAGGTATTCCCATCCGACAACGGCGGCCACGACCGCGGAAAAACCAACACAACCGGCCCCAATGCAAGCGACCGCGATCTTGGGCAGCTTGCCCTCGGTTACAAATAGGACGAGAAATCCCGCTAAAGGCAAAGCGGGAACCAACCACAACATTTCCATCAGCCAGTCATCTCGCTGGCAGCATCTATGTCAAGTGTCCTGAAGCGTCGCGCGAGCTGCACTACCAGACCCAACGCAACGGCAACTTCTGCCGCAGCAAGAGCGAGAATGAACATGAACATCACTTGACCGTCTGCTTCTTGCCAATATGCGCCCGCGGCGACAAACGCAAGTGCACTTGCATTCATCATGAGCTCCAGAGACAGCAAGATGAATATGACGTTGCGACGAATCAATATCCCCACTACGCCGATCAAAAACAGCGTAATTGCCAAATAGAGGACGTGTTCCAGCGGAATGCCGAGCGGTCCTTCCATCACTTCTCCCGACGTTCCTCGATGTAGCGTCGTCCCAGGTGAAAAGCCCCGACCAACGCAGCCAAAAGCAGGACCGCAGCCAACTCAACTCCGAGAATATACGGCCCAAGAAGCGACCGTCCCACCTCCTTGGGTCCGACCATAGTTCCCTCAATGACAGCCTCGTGTTCCGATCCGCTCAATGCGATGCCCAGCACGATGAAAAGAGCTCCAGCCATGATTGCGGGTATCACCCAGATTCCAGGAAGCAGCCATTGGCGCTCTCTCTCGACCGCCCGCCGACCGAGATTGAGCATCATCACCACAAAGAGAAACAAGACCACTATTGCGCCGGCATAAATGACGATCTCTAAAGCCGCAGCAAATGGAGCGCCCAACAGGAAGAAAATCACGGCGATGGACAGCAGCGTTATTACAAGGTAAATCAACGCATGCGACGCGTTCATGCGCGTTATTGCCGCAAACGCTGACAGAATTGCAATTCCTCCGGCAATCCAGAAGAGCCAATAGCCCATTAGGATTGACTCCACATGCCGCTAGGGAAGCAGGCTTCTGACATCAGTTGGTTCGTCCTCACTTTGAGCTTCGCCCTTACCCTTTCCGTCGATGGTCTTGCCAGCTACGTGCCAGAAGCTGTAGCCTGGGTACTTTCCTGTGCCGCTAATCAGAAGATGCTCCTTCTCGTACACCATGTTGTCGCGATTGAACTCGCAAAGTTCGAAGTCGGGAGTTAGCTGAATCGCGTAGGTTGGACACGCTTCCTCGCACATGCCGCACATGATGCAACGCGAGAAATTTATCCTGAAGAACTCGGGGTACCACCTGCCGTCTTCTTCCTTCTCCGTTTTCTGCAGCGCTATGCAATCCACGGGACAAGCCACTGCACACAAATTGCAAGCAACGCATCTCTCTTCGCCGTCGGGATCTCGTGTAAGAACTATGCGACCTCTATAGCGAGGTGCTTGGTAGGGCATTTCCTCGGGATACTCTACGGTCTCGTTGCGTTTGAACAAATGCGTAACCACCGTCCAAATTGTCTTGATCTGACTAATCATGGAGTTTCCCTAAGAAGCCATCCAAAGAACTACTGCTCCGCTTACAAGGATGTTGAGCAACGAAAGCGGCAAAAGTATTTTCCACCCCAATGACATGAGCTGATCGTAGCGAGGACGCGGAATGGCCGCACGGAGCAAAATGAAGAAATTGATGACCAAGACGACCTTGATGCCGAACCATACAAAGCCGGGAAGGAATCCGGGGCCCAACCATCCTCCGAAAAACAGCACCACGATCAGGCACGAAACCAATATAAGTGCCAAGTACTCTCCAGCCATGATCAAACCAAATTTCATGCCTGAGTATTCCGTATGAAATCCAGCAGTGAGTTCGTGTTCTGCTTCAGGTAGATCGAACGGCAATCTATGTGTTTCTGCCAGACCAGCGATTACGAAAATCACCAATCCCACAAACTGAGGTATACAGAACCACATTTCCTCTTGTGCCTCAACAACATCCTTCAAGCTGAAGGAACCGGAGAGCATCACCACACCTAGCAGCGATAGGCCCATGAAGACCTCATAGGTAACCATCTGAGCGGCAGAACGCAACCCTCCCAACAACGCATACTTGTTGTTGCTTGCCAGCCCTGCAAGAAGAACGCCGTAAACAGCAAGCGACGACATAGCCAAAAACCACAGCAGCGCGATGTTTGTATCGGCAATGATCAAGTGGGCATCGAGGGGCACAACCACAAAAGACATCAGCATGGCGCCGGCAACGATAACCGGTGCCAGAATGAACAGGATTCGATCACCAAACGGTGGAACCCAATCGTCCTTGGTAACGAGCTTTATCACGTCGGCTAACGCTTGAAGTACGCCGAACCAGCCAACTCTATTGGGTCCCAACCGATCTTGAAACCAGCCCAAAACCCGACGTTCCCACCAAACAAGCACAAGAGCTGCCACGAGCGCTCCCAGGACTATGGGAAGGATTAGCAGGTAGGACCAATCGACGCCAAACAATGCAGTCAACCCCTGGCAATCACATTGGCTTCCAGTTCGGACGGTGGTACGAAGTCTGGGTCGCGATCTAACTCTACGTGAGAAGGTTGAGACTCCATCCAATCAACAAGCCCCTTGGGAACGCCCAGCAATCCGGAAGCAAGTCGCTCGTCGATGCGTACTTCTACGCTCACCGTGCCATTTTTTACTCTGACTCCCATACCGGACTGCAACCCAAGCCGCTCAGCATCAGTTTCCGATAGAAGGACAAACGGCGCTGGAGTTCGTTTAGCGATGGGCCACGAGTATCTTGACAATTCGTCCGATCCGAAGACAAGGTGAACCGGTACTAGCTCAAGTGAACCATTGCCACCATTCGAGACAGGAGCGTTCTCAGGTACACGTTTAGCGACATCCGCTGAACAGGTGCGAGAGACTTCCACCAATCGAACACCGGGATCACCTCCAGCCAGTCGGCCGCCAACTTCCTGCTGAAACTTGAACACAGATTGATTCGAATTCCATCCTGGAGACCACGAATAGGGAATGGTCGCTCCATTCTGATCTCCTGGATTCAAACCTTCCATCGAGTAGGAAAACGGGGATTCCGTGTCCACGCTTGTCTTGGGCTCGTGAACATCTACGTCTGCATTCATCGCCGTACGTCCACTGTAGCGATGTGTCTGTCGAGGGATTTTCGAACCGTCAGCTAACCGAAACTCGGCCGGCGGCGCAATCCTTTCAATCTGGGGAAAAGTCGACTCGGCACAGGCTCTTGCAAGTGCGTCTTGCGAACTCCACGCCATGTCGTTTCGACCGCTCTCTAGCGCCGCCGCAACCAACCATTTCCAGGAGGGTTGCACTTCTCCAGTCGGTTCGAAGACTTGGAAATACCTTTGTGCCCTCAGTTCATAGTTGACGAAAGTGCCCGTCTGTTCGGCGTATGTGGCCGCGGGAAATACACATTTCGACTTGGCCATCGTTGGGGTTTCCAAGCTATCGATAGTGATGAACTCGCTTGCAGACATTGCCCGGTCAACAACGTCGGCCGCAGTTCTCGTGTACAAGTCGTTTTCGAGAACAATTACAGTGCCGCCCGATTCCAGTCGAGACAGTGCATGCGAAAGCGACACTCCCTGATCCAGCAACGCTGATCCGAAACTGTTTACTTCCGAAGGAACGATTGCCAATTGGCTCTCGCCGTCACGACGTTGAAGTGCTTTGGCAATCCTGGCAGCCGCTCTTATCAATTCCACGGACTCCAACGAACTTCCTGTGACAATAAGTGGAGCTTTAGCTTCCACCAGGGACTTGGCCACCGAACTGGCGAAGTCATCGCCATAGGCTTCCGATTCGACCAAGTCAGCAATGGAGTTAGCCAATTCCACCAACTGCGCTACCGACCCGCTCGAGTTTTTCGTCGCGATGTCATCCAATCGCGTAGAAGCCGGTGTTGCAATGTAGAGTGGATTTCTGGAGTGTTGGGCGTGTCCACGCACTCCGGCGTCTTGCCACACTGGAATCCCCGCGTCGCCAGCCAGCTCGTACGAGACGAGACGAGTAGCTTGGCGAACAGCGAGCGCGAGTCTCGGAGCGGTGTTTGAAATGTCCTCCCCGAGAATGAAAGAGGCGTCGCACTGTTCAACTTGCTCGAGAGTTGGTACTGAGAAACCTCCCTGGCGCATAGTTTCAATCGATTCCTTCAAGACACTGAATTCCTCGTCCTTGATTCCTGCGCAATAGTTCTCCAAACCCACCAATTGGCGCAATGCGAAATTCGCCTCAAAACTTGCCCGGGGCGACCCAATGCCTATCGCCCCCGTACTCAACTTACTGGCCATGCGGTTTACCACCTTTTTCGGATCGCCGAACTCGAAAACCCCTTCCGCATTAGAGATGCCGGCATTCAACACTCGGGTCTCGTGATTGACATAGTGGGATCCGAAGCGACCGCGATCACACAGAAAATATCGATTTAATTCGCCGTGATACCGATTGGTTATGCGTCGCAGCTTTCCGTACCGCTCTGAGGGAAAGGTGTTGCATCCAACTGAACACCCCGGACAGATGGACGGCGCGGTCTGCAGGTCCCATTTTCGAGTGTAGAAGGTCGAAAATGGCTTGTCGGTAAACACACCTGTAGGACAGACTTCTACTAGGTTTCCTGCAAACTCGCTTTCAAGAGTTCCGTTCTCGAAGCGGCCAAAAAACATTCTGCCTCGCGAACCAAAGGCGGCCAAGTCTTTGCCCCCTGCGTAGTCCCCATAAAACCTTACGCATCGATAGCAGGTGATGCATCGGTTCATCTCGTGTCCTATGAATGGACCCAGGTCTTGATTGCGCCAAGTGCGCTTGCGCCCCCGAAACCGTCGCATCGAATGCCCTGTCATAACAGTCATGTCTTGTAGATGGCACTCACCGCCCTCTTCGCATACAGGACAATCGTGGGGATGGTTTTCCATCAACCACTCAATCACAGATGATCGGAAATTCGCGGCATGCTGAGCACTAACAGATACTCGCATTCCGTCGCTGACGCTAGTCATGCAAGCCATCTGCAATCGACCTCGATCATCGTCGGGTCCTGCGTACTCTATGACGGCACATTGACGACAAGCCCCAACTGATCCTAGCGAGGGATGCCAACAAAAATAGGGCAAGTCGATCTTTTGGGAGAGTACAGCGTGAAGTAGGTTCTCTCCTTCTTCTACTTCATAGTCGACGCCGTCGATCGAAAGTATTGCCATCAGTAGCAGCTCCTATCGGCTAATAGCACCCCACTAGCTCCTCCCCCGCTGGTAGGGGCATTTTCCTGTTCGAATGTGCTCCTCGAAATCTTCACGGAAGTACTTGAGCGCAGATTGCAACGGCTCCATTGCTCCGGGAGCGTGCAGACAAAAAGTGTTGCCCGGTCCCCCAATGTAGGCTGCCTGTTGATCCAATATTTCCAAGTCGCCCTCACAACCGGTGCCGTTTTCAATTTCTGCAAGCAACTCTTCGACCCACGGAATTCCTTCACGACAGGGAGTGCAAAAGCCACAAGATTCTTGTGCAAAGAAATGCTCTAGATTCCTGCACATGTCTACTGGACAAATCGAGTCGTCCATCAAGATCATCGTTCCCGTACCCATGCGACTGCCTGCAGACTGAATAGTCTTGTAGTCCATTGGAAGGTCGAAGTGCTCCTCTACCAGAAAATCTGTTGAGGCGCCCCCGGGCAGAACGCCGCGCAACTTGTAGCCGTTGCGCATTCCCGCCGCGTGAGTATCTACGATTTCCCGGATTGGAGTGCCCATTGGCAATTCCCAAAGTCCTGGTTTGTTTACGCGACCCGAAACTCCAAATAGTTTGGTGCCGGAGTCTTCGGTAAGTCCCAAGTCCTTGTACCACTGAGCGCCGTACCGCAATATCGCCGGAACGTTGCAGAACGTCTCTACGTTGTTCACGATGGTGGGTCGTCCCCATGCTCCGCTAGCTGGTGGATAGGGTGGTTTGGACCTGGGTTGTCCCCTTTTTCCCTCGAGTGCGTTGAGCAGTGCGGTCTCTTCACCGCAAATGTATCTGCCTCCTGAGAGGTGGACTCTCAAATCAAGACTGAAGTCCGATCCAAGCACGGAGGGTCCTAGGTAACCCCTGCCCTGAGCTTCCTGAATGGCTTTAGTTAACTGTTTGTAAGGTTCGTGATACTCACCCCGCAGAAACACATATGCTCGATCGGCCTGAATTGCATATGCACCAATGATCATGCCCTCGATCAATATGTGCGGGTTGTACTCCATCAAATAGCGATCTTTGAATGTGCCCGGTTCCATTTCATCTGCGTTGCATACCAGGTACTTCGCGCCCGGAGTGGGTGGTTCGTCCTTCGCGAATCCCCACTTCATTCCTGTTGGAAATCCTGCACCGCCTCTGCCTTTGAGGTCAGATTCGCGCACCAGATCGATGACTTCTTCGGGCGACATTTCCGTCAATGCGCGGCGGGCTCCCCCGTACCCGCCTCCCGATTCGTAGTCCGTGAGCGACACTCGGCCACCTATTTCTTCCACCCGACCGATTAAAGGTTTGGTCTCTTGGATCGACACTACTTGTACTCCGCAAAGAGCGTTTCTAGATCATTTTGATCCACGGGACCATGAAGATCGCTGTCGATCATGATCGCAGGTGCCCTATCGCAGGCACCAAGGCAAACAATGGGTAGGAGCGTAAACCGTCCATCCGGCGAAGTTTGGCCAAACTCTATGCCTAGCCGAGCCTGCACTTCTCGTGCGAGTTCGTCACCGTCCATCACATAGCAGGAAACGCTATCGCAAACCATGACGACATGGCGTCCTACCGGTTGTCGAAAAATCAGGTTGTAGAAGGTTGCAATGCTGTCCAGTTCAGCCGACGACATCTGCAGTAATTCTGCAGCCGCTCGCAGACTCTCATCCGATACCCACCCCCGATGCCGTTGAATGATCATCAAGGCATCTATAGCGGCCGATTCTCTATCTGGAAGATGCGAGATCTCGGCCTCGATTTCCGCGATTTCTTCCGAGCTCAACACCGGTACCAACGCAGAATCACTCATCTATCCACATCCGCCATGACAAAATCAATGCTCGCAATGATGGCAATCAGATCGGGGATCATGAAGCCATTGCTGATGTAGGGGATTTGCTGCAACGCTGGAAATGATGGAGTTCGCACACGAGTTCGATACGCCATCGTTCCTCCGTCCGAAATTGAGTAGAAGCTGTTCCAACCCTTCGTGGCTTCTATCGTGGTCGCGGACTCGCATGGAGGTACGACAGGACCCCAGCTCACGTTTAGAAAATGGTGAATGAGCGTCTCGATGTGCTCCATCGTTCGCTCCTTTGGTGGCGGTGTTGCGAGCCGATGCTCTGCTTTGTAGGAACCTTCCGGCATGTTCTCCGCGCACTGACGAATGATGCGCAGGCTCTGACGAATCTCCTGTTCACGAACAACAAGCCGATCATAGCAATCGCCATTTTCCGCGGTGGGGACTTCAAAATCGAACTGATCGTAGGAGCTGTAGGGCCTTTTCTTACGGAGATCCCAATCATGGCCCGTGGCTCGAAGTGAGGGGCCAGTAATCCCCCAATCCAATCCTTCTTCCGTGTTATAGGCTCCGATGCCAACGGATCGCCGTTTCAGAATCTTGTTCTGTAGTGCCATCGTGTGGTAGTGATCCAGTCGCTTCGGCATGTAGTCGCAGTAGTCGATCACCATCTGATCCCATCCCTCTGGAAGGTCCTGACACACACCTCCAATCCGGAACCAACTTGGATGCATGCGTCCGCCTGTTATCGCTTCGATAATCGAGAACAGCCTTTCGCGATCAGCGAACATGTAGAAAACCGGAGACATTTGGCCAACGTCCTGAGCGAAGGTGCCGTAGAACAACAGGTGGCTCGCAACACGAAACATCTCTGAAAGCATGACGCGAATGACCTGTGCGCGATCCGGCACCTCAATCCCCGCCATCCGCTCGACATTAAGCACATAGGGCAGGTTGTTCATCACGCCGCCCAAGTAGTCGATTCGGTCCGTGTAGGGGATGTATGTGTGCCACGACTGCCGTTCCGCCATCTTCTCTTGTCCACGATGGTGGTAGCCAATGTCAGGCACGGCCTGAACAATGACCTCGCCGTCGAGCTGCAGTGCAACTCTAAACACTCCATGCACGCTGGGGTGATTCGGCCCTAAATTCAAGAACATGAAGTCCGTATGAGGGGTGGAACGAGCCATCCCCCACTCTTCAGGAACAAATTTCAGCGCTTCCTGCTGCGCATCCTTGAACTCGTCCGACATTTGAAACGGGTCCATTTCAGTAGCCCGCGCAGGATGATCCTTTCGCAACGGATGCCCTTCCCAAAGCGGGGGAGTCAGTATTCGCTTCAGATTTGGATGCCCGTCGAAGTCGATGCCGAACATGTCATACGCTTCTCGCTCGTACCAATTGGCGACTGGGTAAATGGACTCAACACTCGCGATCGACGAGTCGTCGTCCTGCAGCGGCACTTTGATGCGAATGTCCTTGTCCCCAGAAAGTGAGATGAGGTGGTAGAACACAGTGAAATCGGAATGTGGCTGTCCGTCTCTATTCTTCCTGGAGCGTTCGTCAATCGCGGAGAGATCGAAGAGCAGTTCGTAGGGGTGTTCCGCATCCTGACGCAGGAATCGCAGTACGCCAGCAATGTTCTCGCGCGAAGTCCAAACGTTTGGAATTCCGTCTGAAGTCTGCTGGAAAGTGCAATTCTCACCGAATCGTGCGATTAGATCGCTAACAACACCGGGTTGATCGTGTAGATCGGCAACTTCCGCTTGAGGGCTTGGGGTCACGAGTCGCGTTTCTTACCCAGCAAGTCTTTGGACAGTGGTGCGTTCCCCACCGTCGTGGGTTCGGCAAGCTCAGTTACTTTCATGCGTTCCGCGTTGAGGAGATCTCTCTGACTTGGATCGTACTTGCTGACTTCGCCAGTCTCTCCAATTGCCCAAGATAGTGGCCGTCGAGTGTTCTTCACGGACTCCTGCAGTAGATTCAATCCCTGCATGAAGGCTTCCGGACGAGGTGGGCACCCAGGAACGTAGACGTCCACTGGAAGGAATTTGTCCACTCCCTGCACAACGCTGTAGATGTCGAACATGCCACCGGAATTTGCACACGAACCCATGGAGATCACCCACCTGGGCTCCAGCAATTGCTCGTAGAGATGTTGGAGAACTGGAGCCATTTTCCTGAAGACTGTACCCGACACGACGATGAGGTCCGCTTGTCGGGGTGTCGCTCGAATTACTTCTGCCCCAAACCTCGAGATATCGTGGCGCGATGTGAAGCTTGTCGCCATTTCAACATAGCAGCACGAGAGTCCGAAGTTGAAAGGCCAAATCGAATTTGCTCGTCCCCATGCCACCAAATCTTCCAACCGAGCTGTCAGAAAGCTCTTGGACGCCTCTTCGTTGTAGACATCGTCTACGCTTGCCATCGGCTCGTCCGGCGTTGCCCTAACCAATCGCCATTCCATTAGGCAGCTTCCTTTCTCGAATAAGAATCGGGCGTCGTGTGCCGCGACTTGATTCCCCAATCCAATGCTCCCGTGCGCCACTCGTAGAGCAAGGCGATTAGCAAAATAACGATGAATACGGAAATCGCAGCGTAGCCAGGCCAATGAACGTCCTTGGCAACTACAGCCCAGGCGACGATGAAAATGGTTTCCAGATCAAAAATTACAAAAAAGATTGCAACGAGATAAAACTCGATAGATAGTCGCATGTCCTCGGCGTCGCCCACAGGGACGATTCCCGATTCATACGGAATGTCCTGAGCTCTGCCATGGCGAGATTTGGAACCGACAAACCACGAGGCAATGAGAGTAACGGAAAGTATGACTCCGACACTTGCGGCATACAGCAGGAACGGCAGTATGTCGTTGTGCTCGGACATGATCCCTTAACAAAAGTACGCGCTCAACCGAAGACGTTCCGTGCTTTGGGAGAAACATCGCATGATGCGGTTGAGTGCGCTATACGATACAGGAACGCGGGTAATAGTTCAACCCTGAATACGCTGTGGTTTTCTAGCAGATTTCAGTGAATTTGTGCACAATACAGCTATTGGGTCAGACTTCGCACTAGTTCACGTGCAGTTTAGGTTACGCGAATTGCGGACCTCATCAGCTTTGTTTGTTGTAGCACTCGCATTGGCATCGCGTTCGCTGCCTGTGCACGACATCCCAATCTACTAGCTAATGCGGGAGTGGGTGACTTTTGGAATACAGACCAACAAATCCAGCAGCTTCCGGTTGACTGGCGTTGGTTTACTTTACCTCATGGAGGTACAACACCGAATGAGAAAAACACTATACACGGTCGGACTTCTTGGCATAGCGTTGTTAATCGCTGCATGTAGTTCCGGCCCTTCCAAGACATACACGATTTCAGGTGAACTCCTTGTGATTGAACCGGAAGTCGCAGAAGAAACAGACGCTGAAGCATCACAGTCTGACGCGGCAGATACAGGTGAGTCGGACGCCGCGGATACAGAGGCTGTGGCAGCAGCGGAGCCAGAGCCCGAACAGGAAGAAACCGTGGACTTGTCAAGTGCAGCGGTCTCAGTCACCTACGAGGCTATGGGCGAAGACGGAACACCAGAGACAGTGGAACTTGCTGCGGGAACCTTCAGTGACGGAAAGGTAGCCTTCACTGGTGAGGTTGACGAACCGAAGGACGTAACCCTTTCAATCGATGTGGGTGAAGATGAACCAATGTCACTTAGTGCGGTTGTTGGACCTGGTTCAAATGTTGACTTTGTCCTAATCGATCACTTGGAACCAAGGCCGAATCAATTGATATTGGCTGGTGAATCCAGAAAAGTCAAAGACTCAAGCAAGAGTTTCACGATATCAGGTGACTTGAGCTCCATGGACAAGGACCTATCGATGGCCACCGCTAGCGTAAGCGGACCGAGTTGGAATGAGGAAGGCGAACAAACCTATTCAAGCCATGGCTCCGTACTCCTAGTCGATGGTAAGTTTCTAATCGAGTCTGAAATCGACGAGCCTATGGTGCTTTCGGTAACCGTAAGTGCAGGAAGTGAGTACTACGGCTCTGGTCAGGTCGTTGTTGATGCCCAATCGGACATCGAAGTATCTGTGCGGGGCACAGCGCGTGATCTCATTACAGTAGCAGGTACTGGACGACATGCAGAACTTGTCGAGAGTTGGCAGCAATCTGAAGAGTATCTGGCAAAGGTAGATGCTTACACTGCAGCTTATGACGAATACGTCGCGGAAATGGAAGCGAGTCGAGCAGCTGCTGAAGCCGGAGAAGGTGGAGAAGCTACGGAAGACGAAGCAGAATCTGAAACCGACGAGACTGCAGATTCCACAGCTGAGGCCGACGACGATGCGGCCGATGAGCCAATCCTTGCCCTCAAAGATGGCATACCTGTGGCGGAAGGTTGTGAACACGTTGCATTGGAGGAAGTCAAGCCTGGAATCATGGATGCTTCCTCATCCTACGAGTATCCTGAGTACTTCAACATTTCGCAAGAGATGTCGGAAATCAGATTTGCCGCATTGGAAGAAATAGCACTAAACACGGATGATCCACTGACGCGACTTCTTGCATTGGAATTAGGCGCATTCAGGGGTGAAGAAAAGCAAAGCGAATCGTTGCGACTGTACGATGAGATTGCTCCTGAACTCGATGAAGATTTGGTTGCTCGGCGCGTTACACCAACGCGAGACAGAGTCGCTAAACGAATCCAAATCTCAGAAAATGACAAGGGGCTAGTTCCCGGTCAGAAGGCGCCCGAATTTACGCTTGCCAGCTTGAGTGGCGACGACGTCGCACTCTATGATGTCTTGGCGGAGAAGGAAGTTGTTCTCATTGACTTCTGGGCTTCGTGGTGTGGACCTTGCATTGCGACATTTCCTCATCTGAAGAAGCTGTACTCTGCATATAACGATGACGGGTTTGAGATTGTCGCGATTTCAATCGACAGTACCCACGAAGCTTGGCAGGAAGGCTCCGAAAAACATGAACTGCCTTGGATCAATCTGGGAGAAATCGAAGGATGGGAAGGCGAGGTGGCCGGTGCGTACGGTGTTCAGTTCATTCCCAAGGGCTATTTGCTTGATAGCGAGGGTTGCGTTGTTCAAAAGGATCTAATGCACGAAAACCTGAAGGAAGTCCTCGTGGCTCGCTACGGTGAAGCACCTGAGTTGGAGGAACAACCTGAACTCGAAGACTCTGAGGACGCAGACCCAGGCGCCGACGATGTTGGAGGCTAGTGTCTAGCTAAACGGCGGGCTTTGTGTTCGTGCATTAGGCAAGCTCCAAATGCAGGCTTAAGGCTCAATAGCTAGTATTTTGGGAGTGCGCTCGCGATGAATGTCGCGAGCGCACTTTTGATTTCCAGAAACCTACGCAATCCGTATCCGCAATTCACCTGGATCAATCGGATTGGTGAACAATGCACTAATGCTTGATGGTTGCGATCCTTTGGTTAGTTCAAACCCCTCGAATATTCAATCCAACAAGACGTTTGGCTACCATAGCGCATTCCCCACTGTCCTCAACCAATCCTTGCATTCAGTCTATTTTGAGTCGCGCCCGTGAATACCACGCTTGAAGCACCAAACTTTGCAGGTCGTCGACCAAGACCTGTCACGATCGCATCGATGCTTCTACTTCTTAACGTATTCGTGCTCCTGGCATGGTGGATTGCAGTCCCCCAGCAAGTCGAGAGCAACGGTGCCCAGCTGTTCTTCATGATCGTGTGGTTTTCGGTGTCAATTGCCATATTTCGAGGAATGAGTTGGGTTCGCTACGCAATTCTCGTGACGCTTGCCGTATTTCTGTGCGAAATTCTGAACAGCCAACAACCTATGAGTATGGTTGTGCAAATGGGATTGGGCGATCAACTCAGCAAGAGCTTAGCTCTGGTGGCGGCGATTTTGCTGTTCCTACCTCGATCGCATCAATGGTTCATGGAGATCAAGAATTTCACTCGATCTCAAGAGAAACCGTTGTTTCAGAAGCCCAAGAAACAGTCTAGAGCGCAACGTTGACTACGCACGTTCCGAGAGTTGCAGCAGCAGTCCGCATGCCGATTTTGGATGCACGAACACCTGGGGTCCACCTTCACCGATCAATCGGGCGCCACCGGCTTTCAGCGACTCGCACGTGGCATTGAGATCGTCAACTTCAAATGCAATCGTATGCACTCCTTCACCGCGACTCTCAAGCGCTTTGCCAACCGCGGAATCGCTATCAATAGGAGCAACTATTTCAATGAATCCCCCACCAGGTAGATTGAAGAAGGCTTGTTTGATTCCCAACGCTTCGCTCTCGTCAGTACGGTCCAGTTCCAATCCAATCGTGTCTCGATACGTCTTTATGCCGGCATCCAAGTCGGCGACTCGCAATACCAAGTGGTCGAAAGACTGAATTCCCATGAAGTTCGCCTTAGTGTTTCCGGTTGATTGAGGATCGGAATATTATCAGACAGAGAATCGCGTTGCGCACGCGTTTTGTCGGGAGTAAATCAATATGGCGAAAGATAAAGGACTCACGAATCACGAGATAACGATAGCCTTGGCAGGAGGAGCCATTCTGGGTCCGTTTCCGGCCACTTGGGGTAAAGAATTCGTCAGCGACGTGCGCGAATTCACACGAGACTATGACTCTTTTCTTCAAGGCAACAAGCAAACGCGATTCAAGTATCACTTGCATGACCCGGACGCCCACGTTTCGCATTCATTAGTTATTTCGTTCGAGAACATCACTGCAATCTATGATCGTGTCAAGCTCCGGGATCACGAGTGACGATTGGCAAAATACAAGCCTATGGATTGATCGTAGTTTGCGCCGTTCTTATCCCGTTCCTGCTCGACTTGTGTCTCGCCCTTCTTCCATTCGTCAAGCCAGCGCCTCCCGGAATTTCTTACACCCTTGTTTGCCTCGGACTCTTGGTTGTGATAGTCGGCATTCTGGCTACTATCTGTATTCGCCTTGCGCCGTCCTTCAATGCAGCGAATGCTCTTCTGTTCACATTTGCGGCTCTCGTTGTCATGAGAATCGACCACCTACTGTCGGAACGACCGCAATTCGTCGAACTAAACGAGGCCGTAGCACTAATATTCGCGTGTTTGCTAGTTTTTGGTTCCTACCTGTTTTGGCGAGGACGAGCGAATCGAAAGTAAGTGGGCGTGATTGGGATTAGCTTCAGCTGGGGTTGCACTGATACTCCAATTCTGTTGCAGGGAAGTCCGCCAAACGTGCACACCCGATTCAAGCTGGAGTAGGCTCGCACTTACACTGCAGACGAATATGAACAAAAAGAGGAGTTGAATGGAAGATCCCGTTCGAATTGGGCTAATTGGTTGCGGCACTATCAGTCCGGCCTATCTAAACGCGGCAAAGACTTTTCCGATTTTGGACTTTGTCGCATGTGCCGACATCAATTCAGACGCCTCGAGTGCATGCAGTCAGAAATTTGGGATTCCAGCCATGAGTGTGGACCAGTTGCTGGCAAACCAAGAAGTGGAAACGGTACTGAATTTGACAATACCTGCGGCTCACGCCGAAGTCAATTCCAGCGCCATCGACGCCGGCAAGCATGTGTATTGCGAAAAGCCCTTCGCACTGGATGTAGCAGAAGGCGCTCTAGTGGTCGAAGAGGCTAGAAAGAAAGGGTTGAGAGTCGGCTGCGCGCCTGACACTTTCCTAGGAGGCGGTCATCAAACGGTACGCAAGCTAATTGACGACGGCGCAATCGGCAATCCCGTTGCGGCAACGGCATTCATGATGAGTCACGGAGTGGAAACTTGGCATCCATCTCCTGAGTTCTACTACAAACGTGGGGGCGGACCAGTTTTCGATATGGGTCCCTATTACATTACAGCTCTTGTAAATTCTCTAGGATCCGTCTCGCGAGTCACTGCGTTTACAGGCAAGGCATTCGACGAACGAACGATTACGTCACAACCACGGGCCGGGAAAACTATCCAAGTAGAAGTGTCCACGCACGCGACGGGTGCTCTCGAGTTTGAGAATGGTGCCTTGCTTACGATTTGCATGAGTTTCGACGTCTGGTCTCATATTCATCCCAACATTGAGATACATGGCACTGATGCATCAATGCTAGTTCCCGACCCAAATGGGTTTGGCGGCAAGGTACTCGTGTCGGCAGAGCGGGGACAGTGGAATGAAGAGACGCTCACACACGGATATACACAGAACATGCGTAGCATTGGATTGGCGGACATGTGCAAGGGGCTACGCACCTGCAGACTACATCGCGCCAGTGGAGAGCTTGCGTTTCATGTGTTGGAAGTGATGGCCGCTTTCGACAAGTCTTGCACCGAAAAATCTCACGTCGAGATTGAGTCGAGAGTGAAGAGACCTGCTGCTTTGTCTCTCGGACTAGCGCATGGAGAATTGGACTAGGAATGCTATGAAAAAAGCTTTGATCACTTGGGGCGGCTGGAATGGCCACGAACCGGAACAGACTTCCGCAATTTTTGCTGAAATTCTGCGAACCGAAGGGTTCAATGTAACAGTATCGGATTCGCTGTTGCCTCTCGAAGATCCAAAATTCATGCAGTCACAGGATCTCGTCGTTCCCGTATGGACAATGGCAGCGATTAGCAGAGAGCAAGAATCTGGTCTATTGACGGCAATTCGACAGGGAACCGGATGCGCAGGATGGCATGGTGGCATGGCCGACTCGTTTCGTGCGAACGTGGAGTATCAATTTATGGTTGGAGGCCAGTTCATCTGTCACCCGGGTGGAATCATCGACTACGAAGTCAACATCGCAAGCGACGACGCGATAGTCGCAGGACTCAACGACTTCAGTATGAAGTCGGAGCAATACTTCATGCACGTAGACCCATCAAATGAGGTGCTAGCCACCACCACATTTTCCGGCGAGCATTGGGGAATTGACTGGGTGGAAGGAGTGGAAATGCCGGTTTGCTGGAAAAAACGCTATGGTAGCGGCAAGGTGTTCTACAGTTCGTTGGGGCACGTCGCATCGGACTTCGATGTTCCAGAAGCCAAGGAAATCATGAAGCGCGGCATGTTGTGGTCAACCCGCTAGACATCGCTTCAAACCCTATTCAACAATGCCATTTGTCAGTTCAATTCTGGTAAAATATCCATAGCCCTCGTTTTGGGTGAGGGCTATCTAACCAATCGCTATCCGTACTACTACTGCTATCGATGCGGAAGTGAGCGTAATTGAACTAACAAATCGTAATCTTAATGAGTCAGTATCTAATCCGAGGTGCTCTTGATCGCCCATCGATGCCTAGCAAGGCTACGCCAAGCCCAAGAAGCTCCGTCGTCAGGTCTTTGCTAAGCCAGATTAGCGGCAAGACAATTTTCGTCTATGACAAGCCATACCTCACTCGCTACTACCTTATTGGAAACGGGTCTGGAAAGACCTTTGAGGTCTACCTCCACTACATGCACAAGGTAGACGAGTTTCGTTGGTTACACAATCATCCGTGGAATTGGTTCCTTTCTCTAGTAATTTATGGCTCCTATTGGCAGGAAACCTTCAACTCCAAAACCCGTCGACACTCGCGGCAGCACATCCGCTTATTCAACCTATTCAGGAAAACATCTCAGTACCACGCCATACGGGAATTGCCTACAGGTAGTGCGTGGACGGTGGTAGTTACTCCGCCAAAGAGGCGTAACTATGAGTGGGGCTATTGGGACCCCGCCAGCGAGTGCCACATCGACGATGCAACCGTTGGGCACGAATCGGCGTCCACAGTTACCTTCGGCAGAAAGACGCTGCTGGATTGATCGTCTACGCCAACTCCTCTGACGTGTTCTTCGTTGGACACTCGCCCGAAGATTCTTTCCATTCTGGTTGAAAGGTGAATTCACCGTCGGTGACATCCACTATGATCTTGCTTCCAGGCACAAACTCCCCCGCCAGAAGCTTCTTCGCCAAAGGATTCTCGATTCGCTGCTGAATGGTACGCTTCAATGGTCGTGCGCCGTAAACCAAATCGAATCCGGCTTCGCCAAGTAGCTCAATTGCGGAGGATGCAACTTCGATCTCCAATCCTTGCGCTTGAACCCGGTTGCTCAAGTACCGAATCTGAATTTCAGCAATTCGGCGGATGTGCTCATTGTGGAGCGTGTGGAAAACTACGACCTCATCGATTCTATTTATGAATTCTGGTCTGAAGTGCCCTTGAACGATGTTCATGACCTTGCTCTTCATGGTGTCGTAATGCTGACTCACGTTTTCTTGAATCACATCCGATCCCAGATTGGATGTCATGACGACGACAGTGTTCCTAAAGTCGACCGTTCGCCCCTGGCCATCGGTCAAGCGCCCATCCTCGAGAACCTGTAGCAAAATATTGAAGACGTCTGGATGCGCCTTTTCGATTTCATCTAGCAAAAGCACCGAATAGGGTTTACGACGAACCTTTTCTGTGAGGTAGCCACCCTCGTCATAGCCCACGTAGCCCGGCGGAGCACCAATCATCCGCGCGACCGAATGCTTCTCCATAAACTCCGACATGTCCAGTCGTACAAACGCCGACTCGGAATCAAACAAGAACTCCGCTAGAGCTTTGCACAGTTCGGTCTTTCCAACTCCAGTTGGTCCAAGAAACAGGAAAGACCCATTCGGCCGGTTCTCTTCGGAGAGTCCAGCTCTGCTGCGTCGTATCGCATCTGAAACAACCGCAACCGCTTCATCTTGACCAACAACTCTTTGGTGCAACACTTCCTCAAGATGCAATAGTTTCTCTCGTTCACTTTGCAGCATGCGCGCGACGGGAATGCCAGTCCATGCAGACACTACTTCAGCAATCTCGTCCGCAGTGACTTTGGTGCGCAGCAGCTTAAGTGCCTCCTCTGACGCTTCTGAATCGTCTGACGCCGCTGCTGCTCTCTCCAATTCGGGAATTCGACCGTAGCGCAACTCCGACATGCGAGCCAGATCACCACGTCGCTCCGCAGCTTCATACTCCAATCGTGCCGCCTCCAATTGCTCTTTTACGTGATGAGTACTCTCCACCAGACTCTTTTCAAATTGGAGAACCTTGTTGAGATTCGCCAATTCGTGCTCAGCTTCTGCAATTGCGGCATCCACGTCTTGAAGCCGTAGAGTCGAAGCTTCGTCCTTTTCGTGCTTAAGGGACTCCCGTTCCATCTTCAACTGGATCACGCGTCTATCCAAGCGGTCGATGGTCTCCGGTTTCGAATCGATTTCCATACGAATCCGACTAGCCGCCTCGTCGACGAGGTCAATTGCTTTGTCTGGCAGGTGCCGGTCTGAAATGTATCGGTGCGAAAGTGTTGCCGCTGCCACTAGCGCAGGATCAGTTATTTCCACACCGTGGTGGACTTCGTAGCGTTCATTTAGTCCTCGCAGGATCGCAATGGTGTCCTCGACGGAGGGTTCATCCAATTGAACACGCTGAAATCGCCGCTCCAACGCGGCATCCTTCTCAATGTACTTGCGATATTCGTTTAGCGTCGTCGCACCCACGCAACGAAGTTCGCCTCGCGCAAGCGCAGGCTTCAACATGTTTCCCGCGTCCAAAGATCCTTCAGCCGAGCCCGCCCCCACGACAGTGTGGAGTTCATCAACGAACAGAATGACTCGGCCATCTTCATGCGACAGATCGTCAAGCAACGCCTTCATGCGCTCTTCGAACTCGCCACGATATTTGGCTCCCGCAACCATGGCGCCCATGTCGAGAGCAAGAACGCGCATGTCTTTCATGCTTTCGGGTACAGTTCTATTGACGATGCGTTGCGCCAGTCCCTCCACGACTGCTGTTTTTCCTACTCCGGGTTCGCCGATCAGCACAGGATTGTTCTTGGTTCGCCGCTGCAATACCTGAAGCGTGCGTCGAATTTCGTCGTCTCGACCTATGACCGGATCAAGTTTTCCGCTCTCAGCGCGTTCGGTCAAGTCGATGGTGTATTTCTCCAATGCGCCGCGATTTTCCTCTGCGCTTTGGTCGTCGACCGAGGCGCCCTTCCTAATTCTCGTAACCACTGTCTCTAGAGAATCTCGAGTAACGCCGTTGCTGGCCAACAGATCAGCCAGTCCATCTCGAATTTCATACAACGCAAGCACAAAAAGCTCGCTTGCAATGAATGCGTCTCCTTTCTGCTGAGCAAGCTTGTCCGACGTATTAAGCGCCTTTTGCAGTTCTCGACTCTGCAAGAGCTGTCCATCGGTGCCGGTGACCTGTGGCAATGAATTTAGCTTGTCTTGCAGATCTTGGCGAATTCGCTCGATGTCTCCACCCGAGGCGGCAAGTACGTTCGGAATCGTACCGTCCGATTGAATGCACATGGCCTGGAGCACGTGTGCGGGTTCCACAACTTGGTGCTCGTGCTTGAGCGCAAGACTGTGGGCATCCTGCAATGCCCGTTGAAATCCACTTGTTAACTGCTCGAAACGCATTTGACTGCTTTCCAATCTATGTTGTTTATTGATTTGGGGGCACTTTTGCGGAATGCAAGTTGATCGACGTGAGTTGCTGCAGGTCCAAAAAGCAAATAGCCCGATAGCCAGTCAAAGATCGGTTGAAGTCGGCAGTTGAGCACCCAATGTTCCACGTGGAACCTATGTACTAATAACCAGGTATCTCTAGCTATCTGGCACAGCAAGTAGATTAGGTTGGAGTGTGAGGAACAGCTTAGTGCGCAATTGAACTAAGTGATTCCAACTTACACAAGCACCAGCCTGACGCTACATCGTATACCTGCCAAAATTTGTCGTTGTGCGGTTCGCGGGGGTGCTCGATTGGCTAGGCATTCTTCGGAAGACTTCCGGCGATCAATCGGTTGGCATCGGATCGAAGTAGACCTGTGGACTTCGACAGTGCTCTTTCGTAGAGGAGACATGTAGGAAGGTGACGTGGATGTTGCCGTTCGCTAGCGAGTTGGCAAGCCGATACTAAATGGAATCAAGCTACTGGCTCCACCTCAATGACTCGAACAGTTCCTCCAACAATTCGTACTCGCGCGCCTTCCTCAACGTCCGCATTGGAACGCACGGTCCATAATGTGTCGCCAATGAGGGTCTTTGTTTCGTTGTTTGCACTCAAGGGATCTTTCAGTACAAACTGCTGGCCAACCATGGCACCCACCTTATCGTGCAAATCCACGCCCGATTGGGGATCGGTAGACCGGAAGAAGCGAAAGTAGACGTATGTTGCAACTGTCGCCGCAATGGCGAAGACGACAATTTGAGGGACGATCCCGAGTGAGGGGAACAACCAAGTCACCGCAGCCATTCCTATGGCCGCGACCGCAGCACCCAAGAGGAATCCGCTAGCGCCAAGAACCTCAATGATTCCCAGTACGACGCCTATTCCAAGCCAGATCAGTGCGGGGGAAACTTCCATTCTTAACTCCGAGAAGTACCTGAGTCCTTGCCAACAAAATCTTTGGCAATCTCGCCAATTCCAGCGATAGAACCAATGACGCTCGATGCTTCCAAAGGAATCATCATGACCTTGTTGTTGCTTGACTCTGCCAATTGACCAAGCGCTTCCACGTATTTTTGCGCAACGAAGTAGTTGATTGCCCGGCTGTCGCCTTCCGCGATCGCATGCGAAACCATCTTCGTAGCTTCTGCTTCCGCTTGAGCCAATCTCTCTCGAGCTTCAGCTTCGCGTATCGATGCCTGCAACTCACCTTCCGCCTTGAGGATTTCCGCTTGCTTCTGGCCTTCCGCAACCTTAATTGCTGCTTCACGTTCGCCTTCGGCTTCAAGGATTTGCGCTCGCTTTTCCCGTTCTGCCTTCATTTGTTGCGCCATGGCATTGACGAGGTCTTGCGGCGGTGTGACATCTCGTATTTCGATTCGAGTCACCTTTGTTCCCCACGGATCCGTAGCCAAGTCCACCTTCTTCAGCAGTTCCACATTAATGCGATCACGGTTCGAGAGTATTTCGTCGAGTTCCATCGATCCTAATACAGCACGAATGTTGGTCATGACCAAGTTTCTAGCTGCAAGCGTTAAATCGTTGATTTGGTACGCGGCCTTCGCGGCGTCCAGTACCTGGTAGAAGCAGATGGCATCACATGTGACCAACGCGTTATCGGCAGAGATCACATCCTGAGCGGGGATATCGAGCACTTGCTCCATCATATTGAATTTTCTGCCAACAGCTTCAACAATGGGAGTTAGCAGGTTCAAGCCGGGAGTTATGGTGCGTGTGTACTTGCCAAACCTCTCGACGGTCCAGTGATAGCCCTGCGGCACGACACGAATAGATCGAAGAATGACAACTAGGGCAAGCAGAAGGATTACCCCTGCAACGATCAATGGCCAAAGGTTCACTTCACTGACGCCTAAATTCAAGTGTTGAAGTTACATTATGTCAAATAGCGCAGTTAGCGCACGCCACGTCAAATAAAATCCCAACTGTCAAGCACAAACAGCCCAATTAGAGCATGCAACCCGTCTGAGAGACATAGAGTCGCAGCCAACAACCTCGTAACGGTGAGAACGTAGCTCGATCAGTTGCTTGAGCCCGAAGGCACTTCGTTGAAAGGCACTCCCTTGTCGACACGAATGTCCTGGGGCAAACCCAAGACACGTTCCGCCAAAATGTTCAGCATGATTTCGTCCGAGCCTCCCGCAATGCGGATTCCAGGAGCATTCATGTAAGTTCCGGTGTAGATTCCTGCTCCCGTCGCCGTGGCGCGATCCTCCAATATGCCGGCCATTTCGAGCAAATCGATAGCGAACGATGCCATGTCCTGCGACTTAGATGCACCCACATACTTTCCAATGGAGTTTTCAGGGCCTGGCGTTTCCCCGCGAGACAACGCCGTCAGCGATCGATAGCCCGTATATTTCAATCCTGACTCTTGGCAATACCAGTTCGCAAGCGCTGATCGAACCTGTCCGTTTTCTATGGCTGGACGATCATCTAAGGCTAGCTTCTGCGCCAAGCGGAACACGCGGTCGAATCCAACGCCTCCGCCGCCACCTCCGATTGCAGCTCTCTCGTTCATCAAGGTCGTCAACGACACCTGCCAGCCTTGGCCCACTGCCCCCAATCGCTGCTCATCGGGAACGCGGACGTCGGTGAAAAACACCTCGTTAAAGTTGGCTCCTCCCGAGATTTGCTTTATGGGCTTGATTTCCACTCCTGGTGATTTCATATCCAAGAAGAAGTAAGTCAATCCCTTGTGCTTCGGTACTGTCGGATCTGTGCGAACCACCAAAATGCCATAGTCGCTGTAATGGGCTCCGGACGTCCAGATTTTTTGGCCGTTGATAATCCAATCGTTTCCATCGCGTTCTGCACGAGTACGAATTCCTGCTAAATCGGATCCTGCGGAAGGTTCACTGAACAGCTGGCACCAAATGTGCTCACCTGATGCTAACGGAGGCAAGTGGAACCGCTTTTGCTCTTCCGATGCCCAGCTCATCATGGTGGGAGCTGCCATGCCCTGACCAATCTGAAATATCCCGGTGGGAACAGGGTGCTTCGATTCCTCTTGATTCCAAATGACGCTCTGGATGGCTGTTGCACCGCGGCCTCCGTATTCCTTGGGCCACCGTAGGCATGCCCACCCCGCATCGAACTTGCGCTTTTGCCAGAGCTTGCTCTGTTGTATCTCTCCGAGACCGGAAAGCTCTTCTCGAGTTGGTACGTTTTGTTGCAGCCACTCGGCAACTTCTGCGCGAAACTCGGCTTCCTGTGACGTATCGTTGAAGTCCATTCCAAATATCTCCTATGCTGACGCCAAGCGATTGCTTTGCTCGTAGGCCGCTACTAATCTGTCTTGCCACCACATTTCACTACCAATTCCAACGGATAGCAACTTTGCGCGACGATAGTAGAGCTGACAATCGAATTCCCACGTGAACCCCATTCCGCCATGGGTCTGAATGTTCTCCTTGGAGGCAAAGTAGAAGGCTTGTGTGGCACTTACTCGTGCAGTGGCAGCAGCCAGCGGCAATTCCGCCTCAGATCCAGCCAATGCCCATGCGCCGTAGTAGCAATTCGACCGAGCCAGAGTGTTCTTCACATAGACATTCGCCAACTTATGCTTGATGGCTTGGAAACCCCCTATGGGTCGACCAAAAGCATATCGATTCAAAGCATAATCCTTTGCCTGGTCCAACGCAGCTTGGCACCCTCCGACCTGCTCCCACGCAAAGAGCACAGCGGCTCGGTCGAACAGTTGATTGACCAAGGACCATCCAGTTCCTTCGCTCCCCAATAGTTCGGCTTGGCTGCCTTCCAGGGTTAACTCTGCATGAGATCGTGAAGGGTCAATGACATCAACGCGACGCGTAGCGACGTCGTCAAGCTCCACAAGGCAAACGGTGGCGCCATCCCCAACCTCGCTTCGGGCGACTACAACAGCGAAATCGGCGATGTCTCCATCTGGAACCGCGATCTTTGTCCCAGTGATGGAGTTACCGTCAAAAGACGTTTTTAGAGCGCTGGGTGTGGGTCGACCTGCTTGCTCTGACAGTGCAAATGTACCAATGGACTCTCCGCTAGCTAGGCGGGGCAACCATTTCTGTCGTTGAGCAGTCGATCCAGCCAAAAGCAATGCCTCCGTTGCAAGGTACACCGAACTCGAGAAGGGAACTGGCGCAAGTGCACGACCCAATTCCTCGGCAATGACCGAAAGCTCGTAATAGGACATCCCCAAACCGCCGTGATCTTGGGGAATTACCGTCGACAGCCAGCCCAACTCTGCGATCCTTTTCCAAAGGACTTCGTCAAACGAATCCGTTCCCTCCAAAATCTTGCGGACGGACGACGGAGGGCAATTTTCATCGAGAAATCCTCTCGCCTGTTCCCGCAACAGATTTTGTTCCTGCGAAAACTCGAAATTCAATAGTCCTCCTAACTTGAACGGTTGCGGCTTGGTTTGGGGCTTGGATTTTACTCGGTGATATAGACTTGCCCCATGAACTATCAGGAATTTGGATTCATTCGAATTGCGGCCGCCGCGCCAATTGTTGAGTTGGCGAGCCCAATGCAGAATGCCACTAGGATCGGAGACCTGTACGAGAGTCTAAGGGAGGCAGGATGCAGCATAGTACTTACTCCTGAGCTCTCCATCACTGGATATAGCTGCGAAGATCTTTTCTACAGCGACAACTTGCTTGACGAATGCTACGAAGCGCTGGATTGGCTTGCAAAACGCACCGAGGAAACGGCGCTTGTGGTTGGGGCACCCATCCATTTCCCCAACGGAAAAATGTACAACTGCGGCGTAGTTTGCGCAAATGGAACGATCATCGGTGCCGTTCCAAAATGTGCAATACCCAACCACAACGAGTTCTACGAACATCGCTGGTTTGACACGGGAAACGGAGTTCTGGAAGACGTGGACATCGGGGAACACAGCTTCCGATTGAGCCGCGATCAGGGATTTCAAGTGAGTGGTTCTACTTTTGCCATCGAAATTTGTGAGGATCTGTGGATACCTAACTCGCCTTCCATAGAACACTGCTTGAATGGCGCGTTGCTAGTGCTTAACCTTTCGGCAAGCAACGAGTTGGTGGCAAAAGCCGACTATCGCAGAGCCCTCGTCTCAAATCAAAGCGCCAAGTGCATTTGTGCCTATCTGTACGCAAGTTGCGGCATATACGAATCCACTAAGGACACAGTGTTCAGCGGCCATCTCTTGGCTTGCGAAAATGGCATGGTTCTCGGCGAATCCGAACGATTCTGCATCAACGAAACGACGTTGGTCGTGGATGTCGATGTCGACAAACTACGCTATGAACGTCGTCGTACATCCACCTATAGGATGGCGACTGCGGCATCAAATCTGACGGTCGTTCCGTGTTGCATACAAGCACCTCTGCCGACGACAACTCGGACCTATCCCTCACAGCCTTTTGTCCCCAGTGAGGGCGCGGAGTTGTCATCGCGAACAGCAGAGGTGCTGCAAATCCAGAGTTCGGGATTGTTGCGGAGGCTCGTCTCGGCCAATGCTAAGTCGCTTGTACTCGGTCTTTCTGGCGGATTGGACTCTACACTTGCCTTTCTCGTTTGTCTCGACGCCTTGCAGCGACTGGGCGGGAGCACTGACAGTCTCATTCCTGTCACTATGCCAGGCCCTGGGACTTCTGAACACACATTGGAATCTGTGCACCTTTTGGCTTCAGCTACAGGAACGAAACTCGTGGAGTTGGACATTCGACATTCGGTCGATAACCATCTGGGATTGTTGGAGCACGACGGCGGAGTTGACCTGACATTAGAAAATGCGCAAGCTCGCGAGCGCACCAAAATTCTTTTCGATTTGGCAAACATGCACGACGGAATCGTAGTTGGCACAGGTGATCTATCGGAATTGGCTTTGGGCTGGTGCACCTTCAACGGCGACCATATGAGTTCATACAACGTAAATGTCAGCGTACCCAAGACACTTGTGGCCCACGTAGTCAAGTGGTACGCCGAGAGACGAGCTCCTAGTGCGCTTGCCAAGGTCTTGCATCGAATTGTCAAGACACCAATTTCCCCAGAGTTAGTTCCGTCTCTTCCTGGCGAAATTCAGCAACGGACTGAGGAAATTCTGGGTCCGTACGAAGTGCATGACTTCTTTCTGTACCACTATTTGCGAACAGGAGCTGGACTACAAAAGCTTTATGCAATCGCCAGAATTGCTTTTCTGGAGAAATATCAAGACAACGAAATCAAAAAATTCTTAGCGATCTTCTGGGAACGATTCTGCAAGAATCAATTCAAACGAACTGTTCTTCCCGCAGGACCAAAAGTAGGTACAGTTAATCTATCCCCTCGAGGTGATTGGCGAATGCCCGATGAAGCCCAATGTCTTCAACTCTTGGAGTCAATTCGTGATTTCTAGCTCGCTACGACAATCCCGCGCCTTTATTTGCGCACTGATCCTAGCGATTTCTGTTCCAATCGCTGCGCAGCTGGCCAGTCAAAACTATTGTGGCGAAGAAGGAATCTGGGTGCAAATATTGGGATCGGGCGATCTAGACCTACACAACGACCGGGGAGCGGAAAGCTATTTGGTCTGGGTGGATCAAAGAGCAATCCTGCTTGTCAATGCTGGGTCAGGTACCGCAGTTCGATTTGATCAAAGCAATGCGGACTTCAAAGATCTAGAGGCAATAGTCCTAACGCAGACTTCAGTCACGCAAACTTCCGACTTACCTGCCTTGCTTGTGGGATCTAGACGTGCCTATCGTGAAGATCCTCTCACCATCCTGGGTCCAACGGGTGACGAAGACCATCTATCCACTACCGATTTCCTCTCGCGTCTGACCAGTGAGGAGGGTCCCTTTCCCTCTCTTGCGCCGTTAATGTCCATCCGAAGTCCAAACGGCTACCAGTTGCGAACAAGAGACGTTATGGCCAAAGGCTACAAGAGATGGGCGGAATTCGGCACAGATGAATTCATCCTTTCTGCAATACCCGTCCACCATGGGGCTACACCAACACTCGCCTGGCGTATTGACATAGGCGACAGTTCATTGGTCTTTGCACTGAGCCTTAGCAATCGCAAGGGAGTACTTGCCGAGTTTGCATCGGACGCCGACGTAATCGTCTATTCGCATACTTTGCCGGTGGGCGTCGTGGGGCCTCCGACGGACAGGTTCTTACTTCCTAGAGAAATTGGAAAGATCTCTGCCGCAGCTGATGCAAGATTCATCGTATTGGGAGGCAGGGGATGGCGGACTTTTGGACGTGAATCGAGGACTCGCGACGAAGTAGAGAAAGATTACGATGGAACTATAATCTTCCCTGACGATTTGGAGTGCTGGGGACTCTAAATTCAAGCACTGACAGTCAATCCACCATAGGAGAGGGAATCTTGGGAAAAGGAGATATTCGTACTCGTCGAGGGAAGATCGTTCGTGGCACGAATGGCAACAGCCGTCCGAGAAAACGAAATACAAAAAGAAAACAAGACGATAAGCAATAGCTAGACCTTCTTGCGCAATTCTTCCAAGTCAATTGTTACAGAGGCTTGTATGCCTCGATACTGGCATACAAGCCTCTTGCTTAAGTTGTGCTAGTTCCCAAATTGGGAAACTATCGACAACAAATATTGGAAATCGTGGGGAAGTTGTTAGTTGATGTAGTAAGATCGAGTTCCTTCCCGACGAATCACTCCTTCCTTGATGAGAGCCGTCAAGGTACCACTAATCGCTTGCTTCTGACTGTCAGTACGCGCACCTAGCCGATCACAAATTCCGGCACGTTGAATCCCCGGAGTCGAACGAACGGCGTCGATGACTCCCTCGCGCCTCATTTCGCCAATCTTCCGCTTTCCACGTTTAGCATTTTCGTATGCTTGAATTGCCACCAACTCTCCATCGAGTTCGGCGTCTTGCGCATGAAGTTGGGCGATTTGCTTTTCAATCTCGCGTTTCTTCGCACTAATTCGCATGCGCTCATTTGCAATATATTCTGCAAAATCCATAGGTGTTCCTTCCCTTTATTTCCTGCATTGTTGGATCCGTGCGCCAATCGGACTCTTGCACGTCAATGGACCAATTCTGATTCGACTGACGTTGAATAGCACATATTCCATTCATATATTATCAAATGAAACAAAAAACCTACAAATTCTTGGTTTCAACTTAGTAGGTTTCTTGTTAGTAACAATATAAATGGAATTCTGAGTCATCTCATTACAAATGCAAACTGTCATTGAACATTCGAATGAATTTTTGAATTCGTCCTGTTAGTCCAGATTGGTGCTTAGCAATCACATTCTCGGCACCTTACATACAATCGCCTTTACATCTATTGGACCGTGTAACGTCCAAAACAAAATTCAAGAGTCCAGAAATTTCCAAAAGCTTGTTAGAAAAAACTTATTTCCTCGGCAGAAGTCAATTTGGTTTTTGTCGCGATAGCGCTTAACTGAGTGCGCTTGGGTGCTTGCCATCGGTCGCAAGTTTCTTGAATTGTCCGGCCCGATTAGAATCACTCCGGGAAATGAAAGCTCCAAATTGAAGAAGGGAGGTTGCGAATGAAACTTGATGTAGGCATGTGCGACGAGCTGCTTGGAACAACGCGCAGTGTGCGAAAACGACTCGACCTAAACCGAATTGTTCCTCGAAAGGTGATCAATGAATGCCTCAATTTGGCAATTCAAGCTCCAACTGGATCCAATTCTCAAACGTGGCGATGGGTAATCGTCGACGACGCGGCTGTTCGAAGCAAACTTGCCGAACTCTACCGAAAAAACGCCGAACCCTACCTAAGTTCAACAGTTTCCAATGTCCCCGAGGGTCAAACAAAGAGAGTGTTCGAGTCGGCTCTCTATCTAATGGATCATTTGCATGAAGTGCCTATTCACGTCATCCCCTGCATTCTTGGTCGTGTCCAGAATGGAGGATTTGGCGCCGGATTCTATGCATCTATCTATCCGGCGGTTTGGAGCTTCCAGCTTGCGCTGCGAGCCCGTGGGCTTGGTTCGTGCCTGACTACTTTGCATTTGGGATCCGAAAATGAAGCGGCTCGTCTGCTAAACATACCCGCAAATCTGACACAAGTGGCTCTACTACCGGTCGCCTGGACCATCGGAACATCATTCAAGCGCGCATTGCGCAATCCAATAGACGGTATCTCCCACTGGAATCAATTCGACCCGAACAATTGACCTCGCCGTATCTCAGCTCGAGTCCAAAAGGAGCGCCTTTGCATTTCGAATCACATTGGGATGGGTTTCAGTCAGCGCGTCAATGCTAAATTTCGATTGCGTCCAATCAAATGTGTCGGCAGAAATAAGCTCTCTACAAACTTGGACGATAGTCCATTCGTGAGTGAAACGCCCTCCTGAGAGCATGAGATAGCATTCGTTAGTCATACGGACCTCAGCGGTTGTTGCCAAAGAGCCTTCAATGTCTACTCGGTAAGTATCCACGTCTATCATTGTCACGCTGATCAAGTAATTCCTCCCACTATCAACGGCGAGTAAGACTTAATATTTTGAACGATCTTTGCCGGCTTTCCGCTAGCGAAATGCTAGTGCTCTTGCGAAAACGGGAGTTGTCTTGCCGCGAGCTACTCGAAGCACATGTCGCGCAAATCGAACGCCTAAACCCCAAGATCAACGCGATCGTAACCACTACGTTTGAATCAGCTCTGCAAACGGCAATTGAACTCGATTCGAAGAGTAAATTAGACAAAGCACTGTTTGGCCTTCCTGTCGCTCACAAAGATCTCCTTTCCACCAAGAATATTCGAACAACCTATGGGTTCCCCCCGTTGGCCAACTTTCTTCCAAAACATGATGCTTGGATTGTCTCTCGCATGAGAAACGCAGGGGCAGTAATGGTGGGCAAGACCAATGTGCCCGAGTTTGGCGCAGGATCGCACACATTCAATCGGGTCTTTGGGGCGACTAGGAATCCCTACGACCTAACGCGAACTGTAGGAGGAAGCAGCGGTGGAGCAGCCGCCGCACTCGCTTCCAGGATAATACCTATCGCGGATGGGAGCGATACCGGTGGATCACTTCGCAATCCTGCTGCATTTTGCAATGTTGTTGGATTTCGGCCATCTGCGGGCAGGGTACCGCAAGGTCCGCATGCCGATCCATGGACAGACTTGTCCCAATTGGGTCCCATGGCGCGCACAGTTGACGATGTTGCGCTCCTATTCTCCGTTTTGGCCGGTCCCGACTCAAGAGCACCCAGGGCACTCGATACGCCAGGTTCAGAATTCAAGGAACTGCCGCCTGTTAGCCTCAAAGGGCTTAAGGTCGCCTTCTCTGAGGACTTTGGGTTGCTTCCGGTTGAAAAGCCCGTGCGAGAGGCTATTTCATCGTTTGCTGCTATTCTGGAACGTGAAGGTGCCCACGTATGTGTTGACACGCCGAACCTCGCCGACGGCCGAAGAATCTTCCACATTTTGAGAGGTATTGGATTTCGCAAACGGTTTTTCAACTTTAGCGCAAACGAATTCAAAGAACTGAAGCAAACCATACGGTGGAACATTGATGCTGGAAATGCGTTGCAGCTCGAGGACTTGGAGTGGGCAATGGCCGCACGGTCCAATTTGGTAAACCAGATTATTGAGTTCTTCCTTAACTACGATGTCTGGATTGGACCTACAACGCAAGTTATGCCGTTTCCAGTGGAGGTCGACTGGGTACGGGAGATCGAAGGTCGACAAATGTCCAACTACATTGAATGGATGGAGTCTTGCAGCCTCATATCGATCACTGGCCTTCCGACCCTTTCTCTCCCTGCAGGATTCCATTCCGGACTGCCCGTAGGCATTCAAGTAATCGCCCCCATCCGCCAAGACCACTTCCTTCTGAGAGTGTCAAAGGCTATGGAGTCAGTAACCAATTTTCAAGCTGAACAACCGCAGCTTCTAGAACTGAACAACTAGCGACCAACAAATTCATGCTATTCAACACGCTAAAGTTCGCCTTCCGAGGGGTCAAATTCCAATATTCCACGAAGAAGGATTCTCGGAGCCTCTTAAAGGAACTCAAGAAACTTTCGTTCATACGCGCCGTCTTTAGGAAAACCAACGGCATCGTTGCCTTTGTTTTCAAAAACACAGCGGTGCTGTTTAGGTTGCGAGTTCCATTCCTGCACATTGGCAAACCAATACTGTATGTAAAAATCAGTGAAGTTGACGGGAACACGCAAGTACAAGGCTCCTTTACTTTTGCGGTCTACGCTCGTGTGATCTTCTGGTTAGTGGTCGTCTTCTCTTTAGGCTACCTCGGCATTACTTCGTTTAGATTGTTTTCAGCAATGCAAGACGGAGCAGAGCCTCTCTTCTATATCGCGGTCATTTTCAGAATGCTGATTGGTCCACTCGTGGCATTCATAACACTCACTTGGTTTCACTGGACCTGGAGGCAGTGCAATTCCGATATGACCGACATTGCAACAGGTTTGGAGACGGCTTCAAAGTAGGGTGTGTGCGAAGACTTACTGCGATTGATCGTCTTCATCGAGCTCGAACCCGATGCTACTTTCGACGTTCTGGAGCTCTATAGGCTGTCCGTTCTCGTGAGCAGGTCGAAATCGCCAGGCGCGAACGAACCGAAGTGCTTCCTCTTCAAAATACCCCGGTGGGTCGGAGCTTACAACTTCAGCGTTTGCCACCGTACCGTCAGTTCGTACGTCGTACTGAACGATGACCACGCCGTATGTAATTCCCGCGCTTTTGGCTGCTTCTGGGAATGTCAAGTCTCCGCTCGCTACCAACGAAATGCCCTGAAATTCCGTAGTAGCGCAAGCGTTTGGCAGAATGAGACCGCCAACAACAGCCACGACTAGAATGATTCTCTTCATCGTGAGAATGGTAGCACCGTTGAACTGAGATATGTCCACCCGGAATCTGCGACAACAAGTAATGGTGCTCTACCTCGCCAACTCCTCGCTAGATGCGCGAACTGTAGGCTGGTCCATGTACGACGGTACAAGCCAAAAGCGATATATGCCAGGAGATGCCGACGAACCGCCCTATCCCAACGGATTGGAAGCACTCAAGGATGGTTGGAGACTGTTCCAGGCATCGCAACTTGTAGATCGCAACCAAGGCGACGAGTTTCGACTGGGTCATTTGAAATACGAGTTTTTCTTCGAAAAGATGGTGGATTGTGACTGACTCAATTCGGTTGACTACAACCCAAGCCGCGTTCTTTGCCGCAAACGGCTACATCGAGCTCACATCGGTTGTACCTGAATCCCTAAATCGAAGGTTCATCGACGCAATGAACGCTGGAGACCGACGCGAGGATGGGTCTCCCGAGAACTTGGCGAAACTCTCCCATTTGGGCCGGTTGATCGCCGAAAGCGACATTCCCGCCGTGCCAGCGGGAACGCCGCTCTACGATGCGCTCGGAGTCGGAACTGTACTTGGAGACATTGTTCGCCTGCCAAAGATTCAAGGCGCAATTGAGAGCTTGGTCGGCTCAAACTGCCTTCTGGACCACCATTTTGTACATGTCGCAAATGGTCCGCGCGCGTACGGGAACAACCCGCAGGTTTCGCAGCACCTCCATCAAGATTCCACAATCGATCCTCGAGTCTTCACGTTCGACATCCAACTTTTCTATTTTCCCCATGAAGTAACCCAGGAAATGGGTGGTACTCGGTTTGTTCCAGGAACCCATTTGCGTATTGTTAGTGAATCATCTGTCGCTCGATACCAAAATATGTTGGGCCAACGGCATATTTCCTGCCCCGCTGGCACTGTATTTGTCATGCACCACGGGATTTGGCACGGAGGCGAGGTAAATCGCACGAATCTCACCCGTTTTCTCTACAAGCTACGCCTGAATCCAACCGAGCCACAGGTTCGACTATGGGACACAACCGATTTGCTTGGCCAAGAGTCTCAACAAAGACCGATTTTCTTCGTGAAGGAGAGGCCCGATCCCGAATCCGTTGCCTCCATTCTTACAAGACCTTTGCCTTGGTTCGAGAACGATACCGGTCGAATAGAGTACATTCAGCGAATCCGGTTCTGGCGCAAACTCATTGGCGACCAATCCTTTGACGCCGACTACTGGGCTACGCGACTCGAGTGCGATCCTTGCTCGTTTGGGGCTTGAATGCGAAAGGAGAGACCAATTGTCGAGCTTAGACTAGGCGAGTTTGTAGATTCCTTTCAGGTACCCGCTCCATTCCGTTGAATTCACGACCCAAAAGCTCTCACCGATAGGAGTCCGTTCAAAAGCAGAGCAACAATGCATGTTGCCTAATGTCTACTGAGGACCGGACGACACCAGGACATCTCAAATGAAATTCTCGCCACGCAAAGCAGTCCCATCAATAGTCGTACTAACTATCGTGCTTTTACTGCTTTCCTATTCAGTTCGCGGACAATTCAGCACAGTTAGTTTCGAAAAAAGCGAGGAGTCCATAAGGGATCTTCCAAGACCAGCTCCAAAATTCCCTCAACCCCAAGAAGTCGAAGGGGAATGGGTGATGATTTCAAAACCGAAGTTCGTGCAAGCAGGCTTCTTTCCCGAGTTCATTGGCAATCACTTCGCCAATTCGGAGGAGCGATACCCCGTTGTCTCAGCACTAGCTAAAGACGATCAGCTAATAGCAAAGACATTGAGCAGAACATCAGGATTAGCAGATCCCCTCAATGATTTCCTTCCCGGCCATGTGAATTTCTTAGAGGGTGTGCCTCTGGCCGTGGTATTCGACGATCTTGAGAAGTCTGGATTCGACACCGACAAACCTGGGGACGTGAAAACTGGGTTGCTTGCGATTTTTCATATTGAACTTGCCGTGCCAGGCCACGAAGTCGAATTCCCCAAGAAGGCTCAGCTGCATTTCAAGTACATCGATCATGACCTAGATGTGGTAATCAATGCAAAAGCCGATATGACAGCCAGGTCCTCTGGCGACTACTACTTTGCAAATTTTCAGGAAGTTAGGCAGCTGTTCGACAAAATCTATCGTGAAATTCCGCGCCAGCAGGTGGCATGGGGTCTTGGCAGAGAGCTCAAGTTTGTCAAGTTCTCAGGGTTCGACGAGTCTACGATCGCCGTTGAAGACATTCCCAAAATTGAAGGCGTTGTCTTGACCCATGAACTGCGCTTGGGCACATGGGGTGCGATTTCGGGATGGCAGTGGTTCGGGCGTCCCGATGGTCTGATTCAGTCGCAGCAGATTGGATTCATTCAACCGTAGTGCGCCGAGAAACCCCATCCGCAATTGAATCGTGCCTCGTCCATGGAATCCCCATGTCCTGTACCGTCTAACTGGGTTTGATTGCCGCAATGAAGTCTTCTAGATTGGGTTGCATGGACTTGAGACGTTTCGAGATTTCGAATTGCCGGCGCGCACGGGCGAGATTGTCGTCGGGGGCATCCACCTTGAAATATCTGTTTCCCGAGATGTGGTCGGTGAGGTAGCGAACCCCAAGCATTAATGCCATGTGCGATGGCGAACCGGCGAATACGCGAACCGCAACCATGCTTTGCACTTTGAAGTGACTAAAGAATCCTATGCACAGGTCTTTCACACGATCAAGCATTTGGGCACCAACAACGGAATCCGTGTCAATACCTGATGTAAGTGAACGAACCAAGTCTCCAAAATCCCAAGCAGGATGTCCCACCATCACCGTGTCCAAGTCCACTATCCGCACTGCTTTTGGTGCAGTGGGATGAAACAGCAAGTTCGAAACTTTGCAATCGCCATGAATGACCTGCCGGTTCGGGTCAAAGGCAACACGGTTCTCCATTAACTCTTCGAGTAAGTCGAATTCCTCCCCACTCGCATTGGACGATGCTGCATGATTCAACTGATCCAAGTAGTATTCCAGTTGATGAAATCCTTCTATTGACGGCTGAATTTCTCTCTGGCAATGCGCCACTCTATCGAGAAATAGTCCATAAGCTTCGCCAGCGACGCGACATAGCGAGTCCGGCAACTGACGAAAGTTGCGGGACTCGAAGTGCACGAAAGCACGCCATGTATGTCCGCTCTCATCCAAGACATAATCAGCCCCGTCTATGGTTGGAACCAGAGGTGCGACCAGGTCAAACACGCTGTCATATACGGCACGATAGTTGCTGATTAGTGCAGCGGGGTCGCGAAAGACGTTTTTGTTGACTCGTTGGACCACATAGCTTTGATCGACCAGATAGGTGTCATTTATGCGGCCAGTGTCGATTCGAGAAATCGGGCCGCTCAGTGCCCACCGAGCAAGCACATCCTCAGGGATCATGGCTAGAACAAAAGGCAAATGCGATCGGCAGCATGTATTCGCCGAATGGCCCAGCCAAGCGTTTGTCGGCTGGTGAACTTCCTTCGGCTACCTCTGCCAACTTACATAGAGCTTTAGAGGCCCCTTCTAGCTCTGCAAGTTCAGGAGACTCGAGGCATGCCGTTGCGAAAATCTTTCGTTGCTGGCGCCAACCTTCAATCCATTTGATCATTTGGCGACCGCCCAATAGATCCTCACGGCACTTTCGGACAGCCAGACTCTCGGGTGGCAATCTGTCAACAACACGGTTTAGCGGCGTCGTTGCGTTGTAAGGTCTGTCTCTCGACTCAACCTCTTCGTCACGAACGCGAGAATCTGTGCCTGCTGCAGCAAGCGTTCGCGCATACCACTTGACGGGTTCGAGCATTTCAAACAACGGCGACAACTCGCTGCACTCATGGACGGGCGGACTCGACAATACATCAGGCAATGCCAACGTCGTCAGTCGTTCTAAGGATGCTTCAAGGCGATCGTAGATTTCATCAATATTACGTGCGGCCGAAGCTCCCCAGAATCTCTCGGCAATAGCAGGCAGACGCGTCCATATGCGCTTGAGCAGCAAGTCGTCCGAAACAAGTTCGGTCCACATGCAGGCTTCGCCACCAACTACCGAGCCCCCGTCCCTTCGCATCATTGAAGGGAACTTGCCAAATGACTGATGCCATTTCAAGCCATCCTTCACATGCTCGAATTCCGGTCTAGCGAGCGTGCATGCGTACTGTGCCTGCCAATCGCTTTCAAGCATAGACGGCGAGTATGCATAGTGTTCGTCCACTGGATAGTTCAAATCCAAGTAATACGGAGCCGAAACAAGCGTTTGAAAACCGCTTTCAATCGAGACATCGCGTGCTTGCATGCCGCGCCAGGCCTGGACAAGCACGGATGCAGGCAACGACGTGTGCAAAGCTTCGTCCCAAACAACGACGCGACGCCCTCGGTCTTCCAATTCCCGGACCATCTGCTGCGTAAAGTCTGCTTGAATGTCCTGAACCGTTTCAAGTCCTCTCCTTTGAGCCCACTGCTTTACAGACGGCGAATTGCTCCACCAGGTCGGATCAACTTCGTCGCCTCCTATGTGCACGTATTTGTCAGGAAAAACTTCAATGACTTCTTCAAGTATGGTCAGCGCCGCTTGAACAGCTTCTTCATTGGATGGGTCCAGACAGGCCAGATGCGGTCCATAGCTTGTCAGTGAATCGACAGCAACCGTCTCGGTTCCCCATTCGGGATATGCAACCAACCAGCTAGAGACGTGTCCAGGCATGTCGATTTCGGGAACTATGCGAACGGCACGATCAGCGGCATATTCGACTAAGGATCGGAGGTCCGCTTTTGAGTAGTAGTCGGGCGACGTCAATTTTGGATACGCTGCGGAAGGGAATCGAAACGCTTGGTCGTCGGTTAAATGGAGGTGCAATACGTTCATTTTGAAGTGGTGCAAGAGGTCAATCACCGAACGGAGAGTTTCGGTCTTTATGAAATGCCTGCTTACATCTATCAAGAGTCCTCGCCACGAGTATTGAGGTTCGTCGTAAATCCTGCAGTTGGGCAGCGATCCTTGAGCGGCCAGCTGTGCCAACGTGCTACATCCCGCCAACGCGCCCGCCTCTGACCGAGCGGACAATTGAATCGCCGGAGCGGTGATTGCGAGCTCGTAACCAAAATCGTCTTCGATCGAGGGATAGTCCGACTCTAATCTATCTATGGAGCATGAAAATCTCATCCCTCCGAGCCCCAGATCAGGGATCATTCCTCTTACACGGTCCGAGTGGCATTCGCCTATGTCACAAGCCGATTTGTCGATGACCACGCGTGCATCTAGGTACTCGAATGATTGCGGCAGCGGCAGTAGCTGGTCTTTCATGGTTGCCTAATCCGACAGTGGTACTGTCGCAAAGAGATTTGCAGAGCAGAAGTTAGTGGAATTCCACCGTATCGTCGCTGATTCCAGGGGCGTATCGACGAGTCCAATCAACCATCTCTATCGCCGCTGCTGCAGCTTCAATTCCTTTGTTGAACTCGTCGTCGGCGGCTCGTGCCCTCGCGTGTTCAATATCTACCACGGGCAGAATTTCATTAATGACAACTATTAGGGAGTCGCGTGCCACTCGCGTCAAGCCCTGTATACAGGAGTCGATGATCATGTCGAAGTGGTGTGTCTCTCCCTTCACTACAACACTCAAGCAAATGATTGCTTCTAAGTCAAAGTCGTTTTCAGCCAGCATCTGGGCCGCATAGGGAAACTCCAACGTTCCGGGAAGAACGTGAGTTTCAACAACGGCGCCACGCTTGATGAGTAGTTGCTCGCACTTTGAGTGCATTGACCCAACAATGTCGGAATACCACTTCGAACGCAGAATAGCGATTCGTGCATCCGGAATCATTGGCAGGTTTCTGACATCAACAGCTTCCTGAGCCATAGGATTTATTCTCTTTCAAGTTTCAGTCGATATTCGGAGCCTTGCACCTGTTCGAATCCAATCCGTTGAAGTAGAGAAGACCTGCAGCCCCAATTTGCGTGGACTGTTTGGCCACCTTTGGACTCGATGAGACCAAGCGCATGCAACAGCAACCAGCTTCCCAGTCCGCAGCCGCGATATTCCTCGTCAACGGCGAGTGACGAGATCTTGTAGACATTGGAGTTCAGCATTGCGATCTTGTAGGCCGCAACAACCACATTCTTGTGCTTGGCAACTCGAACCCAGTCTAGTTCCACTTCCTTCTCAAATTGACAAGAGAGAAGATTGGTCGGCCGTTCCTCCCATCGCGGGCGGAAAACTCGATAGCCGCGGGGATGAGTAGGCCGCTCTTCATTCAAGTGCTCAGCCGACACAGTAGATTCCTACTAGCCTTGAATAGAGAGCGTTCGGGAGCAATTCAATACCAAGAGCTATTGTCGAACCGTCTGAGGCTTCGCATCACTGAACTGCTCCACGCAACGTCGCGACGGAACTTCGCAAACCATCCGCGGACAATCCGTCTGGTGCAGTTGCTTCGTCAATTACAACATCAATCTTGGACCAGAGACGCATCGACCCCTTCCACAATCCCTTGCCACTATGCGTGAAGCAAGATCCCCACATCCCCTTCAATGCAGACGGAATCACGGGTACTGGGGTGTTTTCGAGAATTTTCAGCACCCCAGAGCGAAACTCCGCTATTTCGCCATCCTTGGTCAGATTTCCCTCCGGGAAGATGCACAGTAGATCTCCGTCTTCCAGAGCGTCCTGTATGTGGTCAAAAGCACGTTCATAGGCTTCCGGATCCTTCGATTTTGGATAGATCGGTATTGTCTTTGCTGTCTTGAATAGGTAGTTCAAAACCGGCGTATCGTAGATGTCCTTAGCCATTATGAATCTGATGGGACGACGCACGGCGCCAGCCAGCACCAACGCATCTAGGTAGCTCACGTGATTGCACACAATCAGCGCTGCTCCTCGATCCGGAACATTGTCGATTCCTGTGTGGCGGATGCGGTATAGCGAATGCGACAATAGCCACACCACGAATCGCAATGTGAATTCCGGAACTTGAATAAAGATGTAAATGCAAACACAAATGTTGGCAATGACCATTACGAGAAGCAAGGTTGGAATGCTGAAATGGACGACGGTAAGCCACACAATTGACAACAAGGTTCCCAAAACGATGCAGAGCGAGTTGATAATGTTGTTGGCTGCGATGACTCGGGCTCGCCTATCCAATGGCGTTCGAGCTTGAATGAGGCTTTGCAGCGGCACGACGTACAACCCAAGGAAAAATCCAATTAGGGCCATATCGATCAAAACTCGAAGAGTCCCTTGTGCCTGGAGAAATTCAACTACTCCCCTCAACTCGCTCGCGTTAATAGACTCCACGGCGAAGAAAAAATCGATGCCGAAAATACTGGCGCCAAACGCGCCGACCGGTACCAAACCAATTTCAATTCTCCTTCCGGATAACCACTCGCAAGTCAGTGATCCCAGCGCTATGGAGATAGTGATGATGGCAAGCAGCATGGGTACAACGGCAGATTCGCCCAGCAAGTGACCTTCGGTAAGCTTGGGAAACTGAGTGATGTAAACCGAACCCAATGTCCAAAACCAAGCAACTCCCAAAATGGATTTGAACACGGCATCCCTCTCAGTCGCAATCTTTAGCAGTTTCCAGGTCTCCTTGACGGGATTCCAGCCTGGATTGCCTTTGTAGATCGAAGGCGCTTGGGGAATGCCAAACGACGCGGCCAGTCCTACCAGAGCGGCTGCAATGACCAGCGCGGAGAGACCAATGGCCACTGTAGATTGGTCTTCCATGCCGCCTAGGATGCCGCCGACGATCGTGCCAATGAGAATGGCTACGAATGTCCCCATTCCCACAACCGCATTGCCGCCAATTAGCTCTGTCTCTTTCAAGTGTTGAGGAAGGATGGAGAATTTCAATGGACTAAAGAACGCCGATTGCGCACCAAGCAGAAACAAAACTGCAAGCAACATCCACACTTGTCGGAAGTACAGGGCGATGGCGATCAGACAGGCTATGGCCACTTCCGCAGTCTTGACAATGCGTATGAGTCTGGATTTTTCGTAGTGATCGGCAATTGTTCCTGCGGTCGCTGAGAACAGAAAGAGAGGAAGTATCAACAATGCAACCGCAAGATTGATGTAGAGGTTTTCGTGCTGTGCAGCTACGATGCCGCTATATCCGAAAATCAGCGAAAGCGCTGCTTTGAAGACGTTGTCGTTGAAGGCACCGAAAAACTGGGTAACGAACAGCGGCAGCAATCGCTTCTTGGTCAGCAACCCAAACTGCGAAGTTTCGCTCATTGCACTAAATCCTAGAAACCTGCAGTCTATGGTAGTGGCAAGGCGACGGGCGATGCGACCCGCAAGTTCGACGGATTGTTAAGGGTCTCTCGTAACTAGAAGTACGACAATCATATTGACATGGATGCGAAATGGCAATGAGAGCAATGCCCAAACTGATTTCCGCGACGATCGTGTGTGTTTGCGCTTGCTTCGTCTTGGCGCAGGAACAATCCGAATCCGAAAACGCCGAGGACTCTCAGGAATCGGTAAAGAAGAAAAATGTCGAAGGAGTAAGTATCGATCGCATACGGGAATTGTCCTCAGCGACATTTGAATTGCTCGATGGCAACAGCGATGGCTCAGTGACTCTTGAAGAGTTGTTGAATAACCCTGAAGACTTGAACAGGAACGACGCAAGACGTCGCTTGAACGCAATACGTGTCGGCTTTCCTTCCACGAGGACTCGTATCGATGTATTTGCAGCGAGCGACAGGGATAGCGATGGGTTGTTGTCAAGAACGGAATACGAGGAACGGGCTAGGAGCGTAAGAATTCGGAGCTTGGAGTTGGCATTTCAAGCTATCGATGCAGACGAAGATGGAAACGTCGATGTCTCAGAGTTCAACGCCAGAGTTGATAGACTTGCCGAATGGGATAAGAACGCAGACGGAATACTCGGCAGATCGGAAGTAGATAGAGATTTCTGGCGAAAAGCCCAACGAGTACCAGGGTTTACTCAATGGGTGGCGTCGTCAAGGTGGGGGCCACGAATGCGCAGTTGGCGCAATCGACGGTAAATGGGAGCTTTCTTGGACATGGCCGAGCTATTCAGCTAACAGACATGTTCGGTGAAAGATAGCGATAGCGATGTTGACGCAGCACTAATGTTAAGAGTGCAACAACGTGATGGCGGTGCCTTTGAGCAACTGATGCGTAAGCACGTCAGACCGCTACATTCCTATGCATATCGATTGTGTCAGAGTTCCGCAGAAGCGGAGGAGATTGTTCAAGATACGTTCCTGCGGGTGTGGTCGCGTGCTAAGACTTGGGTACCTAATCGAGTCAAATTCACCACGTGGCTGTATCAAATCACGCGCAACCTGTGCATTGATCGATTTAGAAAACAATATGCAGAATTTGACGGAAGCATTGATTTGGACCTCCTACCGGATACTCAAACCAACGAGAACAAAGAGCTCATTCTCGCTTTGCGACAGGTTGTTCAGGAGCTTCCAGAACGACAGCGGACAGCTCTTGTTCTCTGTCAACTTCAAGGCTGGTCTCAAGCTGAGACTGCCAGTCTCCTAAGCGTTTCGGTAGAAGCGGTCGAATCGCTGTTGGCAAGAGCGCGTAGAACGCTTCGCAACAAACTCACCACGACTGAATCACCAAAATAGCGCAACTATGGAAATTGAAGCTTTTGAGTCGTATTTGGACCGCCATGGATCGGATCCTGATAGGTGGCCGGCTAATGATGAAAAGAAACATGTCATTCAATTGTTGAATGGCTCTGAACGCGCGCGTCATATCCTGCAAGAGACTCAGGACCTCCATAGCATGCTGGAGACAGCTTTGCATGTTCGCGATCCAATAGGCTTGGAGACCAGAATCCTCGCAGCAGTGCGATCCAGCAAGGAAAACTGGTGGACAAGCACGATTGCACAGTGGATTCTAAAACCGGCATTTGTTGCGCTGCCGTTGCTCGTGGGATTCGTCATCGGATTGGCGGCGACGGACTCATCACTAGTTGTTGAGCATGAACTGGCGACGGCTCAATTCGACGACCACAGCGACTTACTGGCAATTTCTAATGAATAAGCGACAACTTTGGATCGTCGCGCTCTGCGGCTCAGTCTTCGTGAATCTGCTCTTGGCGGGCTACATCGTTGGCCGCGAAACGCAAGCCGCGAATCCTGCCTTTAGCCTAGACCCCACCTTCGGATTTCCCCGATTACTGCTCCGTACATTGCCGGAAGATCGGGTCAGCGAGCTGATGTCCAGCATCGAACAGGAACGTAGAGAACTACGTACACACTATAGAAAGTTGCGACAGGCGCAATCTGTATGGTACGAAGACTTTATAGCCGAACCGTTTGACATCGAAGAGCTCACCAAGTCATCCACTCGTTACGGAACGGTGTATTGTGAAGCTCGGGAAAATACGGACCGGGTCTTTCTTATGCTTGCAGAGCAGTTGACCCCGGAAGAACGCCACCAAATGGTGGACTCCGCTCGACACGAGTGGCGGAGAGGTGAGAGTAGCTCACGAAACCACCAGAACTCGCCAACTCGCGAACGACGAGAGTAGACCTAACAATCTGACATGGTCGAACTCGATCGATTCGTTCAAAGAACGATCGATGACTATCCAACAATGTGGAGTTTCTACGATCCACATTGGCGTTCGCCTTGCGAAATGGGAGACCCTGAAAAACACGACGAAGCGCTTGTGGTTCCGTGGCGCCCCATCGCACGACATGGAGCCGATGACTTTCAGGGCCTCGAGCGTGCTTTTGAATGCGAAATACACCCGTCTGTAAAAGAGTATTTCGGTGCGTATTGGTCAGGCTGCCTAGAGGCCAAAGCTGAAGAGGGCCACGTTAGTCTGATCCTGCTCTGGAACATCGACGACCGTGACCGTCTGCTTGAGAACCTTATCGGACACGCGATCGCACAACGACGTAGCAAATCGCCTTTGAGTATTTTCTTTGCGTGCACTGAACCTGGATCCGACTTGTTTCTCGCGATTAACAACAACAGTGGCGAGATCCAATTGGAGCGGCCAGGTTACAAGCCGGTCCGAACCGTATGTGGCAGCCTAGGCGAATTCTTGAGCGGGCTCAGCCCCGCTCAACCCTACATGCATCCAGAACGGGGATCATTGCGGGCCATGTACGAAAGCTAGTAATCCGGTTCCTGCTCAATTCTCTCGAGGTGTCGCTTGTGTGTATCGGGGAAAAAGAACAGCGTCACTCCCGCACTCAAGAGTAACAATATCCCCATTGCCAAGAAACCGTCATGCATGGCCATATGAACGGAGGAATGTCCATAGAAAAACGATCCAATTGACCGACTGAGATTCGCAAGAGACATATACACGGAAAACTGAGTCGCCGAAATTCGTTTTAGACAAATCGTCATGAATATCGCTATGGTCGCGACGAAGATCCACTGTCCCACAATGGATGCCGCAACGTACAAATAGACCAAATTCATGGTCGCTATGTTGTAGTAGGTAACGCCGATCCACGCCCAAAAACGAAGCGCCGCCCCCAGCAACAGCACAAGTATTAGAACTCGCTTAGCACCGAATCGATCAATGAAGGGTCCAAATGCAATCCCAACCAAAGCGGCCACAATACCAACTGCGGACGCGAAGGCTGTGTAGACCTGCGGTTCAAATCCCAATACCTGAGTTGCGTAGGCGGGAAACAGTGCTATCGCGATTCCGTCGTTTGCACGGTTAAGGAATTCCATGACAACGAGCACCAAGCTCATGGGCAGAACAAAGGTGCGCAGAAGATCCCACAGGTTCTCGAACAGCGAGGCTTCCCGTCTGTGCTCGACGTGTGCCGCTGAACCTTCTGTCCAAGGAAGTTTGCGCTCCCCAGGTCGTTCTCGCACGACAACTGCCCATAGCCAGATCAACGCGATTGTCAATGCGGCGACAAACGCAACCGTTCTCATATCGAACGCAACCAACAAGAATCCGCTCAATGCTCCAAATGCTGAGAACCCCAGAGTCTGGCCACAAGCCATGAATGCGTTTGCACGACCCCTCTCGTTCTCGTGCAAGATGTCTATCGCCATGCCATCAGTTGCAACATCTTGCGACGCGGAAAACACATTGCAGACAAATCCAAAGACCGTTAGCGCCAAGATGGACGGATCGCCGCCAAAACTATAGAGTCCCAAGGAGACTAGGGAGCAAACCAATCCCGTCTGCGCAAGAATCACCCAAGGTCGTCGAAACCCCATAGGCAAGAACGTAAATCTGTCCATGAATGGGCCCACTAGAAACTTCCATGCCCACGGTAGACTTATCGTGCCGGCGTAAATGCCCAACTCCTTGACCGTAGCACCGTCAGCTGCCAGAAATGCGGGAATGGCAACGGAAAACAAGCCAATGGGTATTCCTTGGGCAAAGTAGAACGCAGTAAAGGTTGCAAAACGCAACCACTGCCGGGTACTAAGCGTTGTATCCAAGATGAGTCCTACTCCTTAGTGCAAGGAATTACTAGTGGAGTTGGAACAGTTACCAATTTCTGTCTCTGAAGCAGTTTCGCGACCTGTCGAGTTCCTGGTCCGTTACGGACAGTTGGACTCCTCCAATTCCAGGAGGTATTTCTTCGTGTCGAGACCTCCCCCAAAACCCGTGAGCGTGCCATTGCTCCCAATTACTCTATGGCAGGGAATCACGATTGCAATGGGATTTTGGTGGTTGGCCTGGCCCACTGCACGATAGGCTTTAGGCCTACCAATGCGTTCTGCCACTTCCCTGTAACTTCGCGTCGATCCATACGGAATTTGACGCAGTTCGTTCCACACACTCGTGTAGAAACCACTAGAAGACGCCTCGAATTCGATAGGGCAATCGAACTCGTGCCTCTTTCCACCAAAATACTCTTCAAGCTGAGAGGCAATCTTTGAGAATAGATTGTCGTTCTTGATCCACAGCTCGCCTATGTGGTCCTCGAGCTTTCGACCTACTAAGAAAGAAAGTTGGCGCATACAGCCGTTCCTACCTGCAAGCAGCAAGTCACCAACGGGGCTATTGACTACACTGTAATACATCGTGGGCGACCAAATCGTGTTTCGGTTCCCTCATTGTAGGTGCCCCGCTACGAACGAACTTGCATCAAACGGAGTTCTCGCTCTGTGTCAAGTGCAAGCGTCGCACTTTCCGTACCAGATCGGCAGGCTCTAAGCGTTCAATCAGGAAAGCGGGGGCTCACGGATTCCACAGCTTCAAAGACGCCCGGCCGTTCTTGATATGGATTGCTGTCGATCTTGAAGTATCTACTGCGATTGATCCGATCAGCGTTATAGGGAGGCGTGAAAACGTCGATCATGCGCGTGAATTCGAGCGCATGAAGTGCGTGTATATTGCCCTTATCGACTGTCAATGCGGCGATATCACCAGGTTTCATCTCCAGAGAGCGTTCTTCCTGTAGGAGTGGACGCTTCCGTTCGCTGACCTCCTGCAGCCTGTCGTAGTGGTCCACCTTCACTCGTCCTTGCGTGCAAAGAATCACCCCCGTCATGTCGGGATGGTCGTGTAGAGGGATTTTCTCGCCTTTTTCAAACTCAAGAAGAGACACCATGAATTGCGATTCCCTGTGCAAATCGCGGATCCCTGGAAAATTCGGCGACCAATTTCTGTAGGACTCAATGTACTTTTCGATGTACTCGTCGTCGGTGCGCAGCTTGGAGACCACCGAAGTGACTTTGGCAGTGTAGCTTTCTTGATCCCACGACTCCTCGAACTGCTCACCTGAGAGGTCTCGAATGAGACTCAAGAAGTCATCCCATTCCACAAGTTCCTCATTCGCAAGCGCTTGGTTCATGTATGGATAGGTAACAGCTGCCAAGAGGGCTCCAGAGGAAATCTTAATTGCAGTGCGTCGTGTGACTCGCGGCATGGTGTTCGCAGCTCTACCTATGTCCTTCTAGACGTCGGACTTCACGACAACTATTATCCTTCAAGACCTAGTGATGGGTTCGTTCGGTTACGACTGCAGTCTCCCTATGGGAACGGTCTATGGATTGGGTTTCTTTCGAGGAGGTTGTTGTTTTCTAGATATGACAATATGCTTGCTTCGGTTCTTTTCGTCTTGACCGGTAGCACCGGGAGGAACTTTCACGATTTTCTCACCCTTGGCAAGAAAGACCTTCATATCGCGTTCAAGCTCTTCGCGGGTCTTCCGCATGGATGCAGCTGTGGCAGTTGGTTTACGTGGCATTTGCTAACAATTAGGTTTAGTCAGACATATTCTATCAAAAATGCATTGATTTTCATATACACATATGTATAGTATTTTGTATTTTTGGCAACACTGCAGTCTGGTTCGGGACGATAGCATCCAATTTTGAGTACCTGTTAGACTATCTCTTGTATGTATTTGCAGTGATCGCTGGTCTAATAGTGACCGCTACTCGCCCGCATGCCACGCGTGACGCAGCATTCAGTATGGAGTCAGAGCAATGACTAGTTCCGAAGAACCTCGAGAACCTAGCCGATTTTTAGAAAGCCTGAAAACTGTAGCTGGGCGGGTCATTACTAACGTGCCACGCTATTTTTTCGAATTGGCGATTGTATTCGTCGGCGTGTACCTTGCATTTCAGCTCACGGAGTTCGAGGACGAACTCGAAAAGCGGGACATTCGTGTGAAGTTCTTTGACAGTCTGGTCGCGGAGTTCAGCATGGTGATCTACTACCTCGGCGAAGAAGAACGAAACCTACTTGCTCATCTTAGTACAGTAGAGAAAATCCGTGCAGGGGAGACTCCCGATATACCCATACGCCCGTTGTACTTTGTTGCACCTAGAACCGTGGTCACAGCTGCATTCGACAGTCGCAATTTCGAGTCTTTGAACCGTCAAACCATTGACGGAATAATCCAAGGCAGCCCACAATTGGAAGCGCTGGAACAGAGAATCGATGCATTCAACGAGCAGCTAGTGATATTGGCGAGTCGACAGGCCAACACTGAGGAGTGCTGCTACGACCCCAATGGAGAACTGTTGCCCCACTTTGAATGGTACCCAACGCTTGTGGACGAGATTCACGAGCTAAACCGCGCGATACGCGATTCGTTGGCGAACAACGCCATTCCTGACCTACAAGAGCTTCGAAGAGAACTAGCTGGACCGGAAAAGTAGGTTGTCGATTCAGGACGAAGAATCGGAGCTCGGTCTGATGGCTGCAAGGGCTAACATGTCGCGATTTCACGATCGGCCATCCACTGTGCAACGGTTTAAAATCAATCGAATCATTCGGTAATCCGAGAAACCGACATTTCCCGGAACTGGACACAACACTAAGGGAAGTACTAGGCTGGACACTCCCTACCAGCAACAATAGTGCACGTGCGTTCCTAATTACGACTCCAACTGGATTCAGATGCCGATACCAATGTCCCTAATGGAGGAATCCAATTAAAATCTCGCATACATATGCAACCTGGCAGTTGTAGCAAACAAAACATGCGCTTGATTCGAACGGTAGAGCTACTTGGTGTCCTATGCATATCGCTTGTACTAACCGCGTGTGGCGGTTCCCCATCGAACACGTTCACCATCACGGGCAAGTATTTGGAGGACGAGTGGTCAGATTACCCCATAGACGACCAACTACTCGACTTGTCAACCGCCACAATCACAGTGTCTGCCGAAACCAACACCGATAGCGGCGAGACAACGTCAGTTGAAATCGGATCCAAGCCATTTCGAGATGGTGGCATAGTCTTTAGTGGACAAATCGATGAACCCACAATCGTCGAAATCGCCGTACACTCCCAAGGCGAACACGAACACTTCGCGGCAAGAGCAAGAATAAATCCCGGTTCGGAGATAGAATTCTTGCTCGTAAACTTCAGACGCATCCCACGACCAAGCTACCTAACATTAGTAGGAAAGTCGGCGCTAGTTGTGGATGAATCCAAGCGGTTCTCGATTGCTGGAGACTTGAGCCATTTTGCCAAAGACGCTCCAATTGCTAACGTCTCGGTAGATACATTGACTTGGAGCGAAAGCGGAGATGCATATTGGCAAACGATTGCGAGTGTTGCCCTTGACGATGGTCGATTTGTCATCGAAAAGGAAATCGACGAACCAATCTTTGTAGAAGTCTCAATACGAACTCACTCTGCATGGGCGTATACTCCCGCAATTATCGAGCCAAACGCGAATATCACAGTCACCGCGCCAGGATCGAGCAATCAAGCGATCGCCACAATGCCCGTCGGATGGTTTGACTTACAACTACAGGAACGGACTGCAGAACGACAAACTTTTGCTACTAGGTTGTTAGCAACGGCCGGTACCGGCCGACATGCCAGATTGGTAGAGAGTTGGCAGCAAAGCTACGAGTACTTGGCCAAACTTAACGAGTTTGCTGAGGCTCTACAGGAATGGCGAACGCAACAGGAAAGGACCCGCAACCTTGGCATAAGCTCAGGTCCTTCAGACGATAGCAGTAGCGGTAACTCGTCGAGTGACGACTCGTCGGGTTGGTCTGCTCCAGACATAGCTATTGCACCAGCCGCGGGATGTGAACACGTAGATTTTCTCGCCGTACGACCCTACGGCTTTGCTCGTGGACAGGACCCAACCGACGAAGACCCTGCTCACGAAAGAATCAGAACTGAATTGTGGGAATTGCGAACCGACACGCTAACTGACATTGCGTTCAACTCCATAGATCCACTTGACTCCTTGCTAGCGACAGAAATAGGCGTGCTAATGGACGACTTGGCAGAGAGCCAGAAATTGCTTGCGCTACTCGACCAATTAAGCTCGAGACTTGATGAGGACCTCGTTGCCCGGCGTATAACACACAGAAGACAAGCCTTGTCCAGTCGAATTGAATTGGAGGAAAATGACGAGAAGCTAGTTCCAGGTCAAAAAGCTCCATCATTCACTCTCTTCAACTCGGACGGAAACGCAGTTGTATTAAGTGACCTAATTCAAGAACACGACACGTTGCTGATTTATTTCTGGCGTGTGAGAGCAGGATCTCCCGTCTTGCAACAGAGATTTGAGAAATTAAGCAAAATTCGATCGCATTACGGACGCAATGGGTTTGAAGTCGTGACCATCGGCAACTCTAGAGACCCTGCAGACTACGAGAATTGGAAAATCGCTAGTGAGGAGTATGGTATCGATTGGCCGAATCTAGGCGAGTTTGTAGAAGGACAAATTGGACCGGTCGCCAAAAGTTACGGTGCGGGATGGACCAAGAGCTACCTGCTGGATTCAGAAGAATGCATTGTTCAAAAGGATCTTGAGATTCCCACTCTCGGAGATGTGCTCGCGGAACGCTATGGCGAATCTCCATCGGAGAATTAGAGCGCGCATGCGTTTCAATTGCAATTGAAAACCTAAATCGTGACGGCTAACATACTAGTTTCTCCCCGCGCATCTGCTGCACCTATTTGACAAATTCTGCATCGTCAATCTCAATTCGAGGCGCACGGACTCACAACCTCCGGGATGTAGACCTTGATATTCCACGTGACAAGCTAGTTGTTATCACCGGCTTGTCAGGTTCCGGCAAGTCCTCTCTCGCGTTTGACACACTGTACGCCGAAGGCCAACGTCGGTACGTGGAATCGCTTTCCGCGTATGCACGCCAATTCCTCTCCATGATGGACAAACCCGACGTCGACCACATTGAGGGATTGTCCCCAGCCATTTCCATCGAACAAAAGTCCACGTCCCGAAATCCCCGTTCCACAGTAGGAACGATCACGGAAATTTACGACTACCTTCGCCTGTTGTTTGCTCGAGTCGGCGAACCCAGATGTCCGCAACACGGACTTCCGCTTGCCGCGCAAACCGTCACAGACATGGTCGATACCGTCATGCAATTGCCCGAAGAGAGTCGCATCATGCTCCTCGCACCGGTTGTAGTGCAACGCAAAGGAGAGCATGTTCATGTCTTTGCTGACCTGACAGCCAACGGATTCATTCGAGCTCGCATCGACGGAATCGTTGCCGAACTGGAACATCCGCCGCCACTGGACAAGAACAAGAAGCACACGATTGAGGCCGTTGTCGATCGTTTGGTTGTGCGACCTGGAATAGAGCAGCGTCTGGCGGAATCCTTCGAGACGGCGCTGCAGTTGTCGGAAGGTCTTGCGGTCATTGCGCCAATGCTGGAAGGCTTTGAGGAGATGACGTTTTCTTCGCGATACGGATGCACTCAATGCAGCTACAGCATCAGCGAGCTCGAGCCTCGCATGTTCTCCTTCAACAATCCCGCAGGCGCTTGCCAATCCTGCGACGGATTGGGGACTGAGCACAAATTCGATCCAGATCTCGTTGTTGCGGACAAGTCCTTGAGTCTGGCCGAAGGGGCAATTCCAGGGTGGGACCAGACAACGCGCTGGCAATTCACGATGATGCAGGCAGTGGCAAGTCACATGGATTTCTCTGTCAGTACACCCTTCAGGAGACTCTCGAAGAAGCGCCAGAATGCTGTTCTCTATGGCATTCCCGACCCAATCTCCGTCACGTGGCGCTATGGCAAGAACAAGATTACGCGCAAGCTCAAGTTCAACGGCATCATTCCGATCATGGAACGACGCTATCGCAAGACGTCCTCCGCGTACATTCGAGAACAGTTGCACGCCTTCATGAGCGACAAGAACTGCCAGGATTGCAACGGATCTCGACTTAGAGAGGAGTCGCGCAACGTGTTCATTAGCGACGCGACAATTTCCAACATAACTGCCATGTCAATCGAAGGGGCTCTTGGGCATTTCAATGAGCTGAATCTCACGGGCAAAGCCGCAATCATCGCGGAAAAGCTCCTCAAGGAAATCCAAGCGAGATTGAGGTTTCTTGTAAACGTTGGGCTCAACTATCTCACCTTGGACCGTAGTGCCGGCACGCTTTCAGGTGGCGAAGCACAACGTATACGACTTGCCAGTCAAATTGGAGCAGGACTGGTTGGCGTAATGTACATACTCGATGAACCGTCGATTGGATTGCACCAGCGAGACAACGGACGTCTGCTATCGACACTGACCCACTTGCGGGATCTCGGCAACACCGTAATTGTCGTGGAACACGACGAAGAAGCCATTCGCACTGCCGACCATGTAATCGACATCGGACCGGGACCAGGAGTTCATGGAGGCATGATCGTTGCCCAAGGGCCGCTGCCAAAAATCATGAACAACAAACGATCACTAACGGTCCAATACCTCTCTCGTAGATTGAGAATCGAAACTCCACGACGCCGTACGCCCAACAGTCCATCAAAGCAAATCACCATCGAAGGGGCTAACGGAAACAATCTAAAGGACGTGGATGTGTCCATACCCATAGGGCTGTTCACATGTGTAACAGGAGTCTCCGGTTCCGGGAAATCTACTTTGGTCAACTACACTCTATATCCCTTGGCCGCTCGCGTACTCAACGGTTCGACCACGAAGGTTCCGTTCGCACACAGGCAAATTTCGGGGCTTCAACACCTCCAAAAGGTTGTCGACATCGACCAAAGCCCCATTGGGCGCACTCCGCGATCCAATCCAGCGACCTATACAGGTCTCTTTACGCCAATAAGGGATCTATTTGCTAGGACTCAAGAAGCGCGAATTCGTGGCTACAAGCCAGGTCGATTCAGCTTCAATGTCAAGGGGGGAAGGTGCGAAGCCTGTCGCGGCGATGGACTCATCAAGGTGGAAATGCACTTTCTTCCAGACGTTTACGTCGCTTGCGACACGTGCCGAGGAACAAGGTACAACCGCGAAACTCTTCAGGTGCGCTACAAGGACAAGAACATTCACGAAGTGCTCGAAATGACGGTTGAAGAAGCCTACGACTTCTTTAGCGCAATTCCTGCCTTGAAGCAAAAGCTGCAGACCTTGATGGATGTAGGATTGTCCTACATACGGCTTGGCCAAAGCGCCACGACGCTCTCCGGCGGAGAGGCCCAGCGAGTCAAGCTCTCCCGTGAACTGTCGAAACGGGACACTGGCCAGAACCTTTACATCCTCGACGAACCCACGACCGGATTGCACTTTCAGGACATCAAGATGCTGCTTGGCGTGCTGCAGCAACTTCGAGACAACGGCAATACGGTGGTTGTCATTGAACACAATCTCGACGTAATAAAGACGGCAGATTGGATCATCGACATGGGACCCGAGGGTGGTGATGCAGGAGGATGCATCGTGGCTAGCGGCACCCCAGAGAGCGTAGCAGAGCTACAGGAATCGCATACGGGTCGCTATTTGCAACGCGTGTTGCATGAATCGAAGGATGAGGAAGCTCTGCAGACGGCTGCTGGCTAGTTGGTGTGGGGTGGGGTTTTCGCGGAGCGGAGTGCCGCGCGCCTAGTCCTCTTCAGACTCTTCTAAGGTAGTTTCGTCTTCTGCCGCATCGCGTTCGAACCCAGGACGGTCGACAAGTTCGATGTAGCAGACCATGGCCGAGTCGCCATTGCGAAATCCCGACTTCAATATTCGGGTATAGCCTCCCGGTCGTTCTTGGTATCTCGGTCCCAACTCATCAAATAGCTTGCCTACGGCAGGCTTATTTCGCAGGAACGCAAAGGCATGTCGTCGGTTTGCCACCGAGTCGTTGGCTGCTCTCGTGATCAGTGGCTCAATGAATCGCCGCAGCTCTTTAGCCTTCGGCACTGTCGTCTTGATGACCTCGTGCTGAATCAGGGAGGCGCACATATTGGAGAACATTCTCTTGCGATGAGACGCCGTGCGATTTAGATGTCTGCCGCTTTTTTGGTGTCGCATGTTCTGAGTGTCCTGCCAATCCTATCCCTTGCAATAGCCTGCGAAATCAGAGGCCGAACTGTTCTTCCCAGCCGGGAATGGTCATACCCAGCCGAAGATTCCGCGTTGCCAGCGCTTCCTTGATCTCAGTAAGAGACTTCTTGCCCAAGTTCGGTGTGGCTAAGAGATCCTTCTCTGTCTTTTGTACAAGCTCTCCGACCGTGCCGACCTCCTCGCCGCGCAGGCAGTTTGCTGATCGTACAGGCAAGTCAAGCAAATCTATGGATTCAAACAAAAAGGGATCGATTGCGTGAGCCTGCTTCTCCTTCTCGACTTCCTCAATTAGCTTGAGATCGACAAAGGGCGCGAGTTGCTGAGTCAGAATGGTTGCGGCGCGTCGCACCGCCTCTTCAGGTCGAATCGTTCCGTTTGATTCCATTGTGAGTATCAACTTGTCCATGTCCGTGCGCTGCTCGACTCGAGTGTTCTCAACTGTGTAGTCCACACTCCGCATCGGACTGTAAGAGGCGTCTAGACGCAATCGTCCAATGACGCGATCATGTTCGGCAACCAACTGCTGGTCGGCAGGTTGGTAGCCTCGACCGCGCGATACGATTGCTTCCAAGTGGATGGATCCATCGTCGTTCAAGGTGCAGATGTGGTGATGGGGATTGGCGATCTCCACTTCCTGGGTCGTGATGAAGTCGTTGGCGGTAACTTCTCCCGGACCATTGGCTACCAGCCGCATTGTGCTCTCATCGCCCGCTACTAGCCGCACTGCAACGCCTTTCAGATTCAGGCAAATGTTCAGCAGATCTTCTCGAACACCGGGCAACGTAGAAAATTCATGCAGCGCACCATCGATCGTGACTTCAGATATGGCAGCACCAGGCATGGACGACAATAGAACGCGTCGCAATGCATTTCCCAGCGTATGGCCATACCCGCGTTCGAGAGGAGTCAGGACGACGCGCGCTCGCGTGTCGGTGATGCTTTCGACCTCAATGGGTGTTACGCGCAATAGATCAGTGTCTACCGTACTCATAGATTTGTTTTCCCTCTGGCATCAGCCAGAATCCACAGTGCTATTTGGAATAAAGTTCGACGATAAGGTTTTCTTGAATTTCCAGCGGCAGTTCTTCTCGGTCAGGCATTCGAGTGAAGACTGAACTTCGCTGCTCGGGGTCCACCTCAATCCAGTTCACAATACCTCGCTGGTCGGCAAGCTCTAATGCCATTCCAATTCTGCCCTGCGCTTTCTGCTTGTCGCCAACGCGGATTTCGTCGCCCGGTCGAACGTGATAGGACGGAATATTCACCTTCTGGCCATTAACGCGTATCGCCTTGTGTGATACAAGCTGACGCGCCTCGGCGCGGGTGCAACCGAATCCGGATCGATAGACTACATTGTCAAGTCGGCTCTCTAGAAGCCGCAAGAGGTTAAGTCCCGTTGCGCCCTGCTGGCGATCTGCCTTCTTGTAGTAGTTCCTAAATTGCTTTTCCAAGATGCCATAGAGTCTGCGCACCTTCTGCTTCTCGCGCAACTGAATGGCGAAGTCGCTCAAACGAGGCGGCGTGCGACGAGTGCCGGGCTCGCCTGGCAATCGACCCTCCTTGCACTTATCCTCGAGCGCACGTGCGCCGCTCTTCAAGTAGAGATCGGTTCCTTCTCTTCGCGAGAGCTTTAGCTTTGGACCCAAATACCTAGCCATTGATCAATTCCTCTATGGACGACGCCTCTTGGGAGGTCGGCAACCGTTGTGGGGAATGGGCGTCACGTCGGAGATGCTGTTGATTCGGAGCCCCCCGGCATGTAGCGCGCGTACCGCGGAGTCGCGCCCCGGTCCGGGTCCCTTGACGAATACGTCGACGCTTTTTAGCCCATGGTTCTCCATCACTGTCGATGTAACGTTCTCGGCGGCGGTCTGGGCTGCGTATGCAGTGCTCTTGCGTGCGCCGCGAAATCCCGACCCGCCAGCCGTGGCCCAACCCAATGTTCGACCATGCCTGTCTGTGATCGTAATGATCGTGTTGTTGTACGAAGCGTGAACGTGGGCAAGCCCATCGGTGACGACTCGTCGTCCGCGTCTACGGGTGGTTTCTCCACGTGTGCGACGTCCTGGCATGGTTATTTCCTGATAATCCTTGGTGGCCCTTTGCGCGTGCGAGCGTTCGTCTGAGTGCGTTGTCCGCGCACGGGCATTCCACGTCTATGTCGCAGCCCTCGATAGCAGCGCAAGTCCATGAGCCGCTTCACGTTCATCGAGTTCATGCGTCGCAAATCACCTTCTACGGTCAGTTTCTGAACTTCAGATCGAAGCGCGTCGAGTTGAGCTTCCGATAGGTCTTGAACTCGGACGTTCGGATCGACATTGGCGTACTCGCAAATGCTTACAGCTGTCGTTCGGCCGATGCCATAGATGTAGGTAAGCGATATGCCAGCGTGCTTGTTGTCCGGAACCATTACCCCTGCAATTCGTGCCATTTCCTATCCCTGCCGTTGCTTGTGTCGAGGTTCGGTCTTGCAGATCACATAGAGTGTGCGCTTTCTGCGCACTATCTTGCAATTCCGACACATTTTCTTTACTGATGCTCTTACTTTCATGAGTTCAACCTGCCCGCAATCCTAGAAGCGCGGCCGCCGACTGTAGTTGCGCAAATTCGACTTCTCCATCAATTTCGCGTATTGGCTGGACATCAAATGCGCCTGCACCTGTGACATGAAGTCCATGGACACCACGACAACGATGAGCAGCGCAGTTCCTCCGAGCTGCATCATGGAGTAGCCTAGCAATCGCATTAGCTCCGGCAGCAAACAGACGAGAGTTACATACAAGGAACCAAATATGGTCAGCTTGGTTGTCACATCATCGATGTATTCCGCTGTTTGCTTGCCCGGACGAATCCCTGGAATGTAGGCACCCTGCCGTTTGAGATTGTCCGCCATTTCGCCGGGATCGCGCACGATCGCGGTGTAGAAGAAACTGAAGAAAATGATTCCAGCGGCGAACATTATGATATAGAGTGGCTGCCCAGGACTCAATATCAGGGCAACCTCCTGCAGCCAGCCCATGCCCGGTCCTTGTCCAAACCACTGTGCCATGGAGGCAGGTGCGAGGAGCAAGCTGGATGCGAAAATTGCAGGAATGACGCCAGCCATGTTGACTTTCAGCGGCAAGTGGCTCGATTGAGCCTGAACCATTCGTCGTCCTTGCTGGCGCTTCGCATAGTTGATCGTTATTCTTCGTTCGCCTCGCTCGACGAACACCACGAATCCGACGACGGCTATCGCAAAGACGCCAATCAGGAGCAATATTGCGAGATTGACTTCGCCTTGACGCGCTGCCTCTACCCCTTGCCCGATGGCAGCGGGAAATCCTGACACAATGCCGGCGAAGATCAATAGCGATATCCCATTGCCCACTCCGTGCTCGGTGATTTTCTCTCCAAGCCACATCATGAATAATGCGCCCGTAACCAACGTCACAACTGAGATGAAGAAGAATCCAAACCCGGGATCAAAAGGCAGTCCCTGAGCGACAAGCGTGCCCGTAAGTGCGGTTCCCTGTACCAACGAAATCAGAAGAGTGCCGTAGCGCGTGTATTTGGTTATCTTGCGTCTACCTGCCTCACCTTCTTTGCGGAGCTGATTGAGAGCTGGATACATCATCGTCACCAGGTTCATGATGATGCTCGATGTGATGTAGGGCATCACACCTAACGCCAGAATGCTCATGCGCTCCAACGCGCCGCCCGAAAACATGTTGAACAGATCGAGAATGCCCCCCTGATTCTGTTCAAACAGTCTTTGCAGCGCGTCAGGATTAATGCCTGGAACCGGGATGTGCGTACCTATCCGGTACACAAGCAATGCGAACAGCACAAAGAAAAGCCGGTTCCGAAGCTCCGACAGTCCAGTTTGTACTCCCGCCAACGCCGGCGCAGCAGTTGCCATCGCTATGCTAGTCCTCGACTCTTCCGCCCGCCGCCTCAATGGATTCGCGGGCTCCTTTGGTGACTTTTAGACCCTTGACAACGATCGGCCGCTCGAGTTTGCCCGACTGTATCACCCGCACTCTCTTCACGGTTGACGTGATCAATCCCGCTTTGCGAAGACTCTCCAGGTCGGCAATTTCTCCCTCCATCGACTCGAGCTCGTGAAGTCTAATTTCGTCCGTGACTCTGCCAATGCGTGATCTGAAACCAAATGTGGGAATCCGTTGCTGAAGCGGCAATTGACCACCTTCAAATCGCGCAGGTAATGAGCCCCCCGATCGAGACTTCTGTCCTTTGTGACCTCGTCCGCAAGTCTTTCCCTGCCCCGCAGAAACACCACGACCCACGCGACGTCGCTGTCGGCGACTACCGGGCGGATTCTGTAGCTCGTTGAGTTTCACGACGAAGCACCTTGAGTTACTTGGACCATATAGCTCACCTGACTGATCATCCCTCGGATCGAAGGAGTGTCCTCCAACTCGACTTCATGGCCGATTCTGCGCAGTCCAAGCCCACGGACGCACGCCTTGTGCTTCTCAAGCCGCCCTGACGCGCTCTTGACTAGCTTGACGCGAAGCGTTTTTGTCTTCCTACTTGCCAAAACCACGCACCTCGGCCTCAGACTTGTCGCGCTTCAAGGCAACCGCTCGTGGGGAACGCATGTTGACCAATCCCTTGACGGTGGCGCGTACCACATTTGTAGGGTTGGTCGAACCATAGCACTTGGCAAGCACGTCGCGAACGCCGGCAGCTTCCAATACAGCTCTCATAGTGCCGCCTGCGATAATTCCTGTGCCCTCTGAAGCAGGCTGCATATATATTCGAGAAGCACCGTGCTTCTCGACGATGGGGTACCAGAGAGTGACACCGTTGAGTTCAATGTCGAACATGTTGCGACGGGCGACTTCTCCGGACTTCTCAATCGCCTGCACTCGCTCGCGAGCCTTGCCACGACCAAATCCCACGCGACCAGCGCCGTCGCCAACCACGGTCAACGCAGTGTGCGAAATTTGACGACCACCCTTGACCGTCTTCGCGACGCGCGACGAGGCGACAAGCTTTTCAACCAGCCCTTCCTGCTTGATCTCTTCCGCATAAGCCATCTAGAACTCCAATCCTCCTTCCCGAGCCGCTTCAGCAAGCGCTTTGACGCGACCGTGATACTTGTAGCCCGACCTGTCAAACGCAACTTTCTTGATGCCCGTCTCCGCTGCTCGCGAGGCGACCATCGCGCCAACCTTCTTCGCCGCGTCCACATTGCTTGTTGGGTCGTTACGCAATGTGCTGTCCAGGGTCGAGGCCTGCGCTAGCACTCGCTCTCCCAGCGGGTCAATGAGCTGTGCGTACATGTGCTTGGAGCTGCGGTGCACGGTCAGCCGAACTGCATTCAGTTCGCGCATCTTCAATCTCGCTCTTCGTGCCCGACGCAATCGAGCCCCTCGTTTGCTCTTCATGACAGTACTGACTACTTCTTCGACTCTTTTCGCTTTACGTATTCACCGACATATCTCACGCCTTTCCCCTTGTACGGTTCCGGCGGACGCTTGCTGCGAATGTCTGCTGCGACCTGACCAACCAGCTGTCGATCAATCCCAGTCACCACAATCTCAGTCGGCGATGGAGTTGCGACCTCAATGCCTTCCGGCGGCAGAAATTCGACAGGATGGGAATAGCCCAACTGCAGGACGAGTTTCTTGCCTTGAACTTGAGCACGGTACCCCACGCCCCGCAATTCCAAGCGTTTCTCCCACTTTTGCGAAACGCCTTTGATCATGTTGCGCAACAACGCCTGAAACGTCCCTGTCATCGCTCTGGCATGAGTTGAGGTGCCTACAGTGCGAATCGAAACCACATCGCCAGCGCGATCTGTGTCCACGCCGTCAATTCGTGGCATGGCAAGTTCTCCAAGCGGCCCCTTGACCCGAACATCTTGCTCCGATATTCGCACATCGACCCCACTGGGGATTTCTAGCGATCGTTCAGTAAGTCGCGACATCTCAATCCACCTCAGAAAACCGTGCAGAGCACCTCGCCACCAAGTCCGGCTCGGCGTGCGGCATGGTCGGTCATCAATCCCTGATTGGTACTCACAATGGCAATGCCCAGACCGCCTTTGACCCTGGGCAACTCTTGCTTTGTTCGATACACCCGCAATCCAGGACGGCTCACTCGGTGCAATTCCTCTATCACGGAGATGCCGTCGAGATACTTGAGTTGCACGGTCAGACTGGGTTTGTCAGTTCCATCCACGGCATAGCCGAGAATGTAGCCTTCGTCCTCTAGCACTCTGCAGATCGCCGCCTTGATCTTGGAGCTCGGCATGGAGACGGTCAGCATGGAGACTGCGCAGGCGTTGCGAATGCGCGTCAAGAAGTCAGCTATGGGATCCTGCATGCTCATGGTTCTACCAACTTGACTTCTTCAATCCGGGAACGTCGCCACGCATGGCCGCTTCCCTGAGTTTCGTTCTGCCCAATCCAAATCTGCGATACACGCCGCGAGGACGACCGGTGATGCAACATCGTCGACGCAATCGGATGGGGCTAGCATTGCGAGGCAGTGCTTGAAGCTGCAGTTGTGCATCCCATCTCTCCTCTGCGGACAGGGAACGATCATTGATAACCTCTTTCAACCTTGCACGCCTTTCGCGATACTTTGCGACTGTCTTTTCGCGCTTCTTCTCGCGCTCAAGCACCGACTGCTTCGCCACACCTAACTCCTAAAGGGAAAATTGAAGGCCTGCAGCAACGCCAAACCCTCTGCATCGTCGCGCGCGGTTGTCGTTATTGCAGCGTCCAACCCGCGAATCGAATCGATTTCGTCGTAATTGATTTCTGGAAATATGATCTGCTCCGTAATTCCAATGGAGTAGTTTCCGCGACCATCGAATGCTCGAGGATTGAGACCGCGAAAGTCGCGCATACGCGGGATCGCGATCCCAATTAGCCGTTCGACGAACTCGTACATGATCGTGCGCCGAAGCGTGACCATGCAACCAATCGGATAACCCGTTCGAATCTTGAAGGCCGCTTCGGACTTTCTGGCACGAGTGATCTTCGGGCGTTGCCCGGCGATCTTCATTAAGTCGTCAAATGCGCTATCCAAGAGCTTTCGGTCGCCGGCCGCTTGCCCCACTCCCATGTTCAACGTCACCTTGACAAGCTTGGGTACGCGCATAAGCGAAGAGTAGCCATACTCTTTCATCAATTGAGGACGAATCTCCTCGACGTATTTCTGTTGAAGATTGCTCATTGCCTAGCTGCCTGATCTTCAATCATCAATTCGCTCATCTGTGGAACGGTAAAACCGTATCTTGTCCCCGTCTTCCTGTCGAAAACCCACCTTGTCCGCCTTCTCGGTGTTTGGGTTGTAGATTGCTACGTTCGAAATGTGCAACGGCGCTTCTTGCGCAATAATTCCCTGCCGTGCTCCTGGCTGTGTAGCACGTGTGTGCCTGTTCACCATGTTGACAGTCGCCACAACGACTCGATCATCGCCAACAAGACGCACGACGTCGCCTATTCGGCCCTTGTCCTTGCCTGCCAGAACTATGACCTGATCGTCCTTCTTGATCCGATTCACGACTATAGAACCTCTGGCGCTAACGATACGATTCGCATGTATTGGCGGGTACGGAGCTCACGAGTGACGGGACCAAAAATCCGAGTCCCAATGGGCTCCCTGCTCTCATTCACCAGCACTGCCGCGTTTTGATCGAAACGAATGAGCGATCCATCTTGGCGTCGCACGCCCTTGCGAGTTCTAACCACTACTGCGCGCATGATCTGTCCCTTGCGGACTCTGCTTCGCGGAATGGCTTCCTTCACGGTCACTCGAATGGTGTCTCCTATTCCGGCGTAGCGACGTCGAGACCCGCCAAGTACCTTGATGCACTGCACTCTTCTCGCACCGCTGTTGTCAGCAACATCAAGCATTGTCTCGCTCTGAATCACCGCTCTCTCCTGCTACACGCTTTCTTCGACTGAGGCGAGACGCCACGACTTGGTCTTGGACAGTGGCCTGCACTCCTCGATCACGACCCGATCGCCAATCTTGGCTTCATTGGCCTCGTCGTGTACTTGCAACTTCGACGACCTGCCAATAATCTTCTGATAGAGCGGATGACGGACTCTTCGATCGACCCGGACTGCAATGGTCTTGTCCGATCGATCGGCAACGACCACTCCGCTCAATGTCCGGGTCAACTTGGAAGTGGAGTCACCCATTTTGCTTTTCCCGAATAATTGTCTTGACTCTTGCTATGTTTCGCCTGGACTGCGTCAGCAAATGCGTCTGCGGAAGCTGGTCGGTAGCCCGTTGAAACCTCATGTTGAACTGTTCCTTGAGGGCTTTCTCCAACTCCTCGGCAAGCTCCTCGGCTGTAAACTCTCTTAGGTCGCTCGCATCCATCAGACAGTCCTTCTCGCCACTACAGAAGTCGCGAAGGGCAACTTGCTGGAAGCCAGTTGGAATGCTCGTCGTGCATCCTCTTCTGTCACGCCAGCGACCTCGTAAAGCATTCGACCAGGTTGAATTTGCGCAACCCAATACTCCACTGATCCCTTGCCTTTGCCCTGTCTCACTTCCAAAGGTTTCTTGGTAATCGGCTTGTCCGGAAACACACGAATCCAGACTTTGCCCCCTCGTCGCAATTGGCGAGTCATAGCACGGCGGGCTGCCTCAATTTGCCGAGCCGTCATGCGTCCGCGCCCGATCGCTTTAAGCCCATACTGGCCAAAGCAAACACGGTTTGATCTCTGTGCCAAGCCGCGATTCCGCCCCTTCTGCTGCTTCCTAAATTTGGTTCTTGTTGGCTGCAACATGTCAAGTGCTACCGTCCAGTAGACGCAGACGGGCTTCGGCCCTCGGCGCTCTCTGTTCCTTCAATGACCTCGCCCTTGAATACCCAAACCTTGACGCCGATCACGCCATAGGTTGTGAACGATTCTGCCACGGCATAGTCAATGTCTGCGCGCAACGTGTGCAATGGCACCCGCCCTTCCGAATAGGCCTCGGAACGAGCAAGCTCCTTGCCGTCCAGACGCCCCGAAACTCTAATCTTGACTCCTTCGGCACCTAGTCGCATAGCGTTCTGCAACGCTCTCCGCGCAGCTCGCCGGAACATGACACGTCGTTCCAACTGCTGCGCCACGTTGTGTGCGACCAAAAGGGCGTCTAATTCTGGCTTTCGAATCTCTTCGACATTCACAACGACGGGAGCACCCACAAGACGAGTCAATTCCCCTCGCAAGCGTTCGACATCCGCGCCTCGCTGTCCGATGACCATGCCAGGTCGTGCGGTGTGGATCGTGATTCGTGCATCTTGAGATGGTCTCTCGATGTCGACTCGGCTTACGAATGCCTGCGCCAAGCGCTTGGATAGAAAATCGCGAATTTCCAAGTCGTTCTGGAGGTATTCGACGTATTTCTCCTTGCCGGCATACCACACCGACGTATGGTCTCGCACAATGCCCAACCTAAACCCGATTGGATTTACCTTCTGACCCATAGTCTTCCTGCTGTCTCTTGCCTAGTTGTCCTTACTTTCCTAGTCGTCTAGGTTGTCAGCTACGGCAACGGTGACGTGACACATCCTCTTGATAATCCTTGACCCGCGCCCTCGAGCTCGCGCTCGATAGCGCTTTAGTCGTTTGCCATCGTTTACGTATATTTCAGCCACCTTGAGCTCGTCGACATCGGCTGACCACCTGGTTTCTGCGTTGGAAACAGCGGAGTCCAAGACCTTTCTAACCAATGGTGCGCCTTTCTGAACGTCGTACTCGAGAATGTCGAACGCTTCTGCGACGCTCTTTCCTCTGATTTGATCCGCTATGAGTCGCACCTTCTGTGGCGACACTCGCAAATGCTTGGCTATGGCGTGTACTCTCATGGTTGTATACGCACCCTATGCGCGAGTGGTAGTCTTGCGATCCCCCGCATGACCCTTGAATGTACGCGTAGGCGCAAATTCACCTAGCTTGTGCCCTACCAGTTCCTCCGTAATGAACACCGGAACGTGCTGGCGCCCGTTGTGCACCATGATCGTCAAGCCCACCATCTCTGGAACAATCATGGATCTTCTGGACCATGTCCGAATTGGCCTGCGATCATTCGTCTCCTGCGCCCGTTCGACTTTCGCCAACAGATGGGTGTCTACAAATGGACCTTTCCGCAGTGCTCGTGGCATTTTTATCTTTCCTTGCCTCTTCTTCGAATGATCATGGCATCGCTGGGCTTCTTGCGACGTGTGCGATGTCCCTTCGTCGGAATGCCTGTCGGCGAGACGGGATGTCGGCCGCCCGATGACTTGCCCTCTCCGCCACCGTGCGGATGGTCCACAGGATTCATGGCGACCCCCCTAACCGTGGGACGGCGTCCACGCCACCGATTTGCGCCCGCTTTGCCAAGAGACCTAAGGTTGTGTTCGCTATTGCCCACTTCGCCCAATACTGCCTTGCACTCGCTGAGAACACGACGCATCTCCCCGGACCGCAGGCGTAGCGTGGCATGAGCTCCTTCCCTCGCCAACAGCTTCACGGATGTGCCGGCGCTTCGTGCCAGTTGCGCGCCCTTGCCGGGTTTGAGCTCTACGCAGTGGATCAGGCTGCCCAGCGGAATGTTGCGCATTGGCATGGCATTGCCTACCCGTATGGGTGCAGTGGATCCCGATCGGATCTCGTCGCCGACCCGCAAACCGCGGGGAGCAATGATGTATCTGCGTTCGCCGTCGCGATATTTCAACAGCGCGATGTTTGAACTTCGATTCGGGTCATACTCCAGCCTCTCGACAATGGCCGGAATGCCATCTTTGTCGCGTTTGAAATCGATTACCCGATAGTGCCGCTTGTGCCCACCACCGCGATGTCGCGTGGTGATGCGACCTTTGTTGTTGCGCCCCGCTCTCTTGGGCAACGGTTCAACAAGCGGTTTGTAGGGCGATCCCTTGTGCAACGAAGTGTCAACGACACGTGCAACAAATCGACGCCCAGCCGATGTCGGTTTTGCTCGCACTACGGCCATCAGTTTATTTCCAACGTGAAGTCAATTCGATCATCGGGCTTTAGTCGAACATATGCCTTTTTCCAGTGCTTCTTCCGACCTTCCATGATCGATCGGGTTAAGCGGCGTGTTTTCTTCCCCTTGACTCGCAAAGTTGTCACGTTTTCGACGCTCACGTCATAGAGTTGCTCGACCGCTTGCTTGATCTCCTTCTTGGTTGCGCGGGTGTCGACCTTGAATGCGTATTGGTTCGACTCATCGCCAATATCGGTGACTTTCTCCGTGACATGAGGACCTTGCAAAATACTGTATAGACGCTCAATATTCATGCCAGACTTGACTCCAATTGACGCAACATCTGCTCATCGACAAGAATCTTGTCAAAATTGAGTAAGTCGACTGGGTTGACGCGCGAGGGAACGAGTAGTGAAACGTGTTTTAGATTTGATGCTGCCCGCTGAAGATTCTCGGAGGGATTTGAAAGAATTATTAGGCAGTTGGAAATGTCGAGGGTGCTGAGGGAGTCTTTGAGTTTGGAGGTCTTGGGGGAATCGATGTCGAATTCGGAGGTTGCGACGAGTCGTTGCTGGCGAACGAGTTCGGACAGAATGCAACGCATGGCCCTCCGATACATCTTACGATTCACTTTTTGAGAACGTGTCGTAGGACGTGCCGCAAAAGTAACCCCGCCTCCCCGCCAAATTGGGCTCCGCGAGGTTCCCGCGCGGGCGCGGCCAGTGCCCTTCTGTCGCCATGGCTTGTGACCACCGCCCTGAACGTCTGATCTCGATTTGTGAGCCTTGGTACCCCGATGGCCGTTGGACAGGTAGGCTTGAACCACTTGACTGACAAGCGCACTGTTGAATTCGGCCGAAAAAATCGAATCATCCAAGGCAATGCTCTCGCCGCTTGTCAGTGCGATGTCCAAGCTCAATTCTCCTCAGATATCTGGGCTGGCGTTTGCTTGCCAGCCTTGACTGCGGGGCGGACGACAACAAAACCACCCGTTGGACCGGGTACCGCTCCCTTGATAAGAATCAAGTTCCTATCGGGAATAAGGCGGACAACCTCCAAGTTCTGAACGGTCGTCCTCTCATTACCCATGTGGCCCGCCATCTTCTTTCCTTTGAACACCTTGCCCGGTGTTTGACATTGACCTATAGACCCAGGTGCGCGGTGTGCCAAAGAGTTGCCATGGGACATGTCTTGACGCTGGAAATTCCACCTCTTGATGACACCAGCAAATCCCTTGCCTTTCGATACGCCTGTAACGTCCACTGACTGTCCTTCAAAGAACTGGGACACCGACAATTCGTCTCCAGCTTTTAGCTCCCGTTCCTCTTCGTCTACCGCTTCGCCATCCAATCGAAATTCACGTACGCAGGAACCTGGCGAAACGTCGCCCTTGTCGAAGTGTCCCTGCATAGGCTTGGACACGTGCTTGGCACTTGCATCACCATGCACGACCTGTACGGCTTCGTAGCGATCTGAGTCCAACGACTTGATCTGAACCACTCGGTTTGGTTCGGCGTGGACTACCGTCACTGGAATCGATGGACCATCGGGCTCAAACACCCGCGTCATTCCACTCTTCACGCCTATGATTCCGATCGTCATAATCTGCTTGTTCAGTACACGTTCACACATACAAAAGGGTTGCAGGAATCCCTGTCCCTCTCATATGACAATTGGGGCTCAAACGATGCGACGTCGCACGCCGCGGTTCGATGCCGAAGCTGTTCCGCAGGGTCCGCGTTCGATTGAACGCGACCGCAGTCTAGTTTCGGGGTTCGTTACTTGGTATCAATCTTTAGGTCTACGTCCACTCCTGCTGCGAGCTCGAGTTTCATCAACGCGTCTATCGTGCGTTCCGGAGGATCGACGATATAAAGCAAACGCTTGTGCGTTCGTATTTCATACTGGTCTCGAGCATCCTTGTTTACATGTGGCGAAATCAATACGGTGTACCGCTCGAATTTGGTCGGCAACGGAATAGGCCCGAGCACACGCGCACCCGACTGTTTCGTCGCCGACATGATCTCCTCGGCAGACTGATCGATCAGCCGATGATCGTACGCCTTTAGGCGTATTTGTATCCTGTTCTCTTCGGCCACCTAGCCATCCGCCACAATTGCTTAAAACCTGGGACGTAGCATTGAGCACCTGAACGCATTCTTGCGAAAGACGCTCAGTCCCAGCAAAGGGATGAGGATTGTACTAATCCCTTCGGCTTGTGTAAACCTTTTCTAAGCGATCCGGACGAATTTGTTGCGCTCCAGCGCACATAGGTGTCACTGGATTCGAAAATCAGCTCCAAACCCGGATTTGCGCGACACGAGAAATCCCGTGTGCGGCACGTGAAGCAATCGTCGTCGATCCTCTTGGAGGGTCTTGCTCTAGGCTTGCGCGCTCTCCAATATGTGTATGCCGCACGCACTTCCCAATCCGATCACGTGCGTCAATCCAATGCGCGCTCCCTCGACTTGTCTTGGTCCGGCTTCGCCTCTAAGGTGAGTCGACACTTCGTAGATGTTTGCAATGCCGGTCGCACCAAGAGGGTGGCCTTTGGAGAGCAGTCCGCCGGAAACATTGACAGGCACTCGACCTCCCAACTCCACGTCTCCCTCGTCAATCAGGCGACCTGCCTCACCGTCGTCGCAGAGTCCTAAGTTCTCATAGTGCAAGATTTCGGCGGTTGCAAAGCAATCGTGAAGTTCAACAAGATCTACGTCTTCGGGTCCCAAGCCCGCCATTTCGTAGGCGGCCTTGGACGCTTTTCGAGTGCACGTGTTGACGTCCGGCATCACAAGATCCCGTTCTTGCCACGGATCAGACGTGAGCACAGATGCACGCACCTTCACTGCCCTAGACATCAGGCCGAGCTCTTTTGCTTTGGCCTCGGAAGCAATAACTGCCGCGGCTGCACCGTCGACGTTGACCGAGCACATCAGCTTTGTGTTGGGATACGAGATCATCTCGGAATTCATCACAGTTTCCAATGGCGTCTCGATTTGGTACATCGCCTTCGGATTCATAGTCGAGTGATGATGATTCTTGACGCTGACCTTGGCAAATTGCTCAAACGTGGTCCCAAACTGTCGAGTATGCTCCAACCCAGCTTCAGCAAAGACAGAAGGCATCGTCCCCGAACCCAGCAATCCCTCTTTGGATATGCCGCGGGAGGCACCGCCCCCCAAAAGGCCCCTGCCCATCTGTTCGACGCCTACTGCCAACACTAGATCGTACAGTTCAGCCTTCACGGAAGTCCAAGCTTCACGGAACGCCGTAGCGCCTGTGGCGCATGCATTTGCAACGTTCACCACAGGGATACCCGTCTGTCCAATTTGCTGCAGAATGCGCTGTCCCACCATGCCGCCGGCCTGGTTCAGATTGCCGCAATACAGAGCCTGCATGTCCTGAATCGTCAATCCGGCATCATCAAGAGCAAGCAACGCCGCTTCCGCACCCAGCTGAGGTACGCTTTTTTCGGGAAAGCGGCCAAACTTAATCATGTCGACACCAACGATATAAGCGTCCATTTTGATCCTCCTAGTGTGATCCGTTAACTGGCCGAAAGAAGAATGCAACGTAGCTGTTGCCTTCGCCATCTTTGCGACCTAACGCGTCGCCAAAAACAATCTCTACTGGCATGTCGAACTCGATCGCGCCTGGGTCCGGCTCCACGTCTATCAGATTTCCTTTCAACGTTCCTCCTCCGTCCACGTCGACAATTGCCGAGACGTAGGGAACATCTATACCTGGAAACGATCGATGAACGATGGAGTAAGCATACAACCTTCCGGTATTCGAGAGACGAAACGTCTCCATGCTGTCCCGAGCACCGCACTTCGAGCAATGATCGCGAGATCCAATGAATACAGCACCGCACTGCTGACATCGGTGGCCCTCCAGAAACGGTTCCCCGCTCTCGGAAAGCTTCAGATACTCGACAACAGGCAACGGTGATTCAGCCAATGTTCAGCCCCACGATTAAAGACGCGCACCTAAGTATACGAGTGCGATCAGCCTAGCGTGGTTTTCGGCTATTCACTGCTACGCATCACCAGGCGATGCTGAGGGTGGATCGAACAATACAAGATTGTGGCCAGCCGATACGACAATCCTGCCATCCATGAGTCTAACGGCTGCTCGTGACGGCGCAGGAATCAACTTGATTAGACGCGCATGACCTCCGTCCTCCAATTTGAATACGCCTGTCACCTCTTCGCAACGAGTTTCTTCGTAGCAATTCTCCCATGTGCCGCTGACCACTGCCATCGTCGTCGAGCATGCTTGCAAATTGCTAGTTCCACCACCTGTCTCAGGGCAACCTGAATCGGGATATCGAAACCAGCCAATGACATTTGAGAATCCCAATACGTCCACCAACTCACTCAATTCCCAGGAGTCCGCCTCGGTACCGGTTTCCTTCTCGGTGAGCACGATACGCTGGTACGTGCCATCGAGACGCACAATGAATTCTGCATCCCGATTTGCTCGCTGAGGATGCCACACGCAATTCCGAGTGGTACCGCCTTGCATTCCCCACAAAATCCTCGAGCCAGATGCGCATGTAGCATACGCGTACCTCCACCATTCCAAGCTTGCGTAGGGGTTGCCCACTCGCTTTCCAGCACTTGTTGCTTGGATTGGATTGCCGCCAAATCGGTCCTCGGCCAGGACCTCAACCATTTCGCTGTACGTGCGGGCTCCGAATCTTGTGCCTGAAGCCACATCAAATGCTACCCAGGGTGGAGAACGACGCACGGACGCGGCGTAGAGATAGTCTTGCATTGGTTCCGCAAAGCGTTGCACCCGCAAGTCTGAGCAATTCTTGCACGGCCACGCAAACGTCGGTTTAGTTTCACCAAGCGGCATTGCATGCACTTCGAAGTTCATGTTGTGCAGTATCCCAAACATCCAGCTCCACCATTCGTACCCCGCAAACCACGGTGTGTCGCTGGGCCCCTGGATGAGACCAAATCCGTAGTACTTGTGTTCGAAGTCGACCTCATGTTCTAGATTGAATTCTTCGTCATACAAAAAGAGCTGCTTGTCAGTTACTACAACCAGTCCACCGTCCTCCCGCTCAACAAGCAGAACATTCGTAGATTCGTTCGACGCATCGACGGGTTGATCCTGATGGACTATCTGCAACTCCCTCACATCCAAGGACGTAGTCGAACTTATGCAACCAGAAACTAGCAGCGACCCGCACAATGAGGCAGCGACTAGAAGCAGTTTCGGATCCAATGATGAAAAAGCCACTAACTTTTTTCCAAATTGAGTAGAGAACATGCAGATGACACTATTAACCCCAATATGCAAAAGAGCCTTGGCATGCTAGCACGCCAAGGCTCCTGAGAAATGAATTTCTTGGGGCGGCTACTCGATAACGCTGGTAACCACTCCGGCACCGACCGTTCTGCCACCTTCCCTAATGGCAAAGCGTAGTCCTTCGTCCATGGCGATAGGACTGATCAAGTCCACATTCAACTCCACATTGTCACCCGGCATGACCATTTCCACGCCTTCGTTCAAGGTGACTTCGCCCGTCACATCGGTCGTACGGAAATAGAACTGTGGTCGATAGTGACTTTGGAACGGAGAATGCCTGCCGCCTTCGTCCTTCGACAGCACATAGACTTGCGCAGAAAACTTCGTGTGCGGCGTAATAGATCCCGGCACCGCCAGCACCTGGCCGCGTTCGACTTCCTGTCGCTTGACGCCTCGTAGCAACACGCCAATGTTCTCTCCAGCCCGTCCCTCGTCAAGCAGTTTGCGGAACATCTCCACTCCTGTGCATGTCGTTTTCTGGGTTTCGCGAATCCCAACAATCTCAACTTCGTCGCCCACCTTAACAACGCCTCGGTCCACGCGACCGGTTACCACAGTTCCGCGCCCTGAAATAGAGAACACGTCTTCAATGGGCATCAGGAATGGCGCATCGATGGGCCGCTCCGGCTCCGGGATGAAATCGTCCAGACGCTCAATGAGCTCTCGTACGCTGCCTGCTGCGTCTCCTCCAGTGTCTCCATCCATTGCCTTCAGCGCGCTGCCTACTACGATGGGTGAGTCGGGATCAAACTCGTAGGACTCCAAGAGCTCCTGGATGTCCATGGTGACCAACTCGACGAAATCGTCTCGCTCGTCGTCGTCCAGCATGTCAACCTTGTTCAAGTAGACGATGATTCTTGGCACGCCGACCTGCCGCGCAAGCAGAATGTGCTCGCGGGTTTGCGGCATCGGACCATCAACTGCCGACACGACCAGAATCGCGCCATCCATCTGGGCTGCCCCAGTGATCATGTTCTTGACATAGTCCGCGTGTCCCGGACAGTCAACATGGGCGTAGTGCCGATTCGGCGACTCGTACTCCACATGGGTCGTCGCGATCGTGATACCACGCTCCTTCTCTTCGGGCGCATTGTCGATCTCATCGAAGTTCTTGATGTCGCCCGTACCGGTATCAGCAGCACAAATCATTGTCATGGCGGCCGTCAATGTCGTCTTGCCATGATCCACGTGTCCGATCGTCCCTACGTTCACGTGCGGCTTTGTACGCTCAAACTTCTGCTTAGCCATTGGTTAATCTCTCCATACAGTTTCACAAATCCGATGCGGGCGTGCATCGGATTACTTCAATGCGTCCGGCTATCGAGTCCTGATTGCCTCCGCTATGTTCTCCGGCACCTCCTCGTACCTGTCGAACTCCATGGTGAAAGTTGCGCGGCCCTGCGTCGCCGATCGTAGATCGGTTGCGTAGCCGAACATTTCACCAAGAGGTATCGAAGCGTGCACAATTTTACCCGCAGGATTCTCATCCATGCCTTCAATCATGCCGCGACGTCGATTCAAGTCGCCTACGACATCTCCGAGAAAGTTCTCCGGAGTCACTACCTCGACGGCCATCACAGGTTCCAGCAGCACCGGATCGGCTCGCTTGGCACCCTCCCGCATGGCTGTGGACCCCGCAATCTTGAAGGCGACCTCGCTCGAGTCGACCTCATGAAAGGAACCGTCGTAGAGTGTCGCCTTGACATTGATTAGTGGGAATCCTGCGAGCACACCATTGGTCATTTGCTCCTGAATCCCTCGGTCCACCGCAGGGATATATTCGCGTGGTATCGCACCTCCGACAATCTTGTCAATGAACTCGTAGCTTTCCTCTCCCTTGCCAATAGGTTCGAATCGAACGGCGACGTGGGCGAATTGACCCCGTCCGCCGGTTTGACGAACATGTCTAGCTTCCATCTCCACCGTCGAACGAATCGTTTCACGATATGCCACCTGCGGTTTGCCTACATTTGCTTCAACATTGAACTCTCGACGCATCCTATCGATGATGATGTCCAAATGTAGTTCCCCCATGCCGGCTATGATCGTTTGACCGGTCTCGTCATCCGTCCGCACCCGAAACGACGGGTCCTCCTGAGCCAGCTTGCTCAATGCTGTGGTTAGCTTCTCCTGGTCCGCTACCGACCGGGGTTCGACAGCTACGTGGATCACTGGTTCCGGAAACACCATTCGTTCCAGAGTGACAACATCCTTTTCGCTGCAGAGGGTGTCTCCAGTTGTAACATCCTTCAAACCAATCGCTGCCGCAATATCTCCTGCGCAAACCTCGCTGATTTCCCTGCGACTGTTGGCGTGCATTTGGACCATGCGGCCAAGCCTCTCTCTGCGCGACTTGGTTGCGTTGAGGATGCGGTCTCCTGTAGACAGCACGCCAGAGTACATGCGAAAGAAGGTGAGGGTTCCTACATATGGGTCAGTTGCAATCTTGAATGCCAACGCCGAGAATGGCTCGTCGTCGCTAGACGTGCGGACTGTAGGCGTTGTCCCGTCTGATCCCACACCTTCAATGGCGGCCACCTCGTCCGGCGCAGGCAGGAAGTCAATCACGGCATCCAACATCGGCTGGACACCCTTATTGCGAAATGCCGTCCCACAGAGCGCGGGCACAATCTCGTTGGCTAGCGTGCGCTGACGCAGTCCTCGCCTGATCTCGTCCTCCGAAATGGCCTCTCCCTCGAGATACTTCTCCATAAGCTCTTCGCTGGACTCGGCCGCCTGTTCAACAAGTGCGTCGCGCAACTCAGTCGCTTGGTCAAGCAGCTCCGGTGGTACGTCTTTGCTAATGGTGTTGACACCAAGGTCCGCCATGTCCCAAAAAAGAGCTTTCATAGAGATCAAATCCACGATCCCTCTAAACTTGTCCTCCGCACCGATCGCCAGTTGAACAGGTACCGGATTCGCCCCAAGTCGATCCTTGATTTGGCCCACAACCCTAAGAAAATCCGCGCCTGCTCGGTCCATCTTGTTGACAAACACAATGCGAGGCACTCCATATCTGTCCGCCTGTCGCCAAACAGTCTCCGATTGTGGCTCAACACCCGCTGTCCCGCAAAAGACCACCACAGCACCATCAAGCACTCGCAGACTCCTCTCCACTTCTATCGTGAAATCCACGTGTCCAGGGGTGTCGATAAGGTTTATTCGATGCTCGGGAAACTGTGTTGTGGTTCCCGACCAAAAGCATGTGGTGGCGGCCGACGTGATAGTTATTCCGCGTTCCTGCTCCTGCTCCATCCAGTCCATGACGGCCGCTCCATCATGAACCTCGCCCATTTTGTGAGAGATGCCGGTGTAGAAAAGCACTCGCTCCGTGGTCGTTGTTTTTCCAGCGTCAACGTGAGCGACTATGCCTATGTTCCTGTAGCGACCAATTGGCGTGCTACGAGCCATTCCTCTACTCCATGCAAGAGCTCAAACGAAAGTCTGTACTTGCCCGTTTAGCTTGGGGTTAGTCTTCGTTTGCTGTTCTAATAGCGGTAGTGAGCAAAGGCTCTATTGGCCTCTGCTTGTCTGTGGACGTCCGTGCGTTTTCGAATTGCCGCACCACGTCCATTGGCAGCGTCGACTAGTTCGCCAGCCAATCGGGATGCCATAGTCTTTTCGCCGCGAGAACGTGCCGAATCAACGATCCAACGCATGGCTAGGGCCGTTCGTCGGGATGGACGAACTTCGACGGGAACCGGTAAATTGGAACTTCCGACTCGGCGCGACTTCACTTCCAATGTCGGCGCGACCTCTTCCAATGCCTTGTCAAAGACTTCGACCGGATCTGTGTGTTCGCGGTTCTCCACGATTTCCAACGCACCGTAGACGATGCGTTCCGCCACGGACTTTTTCCCATTGGTCATCACATGATTAATGAACTTCGCCACCATTTCGTTGTGGTACTTTGGGTCGGGCAGGATAACCCGCTTGGTACTGACACGCCTACGCGACATACTGCAGAATACTCCTATCCAATCCTAATTGGGACGTTTGGTTCCATACTTCGATCGGCCTTGCCGACGATCCTCAACGCCGGTTGCATCGAGCGTTCCGCGAATGGTGTGATACCGCACTCCCGGCAAATCCTTCACTCGGCCGCCTCGAATCAATACGGTGCTGTGCTCCTGCAGCGTGTGGCGCTCTCCTGGAATATAAGCGTTGACCTCATAACCATTCATAAGTCGCACGCGACACACCTTGCGCATGGCCGAATTGGGCTTTCTAGGCGTGGTCGTGTAGACACGAATGCACACGCCGCGTTTTTGAGGATTCCCCTCCAATGCAATGGATTGGCTTTTCCTCACCTTTCGCTTGCGCGGCTTGCGTATGAGTTGATTGATAGTCGTCAAGGAATGGCCCTCTTCGTTTGATTGCCCTAGGCGTTCCACATCCTGCGTTGGGCGCGGAATTGTATTTGCTCCGCGCCCTTGTCGCAAGTGCCTTGCGCTAACGGGTCCACTATTCTCGGTCCTGCTCCGAGAGCATTTCCGCCAGCGAACGTTCAATTTCCTCCGGAGTAGCCTCTCGGATCTTGGCTTCTCGAACCGTCAGCTCCTCGGCGCGCCTCTGCTTTCGGTTCCTGTGATAGGACAATCCCGTGCCAGCCGGAATCAGCCGACCCACAACGACATTCTCCTTCAAACCGCGCAGTGCGTCTCGCTTTCCAGTGACCGCGGCTTCGGTAAGCACGCGCGTCGTTTCCTGGAACGACGCTGCCGAAATGAACGAATCGGTAGCCAGCGACCCGCGAGTTATGCCGAGCAGAACTCTATTGAACTTGATCGGCTCTTTGCCTTCCTCGACCAGCTGCTTGTTCTCCTCGATGACCTCCGAATGCTCAACCTGTTCTCCGCGTACAAAGGTCGATTCACCACTCGAAACAATCTCCGCCTTGCGCAGCATTTGCCGCACAATGACTTCGATATGCTTGTCGTTGATGACTACACCCTGCAGGCGATATACGTCTTGGATGCCGTTGATTATGTACTCAGCGAGCTCCGCGATGCCCCGCAATCGCAGGATGTCGTGTGGATCGTACGCACCGTCGCAAATCACGTCGCCCTTGGTGACTTCCTCACCGGCAACCACTGAGATATTGCGAGTCTTGGGTATCAGCATTTCCACCGGTTCCAATTCCTCGGAAGCTTCGGCATGCTTGGGCTCAATGATGAGCCGAACTTTAGTCAAAGTGTCCTTGCCCAGAGCGACAGTGCCTGACGCCTCTGCAAGTATCGCATTCTCCTTGGGTCGGCGAGCTTCGAAGAGTTCGATGACTCGTGGCAGACCACCAACAATGTCATCGGTCTTTTTGCTTTCCTGAGGCACTTTAGCCACAACTTCGCCTTCCTTGACTCGCGCGCCCTGCTCCAGCAGCACGCTCGCCCCGCCGGGCAGCGAGAAGTGAACCAGTACCTCAGAGCTCTTGGCCTTAGTCTTGGTGACGGCAATTCCTGGCCGCAGCTGCAATCCTGCTTCGGGTCGCTCTGATTCTGGGATCACGCTTAGTATCGACAGACCCGTCTCTTCATCGACTTGCGTACGCACGGATCGGCTTTCCTCCATTTCCACGTAGGACACGTAGCCATTGACTTCCGACACGATGGGATGGTAGTGAGGGTCCCAACTGGCAATCACTTGCCCCGCCATGACCTTGTCTCCGTCCTCCACAGTCAGCGTTGCGCCGTAGGGCAACGGATAGCGCTCCCGTTCACGTCCACTTTCGTCGAAGATTTCGACCTTGCCCGATCGAGTAACTGCAACGGAGTTGCCCGCTGCGTTTTTGACGCGGTTGAAATTGCGAAACCGCACGATGCCACCGTTTTTGACTTGAACGCTGTCGTCCGCTGTCGCTCGAGATGCGGCACCTCCAATGTGGAAGGTTCGCAGAGTCAGCTGTGTGCCTGGTTCACCGATCGACTGCGCCGCGATGACGCCAACGGCCTCTCCGACATTGACCAACTGTCCACGCGCCAGGTCTCTTCCGTAGCATTTGGCACACAGTCCATAGCGCGTTTCGCAGGTAATGGGAGAGCGCACGTAGATTTCGTCTATGCCAAGAGTCTCTATGGCATCGACCCAGTCTTCGTCGACCATAGTGTCCGCCTTTATGGCGACTTCGCCGTCGTCGTTCAGAATGTCTCTCGCGAGTACGCGTCCCAAGACACGCACCGATAACGGCTCAACGACCTCAACCCCTTCAATCTGCGCGGTTACCCGCAAACCGTTCTCCGTTCCGCAGTCATACTCGGTGATTACAAGATCTTGTGAGACATCCACGAGACGACGCGTTAGGTAGCCGGCGTTTGCCGTCTTGAGCGCCGTGTCAGCCAGCCCCTTGCGCGAGCCGTGCGTCGAGATGAAGTACTCGTTTACGGTCAATCCCTCGCGGAAGTTGGATATGATCGGCGTTTCGATAATCGTCCCATCCGGTCGCGCCATTAGGCCACGCATGCCAGCAAGCTGGCGGATTTGAGCGGGGGAGCCCCGCGCTTTCGAATCGGCGTAGATGTATACCGAGTTGAAGGAGTCCTGTTCCTCGTCGTTTCCTTCCCGATTGGTGACGCGTTCTTTGGATATTCCATCCATCATTCGCCCGCCGATGAGTTCGCTGGACCGCGTCCAAATGTCCACAGCCTTGTTGTACTTTTCGGTCGGCGACAACAGGTTGTCTCGGAACTGACGCTCGAGCTCGGTGATTTCGGTGAAAGCTTCCCCAATGATTCCAGACTTTTCATCGGGTATCACGAAGTCGTCGACGCCAATTGAACATCCAGACAGTGTGGAGTACTTAAACCCGGCATACATCAGCTGGTCGGCGAAAACAACCGTCTCCTTCAGACCAACGCGACGATAGCAAACATCAACCAGCTCGGAAATTGCATTTCGCTTGAGCACCTTGTTTACATAGGAGTAGTTGAGACCTGGTGGCAGCAGATCTGCCAGCATCGCGCGCCCCACTGTCGTGTCTACGACCTGGGTGTTCTCATTCCCGCCAGCGTCTGTCTCCGTCAGTCGCAAGCGTATTCGCGCATGCAATTCAACCGCATCGTTGAAATAGGCTCGCTCGACCTCGGCGGTGTCTGCGAAAACCATCCCCTCGCCCTTTGCGTTAATGCGGTCGCGAGTCAGGTAGTACAACCCAAGGACAACGTCCTGATTGGGCACGATGATCGGATCGCCGCTCGCAGGCGACAGAATGTTGTTCGTGGACATCATGAGCGCACGGGCTTCCAATTGCGCTTCCAAGGTCAAAGGCACATGAACCGCCATCTGATCCCCGTCGAAATCGGCGTTGTACGCAACGCAGACCAGCGGATGCAACTGAATCGCCTTGCCTTCGACTAGGACAGGCTCAAAGGCCTGAATGCCCAATCGATGCAATGTAGGCGCTCGGTTCAGCAACACGGGGTGCTCCCGAATCACATCCGCAAGAATGTCCCACACCTGCGGATGCTCTTCGTCGACCATGCGCTTGGCGTGCTTGATGGTTTCAGCAAGCCCCTCTCGTTGCAGCTTCCCGAGAATGAATGGCCGGAACAGCTCCAGAGCCATCTTCTTGGGCAAACCACACTCATGCAGTTTCAGAGTGGGACCAACCACGATCACGGACCGACCTGAGAAGTCGACGCGCTTGCCCAGCAGGTTTTGTCGGAACCTGCCTTGCTTGCCCTTGATCATGTCGGATAGCGACTTCAAAGGTCGCTTGTTAGAACCTGTAATCGCTCGACCGCGTCTCCCATTGTCCAGGAGCGCATCCACCGCTTCCTGCAGCATGCGCATTTCATTGTGGATGATGAGATCGGGAGCCCTGAGTTCATTGAGCTTGCGCAGCCTATTGTTTCGATTGATTACGCGACGGTACAGATCGTTCAAATCCGATGTTGCGAACCGCCCTCCCTCCATGGGCACCAGTGGTCTAAGGTCCGGCGGCAGCACAGGCAAGTTGCGCAGAATCATCCAGCTCGGCTTGTTGCCTGACTTCAGGAACGCCTCGACGAGCTTCAGTCGCTTGGACAGCTTCTTGATCTTCGATTCGGAATTCGTTTCGTCGATCTCTTCGCGAAGGGTCTCTGCTTCCGATTCCAGATCGATGCTCTCCAATATCTCGAGGATCGCTTCAGCGCCCATCTTCGCGACGAATTCATTGCCGTACTTTTCATAGGCTTCGGTATATTCCTCGCCCGTCAAAAGCTGACAAGTCTCCAGTTCGGTACGACCGGGATCAATGACGATGTACGAATCGAAATACAAAACGCGCTCAATCTCGCGCAGCGTCATGTCCAACATCAGACCAATGCGCGACGGCAGTGACTTCAGGAACCATATATGGGCAACAGGAGCGGCGAGCTCAATGTGGCCCATCCGTTCACGTCTCACCTTCTTGGCCGTCACTTCTACGCCGCACTTCTCACATACAACACCCCGATGCTTCATTCGCTTGTACTTGCCGCACAAGCATTCGTTGTCCTTCATCGGACCGAAAATCTTGGCACAGAACAATCCATCTCGTTCCGGCTTCAATGTTCGGTAGTTGATTGTTTCCGGCTTCTTAACCTCCCCATGCGACCACGAACGGACCAGCTCCGGCGAGGCCAAGCCGATTTGCAGCGAATCAAAATCCTCTACGGAGGAAGTGTTCAGTCGACGATATCTAAAGAAATCCACCATGTCTTTTCCCCCTTAGTCTGTTCCAAACGACAAGTCAATCCCCAACGATTTGACTTCTCGCGACAACACGTTGAAGGACTCCGGCATACCAGGCTCGATTCGATAGTCTCCATCCACGATGTTCTTGAATATCTTCGCTCGGCCTTCGACGTCGTCCGACTTCACAGTAAGCATCTCCTGCAACGTGTACGCGGCGCCGTATGCTTCGAGAGCCCATACCTCCATCTCTCCAAATCGCTGCCCGCCCAACTGCGCCTTGCCGCCAAGCGGTTGCTGAGTGACGAGACTGTAGGATCCAGTGGATCGGGCATGCATCTTCTCGTCTACCAAGTGATTGAGCTTGAGCATGTACATGTAACCCATGGTCACAGGACGGTCAAACCTACGGCCTGTCCGGCCATCGTAAAGATAGGTTTGCCCGCTCTCAGGCAACCCGGCTAGCCTCAGCAGCCTCTTGATGTCCGTCTCGCGCGCTCCGTCGAAAACAGGAGTTGAAACGGGAATTCCGCTACTGTACGCGTTCGCCAAATCCATCAATTCCGGATCTTTGAGAGATTTCAATCCCACAGGCTTGCCTTCCATTTGGTCATACACACTCTCGAGGTAGCCCCGCACTTCTTCGACGTTGGCCTGTCGATCAATCAATTGGGACAACTGGTCGCCAATACCCTTCGCCGCCCATCCCAAGTGGGTTTCAAGAATCTGCCCGATGTTCATCCTCGAGGGCACGCCCAGCGGATTGAGCACGATGTCCACTGGCTCACCATATTCGTCGTATGGCATGTCTTCCACTGGCATCACGACCGAAATCACGCCTTTGTTGCCATGCCTGCCCGCCATCTTGTCGCCGGGCTGAATGCGACGCTTGGTCGCAACGTAAACCTTTACGTGCTTGAGAACGCCTGGCGCAAGATCGTGCGGCCGAGTGATCTTCTTTTCCTCGCGTTCGAACTCGCGGTCAAGTTCCTGCTTTCGCTCATCGAGGGTCTTGAAAGTCATTTCGATCGTCCGGTTGAGATCATCGTCGTCAACGCGAATGTTGCGCCATTCCGAGCGATCGAGCTTTCTCAGGTAAGCCGTTGTGAGCTTCTCTTTGGCCTTCAGTTCCGGAGCTTGTGCAACAACCTTGCCACGCAACGAATTCAGCAATTGTTCATAGGTTGCGTTTTCGAAAATTCGATACTGATCGTTGAGGTCCTGACGAATCGAATTGAGCTCATCTTCTTCAATCGCCTTCGTCCGCTCATCCTTTTCCTTGCCTTCGCGAGTAAATATTCGAACGTCGACGACTGTTCCTTGCACATCGGATTTGACACGCAAAGAAGTGTCCTTGACATCGGAAGCCTTCTCGCCAAATATCGCTCGCAGAAGCTTCTCTTCAGGACTAAGCTGCGTCTCTCCCTTGGGAGTGACCTTGCCAACGAGAATGTCGCCAGCGGCGACCTCTGCGCCAATGTAGACGATTCCCGATCCGTCCAGCTTGGACAGCGCGGACTCACTGACATTGGGAATGTCCGCAGTAATCTCCTCCGGACCCATCTTGGTTTCGCGCGCAGTGCATTCAAGTTCCTTGATATGTACGCTGGTAAAGCGGTCCTCACGAACGATACGTTCAGAGATGAGAATCGAGTCTTCGTAGTTGTAGCCGTTCCACACCATAAAGGCTATGCGAATGTTTTGGCCCAATGCGAGTTCTCCGAGGTCGATGGATGGACCGTCCGCGAGAATATCCCCGGCTTGGATCCGATCCCCTGGCTTCACAATGGGACGTTGATTGATGCAGGTGTCTTGATTGGATCGCGTGAATTTCGTCAAGTTGTAAATGTCAATGCCAGCGTCGTCTTCCGAGCGTTGCGCCAACGATGTGCGAACCACTACACGCCGGGCATCCACCAATTCAACGACTCCAGCACGTTCGGCAATAATGCAAGTTCCTGAATCGCGAGCTACCTGCCGCTCGATTCCCGTGCCAACCAACGGTGCTTCCGTGCTTATGGTCGGTACCGCCTGGCGCTGCATGTTTGAACCCATGAGTCCTCGATTTGCTTCGTCGTGCTCAAGAAACGGAATCAGCGCTGCCGAAATCGAAACAATTTGCTTGGGCGAAACGTCCATGTACTCGACGTCACGCGGATCCGCTTTGGTGAACTCGTTGTTGAAGCGCACGTCGACGATTTCATCTACGAATTCTCCACTGTCACTCAGATTGGAGCTGGCGGGAGCGATGCGATATGCACTCTCGTCAATGGCGGACAGATACTCGATCTGCTTTGAGACCTTCCCGTTCAAGACTTTTCGGTAGGGCGTTTCAATGAATCCGTAGTCGTTAATCCGCGCATAGGTGGCAATGCTGTTGATTAGGCCAATGGTTGGTCCTTCGGGAGTTTCAATGGGACAAATTCGTCCATAGTGCGTGGGGTGCACGTCGCGAACTTCGAAGCCAGCGTGTTCGCGCGTCAGACCGCCCGGTCCCAATGCAGACACTCGTCGTTTGTTGGTAACTTCGGAGAGAGGATTGTCATCGTCCATCATCTGTGACAGTTGATGCGATCCAAAAAACTCTCGGACCGCGGAAACAATGGGTTTTGCATTGATCAAGTCCTGCGGCATGAGTCCTTCGCTCTCTGCTAGCGACAACCGATCCCTAACTGCACGGTCGACGCGAGACAGACCAATTCGGAATTGGTTCTCCGCCATTTCCCCCACTGAACGCACGCGACGATTGCCCAAGTTGTCTACATCGTCAACCGAACCTCGTCCGCCTCTGATGTCGATTAGCATCTTCAACACCGCGATGATGTCGTCTGGGTGCAGAATGTTGGAATCCGCGTTCTCCGATCGCTGCAATCTCTTGTTGAATTTCATTCGACCCACATCAGATAGGTCGTATCGATCAGACTCGAAGAACAAACCCCTGAAGTAGCGCGAGCAATTGTCTTCAGTCAATGCCTCTCCAGGACGCATGACGTTGTAAATCTCGTAGAGCGAACGCAATCGACTAGTCGCTTGGTCCTTACGCAGCGTGTCGGACATGTAGGCACGTTGATCGAGATCGTTGGTGTAGATGGTCGACAGAGAAGCAACGCCTGACTCGAGGATTCGATCAACCAAATCCTCAGTAAGCAAGGCATTGCATGCAACGATCACTTCTCCCGTCTCGGGGTCCACAACGTCCTTGGCTGCAGTCTTATCGATTAGAAACTCTTTGGTGACGTCCAAGTACTTTTTGCGAGACTCGCTTAACTGCCGTGCGTGGCGCTGAGTGATTAGGTCCCCAGACTTTGCGATAATCCGGCCACCCACCTCAATGTCAAACAATGCGCGCTCTCCGACAAGACGCGCGGGAACAATTTCCCAACGTATCTTGTTGTTGTTTCGAATTTCGAAGTCGTTGGTTTCGAAGAACGTCGCCAGTATGTTTTCGTCGGTGAAGTCGTAGTCCTCATCGACGTACCACATTGCCCGAAGAAACTGCGTGACGGGGAGTTTCTTCTTGCGGTCAATGCGAACATAGATGTACTCCTTCTGCTCCTTAGACTCGTAGCCGAATTCAAAGTCGAGCCATGATCCTCTATAGGGGATCACGCGAGCGTTGTACAAGAATCGTCCGGACGAATGTCCCTTTCCCTTGTCGTGGCTGAACAGCACACCAGGAGAACGGTGAAGCTGGGAGACCACCACTCGTTCGGAACCGTTGATGATGAAGCTTCCAGACGGAGTCATAAGTGGTATGTCGCCGAGGAATACCTCCTGCTCCTTGACCAACTTGATGTCGTTCGTTTCGCGACTATAGATGATCAGTCTTACGGTCATGTGCAAAGGAGCGGCATACGTTGTGCCACGTGTAATGCAGTCCTTTACGTCGAAACTTGGCCGGTCAATTCGGTAGTCCACGTATTCCAGGTATGCGGTCTGTGAGGCATTCTCTATCGGGAATACTGACTGGAACGCGGCATGCAATCCAATTTCCTGCCGCTTCTTTGGGGACACGTCCGCCTGCAGGAACTTGCGGTAGGAATCGCGTTGAATCGCAAGAAGATTGTGCAGCTCTATGGGATCGGAGAGTCGACTGAAGTCCTTGCGAAGTCGTTTCTTTTCAGTGAATGAATACGGCATCTAATTTTTCCATGCAGAAAGGGCGGATTGAAATGAATCAATCCGCGGTGAATGAAGTGCTGATGCGTCCGTGAATGGACTGGAGGGGGAACGCCGCTGCAACCCTATTTGACTTCTACCGTTCCGCCTGCGTCTTCGATCTTTGCCTTGATCTCGTCGGCTTCTTCCTTGCTTATTTGAGTCTTGACGTCCGAGGGCATTTCGTCGACAAGCGCCTTCGCTTCCTTCAGACCCAACCCAGTGATCTCGCGTACCGCTTTAATCACGGTAAGTTTCTTTTCGGGCACGCCAACGAGCCTAACGTCGAACTCGGTCTGTTCTTCTTCCTGGGCGCCAGCTGCGCCGCCATCGGCTCCTGCCACAACGGCAACTGGAGCTGCAGCTGCAGCGGTCACCCCAAACTTCTGCTCCATGGCGTCGACTAGCTCGACCACTTCCATTACCGACATGTCGGCTATAGCGTCGAGGATTTCGTCCTTTGATAGGCTCATGTGAGTTTCTCCTAAACTAAATCGAAGTTGCTCAAATTGGCCGACGGCGCTAACCGTCAGCTTCCTTTGCTTGCCGCACGGCAACGAGTGTCCGTACGAATTTCGTTGGTACTGCTTGAATGACCTGTGCGAGCTTGGATACGGGTCCCAGCATGACTGACATCAGTTTTGCCAGCGCCTCATCCCGCGTCGGCAATTTCGCCACCGCATCGAGGTCCTCGCCTGTGCGCAGAGTGCCTGCAATCGAGATCGCCCGAACTTCCAATTGAATTCCCGAACCACGTACGGTTCTAATGAGCCGAGCGCCCGCCCCAGGATCTTCGTTCGAGTAGGCCACCAACGTAGGGCCCTTGAACGATTCGCGAAGGCATTCGTGCACTGTCCCCTCGAAAGCCAAGCGAGCTAGGGTGTTGCGCACGACTTGAAGCTGCACACCGGATTCTCGCGCCTGCTTGCGCATGTCTGTGACTTGGGAAACCGACATTCCCCGATAGTCTGCGACGATAGCCGATATGGCTTTCTCCGCCGAAGTTCGTGTGTCTTCAACGATTCGCTTCTTGTCTTCCAACGCAAGCGTCATTGGGTGTCTCGCAAATGTAGTGCGGAAGTCTTCAGACTTCCAAGGATGATTGTTCTATCGGTACGCCAGGTCCCATAGTTGACGAAAGAGTCACCTTCTTAAGATAGGTGCCCTTGGCGGATGCTGGTCTCGCTTTTCGAAGGTCGTCTAGCAATGCAACAATGTTGTCCCTGATTTGATCCGCGCTCTGTCCGACTTGGCCCACGCAGCCGTGAATGACCCCACCGCGGTCAGCGCGAAATTGAACTTGGCCGGACTTGGCGTTCTTCACCGCGCTAGCCATGTCGTTTGTAACGGTTCCAGACTTTGGATTCGGCATCAGCCCGCGTGGACCGAGAACTCTGCCCAAAGGGCCTAGAACCCGCATGCTGTCTGGCGTAGCCAAGACCACGTCGAAATCATAGTTGCCCGCCTTGACACTCTCCGCAAGATCTTCCAATCCAACAACATCAGCTCCGGCTTCCTTAGCCGCGTCGGCCTGATCTCCTGAAGCGAATACCGCAACCTTTACTTCCTTTCCCACGCCATGCGGCAGCGTAGTCGATCCCCTGACCATCTGATCCTGCTTTCGTGTGTCCAAACCGAGGTTTACGGCAATGTCCAAGGATTCCTTGAATTTCGTTTTCTGCGCTAGTTCGGTCAATATCTGCACGGCATCCGACACATCGTATTGCCGTGTTGGATCGATCTTCTCGGTGACGATTTTCTGGCGTCGTGTAAGCTTAGCCATCTAGATTCCCTCCACTTCGACCCCAGCACTTCGCGCACTTCCTGCGAGAGTGCGCACGGCGGCATCCATGTCAGCGGCCGTAAGGTCAGGTTCCTTGATCTTGGCAATTTCTTCAAGCTGCTGTCGCGTCACCGTTCCCACCTTCTGTGTATTCGGCGTGCCACTTCCCTTTTCAATCTTTGCCGCCTTGCGAATGAGAACGGATGCCGGCGGGCTCTTCGTAATGTATGTAAAACTTCGATCTGCATACACCGTTATGACGCAGGGAATGGGCAATCCTGGCTCCACGTTCTGCGTCTGGGCATTGAACGACTTCGTAAACTCGACAATGTTTATGCCATGTTGACCAAGCGCAGGTCCAACGGGCGGCGCAGGCGTCGCCTGTCCGGCTGGAACCTGCAACTTTATATAAGTCAAAACCTTCTTAGCCATGAAATACCAATGCGTAAGCGTCCCGCGCCAATCCGAGGATCGGCGCACGACACAGCGCTGATGCTATGCTTCGTTATCCTTTCTCGACCTGAGAGAAGTCAAGTTCTACTGGTGTGGAACGTCCAAAAATCGTGACCGACACAACAAGGCGGCTTTTCTCGTAGTTGACTTCCTCGACGATGCCGTTGAAGTCCACAAAGGGGCCATCAATTACGCGTACAAGTTCCCCCGCCCCAAACAGCGTCTTGGGGGTGTCCTTGTCGTTGCCCTCCTTGACTCGGTCAAGTATTAGTTGAGCTTCTGCATCCGATATGGGAACCGGACGGCTTATTGTACCACCAATAAACCCTTTCACGCGAGGAGTTGACTTGACAATCTGCCATGTGTGCTCGTTCATTGCCATGTGGACCAAGATGTAGCCCGGAAAAAACTTGCGTTCGCTGCGACGCTTTTGGCCGCCGCGCATCTCTACCACTTCCTCGGCCGGCACAAGAACTTCACCAAAGTGATCCTTGAAGTCAGACATTTCAATCCGTTCTTCAATCGCCTTGGCAATTTTCTTTTCATACCCCGAGTACGCATTCACGACGTACCAGTTCTTTTCGAGCGCTTCAGTGGCTGTTTCTTGTACAGTCTCTACCATTTGATCACCTCAGAAGCATTTGTACGATCCAGGACAACAACGAATCCAACCCCCACAGAATCAGTGCAAAGATCAGAATCAGAATCACGACGATTACCGTAGTTTGCAAGGTTTCCTGGCGATTAGGCCAAATGACCCTGCGAATCTCAGATCTTGCATCGCGCATCAAGATCCAGAGATTGCGGCCGCGTTCTGTTTGAAAGAGAATTAATCCTGCGACTAGCCCCATGCCTACTAGAGCGAGCGCACGCAAAACGGCCGGAATCTCGTCAAACCACCAGTTGCCGGCAATACCGGCAATCACGATGGCAATCACTGTGAACCACTTGACGCGATCAAACAACGAAGTCTCGTTGCCTGGTTGTTTACCTGCTTGTGTTGCCACTCGTGACAAATTCCTCAGCGAATGTGTTGTGAAACCGGGATGCTACATTCGTTCGCTGGCAGGCCAGGAGGGCATCGAACCCCCAACCTGCGGTTTTGGAGACCGCCGCTCTGCCAATTGAGCTACTGGCCTTGAACATCGTTGCGTTTACGGCACCGATATTGTTGCCGAACGAATTTGCGCTTGCGTGCTAGTGCACCTGTCCAATATCTCTCATTGCCGCCAAAATGCTTTTGCGATACACCAAAGTACCGACTTCAATCAACAAACCTACGGCAACTAGTTTGTTTGCAAAATGGTGCTCACAATCGGATTTGAACCGATGACCTCTTCCTTACCAAGGAAGCGCTCTACCGACTGAGCTATGTGAGCGTGCTCAGACGTATGACGCCTTATGTTATCTCAAATGACTCCGAACCATGGTGCGGGCAGCGGGAATCGAACCCGCGCCATCAGCTTGGAAGGCTGAGGTTCTACCACTAAACAATGCCCGCACGACATCTTCTTGCACAATCATCTCGCATCCTGCCGGATATGGTGGAGGGGGGAGGATTCGAACCTCCGAAGTCGACGACATCAGATTTACAGTCTGGTCCCTTTGGCCACTCGGGAACCCCTCCAGAAGAGCTGAGGCGAGGTGTTGAGCATCAAAGCGCGATATTTTCGTTATTTGCAGTGCAGCTGTCAATTTTTTGTGGCACATCACGCGATGTACAGCAACAAGAGTTACACTTCACATCGGGCTGTGTCTCGACGAAGAGAACGTGCTATACGACAGACAGAACCCTATCAAGTTCCTCGCACAGATCGTCTGGATCCTCCAGTCCTACGGCGAGCCGAAAAATTCCGTCGCCTGCAGACTCCCTGTATTTAGCAGCCAATCGATCGTCTAGCAGGAATGCCGTGGAGAGCATTTCGTCGGTTGGAAGCCAGTAAATCAAACTCCGGTAGCTTCCCAGCGAAACAGCGTAGTGAATAATGTCGAGCTCCTCTGCCATTCGACTCGCCATGATCGCGCCGTTGGCAACCGAAAAGGAAAGCAGACTCGAGAAGCACGTCATCTGTCGCCGCGCCAGTTCATGCCCCGGATGGTTGGACAATCCCGGGTAAAGCACCTTGTCGACCTTGGGATGATGTGACAGAAATTCGGCAATTTGCAAGGCATTATCAGAGTGAAATTTCATGCGCACGGGCAATGTAGCAGCGCCTCGAGCGATCAGCCACGCGTTGAATGGGCTAAGAACGCCGCCGAAGTAGATTCGTTCGACCGTTCTCAGAGATTGCAGCAAATTCGAAGCTCCGACAACTGCACCGCCAATGGCATCACCATGTCCACCTATGTATTTTGATAACGAATGCACTACAAAATCCGCACCCAGTTCTATAGGGCGAGTGGCTATAGGCGTTGCCACGGTCGAATCCACCGCTAAGAGGGCACCCGAACTCGACGCAATTTCGGCAACTGCACGAATGTCCGTCACCCTCAACAGAGGATTTGAAGGCGTTTCAATCCATATAAGCTTGGTCGACCCAGGACGGATTGCACGTTCTACACTATGTAGATCGGTGGTGTCCACCGGAGTCGAATCCACATTCATGGATTGCTTCAGACTCCGTATCAGTTCTGCCGCGCCGGCATAGTGCACATCGCTAACGACGACGTGGTCCCCGGGATTAAGCGTGCCATGAAGCACCGCAGTTGTTGCAGCCATTCCCGATGCGAAGCACAGGCAATCCTCCGCGTTCTCCAACACAGCCAGTTTCTCTTCAAGAACCTTAACGGTCGGATTGTCCCATCGTGTGTAGATGAACGGTCGTTCGTCCTCGAAGGAGTTGATTGAAAAGCCCTGCGGTTCGGAAACCACGAAGCTGTTCGCCAGCACTAGATTGGGTGTCGACGCACCGGTCAGAGGATCTGCCGATTCTCCTGCATGGATCGCCGCAGTTCGCATCCGATACTTGGACATCGATAGTGCCTCTGCAAATCTAGAAAGTGCTCATCGCGACCATGTCCACGTTGCAGTTCGCACGCGGACTTGAACCAATGAATGGGAAATTATTCTAGCGACACAAGCGTTTGCGAATGACCATGTTTTCGACACCAGTATCCTGCAAAATTCGTCCTAGATGTGGCAGACGTCCATAGCACGCGACACGTGGCGAACAACAAGGGAGCTGAACTATGACTGAACACGAGGTTGCGATCATAGGAGGAGGAATCGTTGGTGCGGCAACTGCCTACTATCTTTCTAGGCACAACATCCGAAGCATCATTGTTGAACCTGAGGAAATTGCCGCGAAAGCCTCAGGATTGTCCTACGGGGGCATTGTCGAAGTTTCGGGCTTCGCTGTGCCCGGTGCGATGTGGGAATTGGGTCGTTACGCTGCGGACTTGCACACAAGCCTTCGCAATGAGCTAGGCAATGAGTCAGGAATCGATTGCAGGTACCGGGACAGGGACACACTCAATCTTGCCTTTTCGCATGAGGAGTCGGCACAACTCGGCAAGAGATCTGAGTGGATTAACAAATCCACAGCTGTGCGGGCGGAATACATTGAACCATCGCAAGCGCTTGATCTTGAGCCACGACTGAATTCCAAACTCTTAGGAGCGTTACTCTTGCAGGGCACGCGCGAAGTCGATTCGAAATGTCTGACAACAGCCTTGGCGCAATCTTCAGGATGTGACACTTTGCACAGGCGTGCAAACTCACTTGTAGCTAGCACAACAGGGATTGGCGTGAATCTTGACGATGGTACAACCCTAAAGGCACCGATTCTAGTGTGTGCAAACGGAACCTGGGTGGAGCCGTTGCTCCTATCGATGGACGTCAATCTTCCAGTTCCACCATTGAAAGGCGAAATACTTCGATTGAAAACCGAAGGACCTCCGCTGTTCCAATCCATTGGTTGGAATGGCAACTACTGCACAACCAAGACGGACGGACTAGTCTGGGCTGGAACCACGGAATCCAACTCTGGCTACGATGAGATGACAACAAGCAGTGGACGCGCGGAGATACTGAGGAATCTAGCGTTCGTACTTCCCGGCTTGAATGTTAACGAGGTTGCTCGTCAGACTGCATGTCTGCGGCCTACTACCCCCGACGGACTGCCATACATTGGACCAATACCGGAACATGCAAACGTCTTCGTAGGAACTGGCGCGGGTCGCAAGGGGATTCTGTACGGACCAGCTATCGGCAAGGTCATCGCAGACTTGATCGCATCTAAAAATCCGGAGGTTGATATTGCTCCATTTGCGATTGAACAGGCAAATCGGGGGCCAGCCATCAACTTAGCTGATAGATAAACGCATGGTGCCGCCACGAGGAATCGAACCCCGGACCTTCTCATTACAAGTGAGCTGCTCTACCTGCTGAGCTATGGCGGCATGCTTTAGCTACGCATTGGCCGCGCAATTCTATGTGTCTAGCAACCTAATGCAACCGAGACGATGACCAGGACGAGCGTTTTGCAGGCCCGCTAGTGCGAATCACCAACGCACAAGGGACGCGTAATATAACGGAGAGACGAATCTACTCATGTCCGTCTGGACGTAGTCAAGCGCGAAGGCATATGTGGCGTTAGCAGAAAGTCTTTCATTCAGACTAGGCTAACTATCGGACTCGTCAAGAACTCGTTCGTCTTCGGGCCTTTCCGTTCCCTCGTCGATCTTCAGTTTCGCAAACATCGGTACATCGCCCCAAGGGGTTTGCAGAGTTCCGCGAAGTTCGCTCTCCTCTATTTCACACAGATAATGGAATATGTAGCGCACTTCGTCGTATTCGCGCGCAAAAAGAAGTGAGACTTCATGGGGACGTATGTAGATTTTCCTTGGCTCGTATCCTTTCACGGGTTGAGTCAGTGTGTCTTCCCATATTGCGTCAAACTCGTTCTCCACATCGGTGGCTCGGAGTTCTAGCAAGACTTCGTTGCTCGCGGCCAAATCCCGCCATTGATTTAGCAGCCGGTTGCCCTTGTCTCCAATCTCCTGGTTGCCGGGAGTCAGCTCTCCAAACGTGACTAGATACGTTCCAGCGAGCTGAGGAATCTTACGCTTGCCCGTCATGGGCACTTCGCCCCAGACCGTCCATAGCGTGCCTTGCAATTCTCCTTCTACGACTTCTCCATTGCAATCGAAAATGTAGGACTCCCCATCTACTCGGAGATGGAATACAAATCCGAATTCCGTGCCGCGAAGATTGATTTTCGATGTCTCGAAACCTAGCGTCGAGGCCCTCCAAGTTCCGTCAAATTGGTTCTCTACATCCGTGCCTCGAATTTCGAGAGTTACTTTCTCCTTCGCGGCCAAATCGCGCCATTGATCTATTAGTCGGGTTCCCTCTTGAAGCTGAGAACCTACGGTCACTTTCTTTTTCTGATCTGTAGAAAGCTCTCCAAACGAGAGAACATAGGTGCCAGGAAGCTCTGCCATAAGCGATGTCGAACAAAGCAATACAACAAGTCCAACCCAGTTTCGAAACATTCTCATACGCCCGCTCATTCAGTCACACATATAGAAGATGCGCATCCCAATCGCAAGGTCGCAGGATGCCAGTAGGTCGAACTGTTGTAATTCGTTGTATACCCATTAGTTGATTCAGCTCCCCCGGAGGCGGATGCACTTGGCTCACTCCAATCGGATCAAGTCAAGCCCGCAGCGGTTCATGACGCAGCCCATCGTCAAACAGGGCTTAGCTTTTTAGATCTATCGTCGGTTCAGATTATCCGCAATCTGAAGGTAGTGTCGTCGGACTCAATTTCCACATGCAGTCCACGCATCTTGGCGAATGCGGCAATGCCCATGCAGATTCTTTCAGTGTGTGTCTTGAGCTTGGGGACCACTGCGCCGACAATCCACGCCACACAAAAGACCACACCTGCTATCGGCCATAGAAACAGAATCGGAATGCACAGTGGAATTCTCTGATTTCTCTTCCAAGAGATCATTGCAAGGATCGGAATCACTGCCCCAATCTCCTCAAAGCTTCGTCCACCGAGATTTCGCCATCCGACAGCAGGCTCAACGTTTGTTCGCTTGATGGGAGAGGTTCATCCGATTTTCCAATTCCTGCTATAGGATCCAATTTGGATGAAATCGCTACCAGTCTGTTCTTGACAGTAGGATAGCTGACTCCAAACAGTCGTTCCATTTGTTTGATCGATCCGTGGTTTTGCACAAAAGCACTCACGAACAACTGGTCCTCTGGCGTCAGTCTGGCAAGCGCAGGCATCTCGAAGTCCGCTTCTACACGAATGTTGCAATCTGCGCAGACAAGCCGCGTTATGTTCATGTCGCGGGAACAGTTGGGACACTTTGCCTTGCCGATGTTCATGGTATGTGCGTTGGAAAATTACAATTTATTTAGTCTATGTTTAATTTTATTCAATTCCAGGAAGAGGTAGTTAAACATTTCAAAAATTTGACCAAATGTCTCATGCACATTGGTAATGCGTCTTGCACACCGATTAGCATATGCAACGGGTCGCCTGCGTGCAAGAAAACTGACTCGAAGCAATCGCGAATTTGAAGAGTGTCGATTTCCCCTGGAAGTGCGATTGATCAAGGACCCTACCCTCCTTCTGGCATATACTTCAATCGGCCTAGTTTCCGGGATTTAGCATGGCACATGAGGTAATTATTCGCGGTGGTACCGTTGTAGACGGCACAGGCAGCGAACCTCAAACTGCCGATGTTGCGATTGACAAAGGGCTCATCTCAGTTGTCGGTAAAGTAAACGAAGCTGCCAGTCAAGAGATTGACGCAACCGGACTAACTGTTACTCCAGGATTCATAGATCTCCATACCCACTTGGACGCACAAATCGGATGGGACCAGGATCTAGCACCGTTGTCGTGGCACGGAGTTACCACGGCGCTGATGGGCAACTGTGGCGTAACCTTTGCGCCCTGCAAACCCAAAGATCGCGAACTCCTGGCTCACATGATGGAGACGGTGGAGGACATTCCACGTCAGTCGATCTTGCAGGGACTTCCGTGGGATTGGGAGGAATACGGCGACTACTTGGATTCCATCGCTCGACTTGGTCCGGGAATCAATGTGGCGGGCATGGTCGGACATGCCGCCATCCGCTTCTACGTCATGGGCGAACGTGCCGTGGAAGAGCAATCGAACGAGATAGAGCGCGCACAGATGGCGGAGATCGTAGCCAACGCAATCGACCGAGGGGCAGTTGGCTTTTCGACTAATCGTTACTCGCAACACAAGCTGCCCGATGGACGCGCCATACCTGGAACGTTCGCTGATGTGGAAGAGCTCGAAATCATAGGCAGGGAAGTCAGCAAGAGAGATGCTCTCTTTCAGGCTGTCGGCATTCACTGGGACCACATGCGACATGTAGCCGACAATGCAGGACCTCGCATGTTGTTCAACTCAACACTTTCTGGAGTTCGCGACGACGAATCGGGAATTCGGCGCCGCAAAGCTGTGGACGAACTTGCCACAGGACGCGATATATCAGGAGTTGCTCAGGTGCGCGGGTCGGGCGCATTGGTCGGCATGCAGGCGCTGCTGCCATTCAGGGGCGACCAATGGTCCGAGCTTCGAAACATGGACTTGGAACACAAGACGAAAGCGTTGAAAGACATCGATTTTTGCAATCGGCTGGTTACAGAATTCAAAGTGAGCGAACATCGCTGGCCCGATCCGAATTGGATGTATTCCCTTGGCATGGGCCAGTCTCCCGACCACTCGATGGGCGATCACAACAACCTGCAGAAAATGGCAGAACGAGCAAACGAACACTGGCTCGAAACGCTTCTGCGATTGTCAGTCGAATCCAACGGCCGAATCCTGTTCAACGTGATTGGCGAGAACCAAAACCTCAAGGCGTTGCGTGATATGTTCGATGGCGGGCGCGTCTACCCTGGAGTCGGTGACGCCGGGGCCCATGTCACTATGGTCATGGACGCTGGATGGGCTACTTTCGTGTTAGCTCATTGGGTGCGCGAGGAAGGATTGTTCACGATGTCCGAAGCAGTGCGTCGCATGACGAGCGCGTCAGCTCGCATTCTTGGCATCAAGGATCGTGGAATTCTTTCTCCGGGCATGAAAGCTGACGTCAACGTCTTTGACGCCGACGAAGTAAAGGAGGACTATCCCTATCGCGTCAATGACTTCCCTGGAGGAGCTCCTCGGTTGACGCAGAAGGCGTTCGGATACAAGGCGATACTTGTGAATGGCAAGTTTAATGTCATCGATGGCGAACACACAGGCGTACACGCGGGCTTAGTGTTGCGTCACGCAGCGTCCTAGTCACTATGGATGCGAACTAAGTCAAAGATACTGAAAGGCTGGGATCAAACTAGAAATCCCATGGGAGCATCCGAGCTGCTAGGCGTGTAGAAGTTCCGCACTGCTGGCAGGACTTCGTCTAGATTGCCTGGAGCCACTCCAAACCACAGAGCAAGTTCGGCAAAGTACTGTTCCACAGAAGTCGTGGGTATGTAAATGCCGCGTCCGACATCCAAAGGACTGGTCGCAGACAATTCAGGATAGGTGCCGTAAAGGCTCCCGCCTCGAACAGCTCCTCCCATCACCATGTGGTGACCACCCCACCCGTGATCAGATCCCTTGCCGTTTGAAGTGAGGGTACGACCAAAATCCGAAACGGTGAAGGTCACCACATTGTCAAACTCGCCAAGTTCCTGAAGCGCGGCTTTAAACTCACCCAACGCCTTGCTAACTATCGGCAGCATGGCTGCTTGATAGTCTTTTAGGTAAGCGTGGTGGTCCCAACCGCCAATGTTTACAAAGAAGGTCTGCCGGGCTTGGCCTATTGAGTGTCTTCCTCCAATGACTCGAGCAATTTGCTTCAACGATCCAGACAGGTAGTTTTGCGAGAACTGGGTCTGCAACTCTGGAGCCGAACGGATTGCTGAGACAAACGTTTCGCGATTGTCTATAGCGCTTTTGAGCCGTCGCGAGTACTCTCGGCGAAGCATGTTGTCGTGTTCGACATTCAGGAGATCGTTAGTGACTTGATCTACGTTGATTCCATTTAGCCACAGTTGCGGATAGGACCAGACTCTGCTTGCGCCGTCGCCCTCGTAATAAATGGCGTATGGACTAACTTGCTGGCCAGTTTGAAACAGGTTGTTCCCACTCAGCGAAATGTTCATGGACAGACCGCTTGCTGGATGCGGATCGATGAGGTCTGCCATTCTGCCTCCCCATCCGAACGACGAGGTGCGGTTGTACGAGACGACAGACTGCCATTGGGCGATTTGATCAGAATGCGAGAACAAACCTAGTGGCACACGGGCTTTTCCTCGGTCCACGTCGTTGCCGTCCAACGGCTCAACTAAAGTTCCCACGTTTGCAACAAATGCCAAGTCACCCACTTCATACAACTGCTGAACATCCGACAGACCGGGGTGCACGGCGTAGCTTCGCCCTTCATCAGTTGTGCCCGGAAGTGCAAGCAAGGACGACCGGTCCAAAGCAAGATCTGAACGAATCTTTGAGTACTCGTCGTACTGATCTTCGTCATTGGGTACGATCATATTGAATGAGTCATTGCCGCCACTAAGCAATATGCATACCAATGCCCGATAGTCGCCAAGTGTCGATGCCGACGCGCTGCGCGTAAGCCCGAGCGTCAGCGCGGTGGTTGAAACCGTAGCAGCTGCGACGCCCAGACCACAGCTATGGGAAAGAAACTTGCGCCGTGTTGCCATCAGCTAGTTCTCCACCGCGTAGTCAGGCGAAATCAATATTAGATAGATGGCAACCATTGCTCGTTGCGTGGAATCGTCGACTTTTTCCAATGTTTCCAGAACCACGTCTCTAGTTCCTCGACTCAATCGTCCCTGCGTAAGAACGATGTCCAGCCTATCCACTAAGTCCGACGCGTTCCCTGCCAATGCTGCGTAGTCGGTCAAGTTGATACGTGGCGTTTCAAAGGGCGGCTGGTACGTATGAAAGGCCTGATTTTCGTAGAAGATTGCCAATCCAATTTGATTGGTCAATCCAACGATCGTATTTGCATTGGTGATTTGAAACTCCGGTGCGACCATTTGGTTATCTGCTATCTCTCCGACGGGCGAGTAGTTAGGTTGGTAGAAGTTAAACACGCTTGGCGACGACAGAGGATGCTGGGCTACGAGGTAGGCCATGCGGTAGCCAGTATTGAAGTAGTCTCCTGAATCTGAGGTGTAATTGAAAGTACGAGCTAGCGAAACCACGCGAACAGCCGGTTCGCGCAAGCGCCCAAACGTGGATGCTCCGCCAAGCACCTCGGCTTCCGGGTCGAAAAATATCGCACGAAGAACAGCTTTCATGTCGCCACGGGGACTTCCCGATTCCCCATTGAATGCACGGGCAACACGTTCTATGTATTGGGGGGACGGATTTGACGTAACCAGCCGCTGGATCAGCTGCTTGCAAAAGAAAGGAGCAGCATTCGGGTGGTTGAACAAATTGTCGATTGCGGTCTCGACGTCATCCATTCCGGTCTGCCCAGCTGGAATTACAGTCCCATTCAAGAGAACCTTCTCACCTTGTTCGTGATAGCCGTCGTACATGATCATGGGCAGCGAGAATACCCAAGGGTCGGCGTGGTAGAAGTAGTTGCGACCCCAATAGTGACCCGGTCCTGCATATGTCAGTCCCGTGAAGACCTTGGCCATTTCTGATATGTCGTCGTTGTCATATGTTGGGATAGGTCTTCCTTCACTGTCCAATTTGACGCTGCCATCAATGTTGAGCTCGTATAACCCAATCGAAAACAACTGCATCACCTCGCGTGCGAAATTCTCGTCAGGAAAAATGTTGTTTTCGGGGTCTGCCTTGCTGTTGTTTGCATGGCTCAAATAGAGTCCCATAGCTGGAGACAACGCTACTTCGCGAAGCATGTCGCGATAGTTGCCAAACGCATTCCTCAGCAATATGTCGTAAAAGGATGTCAGTGAATAGGGATTAATGATCAGAGTCTCGACTCGATCCGAAACCACGAAAAACTGGCTCAATGCATAGGCCACCCGTTGCCTGACAACGTCAGGAGCAGTCATCGTGCGCTGCCACCAGGCAAATCGATGAATGACATTGCGGAGTACGAAGGGGTTCTCGACAAACTCCTCCCATTCTCCAGAATCCTGACGTGTGATCAGATCTTCCGCAATGGGCTTTAGTAAGGACGGAGGAATGTCGAATTGCTGTTCCAACCACGAGTCTCGGCCCGCGGTGGCAATTTCTTCAATTCCCTCATAGGTCATCCCAAACGTCGACTGACTCGCAAAGCGAGAGGCCTCAATGAGTTCGGCGTGGGAGATGGATTCGCCAAAGTCGTTGTCGGATCCACCCCCACCAATGTCGTCCTCTCCGATGCCGCTAGCGACGCAGCAGGAAATCACGGCGATGGAGGCCATCAGACGGCCAATCCAATTGCAACTAGTGTTGTTCATTGACTCTTGTTGGCTGAAAACTCTCGGTGGGTGCTCCGCCGTAGGTATACCCACGATTGTATTGCAGATTAACGAATTCCTAAATCCATCGTGCGGCCATTCCTGCAATACTCAGCACCGATGTATGCGGGTGCCTAAACTCGTCAATATCTCGTAGGGAATGGTGTCTGCCAAGCGGGCAACTTCATCAAGCGAGACCTGATCTCCAATGAACTGCACAAAGTCGCCTTCCCTTAGTGACATGTGACTCGAACAGTCGACCTGCGTTGCGTCCATGGATACTTGCCCGACTATGGGCATGCGTACTCCGTCACGCGAAAAACTTCCCCGGTTTGAAAGACCCCACGGTATTCCGTCCGCATACCCCAACCCGACTGTTGCGACCATCATTTCCTTCTTGGCGACAAATGACGCGCCGTACCCAATGGAATCGCCATTGGGGACAGTTCGTATCTGCATGACGGCACCTTCACAGGTTACAACCGTTTGCATTGGGTTTTCTCTGTCTCGCCATGGATTGCCTCCATAGAGCCCAATTCCCGGACGTGTAACGTCGCCTTGAAACTCGTGCCCATTCAAGATCCCTGCTGAATTGCCCATGCTAGTTGGTACATTCGGAAAAATCTTTGAGACGGCAGCGAAAGCTTCACATTGCTCTTGATTCATCGGATGTTCTGGAGTATCGGCACAAGCCAAGTGTGTCAGGACTAGGCGCACTTTCATGGATTTCCAGTCAAGCCGAGTGAAGGCATCCACTGCAAGGCCAAGTCGTTGCATGCCCGTATCGACTTGCGCCGCGCAAGACGAGTCGCCAAAGTTACGCCACAGTTCCACCTGAAATTCAGAGTTCAGCACAGGAATGAGCCTCCGATCAGCCATTTCCTGAGCAGCGGTGGCGTTTAGCGGACCTGACATGACGTAAACACTGCCATTGGTGAGGGAATCGATGGCTATAGCCTCCTCTAAATTGGCTACAAAGAAATGTCTGCAACCAACTGAACTCAGCAGGCGGACAGCACGTTCCGAACCAGTTCCGTAGGCGTCCGCTTTGACTACAGCTCCGGTTTCTCCCACACTCTTGCCGCGAAAATAGTCGTAGTTGCCAATAAATGCCAGTTCATCGAATCGCAGTCGTCCTTCCATCGATTGAACTTGCTATTAGTGACTCAAGAATTGTGAAGAGGAATCAGGTTCAATTTGGAGTGCGAAACTCCTCGAAATAGCGTGTGCTAAGCGAGCGTTGGTTCTCATAAATGGAACCTTGGTGCTTGGCTATTGGCAGGGGCATGCGTACGGGCACATCTTCCATACGAGGTTGCAACGTAGGCTCCCCACACACGATTCGGCCATTGAACTCCTCAATGTCCCGCATGGGTTCGACTCCAGCGAGCGGCCACGCATCGGCGGCTGCAAACTCATACAAGAGGATACGGCGGCTGCGGTTCGACCTATTGAGTGCGGAACCGTGAACCAGCCTAGCGTGATGGATGGTCAGTGAGCCCGCCGTCGCATGAACTTCGACAGCTTGAGAAACGTCAAGCTTGGATGCACTAACATCAATGGCGCCGCAAAATGCACCGTCGCTATGGTGGTCGTAGATCGGTCCCTTGTGCGAGCCGGGAATGAACATAATCGGACCGTTGTTTGCGTCCATGTCGTCGAGCAAAATCCCCACAGCCAATACGTCTTGATTTGTATGCGGGTAGAACGCCCAGTCCTGGTGCCATTCCACGGGCGAACCATAGCCACCGGCCTTCATATTGATCTTTCCCGCGGGGCGCATTCGAATGTCAGGCCCGATGAGTGGAACGATAGCCTCTGTAATTCTTGGGTCGCGCGCCAGCTGATCGTAAAAGGGGTGAGCGACATGTGGCCGCTTAATGCGTCGCACACGCGGGCGTTCCGGAGTATGGGTGGATTCCAAGTCCAATGTATCTGTGTGTTTGGACACTCCGTGCGCAGATTGGACGATTTCATCTGTTACCTTTCTGAGCCGAGCAAGGGTCGTCCCATCAAGCGCCCCAGTAAGCACCACATAGCCTCGTTCCCTATATTGGTCCAATTGTGTGCTGTTCAAGCTTCCTTCACTCACTTCCGATTGGATCGTAGTTGCCATTGGATCGTTGGCCATTGCCCGCTGCGCACACTAGGGAAGTGCGATTGCCAACCCTTCGAGCACCAAGTCAGGTCGAATCTGACACGAAAAGTCCAACCAACGAGACAATCTTTCTCCGTCTCCTCCGGTCAGGAACACCGTAGGTGCATTGTCACAGACACCTTTTGCGAGAATACGACATCGTGACAACCATGCGACGACCATTGACAGCAATCCATTTTGGACAGCCTCTTCAGTGTTCGTTCCAAAATCAAGATTCGATCCGCAATTCGAAAGGAATGCTACCTGAACATTGTCCGTATCCGCCGCTAGCGATTCTCTCATGGTCTCCAACCCTGGAGCAATGTAGCCACCCATGTGCAGTCCCCGTTCATTGGCCACATCTACTGTCAGAGCTGTACCAGCATCAATTACAAGGACCGATGATCGAACGCTATTCCACGCGGCGACCAGTGCCAGCCATCGATCAACCCCCAGCGTTCTAGGTTCTTTGTAGCAATTGGTAACTCCAGCTAAGGTGTGTGAACTGAATGCAAACTCTGGGTCGACGCCGAAATTCCCTCGAATGCTCGACTCAATAGTTCCATGGCTCGAAATCACACTAGCTACTCTTACGCGATCAATCGAAGTATGCAGTTGGGGCAGCACACCCGATTCCACGCTTCCTCGCTCCGGACCGCATCGCCATTTCGTTCGCGAATTGCCGATGTCCAAGTCAAGACATCTCGTCATGGCAATTCTCGTAGGGAAACATCACCTGCGATAGTCGCATGCATTTTCCCAATATCGTCCTCCAATAAGAAACGGCCTTCCGAATCTATTCCTTGAGCTCTTCCCTCCATTCTCTCTTGCGGGCCGGTGATTGCCACCTGTCGACCGTAGAGAACATCAAGCGCTGGCCACCGCTGCAAAAACGTGGCAAGACCTGATTCCTCAAAACGCTCGCAATTTAACACGACGCGGTTTATGAGCTCCCCGGCTAATTGGTTGCGTATCGCACCTTGCACGTAATCACAAACGTCGGCAATCGGGTACTCCACCTTGTCGCGAATGCTCGCCGCACCCCCAACATTTATCCCAATGCCTACGACAACCTCCACAGGTCGAGTTACAGTGGCTAGTTCGGTGAGTATTCCGCCAACCTTTCTTTCGTCAACCAAAATGTCATTTGGCCACTTGAGACCGACGTTCGGCACGCCTACAGCCTGTAGCGCCTCAGCTGTCGCAATTCCTACCACCAAACTCAAGGGTGCCACCCGTGAAGCCGGGATGTCGAGACCGACGCCAAGGCTCATGGCAATGTTCTTGCCAAACGGTGTTTCCCACCGACGACCGCGTCGCCCTCGCCCGGCAGTCTGAACTTCGGCCATCACAACCATACCATCGATGCTGATGCTGCGCGCCCTCTCTTGCATGAGGTCGTTGGTGCTTTCTACGCATGGCAAGATCTCGACTTCACTCAACCTTCCCTTGAGATTTTCGGACAAAAAATTCGAAATCAATTGCAGATCAAGTAGTTCTGTATCGTCGCTAACTTTCACTTCGCCATCGACACTCGTGAATCCCAACCGAGCCAGTTTTGCAATTTCATCAGCGCTAGAAGGCCGAAAGCTCTCGCCAGAAACTATCTTGTTGTAGGCATCATTCAATAGATCTGGACTGATGGTTGATCCGCTGGTCACAGGATTGAGATATGCACCCGATTTAGCTAAGAAGATTCTATAGTTCCGTCCTAAGGAACCGAGTAATATTGATTCTATTGACAGTCATTATTCGCAGGTATTAACGACATGGACGAACGCCCGTCATTCGCAGTTGGTCACATCAGCCTCAACGTCAACGACGTAGAAACGGAAATGGCGTTCTATAAGGACCACGGATTGCGCGAGATTGTCAATCGTGAGAACTTTGGCATCCTTGAATTGCGCGGCGGTACCCACCTCATACTGAACGCTGCCAACGAGTCGGAACCTGCGTCATCGCAAGCTCCGTTCGATCTCATGACAGACGACATCGATGCGACCCATCAACAATTTGTTGCACGAGGCGACCAAGCTTCTGAAATCGAGCACGGGAGCATTCACTCGTCTTTTACTGTCCAAGGTCCATCGGGCTATTCACTTCGGGTCACGTCGTCCCATGTGGCGGGTCCCGTTTAGATTTCAAGCGAGATTGTTTGTCCATTTCTTAGATCTGTGCGGGAGAACCAAATTTTGAATCGTAAATCTACAGTACTGCTTGGCCTCTTGTGCGTCGCCCTTGCATGCCAGGTTTCGTACGCACAAACAAGAACGGCGCATTCTCAAGTAGGACTTGTAGCCGAAGTTACCTCTGTAGCTCCCGGCGAAAGCTTCGACGTGGCGCTCTATTTGAATCCCGACCCAGGGTGGCACATATATTGGATAAATCCCGGTGATGCCGGTTTGACTCCGAAGGTTAAGTGGACTTTGCCGGAAGGGTTTGAAGTAGGCGAGTTTCAATTTCCTGCGCCTCACTTCGTGCCGTTCCAGAGCTTGATGTCTTACGGCTACAACGGTGCCACCTTCTTCATCGCATCAATGACTGTGCCTCAAGAAATCGACGATGAAATCGTCTTTGCAGGAAAGGCTGACTGGCTTGCTTGCGATGACGAGATTTGTGTGCCCGAAAGAGCCGAAATCGAACTGAAGATTCCGCGTGGCGATGGAAGTGAATACTCGGTCTGGCGTACAGATTTCGCAAAGTCGCGTGCACAGCACCCAATCAAGATGGATTGGGATGCATCGTTCACATCGGCAAATGGCAAAGTCGTCGTCGATGTCATGCTTCCTGAAGGGTTTCCTAAGTTGACCAACGTCTGGTTCTTTCCGAGTGTCTCAGGCCTAATCAACCACGCTGCCGACCAAACCATCAGCTTGAACGATCAGCGACTTCGATTCGAAACCGTTGCAGGTAACAAGAGCGACGACTTAGAGGAAGTGATGGCGGTCATAACAGCTGGTGCAGATGATGATCGCAGGCAGGCATTCGAAATCGTAGCCAAGCAAGTGGGTTCGTTGGATTCGCCGGAATTTCTGCAAAGCTCAATCGTGAGTCCTGGAGATTCTTTTCCGCCAATCGAAAGTCAATTGGATGGCGGGTCTCCGCCAAGTGGCGGTGGATCTACGCCAGGAAATGGTAGTGCAGGTGGGCCAAGCAGCGGAATTGGCGAATTTTTCAAGAATCTAGTCTTCGCATTTCTTGGGGGATTGATCCTGAATGTAATGCCCTGCGTGTTGCCAATCCTTAGTTTAAAAGCTCTGGCGGTTGCTGAGCTTTCTGGGCAGGACGCCCGAGCCGCTCGCAACGCAGGACTAGCCTATTTTGGCGGTGTCCTGGCATGTTTCGCCGCGCTTGCCATCATCCTGCTGGCTCTGCGTGCAGGAGGAAATCTCGCCGGTTGGGCCTTTCACTTGCAGAATCCAACCATCATCTTGTTGCTTGCGCTCCTGGTGACCGCGGTCGGCATGAACTTTTCTGGTGTGTTCGAGATACGCGGCTCTTTTGCAAACTTGGGTGGACTCACTGATCGTCTAACGAGCGGAGGGGGTTCGGAATTCTTCACTGGACTGCTTGCCGTAATAATCGCGTCTCCCTGCACAGTGCCTTTCATGGGCGTGGCGTTGGGATATGCGCTAGTTCAACCAGTGTATGTTGCACTCTCAGTATTCGCAGGATTGGCGGTCGGATTTGCTTTGCCATACCTGATGGTAACCATGTTTCCTCCGTTGAGAGGTCTACTGCCCAAACCTGGCGCATGGATGGAAACGATGCGGAAAATTTTGGCTTTTCCCATGTATGCAACAGCAATTTGGCTCATTTGGGTCCTTGGCAGGCAGACTGACGTCAATGAAGTCGCGATAGTCTTGCTGCTTGTCCTGATCCTAGGATTTGCACTGTGGTGTTGGTCACACGCCAGTGCAACAGGAAAGAATCGGTGGAGAGTCGTATCCGCAGTCGGCGCGTTGTCTCTTGTAGCGATTATTGCGTGGCCTGAAGGCGAACCAACTGCCAGTGCAAGTGTTGTAGAGGAAGTCGAATGGTCAGAAGCCACCGTAGAGCAATTTCATGCAGACGAGAAACCAATCTTCGCGTATTTCACAGCAGACTGGTGCGTCTCCTGCAAGTGGAATGAACGGGTTGCACTACAGTCCGATCGAGTCCAGCAGTACTTTTTGGAGAATGACATCCAAGTATTGGTCGGCGACTGGACACTACAGGGACCGGAAATAGCGGCTGAATTACAGAAGCATGGACGTGCTGGAGTGCCACTGTACTTGTACTACAAGCCAAACGGAGACATTGACAAACCCGTGATTCTTCCAGCTGCGCTGACTCCCGGAATTGTTATTGACTACATCGACAAGGCATAGCATTTTGATCCGTCAATGAAATCGCTCTAATCTAGTCGTTTGATCAGATGCAATTCCCGTTGGTATAAGAAATTTCAGTGGCCGGCGCTGGATCTTCGCCCCGCGATAACCATTGCGGAAGTTTGACTATGCCGAACTAGCATCGCCGTTTCAATCTGAATTGCGTATTAGTTCTTGATGGACTGATGGCGAGCTTTGAACTCCTCGTACGCTGGAGTGACACGCCGTGTCAAGGTATCTTCATCAAGCGTCGCGAACAATCGATCGTATATGCGTAGAGATTCGGCCTCGCCATCTGAATCATTGGCAAATGCACCTAGTTCCAATGCAAGAAGCCCATCAATTGGATTCTCCGAATCCAGCAATGCGCTTCTCAAAACAGCATCGCGTACACTGGACATCCTCGCCGCGAGATCAAATAGCCCGGCATAGCGTTCATCCGCTTGCACAAGGCTGCGAATTTTGTCCGCATCTATTTGTGATTGCCTGCAACCACGTTGGAGAAGTCCCACAAGTTCTTGGCCTCTGAAACTGTCTGTGATCGGCACATCTTGTTTGTGCGGAACTGACGCACTCTCCGAGTCATCGAATGTCGCGTCGATTGAATCTCCACTACCGAGGTCTTGTAGCTCGCGAAGTTTCCTCAAGAAGGATTTCTGCAGCGCTACAAAATCTTCGTTCAATTGCCAGCTATCTACCAGCATTGAGTGTTTGCCTTCATCTGATGCGGCAACCACGTGACCCATAGCGTCGTCTACGGAAACCGATAGAGAAGCGTTCGGTTCAATAATTGCCTTAGCTGCCGAAACCATGCAGTGACCTGCATAGAAGCTAACGGTAACGACGGTTGGATCGGCAACTTCCCCTGATAGAGAGAACTCTCCGTCCTTCAGCATTACGCTGCCGAAACCGATGTCTACGGATTTGCCTTGTTCGTCGTACTCCTCGCCAGTGACTTCGATGAACGGCAGAGTCAAATCGCCGGCTACCGAGCTCAAGTCACCAGAGATTGTGAACCGCTTCCAAGGATTCAATGCGTTGCTCGCATTTCCGACAGCAACAAACCTGTCCCGGCCTTCTGGAATATAGTCAATTAGAGCAAGTTCAATCTCGTCTCCCGGCGCAACGACCAAGCTAGTTGTCGGCTCTGGTCGCAAAAACATGAGCGACTTCGATTCGATTTCCGTTTCTTCTCCGCCAATCGTTCGCGTAATCTCAATTCCATGCAGGTCAATGGGAGCGCGAGCATCCACTGAAATTCTCAATCTTGTAGGTTTTCGGAGGGACCCCGTTATAGCTAAGCTTCCTTCAACAAACGTGCCTTGTCCAAAATCTACGGATCCTACTTTGTCTCCATAGAGTTCCGCATCTTGCGAGACACGAATGGTTGCACCAGACAAGTCGCTCTCAGCCTCTAAGCCATTTGAACCCACAGGACCTGATTGGGCCACGCTTGTTGTGGCAGATCCGTTCTCCACCGCAATGTAGGTCAACTGAACGGACACGTCGTCCCGGTTGGTCCCGCAAGCAGCGAGTAGAAATATTGAAACAGCTACCAAAAAGTGTCTCAAAGGGTTTTTCATTGGATTGATCGCACAATTGCTTTCTGACCTAATACCTGTGACCACGGCTTCAAGCAAAGGTTTAGCAGCTCAATCTGCCCGATGGCATCTTCCAACGAACAAAAAATGGGCATGTCCAGCTTCGACGCAACGCGCACGAAGCCGGACATGCCACAAATAATTTGTGACTTAAAGCGAGCTAGCCGCCTAATTCATCACTGCCTGGGTCAGTTGGAGCCGTCTCATCAGGTTCCTCTTCCGACTCGTGAAGCAGTGGATCATCACCATAGCGCGCAACGAGCACTTCTTCGAGTGCCTCGTGCATCAAGTCCTTTTGAATGACACAGCCATCGCTGTCAAGCAAGTACCCCTTCGGAATGAACTGAACACCATAGGCATTGGCGATCTCGCCGCTAGATTCGACGATTTCGCCTAGGTTCATCCAAGGAAGCTCATGCTTTTCGGATGCTTCCGCCCACGCCTCGTGCGTGCTGTCGATGGAAATGGCTACGATCTCAAAGCCATCGTCGTTGTAGGCGGAGTAGAACTTCTTGAGATGTGGGAACGTGGCAATGCACGGTCCGCACCAGGATGCCCAAAAATCGATAAGAACCAGATCCCGGTCTTCGACAACGTCGTAGAGAGCGACTTCGACTCCATTCAGATCGGGAAGCGTAAACTCGGGAGCTTTTTGTCCCGGTACCAATCCTTTGTCATTCTGCTCAATCTCGATGGATGCCACAAGTCGGTCGCGTTCGGGCGTGAGGCGGCGAGCAACAATGTCGTCGTCGAGCTTTGGCGCGAGCTCGTCATAGACGCGAATTGCCTGATCCTTATTGTCCGAGAAGTAGCCAAATGCGCCCAATTCCAATGCAAGCAGAACTACGAACGGATCTGTTGCATTTTCCGCTATGTCTTCCAACGCGCCGTATTGGATCGTGGTCATGGCATCCTGAGCTTCGCCAAGTTCCTTGTAGCCCGGTGGGGGCTCACTCGCTGGACCGTCCATGATTCCAGCCTTGACGTCTCCAAGATCCACATGCTCGCAACCTTCCGTCGGGGGAATTCCGTCTGCCAAGGCCAAGATTGTCGGTTGTTCTTCTTCGATTGCGTCCTCGGCATCCACTTCCGCGGCCGTTTCATCCTCTTCAGTTGCATCGTCACTTGCACCCGATTGCTCCGCTTCACTAACAGAATCCATTCCAGCCCGAAACTTTTCAAGCGCGATGGCATAGGATTCGAGTGCCGACAAATACTCTTGGCTTCGCCAACTTTCCATCAGTTCGGCGTGTAGACCTGTACCAGAGGATGCAGTTGCCAAAAGCGTCGTGGAGGTACCGTGGGTAGCCACGGAAATCTCTGAATTCGCTTCGACTACGGCCTGGCCGTTGTAATAGCTGTTAGCTCCGGCATTCAAGCTAATGTTGAGGACTACAGGTTCATCGATTTCCGCTTCAATCAAAAACTTGCCGTCTTTAAGCATCGCGGATCCGAATGTCGTGTACGCCTCGTTTCCTTCATCGTCCCAAGTCGGTCCATTAATCGAAACAACCCCCATCGACACGTCGGCGTCGATGTCGCTGAAGTCGCCAGAAATCGTGAATTTCTTGGTAGGATCCGCAGCCATTCGCGATTCGCCATAGAGAACCAATCGCGGCGAACGAGCGTCCATGTATTCGACTAACGCAAACGACACTTCCGCTCCCGGACTCAGCATAGCTTTGGTCTTCAGTGGAGCATCATTGCCTACATCGACCGAGAGCTCTACTTCTGTTGGTTCGTCTATGTCACCGTTCAAAACGAACTGACCCTCCGAAAAACTGCCAGAAGCGATCTCACTCGCTTCGGACTCGCCGCTATCGTTGGTGACAGTGTGCGTCACAACAACACTCGCCATGGTTAAGTCAATAGTTGGTTCTTCCTCAACAGGTGCGGCGTCAGTATCTGATGCATCACCTTCTTGATCAGCTTCCGTCGCTTCGTCGCCGTCGTCTTCCCCTTCTGTCGGTTGTGGTTCAGGGGCAATGAAAGCGGGATCCGCTTCAACGGCGATGTACTCGCCTGTGATCGTATATTGCTTCACTGGACCTGTGCTGCAGCCGGCTATGAGCGCACCAAACAGCAAAAATCCAACAAAGCCCAGTAGCTTCTTCAATTAAGCAACCTCCGTGATTTCTGCGTTTCCAGCCTGTAGTCGACCATCGGCTTCAAACGAACGAAACGCAGTTTCCTTTAATCCTAGGGGAAGTGTAATGCATGAGCGAGGAGATCGCTCAAGCAACTCGAGTACTCCATCTGCATATAGAGCCGTCGGAGCACGTTGCAACGTCGTTTGCGCCGTACGTTGCAGTATTAGTCGTTCCCGATCAAATCCGTCAGCTAGAACAATTAGCTCTTGCTACGAAGAGACTACGCGACGTTGCGCGTGAAATGGCGAATTAGGGAAAGAAAATGGCGTGCCGACGACCTTTGCTTCGTCAAGCAAAAGCAATCGGCACGCCAATGTCAATGAGTTTCAGGGTGCGTTAGCCGCCCATGTCGTCAGCACCCGGGTCGTCCGTGACGGATTCCGCTTCGGAACTGTCTTCATCCACAACCGGCATCTCACCATACTTGGCTACCAAAAGCTCCTCAAGTTTGTCCGTATGAATGTTCTTTTCCAAGATACAACCTTCGGAATCCACCAAGTAAGCTTTAGGAATGAACTGCACGCCATACGCGCTTGCAATCGGTCCTTCCCAGCCTTTGATTTCGCCAAGGTCGATCCAAGGCAGTTCGTGCTTCTCGGAGCCACCCTGCCAATCTTCAAACGTGCTGTCAATGGAAATGGCGACAATTTCAAATCCATCGTCGTTGTACGCCGCATACATTCTCTTCAGATCGGGGAATGTTGCGATGCACGGACCGCACCACGAAGCCCAGAAATCAACAAGGACAATTTCTCGCTCGCTCAGCACGTCATATAGCGCGATCTCCTCGCCTTGTAGGTTCGCGAGCGTAAATTCCGGAGCCTTTTGGCCTTGTATCAGAGATGAATCGTTCTCTTCCGTCTCAATGTAGCGTTGCAGACTATCGCGTCTCGGAGTAATGCGCCGAGCAACCAAATCTGCGTCAAGCTGCATTGCCAGTTTGTCGTAGATTGGAAATGCGTCCGCGCGATCTTCGGAATAAGAATTGTAGGCTCCCAGTTCCATCGCGAGCAGCGAATTGAGAGGATTGTCATCGCTCTTGGCGATCTCTCTCAGCGAGTCGGCCATCATTTCGTTCATCCTGTCTCGAAGCTTCAAGAAATCCGGACCGGAATCTCCGCGCGAAGCCATCATTTGTGATACAGACTGCGGGGGTTCAACTCCCTCCATCGAAACGTGCTCACATCCTTCTGCAGGTTGAGGCAGCATCGCAAGGGCATCCGCTGCGGAATCCTCGATCGCATCCACGGTTTCCTCAATATTCGTAGCCGCAATTTCCTCGGCCGCGTTATTTTCTTCGATGGGCTCTTCGGCATCAGACTCTGTACCTTCTTGTACTACCTCTTCGCCGCTGGGTTCCTCACTGTCACCCTCTGCAGCGGCAGCTTCACGAGCTGCATCGATCTCTGCAATGTATGCTGCATAGGATTCGCTGTATTCGGTAGCAACAGTCATGTATTCGTCGGACAGGTTCCAACTTTCAACCACTTCTTGGTGTCTGGAGGAATCCGAAGTCGCAATGATCAAGTCAGTAGTTCCATGCCAGGAAAGCGTGAGCGTCGATTCTGGTTCAACTACAGCTTGTGCTGAATTGAAGCTATCTGCGCGCAAATACACGGAAACTACTGTGGGCTCCTCGATGTCGTTTTCAATCACGAAAACGCCCTGGTCGAGCATCACCGTGCCAAGCTCGTGCGTCGAGCGTGCGCCGTCTACATACTCAATTGCGAAAACTTCAACGACAGCGGTCGATAGTTCTCGGCCTTCGCCACTGAAATCCCCGGTGATAGTGAACTTGGAGCCTTCATCCTGGCTGGCGCGCGAAGCCCCTACTAACACCAGTTGATCGGGGGGATACGTCTCTTCATACTCCACAAGCGCGAAGTCAACCGAGTCGCCACCGGGAACAACCAAAGCTGTTGCCGATAGCTCACCCTCACTCGTTGCGACCGCAATCTTCACTTCTGTTGCGGCTTCGATCTCGCCCTCAAACGCGACCTTGCCGTCGACGAAGCTTCCGGAAGCCAGCTCGACCGTCTCCATTTCGCCTTCGTCGTTGGTGGATTCGTAGCTCACGACAACTGTTGCAGTCGACAAATCAATCGTCTTGTCCGATTCGGGCTCCGCGGATAAAGCGTCGTCTTCATCGGCCGTATCGCCATCCGTGGTTTCCGGCACCTCTGCCTCGACAGCAATGAACTCGCCGTTAATTGTGTATGCCTTTGATGGACCAGCACTGCAGCCGACGAGCACCAAGGCTCCGCAAGCAAGTCCGAGTAAACCGATAGTCTTGTACATGTCGATCACCAACCTCCATTGGTCGTTATGGCTGCGATCAAAACAAGATGTAGCGACCCAACCACACATGATGGGACTGCATGACCACTCTGGTAGTCACGAATTGGCGAAATCGCAGCAACTGCGACCGTCAAGAATCGAGCGACGTCCCGTGATGCTCGATTGGCTCAAATCCGCCGCGCTGGAGCGGGTTGTTAATCCCGTTTGTTTCGATAAGTCTGACGCGCACTGCAATGCGACACGAGCTTCGCGAATTATTTTGACAAAGTCTTTGAGAATGCAGCGATTCGTGGTCCCGGCAAATAGCCAGCGAGACCTGCTTCATTCCGCCGTAATTCCCGGGAAAAACTAGGATTTTGACCCAACCTGTATATTTTGCACAACACTAGTCAACTCTGGCAGAAAATCAACGGTTTAGTTCGATTCGTGCGTTTTGGGGGAGACGTCAGGGTTGCCAGCAACGACGGGTTCAGCTCTAGGAATCACTAAGCAAATACTTGCAGACCGACACCTTGCGAAATCCAATGGCTTGAATTCCGTCACGACGCAGTTGCCGCGCCTCCTGAGTAACTGCGGCTCGAATGGGCTAGCCACACCTACATGAATAATTCTTCGAGCTTTACGTCCAACTCGTGTCCCCGTAGATTTTTCGACACGATGGTCCCTGTTTCTGCATCGTACAGGAGGTTGTAGGGCACGCCCGTAACCGTGTACTTGGTTGCTGCTTCCGACTCGCGTCCCATCCCAAGGTTGATCCAAGGCAGCTCCTCTTCCTCTGAAGCTTGCATCCAGGCCTCCTTGTCGTCATCTATCGTAAACGACACAATCTCAAAGCCCTTGTCCCCGAAGTTCTCGTAGGCTTTCTTGAGATTGGGAATCTCCTGTCTGCACGGGCCGCACCAGGATGCCCAGAATTCCAACAGCACAATCTTGGTGTCTGCTTGAACTTGGCTAAGTGTCATCGACTCGCCGTCCAAGTCCACAGCGGCAAAGTCCACTATGGGAGTGCCTACCGCTATCTTGTCGCGTTTGGCGGCCAGCTCTGCTCGTTCACGTTCCCGTTCAACGTTCATTGCCACCCAAGGATCGTCTGGAGCCAACTCCTTCAATTCCTCCAATGCTTCCCGATACCAATTGCCTGACACTAGCCACGTGGTCTGCAGAGTCAGACGTCTCGCAAGCGGGTCGAGATGAGTGGTCGCCACGTGCTGTCGTCCTGCGGATTCAAGGTCTAGAATCTTTGAGAACTGATCACGCCGAGCATCGGCTTGTGCCCGTCGTTCGTCTTCAGTTTCCGCTTCAGGTTCCTTGAGCATGGCGTTGTATTGTTCATTCGCGGTGATGTATTCTTCGCTCAGCTTCCACGAGTTGAACACGGCATCGTTGTATTCTCCACCTTCAACAACAAACCTCGCACGTTGATCCATCGTAAGCGTGAGCTCCCCGGGTTCCAAGATAAACTGCTGACCCTTCACAGGAGCCATTCTCAAGCCCGAATCGGATACCGCATCCAGCACATAGAAATAGACTCGACGGATCTCTGACACATCATGGGTCAGAGAAAACTTCCCATTCTCTATGGGAGCTTCGACGATTACATTCATGCTGTCGTTTGTGGAACCGCCCATCGAAATCGCAGCCGCTGACATTGAGGAGGAGGCAGAGCTCATAGACATTGAAGACGAACTTCCACTTGCCTTTGCCGGCGTCGCCATGGCACTACCGGGACTGGAGCTTGTAGACATGCTGACCGCAGCAGTGGACGAGGCCCCGCTCGATACTGAGTCCTTCGCTTTAGTGGTAGCTGACGCCGCTGGCGACATGCTTATCGAAACGATCCCTCCTAGGGACTCCGACTTGGGTGTCCAGACCACAAACCTACCGTTGGAATAGACCTGCGAAACGTCTCCTTCCAACTTCAACACATTGGAGGGTGGCACTTCAACATCGGTAGTCGCTACCGTTTCCACTCCAACATCCGAACTGCATGCCGCAACAAGGACCAAGCACGAAAATCCGACGATCGAACTATTGCGAAAATTCCTCAAAAAACACCTCTGCACTAGCGGACTTTGAACCTTACTGAATTTGTTCAATTCTAGCCAAAAAAGTTTCGCCGATCGCACAACGGATTGCGCGACCGGCGATGGATTGTATAAACCTAGAGATGCCTAAAGAGGCAAATTGAAGGCCAAATTGAACATGCGTCCGTAGAGTGGAGACCTGTTTGGCCCAGTCTGATCTAGAAACTCCCTGGCTTCGTTGGTTACTTGCGTTTTGCCAAACCTATCGAAAACATTGTTGACGACGAAAGTTAGCCGTCCGCCATCGACAACGTCGGGAAGATCAATCAAGCCACCTGGTCCCATGGAATAGCTTATGCTCAAGTCGATGGTTGTGGGTGGACTGTACTGATTGGTGACTCCGGCCAATGCCCTTTGTGTCTTTGAACGTTTTGCATAGTCAACGCTTACGTCCATCCCTCGATGCGACCATGTGAACGTACCGTTCATTGACTTTTGGGGCACTACTCCAACCGCAGTGCTGCCCTCGGTTCGGCCAACTACGCTTATGGTCTCGTCGTTTTCGGGATCGTTGGGGTCTATGACGTAGTCGTACGAATTAATGCGCGATCTCTTGACCTTGACGTCGAAATCGCCAACATCGGTCGAGAATCCCCACAGAAGTTCGTAATCGATTCCCGTGCGTTGAACTGAAGACACATTGATCCAACGTCGTTCTTGAACGTATATTTGCTCGGTTTGGTCGAAGAAAGTGTCACTAGGCAGATTGTTCGGATCCACAATGAAATTCGACAACCGATTGATACGGTTCATGTAGTCGACGTCGCTGTAAGTGGCGTTAAGCTGGACTGATGGAAAGAATCTCGGCGTAAACTCCACACCAAAGGAACTCGTATCAGCCGTCTCGGGCAAGAGGTCTGCGTTGCCTCCCTCAATGACTATTACGTTCTGATACTGTAACGAACCATCAGGTTGCTGCAAGTATATTCCCCGGAATGGATCATTGGGATTGCGTTCTGTAGTCAACAGCAATTGATTTAATTGCGGTGCAACAAACGCGGTCTGCTGGTTCAGCTTCACACGGAAGTCTTGTGATGGCGACCACACAATTCCCACGCCCCACGTATTTTCTGAGCCCGGTTCCATAAGATCTTGAGGCGATACGTTTCCAGACTCATCTATATAGGTGACCTCCGGTGCGTCGTAGGTGTCATTGCGAAATGAACCTGTAACCATCAAATGCTCGACCATAGGTAGCATGTTTGCATCATCAACCAGAGGTACCGTGACTTCGGCGAAGTAGGCAGTGCTCGATCGCTCCGCATCCGTATGGAAATTGGCCTCGTTGCTAACCGGCGACTGTTCTATTGCGCCGACGGCAAAATCGGTTGAGCTTTCCAATCCCGTAGTATCAAAGGTGAATCCAAGTAGACCGCGAATCATGCCTGCGGGCATTTGATAGAGTTCGCCACGGACTAGTCCCTCAAACCGAAACTGGGTATTCGTGCTTTCTGCGATTCGCGGGGTTGTTGCGATGAACTCAGAAATGTCCCCAAAGGGATTCACAGCCGGAACGGGCGGAAGAGTGACTCGACACAAACCGAAGAAGGGGGTGCCTCCCATTTCCGCACAGGTGGCCGCATCGACGCTCAAGAATCGAGTGATTGGTGTAACACCGTCCGAGTTCATTCCCGCGCGGAGATTTACGCGGTCAACATCAAAGTGCCGATTCGTCTCTGACTCCTCGGTTGTCTGACCAAAACTCAGCTCGTAGTCGATTCGGCTTGTTACATCACCTGACAGATCGATGCTGAAGTCCATGATCGTCGAATCCGTCTCAATAAACGGCTGAGGATAGTCTCGTCTTTGTCCACGCAGGTGAATCGTTCCCATGAATGGGTTGTAGGGGCTGTTACGGTGCAACGTCTCACCCGTAAACGTAATGTAGCCTCTATTCGTAAGCGTATTGCGTTGCTCTATGCGCACTTGCGCATCAACCGACAGAAACGAACTGAAGTCACTTTGCACACCAGCCAAGAAGCTGTCACGCGTGCGTTCGGGAAGAATGCTATAGCCTTCCTGTGTGTCGGCGCCCCAACTGGGCAGCATCCAATCTGAAATGTTGGCGATTGAACTATTCTCATTGAATCCTTCAGGCAGAATTGCATGCGTCAACGCCTCGGCGCGCTCTTTGTCCGGTGCGGACAAGGCGTTGTACTCCCGAACAGTCAAGACGTTGCCATCCAACCTGTAAGCGATGGCGAGAGACGTTCCATCAGCTAAACAGCAAAACCTAGCGTCATACTGCGGACCTGGAAAGATCGATTGCTGGAAGAGCGTAACCGGTCGATCCGACGCATCCATGCCTGAATGGATTGATCGCTGATATGCCCCACGAAAGTTGAACCCTTCGAGAACATAGTTGGCGCTTATTCCAACTCTCGTTTCGTCAAAGCCTTCCGAGCCTGGCCAGTCGTAGCCGAAATTAACTTCGACGCGCTCAAAGTCCTTCTTCGTGATGATGTTGACAACGCCGCCAACGGCATCCGAACCGTAAATGGCTGATGCTCCATCCAGCACGATTTCAATGCGTTCCACCATTGACAGAGGGATTGAAGAAACGTCTGTTACGCCGCCGAGAATCCCGTTGTATCCAATACGTTTTCCATCAACCAAGATCAGGGTGGATTCACTGCCAAGCCCGCGCAAGTTCACTGTCGAACCTCCTGTGAAGTTCGAAACATTGTTTAGATTGCTGCCGAATTGTTCGGTCGTGGGGTTCAAGTTTTGAGGCAACTGACGAAGCACCCGTTCCAGCGTTACCTCTCCGCTCGCGAGTATGTCCTGGGCATCTAGTACAACCAGTTGGCCCGCAACTTCTCCAGGATTCTGAACCAATCGGGAACCTGTGACCACAATCTCGTCGATTTCCTCTGCCGGAATCTCGGATTCCTCCTCTTCATCAGAGTCAGTTTCGTCTTCTTCCTGAGCCCATGTGACACCGGTTGCTGCCAGCAGTCCAATGACTGAGAGTGCAACCAAAGGCCAACCCGCACGTCGAAACAGCATGCTTTCTTGTGCCTCGGATACGTTTCTTGCTTGACGCATAGCCTCCTCGCATACGATCATTAAATTTTCGTTTCTATTCTACTACCACACTGTTCGCGTTCCACGTGACGCACATAGAAAAAATCAACAAAAAATGGACAGAAAATGGAGTCTTTATGCAAATGGAGCCAAGAAACGTTGGTTGCTTGCCAAACAGGGGATACTGCGCCAAAACGCCCCATAGATTGCAGCTAAGTAGGACACGCCGCGTTGTCGCTGATACATGCTGCAGGCGTTCACAGAGTACTTTAGTGATCGGTCCAAGTCTAAGGGACTTGTGGATTTGCAATCTATGACCAATGAGTGGAAGTGGAACGACACTCACACGCCTATTTCTGGATAGTTTTCCATAGAAATTTGCGAGTTGCCACACGCGGTATCGTGGGCGTTGAGTGTGATTACCCGGTTTTAATTTTTCCAAACATAGTTGATTGCCACGTTGGTTTCGGGATGTTCTTGCGCTCAGGTGTTCGCGGTGCTGGTGCTCATTCTCTTGTGCCTGCAAGATTAGCTGCATCATGCTCTTAAAGGCGAACAGTTCAATAAAACACTAATCTCGTTCGTGCAATTTGGTGCGCCCAAACGCGCCACATTCCAAATTAAAGGCGTGTATGTAAATTGTCAGTTAGGGTATGCAACGCTACAGTTGCTGTAGTTCGAATCGCTACCGACTCTATTGCGAATTCTCCTTGGCGAGTTGCGTTTGTTGTTCTATAAGCATGAAACAACGGCTCCAGCGCTAATTGGTGGTGAGTGCCAGCTCGCAGAATTCGATGATACCTTCGCATTGGTAACGAGACAAACTTGCGCTTCCTCGGAAATTTACTTGCTTGCGCGCTAGCAGGTGTGGCATGCCAGAAGACTCCGACAAGACAAAAAAATGTGCCCCTCAAGGAGGGGCACATTCCATTGAATGGCTTTCTCACCCCAACCGTCTTCTCTTCGAAAACGGCGCGGCGAATTTCAAAAGCCAGCTACATTGCGTATTGCATGGAGACGAACAATACCTGCCCTCTACCATTCCACCTAGTTGCGTCGTAGGGAAGACCTCCACGCACTGTAAGTGGGGAACTTCGATTGAAGATATTCTGTCCGCCAACTCTGAACTGAAGCCTTTCATCAAATTGATAGGCAATGGTTCCGTCAACTTGCGTGTAGGACGCTACCGGAAGCTCCAGGTACGAGTTCAGCCAGTCGGTAAGTGCAATTTCGGCACAACGCCCGACTTGATTGAACTTTTGCTGGTACGAGCAGTAGTGTGCTCGATTGTTCAGATACCCTGGCGTGTAGTCGATCGTTGCGTTAGCACTGATCTTTCTCCAATCCCAGAACACCTTCAGCTTAGTCTTGTAGCGATCTGGCGCAAGAACCGTTCCGCTATTGTCGTAGACTAATCCCGGTAGAGGCTCGTCAAAGTTATCGAGCAATCGATAGTACTCCAACTGAGTCTCAAGCGAGCCCAAACTCGCGTGGTTGACACGATACTTAATGAGCAAATTCGCAGACGAACTTTGGCGAAGTTCTGCATTGAAGTAGTCATAGTTCAGAGATATCAAATCACCACGTTCATTTCGCACAGCAAGCTCCGAATAGCGCAGTGCTGTAGGTTCATTTTGATAGGTCCGCGTGTGGAGAATCTGACCTTTGAACGAAGTGTTGACATAGGATGCCTGCACCTCAAGACCATTAATGAATTCAGGCCTCCACAGTGCTCGAATCGACCAATTGTTTGAAATGGACGCGTCAAGCTCTGGATTTGCATACGAATACCTATAGGGCATCACTTCATGCAGCGTAGGACCATCCGGGTCGTAGAGATCCAAGATGTCATACGTCTGCCACTCAAATTCGTCGTACGTGTCGTACAGTTCCGAAATTAGCGGCTGCTGAATGCTGCGAGAGTAGTTGACCGTCATGCGAAGAGTTTCTAATGGATAGTAGATGAATCCAATATTTGGCGCGTTATCGCCTTCTTCGTACTTGACAAATTCGGCATCCTCGCTAGCTCCATAGGCATAGGAATAACCAGTTTCTGTGCCCCAGTCGGTTGTTACAGGATCCCAAGCTTCAATCTCGATCTCTTCACCGAGGAAGTTGATTCCGCCACCCACTGCGCCCCAAGAATGGTCGATAGTGTGGGTGTTCTTCAACGTGAGTTCAAGGGACTGCCCCCACCATCCAGCATGCTGCTCAGAAAGCAACGGAATAAAGAGCTCGAAGAAATAACTCTCGTTACGGTACTCCGGACGCTTGAATCCGTTCCACACCAAGTTGTAGTCAAACTCATAGCGTGTATAACCAAAATTGGCTACATAACGGGTTTCGTAGCCTCGAACGGTTCTCGAGGTTCCTACTACGTAGCGAATCTCGTCGCCCCGAAACTGCCACAGGTAGCCTGACAATACAGCGCGTGCCGTACGGGTGTTGTTCAAACCGATGCTTCTGGATGTCTCGCCTAGGAAGTCTGAGAATGCAGAACCTTGGTGCGTGCCATTTCCAAAGAAGTTGAACGCAACCGCAGGATCGGGACTAGACAGTCTTGAGTAGTATTCCTCTGTACCCGGTGCGTAGCGTTCGCGCGAAAGCGGTACGGAAAACCTAACGTTGTCTGTCGTACTCTCACTCTCCGTTGCCTCGATCGATAGTTCTTGATTGCCAAACTTCCACTTGAACCCAACGGTCAACGACATCCGTTCGTCGATACCTTCGGAAAATGGTGTCGGCAGCAATCCATTTATCTGTTCTCGGCCCGGCGCGTAGTAAACAAACATCGGCTCTCCGAACGGATTGTAGGCATTCGAAGCGGGTACTACAGCCGAAATGAATGGAAGTGGACGCTTTTGGTAGCTATCGCTCTTGGACCAAAATCCATCAATAAACACCTGCAGTTGCTCGAAGACTTTATGCTGCATTGCGAAAACCACACCGTCCTTACTGCTGTGCGCGCCATTTTCATGAGCGATATAGTCGTAAGGGTCGATATGTTCCGGATGCGTAATCCAGTTTCCTCGAGGTCCAGACTTGAAATCTTCTACAGTCGCATTCAAGCCACTGTGTTCCGGAGGTAGCTGAAACGAAACCAGCTTTGCAGGATCTTGGTTAAAGGATCCATCAATATAGTAGTCCCAGTAATAAGGACCCGGATAGCGCTTGCTACCGTTCCAATAGTTGACCACCCCAGGTTGCGATACGGTGTAGTTTCGATAATCGAACTCCGGACCCATGAGGTCCCGATAGTCACGCGTCGTCCAACCAGTCTTGGAGTTTATGATGGGCTCTTGCTCATCTTTGGAGATGGTAATCGTTGCGTTCCCGCCAGCCATGAAGCCCCAGGTTGCGCCTATTGTGATTCCACCCGACACCAAGTCGCTACCTGTCGTGCTGTGCTCCTGCTTGAAGTTAGCAGTGAGTCCACGATAGTCTTGCTTTGTGATGAAGTTGATCACGCCTGCGATGGCGTCTGCGCCGTAGACTGACGACCCACCGTCAAGTTGGATCTCGACTCGCTCTACAGCGTGCATGGGAATTCCCAGCAGGTTCACGATGTCTCTTTCAGATCCACCGTATCCGGCAACACGTCGACCATTCAACAGGACAAGAGTGTTTCCTGAACCCAATCCCTGTAGATTGGCTGTCGCCAAATCGAACCGACCGTATAGACCTCCTGAATCGCCAGAAAGGTCATCGCCAGTATCGCCAATGTAGGAAGTCTGTGGATTGGTGGAACTGAACTGCCACTGAAGCTTCCTCATGAAGTCATCGATTGTGGAAGCACCAGATGCTGCAATATCTTCCGCGGTGTATGAGTGAACGAGCGCAGTAGGGTCGCCTTCTGGAAGTCTCGAACCAGTAACGGTCGTCTCCTCCATCGCTTCGTCAGATTCTTCCTCGGATTCGCTGGCTTCCTCTTCGTCGTCAGCCTCCTCTTCGGAATCCTCGACCAAGGTCTCGTCAAGTTCGGCAACCTCGTCGGTTGACTCGTCTTGCTCTTGAGCTGCCAATGGTCCGGTCGCAACAACCAGGCCAAGCATCGCCAAGATCGCGGGAATGGTTGAAGCTACAAAACTGCGGTCTGTAGCCTTTGTTGATCTATGTTGCACTGATGTGTTCCTCCCTAAAAGTACGCAATCAGTATCCATCGCTCATTGCGGGATGCACGTTGAGTCGCAACCAGCAGCGTGCGATAGAACGAATTATTGTAGCAACAATTGGTGTCCATTATAAACACAAAACGCATTTGATTTGCAAGAAAATGAAGAAAATCTGTAGATCATTTTTAGTTCGAAATTCCGCCCCAACTCATGATTGTGCACCGTCAATCGTGCGGGTAGTGCCCGAGTCAATTTGGCGACTTGTGGAAACGCACTGAGCCCACGATTGTTTCGCTAACAAATCGAACTTGCATCGGTTGGAGACCTCAACAACGCGACACTCACGAGCACGTTTGCTATCGTCACGCAAATGCAATAGCAACTTCGACTCCAAGGCTTGTGTTTGTTGCAGCGGGACACTAAAACGCCCCGCTCGACTATGAATCGAAGCGGGGCTCGTTAGGAGTGCCTGACGACGTCCTACTCTCACATGGGGAAACCCCACACTACCATCGGCGCTGAGACGTTTCACTTCTGAGTTCGAAATGGATTCAGGTGGTACCAACTCGCCATGGTCGTCAGGCAAAATCTGCTGTGTCAGGAAAGACGTTCTATATATAGTCGTCGGAATACAAGAATCACGCAAACAAGCTCTGGCATGCGGATCGAACATGATCGAGGCACGATCGTACGTCCGGTTATATGGCCAAGCCTCACGGGCAATTAGTACGGGTTAGCTTAACGCCTTGCAACGCTTCCACATCCCGCCTATCAACCTCGTAGTCTACGAGGGCCCTTTAGAAATCTCGAAGATTTGGTGAGAACTCATCTTGAGGTGGGCTTCCCGCTTAGATGCTTTCAGCGGTTATCCCTTCCGAACTTAGCTACCCGGCAATGCTACTGGCGTAACAACCGGAACACCAGAGGTTCGTCCACTCCGGTCCTCTCGTACTAGGAGCAGCTCCTCTCAATTCTCAAACGCCCACGGCAGATAGGGACCGAACTGTCTCACGACGTTCTAAACCCAGCTCGCGTACCACTTTAAATGGCGAACAGCCATACCCTTGGGACCGGCTTCAGCCCCAGGATGTGATGAGCCGACATCGAGGTGCCAAACACCGCCGTCGATATGAACTCTTGGGCGGTATCAGCCTGTTATCCCCGGAGTACCTTTTATCCGTTGAGCGATGGCCCTTCCATTCAGAACCACCGGATCACTATGACCTGCTTTCGCACCTGCTCGCGCCGTCACGCTCGCAGTCAAGCTGGCTTATGCCATTGCACTAACCTCCTGATGTCCGACCAGGATTAGCCAACCTTCGTGCTCCTCCGTTACTCTTTGGGAGGAGACCGCCCCAGTCAAACTACCCACCACACACTGTTCTCGACCCAGCTAATGGGCCTGAGTTAGGATCCCAACGTGGCAAGGGTGGTATTTCAATGGCGACTCCACGCAAGCTAGCGCTCGCGCTTCAAAGTCTCCCACCTATGCTACACAAACCAAATCAGAATCCAGTGTGAAGCTGTAGTAAAGGTTCACGGGGTCTTTCCGTCTTGCCGCGGGAACACGGCATCTTCACCGCGATTTCAATTTCACTGAGTCCCGGGTGGAGACAGTGTGGCCATCGTTACGCCATTCGTGCAGGTCGGAACTTACCCGACAAGGAATTTCGCTACTTTAAGACCGTTATAGTTACGGCCGCCGTTTACCGGGGCTTCGATCACAGGCTTCGATCCGAAGATCTAACCTGATCAATTAACCTTCTGGCACTGGGCAGGCGTCACACCCTATACGTCCTCTTGCGAGTTTGCAGAGTGCTGTGTTTTTAGTAAACAGTCGCAGCCACCTGGTATCTTCGACCGCCAACAGCTAGGGGAGCAAGTCCCGTCACCCTCGGCGGCGCACCTTCTCCCGAAGTTACGGTGCCATTTTGCCTAGTTCCTTCACCCGAGTTCTCTCAAGCGCCTTGGTATTCTCTACCCGACCACCTGTGTCGGTTTTGGGTACGGTCAACGTTTGATTAGTGCTTAGAGGTTTTTCTTGGAAGCGTGGCATCAACGACTTCATGGATACGATGGATCCATTTCGGCATCACGTCTCGGCCTTGAGGGATTCCGGATTTGCCTGAAATCCCAGCCTACCTGCTTGAACCTGGAAAACCAACTCCAGGATCGCCTAGCCTTCTCCGTCACCCCATTGCCACAAACGCCGGTGCTGGAATATTAACCAGCTTCCCATCGACTACGCCTTTCGGCCTGGCCTTAGGGGCCGACTCACCCTGCGTCGATGAACGTTGTACAGGAACCCTTGGTCTTTCGGCGAGGAGGATTCTCACCCCCTTTATCGTTACTCATGTCAGCATTCTCACTTCTGATACCTCGAGCAGCTCTCGCGAACTGCCTTCAACGGCTTACAGAACGCTCCTCTACCGCTCGCGACGGCGAACCGTCACGAACCCGCAGCTTCGGTACGTGATTTAAGACCCGGTACATCTTCCGCGCGGGCCGACTTGACCAGTGAGCTGTTACGCTTTCTTTAAAGGATGGCTGCTTCCAAGCCAACCTCCTGGGTGTCTATGCCTTCCCACATCGTTTCCCACTTAATCACGGTTTAGGGACCTTAGCTGGCGGTCTGGGCTGTTTCCCTTTCGACGACGGACCTTAGCACCCGCCGTCTGTCTCCCTTGCTGCACTCGCCGGTATTCGGAGTTTGCATGGGGTTGGTAAGTCTAGGTGACCCCCTAGCCCAAACAGTGCTCTACCCCCGGAGGTGATACAAGAGGCACTACCTAAATAGTTTTCGAGGAGAACCAGCTATCTCCGAGCTTGATTAGCCTTTCACTCCTAGCCACAGGTCATCCCCCCATTTTTCAACATAGGTGGGTTCGGGCCTCCAGTCAGTGTTACCTGACCTTCACCCTGCCCATGGCTAGATCGCCCGGTTTCGGGTCTACTCCTACAGACTTGACGCCCTATTCAGACTCGGTTTCCCTACGGCTCCCCTAGACGGTTAACCTTGCCAGCAAGAGTAAGTCGCTGACCCATTATACAAAAGGTACGCAGTCACTGTCAACCCTGTGCGCTCCGAAGAGCGCGGGCGGGCCGGTCCAGCTCCCACTGCTTGTACGCATCCGGTTTCAGGTACTTTTCACTCCCCTAACAGGGGTACTTTTCACCTTTCCCTCACGGTACTGGTTCACTATCGGTCAGCTGAGAGTATTTAGCCTTGGAGGATGGTCCCCCCATGTTCAGACAGGGTTTCACGTGCCCCGCCCTAATCGATTTCATGATCCGACGGTTTTCGCGTACGGGGCTGTCACCCACTCTGGCGGAGCTTTCCAGAACCTTCTGCTAACCATCGAATCACTTAAGGGCTGGTCCCCTTTCGCTCGTCACTACTAAGGGAATCTCGGTTGATTTC
>JAPOWH010000014.1 GCA_026707735.1 Gammaproteobacteria bacterium | reverse complement strand
GTCGGTTTCTTTTGGGTGGGTAACCGTCGTGATGTTCTTCTTCTCCATCACAATGGGGTTGTGGTTCATGTTCATGCTTTCCCCCCAATTGGCTTGGGTGGTCATACTGCCACTGCCATTTGTGGCGTTGGTTGGTTACCTGATGTCGCGCAGCATGTATCCCTACTTCATTGCCAGACAGGAAGCGATGGCAAAGGTAACCTCGTTTGCTCAAGAAAACCTAAACGGCATTCGCACAATTCAGGCGATGGCGCAAGAAGATAGTGAGATAGAGCGGTTCAAGGAAGCCAGCACCCAATACACGAAAAAAGCGTACCGAGCAACTCGATTCATGCAGTTCATGGGAATATCCATGAATGGGTTGACGACGATCTCGCCTTTGATCATCCTTGGATATGGAGGAACGCTTGTTCTTCAGGGCGACATAACTCTCGGAACATTTACGGCTTTCTCGGCGTACTTGTGGATGGTCACTTCGTCCGTGACGCAAATTGGATGGTCCCTGTCAATGTTCACGTCCGCCGCGGCAGGCACTGAAAGGATCTTCGAAATTATTGAACACAAACCCGAAGTCTCGGATGCATCTGACCATGAAATCGACTCCGATTTTCCCTCAAGCATCGAGATAAGGGGGCTTACTTATTCCTATCCTGAAGCTGCCACACCATCGCTTGACAATGTCAGCATTGATGTGGAACCCGGGCAGACTATAGCGCTGCTAGGCCGGATGGGATCTGGCAAGTCCACTGTTCTCAAATCCATCGTCCGTCTAACTGATACGCCTGAAGGTACGGTTTTCTTGGGAGGGCTAGACGTCTGTGAATTTCCCTTGACGCGACTTCGTGAGGACGTCGCGCTAGTGCCTCAATACGCCTTCTTGTTCTCGGCTTCAATCAAGGCAAACGTCACCTACGACGACCCAATGCGGGAAGATGAAGCGGTTTGGGACGCAATCAGCGGGGCCGGACTAGAACAGACCATTTCGGAATTCAATGACGGCATCGCGACAATTGTTGGAGAACGGGGAGTCACGCTATCCGGTGGCCAAAAGCAGCGAGCAACACTGGCTAGGGGATTGATTCGAAGCGCCAAGGTATTGTTGTTGGACGATGTCTTCTCAAGTGTAGACACGGAAACCGAAGAACGCATTATCCGAGGACTGAACGAATTCCGCGCAGACAAGACGACGATTCTCATTTCTCATAGAGTTTCTACCGCGCGGCACGCAGATCGCATTTACGTCTTGGACAACGGCCACGTTCTTGAACATGGTTCCCACGATGAACTGATTGCGGCGGGAGGCTATTACGCCGACTTAGAGGCAGTGCAGAGCAACCAGGACGAAGATCAGTCGCGGAGAGCTCGACTCATTCAGACTCTCACAGCCCAGCAAGACGATGATTTGGACACGGTGGTGGCAAGCTGATGTCCGAGGCTATTCAAACACCCCAACGAGGCACTCCTCCAGGCAGGAACTACTCGGCTTTTGATGCCCAACTGACTCATCAGGCGCTGAACATGAGGATGTTTATTCGCCTGCTGCAATGGACGAAACCGTACCGAATCACTCTTGGCATCAGTGCCTTGCTGATGATCGCATCGGTCGGCATTACAGCAATTATGCCGATCCTCCAAAACAAGGTAGTCATCGACGAGATTCTCTCTCCGCAGACTAACTTCGGAGAAACTCCTAGCTATGGATTAGTAACGCTTACCGAATGGTTAGCGTCGACATTCAGCATTCATATGCTTGCTGCTGCAGTCGTGCTCTACATTCTCATGATGTTCGTTCAGACTTTCATGGGTTTGGTCCAATCGCTGACTCTAACAAGCGGCGCGCTCAAGACGTTGCGCGACTTGAGAGTCGACCTTTTTGCGTCGTTGGAACGCAAGCCCTCCTCCTTCTACGACCACGTTGCAGTGGGACGAGTAATGACTAGGGTGACAAATGATGTGGAGAGTCTCTACAACTTGATCACGTCATTCATTCAATACTCGGCGGACTTTGTGCTGTTTTTCATCGCGCTTGCAATCTTGCTGCATTTCTCGTTGAGTCTCACAGCTGTTGCGCTGGCAATCATCCCCATCGCCGCACTTGCGACGTTCGTTTTCCGAATCGCTATGCGCGAGATTTTTCGCCTTATCAGAGACTCGGTGTCCGCGTTGAATCAATACATGCAGGAAGACTTGATGGGCATCGAGGTTGTGCAGCTTTCTGGACGCGAGGAATACAACATCCGTGAGTACAACGAACTCAATCGCGAAAACCGGAAACAGGAGTATCGCGCGATCAACTACGAAGTAGTGTTCGAGACTTTCAACATGAATCTGACCAGCGTAGCCATGGCATGCATCATTTGGTACGGCGGCGGTCAGGTAGTCCAAGAAGCGCTCTCGTTGGGTACCCTGGTGATGTTCAACCACTATGTGAACATGATGATTCAACCCATCGCCAGTGCAGGACAACTATTCAATGTGCTTTTTCGATCCATGGCGTCTGGAGAAAGGGTGTTTCAAGCATTGGATTGGGACGAGCGGCTGCACGAACCCGAAGAACCCATTCAATTACCTGAGCGGCTTAGGGGACAGGTCGAGTTTCGCAGTGTCGATTTCTCCTATCTAATGGGCGAACAGGTCTTGCACGACGTGTCGTTCAAAATCAAGCCGGGTGAGAAGCTTGCCATCGTAGGTCCTACTGGTTCAGGAAAGAGCACAATTATTCGTTTGCTCGCTCGATTCTATGACTTCGACAACGGAATGATTTTTTTAGACGGCTTCGATGTAAACAATATATCCAGCAAGGAATTACGCAAGAGAATTGGAGTAGTACTTCAAGATTTTCACATCTTTTCCGGCACAGTTTTTGACAATATATCGCTCAATAATCCAAACATATCAAGAGAACGCGCGGAATGGGCCGCACGCGTGGTCAATGCAGACTACTTCATTCAAAAATTGCCTGATGGATATGACACAGAGCTTGCCGAGCGAGGACACAACCTTTCGCAAGGCCAGCAGCAATTGCTAGCGTTCGCACGCGTGTTGGCTGCGAATCCGGAAATCTTGGTGCTCGACGAAGCGACGTCTAGCATTGACACCGCAACAGAGTTGATAATTCAGGATGGCCTGCACAAGCTTACGGAGGGTCGTACATCAATAATAATCGCGCATAGACTGCAGACAATACAGGAGTGCGACCGCATTTTGGTTCTGCATCGGGGCGTCGTGCGCGAACTGGGTACACACGAGGAACTCATTGCAAAGAAGGGCATCTACTACACGTTGCATGAATTGCAGTTTCAAGACGTTGACAAGCCCGAATTCTTTGACACTGAAGCAGAAGAGGCCAGGCGGTCCAACCGTCGGCGCTGGACGGAGCGTAGCGACGACGACCCAATGGGCAGCCCACCAGAGGGCCAGTTAGGCGGTATGGGAGGACCTCAATTCCGCAATCCTGTTTAAGGACTAGTATCTACTTGAATGAACGGCCATCCAGGCTAGCTCTCAATTGAAGGATGGCGACTAGATTTGTACGCTAGCACCTAATGCATGCAACTGGTTAGTTGGTTTAGACGTATTCCTTTCCCAGTCCACTGGCTCAGGTGGGACAAACTAACAGAGACGGTTTGCATTTGACCTAATGAGACTATTACAACGGCGAAATCGGCCCATTTTCTTCTACCTCATGGGATCCGGAACATGGTTCATGTCCTATGGAATGTCCAACGTCATGTTCTCGTGGTTGGTTGCCATCGTATTGCAGGAATCGCCCACGATGGTTGGGGTTGCCCAAATGGCCATCTTAGTGCCGGCTACGATCTTCATGCTGCTTGGAGGAAGCCTGTCGGACCATGTCGGAGCCAGACGTGTAGCCGTTGTATCGCAAGGTCTAGCTGTGCTTCCACTGCTGATGCTCGCTACTGTGCTGTGGTTCGATCTGTTGAGCTTTGGACTGATTCTTGTGTATGCAGTTAGCATTGGCACGCTTCAGGCATTTGTAACTCCATCGCGCGACGCGATTCTCAACTCTGTCGCGCGCGGCGATATTCAACGAACCGTCGTAAAGTTCACTCTAGTCCAATTCTCGATGCAGATGTGCGGGTTCATTCTGGCTGGATCTGCTCAAACAATCGGTGGCACTCCAATTGTCTTAATACAGGCGATTGTGGTGGGAATAGGGGCTTGGTCACTGAGTCGAGTACCTCAAGTTGCAAAACACACGCAGAGCGACTACGTGCTGAGCCGGGACGTAGCTTCGTCGATAGTAGAAGGGTGCAAGACTGTGCTACGAGATCCTGCGATGAGGGCGGTGGTTCTTCAGAACATATCGGTTGGCATATGTTTCGTGGGCTCCTTCACTGTAACCATTCCTCTGCTCATTCGTGATGTGTATATGGGTTCGTCGTTCGACATCGCACTTATCTACCTGATCAATTCGACCGGACTTGTATGCACGATTGTGCTGTTGCTGTTTGCGGAGCGACTTCGTCGACCTGGGCGAGCGCTTCTACTGGCGCATGGACTCGGTGCGATAGTGCTGGGCTTTGCCGGAACAGGGGTGCCGTTTATTGGCTTTGCTGTATTGCTCTTTTGCTGGGGAACTTGCGGCGGAGTTGCAATGAGCATGGGTCGCACCGTCATGCTCGAGAATGCGCCGGAAGGATTGCGTGGTCGAGTTATGGGATTCTATTCGTTCTCATTCATGGGATCGGGACCCATAGGTGCGCTTCTATGGGGAGTCACCGCTGAATTCGTAGGACCGGGCGTGGCGCTGATATTTGCATCCTCGCTCATGTTTCTGGTTGTTGCTTCCCTTGGAGTCCGATCAAAGCTTTGGCGTATGACCCACCCCAGAATATCTGACAGTATTGTTTAATATCAATGCTTAATGCAATTTACAGGATTACACCAAGCCACTCCCATGCAAGGAAGCCAAAGTGAACCGTAGGGTTCTTACTGTAGATATTCATAGGTGTCCGGAATCTTCGGTGGTGCGTTGTACAAGTGATGACATTCCCGGATTGAATCTGGAAACGAACACAATGGAGGAAATGGAAGCGGAAATCAGCCTGATTGTTCCAGAGCTCGCTCAGCTCAACTTGAACCTGTCGGAAGATGAAGCAACAAACATTGTGATTTTGATTCGAAACAATAGAGTGACAGGCCCTTAATTAGATAGAAAAAGGCTAATCCGCAGTAGGATACCTTGGTTTGATTTCGACACAACCGACGTCACTGCGGCAATCTGCGAGAGCGAACTCAATGAGAAATTGAGTTGGTGGTATCTGGAATGGAAGTTTCTCGCTAGTTGTTTAGGAAGTTCAATGGCAAACCTGCGCATTCCCAATCCAACCGAACAAGCTGCCCAGTGGACGACAACGTTATGTAGGCAGTCCTGAGGTCTGCGCCTCCAAAGCAAATGTTTGTAGTGAGTCTATCGGGCATCGGAATAAACTTGGGAGTATCGCCTTGCGGTGACAGCACGGTTATGCCACCATTCATGAGTGTAGCCACGCAAACATTTCCATTAGCATCAACGGCCAGCGAGTCGTACATGCAATATGCGTTTCTACCAGGAACAACTCGACCTCCGTCGGGTCGATCTAGTCTTTCTCCGAGCAACTTTCCGGGGCTCTGCAATGGATATGCCCAAAGTCGTGCCGTTGGGGTTTCTGCTACGTAAAGAACATCCTCCTCTGGAGACAGACCGACACCATTGGGTGCTTCCAGGGGAAATATCACTTCTTCAATGCTCGATCCGTCAGGTTGTGCGTAAAAGACTCCTGTTCGATCTCGTTCTCGCATTCGGGTCTTGCCATGGTCGGTGAACCAGAATCCGCCAGTCCTATCGAACACGATGTCGTTTGGCCCGCGCAACGGCTGTCCGTTGCAACTCTCGTATAGAGTCTCAAATTCACCGGTGTCCAGATTGACTCGTTCAATGCGTCCAGTTGTGTAGTCATTCGCCTGAACACCTGGGTAGGTTCTGCCGCGTGCGTGAACCCACTCGAACCCACCGTTGTTGCTTACATAGCAGTGTCCGTCTGGACCCATGGCAGCGCCATTTGGTCCTCCGCCGAGTAGGGCGACGACTTCTATCGAACCATTGGCAAGAACCCTAGACAGCGATCCGCGCTCGATTTCAACAACTAGCACGGAACCATCCTGCATTGCTACCGGTCCCTCCGGGAATTGAAGTTCCGAGGTGACAACTTCGAAATCTATAGTCATTTAACTAGGGGTATCGCAAATTGGGTTCCCAATATATTAGTAAGAACAAGGAACCCACCGAATCTCGAAGCCCTGCAACGTCAGGTCCAGCTATGGACTGTGAACTCGCTCACTTGTGCACAACTCCGTAACAATTGTCGTTTGCATTCGATTCATTTCTCTATCGCAGACTCGCTATCGCTATGAATCGCGGAGTCGAACCATGCTGCGAATCTCCTTTCTGCAATCAGCAAGGAATTCTCGAATCCTGTTTTCGCGCCCAGTCTCGTAGTACTCCAACATCAAAGCGTTGTAGTCCACAGTTCTGGACGCTGGAATTGAGGCAATTGGTTCTCCAGCGGTCAGTAGCATCCCATTCATGAGCAATTGACCTGTTCGTTTATTACGGTCAAAGTAGAACTGGTTTCTGGCACAGGCAAGAAAAACCGCAAATGCACGCTGCTCAACATCGCCACAATCCCATTGATCGCGTTGGCCGTTGATGGGCTCACGTCGAACTGTTCATTTTCAACAAGATTGAAGAAGTGCTGCCACGCACTAGCAATTCGAATCACCTGATCTTCGTCAGATAACTTGTGGCTACCAACCGTGATACGGTCAAGCAGGGCTTTCACCTCCACGAATGTAAAGGATTGCCTTCTTGAAACGCCATATTGAAAACGCTCTGAGCGTGGCGCTCTGTTGCCAGGAACACCGTGTACTGCACGCGACTGTTCAGTGTCATAGTTGTAGCGCGTTGGAGAGAGTGGCGAATTTGGTCACAAATTTCTATGCCAGTCGTTACGGCAATTCGGTCCTGGATATCAATCGAGAATGGTTTATATGCAAATAGTCAGACTGCCACTATGACTGTTTGATTGGAAGATTGCGCCTGATTAGTATGACTTTCAACTACACGCTACGACATTGCATGTTGCGCATAATCCATATTACGTTAAATATCTCATGGTCATCGCAACCCCGTCATTCGTACTCAGTCGGTGTTGGACGATCCACATGGCTTTCTCCTAAAGTCAATGCGACAAGTTTCCTCACGTAAATCGCGGGAGCACTTTATTACTCATTCCCCTCTTCGCTCAAGTAGCTGTTGACGCGTTCCACTTGTTTTTCCGAAAAGAAATGTCGGAGGCCGTTCCTATAAACCAAACTTTCTGCTGCCAAAGCCTGAAATTTGGGCGAAGGCAAGTACTCGATGGCCTCCAATAGCTGTGAGGGATTACTGGACGCCCAATAGTCGAGTATTGCTGAATAGTAGTCGTATCGTTCGTTTATGGCTAATTGTTCTGCGAGTTCCAAAGCGCGTTCTGGCTGCCCTGTTTCAACATATCCAAATCCCACTCTCCTGTAACATTTGGAACGACTGTCTTCGCTAACAAAGGGTATTAATTCTCTTGCGGCATCCAGGTCCGCACGAGAGAGTTCCCATATGACGTAATAGTCCAACCCTGTTGGCCATTTGGGACTGAGAGGATTCAATGCCAATTCCATAGCGCGCTCGGAGTCAACATGCACTAGTCTCGACACTGCAATTTCTACCATACGACCAAAATCGGGGTTTTGTTCGTTTGCACCAGATAGAACCCATTCGAGAGTTGATTGGGGATCGTTCACTGACCAATCGTTAACCAGCCACACACCAATATGCGACGTGTTGACTCCTTCTGTACGCAGGGTTTCCATAAGTCGAACAGCTTCGTATCGATCGATCCTGGCTATAGCTCTAATGGCGGCGGAGATTGCATCGAGTTGCATTTCTCTTGGGAAAACAGCTCTGTTGTCCAAAAGCTCACGTGGATTGATTTCGCTCCAACTGTAAATAATCGTGCGAGTCAATCGATCTCGATCCCGCGCATCGTCTAACCGGGATACGCCTCGTAAAGCACCAAGCGGATCGGATGCGGTCCACACAGTTGCAATCTCTGTAATGAGAAACTGAAGATCCGGGTTTACTACCACTAGTCTGAAGATCTCTTCAGGATTTGCTCGTGCAATCGCCCTGACAATCACACGGTCAAGTACAGAGAGTCCGAAGCTATCTCTGTCATACTCAAGAATCTCACTAAGGACTCCAATGCCATCTTTACTAATCCACGTTTGGGCAAGGTCGACAATTGAGTCGAGCCTGAACCGAACATCTACTCCATCTCCAATCATTACTTCCCAAGCACGATGCGTATTGTCAATTAGCGCCATAGCCTGATTCACTTCAATCGATCGACGAGCGAGCCTTTCGTCTCCGAATCTTTGACCTAGTGCTATGCGTTGATCCTCTGGCAATTCGACAGTGTTACGTAAAATCGTCTGCAAAGCGAAATCCCTATCTGGAAATTCAAGACTACGGCCGGCATCAATTGCTTTTTGTAGATCTTGAAGAGACAACTCGTGAAATACAGAATCGAGCAATTGTTTTCGATGTTCAGCGGCGGATTCTCTTGCGTAGTCAATCGCGCGGACTGGATCGAACGAGACTAATCGTTGAAGAATTGCCGATTCGATTTCCTGACGCCAAGACCTGTCGGGCAGACTCTGGGACGCGTCAAGAATCTCCCCTAGCTGCGTGGTGTTTGCCTCTAGTACCAACGTGTAGAGAATGGCTTTCTTTACAAATCGCGAACTCGTATAACGTGAGGAGATAATGGTGTCGAAAAGCTCTTCGCTTTGGTCCTGCAATTCGTCACCTGAATTTGAGGCTTCATTCGTTTCATTTGATGCGGGGAGAGCGGGAACCCTCCCTTCGGTAGCACCTATTTGTTCAATTACCCAAGTAATGCCAATTACCACAACCAATGCGATACCAATTCCTGCGATAAACCCTACGAGAAATAGGAACGGATTATGAAATTGAGTTGGCTTGATCATTGTCAAGTCTTGTTTCTCGCCCTAGTGCACCTTGAGAGGATCCAGCTGTTTGAGCAAGACGCCCGAATTGGTTGCATACGTTTAGGTTTAGAACTCTGGGCCTCCGATTTTCGAGTCACTTCTCAGTAGAGGGTTGATTTATACGGTTGAGTGCTCGAATGAGTGCTGCCTCGATGTCTTCGACGTTCTCCTCTGACTGAATGGGACGAAACCGTCGTATCGCCTCCACATGCCATCCCCAGCCAGAATCGGTTTGGGGAATATTCTGTCGAATGACCTTCATTATTCTTTTGTATTCGAACTCGCCGATCTCGTCGTTCGTTAGAATCCATTGAATGGTCGCACCTGGATCTTCCCTGGTCCACTCTGTAAAAAAAGTGCTAACGATAGTTGTCGTGTCGAGTCCCCTATTCTCAGCATCTTGCAAGAGGTTTATGGCCTTGTCTCGATCTGCTCGGCCCACGGCAAGTACGGCTTCCTCCAATGCAATTTTTTGTACGGCTTCTTCCAACGAACGCGAAGCAGAAATCAATTCATAGGGATTTTTGCGAGCCCAAGTTTGTGCAACAACTCTTGTCAGGTTTTTGCGACGAATGTTCGACTCATACAAGGCAGTTGCTGACAGTGCCGCGTGCGAATCGAATCGCGTCCAATGCTCTGCAACCGAGTGCATTAATGCATCCCTACTTTGACCGGATAGGTTTGCTGCTTGGTCAAAGACCTCTTGAGGAGCGTGCTCTGCGAGTCCTTGTGCTATTAATCGGAGAACAATCATCTTATCGGTCCACCAATGATCGGAAGCGGGGCTCGTAGAATCGACGATCTTTTGCAGCAGATCTTCGCTATCCTGTTTCCACCAAACTTCTGCAATGTTTGCCAATAGTCCAATTCTTGAACTCAACTGCTTGCCGTCGCCGATAGCTGCGTTCCATGCATTTTCCGGAGATGCCGAAAGCAGCCACGTTTGTTCTACAGCAATCGCTTGCTGAATGGATTCTGAGAATCCTGCTCGAAGCCTGACTTCCTCACGCATTTCGTCAGACAAGTCGTTTCGTGTTCGCATTACCGTCCGTAGTGCAGTTCTAGTGAATGGCTCAGATAGTTCGACACCAGCATCAACAGCGGAATCAAGGTCCGAAAGTGCCCACGCTCGAAATACAGTTTCTATCGTCTCAATCCGATTTTGTCCTTGCAGGTCTAATGCGTGTTGTAATGCCATGTTTGGGTCGATGTCCGTTAGTCGTTCAAACACAACCGACTGCACGGTACGACGCGTTAAACCGGACTCAATGCTCGCAGACTGTTGCAACACGCCCATTAGCTCACTTTCACTCTTCGTGACGAGCAATGAATAGAGAGTCGCAGTGAGCTCAAAGCCGCTAACGGATTCGGTCAATTCATGCAAGTCAAAGGCTGTCGATTGGAAGTCTAGGTGGTTCGTGTCCGAGTCAGCGATCTGGGACCGAGTCTGGGGTCCGCGTTCGGTAGTTTCCTGACCATACATTAGCCATACAACGCAAGAGATTGTTGCCAGAAAACCACCAACTAGAAATCCAGTCCAAACTGGAATGTAGAGTCGGTTTCTTGTGGGTGGAGACACAGGGTCATTGAATCACGTCAAAGTCAAACGCGATTATTTGAAACAGTTTTAACCTTGTTCAGCCTACAACAATTGGGCTGATGCATAAAGGAATTTTCGTTGATGTGTCGACTGTGGCCAAATTAGAGCTAACTTCACTCCAGCCAAACCGGTATCCTGCTAGAGTATTCGCTGCAAAACTTCCGTTCGACGTAAGAGAACACCCTCCAAAGAGGGATCCTTCGTTGGAGCATCGAGGCGTAGGAGTGCTAATGTGACTGTTCGTTCACCAGCTTTGGATGGAGCTGTACTCGCCATTCTTGAGTTTTTCCGCGTCGTTCTCCAAGAGAAACTCTCTGGCGCGCTCATCTTGCTCGTCAGACAAGCTCTTACTCCATCGATTCAGGGCTGTTAGAGCAAACGCTGCTTTCGATTTAACCTCCGCTGTGGGCAATTGATCGATGGAATCAAGCAGCCCTGTGGGATCACGCTGTGCCCACGTTCTCAACAACCTTTCAAAATATGCCTCTCGTTTGGAGGAAGTTAGTTGCCCAGCCAAGGCGATAGCTTGTTCAGTTTCTCCATTCTCTATGTAGTACCTGCCTACATGTGCGAAAGATGCTATCTGTGTAGTTCCAGCACGAACGCGAGTTAGAAATTCTCGAGCCGTATCAATGTCACTATATGTAAGATAGGCGATTACCGAAGCCTCGAGTCCAGGTTCGTCATCTTCAAGAGGTTGCAAGAGAGCTTCGTCCATCGCAAGTTGCGGGTCGTAAGGTACAAGGCTAGCGAGAATTTCAGCTAGCAACATTGGTTTGATTTCTGCCACACTAGGCTCGTTTGACACCCAGTCAAGTGCGCCGCGAAAATCTCTTTGGCGAGACCAGTAACCTACAAGCGCAGATGCAGCACTAAATTTGGTGGAACCTTTCATTCGGGCAACAAGCGACGCTGCGTCTTGAGGATCCTCTCGTACCAATTTCGAAATGGCTGCACTAGTAGCGGAAAAATGTAGATGCTTAGGTAGCGATTCGAGAGCCAATAAGACATCGCGCGGATTTTGTGCGCCCCACGCTCTTACTACAGAATCCTCAAGCCTCTGACGCAGGCCCGATCGTTCTACCTGCGAAGCTGAGTCGAGTGCAGACAGTGGATCAGACTTGACCCAAATTGCAACTATGGCAGACATTAAAGAGGTCACTTCTGTTCGACGGGCATCCAACTTCAACGCATACTCGAAAGTCGCTTCCGGATCGGATTCAGCTGCCATTCGGAGAACGGAATCCAGCACGTGTTGTCTAGTCCGTGGATTTGTGATTGACAGCGAGACCTGGTCCAGAACTTCCAATCCTTTCTTGTCCACCCACGCTCTTGCGACTGTTGCCAACATCCAGAATTGACCAAAGTCGTCTTGGATCTCTCCCACAAGTTCATTCCACATCTCTTCGGGGTCGTCAATTGGACCTCTCAGCTTTTGTTGCATGATCATATTGACCGCATACCGCTCGTTGTCGAGTCGTCGAGCAATTTCGCGGACTTTCATTTGTGGAAGATCGTTGCGTTCACCCAGAATACCTGTCATTGCTAGAAATCTGTTGTCGTCTTCAAGGGACTCTGCGAATGAAACAGCTTCCTCGAGATCGAGTACGGACCATTCCGCAAAAATCGATTCAATTAACCTTACAGAACTGCCTCCACTGAGTGGCCTAACCTGATCATAGGCGTCACGTGGATTGAACTGAGCCAATCTCTGCAAGATAAGTGACTGCACTTGTTGCCTTTTTTGTGGTGATATATCGCTAGTCGTTTCAAACAGCTCAATCAACTTTCGTTCGTTTGCATTTGCGAGAAGAAGATGCAATGCAAGGCTTCGTTCAAATGGACTCCTGATTTGCTCAAGATCGTGGATCGAGCTTATATTCGGAGATGTTGTAGCAGAAACTTTGATGTTAGATTCGGTTTCGTTTGCATAGAGTAGAGAATCACCAATGCCAATCGAAATTGCTGTACATACACCGACAATTAGCGAAGCTTTCATTGCTACGTAGGATTGCAATCTATGGATTCGACGAATTTCTCGGTGGACTGAGTGCATACTCGTTTCCAGCCAGTCGGAGATTGAACACATAGTAATCCATCTCTTTGAACCACATGATCGCCATTTCCGTTCGTCGAATAAAGTCTCCTTTTGGTGGTTAACCCGCTGATTGAATCGCTTGAACATAAACCTTTGTGGCCACTGGGTGTCGAGTACGTGTTGACTAGAAGATCCTGATTCCATATTTCGTTACCTGCGGTACCCCATTTCCCCGTGACACAATGCCCTAAGTCGTAGCCCCAAACACTGAGCTCTCTGAGTGACGATTTCTCAATGCGAGGCAATCACCCCTACATCTACCCAAAACATTGTTCTCACAATAAGTAATCCCAAATTTTCGCCCCGCATCCAATTCGATGGCATTTCACGTCGACTACGCACTTTGTTGAACCTAGGGCCCTAGCGTTGGTCTTAAAGAGTTCGTCGAACTACATCTAGCGGCACACAATCAAATACCACCATGGACGTGAAGAAACATGCCTAGTCGAAAAAACGCCGAAGCCGTTGCCTACTTCCGACGCTTGTTAGAACCGGTATATCGAGACCGTAAGCTGCTTCATGTATCTGAGGTTGATGCGGCAATGTTCGGCACTGCGTCAATGCTTGCAGAGCTTGGCGCGGCAAACCCCTTTCTTCTTGCTGGCAACAAAGGAACCACTAAGGCCCGGGTACCCAATGACGCAGAAGTATGTACTTTGGAACTTCGCGGAGCAACGATTGTTGAAACTGCACGTCGGTTTGAACGTCTCTTACAGGATTTGCCGCAATCGTTAGTCAAGAGAATCAATCATTGGGATCCCAATATGGAAGCACGGAGCGTTGGTGTCACATTGGGCGAATTCACTCAGGTTGCTGGGAGAGAAAAATATGGCCGAAGAAAATCTGACTGGACCAACCTCGAAGATAAAACGACGATTGACCAATTCTGGGATTACGTAGGGACTGAGCGTGCTCAATCCAAGGTGGTTTCGTTGCACCGTTCAAACTTAGAAGAGATAGCCAATGATCTGGATGTTGGACTGGGTACGGTTTGGGCGGCAGACAACAGTGCAGGCGTACATGGAGGATCGACCGGATTGCGCTGGCTCGAAAGCAGCCAAACGGCTACAGAATTGGTTGATGAAATGAGCGATTTCGCCGAAAACGTTAGAGTTGCACCATTCCTAGAGGGCATTCCGATGAGCATACACGGCGTTGTGTTAGCAAATCAAGTCGCTGTGTTTCGGCCCGTTGAACTCATTACCCTTCGCTATGTGGAGCGAAACCAATTCTTGTGGGCTGGCTGTTCCACAAGCTATGATCCGCACGAGCTCGACAGACTAGAAATGAGGCGCATAGCTCGCGAAGTTGGAATTGCCCTAAGAGACAGCGTAGGCTATAGAGGGCCCTTCTCTATTGATGGAATCCTGACAGAGTCAGGATTTCTGCCAACCGAGCTCAATCCTCGATTGTCTGGTGGATTTGGCGCATTGACCAGAGGAATTCCAGGCCTTCCCCTAGCTCCTTTGTGCTGGGCCGCAATGGAAGAGGAACCGTTGAACTACAGACCTGCCCTGCTGGAACAGGCAATCCTAGAGAGTGCAGATACAAATCGGGTTACTGGTGGACATGTGGTCACCACACGTAGGTTTGAGCAATTGGTTGAAATTAAGTTAGTGAGAGATGGTGAGGAATTCAGAGAGGCTCTACCCGGCGAGAATCCTATCGCATGGCTAACATGTGGCCCTAGTCCAGTTGGTGGGATCATCTTTCTGCAAATGGCTGGTTCGTCGGAGAGAAATGGGATGTTGATAGCGCCAGAGATGGTCAGAGTCCTGCGCTACTGTGACCACCAATTTAACACCGGGTTTGGACAGCTCAATTGCGCAAAGGAAGTCCGATAGGTCGGCCACAATTGGAAGAAGCTCGTAATCAACACGGAGTTCGGTAACTAGCAATGTAACGTCTGCGCGGTGGTTTCGTCCAAGACCCAGCCATTTCCTCGACTAGCGAGCATCACCCCCGAGTTCCCTTCTCTGGATCAATTGCACCATCGGAGAACTACCTTCTATCCGCGTCATAAACATGCAAAAATTGAATTTGAGAAATTGCTTTGCAGAACAAAATGCACGCTTTTCAGGCGAATTGCTTGTAAGTTATTCCCACTCGAGAACAAATCACATGTACCGTCTCCTTAGAATTTTGATCCTGCCTCATCAAGTATTCAACGAGATCCGCGAGCCTACCCCCTACCATTTGCCTCTATGGTTGATACTCCTCTTGGGGTTTGTCTGTTTCACGGTTGTTCAAGTCGATTCCAATAGCCCTTACTGGTTCATACAAGCCCTGCTGGCACCTTACGTATCGCTTTGGTATGCAATCTGTTCGTTAGGCATCATGCTTGTTTGGGCTTGCTACTATTGGGTCGCAGGCACATTGCTCAATGTGGTTATCGGTTGGCGCAACTGGTTTGGCTTCACGTGCTGGACTGCGCTTCCATCGGCAATTGGAGCAGTTGTAGGAGTGCTGATCTTGAAATTAAGCCCTACCGTTGACATTAATGCAAATCCGTTGATAGGTTGGTTTGGAATGACGTTTCTGACTGTGTTCTGGGTACCCATTCCACTGGTTTGGTCCCTCTACATAGCCGTTAATGGCTTCTTGAGTTGGTCAGGAAAGAGTCTTACGACCAGCATGCTAGTTGTATTAGCTCCGCCATTTTTGCTCACAATGCTCCAACTGTTTACTATAGTTCCGTTCGTTGCTGACTTCGTTCGACTCACTTCATTTTGATTGCCTCGCAATAAGGCGGTGAGGTAAGCAGAAGAAACGCAATTGGTTCTTCGCTGCCAATTCGAGACGTTGACCATTGTGAACAGTACTTGAATCGCGTAGCTCTGGTGAAGACCTTCGCCAAGTATCCAAGCTGAACTGACGTAGTCAGCGACGTACGAGGCTCATTTGTAGTTAAGTGTTGAAATCCTCTCGATTTGTGGGGTTCAAGACCTCGCATTTGCTGAATGAGGGCTTCCAAGCGGCCTGAATCCAGGCAAGATATCCCTGTAGATTGCGGCTTGAGACGGCTAGCCCTGAAGTTAACACAAGTGGGACATTTTTTCTTGACATTGACAAAAGGAGACGTGAGGAATTTTTGATGAATGTAAGTGCCTGAATCTCTCGTCGGTGCGAAGCAAGAAATGGCTGGCGGCAACAATTCGGGTTGCGGTATCCTGAATCAAAGCGGAATTGATGAGAGCCAGCCCAAATGACCAGCCACAGAGTTTTGTTTCCTGAAGCAGATGAGATGCTCGCAATTGAGGATCGGTTGACGAGAATTCTTTCGCAAAAAAAATCCGGTCGCAGCGAAAGTTCGGTCTCCGCGAGGGAGCCCTTATCACAATGGCGATCCGAACTCGCCAAATATCAATTTGAAGCCTCTGAAGATTTAGAGCATCTCATGGACTGGGTGATGTCATCACTCGACGACGGGGTCGTTCACATGACTCATCCAGGATACATGGGGCTGTTTAATCCTGCGCCGACGTTTCCCTCAGAGTGCGCCGATAGGATTGCTTCCGCTTACAACCCACAAATTTGTGTTTGGTCACATGCCCCCAAAGCTGTCGAGATAGAGCAGCATGTCTTAAAACACGTCGCGATACGCGCGGGTTTGCCCGAAGGAGCGTCTGGTCACTTTACCAGTGGCGGTGCAGAGGCGAACAACACCGCCGTACTGTGTGCATTAACGGCTAACAACCCGGAATTCGGTGATCTCGGCGCGAGTGCGTTTCTTGGCCAGCCGGTGATTTATGCCTCAAAGGAAAGCCACTTGGCATGGTTGAAGATCGCCCACGCGACCGGAATAGGCCGCAAATCGGTGCGTCTGATCGATACAGATGGCGGCGGTCGAATGAGCGCGGCTGCGCTATCGAAGGCGATAGAAGCCGATATAGTCGCCGGCAACACACCTGTCATGATTGCCGCAACCGCAGGGACCACAAACGCGGGTATGGTGGACCCGCTAGAAGCTTGTGCACAGCTTGCCACGGAACACCGCCTTTGGTTTCACGTTGATGCCGCTTGGGGCGGTGCGCTGATCGCGTGCCCCAAAAACCGTTCTGTACTCGGGGGCATTGAGAGCGCTGACTCCATCACAATTGACGCTCATAAATGGTTTGCCACGACGATGGGCGCAGGTATGTTCCTATCATCGAAGCCCCATGTCGCGGCCGATGCCTTTCGCGTTTCAGCGAGCTACATGCCGGACAGCAACGCTGAGAACGATTTCTACCTGAATTCCGCACAATGGTCTCGGCGGTTTTTAGGCCTCCGACTATTCCTCTCATTGGGTGCCGCAGGATGGGACGGTTATGCAGACCATGTCAGTCATGCCCGATCTTTGGCGGACCAATTTACGCATAAGATGCTGAAGCATGGATGGTCGAAAGCCAATGCGTCGGAAATGGCTGTAGTATGTGTCGTGCCGCCTGAAGGAAGCGAAGCGGTAGAGGCTATCGTGGAGCGCGTGCAGTCAGTTGGATTGAGTTGGGTCTCGAAAGCAATCTTTGAAGGCAATCCCGTTCTTCGAATGTGCATCACGAATGGACGGACATCGGAACGTGAAATAGACTGCTTGGTCAATCAGTTGATCTCGTGTGGATGACTCCCGTTGAGCGAGTGAAAGAAGACATGAGCTCGGCGGCTTAAGTCGCCCTAAGAAGGACGCTCGTTGTTTCGATTTGAATGGGGAAGGCGCACATATCTCGACTTTCACAATGTCATGACACGAAATTCTACGTGCAATTGAAGATTTCTCTTGGCGAAGAATAGTAAGAAGCTGGATAGTAGAGATCTGATTGGGAGATCTCATTGCCGTCTAACTAGTGGTCCAAAAAGACTGAAAAAATCGAATTGCGTTTAGCGCTCGAAACCAAGTCTGACTTTCTGGCAACATGCGAACAAAGGGACGAATCCGCGTCTTCTGTGATCCGTGTATTCGTCGAAAACTATATCCAACAGTTCTATGTCGAGAAATGGCCCGCGCCAACGGAACTCGTTCGAAACATGCCCTGATAGTCCAAGGTCGGCTCGATGGGAGCGGTCCAGCAGCGGTTTTAGTCGCTGTTGTCCTGCCCATGCACGCAACGAGTGAAATACCTTGGAAGAAAAGGTTCGAATCCAAGGATCGAGACAAAAATGGTGAAATCGAACGGGCGGATCTCCTCGTCACACTGAGCCCCGGTCTCGCAAAACGGTTTTCTACTCGTGAAGTGAGAATGCGTGAGCGAGGAATGACTTCAGCGAATTATCGGGAATTCTTAGAAAGGGATGGTAACGGCGATTTCAAAGTTTCGAAATCGGAATTTCGAACTCACCTGATAGACAAAGAGCGACGTTGGGCGCCTTGCATCCACGAAACTCTTAGCCAGGTCATCTCTCGGAGTTTGGTAGTGCGTCACTTTGAAATTTAAGCGTAATTTCTGTAAATCTTAGCCATAATTCACAGCTTCACAAACGGAGCAATCATTATGGTCAAAGGACCTAATGGGGAAGTCCGTCCTAATAACCCCAACCTTAGCCAAGAAGTCTATCATGACAATAGAAGTAAAAGTAGTTGACCCAAACGGCGATATGAAATCCAGAATCCTCCAAACTGAAATTGGGACACTTACTCTAGTGGCATCTCCTCAAGGTTTGCAACAAATCATTCTTGGTGCAGCTGACGACTCGCTCGACGATTCCAACAATCATGAAAGTGCAAAAATCTTGGATCAGGCAGAGGAAGAATTAACTGCCTATTTGCGAGGGGATCTGCGAGATTGGTCGATAAGTATTGATCTCAACGACAGCGGTACTGCCTTCCAAAAGCAGGTTTGGCAAGCGCTACGAAGCATCCCGTATGGTGAAACTAGGACTTACAAAGATATAGCAGTGCGAATAAAACGTCCCAATGCGGTTCGAGCGATCGGTCAAGCCAACCATCATAATCCCTTGCCAGTCGTCATTCCCTGTCATCGAGTCATCGGACAGAGTGGCAAACTCGGCGGATACGGCGGTGGCTTACCTCTGAAACAGCAGTTGCTGGAGCTGGAAGCCAGAGTGTTGTATTCTCCATGATCGAGGATCCAGAAGGAAACTTGGTCCAGCTGATGCAAAAGTCAACTCCATCCTGAATCGCTCATTTGTAGTTAAGTGTTGAAATCCTCTGTCTTGGAGGGACTCAAGACCTCACATTCGCTGAGTGAGGGCTTCCGAACGGCCTGAATCCAGCTTAGATATCCCTGCAGATAACGGCTTGACACGCCTCTCGCCTGTCGGTTGACGAAGGACTTCATGCCGGTGTGCATGGCATTGACTCTTGCAAGGCTGAAATGACCTTCCAGCGACTGGTTGAGCATGGTGTTGTCAGAGATGAGATTCCTTGGTTCCGAACTAGGAACGACTACGTGGGTGGCGGCCTCCGCATCTCGAGCCACGCTGCGGTAGGTGGCAAGACCGTCGGTGCACAGCACCGATCCCTTCTCGATGCCATCCTGAAGGGCTTCCCGGATTTCGTCCTGATATCCAAGCACCTGCTTAAGTCGCGTTCCGTGCCGGTCAATGGCGGTCAGCACAGGCAGATATTCCAGGGACAAGCCGGGTCCCGACGCTTCTCCGCGACGACGCGGGTCGCGCGCAACGGGAGGATTGCCACGCTTCCATCCCCGACTCCCCTTGAAGCTCTCCCGAAAGTAGGTCTCGTCGATCTCGACGATGCCCTTCAGCGGCACCGGCTTCTTGCTGCCAAGCGCTTCGAACACCACGTTGCGCCAACGCCACAGCGTTCGCGGGGAGACGTCGACTTTTCCATACTTGTGCAAGTCGTCCAGCGATCGATATCCCTCCGCAAGTGCCTCGAGAAAAATGGACCACTTCTCCGGCTTGCGCATGCGTGCGAACGGCGTGCCCGTCCTTCCGTTGAAGATGCGTCCGCAGCCTCCCTGCGAGACAGGGCGGCATCGAAAGCGCTGCGCTCCCCGGGAGTCTCGTCCGTGCCGAAATGCCTTGTCCTTCCCGCAGTGCGGACACCGCCTGACTTCGGTCATTGACTGATCGAAATTCTTGAGGGCTTCCAATCCCTTCCGACTGCCACGCAACGAACGAGCGCGGTTCTCCAGCTCTTTCAACTCTCCCGAGGACATATCGCCCAGATGATCCAGCATAAAGGAAAATGTCTGTCTGTCCATAGACAACTTGGCCTTGCAAATCAATCGCTTGCAGCATATATGGGGTCGATTTGCCCCGTTTTCAACACTTAACTACAAATGAGCGACGTACGATTGGCAATCGATGTTTGCTTCGTCATAGAAGCTTCCACTGAATAGACGCTAAATCATGCGCTAAACATGTGGTCTCCGATGTGTTGGAAGGATCATATCTCTACGGCAATTGGTGCCATAGTGGACAGCACCAACTGATTTGTTAAACTTAGATAAGGAGTACATCTAACAAATCACTACGACGCTGGTCTAGTCCCGCTTGCGATTGGATCGGCATCACAATTCGCAATTCCAGGCACCTGGTGTGCGAAATCCCCGCGAGTCAGAACAATCGAACGACCCCAAGTAAGCAGACGCGAACGGTTAGGACGATCACAGCGAAAAGGAAAGCCCACTGATCGCAATATAGGACAATCCGCGCACCGCGAGTTCAGACCGGGCGAAGAAGACTTCCGGCGAGCGCTGAAGGATGTCTTTCTTGTTATTCCGCGTGTCTTCAAGTTCCTCTGGGACACTTCACCCACTCTACTTCTCACAATTGCCATACTAATGCTTGGCGCTGCACTGATCCCTCCAGCCATCATATGGTCGCAGGGCGCAATAATTGATTCCGCAGAGGCTGCACTACGGGCAAATGCTACGTGGAGAGCGGTGCTTCCGCTGCTAATAGTCATATTCGCACTTTGGACCTGCCAAATGCTATTTGGCGCAATAAGTGGAGTCTTACAGACGCTTTTGCAGGAACGAGTTCGGCTCAAAGGCCAAAGCATGCTGCTCGAGACTGCTGGCAATCTTGACTTGGCCTTCTTCGAGTCACCACGCTTCTACGACCAACTGCATCACGCTAGAGACCAGATGTGGCAGCTTTACTCGAGCTGTTTTGGCACGTTGACGTTGATTCAGCAATTCCTCCAGCTTTCTGTGACCATTAGTCTGCTTCTCGTTCTTCACCCACTGGCGATCCTTGTGTTGATCGTGACGACATTGCCCGACGTTGTAGTGCAGGCGAAATACGCGCGACGCTATTACACGTTCGATGCTGACCTAATCCGAAACAGCCGAATGTCCTTCTACTTATCGGACATTGTGACCAACCGATACAACGCCAAGGAAGTGCGGGTGTTTAGCCTGAAGGACTACTTCATTAACCAATTTCACTACTTTCGGAACATCTATATCGAGGGATATCAATCACTAATCATCTCGGAAATGAAAGTGCAGTCCGTACTCAGTATTTTGGCGCTAGTCGGGGTCGCGGGAATTTGGACCTACGCCGTAATGCAGACGGTATCGGGCGACATCTCTGCAGGCGACCTGCTGATTGTTTTCATGGCCTCACAACAGAGTCGACAGCAATTGGCTGGTTTGATTCGTGGTGCTGGTCGTTTCTATCGCAATTCACTGTTTGTTACCCGCTTCTTTCAGTTTGTCGATCTCGATCCCAAGTCCGTCGAAGGAGCGCTAGAACCCCCGAGATCCAAGGACCCTCTTCCCTTCCCTTACAAGATTCGCAAGGAAATTGAGTTTCGAGATGTATGTTTTACCTATCCATTGAACGATGTGCAAATTCTCAAGAAGGTCTCGTTCAAAGTTCCCGCCGGTGGAAGAATCGCCATTGTTGGTCAGAACGGAGCCGGCAAGACAACAATAATCAAACTACTTACACGGCTTTACGATCCAACGGAAGGAAGTATCTTCATCGACGGGGTCGACTTGCGAGAATACGATCTCCAGCAAGTTCGCGACAACATAAGCGTTGTTTTTCAGGACTTCTCGCGGTATGACCTTGCAGCTTCGCTGAACATAGGATTAGGAAACGTATCGCACGTAAATGACCTAGAGAGAATTAGGGAGGCAGCCATACAAGGCGGAAGCCACGAGACAATCGAAGAACTGCCCGAAGGCTACAACACTATCCTAGGCAAACGGTTTGACGATGGAGTGGACTTGTCTGGGGGCGAATGGCAGCATCTAGCAATCTCTCGCTCGTTCATGAGCCCCGCTCAAGTCTTGATACTGGATGAGCCAACTGCTGCACTGGACGCATTGAGAGAACACCAGCTCTTCGAGCGAATGGCGGCACTCACCAAAGACAAGACCGTTGTCTTCATTTCCCATCGATTTTCGACTGTGCGAATGGCCGATATCATCGTGGTCATTGAGAATGGCGAAGCCATAGAGGTTGGACCGCATGAAGAGCTTCTTGCCCTTAACGGCAAGTACGCCAAAATGTTTCGAACTCAAGCTGCTCGGTACGTAGCCTAAGCATGGGTGTCCGTTGAGAGCTGAAATGCGGTAGGTTGCGTTTATGGCAATCTATCCAGAGTTGTGGCCACTCATTCGTTCGGTTTGTGTATTTTCATTAGGTCAGTATTGAATTACTACTGATCCTCGTCATCGGACTCATCCAAGTCCAGGTAAACACGGGTAAAACTAACTACCTTACTGGTCAAGTTAGAGTAAGTCACTGCCAAGTCGTAAGGTACAAGACCCTTGCGACTCCAACTGTGACTGTCTCTGTAGGGTAGTGAATCCTCGTTGCTCCGGCAACGATAGTAATTGGTATGTGTGTCCCGTGAATCTCCGTGCAACAACCCAACCCACGTGCCATTCAGGTTCTCACATTCCACTTTGGCTTCCTCGTATCGCTCTACTGCATCGTTCGTAGCTTCTTGTTTGTCAAACTCACGAAGGTCTGCAATCAGAGGGTCGGTGTCTTCGCGCAAATCTTGATTGTCCAATTGCTTCTTGGAGAAGGACGCACATGACACAAGAAATGGGATGGTTGCAAATATCAAGAGTATTGAGCGAAGATTCACAGGCGAACCTTTCTTGGAAGCTGGCAACCTGTTATACCGTTTATGGATAACTTCAATCATTGGTCGGGTATCGGATTGCAGCAAAACCTCAATCCGACGTAAGCACGACTCGCGTGCAGCTAATTGTGAAGTTCACCGAACTGAATCTACCCGCAGGCGGGTTGACCCACACGGACTAGAAAACTCTAGCTTATCACTCCTGCATTTCGCCGTCTACAAACTCCACTTCCTCGACAGTCCCGTCCTCAAACGTAATTGTCCATGTCCCCTGTCGTTGGTCATTCCGGTAAGAACCCTCCCACCGGCCGCCGCCTGGTCCATGATAGGGTTCGTCCCAATGTCCCTCGCGCACTCCATCTGAGAAAGTGCCTTCAGCAGGTATGCCGTCAGGACTCTCAAAAATCCACTTTCCATGATGCTTGCCGTCAACAAGCTTGCCACGCGCACTACCTCCATTGGGAAACTCGAAAGTCCAATCGCCCTGTTGAATGCCATTTACGTACTCGCCAAGATTTTTTCCACCTTCAGAAAAGGTCGTCTTCCATCGACCGTGTTTTAGACCGTTCTTGTAAGGACCCTCAGATCGAGAACCATCTCTGTATTCGACTACCCAGTTACCGTCACGCTGACCTATATGAAACGCGCCCGTGGACTTCGTTCCGTTAGTTTCGACGATTTCCCAATCGCCATGTCGTCGATCAAACGCATACATCCCCTCGCTTCGTGTACCGTTTGCAAGGGTGACGACCCAGTTCCCGTCCCTCATGCCATCTTTGTAGTTTCCTTCGTGGCGCGATCCGTCGGGATGATCTATCTTCCAGTAGCCTTGCCTAATTTCCTCGATGAAGGGACCTTCTGCACGGAATCCGGTTGGGTGTGAAATTACGAAGTTTCCATACATTCGACCTTTCTTGTAGGTCCCTTCCATCCGATGCCCGTTGGGATGTTCGAGCGTCATTTGCCCGTGGCGCAATCCTTCTTCGTAGAATCCTTCCTCAGTGGCTCCTTGAAAGTCGAGAGTTGTAGCGAAGCCGTGGGCTTTTCCATTCACGTACGGCACGGTAGTCGTTTGAGTTTGCTCTTCGCCGTTAACAGTTCGGCGAATGGTCAACGTTCCCGTGCCGGCGATTTTCTTGCCTTGGCATTTGAAGTCTCCTTCAAACGAAGCCACCTCGTCCGTCAATACTTGGTTCGCGTACCAAACATGACACTCCGCATCGTTCGCCAGTCGCATCCAGCAGCCATCTTCGACATCCGAATCATGACAAAGTGGTTCAAGTGGTTCAACCGATTCTTTAGGAATGGAAGCGCAGCCAGAGAGAATCGCTAGCAGAAATAGCGAAAGAGCCAAGTAGATTGGGCCGAAATCTAGCATGGTCTGATTCGAATTGGCCATTGAAGTCACCTATCGGCGCTTACCAAAAGAATAATGGAAGTCCGATAGCTTTTTTGAGATTTTCCGATGGAGAGCGCCCAAGGTGTAGCTCATCCACCAAAAGGTGGCAACGTAGCAATTACACTGAAAGAGTCAATTCCGTCAGTTGGTAGCTTGCACTGTCTATGTCCCGCATGCCGTCCCATTCACTCCAATGGTCGCACATTCTCTCGATTGAGGTTTGAAAGGGATCGTAGGAGGCTGGATACTCAAGAAAGTCTCCATTCAATGCTCGATCAGGATGATCCGACACACCCCACCCCACAACGCGATCTCCCTCGTATGGATTTTGCTGACGAAATCGACGAATCCTAAAGTACACATTCATTCTCGGTTCGTCACTCATGTTGGGTGTTGCAGTGTGTGGCAGCGAATGCAAAGCAATCACTGCATCGCCCTTATACATGCGAACGGGAGTAAGTTCGGGCCACGGCCAGTCATCCATTTCGAATCTTGTTTTTGGATACGAATCCACCATCGAAGGAGGCATGATCCCAGCAAATGCATTGTCCTGATCGAGGGCTTGCAGCCTTGGCCAATCCGGTCCGCCGCCGCCAATGGGACCGCCTTGATCTCTTTGCCGACGAAAAAAACGTTCGACTGATTCATGAGCTCCTCGACGCACGGCAAATTGACCCGCTAGAGGAGCAATCTGATCACTGAGACACACTCCAACCAAAGCGGTGTAGGATCCCAGAGCTAATCTTCGTTCCTTGTCTTGCCAAAGCGGCGCTCCGCCAGCAGGGCCCATTGACTTGGGATCTCCGTCGCACCCCCAAGTAGCCAAGGTCTGCCCAGAAGCTTGTATTTCACTCACCTTCATCGGACAGAGACCTGACCACCCTCCATCGACATGAGCTTGTGGATGCGATGCCTTCGACGCCTGTCTTCTAACGACTGCGTCGGCAAATTTCGGCAGGGTTACCGCAACCTGAGCGTTGACCGGTGCCGAGTGTTCACCCATGAGTTCCTGCATTAGCACACGGAGACCAGACTTGTTGTATAGGTCGTTGATCGTTGGATTTTCACCATGGACGATCCGAGTGGGTTCTTGACAGATTAGTTCCGTTGCCCGAGCGGCAATCTTCGGATCAATTGCGTCTTCGAGTACTACATAACCATCACGTTTTAGCAAACACTTTTGCTCTGGCGTCAGGGAACGTAAATTCATGGTGCAATATTCGAGTTCAAGTTACCTCAAGCAACATCGCGATGAGTGTGCTACGAAATCTAGCCTCTGCGAACTACTAGACGTACTTCGACTAGCCCAGGACTCTCTCTCAACCTAGTGATTCTTGCCTGAGTAATCACAATTCCTTCAGATTCCTGAAGCGAGAACATCCAGCTGACCACACTATCAAATGGTTGTCTGGTGATTTCGATATTGACGCTTTCACCCAGCGGTTGAATTCGCTGCAGTTCAATGTCATGCAGATCCGCACTCTGGGAGAGCGTAGTTATTTGAATCTCGCCTCCGGGGTTAGTGTTCTGGCTTGCCTGTTCCGCAGAACGAGCTGAAGCTTCGTACGCTTGCATCCACTGCATGTCCGTGAGGGAGGACTGATACTTGGCAACATTCAAATCCCTGTAGTCTTGTGCCGCAGACAAGAGCCAAAGCAGGAGCAGCACCAAGACAAAGACAGCTCCACCAGCAACGAGCGTTTTCTCGCGATTCGATAGCGTGTTGAACCATCTCACCGGAAGTGAGTTGGTCATTTGATTGGAGATCATGTTCATTGCTTTATGTTCAAGGTGAGATTGGCTTTTGCGCCAAAACCCACTTGTTCGATACTTGTAACGTCGACATCGATAGGTCCTCTCTCCAATGCCTTTTCAAAACCATCCAATGCAGTGAGTGAAGAGATTTCCATTACCGTGGCTAGTGATTGTTGAGAGTCGCGATAGATGAGACTTTCAATGACAATTCTCGACTGAGTATCGTCTACAACTCTCGCAAGCTCACCAAGAAGAGTCTCAAGGGCACCAGATTGCGTAGTAGCCGTCCCCAAGTTGCGTCGCATACGGGAAATTGGATCGCTTACTCCTCGGGAATTTCCATATATCGACTCGTAGAGTGCCATCGCATTCTGGTCGAGTTTGTTAGCACTCATACCAGCCCAAATGCCTTGTCCAAACAACGCAGCGACATATACGAGAAGAGCAGCAACCGCTATCGATCCATTTCGGATCCAAGTCTTCGTGTTCAGCGACTGGGCTTCTCTTGCTGAAAACTCGCCTTGCAGGAGATTGATTCCTGTTTCCTCATCGAAATTCTGTGCCACATGGGCCAAGAGCGGTTCGGAGATTTCCTGAACCTCGACAAACGGCGAACGGCTAATCTCCCTCGAGAGTCCTTGAGACGAGGAGAAGCTCTTTACTTCTACCTTTATCTCCATGTCATCGGACGATTGAGCGAGCATCGCCAAGGTTTCACTAGCAACTGAAACATCCATGACAGCAAGTTGATCTTGAGTACGCACCCAGACGTCGTCCCCATCGGCAATCACACCGACCGTTCCGTCCTCAATTGGAATTTGCATGCCAATGGTGGAACAGTAGCTAGGCTCAAGACCGGACTGGGCAAGCAGATTGATTATCGGGTCCAGCTTTGTCTTTTCGATCGTCAAACAGTCAACGGGCAATCCACGTCGAACCGTTCCACGAGCGATGTGCATTTCCTCTATTTCTGTTGAAATGTAACTCTCTACGGCATACGGAAGCGCTTTGACCATTTGTGAACTGGTTTTTCCAGGCACTTCGGCTTGGATAAACAGAGTCATAGCGTCTGAGAGAAACAGCACCGAATGCTCAATGTTGTCTGCTTCAAGAGATTCTTGCACCTCCGACTGCAACATTGCAAACGTGGTTGCACCTTGCCCAACTACTTCATCTTGCTCGTCTATGGCCACCCAATCGCATTCCATGAGGCCGGCATCGAGCGCTTCGATGTGTTCCGTTTCTTCGATTTCTTCGGTGTCTTCTTCCACTTCCGCATACGCGATGTGGTCGTTAAGCAATCTAATAAACAATGTGGTCATTGGTAGATTCCCAATCCATCGAGGGAAGCTTCTCCTTCCTCATTCCAATCGTGGCGACGTGCTAGGTCGCGCTTGTATATTGTCACGTCTCCGCCAAAAGGTGAACGATAGAGCGTACTGGTCATATCTAGTCTAGTTCGGTCGCCCATGAGTATAGTCACGTGAAGTTCAAAGTAGTCGCTTTTGACACGCAAGTAATCTTCAATCTCCGTGAACGGCGCGACAATGCTAGACGCGCTTTGAACGCTGTCAAACGATCGTTCCTCTTCAGTAAACGCCTCTATGTAAGGAGCGTTTTGCGGGTCATGCAGCAATGCGATAAGCACAGTCGCTGGTGCAGTATTGAGATTGACTGCTAACGTAGGTGTTGGAAGAACTGTAATGTGCTTCTCGAGTTCCTTTATGGCGTCCCGATACATGGGTGCAAAGTAAGACACTTCTGTGATATCGAACGAAAGCTGATTTGCAGTGCGAAAGGGAGTGTCCAAAATGGCATATTCCCAATCCTCGCCGCCATTCGGCAAGGTGTTCGTGTCGCCATCGACCCAATCTTGAAATTTTGGAGCTAGTGTCGCATCGAATCCTAATTCGGCACACAAACGTTCCATGCTTTGTTGTGCGACCGTGTTTTCAGGATCAGAGAGCGAATTCGCGTTGAATTTCGACATGAGGTCGACGACACGCAGTTGCATGGAGCCATTTGGGATTTCGAACGGGATCTCCAAATTGTTCCAATCATCCGTAAACGCATCGAATGCCTCTCCTGCACCGTCCTCAGCGAGCTTTTCCGCGACGAAAGTCTCCACTCCCAATGCGTAGGACAATGCGCTCTCCTGGCTAAGCGACAATTCCGAGTGCGAAATCGTAAGTGTCTGCATCGTGATAATGTGGTAGGCCAAGATGCCCGTGATTCCCGCAATCGCCACCACGCTCAATAAAGCGACACCCGCATTGCGTCGCTTTGCTTTCACAGTCGTCTCTCCAATTGCTGTGAACTACCGAAAATCGGTAGCCCTCTTCCACCACCGTTGCCTGGCAAGCCGTCCCGTTCAATAATCTCGACAATCTCGGGGAATTGAAGAAGCAGCCACAGTCTGCTCACCTCTCCATACGGCTCGACATTCATATTGAGTTGAATGGCGACGGCTACCGGCTCAGTGCCATCTATATTGTTCATTAGCGGAGGCCACGACGATTGATCAACGTTGTTGGCATCGATCACGATGAACTCCAGCTCTTCGATCTCAGTAAGTAGCTCCTGGTCAATGGGTTCAGTTGACTCCGTCCGATCAAGCACGGGCCAATACCGTCTGATGAGCACACCGTCGATCAAGACATACTCGACTCGTTGCAGAGTCGAACGGGGTCTGTTCAGCAAGTTGGACCAACCCATACGGGTGAACTTGAGCACGCCAAACTGATCCAGCTCTATGTGCCCCGATTGGTCGCCGAATTCGTCCCGCACGGTTCGAGCAACAATCTGCTGAAAATCTCGCGACATGACGTTCATGGCACGTTGTAGCTCAACTAACCGGTCGCCTCGATCCATGAGGACCTCCGAAACATCGATGGTTTGCCGAAGCAGCTGACTGGACAGTACGCCGATTACAGCAAATATACCCAACGCGACGAGCATCTCCATGAGAGTGAATCCACGCTGACGATTCATTCAGAGGATTCCCGATTGCTCTCGAAGGTAATGGCTCGATTGATAGGGTCATCCTCTGCTCTTCCGTTCAAGACTCTGTAAACAGAGAATTCCAACTTCTCCACGTATGTGTTCTCGGATTGAACAGTCTCCTTACGGACCTCGAATTCCTGACCTGCTTGCATTACGAAGGTTTGTCGTTGGCTGCTTGTCATTTCGTCTTCAACGATTGACTCAAGGTGGTGCTTTGCAATCTGATCCATCAAGACCCAATGTCCGACGGTGATGTGCTCCAACCTTTCTTGTTGACGCAAAGCACTGCTGTTGCTTTGAAATATTGCAATTGCTGTCACTGCCACCACAGCAATTGCAACCATCATTTCCAATAGCGTGAATCCCTTGCGAGATCTGCCGTGTCGAGTCTTAAGGGCTCTCGTTCGAAGTGCCATAGCCGTCAATGAACTGTACCTGCTTAAATCCGTCGGTGCCGATTGTCGTTGTCACCAAGCTTCCATCGTGATACACATCGACTTGAAACGGTGTGATCTCGCCTGTCGGTTCTATCACAATCTGAGGCATCGGACCTTCGTCTTCCGCTCCTTCATTTCGGATGGCGTCGGGTACGGTATAGCGAAGCAAGTAGTCCTCCTTAAGAACCATCCCGACATAGGGTCTACGATCAATGGGCAACCACTCCTCTGACTCGAATTCGTATTGCCTGAATTCGTATTGGCCAACATCGAGCAAGACTCCCCACAATTCGTTGCGCAAGGTCGCCTCTCGCCGTGCCAGTTCTATCGTGCGAACCATGCGATCGGCTTCGTGTCGAACAATGCTCTTGTGGTCGGATCCAACAATTGACACAACTACGATGCTTGCCACCACTCCAATGATGAACAGTACGACAAGCAGTTCAAGTAATGTGAATCCTGCGCTCCGTCGACGTTGGAATTGCACAGCTGGACCTAGCTAGTGCGAAGAGGCAAACGCGCTGAGACCGAGACTAGAGTTCCGATAATCGAATGTCAGTGTTAAAGCCATTTCCTCCGTCTTCGCCATCGGCTCCACGAGAGTAGATTTCGATATCGCTGCCATCGTTTGTGTAAATGTACTCATTTCCCCAGGGATCGACAGGAACTTTCTTGATGTAGGGATCGGGTCCCCAATTTCTGGGTTCCGGAAATCCACTTGGTTCAGAAACCAAAGCTTCCAGTCCTTGTTCGGTGGATGGGTAGTGCTGATTGTCTAAGTGATAAAACGTCAGAATTTCTTCAAGTCGTTGTATGTCAACTTTCGTTGCGACTACATTTGCCTTCTGGTGTTGGCCAAGAAGGTTGGGAACTACGAGCGCAGCGATCAATCCGATGATGAGAATAACAATCAGGATTTCCAATAAGGTAAATCCCTTAGTCCTACCACTTTTCCTGAGTTTTCGGATGTTTGTACGCATGTTAGGATAACCCCATTTGGTTCATGTTAAGGATTGGCAGGAGTATCGCGACCATTATTAGCAGCACTATTCCTGCCATAATCAGCAGCATGAGCGGTCGAAATAATTCTACCATCGTAGCGATAAGTCGTTCTAAGTCTTTTTGCTGATATTCCGAGGATTTTTGGAGCATTAGATCCAATGTTCCACTTTGCTCGCCACTGGCAACCATATGCACAAAAATTGGTGGAAATTGCTTTGTCGCCTCAAGTGCGCGGTTGAGACTTGTGCCTTCACTAACCTGTTCTGCTGCACCCTCAAGTTGCCTCTTTATCCAATGGTTGCTCACGACGGCTGAAGCAATAGCCATGCCGTCTACTAGAGGGACACCACTCGATCCGAGAATAGACAACGTGTTTGCATAGCGGGTGGCATTCATGCTCCTCGAAAACCACCCGATTACAGGAATTCCTAACTTAATGCGGTGCCACCAAAGGCGAATCGGCGGTATGGTCAAACTATATCGGATCACTATCAGGCTGACTACCGAAGTCAGGAGAATGAGCCAGGTCCAAGACCGCAGGAATTCGCTCACGTTAATTAGCAGAGCTGTCGCAGGCGGCAATGCCTGACCGGTTTGGTCGAAAACTTCAACAATGGTTGGCACGACCGTGGTCATCAATCCACCGACGATTAACACAGCGCAAGTGAACAGAAGAATGGGATAGTAGAGCGAAGACTCCACATTCCGTCTAGAGTCGTAATTTTTCTCTAGAAAGTTTGACAAATTGTCGAGGACAATGTCGAGTTTTCCGGATTGCTCTCCCGCTGCTACCGATGAACGGTAAAGGTCGTCAAACGTAGCGGAATACTCAGTCATGCTTGTAGTGAGCGTATGACCTTCCATGACTCGGCTGCGGACCGACATAAATATCGAACGAGCCTTTCGTCGATTCGTTTGTTGTGCCACCGTTGAGAGAGCTTGCTCAACCGGCAAGCCGGCATTGATGAGAGTTGCCAGCTGACGCGTGAAGATCACCAGATCCATCGGACGCAACTTTCCAAACATTCTCAAGAAGGAAAACTGCTTGGCCTCCTTTTGAACCGATGCAGTAATCTCGACGCCCATAGGCGTCAATCCCGAGTCTCGAAGCAGCTGGCGAACGTGCTTCAGGCTGTCGCCTTCTAGAACTCCCTTCTTCTTCCGACCGTTCTGGTCTAGTGCAACATATTCGAAAGCAGGCATGACTAGTCGCTGAGCGTTACCCTCATTACTTCCTCGACCGTAGTGATGCCCATCCGGACCTTGTCGCGTCCATCTTCCTGTATGGTCGGAAATCTGGCATGAGCCAGTCTGGCAAGTTCTTGCTCAGAAGCGCGATCATGAACCCGTTGTCTAATCTCGTCGTCGAGCAGAAGAATTTCGTAAATTCCAGTTCTACCCCGATACCCAGTGTTACCGCAAACGTCGCATCCTTTTGCCGAATAAAAGGGAATGTCTCCATTCTTCATGAAGTCAATCTCGTACTGCAACGGTTCTCGTTCAAATCTACAACTTCTACATAGAACACGGACTAGACGCTGAGACAAGACTCCGATCAGGCTGGTTGCCAACAGGTAGGGCTCGACACCCATATCGACTAATCGAACCACAGTTCCAACTGCTGTGTTGGTATGAAGCGTGGACAACACAAGGTGCCCGGTTAGACTAGCTTGAATGGCGATCTGTGCAGTTTCGAGATCCCGTATTTCCCCAACCATCACGATATTGGGATCCTGGCGCAGCATTGCACGTAGACCCCGCGCGAATGTCATCCCCGTTCGCGTGTTTACCTGAGTCTGTCCAATTCCGCGAAGGTTGTATTCGATTGGATCCTCAACAGTCAGGATATTCACATACTCCGTGTTAATTTCTGACAGCGACGCGTAGAGAGTCGTAGTCTTGCCCTCGCCCGTTGGACCGGTTACAAGAAAAATCCCGTGTGGTGAGGCTATGACATCTCTAACGCGCTGCACATCAGCGTCGTTCATACCCAACGCCGTCAGCTTTAGTCGACTGACTTCCTTGTCCAGCAGACGTAGCACGACACGTTCTCCATCCGCTGTGGGAAGCACCGACACGCGAACATCAAGCTCGCGACCAGCTATGCGCAGTGAAGTTCGACCGTCTTGAGGAACTCTCTTTTCTGCGATGTCGAGTTTCGCCATGACCTTGATGCGCGAAACCAGTAACGGAGACAGCGTCCGTTGCAGAGGAACGATCGTCCTGAGCACACCATCTATGCGAAATCTGACAACGACAGAATCCTGAAATGTCTCTATGTGTATGTCGGATGCAAGCTCTCTTATCGCTTCAGCCAGCAATGCGTTGATCAATCGAATAACCGGCGCATCGCCTTCTTGCTCGAGCAAGTCTTCAGTCTGGGGAATGTTTTCGGCAAGACTAGCTAAGTTGATGGAATCATCGATATCCTGCACCATCTGGCGGGTTTCTGTTGAGTCGCGCTCGTAAGCCTTCTGGAGAAGCTCGTTGAACTCGCCGTCCTTGACTTTGACGAATTTGGTTGGGCGACCCGTGTAGCGTCGCACTTCTGCAATGGTGCGAAGTTCTGGCGTTTTGGTGCAGTAGACCGGGATTTGCTCGTCCGACGGGGAATCTTCTCCAGTAAGCAATACACCATTGCGAATAGCAAAAGTAAAGGGAAGCAATTTTCTGCCATTGCCATTTCCCCCGCTTGTTTCGAATTGTGCTGTTTCGCTCACTCTAAATTCCAATGGCTTGCTGTGCGATGGATACGACAGGCTCTGAATATGAGACACTGCCGATTGATTTTAGTTGTTTACCCGCGGCGTAGTGGGGATTTCCCTAATTGAAGGCACTTTTCCATGGTTGCGTCGCTCAATTACGGTAGATGCAACACGATTGGGTATCGTTACGGCCACTGTTTTAGTGGTGTTCACAACATCGAATAGTGGGAGAGTTCAGGCCACCAAGTAAACTACTCTACTAACCAATATGGGCTTCGACTGGGGCTCGAACAAAAGTTCAATTGCCCATTAGTTGATGTAGCCCATTCTATGTGCATGATTCAGCCTCTTTGCAGACGGAAATCGGGAGTCCAAAGCATGCCCGCGGACGACGCCTAATGGACTTTGTGGGCGAGCACATACTCTCTGTAGACCAATTCGAGAGAACTGACATCGATCAGGTGTTCAGAGTCGCCGACATGATGGAGCCCTATGCTCATAGAGTCAAAGTAACTCGAGTATTGCAGGGTGCAATCCTGTCCAACATGTTTTTCGAGCCAAGCACGAGAACTCGCGTTTCATTTGGGTGCGCCTTCAATTTGCTTGGCGGCGACGTAAGGGAAACCACCGACATGGGCTCGTCTGCAATCGCAAAGGGCGAATCCCTCCAGGACTTTGCGCGCGTGATCTCGGGATATAGTGATGTGATCGCGATGAGGCATCCCGATGAAGGCTCTGTGGCAGAGTTTGCAAGTGCTTCACGCGCTCCTGTGATCAACGGTGGCGATGGCACCAACGAACATCCAAGCCAAGCACTGCTTGACCTCTACACAATGCAAAAGGAGCTCTGGTCACGGCGCAAGACCATCGATGGGCTTCGTATAGCGGTCATTGGGGATTTGAAGTATGGACGAGCGGTACATTCGTTGCTCAAATTGCTAGCAGTTTTCGACGCTGTGAATGTCCACCTTGTCGCACCGCCGGATCTCTCAATTCCAATGGACATTGTGGAATTCCTGCAGTCAAGAGGCCACAGCGTCACGACGTTCGACAGACTTGAAGAGGGAATTCAATCCGTTGACATTCTCTACGTCACCCGTACTCAAGAAGAGCGTTTTTCGTCTCAGCAAGAAGCAGATCGCTATCGTGGACTATTTCGACTGAACCAAACGGTCTATACCAAGCACTGCGAGCCCAACACAGTGATCATGCACCCGTTACCACGGGATTCGAGAAGGTCAGCGCAGGAACTCAGCGAGGATCTCGACTCTAACCCAAATCTTGCAATCTTTCGCCAAACTGACAACGGAATTCTGATTCGTATGGCGCTTTTTGCCCTAGTGCTCGATATAGTGGATCGAGTTGACGATTACGCAGCAGGGGTTACGTGGAATACGCGTAAACGCCGATCTTAAATCCTTTCGATTTGGGGAACTTGGTACTGCTACTCAGCTTTAAGCGATTCGCTAAATTCTGGGACGGCCTGAAACAAATCTGCTACTAAGCCGTAATCGGCAATTTGAAAAATCGGCGCATCGGGATCCTTGTTTATAGCAACAATGACCTTGGAATCCTTCATGCCGGCTAGGTGTTGAATCGCTCCCGATATGCCAACGGCAATGTAGAGTTCTGGAGCAACTATTTTGCCGGTTTGTCCCACTTGCATGTCATTAGGCACATAGCCAGCATCTACAGCCGCTCGTGATGCGCCCACTGCAGCACCCAACAAGTCCGCAACCTCTTCGAGAATTGCAAAACTTTCCCCACTGCCCATTCCGCGTCCGCCGGAAATAACAATACCTGCCGATGTTAATTCGGGCCTCTCTGACTTGGCCAACTCGTCTCGCACGTGAGAGGACATGGCGGCGTCATGCACACTTGAAATCTCTTGAATGGCCGCAGAGCCACCTGACTCTTCGACCGGGTCAAAGCCTGTACCACGTACCGAAATTACCTTCTTGTCATCGTGGGACTTGACAGTAGCAATGGCATTGCCCGCATAGATTGGTCTCTTGAACGTGTCGCTTGAATCGACGGCGATGATGTCCGAGATCATTTGCACGTCGAGAGCTGCCGCGACTCGCGGAAGAAAATTCTTTCCTGTTGTCGTGTGCGCAGTTAGGACGTAATCGTAGTCGTTGGACAACTCGATCACTAACGGAGCAAGATTTTCCGCTAGCGCGTGTTCATAGGATTCGCTTTGCGCAAGCAGCACTTGACGCACGCCGCCAATATTGGAAGCCTGCTCTCCGACGGAGCGACAGTCATGACCCGCTATCAGGAGGTCCACATCCCCGCCAAGCTCGCGCGCGGCAGCTAACGTGCAACGCGTGACGGGCTTTAAAACTGAATTGTCGTGATCGGCTACGACTAGCGTGTTCATGCAATCACCTTTGCTTCATTTCGCAGCTTGTCGACTAACTCCTCGACGGATTCCACCTTAATTCCAGCTTGCCTGCCTGGTGGGCTTGCTACATGCAAAACCTCTGTGTGTCGCTCAACCGACACGCCGAGGTCCTCTGGTGTAAATGTGTCGATTGTCTTGCTGCGAGACTTCATGATGTTGGGGAGTGTGGCAAAACGAGGAGTGTTCAAACGCAGATCTGTAGTTAGAACCATGGGAAGCGAGACTTTTACCGTCTGCAATCCCCCATCGACTTCTCTTGTAATCTCTGCAGAATTTCCTTGAATTTCCAAGTTCGAGGCAAATGTCCCCTGGGGCAGACCTGCAAGTTCTGCAAACATCTGTCCGGTCTGGCCATTGTCGCCGTCGATGCTTTGTTTGCCAAAAATGACGATTTCCGGTTTTTCTCTTTGATAGACAGCGTGGAGCAACTTGGCGATTGACAGAGGTTCAAGGTCATCTTCTGTATTGACCTGAATGCCCCGATCAGCACCTAGCGCGAAACATACACGCAGTTGCTCTTGAGTTTTCTCGCTTCCTATAGAGACCGCTACAACTTCCACAGCAATTCCACTTTCACGCAACTGAAGCGCTTGCTCTATGCCGATCTCACAAAACGGATTTACCGCCATTTTGACGTTCGCCAGGTCTACTCCAGTCCCATCGCCTTTGACGACAATATTCACATTCGCGTCGACCACCCGCTTAATGGCAACAAGTACTTTCATGGTTTATCCAGTAGGAAACTAGCATCGTTAGAGTCCAGCCGCAGCGTGTGACCAGCCACCCAACTGGCGTTCGCTTCGCTTGGACCGCTGCGTATTTTCGCACAATCAGCCATCTATAATTTTGGTCCTCCAAGCACTGGATGCCCTGCGATGGATAACGCCCGCGAATCAATGGAATTTGACGTCGTGATCGTCGGGGGAGGTCCATCGGGTCTTGCAGCCGCCATTCGTCTAATGCAATTGGCAGCGGAAACTGGTCGAGAAACAACGGTTTGCGTTGTTGAAAAGGGCAGTGAGATCGGAGCGCACATCCTCTCTGGGGCAATCATGTATCCCCGAGCTCTGGATGAACTGCTACCGGATTGGAAAGAAAACGGAGCACCGGCAACCGAGGTGACGTCCGACGAAGCGTTCTGCTTGATCAATGCAATTCGATCTCTACGCCTTCCTTCAGCCCTACTCCCCAAACCGCTGAAAAACCATGGGAACTATGCGATTTCCCTAGGAAACATGTGCCGATGGCTTGGTCAACAGGCCGAGTCCATGGGCGTGATGCTGTTCCCTGGATTTGCGGCAACCGAGATCCTTTACGAGGACGACAAGGTTTGCGGAGTTGCGACGGGAGACATGGGCATTGATCGAATGGGCGAGCGCAAACCGTCGTTTCAGCCCGGTTACGAACTTCGCGCAAACTACACGTTGCTCGCTGAGGGCTGCCGAGGACATCTTGGCAAGCAATTGATATCCAAATTCAATCTAGACAAAGGTAAGTCGCCACAGCACTACGCCATAGGACTAAAGGAGCTATGGGAAATCCCAGCCGACAATCATCACTTAGGCACCGTTGTTCACACATTGGGTTGGCCGTTGGGGCTGTTTGGAGATACGACTGGCGGCGGTTTCCTGTACCACGTTGATGCGAACCAGGTTTCATTAGGACTGATCGTAGATCTAGCCTACTCAAATCCATTCTTGAGTCCGTTCGACGAATTTCAGCGATGGAAGACCCACCCAATGATCAAAAAACACTTGGAGGGCGGACGTCGACTCTCCTATGGCGCACGAGCTATCGTCAAAGGTGGTATCAACTCGCTGCCCACACTGTCTGTGCCTGGCGCTGCATTGATTGGAGACAATGCCGGATTTCTCAATACACTCAAAGTCAAAGGATCGCACACAGCAATAAAATCGGGCATGTTGGCTGCGGAAGCAACATTCGAAGCATTGAACGCCGACGAACCTCACTCGACAGTCAAAATCCAAGAGCACTTTGAAGATTCATGGCTATTTGAAGAGCTCCACAAGTCCCGCAACGCAGGACCTGCTTGGCACAAATTTGGAATGTTTTTCGGTTCGGCATGGTCGTTTGTAGAGCAAAACTTGCTGCGTGGCAAGAATGCCATTACATTGAAGGACGACGTGCCAGACCACGACAAACTGAAGCCTGCAAACAAGTGTAAACCTATCAGCTATCCCAAGCCCGATGGTGTCTACTCCTTCGACAAGCTCTCCAGCGTGTTCATATCCAACACCAACCACGAAGAAGACCAGCCATGCCACCTAACGCTTCGTGACGAGACTATTCCAATAGAACACAACCTTCCCATGTATGACGAACCAGCTCAGCGCTACTGTCCCGCGGGCGTTTACGAGGTTGTCGAGGAGAACGGTTCAAAACGATTTCAGATAAATGCGCAGAACTGCGTCCACTGCAAGACCTGCGACATTAAGGACCCTGCCCAAAACATTACTTGGATAGCACCTGAAGGCAGCGGAGGACCAAACTACCCGAATATGTGAATTCTGAAGAAAGACTCTAAAAAACTAGGGGAATACCTCAGACATTCCAGGATCGCCACATGTCCTGAGTGACGGGCAGGTCGTTTTTGAATAGCTGAGTGTCCTTATACCATTCATATTGACCCAGTTGGCGGTGTTCTTTCTCAGACAATGTTGTTCTGTCGTGCGAGAAATCAGCAAAGACCGCCCATCGGATCCTATCTCCAGTGTGGATGCCGGCTGAATGAATCAACCTCCCGTGCCAAAAAATGACGTCTCCGGCTTCTCCGACAAACTCGTAGGGCTCGATCTCCCTCACGACAACACGTACGTGATTTCCAAACTCTTCCACAGGCGACCAGTTGGCTTCGTACTTGTGCGCATGATGCATGACTCGATGACTTCCTGGATAAACAGTGAATCCTCCGTTTCGCGGGGGAACATCATCCAAATACGTGCACACATTCAGCTGCTGGCAAACCTGATCGGAATGAGGTCCAAGTTTTTCTCTATACGGTTCGCTTGGGAAGTTGGCGTAGACGCCTCTGGTACGGCGGCTAGTCCGTAGCGGCGTACCTAACAAGCACTCTGCAATCGATCGGACCTCTCGACAGTTTGGGAGCAGATCGACAAGAAATTTGGCGCTTCCAAGTTCATGCAGTTTCACGGTTGGACCTTGGTACACGATCGGCTGCCGTCCCTGATAGAAACCTGTCGTGGCTGCAGGAGGAAGCGATTTCCACTTGGGGCTGACCCACGTTTTACTGTCTTCGCGCCTTAGCTTCTCACCGGGCTTCAACGGGATGTTTTCGAGTAGGTAGTTCCAGGAGCGATTCAGTGCGTCCAAAACGCGAGGAGTGCTGAGCAATTTTTTCTTGACAAGAAATCCGTTTGTCTTGAAAAAGTCAATCTCGTTTTTGGAGATTTTGGAGCCGTTGATCTTTCCACTCTCCTGGGGTGCAGCTCGCGTCAAATTCGTCGTCTCACATGACTAGTTCATTTCTTGCAATAAGCTAATGCATATCAAACACTTAAAGCGTGAACTTAAACTATTTAGTTAATGCGAAAACATTGCCAAGGCTAGATTGTCGAACTCATAGCATCGAGCTTCTTCAAGGTTCTCTTTCGTGCGAAGTGTCGAAAGCTTTCCATGATCAACTTTCTAACCAAATCATCGTTTTCGGCAAAATCAGATTGGAAGAGTATCCAGCCATTGTGTCCGCTGTACTTTGGTACTGCAAACCTAGGATTGGCGATGTATTGGGACTGAGCGTCTCTTCCAACCCAAACTTCAACACATGGCAATTCATTGAGAAACCCTGTCCAAAGAAATGTCTTCTTTCCGGTTTTGAAAACCGGTCTTCCAAAATGTGTCGTCTCGTGAACGTCTGGAAATTGGTCCAAGAATGCCCGAAGTCTTCTCAGTACGTTCTGCATCTCTGAAGCGTCGAACGGATCAATCTCGGCTGCATCCAATGCATCGGTCGGCGGTTCTATTGCCAATTCCGTGTCGCTGATGCGGGATTTCCCCGAAACATACTCATAGGCTACGAGCACGATCGCAAATACCTCTTCCCACTTTGTGGACATTGAGAGTGCGATTCCTAGCCATCCTTGTTTCCCTAAGTAAGGTGGCAGAAAGAACATACTGTCGCCCATCTCTAACAAGGTTTCTTGTAGTGCAGGCGGCACCTTCAGCCAAAGAGCCACCCTACCATCTCCGTGATGGTTGATTACGTAGTGTGCGAGAGGCTTTTCTCTGATAGTGAATTTGGCTGAGCGATCGTGATTCCTCGTTTTCTCGACTTCCTTCAGCTGCCCAAACAGCTCATCGACAACGTGTGAAATCGTCCGTCTTTTCTTGACAGCCATAGACAATCGAGCCTATTCCATTTCTCTAATGATATGGACTAGTGATTTAGAAAAAGACAGTCATTTGCCAGTAGTACTTGGGTCTTGGATCAGTCCGATTAGCCAATTTCCCAAAATTTCGCATCGGTTTACGCGACCCCTCGTGCAAGTACGAATTCCACTCCACAACTCCATAGCACAAGCTCATCGCGTCCGTTGGCGACCACAAGATCATTTGCTAGACGATAGTAGACACTCCTCGAAACTGCTGCTTTCAACCCGGATCGTATGTGGACATACGGTCTTTTCTCGCCCTGAAATTCAGTCGTGTATATGTGGTGCTCATGGTCAATGTAGACATGCTCATCGAAGTTTGTACTAACAATGACCTTTTGGTGTGAACCACTTCCTTCTGCTTCGAAATCGACAACTACAAAAGGCACATCGTCAACCTGAATCCGAAGCTTTTCCTGTGGCGTCTTGAGGTAATACCTGTCCTGCTCACGGACCAACACCGTTGCAAACAGTTTGGGTATGGAGTTGCGCGAAAACTCACGTCCTTCGTGCAACCACACTCCATCAGATCTAATGCGAATGTCGATTTGACCAATTTTGCTCGGACTCCAAGATTCAACGGGAGGGAGGCTCGAGCTTTCAATCAACGCCTCCAAATCGCGGAACGCCCTGTTCATCCCCCGATAAACTTCATCACAGTCGTCTCACCAGTGAAAGCCAAACGCTGTTTAGATGCCATCGCATTTCGCAAGATGTCCTGAAGATCGTTGATCGCCAAGTGATAGGGTCGATCTAGGAGATGTCGAATTGAATGATTGCGCGAACTGGAAAGGCAGCCATACAGACAGCCATTGGACGACAATCGAAGCCGCGTGCAAGTACGACAGAACGGTTCGCTCTCGTTCGCGATAATTCCAAACCTTCCTCGTTGCGGAATCTCGAATCTCAATGAGGTTGAATCATGTGGCGCTTCGATCTGCTTAACGTCGTAGTCTTGTCCGATCAATTCCAGCAGAGACTTCATTCCTACGAATTCTTGCTCGTACATCTGATTGTGCTTCAAGTGTCCCATGTTCATGAGTTCAATGAATCGCAGTTCGATGCCTCTCTCCAAACAAAATGCAAGCATCGGCAGGATTTGGTCGATGTTTGCGGATCTCATGGGAACCATGTTGATTTTCACGCGCAGCCCCATCTCACATGCCTGCTCAATTCCATCTAGTACGGTTTCTAGGTCGCCACTACGCGCAATGGATCTAAACTTGCTTGCATCTAGAGTATCTAGACTTACATTGATCCGTTTCAGTCCTGTTTCCTTCATCACAGGCAACTTTGCAGCAAGGAATTGGCCATTGGTTGTAACGGCAATGTCCTCCAATCCTAGCTTTGAGACGCTTCTCAGGAATTCGTCAAACTTGCGTGAAATCAGGGGTTCGCCGCCGGTTACTCGCAGGCGCGTTATTCCCGCAGCATCGGCCAGCAGCTGCACGGCATAGGCCATCTGTCCGCCATCGAGTTCTTCGCTTTGCGCCTGCAGTTTCTTGCCATCTGGAACGCAATAGGTACATGCATAGTTGCATGCTGCCGTCAAGCTGACGCGCAAGTTCTGGAAGCGACGACCAAGAGAGTCAATGACCATTCAAATCAGATCGGACAGAAGAGACGAAGATTTTATTGTTGTAGTGCTACTAAGACAGAATATGAGCTAGATGGAAATTCAGACGTGGCGCTGGATCTCGATGCGTCGGTGTCGCACAATCAGCCGCAAGACTTGGCCAACGCTGCAGTTCAAACCCTCGAATGTATCCCGCAGATAGCCGATGTGCACGCCATTTGCAGACGCCATGCGCCAAGTGACTTTGAGATCTCTACAACCCACAGGGCGAGTAACCGGTACCCAAGCGTAGCTGTTGGGCTCAATTCCAAGCTCGTGGGCAAGTTCAGGTGGAAATCCCGTCACGGAGTTGCCCATTAGATGACGTTCCTGAACTGCAAAAGTCCAATATGGCGATCCATTGGCCAATCTGCCATCAATGGTCTGCCACAACGGCTTCAACGCGATCTCGTTTTCCTTGCGAAGGCGAGCTCTCCCGTTTCTTACGATGAACTGCGAAGTGGCCAAGAAAGTGTTTACGCTGGAATGCTTAACATTGCAGCGCTTTCTTACTTCCTCTCGAAGGTACTCGGTCGAGCATTCGCCACCCTCCTCCTGCAAGATCTGCTCGATCATGTCCACAACGCCAACGTACTTTGTGAGACCGGGAGATTTGAGCGTCCAAAGGTTGTTGGCAACCTTGACAATTTCATCAATGCACCACAGTCGGCTCAGCAATGTCTTTTCCGGTATTCCGGTGAGCTCCGCAAGCTCCTCTTTTGTTGCCGGGCTTCCCAGGTAGCTCAATGCGTCCAATACGCGCACAGGTAGCGTGTCGCGGGTTGCAACCGAACCGTTTGGCAGGAGGGTGAGCCCCAGACACTTTACTATTGAAGTCCGATACTTGTACCAATAATCTGGATCTATTTGTCGAATGGGATCGACATCTACAATGCGCGCATCCTTTGAGTCGGGAACTTGGGCTTTTGCTGCATTGAGAAATTTCACTGCAGTAGGCGAAATTCTTATACCTCGATTGAATTTATAGCCTGACTCTTGAATCAAATAAGCCATATAGGCAACTTCCCAGACTTCTGTGCACCCGCCCAAAATCTCTTCGAGCATGGAACGAAATTCGTCCTCGTTCACCATGTCTCCGGTTTGAGCTGCCAGTTCAGCAAGGATTTCGTTGGTTTCGGACTCTAGGGCTTCGCCAATCTTCTGGATAATGCGAACTTGGATTTGACGGACACGCTCCCTTGTCAGATCTAGGCGTGCCCCAATCGTTTCCAACGTCTCGGTTTTGGATTTGCGAGCTAAGCGGGCTTTAGCAACGGACTGCTGATTGGGGGAGAGCTGAGTCCAAAGCGTATGCATCTTTTGACTATGGCTGGGAAACTGTGACTCCTCTAACAGGTCGAGTTCATCCGCTCCCGTCTCGGCTTGACGTCTTGCACTACGCGGGCGCGAGGCTTCGGCAGCTTCCGTCAGCCAAGAGACATGCGATTGCTGCCATGATTTCTCACTATTGTCGGGAGAGCGCTCTTGAGTGCCATTTGTCCCGTTGTCTTCCATCGCTCTTACCTAGATGCTACCCTTGTACAGTTAGCTCATGCCTTCTGATGGTCAATCCATCGTATAGTAGCGGTGTAGATTCTTGTACTAACAAGCTTAGCGTACAAATTTATAAAAATTTGTCAATGCCCTGATCGAGTATTGACATATTGCAATGGGTAACGTGACATTTCTCTATTGTGGTGCCTGAGAGCCTACGAGTGGATAACAGCTCAGTAGGAGCGATTGACATGCCCAAGCTCTCGGACCAATCTGACTTGAACGTATACCCATGAATCCCACGTGAATTTCCACAATACTTGGTTGCCTTCACTCGTGATTACGTTTGAAAAGTTCCCTTTAGTGTCCTATTTGCATCGCGATCAAGTTTAATAGGTAGATACTTAGACTTGATGAGCTCAAACCAACATTCGCCCGATGCAAGGTAAGACCCAACGGCGAGCACTGAAATACTTGAAAATATGGACGGGAAGGAAGTCAGGTGACAACGACCAAGGATCGACAATTCGACAAGAAAAGGAAACAAGTGCCTGATGAGGTCATCTTTGAAGTCACTGAAGCCGTCGAAGGAGGTTACAACGCCCGAGCGCTAGAGCACAGTATCTTTACTCAAGGAGATGATTGGCAAGATCTCAAGGAAATGACTCGAGATGCGGTCCTTTGCCACTTTGAGGATGGAGCAGTGCCGAAGATTATTCGACTGCACCTTGTCAGGGACGAGTCTATCGCCGTTTGAAGTTGCCACGAGATCTTTCGGGCGAGAAATTCGCTGACTTGCTCGAGCGACATTACGGCTATCAACTCAAGCGAAGTAAAGGGAGTCACATGATCTTGACATTTCGGCTCATGGATTCCCAACATAGCGTAACGATTCCCCGGCATCGGACCGTGAACACAGGTACTCTTGACGCAGTGGTGTCGGACGTGGCTGACTTTCTACGCAAACCAAAGAAAGAAGTCCGTGAGACTCTTTTTGGTTAGTGCTGCTGTAGTAACATGACAATGCACGTCACGCGATACGTGCCCGATCCGCGGGAAGGGCCAAGCCCATTCGCCTTCGAAATTTGATCTTCTTGAATCGGTCGGTTCGCGGATATCGTCCACCAAGGAGATTGATCATGGGTCCAACCCACACTCCAAACATTGAAAACCTTCGCAACCAAGCCAAGTCTCTGCTGCGAGCATGGCGGCAGAACGATCCCGATGCACGACGTCGTATTGAAGAGTATTACGCCAACACCACTCGCATAGGTCTTCAAACTGCACAGTATGTGCTTGCACGCGAGTACGGATTCAGCAGTTGGTCTGCACTTGTCGATTACGTACCTCGATTGGGACATTTCGACGACATTGCGACGTTTCGCATCTCGCGCGCATTTGACGTAAGTGCACAGCAACTGTGGAGCGCCATTTCGAGTCCTTGCGAAATCGGTTCATGGCTACTGCCCGTCAGCTTTGAACCAAAGGCAGGCGCTTGCTATGAGTTTCGCTCCCAACCATCCATGACTGGCAATATTGGAGAATACTCACAACAAAGTGCAATACGTTTTGATAGTGGCGAGGATTCATTCTGGCGATTCGCGATTGAATCCACCGATGGCCACACTAGCCGCATGCTGCTTACAGTGGTCGATCGAATGACGATTGAATCGGTCCAGCAATTCCCTGGAGGTGCAACAAAGATTTGGAATCCAGGTGTCACTGCAGGATGGCATGAGATTCTCGATGCTCTCGAAAGTCATTTGACTGGTCGGAAGCAACCCCGCATCGACTACTCGCGACTGTGCAAGTTTTATGACCGAGTGCTTTCTCAACTGGTCAATTGACTTCTCAAAGTTTCGTAGCTAAACAATACTGAAACAATAAATCTCGGGAGCGAAAATTGCCAGATTGAATGCCGAATTTGTGTATGATTTCGACGTCTGGTTGGAGCAAATGAGATGCATGAAGTGGCTGAGCTTGAATTCATAGAAGCGCAAGGACATTTCGCTCATTCACGCTACAAGAATGTGCGTATGCCCGATTTTCAAGAAGTCGAAAACGACGAAGAACGGCGCACGATGTATTCAAACCGTCCGATTCGAGTGCACAACGCCAGACTCCTAGATCCTGCGGCATCAATTGACGTCCAAGGATTTCAATTGATTCCACAGGAAACAGAGGTTACGGACTTTCTAAACATGTCAGTCGCCACGACGGATTTCTATGCCGAGTGTTCCGAGGTTGTCAAAAATCTGACGGGTTGCTTCGACACCTACGTGACACAACATCAATATCGGAACGGCTACGGAAATCTACCCAAAGGACATGCACGTGCCAGCAAACCAACTCCCAATGGAAGTCCAGGAAATTACGGAGGCACGCACTCTGACATCAGCGCGTATGCAGAAAACCGCTGGGACGAAATCGTAGACGGTCGCCATTGTGCCATGTTTAATCTTTGGCGAAGCATTGACCTTGAGAACGACATTCAAGTCATGCCGCTCGCGATGCTGGACATGACATCTCTCAAGACCGAAGACATTATCTCCGCTGACGCTTGGGGAGGCGCATCCGCTGTCCAGCAGCACCTAGTAAGTCTTCGTTTGGCCTATAACGAACACCATCGGTGGTACTACTTTCCAAGAATGAAGCCCAATGAAATGCTTGTGTTCAAGCAATACGACACGCGAGAAGAGAATCCGTGCTTGAGACAGGTCTATCACGGTGCTGTGCATGACCCAACTACCACAGACGACGCTCCACTTCGGCAAACCATCGAAGTGAGAGTGTTAGCTCTGTTCGACCGAGAAAGTAACCGCGAAGCACGCAAAAGGAAGTTTCAAGCCGCAATACCCGACCATCTTCCAGATGGTTCGGTTTCCCAGTGGGCGTGGCGCTAACCAACAATGCCGCTGCTTTCTGCACTAGGACTGGGCTACATCGCCGCCTGCATAGTGTTATTTCTCATGCAGGACTCAATCCTGTTTTATCCCGAAGAATCAACGTTTTCTATTGACGTTCCCTTCGAAGAGTACCAACTACCCGTCTCCAAGTCGGGAAAGATCATATCGCGAGGCTATGTAGCAAACCGAGACGCGGATGGTCCGGTCGTCGTATTCTTCACTGGAAATCTTGGGGAAGCGCGGACCTATGTGGAACGCTTTAGCCAGTTTGATGTCCCGGTAGTAATTTCCAACTATCGCGGATTCGGCAAGAGCGATGGCAATCCTCGAGAGCGAACGATGGTCAACGACGCAAAGCTACTGATTGAATGGGTACGCTCTGAGTTTCCAAACCGATCGTTAGTACTCATGGGTAACAGCATGGGCAGTGCGGTAGCAATTCTGGCTTTCGATGAGCATGTTGATGGGCTCATTCTCGCTGCGCCCTATCGATCTCTCGTACATGTCGGCAGAAAGACACCCGGACGGTTCTTTCCACTGCGACTGTTAATGCGGACCAAGCTCGACGTTCGCTCTCGGCTGGACTCTCTTCCTGAAAAAGTACTTGTGCTCTATTCGAAAGATGACACCTTGATACCAACGGAAGAAACACTGAAAGTGCTTGAGCACTTACCGCAAGCCAAAGTTGTTGTGGCTCAAGGACACCACAACAATTTGCTTTCGTACGAACACACGTTGAGCGCGATCAAAACGTGGCTGCAGACAGGTTTTGATGAGTCGTGAGACTGCAATCAATAGAGTCGATATCTTGCAGTTCAATAGAAAACTTCATGGGCAGTATCGAACCATTTCGTGGGACAGGTTCAAAGCCCTAAAGAGGACTGAAGCCGGGGTGTCGTCGAACTGAAATGCATTACATGCCTTAGCTCACATTGCTGTAATGAAACGTCAATTCAATGGCTAACTAATCGATTGTTGGCCTCACGAGTCGATAACTCCCCGGGGTCGGTCATAATCAACTATGCCCTTCGTTCAAAACATCGTCGCCGGTTTGGGATTGGGATATCTAGTTGCATGTATTGCGCTATTCCTCATGCAGGATTCGATTCTGTTCCTGCCAAACGAGGACAAAACACCTGTAGAGGTTTCCTACCAAGAGTACAAGCTACCTTTGGCGAAATCTGGAAGGATTGCTTCTCGAGGCTACTTGGTGAATGCCGAGGCCGAAGGTCCAGTCATCGTATTCTTCACAGGAGGCTTCAAAGAAGCTAGAAACTACATCAAGCTGTTCAACAGATTGGGATACCCTGCAGTTATTGGCAACTATCGCGGATTCGGCAAGAGCGATGGCCATCCAAGTGGGAGAACGTTAGTACGCGATGCAAAACTCCTGATCGAGTGGGTACGCGGTGAGTTCCCAAGCCGCCAAGTCATACTCATGGGCTATAGCATGGGAAGCGGAGTGGCCATATTGGCAAGTGACTCAGATGTCGATGGCTTAATTCTTGTCTCACCCTATCGATCGCTTGTTCATATCGGGAACCAAACTCCCGCGCGTTTCTTTCCGTTGCGACTGATAATGAGAACGAAACTAGACGTGCGTTCGCAATTGGATTCTCTACCCGAAAGAGTGTTGGTGCTTTATTCCACTAGCGACACGATTATTCCTCCGGAAGAAACACGCCACGTTTTGGAACGAATACCACATGCTCGCGTAATTGAGGAAACGCGTGCACACGAACAATTGCTTGCTTATAGGGAGACCTCCGAAAAAATCTCGAATTGGATCAACTCCCATTTCCAAGTGGATGTCAACGACAAGAATTAGTCTCCAACCACAAATCACTTCCATGTGGGCACAGCCTATTCAACTGTGCAACTAGGGCTACTCCTCCTCTTCCTCGTCGTCTTCCTTCTTTACCTCGATAGCCTTCGTATTTATGACCGCGTCTCCTACGAAAGCACCCTCGATTGCCATGTCGGTCATAGCATCGGAAAGCGTTTGCTCAAGTGTTTCAAGGGTCTGCTGGAGCCTTACTTCGATCACTTCGGAGATCTCATTTTCAATCCCAACACTACCGCTTAAGCTTTCAGACGCGCCATCGAACATCACAACCCGTCCAGGACTAAGGTGGCGAATTTGAGTCAACATGTTTTCACCATCTCCCACATAATCGGACAATCCTTCCACTTGCTCAGGACTCAACGCATCAGTTCTATTGTTGGCCAACAGCAGATTTATCGCAGCTTGGGTCTTGAGTTCCTCCGACGGCAAGCGATCCAACGAATCGAACAAGTACTCTGGTTCGGCAAATGCCCACTGACTAATTACAGTGGAGTAGTAAGCTGCTCGGCCTACATCCGACAATTTCTGTCCAAGTCGTATTGCGCGATCATATTCTCCCTTACTGACGAGTGCACGCCCAACATGTGCGTACGCTGAGTGTTTTGAAGGCCCATCGCGAACTTGCTCAAGCATTGCAATAGCCTGATCAAGATCAAATCTTGCAACTGTTTGTATAACGTCGACTTCTAGGCCTCTGCCGAACCGTCCTGGGGGTTCGTTAAGGGCCGACTGTAATGCGAGTTCTGGATCTTCAAGTGCGAGCTTCGTCAGCACTATCGAGAGTATGGCGTGACGCGAACGTTCATTGGAATATTGCTCTGATAATGCCCACTCCAGCGCTGCATAGCTGTCAGTCTCTGACCAATTTCTAGCAATTGCACGTGCTAGCTCCATTCTTCGTTCGTCGTCCGTAAGACCAGCCAAAAAGTGCACGGCTTCGGTAGGCGCTGTTCGTGCAATCGCAAGCATTGCTTGCTGTTCAGCTTCATCCTGAAGGTTTTCCGGCAGGCTTTCGATGTGGTCAAAAAGATCCTGCGGGTCACGGTGAGCCCAAGCCGAAACCAGAGTTTCCTGCAGTCCCTTGCGCAACCTACCGGCCTCGAGAGTGTTAACGGCAGCGAGCGCGGCCATTGGGTCGCTCGACACCCACGAATTGACGACTGCTCCAAGCGCAACCCTGCGATTATTGGACGACAGTGTCGATGCTACCTGAAAGGCTGCGTGAGGGTCCGATTGGACCGAGTCGTGCATTGCAGACAGAAAAACGGCATTGCCAACTACGCTGAAACCCAATGAGTCTCTAATCGTGTCTAAGGCTTTGAGTCCTTCTTTGTCGACCATTGCCTTTGCAACTGTCAAGAACGCTCCCAATTGGGAAACATCGGCTTGGTTGTCAGTCACAAGGGCGTCAAAAGCTTTGCCTGGGTCTTCATTGAAATTTAAGACAGTTGACTGATCTCTTTGGTCTATGGCGAGTTTTTCATTGCCAAGCTGTTTCGCGATCTGAATACGGAGATCCTCAGACAGGTCGTCGCGCGCGTCAAGCATTCCTCTAACGGCAGCCTGCCTGTTTGAATCGGTTAGGGATTTGGCGTGAGCGACCGCTTCATCCAAATTTGATTGCGACCACTGTTCAAAAACCACTGCAACGAGCTCGCCATGCCGACTCGCCGACATTCCTTCGATTTTCGTGAGTGCTTCCTTAGGGCTCATCGCCGCTAGTCGTTGAACAATGGCTCTTTCAGCTGCATGTCTTCTGTTGTTCGACTCTATTCGCTTTGTTTGTTCAAAGTACCCCAAAGTTTCTTGCTTGTTGGCTTGCTGCAACATAGCGTGCAATGCAAGGTTACCTTCGAAGTTGTCCCGGTAGTTGGCGATGTCATAGTTATTTTGCGCGGATCCACTACTGCCAGCTTTCGGCTCCGAAGAACTTGAGAATGCTACTTCACTAGTCCCTGTTGCCTGTCCAATGTCTGACTGCAATCCATTGGAATTATTGAGATTGGAGAATACGGCTAACACCGAAATGGCGGCAATGGCAGCACCTAGCACGCCACCCGCAGCCATCAATCCCAGTGATTGACCAATTCGGTCTTTAGCAAACAATGCCATGAGTTCCCTCGATGAATTCACGTCCCTACAAGTCAGTTAGATGCTAAATCAAGCAATATGGTTTCAATAGCCGCCATTTGCGACCAATTGACTCTATACGCTGGAGACACGCCGCCAAGCTAAGTGCTTTACTTGCAAGATAGGTGGTTCATAGTAAAGCGCTAGGAGAGCATCATGAAACCATTTTGCGGATGTCAGCATCAACAAGATTGGAGAACGAGTATCAACAGGCAGAGGCGGTGGTATGAATACGGTTCGTCTCAACAATCCAGCACTATTCTTGAATTAGCATTGGCATATGCTTTGGATAAGAATCGAATCCTGTCCCTCACAGTGCATTTGAGATTCACGGCATTTTGACCGTAGATGTAGTACCACCTCGAACATGACACTCTACAGCAAATGATTGTTTCTGAAATTCGTCGAGGTATAAGAACCGTTACGGATATGGTGCGACTTGACGCTCGGCACTTGTATCGTCGAGCGACCAATCCACTGCTCCTTGCCTCCCTTGTGCTCGTTCTGTTGACGGTTGTACTCACACATGGTGCCTTTTTCTATGTCGCGTCTCCATACGCAACGTTTCAAGGTGCTTCCAACCCAAGGTATGGACTGGGGGGTTACGAGCCACTACTGTTCTATTTGTGCATCGTAGTCGCTCTAGTTTTCGCCCTTCGTCTGCCGTCCTATCGTGAAAACTCGGTCCAGAATGTGGTCGTCTCCTATCGTCCACCCAGCAACTTTCAATTGGCTCTCGCACGGGTACTGTCTTCAACGTTGCTAGTGTCTGGGGTGGTAATTGTCGCGGCATTGATCTATCAGGCAATTGCTTCACTAGATGTTTCCATTCATCCGGGATTCATGGAACCGTTCGAAACGCACTCTCTTATCTTTGTGTCAACGAATCTGGTGTTGTGCTTGCTCTTCTGGACAAGCTTGGCCACATTGATAGCCCAGGTCTACAAAAGCGCCACTGCAGGATTCATTGGGACATTGGCGATTCTGACAATTCAGGCGTACATGAGTCCATTGCTGCCAGCCGAATTAGGATCCTTTACATTTGGCTACAACGCCGCCAGCTTGTATGTATCCGAACTTGCACCGGATTATTGGGAGTTGAGACACTTTTGTTATTTCGTGTCGCTTCCATGTCTTGCGTTGGCGTTGATACTGACCAGTTCTCTGTTCTTTGATCGAACCGATGTGGCGAAGAAAACTGTTTATTTACCGTTGTTTATAGCGCTTACTTCTATTGGAGTCGTTTTCCAAACTACGGTTCATGCATTGACATTGGTGGAATTAGGCCACAACCAATCCAGCATTCAAGCTTACGACTCCGCAGCTAGATCCCTTCAGCAGTTGGCGCATGTCGAAGCCATATCTGGGAGCGTCAAAATTGATCCTGGGTCAAGGCTTCATCTACATCTAAGCTACAAAATCCACGTAGATCAAGTCGCTGAAACTAACTCAGAGGGCTCTGCAGATCTTTCTCTTTCGTTTGCTCTAAATCCGGGAATGAAGATCATCCAAGTACTTTGTTCCGATAGCGTTCCAATCCACTCGCACACAAACGGAATTCTCACGATCGACATAGATCCGTGCATTCCAACCGCTGAAAGTGCATACATCATCCATCTGATTGCTGACGGGAGGCCTGATCCACATTACCTCGTAAACCACATTCCCCAGAGCGGTCTTTTCGACATTGATCCTCACTTGGTTCGTCTGATGGGACAGAGATCGTCAATTTTCACCACCCAATACGTAGCTCTGACCCCGCTGAGTCACTGGTACCCCCGATTGCTTGAATCTGGTTCGAATCGCGACGGCACATCGAGTTCTCATCTGTCTGATGTTTCCATAGAGATAGAAATCAATCCTAATACTTGGACGATCGCGGCCTCAGGAGGGAACGTGTTTGCACCCCAAGATGGCAGTGACGATCCTGTCGTGCTCGAGGGTAGATTTCAATCGCTTGGTTTGTTGGCAGCTGAATTTCACGTAGACAGGTACTCCCTCGAATCCATCAATGTTGACGTACTTGTACATACGCGACATGCCAAGAGACTTGATCGCAACAAGATATTCATGGTCGGACTGGCAAATAGTGTGAACAATGCGATAGCAAGACTTAATGCTCACGGCATCGACTATCCACATGAGCGGTACTCCGTTGTCGAGGTGCCATCGACACTTTCGCTGCTCGACTATGGGTTTGGAGTCAACAACGGCATGGGTTCAATCATGATGTTCAGAGAGTCAGGAATTCCCTTTGTCCGAGCCAGGATGCTTGAGGATAGGGGGAAGCGGTCAGGCAGCAACGATTCCGAACCAGAAGACATGCAAGTCAACTTCGCAAGTACCTACTACAGGAACTACTGGAAAAATCAACTGTTTAATGCCACCTATCACGATGTAATAGTCAGTGCAATGTTGACTGGACGATTCAATCTAGGAGAGCAACAATCCGAAATAGCCGGGATAGTGATGGAGATGCTGCTTCTCAATACTTCGAACTACCGATTCGATTTCGATCTGGCAAACTCTTTCGCTCCAGATGCCAAAGTGAATATTCGCTACCTGTGGAGGCAGCGGCGGATGATAAGTCAACGAGATTTGGCCGGATTTCAAGAGGATTTCCTTAATTCTAGCTCCTACTGGGAGATGATCGAACGGCCTTTCGGCAAACACGGTATGCAGGAAACCGAAGACCGTGCAAGTGATTCGCGGCTACTAAGACGCTCGAAACGATTTCGAATGCTCAAGCTTGCGGAACTGATTGACGATTCAATTGATGAAGAAGCGCAAGCAACAATAGTGGCCAAATTACTAAACGGGGAAGCGCAGCAAAAACTCAATTTGAACGAGATCTATGATGCTGCTCGCGCTTCCAATCTCAGTCTGGAGTCTTTTGTTCAAAGCACGTTATTGACTGAGAAGCTACCCGGAATAAATTTCTCAGTTCCCGTTCAAGTGGAGCTTTCGGAAACCAACGAGCACGGTCATCGCTTCAATACCGTACTGAACCTTCGGAACAGTGAAGACGTCACGGGGTATGTGAGATTTGACATTAACCAGTTTCAAGAGATGGTTGTACCGGTCCTCATTGAAGAGTCTTCAAAATGGGTTGAGGTGAATCGACCTAGGCGCTTTCTTGCCGGGACCACCAAGCTTGGTCCGTTTGAGGTGAAAGCGAACAGTTCCTATCGGCTTGTTGCAAACACCGAAACGAAGATCTGGCCCTTTAGGGTATACACATATCTATCGCGCAACCGGGGTTCGGTAACACTATCGGTGGCATCGACCTCTTCCGCACGGTCAGCGGTTGCACTTGAGGGTACAACGAGCAACTGGTATTCCTTTTCGCCGTCACAATGGAACTCCGAAGAAGATGACCTTCAAATAATTGTTGACGACCTAGACCCAGGATTCGAAGTACCTGCATCCAACTACAGGAAGGCATTAATCGATTGGACGTTTGGAATTGATTGGTTCCGCATTCCCTACCTCAAAGAAGTTGGTGTGGACAATGGACTACCAATTGACGAAAACCCTATCGGCCCGTGGGTTCGTAGTAGTAATCTTGGAGGCTGGGGCAGATACCGACACACCTACGCATTGGCCAACACTGAAAGTCCTGGCAATCACGAAGTGTCGTTTAACACCGAATTAGCCAGAGCTGGCAATTGGACTTTGTCCTACCACCTTCCAGATTTCATTTACACCCTAAACTGGGACGGCGAGCAAACACTCGGTAATTACAACATCGCAGTGACCGTCGGGAATCAAGAGTGGGAGCTGATGGGAGATGAAGACAAGTGGGGCGTTGGCTGGAACGCAGTGAGTTCACTTGACATCGCAAAACCGGGAAAGGCTCGCGTTTCGGTAAGCAACAAATGTGACTGCCCATTTGTGTTTGCCGATGCAATCAAGTGGACATTCACAGACTAAAATCAGCCCATCGCCGTTACCTGCTAACGAGGTTGACGCAACTGTAAAAGATCGTTAAATAGACTCAGTAGACTCATCATGCGGACAGTTGCCGCAAACTCTTGAAGTTTTAGCCACTCTAATAGTGACTTGTCAAATATCACTGCAGGCTGCTTACATCACGCCGAGAGATTCGGAACCCACGCAGCCACAATGAGAATTAGCAGTGTCGTAAGCGCTATGGACGGAACTTAAGTGAGATCATAATTCTTGCTAAGGCTTGAAGAATCCCTGTAACTAACCCAGCACCAATACGGACCAATTAAATGATCGCTGAGGAAGCGCTAAAAAATCTATTAAACGAGGATGGCCGCAAAGCAGTGCTTCGCAGAGAATTGCTAGCAAATTCCTCTTCTTCGAGTGCGAGTTGCGATCGAGCGCTCAAACGGTGTTGCAACGACGGACTTTTAGTGCGTGTCGGTCAAGGAGTGTATGCAGTCGGCGATGCAAAAGTATTTGAAATTGTTCCGGAGATCATGCCAAAACTCGGATACCAGATTCAGTCGGTTCAACGAGTCAAAGGCTATAGTCAAAAGACTTCGGGCCGCACTTGGCGACTAGACCGTACCTGCAAGCGACAAATACGAAAGAATGGAGTCTACGCCATGTTCGAAGACAATCACGGTCGGCCTAGCAATCTTAGGGGGCTTGGACGCAATTCGGGACACCCAATCGCTCGAGAAATTGAAGACAGGTTTCACACATTCGCACAATGCCACTCGTTAGCCCGTGCCGAAAAGGATCTAATCGTCAGTAGAGCGCTCGATGCACTTGAGAAGTTTCACGACCAACGAGCAATCCTGGCCATCGAAGGAGGAACTGCTCTCGCCTATTACTACAGATTGATCAACAGGTTTTCAGAGGACTTAGACGTTCGTATCGTATTAGAACCAAGCGTTGCCTCTCTGAAACGGGAGCAGCGGGTTAGCGAGATCAAAAATATTGGCACCGCATTTCGGGATCACATCCAACGCTCGCTTCCCTTTTTGAAATTCACCAACAAAGGTCGAGTTCGAAGAGATGGAGTAGTTCAAAGCTTGATTTTCGATTACTCCTCGCTAGTACCCCATGACGATATCGTTGCGGGATTGAAAGTAGAGCTCGTAAGTGTTCCGTTACGTACAAGCTTGGTACCAATGGTGCGCAAGAAAGATAAAGAGTTTCCTGCTGTTGGCTTCTTGGAGATTGCTGCAGGGAAGTGGCAGGCACTTGCGTCTCGCTTGCCAAATCATGGTGATTCCAATCCCGATCTCGTTCGACACGTACACGACGTAGCTGCCCTATCTGCAGTTATTCGAGCGTCAACTAAAGAATTCTGCGAAACCGCATACAGAGAGTCTGTGAACTTGGAAACCATTTCTGCTGTGTTGTGTGAGCTTCAAAAGGAGTCATGGCATGATCACTATATGGACTATATGCGTAGGATGGGTACGACAGAAGTTGCAGACGAACCCGGGCGCCATCCCACTTGGGAGGTGACTTTGAGCGGCTTTCGCAATACTGCGGATCTTCTTGCAGAACACGGACCTCGAAATGCCAACGATGCCATCGACTAGGACTCTACCTTAGCTTCCGGCCACGAGCCCGCCCTATTAGAGCTAGAGCCGGTATTCGAGAAAGCGAAATCTAGATTTCGTAAAACGGGCAACTTTCTTCGGACGCAGGCTCGAGTTGACGAACGCAAGTGGTTGTACTTCGAACAACCGTGACTGGGTTTTGATTGTGTTTCTAAATCTCGGTGATTGAATGCACCACCTCTGAAGAGTGTTGTTGATCGTACGGCCGTTACGTTTTTCGTGTTCTGAGCTAGGAGTAATGAAATCAGGCAAACATGGCATAGCGATTTGGCGAATAGTCAAGCGATTAGCTATTCTCGGCACGGCCTCATACGTATTAGTTTGTGCAGTCTTGTACGTGCTGCAGGACCACTTCGTTTACTTTCCCACGGAGAGTTCCACCAAGCTGACCCTACCTGCCGAAGAGTATGAAATCTCCCCAAGCACCGACGCGAAAGTCGTTATCCATGGCTATGTGGTGAATCGTCATGCCAACGGACCTGTCGTGATCTTTTTCACGGGCAATGCCGGGGACGCCCGAAGTTACGTGAACGTACTTGGAAAGCTAAACGCTCCAGTCACACTTACGAACTACCGCGGCTATGGCAAGGGTCGAGGCACTCCATCGGAAAAGACAATCTTGTCGGATGCGAGGCACATGCTCGACAGGACTAAAGCAGAATTTCCCAATCGTTCAATAGTTCTAATGGGATTTAGTTTGGGCAGCGGAGTAGCCATGCTCACCGCTGACGAAACGGTCGATGGACTCATTCTTGTAAGTCCTTATCGATCGCTCGTTCATATAGCCACGCGCAGTATTATGCGCATTTTTCCGTTGGAGTTGTTGATGAGAAGCAAATTCGATTCAAGACCCAATCTGGATGAGTTGCCAAACAAAGTGCTTGTTCTCTATTCTTCAATCGATCGCACGATTCCGACAGCAGAAACGCTCAGTGTCTTGAACTACCTTCCGCAAGCAGACGTCGTAGTCGACGATGTACCGCATAACCTACTGTTGTCCGGACCTGAAAACGTGCAAGAGATCAAGAAATGGCTTAATGAAAAATTTGACAATTCCCCACTTCGTGAAGAGTAATGCCGACGAATGTAGAGTCAGCTACAGAATCTTGGTGTAAGCTAGCAATGAATGTGGTACCCGCGGAATACATCATGCGTATCAATCCATTGTGGTTCATCGTTACAGCGTTTGCCGTTAGCGCTCACTGCGCCTTAGATGGGGAACAAGCGAAGGAAAATGAAGCTGCCGTTGACGGTTCCGAACAGAAGATCCCCTACGTGACAACGGCATCGTTTGAGGCAGAAGTCCTTCAGTCTGAACTGCCTGTGCTTGTCGACTTCACGGCGACGTGGTGCGTGCCATGCAAGATCGTAGACCCCATAATCGAAAGCCTCATGCCGGAAATGTCCGGACGCGCAGCTGTCTTCAAACTGGATATTGACGAGTCGCCCGAGATTTACCAGCGATATGGGGTAAATGGCGTCCCACACATATTGTTCTTCAACGACGGAGAGGAACAGGATCGAATCTCAAGCCCCCAGAAGCGCGAAATCTATGTTGCATATCTGGAGTCCATGATTGATGGCGCATCCGCATTGGAAGTAACCATGAAACTTCTGGAACAAGATGCTTTTCGGCGCCACTTCATTCTGACGAAGGAAATTGAGAGCGTGGAGAGTGCTATAGAAAGCTCTCCCGGATTGCTTACGGCTAGTTTCGAAAACGGTCAGACGCCACTTTCATTGATATTGAACCATCCGAGTGTTCGGCAGGACCAGCTCATTGAAATGGCAATGTCGCAAGGTGCAACACCTAGTACGCATGATCTTGTTGGGCTAGGTCGTTGTGAGGAATTCAAAGCTGCGTTAGGGTCAGATCCAGAAGCGGTCAACCGATTCGATCCCGACGGCAACGTTCCCCTAATTACGGCAATGAGTCGATCCCATCGACTTGAAGGTAACGACTGTGTGCGCGTAGTACTAGAGTCTGGAGCCGATCTTTCGATTGCTAACTCATCCCAATCGTCCCTTGGTCGCACAGTGGTTCTCTTAAACAACGACGATTTACTGAAAGAGTTCCTCTCACGTGGTTGGGACCCAGAACCTCGAGATTCAAATGGTCGAAACGCTCTGCATTGGGCAGCGATGTACGGCTACTTGAGCAACATTCGAATATTGCTGGAGCACGGTGTGGATCCATCCATTAAGACCACCGATGGCGAGACGGCTTCGGATATTGTCAGACGAGCCCGAGATAGGCGATTGCAGGCATACGAACAAGATAAAGACAAGATTGCGCCTGAGCATTTGGAGGCAATTGAGCAGGGTCTAGAGGAATTCAATACTCTGCTTGCGCTCTTTGAGGAACAAGAGTCCTAGAAGCCCAAAAGAAGCTCCGTCGTGCAGGTGGTGGGAACGCGAACTACCGCTGCCTGATACCAGCTGACGGCGTCACCTAATCCATTGGTCAAATCGGAAGTGGCTCAATCTAGTCGCTCTTTCCAGTACGATTCTCCACGTATACCTGCACTATTGCACACAAAAAGAGAAAGCACAGAAATCCAACAACACCGATCAGTAAAGACTGAGCGACAAAACCCACACAGAGCCCGAAGCAAAGCGCTAGGGAGCCTATCAGGAAATTACTGATTTTTCGAACGAGCTTCACGGCCTCTCGATCGAATACATCGACAAATCAGCCCAAGTAGCAATTGTTGTTGTGCCATTCAAGAGATTCTCTTGAGGGCTGACGTTGAGCTACAGATGGGACCCACAGTTCCTTGCCTTCGAGTCGGTAGTAGTCCCGCCCATTCTCGAATTCCTCCCTTATGCGTCCGCTAACGACCAACTTCATTTGGTTATCAATAGTCACGTAACCTAGATCGAACAGTCGGTGGATGTCGCGCCGCAGCAGCAAACCATTGGATATGGCATGTTCGCCGCCATGTTTGTAAGGCTTAATGTGCGCTGCCTCCAAGACGGGTAATGTACGTTCGCGCGTCAAGGCGCAACGTCGACCGTAGTTCTCTACTACGTCGTGGCGAAAAGTGCTTTGGCCCACCCTTGGGACAACTAGCTGGGGCTTGCCATACCGCACGACTTTCTCTACGCATGAGTCCAACGGGCAGGACTGTAGTCGCTTCATGACCGCATCCCAAATGAAGCGTCCGTTCGTGGTGTCTGTGTCGTACCCTTTGTACTGCTGGATCCCAGGCGACCAACCTGGAACATCAATTGGTTGGTCGTCAAAGAAGAATGGAAAATTCAGCACTATGCACCCAATCTTCGTGTTCGGCTCCGTAAATTTCTTATAGGAGCTAATCTGTGCCAGCATGTCCGATTGCGATGCAGCGCCGTTGCCAATTCCAAACACTTCCCATGCAAGAAAGCACTCCATAACGCGATAGCTTGAAAACCACGCTCCGCCAACAATTCCTCGTGTTCCTGTTTTCGACTTGAACAGAAGCAATCCACCAGGCAAGAGTGCTCTGAATCCTTTGGCTGAAGGTCGCCAATAGTTGATTTCGTCGTAAATGCGAGTCTGCTTGAGAAATTCAAACCACTGGGAGTCTGTGGGCGCTACGACCAGCCTTGTACCCATTGCTTAGCTGCCACGAAACTGCATAGTCACAATGGTATGCATCCACACGATTGCGATTGATCGAATGCCACCAGGATTGGGACCTTCTAGGTCTTGACTAGTCGAACTAGCTCCTTGAAACCTTTGGGTTTGCTCTCCATCAGCATACCCTTTTGATAGACGCGTGCAGCAATCCACCTACTCGCACAAGTCCAGAGCAACATCCAGGCCAAAATTAGAAGATATACCGGCAACGAGGGAAGTTCTGCGGCAGTGTTCATCATGACAAATGGCGTGTATGGTGGAAAGAACTTCAAGATGGTCGCCAGCATCCCCGTAGGGTCCATAGCCAAGGGAACCATGAGCATTACGGGAACAATCAGAATGATTGTGATGGGCGTAGAAAACACTTGCGCGTCGCGAATCGACGCACAGGCAGAACCGACGGCTGAAAACAGGTATCCAAAGAAGACAAAACCCAAAGCAAGAAAAATGACGAAATTGACCACATATGCCGGCTTGAAAATGGCGCTAATGATGTCAATGTCCAGAAACGAGAATTGCGGGAATGCGAATAGTCCGAGAGCCAGAGGCAAGGCTATAAACGAAGTCCACACGCCAATCACTGTTAACAACGTCGCGGTAATACCGAGGAGCTTTCCGTCCATCAGCTGACCAGCATCCGCATTGCTCAACAGGACCTCTACTAGCTTGGTGCTCTTCTCCTCAACAGTGCCTGTCATGAGCATCATGGAGCCCATGAACACCATGAACCACAATATGTATTGGTAAACGGCGGGTGCAAACCTCGCGATTTGCTCTCCCGCGGTTACTTCCTCTGTGACTGGTTGGCCCAGATCGGCCCCATCAGCCAAATCGTCCGGCGAGACCGCTTTGTTCGTGGTGAACGATACACGCTGCATGATCCACTGCGCGTCGTCTTCCTGAACATTGATTGCAGCCACTCTCTTCGCCCGAATTACGCTAGTAGCAAAGTTCGAATACCACGCAGCGACATCGTTCTTCAGGATGTTCTTGGTGACGAACTTCGCTTCGGAAGAGGATTCCACGAGATTGTCTGGTAGGACGAAGTAGCCGATTAGAGTTTCATTCTCGACTAGCTCCTGCAGGTTCTCTTCGGAAAACTGAGAACCTGGAAGAAACTCAATATATCGTGCAATCGACAGGGAAGGAACTAGATCGACTGCGACCTCTCGGTTCTCCATCCACCATATCGCAAATCTTTCATGTACAGACCCTCCCGTGGCTTCATAACCGTCAATGTAGGGCAGTACTTCCTCGACGAAATTCGATACGGCGTCGTACTCAATCGTTCCGCCTACAACCAACTTGGCCTGCAGCTCTTCTAATACTTCGATTGATTCCGAGTTTTGAACCAATGTGCTTACGAGAAAGGTATGAATGTCGCGTCTGTGTATTTCGTTGCGTATTTCCTGCGCAAGCCCATCGCTTTGATCGATTACGGCATACTGACCTTTTGACATCGCTGTGCTAACGGAAGCAACACCCACAATCACCATTAGCACAATCATCAGAATGGGGCCAAGCAAAGCGCCGATCCAAAACATTTTTGTGGATACCGACTCGAGCCAGTCGCGTCTAGCAATAAGCAAAATCGTCCTTAGGTGATTAGGCATTTTCAGCTTCCTCTTCCTGCACGTCTCTTCCCACTTCCCTGACGAAAATCTCGTGCAAAGACGCTGACGTTGTGTCGAACTTCAATATGTTGGTTCGTTCCATTAGAGATCGCAGCAAATCCTGGCTATCCTGGCTTGGATCGATTCGCAGCGTTGCTCCTCGCCCAAATTGTTTGACGGAGAGCACCCCGGGTAGATCGCGCAATACGCTTTCGTCTCGGTTGTGTTCAAGATAAACGGTATCCCCTGAACGGATCTCATCCATCGATCCTTCTAGGACTGCCCTGCCCTTGTTAATCAGCACCAGTGCGCTACATAGAGTTTCAGCTTGTTCCATGATGTGGGTCGACAAGATTACGGTAGCGTTACTCTCGACACGGCTAAGGATCATCGACCTCACTACGTCGGTATTGATAGGGTCAAGACCGCTGAATGGCTCGTCTAGGATCATTAGCTGAGGATCATGGACTAGAGTAGAAATCAACTGCACCTTTTGTCCCATGCCCTTGGAGAGCGACTGGCATTTCTCATTCTGCCAATCCTTCAAATCAAATTCGTCAAGAAGATCTCGAGCCCTACGCGTCGCCTGTCGCTTGTCCAAACGATTCAATCGCCCCATATACACAACGAAATCGAGAACTCGCATTCGCGGATACAGTCCCTTTTCCTCAGGCAAGTAACCAATCTGTGACCTTGCGGACTTTCCGTCCGAAGCGCCTAAAACCTGCACGCCGCCCGATGATGGTTTCATAATTCCAAGGAGCAGCCGCATTGCCGTAGTCTTCCCCGCACCGTTTGGTCCGATGAATCCATATATGCAGCCACTTGGGATGGCAAGAGACAACGAGTCCAGAGCTACTAGGTCGCCGAATGACTTGCTGGCTTGCTCGAAAACAACGCAGGAGGAATTGGACATTTAGAGAGACCCTTTCAAATGTAAAAGGCTTGCCAAGATTTGGAATGCGAGCAAGCTACGCTTGGTCACGAAGTGCAGAGATAAATTGATTGACGAAATCAGCCTCCCAGAAAAAACTGTGCGAGCCCTTTACCATCACTGCGTCGCCAGGTCGTGCAGTTTGCAGCAATTGATCCATAAGTTGCTCATCGACTTGGTCAAAGTAGTGTTTCTCTACGCCTTGTGCCAAGTTCTCATATAGCGATTTCATCAGACCACCAACGCAAAAGACTATGTCGGCTTGATTTGCGGCTTCGGCTAGGCGGCTATGGTACTCAACAGCTTTTTCGCCAAGTTCATTCATCTGACCAAGAACCGAGATTCGTCTACCATCGACGGATCGCCTACTCAAGCTTGCCAATGCTCCGTGCATGCTGGCAGGGTTGGCATTGTAGCTTTCGTCCACAATCAATATTCCTTCGACGAAGTGCACGTTTCCTCGGCCTTTCGGCAATTGATTGCCGATCCTCGCAAGGCTTTCCAATGGTAGTCTCAATGTCTTAAGCACGGCCGCGGCTGCCCCAAGAGTTTCCGCTCGATGCCTGCCGCCACCGGGTACATCGATCTCTATGAATTCGCCACCACTGGAGTAGGAATAGTGGTCTCCGTCGATGCTCTTTATTTGCACATCGGCGTCGGAATCAAATCCAAATGTCACTGTTGGCACTCGTGGTGCGTACTCGCTCGTGGCCAATGTCGTGGAGCAAACAAATGTTCCATAGGGAACAAGCCCCTGAGAAATTGACATCTTTTCGATAGTCAATTCGTCAAGGTCAGCAAAGTGACCAATGTGAACGGGGAGAACGTTAAGAACTACAGCAACGTCTGGATTTGCCACATTCGACAGAGGCGCAATCTCGCCAGCGTGATTGGTACCGATTTCGTAAACCACACCACCGACATTAAATGGCGTAAGGGCAACGCTGAGTGGAAGCCCCAAGTAATTGTTGAAACTTCCTTCTGTGAAGAATGCCGGAATGGAACGAGCCAAGAATTCCTTTAGTGTCGTTTTTCCACTGCTACCCGTGATCGCGACAACGGGACAACTCAATTGAGCTCTTCGATACCTCGCCAAGCCCCACAATCCATCAATTGTGTCTTGCACGCGAAGCAATGGCCGATCCGTAGAAACGCTCTTATGGACCAATGCCCCGACAGCACCACGCTCACATGCACTCTGAACATATTCGTGGCCATCTCGCGAGGTGCGTTGGGAGACATTGAAGCGAGGACCCGGATCACCAGGAATAGCGACAAACAGGTCTCCCGCCTGAACTTTGCGAGAATCGAACGTTATGCCGGTAACGTCAGGTCCGGCACAAACCGAGATACCTAGGGCTTCGCAAAGTTCGTTCCAACGCCAAAGCGGTCTCTCAAATCGTGTTTCAAAACGTTCATTCATTTGTATCAGTTGAGTGTGACGTTGACAAAATACTCAATTTCTACGTGTTGCCCGATTTTCGCATTGCGGGACACTAACAATTATTGACGAAATCTGCGCAATCGCCAGACGTGTGGTTCGCATTGTTGAGTGTTCCACAAGAATCTTGTTTCCCTCATTGGAAAGCAAACCTTGCTTTAGACTATTGCTTGAGCTATATCGACAACTCCGTCTCTGCGAAACGCTTTGATCAAGATTGACTACGAAGTTATAGAAAACTGGGAAAAGCTTCCTGAAGGCTGGAAGTTTGTCGAAGTTGCCGGTGTGGCCACGGATTCTAGGGACCGTGTCTATGCATTCAATCGCGGCGAGCACCCAATGATTGTTTTCGATTCAGATGGCAACTTTCTGGACTCTTGGGGCGAAGGAATCTTCACCAACCCGCACGGAATTTTCATAGGCCCAGACGACACCATTTACTTGGCAGACAACTTCGATCACACGATTCGAATATTCAATACCGATGGCCAGTTGCTCAAGACACTGGGAGAACCTCACAAACCAGCCTACACAGGATTCAAACCAGGAGAGTCGCCTGTACAGTTTGGCGGCGGTCCCTTCAATCGAGTGACAAATGCCTGCCTATCGTCCAAAAAAGAGCTATTTGTTGCCGACGGCTATGGCAATGCTCGTGTTCATAAATTCAACTCGCAACTAGAGTATGAGTTCTCGTGGGGAGAACCGGGAACCGGCCCAGGTGAGTTTCGTCTGCCTCATGCAATTGTCTTAGATCCCGATGATCGAGTCTTGGTTGCGGACCGCGAAAACTCAAGAATCCAAGTATTTGATTCCTCTGGGAAGTTTTTGATGGAATGGAGCAACGTCGTCCGCCCCGACGATTTGTTTATCGATGCTGCCGGAATCCTCTTCGTCGCAGAGCTCGGCGAGATCGCAGGACGCAGCCCAGACGTTGAAATACTTCCACACATGCCCCATGCTCGAGTCTCACTTTTGGATCTCGACGGGAACATCATCCATCAATTTGGCGGATCCGACCCCGTCAAACCGGGAAACTTTTTTGCGCCGCACGGCATATGGGCTGATTCTAAGGGCGACCTGTACGTTGCTGAGGTCATATACAGTGGTGGCGCTAATCGCGGACTTGTGCCGCTCGACTGTCATTCTCTACAAAAATTTAAGCGTATAACCCATGAGTGAACCTCCAATCCCACAAACACCGACTCCGCCAGTTCCTCCGCCCGCCAAGCCGAAGCGCCAGAACATATTTCTTCTCATATTTCGCGGAATTGGAGCGGTCTTCCGCTTCATTCGCGTGAGCATTGCCAACCTGCTCATCATTTTGTTGCTGCTGCTGATTTTTGTGGCGGTGTCCACGGGTGACCCTGAACCCGAGGTGGCGCAGGATTCGGTTCTTGTATTTGAGCCCAAACAGTCATTGGTGGAAGACACTTCGGGCTCGGATCCCATTCTTGACTTTCTAATGTCCGGAACTGGCGTCGGCGGGACAAAGGTTCGCGACGTAGTTCGCGCAATTCGACATGCAGCGTCAGACGACCGCATCGTTGCGTTGGAAGTTCGACCACATCGCCTATTGGGAGCAAGCCTCGTACACCTTAACGCGATCGGCAGTGCGATCGAGGAGTTCAAGGCCTCCGGAAAGAAGGTGGTGGCCTATTCCAACTTCTACTCTCAATCACAGTACCATCTTGCGAGCCACGCAGACAAAGTGGTCATGCACCCCTACGGAGAGCTCGTGTTTACCGGTCTTGCGTTCGAGAACCAGTACTTCCACACACTCCTAAACAAGCTCCATGTCAATGTGCATACGTTCCGCGCTGGCGACTACAAAAGCGCTGTTGAGCCTTACACGAGAGACTCGATGTCCCCCGAAGTCAAGGCATCCTACATCCCCATCCTGCAGCAGCTTTGGGGTGGTTATGTTGAGACGATATCTAACAATAGGAATCTACCCGAAACGCAGGTGTTCGACTATGCCGACGGATTGGCAACACTATTGAAGGGAACTGACAAGGGCTTGGCCGAGCTATCTCGCGAACAAAGACTAGTCGATGAATTGCTTGGACCCGCGGACTATTCAGAGAGCCTGGCGTCCGACACGCAAATCTCCGCATCGGGGGACAAACCTCCGCGCATTGCCATGGACGACTACTTAGAAGTGATACCAAGCAGTTCGGGTACTTTGACTGTCGAGGAGCCCGCCGACGATGCAACCAGCTCAACTGGGAGAATTGGTCTGGTAACCGTTTCCGGCGCGATTCTCACACTCCCGTTCGGACAGGGATCGGATTTGGAGTCAACCTCCTCCGCTGTGAAGCACATCAATTCGGCTGCAAAGGCCAACGTCGACGCATTGGTGTTGCGCATTGATTCGCCCGGTGGTTCTGTTTTTGCCTCGGAACAGATTCGCATGGCACTCCGCGAACTAAGCGAGAAAGGCATACCGGTAGTTGCGTCGATGGCAGGAACTGCCGCATCTGGTGGGTACTGGATTGCCGCGGAGGCGGACTTGATCATGGCTTCCGAGTCCACAATCACGGGATCCATAGGAGTCTTCGCCACGTTTCCCTCAGTCGAAGAGTCTCTTGAACAGGTTGGCGTGAATACAGACGGGGTCTATTCCGCTCCGAACGCACTGCGACCGGATCCGTTATCTGGTGTCAGCGAGAGCGATGCAACGATAATTCAGGCGATAGTTAACACGTCGTACGATCGATTCCTCAACATAGTCAGCAACGGTCGCGAAATGAGCGTGGACGATGTTCGTGCCATTGCAGGAGGAAGGATTTGGACAGGAAAACAGGCATTGGAGAACAATCTTGTCGATAAGATTGGTGGATTGGACCAAGCGTTTGAGGAAGCTGCAAAGCTAGCTAAGCTGAAGAAATATAGGATTCGCGAGTATCGAGATCGCCGGAGTTCGCTTCTGAGGACCCTGTTGGAAGCGACTGGATTCGAGAGTCCACTGGCCAATTCACGCCTAGGCCATTTGATCGGTGAATCACAGTACATAGTCGACAATGTTTGGCCAAAAGTTCAATTCAGGCGCGTCTACGCACTTTGCGAATCTTGCACGACTGGACTTATTTTTTGAAACCTCACCCCGAGAACTTCTGGTGGGTCGGAATTGAATGACAATGATTGAAGCGATTGCGACATCAGCAAACTTCGCACATGGTCGGCACAAAGGCTTTCGAGTGCCCAACCACTACTCTGCCATCAACAAGGAGGACTTGAACACGCTTGGACAGACCCATCGCATTGAAGTCCACAACGGGAGACTGTTAGAACCACCTGCAACAGTTGACACCCACGGCTTTCAGCTAGTTAGATGGCCAACGCAAGTAGATTTGCTCGACAACGAAGCTGTAATAGAGTCGTTCTATCAAGAGTGCCGCGAGTTGATAAAGCACGTGCGTGGATGCTGGGACGTGAGAGGCGGAATGCACGAATATCGAAACGGATTTGGCGGCGAGAAAGGTCCTCGAGGCGCCAAGTCTACGCCCAATGGCAGTGGCGGAGCATATGGCATGGGAATTCACTCGGACATGTGCGCGGCGATCGAACGCCGTTTTGATCGCATCGTGCCCGATCAACGGCATTTCGAGAGCCTCAACGTTTGGAGAAGCACGGACACCCAGCACCCTGTACTCATGATGCCACTCGCCGTTTGCGACATGAACAGCGTCTCTCCCGACGATATTGTTTTCGGCGACGGCATGAACACATCCAACATTAAGCAGTACACGAAGGTGGTTGATCAACGATTGATTCACTCACCGCGCCAGAGATGGTATTTCTTTCCCGAAATGGAACCTGACGAAGTGTTAGTGTTTCGGCAATATGACACTAGACAGGAAGAACTCAATATGCGTACCGTGTTCCATCAAGCCGTCGTAGACCCAACATCTAGAGAAAATGCCCCATTGAGATCGAGCATAGAGGTGAGAATGCAAGCCATTTATGAGCCCGAGACAGACAAGGAATCGCGTGTTAATCGGTTTATCGCCCAGGTTAGCGACACCTATCTCGATGGTCGATCCTGCGACTGGTGGAGCGGACCCATAGAGAACTACGTCCCGCCCGAACGAGCGAACTAGCAGTCACAATTCACTCCTGAGCGTTCTGAACGATATTCACGAGGGTGGCACGATGCCCAATGCCTCCTCCTTTAGTAACGACTAACTTGCGCCCAATTCGAGCTACCGGTATGCCTGGCCCGATAGTCCCTAACACGCTCACCTGCCTGCTCCCTAGCACTGCGGCGACAGTGTCTCCTCCTATCACTAAAAGCGTTGATGCAAATCTCTGCAACTTCTCAACTGCTTCTGCAATCCTCAATGCCATTTCCCTCGCATCATGTAGCGTTATCGGAAGAATTGGTGCAGGCGTCGTCAACACGCCCACCGATCCGAATTCCCGAAAGGGACCTGCAGGAGAGATTTTCGTGAATTCGAAGTGATTCAGTTGTTCTCGACTAACGGAATTGAGGCTGCCACAGACAATCAAAATCGGTTTGCGCAACATGAGATCGTCATTTCGATCACTTTTGAGTAAAGTCCTTGCGTACATGTCAATTGCACCGGTTGGACCAACAAGAATGCGTTGTTCACGACGGCACCGCAGCACTTGATGAGCCAGTTCATCGTTAGTGTTGGCGTCCCAGATCTCAATACCTGGTAGTGCACATCCTGCTTCCTCGAGAACTTCAATCGGTCGACTACTACAAGGGGCTGTTAGCGGATCGGCACCAAATGGAGACTGAAGCAAAGGCACATCGTCAATGTAGACGACCCCTTGTTCGCACCGCCTGCCCGCGTCTGGAAAGCTTGGAATCACGGCAATTTCAAAGCCTAGGTCAAGCAGTGCATGCACCTCGTATGGCCAATTGCCACGCAATCCAGAGTCCATCTTGTGCATTCGGATTTCCACGTCTCGGTCGTGGGCAAGATGCATTTTTTCGAAAGCCTCTTCCGGACTTAGGTGACGGGAGCTTATGTCTATGACGGACTGCGTAACCTTACCAATTTCGGTGCATACGAGCATCGGATTGCCTTTCCGGGCCAAGGCTCCACCTATTTCCAATGCTCCTGTTCGGTCGTCTGCCGTAACGAGTAGAGTCTGTTGCATTGGCGACGTAATTGCTTGCGAACCGATTAGATTTGCGCGGAGACTAGTTCGTAATGATCGTATTGCAACATAGCAAAGTAGCTAGAGAATTGCTTGGCAATCAAATTGCACCTTTTGGAAAAGTCTCAAAAAGCGTGCATTTGCTGTAGCCGCATTGTGCACGAGTGGGCCTTAGCAATAGCAACACTAACGCTAAAATTGCCGCAAATCACTACGACGGTGAAAGGTCATGAGTGTCGACATTCCCGAAATTGCACAGCAAGTCAACAAGAAAGGCTATGCCGTTGTTTCAGATTTTCTAGATCCGCGTACATTGGACAAGTTGCGCAACGACCTTGAACCCATCTTTGACGCAGTCGGTAGTCGACAGTCAAAGGAATTTGGACAGCAAACGATTCATACACACAATCTCTTGGCAAAGACCAGAGCAGTAGATGAATTGCTTCTGGATAGCCGTCTTCTCTGTATCGTGGAAGAGATTCTAGGGCCCGATTTCCAGGTTTCGGGTGTCGCAGCCATGCGGCCGGGTCCCGGTGATCAACGACAGCATCTCCATATAGACGACGGGCATTACCCTATTCCTCGTCCGCACACACCACTCATCGTCAACACGCTTATCGCACTAGATCCCTTTACACAACAAAATGGTGCAACTGAAGTGGTTCCGGAAAGCCACCGATCAACTGGCCGACTGAGCCAAGACTCAGAGACGACTACGGTGGAAATGCCAGCGGGAGGACTCTTGCTCTGGGATGGTGCGCTGTGGCATCGAGGTGGCCCCAATTCAACTCGAGATTCCTATCGAAGATCCATAAACGTAAATTTCAATCTGGCGTGGCTCAAGCAGCGTGAGAACCAGTTTGTAGGTGTTCCACCAGAGGTTGTAGTTGCTATGCCCGAACCGTTGCAAGCACTGATAGGCTACAAACTAACGAATTTCGGCCTGGGATCTGTCGACTACAAGAATCCAATCGAGACAGTCAAACAACGATTGCGCCATCGTGCCCAGTTGAGTGAGTTGACTTCGGACGATTCTGATTGAACCTGAGCCTACTCTGCTCCTCCAATTGAGGAGGGTCTGCAAGCAATTGGTCGGTTAGCCTTCCTTTTCTTTTTCCTTCTCTTCTTCCTTCTGCGCGGCGGCACGCGCTCGCTCGGAGATTCTGGAAGCTACATTAGCCAATCCCTCAAGCATTTCCTTCTGGTCGAAGTCACTGTGCATACGTCCAAGTTCCGTCAATGCCGATGCCAAGAAGTAGAGGACTACGGAAAGCACACCACTAACTACAATGCCAGATATGCTAGGGGTTGCGCCTCCCAAACTAGCCAAGCCGTAGAAGACACCCTGCAGAACGGTCCAGACCGCAAAACCCACAAAGACCCAAAAGACTACTTTCGAAGCAGTTTCTAGAAAGTTCTTCATACAATTCTCCTCATCCTATCGTTCGCGTGCCTGTCCTAACGCAGAAAGACCAGTGTAGAAAGCTGAAGCCAAAACGCGAATAGAGTCTGAGCTATTTTACCTAACAAGAACTATTTCCAACGGTTTTTTGCGCAAGCTTCACGATTGAGAACTTCGTCAAACATTAAGGAGATTGAATGGGTCGCGTGCTAGAAGACGATGACAACGGTTTTGTTATTGAGTCGGAGATCAATATCTCTGCATTGCCGACACATGTGTTCGACGCTCTGGGAGAGCTCCAGCGATGGTGGGATCCAGAGCACTCATTTGGACGGGATGCCCGCAACCTTTCTTTGAATACCAGCCCCGATGGCTTGTTTCTCGAGTCCCTTGGCACAAATCAAGGCGTTGTGCATGCCAGAGTTGTGGACGCACAACGCGGCAAACTCCTACGATTGTCAGGCGCATTGGGACCACTGCAAAGCTTGGGAGCCCATGGGACACTGACTCTGCGCATGGAACCGCTCGCCGAGTCGACGACTCTCACGCTCAATTACATCGTCATTGGGCGCAATCTTCGCGGTTGGGCGGACGCGGTGGAGCAAGTTCTTAGCGAACAGCTGATCCGATTGAAGTCGTTTCTCGAAACAGGAACTAGCAATCCAGTCTAGTTCTAAACGAACGACCAAGCATTGGTGGCCATTGACAAGTCGGTGTTGACCTATGGAATCTGGGTTAAACGGAAACTTGTATTTTGAGCTAGCGAGCTCGCTCAGTTAGCTTCCAGCAAGCTTGCGACTATGGTGTGTGGTTCCAAAAACATGATCCCAAAGTGGCGTTAGACCGAAGTTCACGTTTCGCTTCGAGTGGTGCAGGTCATGAGCCATCATCATATGGTCCAGCCACCCAATGCCTGTTCGAATATTCGCATGGTCAAGCATGTTCACAACCGTGTGAATGAATATCACCAAAGCAAATGCCGTCACCCCGACGGGGCCCACAACAGCTATACATGCCAACAGCAAAGCTAATGCCATTGCTGTTTCCTGTGGCCTTTGATAGAGTCCATCGATCGCTGTAGGATGTCTACATAAATGGTGCCAACCATGCAACCGTCTCATTAGAAACCCAGTGTGCATCAGCCGATGGCCCCAGTAATAGCAGAAATCGTACAGTAGCACCGGGACTACGACTTCGTACCAGTGGCTAGGACCTTCTCGAATCAACAAATTGGGAAACAGGAGCACTCCTCCAATGTAGGTCCCAAAGACTGCAGCGACGTTCAGCGCTATGATCGACCAATAGTTTCCCGCTCCAGCAACCGAGCGGGCGTTCATGCGGGTCCCAGGCGAGAAAGCGTATCTTGCCTGACATGCGGCCATCAATGCAGTATTGACAGCCATCACGACTAAAATTCCGACAATTGCTGCCCCAATCATGCTGGGTCTCTTGTGGGATTCACGATATGGTTCGAAAAACTACTATCCACTGCATTGTAAGTTAGGTTGCTGCCCAAATTGCCAGCCTGAGGTTCTTGAAGCAATTGAATTAACTGACTCTTCTGAATGAGTTGCATCAAACAATTGCACGGTAGCCGTGCCAATATAGGATTGTTGGCAATTGCATTTGCCATTCTCTTTAGTCTTGCTATGTCGTCTGCAAATTCGTCGCCCATTACCATCCGTACATTGAACGTTCGCTACGACAATCCCCGCGACCCCGAACCATTGGATTGGAAAAAACGCAGGAGCTTTGTTGCCGGAATGATCAAAAGTGGTACCCATGAGACATTGAACGACACAAACCGTTCGTCTCTCACGGCCGACCTAATTGGATTGCAGGAGGTCGAACGCAATCAGTTAAGGGACATCAAGAACCTACTAGGTGATGCGTATTACATCGTGGGTAGAGGAAGAAACGGGGGATCTCGGGGCGAACACAATCCTATTCTTGTTAGAAAGGAGCGTTTTGATGTCATCGACTCGGCGACATTATGGCTTGCCCCAAACGCTCCAAGTTCTCCGCGAAGGGCTTTCGGAGCTCGACTAAACCGTATCGTGACCTTCGTGAATGTCTACGATCGCGAGAGCATGCGGTCGCTTTGGGTATTCAACACCCACCTAACTCACGAGAGTCGGGAAATCCGTTCAAAACAAGCTGAAGTATTGATTTCGATCATCCAGGACCATGTGGCCAGCTACAAGCCCATGAACGCAAAGTACTTCAACAAGAAAGAGTTCGTCGGTCAATCTAGGCATGCATTTCCGTTCATGGAACCGGTTATCGTTACCGGCGATTTCAATGACCTTATCAACAGTGCGGTTGGAAGTAGAGTATCGCAGTCGCAATACTCAGCCCCTATAAGAACAATTGATGGCACCGACAATGTAGATAGTCCCATCACTGATTCGTCGCTAGGGGAAACATTGGATCCAATTCTTGGCTCCCCCAACGGCAAGTGTGCCCCGAAGTTTCCATGCCAAGTTAGATTCCCCATTGGAAAACTTTTTTCGGCGCTGCAACACTCTACTCAATCGACGAAAATTGGACACTTTGACAACAACTCATTGACCCACAGTATCGACTGGATTCTGTACAGCGAGTCATTTGTCGTTGAGCAGGTTTCAGAGACAAAGCACAACTTACATCCGAAAATGTACCTATCAGATCTGCACAACATGCTGACAGCGACTTTGAGTTGGACAAGCAAAATATCGGAGAATTCTTCGACGTCAATCCCCCTTGTTTTGCACACACCTGACTGTTGCGATTTCAACGTGACTGAAGTTGAACTGTCGGAGTTGGACTTGTCGGAAGATGCGGCGACCAGTGATGGTCAACAATAAAATCAAACGATGTAGGGTTGCTTTCGGGCGCTCTAAACGAGATTGGAAACTTCGCAACACCATGAACACCAAAAAACTTCTGCTAACCGCTGGCTTTGTCACGATTATCTGTTGCTTTCTGCTTGCAATTTGGTGGTTGGCACCTTGGCATTTCTCACAGGAATTAGCTGAAGCCTCCGAAGAAAAAGCCCGTAAAGTATTAGTTGATCAAATTGTCAGTTTCAAGGCGCATTCAGCAAGCTCAGGTCGCATCATTGGCGCTCCCGCTCCGAAGAAGCCGTTAGCTACGCAATCCGAGAAGACGTACAAAACCGTAAGCCAAGCTAGATTTGATCGGTATTCAGCGGTCACGGTTGAACCATCCATGCAACGAGTTGCCGACTTGGATGACAGTGTCAAGCGTGAAGCGAGTTCTATAGAACCGATTCGAAATGTTCAGTGGCTATTGTCAGATGGTGCGATACTCGATTTGCGTACGCAAGCGCTATCTATGAACCGCGATTGGACCTACGGATGGTTGCAGGTTGGACGTCCCACGGATCTGAATGCTGTGCGGGATGAATTGAGTTTCCACGACGCGACAGTGCTGGGGTCCACAGGCTCAATGGTTCGGGTGAAATTTCCTGCCGATCTGGATCAACTCACTGCGATCGCGGATCTGCCATGGGTTTTGGGTGCCGGAGCACAACCGACGTCTACAAAGACCTCACCAGAGTTCATGCAAAACGTTATGCAAACGAGTGCCTCCACGCTTCTGCCCGTATTCATAACGGTAATGGACGAATCTGTGGAACGCACGCTACGCACGGAATTGGAGGCACTGGGAGTGGTGATGGGTCAATTCGACCAAGCTATTCGAACCTTTGCAGCTGTCATTAAACCAAGCCAATTAACCATGCTTGTGCAATTGGATTTTGTGCAGGCAATTGAGCCCATTGAAATCGTCACTGCATCGCACGATACGGCAGTGCAGACAATGGGAGTCGACAGTCTAAGGACTGTAGGTGACTCATTTGGTATCTACTCCGGAATTACGGGTGTGTCGACTCCTATTGCCGTCATGGATACCGGGCTTAACACAAACCATATCGCGATTTCCTCCCATCGCAAGAGCATATGCGGCGAGAACTTTATCAGTGGTGAGGATTCCGATCTGTGGGTTGACAATCACGGCCATGGATCTCATGTCACCGGCACGGTCGCCGGAAATGGCTACTACCTGCCTTTGCTGGCCGGCATGGCTCCAGGAGTTGAACACATTCGATTCGCCAAGGTGCTGTCGTCAAGTGGATTTGGAAGCACGTTGGGAATTACCCGAGCAATGGACTTTCTGGGCTCTCCAACCTCTTGCATTTATGACGGCAATGAATCTGAAGCGGTCAAGCCGCTAGTAATAAACATGAGCTTGAGCTCGTCAAGCCTATTCTGGGAAAGTCGCGATACGGGCGCTAGAAAGCTGGACTCCGCCGTTTGGAACTACAAGCAGTTGTATGTTGTTTCCAATGCAAACTCAAACACATCCGGATATTCAAACTATTCGGCGGCAAAGAACTCTCTCGCAGTAGGATCTGTCCGCGACAGCGGTGACATCGCGTCCTCAAGCAGCCATGGGCCAACCGCAGACGGTCGTTTGAATCCTTCTGTGATGGGTACTGGGGTGAATGTCTACTCTGCACAAGGAAACGGAAGCTACGATACCTACAGGAGAGCCAGCGGGACTAGCATGTCGTCTCCGAGCGTTGCAGGGGTCGCCGCTCTTCTCATGGATGCCTCGCCAGAACACCGCGACAAGCCTGCATTGGTTCGAGCTCGTCTCATGGCTAGTGCCATCAAGCCCAACGCTTGGCTCGATTCTTCCGATGTGTTCCCGAGAGACAATACCAATGGACCCGGCACGATTCAGGCTGAATATGGAATGGGACTGGTCTCCGCAAGAACCTCGATACTGAACAACGACACTCCAAATGGTTGGGTAAGTTCAGGTGTTACTGTGGAACTGGACGATGGAGAATATGGCTATCACGACATCGTGGTTCCCGAGGGCACCAGTCGACTCGACATCGTCATGACCTGGGACGAGCCTGCAACCGACACCATAGCGCAGCCCGTACTCAATGACTTGAACCTCTGGGTTGACCATCTAGCCGATTGCGAATCGGGTCCCTGCGGTGAATACTCGTCGAGATCCACAATTGACAGCGTGGAATGGGTGATCATTCACGAGCCAGAACCTGGCACCTATCGCCTCAAAGTGGATGGGCACCGCGTCTATACAGATTCCCCGCGTGCCGCCGTGGCATGGACGGTAATTCGAGGCGACGCAATGCCGAGCCTAGCGATTGAAGCAGACACGAATGTTTACGAGACGCCCGACGGGGAGTATCACAAACACGTCGTCGAACTCTCAATTACTTCGACGTCCTATGTTTCCTCCGCAACTCGCTTGCATGTGGATTGTCGCACCTCTGATGGATCCGTGTGTGGAGCCATCGGATTTGAAGAACATGAAGGAACATTGAACTCTCGATTCCTAGCCGGTATTGTTCAGCGGGAAGACGGACTAGGCGTGGACATAGTCGGCGAGCGATTTCTCAACCTAGGAGAGATTGCGCACGGAGAAACGCAGAATGTGCTTGTTGACTTGAGCACACGGATTCGCGAACCAATTCGCGTCTTTTTCACCGTGGCGTCGTGGAACGGTCTTGCGGATTCGACCTCCGTAGTATTCCGCCCAAACGGATCGAGCGATACACCAATACAGATGGCCCGTCCTACAAACGACGATTTTGCTAGCCCGACTCTCCTAACGGGATCTCAAGGCAGTCTAGCCATCGATCCAATTGGAAGTACCACCGAAGGGGGTGAAGCGCCTCTTGAGTTCAGCGATGTGCGCCCTGCCGGGTCCGTTTGGTTCAGGTGGCTCGCGGAGAAGTCAGGCAGGGTCTCCTTTCTACTGACTCCGAGCATCGAAAACTTGAGCTTCATGCGAACCTATCCACCTGACATAGAAGTATTTCAATCCGATGGCGTTCTTGCTGGTTCACCACGCATAGGTTCCTCCCTGTGGTCAATTCAGTTATTTGTGAGACAAGGTGAGGAATATCGGATACGCGTTAGCCACGATTTCGCATCAATGCCTCTTACATTGCATTGGGTAGAGGGAGAGCGACCGCCCAACGACGACTTTGCCAATGCCATAGAGTTGCTGGGATCGGAAGGTGATATCGCAGGAAATAACCTTGGTGCCACTCTTGAACCTGGGGAGTTATACGGCCGGCTCGCTTCCTCGGTTTGGTATCGGTGGACAGCTCCAGAAGACGGTACATGGGAGTTTCATCTCGATGATATTCAGTCGGGCAACATTCTCGTTTTCGTGGGAGAGAGCGTGAGTGAGCTACGGCTAGTTTCCACAGTTGCAGCACCTCGCTCTGCAATCCGGTTTGTAGCAGAAGAAGGTCAAACTTACAGAGTGATGGTTGCCGCACAAGACGCATACTCAGGCGGATCCAATTACGAAAGCCTTTCATGGGTGAAAGTGGATGACTTGCAAGGATCTGATGACATGTTTGCGAGCGCATCCACATTGGATAGCGAGGAATCTGGTTCAATCGGAATCTCAGTCTCAGCCAACTCATCCGTGGAACCAAATGAACCCGCTGACAGCGGAATTCAAACTCGGTGGCGGAAATGGGAGGCACCATCCGATGGGCTGTACACCTGGTATTGGACTGAGGAAACCACGAAAGTCCAGGCATTCACAGGCGATTCCATAGAGAATCTTCAACCAGCCCAAGTCCTAGAGGGAGTGGCGCATAAGCGCGAATTCGTCATCGACGCCACAGAGGGAAACGAATATTGGTTGTCAATAGGCCGACCCAACAAGGAAACCCAAGCATTTGTTCCAGGCGCGTCAACCTTCACAGAGCTCCATTGGGGTGAGACTCCGGTCAACAATACACTAGCGCGTGCTCAGACATTAACCAGCCACATTGGGCAAATGACCATTGCAAGCCAGTACGCGACTACCGAGCCAGATGGCAGATCGCATCTTGGGTTGTCCTCATTGTGGTATTCGAGAGAAGTGTCGGAAGCGGGTTGGGTAAGGTTCTGGATCGACGGTTCAGCCGATACAGTTCGATTGACCGCGTACCTGCAATCACAGGGTAGCGAAGACCTCGAATTTGTCATGTCGTCGCGCGTTCCGGGGTTCTTTGACGACTATCCCATAGAAGTCTTCATCTATGCGGAGGAGGGATCGACAATAATCCTGAGAGTTGGCGACGCCTCCGCCCACAGTGAATCCAGCCACTCGCTTCGTTGGGACAACTCCGATGCTCCGAACTGGCTGAGATTCCTCGGTCGAGTTGCCCACAATCGTCGAGACTCAGCCGGCAACGTTGTCACTTTGAGGAATCCCCGCGAGCTAGTCGTAGACTCGGAGGGGTCACGTCTGCTCGTTGCGACGGATGCAGGCCTAAGTGTTTTTCGACGCGACTCAACTACTGGCGACTTGAGTTTTTCGCGACACTACAGTGAGGTGCACCCTCACAGCCACTTGGTCTGGGACTCCCATCGATCGCGGCTCTACGCGAATCATATGAATACTTGGTGGACCTTTGCTCCGGTTCAAGACAGTGAAGTGGACTTGGAGCTTGTGTCTGTCGACTATGGACTTGGTGCGACAACCCGTAGAAATTTCAACGGTTCACGTTCGTTGTCTATGGGAGTTGAAGGAAACTACCTATATCGCACGTTGAATGGCGAACAATCTGTGTTCTCATTCGATGGCGATGGCAAGATTACACATTACGGCGATTTTCGATTGGCACCCCCTGCGGTGTATCAGTCGATCGAGCAAGCCTATTGGTTTGAGATTGATGACGACTACATTACGCTTGAACGCCGCATCACTGGTGGACCGTTCTACGAACGGCTTCAAGAACCGGCGTATATCGGCTCTGGTGGATGGTCCGCCGCGACTACATTTGATGGCGAGTACGTGATTGTTCCCGATGAAATTGGAGTTGAGATAGTTGCATATAGGTTGAACACCGATTCAGGTGCGCTAGACGAACAAGCTTCAGAGTTGTACTTTGGCCTTGGTCTAGCCGGGTGCTGGACAGCGGTGCCACGACGCAATTCGCACGCTATGGACGTTATCTGCGATCGTGGAGGGTTCGTAATCGAATACTTGCCTGACGACGAAGAATTTAGATTGGCTGACAACTTCGTGAATTCTGGGTTCTTTTTTCGCACTCCAGATCGTTGGGGACGTCTCGTGCCCAACTACTCACTGACAGAATCTGTATCTGTTGCGCCAAGCACAGATGGTAAACACCTATACGCATCGACGATTGCACATGGAATTTTGATCTTTGAACGGATTGGCAATGAACCGCTAGAAACACAAGACGTGGACGACCAAACGATAAAGAGATTGGACTTGATTCACGCTATGCCAAACAAAATAGAGTTTGGAGACGATGTTGCGGAAAATGGCTGCATTGAAACTTTGACGTGGTCGATAGCCGGCGTTGACTATGGTGTTTTCTGGTCCAAATGGCAGGAGCGCGAGACTGGTTCAGATTGGGTCGACATCGAGGGAACGGAGGTCAACCTTCAGCTATGTTCCTACGATCCCGCTGAAGACAAGGAGTATCGAATGGTGGCATCCCTCGCCGTCGATGGAGAAATCGGGGAATACGCCAGCAACTTCTTTTCTGAATTGAATTATGAGACCTTGGCAAGCCTAGTAGTTGCGTCAGGCGAGGTGACGTTGAACGACACAACCTTTACAGAGTGTACGACGATTTCGGCAATGGAAATCAACGAAGTGACTTACTCTGTAGCTAGCTCCAAATGGCAGGTCCGCGAAAGCGCCGATTCCCCTTGGAGCGACGTTGCGGGAACTCACACCGCTGGTGGGTTCTGCCCCTACGATCCGTCCGACAACTTGGATTACCGATTGGTGGGACGCATCGTGATCAACGACGAGCGCTCGTTCCGAACGAGCAACATCCTCAACGAGTCCGCCGACAACTAGCTGGATCAATCTGTTGTGGTGGTGTGATGTCGCAGGGCTAGCAAGATCTAGTGTCGCTTGGCGACATTTAGCGATTGCATTAAACCCAACGGCAGACTAGATTCACAAGCGCCTATGTCAGGACTTCTTGACAAATTTCGAGTCTTGGACTTGACAACTAGTCGAGGAGAAATTGCAGGGCGTCTGCTTGCGGACTTGGGTGCCGATGTAGTCAAGATCGAATGTGTGTACAACAACGACAGCAAACGCCTGCCTCCCTTTACGCCAAACGGTGAATCGCTGTATTGGTCTGCCTATGGCATAGGAAAGAAGTGCGTTGAAGTCGACCTCGACGATACCGACTCGATCAAGTCTCTCTTGCAGCTCGCTACATGCGCCGACGTTCTGATTGAATCCTTCGATGCCAACTTCGCCGTCGCACGGGGTATCGGCTACGCGCAATTGAGCGAACTCAATCCTCGTCTCATTTACGCTGCCTTGACTCCGTTTGGTCAAAAGGGTCCAAAATCTCGCTGGCCAGCCACTGATTTAACTCTCGAGGCAGCTGGTGGCAGGCTATCCATCCAAGGAGATCCGGATAGACCCCCTCTTCCCGTTGGCTATCCACAAGCCTTTCTCCATGCGGGCGCACAGCTTGCAGCTGACATAGTGGTCGCTCTCAACGAACGGGAGCTATCTGGGTTGGGACAGTTTCTAGATCTATCCGCACAGGAGACCATGTGGTGGACGCTCATGGCTGCGCAAGGCTCTCCCGTTTGCAGTGGAACTGATCCTCCAGGTGCAGGCGAGGACCGTGGCACTCGTCACCGTGGACAAGGCACGCAAATGGCGGCAGCTAAGGATGGATTGGTGACGCTCGCACCTGGCGCAAGCCCCTTAGGCACCAAAACGATGTTCAGTTTCGCCATCGACGAAGCGAAGGAGCTCGGTGACGTGGAGCCCGAATTGCTCCAATACGACTGGAACAACTGGATTCCTCATTATCGCGCGGGAGAAATTACTCCTCAGAACTTGCAGTCGATGAACAAGCTGGTTGCTGAGTTTGTGGCACGGCGTACCAAACTGGAGCTAGTTCAATGGGCGCTGGCAAACAACCTACGGTTGGGACCTCTCAATTCGACGAAGGACTTGCTAACGTTCCCACAATTCGTAGAGCGCGAATTCTTCTCCGTCGTCGACGGCACGCCACAACCGGCGAACTGGGTGAGGTTTTCCCGCACACCGCTGCAGCACAGTCCTCCAAGAAACATTGGTATTTCGGAGATCTCGTGGTCAGCTTCAGCGCGGAATCATTCAAATGATGCACCGAGACCCGGAAACGCGTTTGACGGGCTCAAGGTTGCGGATTTCTCGTGGGTGGCAGCAGGTCCCACCATAGCGAAGTGTCTTGCCGACCATGGTGCAACCGTCGTCAAGGTCGAGTCTCAAACTAGGCCCGATCTCTCAAGAACGCTGCCACCCTTCATTGACGGCCAACCAGGTTTGAACCGCAGCTATTGGAGCTTTCTCTACGCGACTTCGAAACTGAGTTTGCAGTGCAATCTGGCCACTGACGCTGGGCGAAGCTTATCTCGAAAGCTATGCGATTGGGCAGATGTCGTAGTTGAGAGTTTTTCCCCGGGCACCATGGAACGGTTTGGGCTCGACTACAACAGTCTTAGCGCCAATCGGACTGATCTCATCGTGTTCAGCACTTCAATGCTAGGCCAAACCGGTCCGTTTAGCGCATACGCGGGATACGGCCAACAGGCATCTGGTTTTTGCGGCTTTCACAACATTACAGGATGGCCGGATCGCGACCCTTGTGGGGTCGCAACGCCCTACACGGATGTAATCGCTCCAAAGTTTGGAATCGCGGCTCTCGCTGCTGCAATTTTGGAGCGACGCCGAACCGGGTTGGGGCAGCACATCGACCTAGCGCAGGCTGAATGCTCGATGATGTTTCTAGCGCCGCTAATTCTTGACGAGGTCGTCAACCGGAAGACTGCGACTGCACAGGGATTCGATTCGATGTATGCGTGTCCGCAAGGTGTATATGCATGCGAGGGTACTCAGCGGTTCATTGCAATTTCGACCCAAACAACCGAACACTGGTGCAACCTCAAACATCTTGTGCCCAATCTACGATCGTACGGGGAGGAATTTGACAGATTTGAAAGTAGATGGGCATCGCGAAAGAAAATCAACGCTGTCATTGAGGAATGGACCAGGTCTCAAGACCCGTTTGCGTTAGAGGCAAAGATGATTGCTGAGGGCATACCCGCGTCAGTAGTCATGCGACCAACGGATGTCTTTAGAGATCCCCAAGTCGAGTCACGAGAAATCAAGCAAATGATCTTTCACAAGGAGTGCGGCGACGTGATTCATTGGGGATTCCCCACTCGTTTTTCTGCAAAGAACACAATGGTGCGCAGCGCTCCCCCCTGCATGGGTGAACACAACGACTTTGTCATGCGTGAGCTACTCCAGTTGAGTGAAGACGAAATTCGTAGCTATTACAAAGAGTCAGCCATCGAGTAGATTGGAAGAACTACAACACAGACCAGCTAGTTGCGGATTTTGCTCACTGTCAATCAGTTGGGAACTCGCAGCGGCAACTAGGACGTAATACTCTCACTAATTCCTCACCCGTGATTGACTTTGGTCACATCAGCAAAACCGTTTAGGGATTGTGGATTTCACACAGTTATTCGTTGTCTCTCTTGGTGTCGAGGAGGCTATCGCGCAATTCGACGACTAACACGTGCATGACCTTTTGCGGCTCGGTTCCATGGTTGTAAGCGGCCTTGCGAATACTCAAATCCCTTGCTTTGTTGGACGAAAACTCCTTATTCACGTATTTCACACAATAGTCGTAGACTTCAAACTCTTCCATATCTCTCACGTGTTCGGCAAGAGTTGGAGCTAGTCGTTTTGCCCAATCCTTGGCCTCAAGTTCGGCGGATATCTCTAGTCCAAAGTCTGTGAGTTTGAGAGGACTATCCCCGTGACAGTATCCGGCGGCGGCAATCGTCCAAGTATCTTTTTTACGTCCTCACGAATTTCTGCCACAGTGTCAGTGAGCCATTCGACTTTGGTATGAATTGCACTAGCCCACCAAATAGTGCCAGCTAGAGCACTAGAGACACTAAAAATTAATATCCAAGCAACCGGGTTCGTCCAAAACTCTGTCATGAAAACCTCATGTTTTCAAAGACGATGTTAGCTCCAATCGATATGTCTCGAAACGCTTGATGCTCGTCTGTAGACAAGCAGCTCCAACACCCACGCTGGCCGTGTAGATGCTCTCAAAATCGGACATGCAACCTTGAGAAAGCACAGCACTACTCGATCACTATAGAACGGATTGCACCTGTAGTTGGACAATCCTGCCAGTCTAGGATTCACACGATGTGCATTATTTATGCAGCATCCTTCTGCGGCGAATCACGGTCAAAAAACTCTTTCGTGGTTGTTTTCATGTCTCTACTCAACAAAGTGATTCCAATCAAGTTTGGAAGTGCCATTAACACGAGAGTTACTGCAGAGAATTTCCACACAAGCGAAGTCTCAAGAATTGTGCCTAAGAAGAAGATCAACGTATACGCCAAACGATAGGCGAACACGTACTTCACTCCAAAGAGATATACGATAGCGCGGTCTCCGTAATACGACCACGCAACAGCCGTCGTGAACGCGAACAACACCAATGTCACTGTCACCGCATACTGGCCAAAGTCTCCAAAAAATCCTCGCTTGAATGCTTCGGAAGTCAATGCCACCGAATGAATGAGCGATTTGCCGCTGACCGTGTAGCCTACGGGAAGCATCCCATTGTCTACGGTTACCACCCCGGTATAGGGTTCTCCGTTGCGACTAATTCGCACATCCTCCGCAAGTGATCGATTGTGAATTACAGAGATGTTCGGGCTTTGTATAGCGCCATCTCTCACCACTATGTCTGCATTGAGCGTCACAATGGGGTTGTGAGTTGGACGAGCCAGTCCCAAATGCTCACGCAGGATCGCCACATGTTCAACGTTGGTATCGGAGTAGGATCCCTCAATGAACTCTGTCGACGATCGCTCAAAGTCATTCTCGAATTTTTCGGTCCAAACGCCCGACGAGAGAATCACCAATCCAGTGATGGTGCAAATGATTAAAGTGTCGATGAAAGGCTCTAAAAGCGAAACTAATCCCTCAGGGACTGGATCATCAGCTTTGGCACTTGCGTGCGCAATCGGCGCAGAGCCTTGACCAGCTTCATTGGAGAACAGACCCCGTCCGACACCCTTTGTGAATGCGTACGCGATGCTCGCACCAAGAAAGCCACCGACGGCGGCGCTGCCGCTGAAAATGCTTGAAAAGATCGCCGCGAACGATGGAAGAATTTGATCCAGATTCATGGCGATTACTGCAATTGCTCCAACCAAGTAGACAGCGGCCATGGCAGGCACGACTTTCGACGCAAAGTTTGCTATCCGCTTGATGCCTCCGAGAATGATCAGTGCGAGAAAGCCGGCTAACACCAATCCCGTTGCCCAGCCCGGAAATCCAAATGACGCTTCCAGTCCCTGAGCAACGTTGTTGCTCTGCGGAAGGTTTCCGCTACCTAGTGTGGAGAAGATGGTTGCCACTGCAAATATCACAGCCAGCCACTTCATGTTTAACTTGCGTTCCATGTAATACATGGGTCCGCCAGCGATCTCGCCTTTGTCGTCCTTAACACGATACTTGTGCGAGAGTGTTACCTCTACAAACTTTGTAGTCATGCCAATGAATGCAGTCGCCCACATCCAAAAAAGGGCTGCCGGTCCACCTAGGAATAACGCAAAGGCGACGCCTCCAATGTTGCCGGTGCCAACCGTGCCGGAAAGAGCTGTGGACAATGCTTGAAAGTGGGTAGTGTCGCCTTCTGCTTCTGGTTTTGCCTCTTTTCCTAAAAGAATTCGCCATCCGCGACGGAAATAGCGAAGCTGCGGAAAACCCAAGTACAGTGTGAACCAAACCCCCACCGCGAGGAGCACGATGGGAAACCACAGTGCCGATCCCAATAGGCTGTCCAGCCAATCCAAAAAGTTTGCTAGATCTTGCATTTCAATCCCTCACGTTCCCCGCGCAACTTGGTTTAGAGTCGTTGCATTTCGTCCAGGCGACGATTCGGTGATCTCATCTCCCAGCCCTCAACCGTATATTACCTGTAGCACTTACACAATCATTGCTACTTCTCAAGACCAATTTTCCGACAAGCCAGTTTCCGCCCTATCGTGCTCGTTCACGCATCGTTACAAATTCCTCAGCAGATGTCGGATGGATGGCGATGGTTCGATCAAAATCGGATTTGCTTGCCTTGGCGGTGATTGCCACAGCAATTCCCTGGATTATCTCTCCAGCATCTGGACCGACCATGTGCGCCGCGACAACTCTATCCGATGCCCCATCCACTAGCAGCTTCATGTAGGACTTTTCGTTCCTACCAGTCAATGTGTGCTTCATGGGCCGGAAGGAGGTCTCGAATACCTGCAAATCGGAATACCTAGCTCTAGCTTCCTCCTCTGTTGGACCGACGGTTCCTATGTTGGGTTGACAGAATACGCAGGTCGGTATAGACGAGTAATCCACATCGCGAGTCTGGGAGCCGAAAGTTGTGTAAGAAAAAGCCATCCCCTCCGCTATAGCGACCGGAGTAAGCTGCACACGATCGACTACATCTCCAAGAGCGAAGATGTTCTGAGAGGTAGTACGAAATGAGTCATCGATCTCGATGGCACCCTTTTCGTTCAGGGATACGTCGGTGTTCTCCAGTCCTAGGGTCTGAGTAAGGGGTCGCCGGCCAGTTGCATACATGACGGAATCGACCTGGAGTGTTCGCCCACTTCCAAGAGTGAGCATTCTTGTTTTGCCTGCTTCTTCTATCTTCTCCACGGTTTCATCGAAGATAAAATTTATGCCTTTCTGCTCAAGTTCCTCCCGGACAAACTCACGAATTCCCAAGTCGAAACCCCGCAAGAACAGTGAGCCTCGATAGATCAGGGTTGTCTCAACACCGAGACCGCTCATGATTCCTGCAAACTCAACGGCAATGTAACCACCACCCACGATGACGATTCGTTCGGGTAGTTGAGGAAGATAGAACATCTCGTTCGAAGAAATCGCCAAATGGCTCCCTTCAAACTTGGGAATGTGGGGCCAGGATCCAGTTGCAACGAGGACTTTGTCTGCAGTGATGCGTCGTTGTCCCAATTGAAGTGTGTGTTCGTCGAGAAATGAGGCGCGGTCGGCGTAAATTTCTACGCCCGCACCCTCGAGCAAATTTCTATAAACCCCATTCAATCGCAGTATTTCGGTAGTCTTGTTGTCACGAAGAGTCTCCCAATCCACTCCATTGGCGGAGACATCCCACCCGTAGGATCTAGCGTCGTCAAAGTCCTCGGAGAAATGCGAGCCGTACACAAACAGCTTTTTGGGGACGCATCCCACATTGACACATGTGCCACCGAGATAGCGTTCTTCGGCAATGGCAACTCGAGCACCGAAACCCGACGACATTCGTGCAGCTCGAACGCCCCCAGAACCTGCGCCAATTACGAACAGGTCATAGTCGTATTTCATGGGAGGGAATTCCCAATTCGGCGTAGAAACAGGATAGATCCGCTAGAGCGTACCAACGACGCCATCCGCTACTAGCTTTTCAAGCTGAGAATCAGTTAGCGAAAGCTCTTCCTGCAATACACGAGCAGTATGCGCGCCCAGCAGCGGAGCGGGCTTCAGTGGGACCTCACTTGCTGAAAGCTTAGCCGGAAGCCCTAGCAGCTTTATGGTGCCATGCACGGGATGTTCCACTTCCTGCACGAATCCTCGACTCAGCAGATGGGGATTCTCATGAAGTTCCTTAGTGCTCAATACCGCCCCAGCAGGCACTCCAGCCTGCGCTAGGCATTCCATTGCTTCGTACTTGTCTCGTTGAACCGTCCACTTTTCAACTTCATGCTTAACAAGGTGGCGATTCTCCGACAAATAGTTGTCAGAGAGTAGATCCGATCGTTCTATAGCAGTGCAAAGTGCCCGGTACATCTTGGGAGTAACAGCCATGACCCAAATGTAGTCGTTGGGATCATCGCCTTTGCATCGATACAGCGTTGAGCCAGCCCAACGGCCATTTCCGGTGCGCCGAGCGGCTTGGTTGCCAAACTGACCGCCTGACATGGACGTGCGAAGATAGTAAGTCATAGCTTCCTGCATCGAAATCTCGATAAATTGCCCTTCACCGGTCTTGAGCTTCTGGATGTATGCAGCGGCGATGGCGAGCGCCATCTGGACGCCTGTACCGGCATCTCCTGTTGTCGGACCTGGACGCATTGGAGGTCCGTCGCTCTCGCCGGTGATGGAGAAAGCCCCAGCAACTGCTTGAGCAACCATGTCGTAGCACTTGTATTGCGACCAAGGCCCAGACAACCCAAATCCCTTCACTCGAGCATAAATTAGATCGGGTTTCACAGCGCGAAGCGTCTCGTAGTCAATGTGCAATTTCTCAACTACACCTGGACCGTAGTTTTCTACGAAAACGTCAAAATTCCGAACCAGGTCGAGGAGGATTTCGCGCCCCGTGGGAGTCTTCAAATCCAAAGCGACGCTTCTCTTGTTGGAATTCCACAGTACGAAATACTCGCTACTTCCAGTGGACCCCCTCCCAGGATCGCCTCTTTGGGGGGATTCGATCTTTACGACATCAGCACCGAGCCATGCCAGTGCTTGAGTGCACGAAGTGCCGGCCTCGTACTGCGTCATGTCCAAGATGCGCAAGCCAGTAAGTGCGGCCACAACATCCCCTTGTCGGATTCAGTCTGCCGAAGCCGTTATTTTAGTGGCGTGGCCGAATTGCAGAGCGTAATCGCGAGGAATCCGAAAACGGTTTCGCTATCAGTTGTGCAAGTCCTCAGCGAGCGGCAGCGAGTCTCTAAACTGCTCAAGTGTCTCGAGGCAGTAGTCCTCGCCTTTTTCGAAGCGAACAACCGAATTCTCAAATCCCACCAGCAAATGATTTGAACGTGCGACTATGCCACCAAATGACCGCTGGCTACTTCTATACATTTCTCGCCAAAATCCACCGGGCCTAAGCTCGTAAATGCGCGATCCCGGAGGTCGGTCCGGGTGCTGATAGGTCTCATCAAGCAATACGACATACGTTTCCACTAGTTCGCCGTTCGGCGATTGACAGTTCAACACATGAGGCCGTGCAACGCTCCCAACGTGCATGCCTTCGCTTGTAGCATCGATTTTCCACCAAATATGGGATTCCTCGTGGTTTCCCTCTTCGTATGTTGCGGCGTTCGGGACCTCCTTGTCATGGATTCCCACCAATACATGTCCCGTACCCCGGCTGTCGAACACCACGTAATCGTGATGCTCGGCGGGAGCGGTCTGATGCATACCATCCTGTGGAGTGTCGTTGTTCGAATCTTCATCGCTCTTGAAATTTCTGAGGTGGACTCTCTTAAGGGAAAAGTCTACTTCGCTCAGCAACAAAGTAGTGGGTGGCGGAAATGATTCATTGCGCCGAGTGTCTTGCCACAGCGTGATGAGTACATCCTGTAATCCGTAATCGGAATTGGGTATCCCCAGTGCTTCCAAACTCAGGTAGTAGCCAGAGGCGTTCACATCCCAAGACCTATTTGTGCCCAACTGCACTACACGCAACTCCTGATCGCCACGACTCGTGGATGCGTACACAAGAAGCGGATTGACGTAATCGTAGAAATACACAATGCGAGGAGTTGTACAGTGTGCGCACTTCCAAACTTTCTCCGGCTTGGATTCACCGTAGCGCAAGAGGTGAATGTCGTTCTTGTGCCTCCAAAAGCTATCTTCGGAAAGCATTCCCACTACATACAACTCCGAATCTATTCGCACGAATTGAACGTCGGCGCTGTACTTGTGTTGGAATTGATAGGAGTCGAGCAGCACGAATTCATTGCTAAATTCGAACACGCCCTCGGAGGTCAGCAATGCAACACGACTCTCGTCCAACTCCTGCAGCTTGGAAACCCACCCATTGGTCCCCCAGACTTCGTAGTCACCCATATTGACATCGTCCACTTGAGTAATGACCTCAAGGGAGTGAGACGTGCCCGATCCAACTACAAGCACAAATGCGACGAGGACGCCAAGGATACCTCGGTAGAACCTCATTGTGTTGTGCTCCTGACTCTCTTGTTCATTGGCGGTTCAAAAATCAAGCCGCTATCCCTACACGACTGACTGTGAGATTACATACCATTCGACACGCTCATGCAAATCCGGTTCTGCAATACGAAGCATTGCTTGTGGCCAAATAGGATTCGCGCAGTCTACTGACGAAATCTTCGCAATGGGAAATATGGGGTGACATTCCACAACAATCCAGTATTCCTTCACGTTTGGAAGGCTCGAGATGTCTCCTAGTAAAGTCTACGTGGGTTTACTATAGATTCCGTTTAGGAAGGCATGGTTACACACCAATCATCGTCCCAAATATACATCCGTGATTTCAATGCGATTGTGCCCCAGCTCCTGGCTCACCTTTAATCGGGCGACTTGGTCGGGGATCCGCCTATCGGGCGCGAGTGCCTTTCGAGACGGTCCTCCCGCAAAGGGAGCCAGCCACCCAACCAGTGATTGATACCTGCGTTGCGCATATCCGTGCCTCAATCCATGCAAGTTCTTGAATCCGCATTTGTCTGCAACTGACTCATAGTGTTTGCTCCATTGGGCGTAGCTGAATTCATCGGGGATCATTGAACCCGAACCTGCCACTTGGAAAGCCCGGTCTAGCAGGCTTCGCTGTGATTCCTTTACAACAGGAATCTCACGAGGACGGCCCCCTTTCGTCCAGGAACCTTTGAGACGCACAAATGTTCCCTGATCTGCGTAGGAAGGTCTGAATTTCAAACACTCCTCTTTGCGCAACCCGAATTCCTGCTGCAATTCCACACTGAGCCGAATCCTCTCATCGGGAATGGAGTCCAATATTGTCCGATCAAAATATTGAGCCTTGGATTCACGTGGGATCAGATTGCGACTGGGAATAGTCAGCGATTGGTTGTCCTCAGGAATTACGCCCTCCTTTCCAACCTTTCTAGCCCACCACCGCAAATGCGACATGTAGTTCTTTGTTGTGCTGACCGAATAATCAAGTTCGCGCCAGAGAACAAGCAAGGCATCGACGTGCTTTCGACAAAGAGAATGTACATTCATTTGATTAAAGCCCAAGTCGTGCAGTTGCCGAGCAATGTGAGCAAGACTCGAGCGGCGCCCTTTCTGAGTGCCATAGCTTCCATCGCGATTGTGAAACGTCATTTGTTTCAGTTGAAATTCAAGCTTTTTCATTTGTTAGCTGTGCCAGTCGTCGACTGGACGTGGGTGCAGCGTCTAGAAACTCCCCTTCTGCCGAATCGCAGCTAAGGCTATCGTTTCTTCATCAGCCAAGATCCGAAATTTCGGCCTGCATCGTCAGCGTGCCGAGTGTAGACGCCTGTCGACGAATCCAGCGAATTGCCTATTCGCACTCCAGCCCACGCCATCATGGCGCTCCAAAGAATTGGAAGTCCGATGTAGAGACAAGTAGTTGTAAAGTCAAGAAACATTCTCTTCGTCGTGTGTTCCGAAGAATTTGTCAGGAACTCGAATAGCAGGTCCACATCGGGATACATCGCGGAAACCAAATTCTGATCGACCCACTGCGCCAAATACCACAGGACCGTCCAAAACTTGACGCTGAAGATCGCTAACGCTCCGACCACGAGAATCGTGAAGGAATAACGCGAAAATACAACCACTAACGGCATCAGTGCATAGATTCCCATTAGGATCATTGCCTGAAACATTGGTGCAACCGAGATGATTCCGCTAACTACAACACCGAATATTGCAATCGTCGGTATTGAGCCCAATGTATAAGCCAGGCTCTTCAGCTTCGTTTCAATTGCACCTGCAACACCACCTGTCCTCGTAGAGCCACCACTGATCTCGTTATTTGTCCAAGTGTCTGGAGTATGAAATAGCGTAGTTCGCGCGACAAGATCCAGTCGTTTTTCCGTTGCTAATCCCGGAGCTAGACGGTAGAACAAGGTTGCAAACCCCGGGGCGGTTACATCTGCCGCATCAACAAGCTTTTGCCGCAATCCTGAAGCCGATGCACCCCACCAATCCGTGCAATAGGGACGTCCGTGGGCTGGCGGAGTGGTTGGGTCGTATTCCGTATCCCTCGAAGCATCGAAAGACCACCCTTTCACTGGCTTGTTCGACCTCAATGTATCGTAGTATCCCGATGTTCTTCGGTAGACCTGGGATCCGATCCAGTCAGTGTCGCCACTACCGTAAGTTTGCAATATGGAATCTATCGATGAAGATGACGGCTGTTCCCTAAGAAACTTTGATCTGGCCGGCACATAGCAGGACATGTAGAAGTCAGCAACTTCCTGCCGCAAACGAGGATCCTCCATGGTTGCCAGCCTAGCCAATTGCGAAAAATGGCGTATTTCGCTGGATCGAGGCAATCCCTCGACAACGGCGTGATTGAATCCCGACGTGAACGCCATGACGGCATACCACCAAATGGGGACGTTGACGGTGTCAACTGCCCCGTCAAATCCCGCTGTACCGAACGTGCTTTCCGTACTGCCATAGTCAACACGCACCGGGTTTGGATTGCCGGCAGTGGGTGGAGGTGTATACGAGAGTTCCGTTGACACAAGTGGAGTTAACGGTACTGGCTGACCAGCAAACACAACCACAATCAAGGCTAACAGCATTTCCTGCTCTATCTTTCTCAGCGATAGTCCACTTGAGACCCGATGTGGAGATTCGGCAGCTGGTTCGCGCCAATGGTCGATCAAAATCCCAAGAAAAGGCAGATAGACGATTCCTGTGGCAACAAGCACATCCCAGACAACTCCATAGAACATCCATCCAAACATTGTTGAATACAGTTCTAGATAGCTATCGACACTCAACTACCTACGACCTCGAGGATGCGCTGAACAATCGCTTGACCTAGCAACAATTCCAACAACGCCAGCCAAGCTCCTATTTTCAGTATGTGCAATACGATGGTTGAGTTCTTTCTTGATAGGAACTCTCTAAGGTGAACTCCCTCTCTACGCATTCGGAAGACACTTAATCCGATCAATACAAGCAACAGAACGCCAACACGCAAGAATGTGAATTTCCAATGATTTTCCGACAATAGCACGCCAAATTCCAAGACTGACTCCCTGTCGAGCAGACTGAAGACGACGAGCGAAATGACAAGCAGAAGCGAAATTGCCACCATCGGACGAACCAGCCACCGCATGCTAGGGAGTTGGCTTTACCCGTCCATCCAGTAGCGGACTGGGATCGTGTCGGGACCGTTCTGGAACCCCGAGTGAAGAACGACGCTTGTCTTCATGGCGAATCAATAGTTTAAGAACGGTATCCGAAACGACTTCCTTGCGTATTCGATTCTCAACGACCATCCGCTCTATTTCGTTGTCCAAATCGACAACTATCTGGTCCACGTGCTCTCGAGCCACTGTATTAGCGTGAATTTCAGGCAATTGCCCGCCCGACTTGATAATTCGTCGCGCAAGAAACGCTTTTTCGACAGTTCGGGCAACGGCAATCTCGGTAGCCAACCTATCCACAAGAATGAGCCGTTCGGTATCTGGCAATGCTCTTATGCTCTCGATCACCTGTCGTGTGATGGCAATTCCTGGCGCTGAGACCCTTGCTAGGTCCGCTAAGTTGGGATTTGAAGAGCTGTTCACTAGGCTCGCAAGTTCGATAGAAACTGCATCAACTTCCACTTGCAGCGCAGGACCCAATCCATGGCCGGGAGTTGTTAGCTTGGTGCAACCATCACAGGTAGTCACTTCATGCTCGCCAACCACCGCTTTAGCCCATTCCGCCGCCTCGTCCGGAGACGACCACACTTCAGCGATGCGTTGAGAAGGTGCAGGCACCACTGCTCCCCTAGTATTTGGTGAACGATCAAGTTCTACATTGAAGCCCGCCTTGGCGACGTCCCCGGTTAGTCGTATCGGATCTTGACCCAAACCGCCGGCTTGACCCCCAATCCAAGGTAGTCCGTTGGACCCATTGGAGTTCGCAACCGCCTCTTGGGCAGTGACCGGATCATTGCCACCAATACCCATTTGAACCTTCCAATCGTTCCCTTTGGAAAGTACAGCCAAATCTTCGTACGGATTCTTGCTGTTTGCCAAGGACGCTTCGATTTGTTCGCATGACTTTGTTGCCAGCTGGACCTGATATTCGGCTCGCACCAGTGCGTTCTGGAACAAGTCGTAGAGACCGGGATTGGCTCGTTGAAGGATTACAGCGGGCAGCGAGGCGATCGCCCCGGTTGCGGCCGTGGTCATGGCATTGAGCATGTTCTCGGCGCCATCCTTGACCTCATTCAACGTGTTCTTGACGGCGGCCACTGGATCAAGCTTCAAGCAACTGTAGCCTAATCCCAATTGAGCTGAACCACCAACGGACAGGTTCGTAACAGATGGATTGGCTGGTGCTGCAACAGGTTTTGCTCCTCCTATCTCGTAGTAGAGCAAATCCTCTTCTGGAGGAGCCTTCGGTGGGTCAGCAGAGACAAAAGTTACATTACAAATCAATAGAGATAAAACTAATAAATATTTGTTTTTCATGGATATCCGTGTACGTCGTCAGATCCTAGGAACACTTGCCCGCGTCGCGGACAGCATTTGTATGGACGCCAAAGCGACCAAAGGTATGAATTCTTTGTGTCAACCTTTCCGCCTCCCCAATCGGTTAACTTCAAGAGATCGCTGCTACCAAAAACAGAACAGTTCTTCTCTTCAACCGGATACACCATTTGCCATTTGGCCGTTGCCCCATTGTTCTCTCGCATTCGATACGGAGGCCAAAGGTTCACTCGCCCACTACCCATACGCGTACGAATCCGTAGCGGTCCCCCATTGATGGCTACGTCCGCCGCACGTTGCGCCGCTACGGCGGCGGCCTTAGGAGGGCTGGCCTGCGTGATCCAACCGCTCCGCGGAAACACAGACCCCCAAGTGTTAACTGGCCAATTCCCGATCTCTCGAACCCCGGGAGTTAGGCTTGCCGTCCGCAGTCCTTCTACATTTGGATTGCGCCACGCCAGGAGATCGAGCAGGGAAATGTAATAGGGTTTCATCGGGCGAGTCACCGAGTTGCAGATGTAGTCTGCACCGGGAAACTCAATGTCGGTCATTGGATGCCCGAATAGATCGGCCTCAAAGTACCTGAGATTCCTGGTGCGAGCCAACGAATCTATAGCTGGATCGGTTCCATTGCCTTCAATCCAGCGTTTAACTTCGTCCGCAAGTGAAGATTTGGCAACTTCAAAGGCACTCTCAACTAGGAGTTTCGTCTCGGACCACGGATGTGAGTCAATGTTGGGATAGACGGAAACAACACTATCAGGTCGGTAGTGCCCTACTTTGACCGAAATCCTGACTGAGCACCCTGAGAGATCGCATTTGAGCCAAAAACACTCGCCAATAACCTTCCATTTCAAGCACTTATCTAGTGCGCTGATGGTAGTTGTCAGAATTTTTTGAGTACGTATGTCTGCAGTAGTACATGCACAGAAGAGAATCAAGCCAAATATCAGGAGCGTTCGCATAGTGTTGGCAAATCTGCGTTGCGCTAGGAATAGGTATTGAGCGCGAATTAACATTGCCCCAGTTCGTGATGTCAAAGAGCGGGCATGATGCTGATTGAGCCAAGCAAGGAAACGAAAAATCTCCACCAGAAATGGAGCAATTTCTAGATAGCTCCATAGGATTACGGGGATTCCATTCCCTTGTAGCAACTCGTTTTGGTGCAGAACGGCTTAAGGGTACCCGTCTAAGGCCGTTCTAATGAGGATGAATCAACACTTACCTGGTGCAATGTCCTAGGCTACGGAGGACACCATTGAGTGACGCGAAGCTGATTAAATCTTTTGCATCGACTGTCAGTCCTTCCAGCTTAATCGTGTACTTTTGGAGCGTAACCGAAGCAAAACCCATTCTTGACGTGGGCGAAAGACAGATAACAGTATCTTGACAAGTCAAATATAAATGCGGGTGATTAACTTTGCATGTCAGCCGTCATACGGCAAGGTACCAACAGAAAGGCAAATGTTAGAGGTCATTTATTTGACATAACAAGCTGAATGCTTGCGTAGGATTACGGGATTTTAGAGTATGGCGACGTACTGTTAAATGAGGTGATGCCGACAATTGATAGTTTAGTAGCGCTTGCCTACACGGGTCGGAAAAGCGCCTTTGACGTCAACTCTTGAGCACATTTTTGAGCTACTGCGCTGGGTAATGAGCCCTACCTGGCCAAACTTGAAGCTATTAAGTCTTCGGCAACCCGATATGACTAGTGGCACGTAGAAATGGTACTCCGATTCCAATTGCGATTCTTGTCGCTGCGTCTATGTGCAATGCCAATATCAAACTAGGTGTCGACTCGTCCATCATTGTCTCGTCTACTGTTTCATGCGGTCGCGCAACGGCTCTAGATCGGCTTCGAACACATTGATAAATTCTTCTCTAGATACTTCGCCGTTCTCATCTGCGTCCGATCTTTCGAAGCCATCCAACAGCTCCTCCTCGAGTTCCTCCTCTGTTTGAGCTGGAGGGGGCTCTCCAATCGGCTCAGACCTGGCTAGTGACTGCAGTACTCTAGCCTCGTCAAGAGTGAGTGAGCCACTGCCGTCCTCGTCGGCCTTGTCGAATTTATCTACCAATAAATCTATCATTTCGTCAAAAGTGACATCCTCAGGCCGCAACCCAGGCCCTTTATCAGATTCAGTTTCGGCCACGGCTTCTGCGTACTGCCCAATGACGCCCTGATCACCACTGGAAGGTTCCTCGTTTGATAGGCTCTGCAGGTAGTCGAGCAATTCCTGCCAAGAAACCATGTCGTCTTGGTTGGAATCCGCGACGTCGAATTCCACATTAGCGTTCGTTCGTCGGGAGTCCGTTGGTGTCCGAGAAGACTGCAAACTGTCTTCTCTTGTTAGCCACGCAAAAACTCGCGAATTGCTTGACTCCTCAGCATCTAGGGATCCATCGCCGTTAGCATCCGCTGAATCGAACGTGTCTTTCAGCGGTTCAACACGTGTTACTGATGATTTGAGTTTCACTTCGGCCTGGTTGGACGATGGATCGTTCATTGGCGCACCATCCGCACTAACGGAGTAGCAAAGAGTCCCGCCAATAACGAATAGGGATGGCAGAATGGCTTGCCTGATAGTATTTTGAATGGTAGACATGAATTCAATCCTCCCTGCAACCCACTGCGTAGCTGTTTCACCAACGACCATCTAGAACCATTCGCAACGTCAATTGACTCTGAGCCTGCAAATCCAGCCTATCGTACCTGATCCCGAATTCACTTGGCTCAGTGCCTTGCCCGAACTACCAATTCGATCAGTACACACGTGAGAAATTCCTCTGTACGATTATTCAAAATCGACTTGACCAGCACCCCAATCAATGGAGCGAACGACATTCCAATTGGGCTTAGCGCGCGACTTGGCAAACAGTGTTCGGATCTTAGTGTTTCTGACACTTTAGCCCTGCTTTTGGCTCCGACGCACCGCTGGGTTCAACAGGTAGCTATTTGTTATGATTACTAGCACAAATGTCTAGCCATTTGCTCCAAATAGCTTCGGATCTGCACCTTGAGTTCTATCAAGACAACTTTCCGCCTCAATCTGTCTACCAACCAGACATAGACCGAGACGTTCTTGTTCTAGCAGGCGACATCGGCGTTGGGCTAGGAGCTCTAGATTTCGTACTGAGTGAATTGGCGATCTCACCGGTAGTCTACGTTCCTGGTAACCATGAGTACTACGTGCGACGTCCTCGCAAGACAATCGACGCGCAGTGGCGCGAGATTTCTCGATCCAACCCTGGATTTTTCTACTTGGTAGCGCAGTCAGTCACAATCGACGGCCTTACTTTCTGGGGCGCGCCTTGGTACTCCGACTTTTGGGGCAAATCCGATCCTTGGTTTTATTTTGCGGTTCAAAGAGGTGTCGGGGACTTCAATCTCTATCAAAAGGAGGACTGGACTGTTCGCAATCATGTGGATGCTCACCTCAAGCAAACCGATCTACTAATGGACTACCAGGGGCTTATCGACGTCGTCGTGACTCACTGGCCTCCAACAAAGCAAGCTATACACTCAAAGTATGAGAGCGACGAACTCAATCCCTACTTTGTTAATGACAGAGAGAATCTAGTTCGCAGAATTTCACCAAAGGTTTGGGTAAGCGGTCACACGCACGAATCCTACGATTACTGGGTGGGTAAGACCAACTGTGTCGGCAATCCGTCAGGTTATCCTAACGAGGATCAGCTATCACCCTACTTTCGCCCAACTCGAACGGTCGCTGTTCCACACTAGTAGCAATGGGAGGGAAAACTAGGTTACAGCACGCTCAACAGCAAATTTCTCCTCAACAAGAAGTGCCCGCTATTGTGAGGAGAAGATGAGTGTTTTCTCCTGCACATTTCTCTGAGTAAACAGACAACCCGTGTCGAAACTAGTCTACAAACTGACTTCGTACTGCTTAGTTTGTAGAGAACACGTCTAAATCAACGAATCACGATGGTACGACCACGAACCGTTCTGATTGTGCTTGGTCTGGCCTACTGCGCGGTGTGCATCGCGCTGTTTTTGTCGCAAGATTCAATAGTGTTTCACCCTAGCGAATCAGACAAGCGGATAACCGTACCCTTCGAAGAGTACGAAATACTGCTTGATGACGCGAAAGGAATCTCGTCGCGTGGATACATTGTCAATCGAAATGCAACCGGTCCAGTTGTGGTGTTCTTTACAGGCAACCTAGGCGAGGCCCGTGGTTATGTTCGACAATTCCACGTTTATGGCGCCGCAGCCGTTCTAACAAATTATCGGGGGTTCGGCAAGAGTGACGGACAACCATCCGAAAAAGTGATACTCGAGGACGCCAAGCTACTCGTTGATTGGACCAAATCTGAATTTCCAGATCGGCCACTGGTATTAATGGGAAACAGTCTGGGCTGCGGTGTCGCGATTCTCACTTCCGATCCCAGCGTTGAGGGACTCATTCTCGCCTCGCCATTTCGGTCCTTGGTGCACGCTGGAAACGAGACACCCAGTCGAATATTGCCACTTAGGTTTCTCTTGCGGCACAAGTTTGATGTGCGCTCACAGCTCAATTCGCTCCCTAGAAAAATATTGGTGCTCTATTCAGAACACGATTACGTGATTCCCCCAAAAGAGACACGCAAGGTGCTTGAACAACTCCCCCAAGCCGAAGTAGTTATTGCTGAGGGTCCGCACGAGGAGCTGCTGTGGCGATTTGACACCCGTGAAGCGATAAAGCATTGGTTGGCGGCGCAATTTCCTGATTGAGAGAGCTTGAACCGAGTCACTTCAATTGGGTTAGAAAAATCACGGGACATTCGAACCACTGCTGCATTAGTTAAAGCAAACGATTGGATTCCGTTCTGTCTTCTGCTTGCGGCGAGAGCGTGTCTAGCCTGAAGGGCATAATTCCAATCGCTATCAGCAGCATCCCGCTCCACAATGGGTTCGCTAGCAATCAGCTTGATGCAGAGATCCTGACTTGCAAGAAGTGCCACGCTTCCTCATCGCATTCTTGGAATGCCGGGTAGACGAGCTCGGCTTCGATTCAGTCGCCGAAGCTCAAACTTACCATGCCCTAAAGGATTGACAGTGGCTTGGTACTCGCTTTGGATTAACCAAGCGGTACGATATGGTGCTTAGAGTTGCAGGACTTCGGCGATGTTGTGGCGCACTTGTCCAGCAATGAGTCGTTCGGAACGGGATATGGGACCTCATCTATGAAGAATGCCTTAAAGCTAATAGAAAAATCGCTTGCGTTCGCAGGTCTTGTACCCCTAGCTCTAATGTTGTTCATTACCTTCGCATCTTTGCTGGAATGGTGGGGAATTTTCTGGTTCTCCTTTGTGTGGGCAGTACCAATTCTGGCAATCGCCGTGGTGACGGTAGTCTTCCGATTTCTTTCCGGTTCGTGGTCGACTGTCTTTCTTTGGATAGGGGGACTTTTCTCCGGTTGCTTGGGTTTCGTCTTGCTTGCAATCGTACTCATGATTTTTCCCGTAGCATATCGTTTTGTTGAGGGAGAGTGGCCAATTGCCTACTTGACTTCATGGGGAATCCTAATAATCATCTCGCTAGTGCAAGATGCACTTGAGCGATTGACAAGAGATGCTCCGACCAATCAGGAATAAGGCTACTTTCTCGCCGACCTGCGGGAATCCAAAAAAGGCCGGCTCTATTTGCCAACGGCCGGCGCAATAAGCCACTGCAGCGATTTGACACGCGTGGATCTACTGCGCTTTGGTTAGCGGAGCAGTTTTCTGTGTGAGTGAATTCGAGTCGACAAAGGGTACACCTAATTCGATTGATCTAAAGACAGCGCTACAATTCGGCGGGATTGCTCGTCTTATTCCCTGCAATTTCCTTGAGTTTGCTCAACCTAACTCTAGTGCGTGTCGCTTTCTTGGAAGGCTTGTGTAGCTTGAAATGCAAGTTGGCCATTTGCGTCGATCAGACCTCTCCAAGGTGGGTTCGCAGGAATGCAGGAGGATTCTGAATAAGCAGGTGTAGCGTAAGCGGGAGAGCCTTCGACTTCAACATTGTTTAGGTCGTAAACATCGTAGAACTCTCGGTAAGATCCGTTTCTTCGCATCTCCTTTAGGCACTCATGCAACGCTACGCGATCCCAAGTTTCGTCAACAAGATCGTAGCAAGAGGACGTGTCGCCCTGCATTCTGTAGCCGACAAGGTAGTTTCCTTTAAATCCCATGGAAACTTGCCTACCGATGTCGTCTTCCGACGCACCATCCGGCAAGACGGGCGCCAGTCGAGCAAACTTCACAGAAGGAGTTCCGGAGGAAGGAAAACTGAACACAGTTTCTCCAGTACTTGTATCGACAACTGTATAACTTTGGCCATCTAGTCCAAGCCATTTGCCATCCTGTGAGAGTGCCAAGAAATCCTTGTAAATTTCAACGTTTGCTCTTGTGGTCCACAGTATCTCGCTGTCGCCAGTAGAGGGGTCAAGTCGACGCTTTGTGATTTGCAGATGGTATCCAGATTCCCCTGTCTTCCTTTCTTCTGGCCACTGTACAAAGAAGCCGCTTTCACTTGACGTCAGCAATGTGGCCCAAAAATCTTTGACTGTAATGCGACGTTTGCGACCTTCCCCCACGGGATATACGTAGTAACTTCTCGTTTCCCTGTAACCGAAACGTCCAGGGGCAAACAATATTTCCGAGCCATCTAGCGAAAAGGACGGTACGTGATCCCTCTCCCGCCAATAACCGCTAGACGGAGTCAATTTCGTGCCGAGCTCATGTTCCACTTGCGTTCCCGTGTCAATATTGTTTACCACCAGTCGTGAATGTCCGCCGGGAGAAGGTTGATACAAGAAAAACGATGCACCATCCTCCGAGACACCAAAATCCCAAGCCTTGTTGGTCTCATACACGATGTGACCATCTCGGTAGATTCGTACCGGTTCGTCAGAGTCCTGCGGTAACCACGCACGGGAGTCTACTCGCAATGCTCCAAATCCAACCACAGTCGAGCCATCAGAGCGTCGGCCTAACTGGGTGTGATTGGGAAGAAAATCAAGCTGTCCACTAGCCAACGTTCCAGTGTTGCCTAAGACAACGAATTCAGCTCCATCTTCGGTGGGCATGGTGACTACCGCGACGTCCTTTGCGGCTCCCTCGCCGGTTAGCATCTTGCATTCAATATTGAGAATGACATGGTCTGGAGTGAACATCAGCGACTGTTCATCTTGACTCATAGATTTGACTGCATAGCTTACTTGGGGGGCTTCTGCCGTAAGCAGCGATTCAACGTCCATTGCCGCACTATCCGTAGAAGGGATTACGTAATCGGATTTTTCCGTTTTGAGATCACCGGCGTGGGACAAGTGCCACCTAATGACTCCAAATGCCACTAGGAACAGAACTAGCGTTCCGAACGCCAAGTAATAGCGCAAAGAGAGCATACGCGGCTTTCCACCCGTCATCTCAATCCGCCTCAGCTGATTGAAGCGAACCCCGTTTTGAAGATTGTGCTTTCAACAGACCAAAATCTAAATTGCGAGCGATAGCGGCGTCAAAACCCAGAAGGAACGCGTCTAGTCGCTTGGAATGTAATTTCTCCGAGACTTGGTAGTGCCATAGATTTCTGGCGAATACATGGCTTCCGCATGAGCAGGGCGCGCTTTGAAAATCCGCATTAGCAAGAATGTGAACGCAACAATACTTTCCTAGCTAACATTCTGGGACAGTTCGGATTGGCGTAACCCTCTTCCCCGAACTCGATACGCCAAGTAGCCTAACAATCCTAGAGAGGGAATAACAGCGACAGAAGTTAGTATGAAAAACAGCGTGTAATTCCCTCCGAGAGACTCATCGAGAAACCAACCGCTCATCGCTGCCAAGGCCGTTCGTGAGCCTGTACCAATAGATGCTAGGGCACCGTATTGGCTCGCTGCATGTAGGTGGCTCACGTAGAAGGTTATAAACGCGACAAACGCCGCGTTTGAGACACCTTCCGTTATGCCATCTGCAACTACTGCAAATACAAGCAGATCGTAGTTCGGTCCTACACCTGCAATCCAAGCAAAGATTAGGTTGGTTGCGGCCATTGCAATTCCTGCTCCGAACAGCATTCTGAATACCCCAATTCGAGGCATCACTGTTCCAACAAACAGTGCGCAAGCGATAGAAACAAAAGTTCCAACCAATCTAGAGGCTGTAGCAATTTCTGACTGTGTATAGCCAATGTCTACATAGAAGTTGTCGATCATGCGACCAAGAAACGCCTCACCAATCTTGAACAGAATGCAAAACAGAACCAATCCAACAGCAATTGAGCCACCATGTCGCTTTACAAAATCGACTACAGTCTCGGCATACTCGGATAGAACGTTGATAAACCAATTGGAAGGAAGCTCTCGCGACACAAGCTTCGGTTCCTCAAACCACTTCAAAACCAAAATGGTTACCGGAAGAACTAGTAGAGCTGCAGCAACATAAACCCATTGCCATGAAATTGCCCCAGACAGATACAGGAGTAGCGCACCAGGAAATCCAGCCCCGCAGAACCAACCTGCCGTTGCCATCGAAGATCCCAAACAAATCATTTCTCGCTCATCGTGGCCGATAATCGTCACTCGATATGCGTCGATGGCAAGGTCCTGCGTAGCTGAGAAAATTGCTATACCAAGAGCAATGAAGACCAATACGCGAATGCTCAAATTCGGGGACAATTCAAACATCAAATGCGGGTCTGTAAAAGCCAAAACTAACGTAAACGCAACGATGCCGATTTGGCAGAGGAGAATCCACGATCTTCGTTGACCGATTCCCTTTAACCACCGGATTTTCACGGCATCGAGTATGGGTGCCCACAGAAAATTAAACGTGTATGCAAGAAATATGAGACCTAAAAATCCAATTTCTGTCCGAGAAATGCCTTCGCCTCGAAGCCAATTGGTCATCGTTCCACCAATGATGACCCACGGATATCCACTTGCTATGCCAAGAACGAAAATCCTCCAGAGCCTCACGTCGCGTAAGAGTCTCAGTATTTGAAAAAACGTTAGCTGCTCTTGTTTTGCGCTCACGGCGTCCGAATTCACTTAAAGGGCTCCAATGTTTTCGATAGTACTTCTACGCCATTGCAACGAATGATGCAGGAGCAGTGACTGAATCGCGTGATTGCACAAGACTGAGGTTCGCTATAGGCTTCAGCCACAAGCGGCAGTGCACCAAGCCAGACGACATCTTGGTGATGGCAATCAGTGGGACGAAAACCCTCCGAGACAGAACACCTTACAGCGATACTAATGTCTCCATCAAACCAAGGGGGTTCTGCGGCGCTCCAAGTGGATTCACATTACTACCTGCATGTTTGCAATTCCATTCAATTGAGACATAGGCCTCTTGTCGCATTGGCAGTAACTAAGACATGTCGAAGCAATGAAACGAAACTGTCTTCAAGAACAATCTGCTCGATATCGTTCTACTCACAATTGTGAATGATGCCACGTGCCAGTTGCCAATCGAGACGTCTGCGATACATGCCGTCTTGCCTGACACCTTTATAGCAGGTCATGAGGACGTCTTTGGTGTTGCGCCGAAATTCGTAGATTTCAAGGTTCCATCGATCAACTGCCAATCTCGAATCAACATGAATCTTGGTGATGTGCCGTCCCGAATGTTTGACGTTGTAGTGAGCAAGTTCCTCGACCTTACAGAATCGAATAGACGGACCAACCGTATTGTCCAGCGCGATCAGCCCAACATTTCCGTTTCGTTCGTTGAACCTGATTGCGCACCCGTCTTTTCTTGGTTTGGGACGAAGATCGATCAGCTCATTGAGCCACCCTACTCTCTTAGTTCCGGTCCATACAAGTGCATCAGTGGACTGTTCAGGTCCAAACAACGCAAGGCACGCGGGATGTCCAGTGTCACGAAACAATCTGTTTGGCAACGAAATGCAGTGCTGCAGTCGGTCAAGAAAGACGTCGGCACGCAGGAATGACTCGGGAATGATCGCCGCGACCCAGTCGCAGTGATTAAGACACTTATCGAGGCAATGTTTGTACAAGTTGTCATAGCGCGTAGCGGGAAATGGCAATCTGCGCTTTGATGCACTATTCCTTGCAAGCCAGGGAGGATTTGTAATACAAACGCCATAACCAGTTGGAAACGACTTCAGTGTGTCTCGCTGCTGCACGTCGACCGAAGCTGGAAAAATGTCAAATGAAGCAAATCGACGACACAAGTCCATCTTCCTCAGGTGTCGTATGAGTCTATTGCTTCCAGCAAAGGGTTCCAATATTTCTCGCCGCCTCAACTCTGCTTTTCGTGCCCAACCCGCAAATGCTGGATGAACGAATGGATTTTCCACGGTATAGAAAGCGCCCGTTAATCTCTTTAGTTCTTGCTCTGTGCAATGCTTATGACGGGATTGCTGTCTGGCTGCAATCGGTCCAGCAGCAGTGGTCGAGACTCCACCGCCAGACGCTTTGGTTGAAGTTTTAGGTTGCGTGGATTTCCGCAGCGGGACTAGTAAAGGCGGTTTCGGCAATCGCTCGTTGTCTTGTGGGCGCGGGAGCGAAATTGCATCAATGATTTTCATTGACAACGGTTCGCGAAAGGAAGATCTATGCGTTGCAGAATAGCGCTCGATCGGGGAGTTAGTAGACACAGTTCCTTCAAGCTACTTCATGCAGACCAAACCGAATTAGGCGTTTTCTGGATCATTCTGTTCAGGGGGCTCCAGAAAAATTTCATCCGCAGTGCAGTTTTCCAAGACATCCTGCATTGCGTCTCGTTCATCGGAATCAACCGACATCTTGTACTTTTTCTTCACTTGGATCACAGTGAAGACATACCAGCATTTGTTGTTCTCCGGAAGCCATTCCCCAGCATCCCTCGCTCCCTTGGATCGGTTCACCGAAGGTGTAGAGAGCGTGAGGTTCAAAAGATCGTTGGCAAATGCGTAGCGTACTTCGGAAGAAGCCTTGCACAGTCCGCTGTCGTGTGCTTCCTTGCGAGCTACCATGTGTTCAACATCGACATCTGTCGCTTCGTCGTACCAGATGTTGTCGTACGGAGAGTAGAAACCGCCCAGTGACTTCTCGATCACGAGATCAGAATCAGAACTGTATTGGTAGTCGGAGCTCACCGAAGAATAGGATGGACAATCGTCTTCGGTGTATTCCGCTCGAACTTCCAATCCCTTCCATGTTTCCGCGGTTGCAGCCACCGCCAAGCATGCACAAACAATGCCTAGGACTACCTTCACTCTGTTCACTCAGTCCGTCAAGAATCGAAAACGTAGATTATGCCGGTTTTGGCACAAAGGGATCTCGATGGGCTGCATCGAGATGAAAAATCGTTCCTCGCGGTATCCTTCCTATCGCTACATTGAGCCCGATGCAAGGCATTTGCACGGTGATCTCGCGCAACAAATCAAGCACGAATCAAAGCGAAAGCCATTTCAGTTGACATATAGGCCTCCAAACGCATTGAATGCCATGCGGACCTGCTCAAAACGCAGTAAGTGGATTCCAGAATGCAGTTACCACTACTCTTAACTGTGTAATCAGAATCCAAAGAGCTATTTCGGCGCCGATGCCAATCAGCACACTTGTTCTTTTTGCGAAGAAAGTGCACAATCCCACGAAGATAATCAAATCTATAGCAATTACGAAACCAATGCTCCAAATATCAGTAATGACTCCATTGGAAAACAACTCATAGACAAGCATTTCACGTGATCTGCTGACAGGAATAAAGTAATTCTCCCCGCCAACAAATACGAAGACCGAAAAAAATAGTAAAGTTGAGAGTTTAAGTAAATGATATGAATAATGACGCTTGCACCGAAGATGCAAAAAAATCACAGCAACTAAACTCCCTACAAACAAGTTTATCCAAACAGCAAACACTATCATTTCATGAACTAGCACTTGTATTCTCCATCCTTGCTTGAATACGAAAGTTAATTTGCTATATAAGCGTCAGCGTATCAAACATCACATATCTTTGCCATCTATTGCGGTAATTGATGGGAATTACTGCTTTAAGTAAACAGGTATACTACCTATGGGATTGAAACGGATTGACTGACTAGTTCTGTCTCGAAGTGGACAGAGGATCACAATTAGGCTGAGTGACAGGCAGATTCCTGCCTTCTTGGATTGGTCAACAAGAGACTGTTGCTTGCTCGACCGCACTCATCTGTGTTGCGTACGCGACTGTTGCCCTAGTCAACGAGCTTGATTAGTTGAAGCAGTAATTCCCATACAATTTGTCTAGTGGTAGAGGATCTAAACTTAGAGAAAATCACATGACTCAGGTAACCAGCCACTATAAACTCGCTCTACTCATCGCCACACTGTTGATCGCTGGCAATATCGGCTGCGTCACGCTAGCTCAATCCAACGACGATAACGATGACGACACGTCAAACGAATCCTGTGAATGGAAATTTCAACATTACAATAACGACTCCTCTTCTGGATTCTGGAGCCTCAATGCCCTCTATTGGAACTCCTGCACCGGCAAGATCTATCACCTGTACGACCCCTTCCTGCACACCGGCCGCTTTAACGTCGAAGATTACGAACTAGATGTCAACATCACCGTCACCGAAATCATCGTCACCGAAGTTGATACCAACGAAGACAACGATGACGACACGTCAACCGAATCCTGCGAATGGAAAGCTCAATACAGCCACAGCGATAGTGAAGAAGTCCTCAATGCCCTCTTCTGGAACTCCTGCACCGGCAAAGTCTACCACCTGTACGACCCCAGCCTCTCCACCGGCGGCGATGACGGCGACGAGGTCGAACTAGATGTCAACAT